>JAAXJB010000120.1:0-32512 GCA_012270065.1 Rubripirellula sp. | reverse complement strand
TAGCCGTGTGTCCTCCATCGTCCTCGCTTAATGTCGGGATCGATGTATCTCAATCGTCGTCATCCTCAGCCTCATCTTGATCGACCTGATCGTGGTCACCGTGGTCGTGATCGCCGTGGTCGTGATCGCCGTGATCATGGTCACCGTGGTCGTGATCGTGATCCCCGTGGTCATGATCGTGCTGTGCGGTACCGCCATCACCTCCGTTGGAACTGTTGTCTCCGGCGGTACTACCGGGATCCTGACATCCGTTGGAGACCGTCAGCAGCATGATCAGCAGAGCAGAAACTGGGAGTAGAGTGAAGCGATTCATACCGGACCGTTGTATGTGGAAGGGAGGGAAGCGAAGCCAATGAACGATGGTTTTTCACGAAAATACAACAAATGCAAATCAGTTGCAATTGAAACAGGTCTGTTTTCCGAAATGTTGCGTGGGACAGGTTGCAAACGCTCGCGATGAGCCTTGCCGGGTTACAGGTACCGGGCAAACAAGTACCCGGCAAGATTTCTTCCTTAATCTGTGCTTCTGCTGCATTTGAGCAGAATATCGGAGTTGGGGGAAAGTCATGTGAATCTCTTTCGAGCAAATTAAGAAAATCCCCAAACAACCGATTTCATGTACGTACCCGGTGGCTCGTTAGTTCTGCTTTTTTCGGCAATTCGTCCTGGCATGTGTTTGCATCAATGAATGCCCGAAACATCCAGAAGAAACAGGCTGGTCGTGAGGCTGATTATGGGGAGACCGCCTGCCAATCAGCAGGTCGTTTCAGAACGGCGATCCCTGTTTCCTTGCCGAGCGGATATGTTCGTGATCGTCTCTGGATTCCGGTTGCGGGACGGGAACCGCTGCTCTTCCCGAATGGAATAGCATCGAAGTCTCGGCGGCGGCGACTGCCGTGGGGTCAACCTTTCGAAGCGTTTCCAACGCTGCTTTGGCCGCAGGCAAGGGGCAGTTTTTCAAATAGAGGACGGAAGTTGGCTTCAGCAGGACCGTTTGTTCGGTTGCCTGTTGAAACAGATCTACGACCTTGTCGATCGCCGACCAGTCCTCCCATCTGGCTAAATCAGGAATGACCATGTCAGCCATGTCCGGCCGGTCGAGAAGGTAGTGAAGTGATTTTGCCAGGCGGTGGCGTGGAATCTGCTTGAGTTCTGTTCCGTGCACGCGAATTGCACTGATTGCGGCGAAGCAATCCGAGGTGTCAGCTTCAGGATTTGAAAGGTAATCACGATCGATACGGCTCAATGCACGTTCGCCGCCAAGCGAGATAAAGCAGGAAATTGCTGCATCCATGCCGGGCCGATATGTCGGATCCAGTTGTCTCTGTTTCAGCGATTCATCGAACATTCGCATATCAACCGGGTTTCCACACTGGCTCAGCAGTGTCCAGCATAAACGCCGCTGGTGAATGGGGAGTGACGGATCGCGTAGCTGGGAGAGGATGAACTTTCTGTCCAACTTATCCTTCAGAGAAACAATGTCCTGCATGGATGCCTCAGCAAACTCGTTGTAGGCATCTGACGCGATGAACTCATCCTCGTGCTGCAGGAACCGCAAAAAGTACTCCAGGCGGCGCGGCCCCTGCTCTGGCAGATTTTTTAACCCTGCCAGATAGGTGACGCCATCTGGTGATATCTCTCTTGGCGTTGCCCATCCAATTTTATTGTCGTTTTCGCCATAACCAACAAGCCAGAAAGATCTGTCACTTGCAATCTCCTGAGAGGGCGAAAGCTCAATGTATGATTCTTCAAGAGTTTGATTGCCCTTGATTACCTTGGTGATCCTCATGCGATACATCAGGGTCCCGTCTGTGGTCGCGTGAAGAAATTCAGGTGACGCGATGACTGCCGCAATGGACTCTTCGAGGTCGTCGCTGATTGTATGGGGCAACGATGAACAGAAAGGGCATGCCGACACCATGCATGTACAGAAAGAGATCACCACGGCCATGATCCGGGCCAGAAGATGGTCAGCTCGAAGCCTGCAATCGAGCAGGCGTACGATGGAGTGAATGGTTGGATGACGCTGCATGAAAATCGCAGTCACACGAGTGTTGAGCAATGATTGGTCGGTCGATGGGAGTGACCAGACCACGGAGTTGGGTACGCTGCCGGGCCGTCAACTCGCATTTGAGACCGAGCCATGTTTCGAACATTTCCAGTCAGTGGAAGCTAGCTGATTGCATCGCTCTGCGACAAGGGAGATATGCACGCACAAAGAGGCTGTTCTGCTTTGTCGAGCAAAGCAGTTCTTGACACTCCATAACCGTATCTTATATGCAAATGCAGGGTAATTGCAGCAAGGCGTTGTCTCGTATAGCTTGGTAAACAGCGTTCAGGCCCCCCAGAATTCTGAAAAGAATAAACCGATGATTTCAAAGAATCCAACAGAAGCTCTCCCTGATGTGCAGTCTTTTCGGGACGACCGAAGAATAGCAATCAACAAAGTTGGTGTTACCGAGGTCAGTTTCCCTGTGCAGGTTGCTTCCCAATTCAAAGTGGATGCAGGAACGCAGCCGAGTGTCGCGACCATGGACATGTTCGTCTCTTTGCCGAGTGATCAGAAAGGGACTCATATGTCCCGTTTCATGCAACTGTTGCGGGACTGGGGCCAACCTTTGGAGCCGAGTTCCATCATTGGTCTGTGCGAGGCGATTCGTGATAGATTACAGGCAGCGGATGCGTTTCTCAAAATTCGATTCCCCTATTTTGTCGAGCGTCTGGCACCGGTCACGCAGGAGTCTGGGGTGTTGAGGATTGATGCTGAGTTTGAAGTCAGCTGTGGAAATGAAAACGACCTTGTCATGACTTTGAAGGGGCCCGCTACCAGCTTGTGTCCCTGTTCGAAGCAGATTTCTGACAGAGGAGCACACAATCAGCGATGTGAGTTGACCGTCAGTGTGAGATGTCCGGAAGGTGAAATGATCTCCATCGAAGATCTGTTCGGGATCATGGAGGGCGCAGCTTCGACGCAGGTTTTCCCGGTCTTGAAAAGACCGGACGAAAAACATGTCACCGAGGATGCCTACGATCATCCCAAATTTGTCGAAGACATCGTGCGCGACTTGGCAGATGGGCTAGCGGGTGACGATCGAATTGTGTGGTATCGTTGTTCGTCTGAAAACTTCGAATCCATCCATCAGCACAATGCCTTCGCGTTGATCCAAAGCTGATTTCCTGCTGTATGTCAGGGTTTGTGCTTTGTTTGCACATGCGCGTTCATCACGTCGTTCGCATGCTGGCAACAGGTAGGGACGTCAAGTATGACGCATGTGATTTGGTTCTGTACCTTGCCGTGAACGAACAGGCTGGACCCTGCACGAAAAAAGTGGCCTGATGATGTGTGTTCAGGCTGGCATGGGTGAAAAGAATGGGGATGGGTTTTCGATCAGTTCCCCGTTGTCTGCGCCTCAAAAGCTGTCAAAAGAATCTGGGATTGTGAATTGTGTTCACCTGATTGATTGGCAGCCCTCAAGTGTTCTCTTGCAGATTCCAGATTTCCTGCATCGATGTCCAGAAGCGAAAGATTGTGGTGCGCCGCAGTAGAACCCTGCGCGGTTTCGAAGCTCTGGAAGGCTTTGTCGTGATTGCCTTGGCGGTAGTGGATCATTGCGAGTGTGGCTTGAAGGCGTGCATGATCGCCTGCCTGGTTGAGTCCTCGAGTTGCTTCTGCGATAGCCAGTTCATGATGGCCGGCTTCCATCAGTGTCCATGCAAAGTTGTTGCACAATTCGATGTCGGAAGGTGATTGCTTGACGCAGCGTTGATACCTCTCAATGGCAGCTGGGTAATTGCCCACACTTGCGTAAAGCGGTGCGAGCTGTGCATCAACGGACGCTGCTTTCGGATCGATTTTTTCTGCGCGTAGATAAAGCTTGATCGCTTCATCAGCATGACCTTCGGCTGCAACGGTTTTTGCGGTTTCGACGCACAGGGTGTGGTCGCTGGGCATCGTGCCAAGATTCCGTCCGGATAGCGGCGAGGAAGCGGTTGCAAACGGCTTCAGGAAATCCGTTTGTTGATGTTGACCCAGTTGACGGCAACCCGTGTTCAAAAGCACGGTAGAAACCAGCAGCATGAACCCGAAATGTTTGCAGGCGGGTTGTTTCGGAATATTCATCAGTAGGTTGCTCCAGAGATTCCGTTCCCGAATATTCGGCCTGAGCCAATACCGCCAGACTGGAAACCCCCGCCATTCCGGGAACCACCATTGCGAAACGATCCCATGCCGCTGGCGATTCGTTCGGCCTGAACACCCTGTAATCCCAGGGCGGCGGGAATAGCGACCTCGACCGCTGGTTGAGTGATTCCATACGACGCCAGTTGCAGCGTGACTGCAGTGACCCTCGCCGTGTCGAGAGTTTCATCACCCGATGGCTCAATGATGGATGGCTGATTGGCTGCCAGGCCGTTGCTGGCCGTTCTCGCAATTCGTTGAAGCGCGTCAGGTGAAATCTTCGCCGTTTTTCCGACGAAGTCACAGTTGTAAAACACTGTTTGGTCCGCATTCGCGCCCGCTACCTGGTCTGTCTGCCAATCACAGACTTTGGTGCCAGCAGGTTCAGGGATCGCACCAGCCGGTATGTCCGCACAGGAATCCACACCAAGGATACCGCCCCGTGATGCACACCCGGTGGTGATGATCAAGGCCGTCACCAGATAACTTGTTATCAAGCTTGCGATGGTTGATTTATTCGACATGAGGACCTCGCTTGATCATTGTTCTGAGTGATGGGTTCTGTTCCAGAGCAGTCTGCTCATCTGCCCGAATCAAGTCGGTGAATCTCCGTGTTTGAGCTGTGGTCTGGTCTTGCGTTGCCGGCGTTACCGGTTGCGGATTGGCTTGAATCGCACTGTGTGGTTTCTGATGCGATTGTGGGCAGCAACGGTCGGTTGGGCCGACTTCTCCAATCATGAAGATTTCAGGACAACAGTTCTCTGCGCGTTTTTGCCGGGCAAAATCAGTTCGCACAGATGCACGGTAGTCTTTGGAGCGGCGGCTCTCGAGTCGATTGGCAATGTAGAACTCGATGTCGGTGGGCTCGTGTACATCGCTGCCTGGAAGTGGAAGCGGATTGCATCCGTCAACCGGGGCGACCAGATGGGGAGTGACGAGAATGACAAGTTCCTGCTCTCCGCTGCTGCTTCGGTTGACACCTCCGGTTGCACCGATGATCGGCAGGTCTCCCCAGAACGGCACGCGATCAGTACTCGCACCGTAGTTGGTTTGCAAAAGGCCTGCGACCGCGATCGTCTGGCCGCTTCGGAGTTGAACTGTGGTTGAGAAGTCGCGGCTATTCAGACCTGAAACCTGAGTGCCACCACCACCGCCACCGATGCTGGTCCCCAAGGACTCATCCCGCGTGCTGACGGATGCATTCATCTGCAAACGGATCACGTCGCGATCCTGAATCAAAGGAGTGAATTCCAGTGAAACCCCAAAGGGTACAAAAGAAACACCTTGCAGATTGTTTCCAACACCACCCGAACTGATGATGGGAATGGGGAATTGGCCGCCAGCACGAAAATCTGCTGACTGTCCATTCATCGCAACCAGATTTGGTTCGGCAAGTGTGCGTGACAGGTTCATGCGGCGAAGTGCGTCGATCGCGAGGCGGACCTGCCCCATGTCGAGTGAAGCAAGAATGTTGGCACCGCCCTGATTGGCACCGGTACCACCGCCACCGCCGGCATTTTGCGCCAAACTGCCGGTCAAAGTCTGGAATACAGTCACGCCATTGGAGTTGTCGACTCCGAAGTTGAGTCCGATGCTCCTTGCCGCGCTCCGATTGACTTCCGCAACCGTGACTTTCAGCATGACCTGCTGTTCACCCACGACTTTCATCTGATTGATGATCCCGGCCTGTGCCAACGCCAAAGGATCAATCACGCGCCGTCGTTCGGCAGCCGTTTCCTCGGATTCGAGAGATTCATCGACATTTGCGAAGTTAAGTTCAGTTCCGACGGTGACGGCATTCTGTGCCCGGGCCAGACCTGGGCGGATGCCACGTGCTCCGATGAGGACCTGCAGAATCTGTGACATCTCCAGAACGTCAGGTGTTTGGCCTCGAACAATCAGGCGGTCAGCGACTTCATCGAGTTCGACAAAGCTGTCGGGGAATTTCTTGTTGAGTTCAGTTTCAAGATCACCGACAGGCCTGATCAGAATCGGGTCTGCATAAACACGGGCGAGATAGCTGACCACTGATTGACCACTTGGAGCATCTTCATCGGCGAACCACAGCATCAGTGTTGTTGTGCCGGGTTTCACTCCCGTCACTGCCAGTTCACGACCCGTCTGTTGATCGATGACCTCAGTCCGGATGATTTCGTCATCGGGAATGTAAATTCTGGTTGGGGTATCGGCCAAACGTAAAATTTTGGGGCGGCCAAGAACGAGTGGCAATGGAATTTCGGGATCAATTTGAGCCTCGACAAAGCGATTGACCTTCTGCATCGCTGCATCGCTTGGGGGAGGCAGAATCAACTCGTCAGGAAAGTCAGGCTGGATTCGAGACGGACCAGGACGAGTCGGATCTGAAGATGTCTGATCAGATGCTGGCTGTGACGGCTCGAGACCGGAATTCTGGGCATCGTTCTGAACGACACCGCCACCAAAAAGTTCCGGCGCTGGTGGTTGCGCTGGGATCAACTCTTGCGCGTTCAATTTGCCCGTACACACGGCACTTGTCAGGCATGTAGCCAATAAAAAGCACCGGATGTAATGCAAGGACTTTGCCGGCGGGGACAGCATGGTGATTTTCCTCGATCGGATAGTTTCAACGTCGACACGCCCCACAGAGAGCGAGCCGGCATTGATTTTTGGTGCAGGTCCGACCATAGGACAATCATTACAATCGTCACAAACCACATGATCCTTGAAACAAACAGCAGGCTGCTGGCGGAATTCTTAAGTGACTGCTCACTTCAGCAAAACGGATTTTCCAACGATATCCGGCAGAGCATCCACTCGGGTTTCAAGCACACTTGCCGTGCGTTTCACGCAAAAAACAAGTTTCCATGGCTTGATGTTGCGGCGATGGCCGAGCACGCGATTGTCTTTGTCGAACATGATGACATCGATGGGAAACCGCATGAAACACGTATGCAGCGATGAACAGGGTGATAAAAAGAGTCCCTGATCCATCGGTAGAGAGCCACGAAGCTGAAGCCCCCTGAAACGCGTCCAGCTAGTGGCCGCAACTTCAACGGCTGGAAGCAGAATTTTACCAGTTTCAAGATCGACGAGCTGCTTCATGTGCCGCCGCCAGTCAACGAATCCACAATTTTCAACAATTGAATGAAGAATGGTCCCAGCGGCCAAATGAACAGACCCGGTAGAAAACAGATTACCAAGGGGATCACGCGTTTGGTTGCCAGTGATTGTGCAAAGGTCATGGATTTTTCCCTGCGTTCCGCGCGAACGTCTTCTGCTTGCAGCCTCAATGTCTCGGCAACACTGCTCCCCATTTGTTCGGATTGGATCATTGATGTGGTGAATCGGGAAAGGGATGGGACGTCCAGTCGACTCGCCATGCGACGGTAGGCGAGACTTCGTCGCATGCCACCAATCAAGTCGCGTTGAAAGGTTCGGCAGGTGTCTGCCAAAGGACGACCGGAAGGCTGGGTTTTTTGCCAGCGATCCAGTGCCATGTCAAAGCCCATTCCGCCTTCGGAAAGCGTGGCCCACAGGTCCAATGCAAGCGGCAGATCACGCGAGACCTGCTTGACGCGGTGGCGACGCGCTGCCCGCACGATCAGCAGTGGACAGGAAGCCAGAATGAGGGTGATCAGCCAGGGTGATAGGATGACTACAGGTGCCAACATTCCCGACAAACCACCGGGGACTAATTCGACGCCATCGAGCAGTTGCTGCTGGAGTCCCAGCCAACGGAAAGTCAGTGCACAGGCAACTCCACCGATCAACATGATCAGGGTTGTCGCCACCAACAGGAGCCCGGCATCAGGGCGGGTATAACCAGCCAGCATCATCTGTCGCTGTAGCCAGCCAGATCTGGCATTGGTTGAGGTGGAATCGTCGGCCGGTGTCGTGTCACGTTGGAGGCGTAGCAGGGCATTGTTGCGTCGGCGAAACCCTTGTACAACGGCGTAACAAAGACCCGTTATCACTATCCAGAGTGATACGACGATTAGAATTCGTAGCGTGATACTCATGTTTTTGGCTTGCTGATTGCGTTCATCCAAACAATTCCGAATGCCTGCAGAATGATGGTCACGGCGATGGCCGCCGAACCAATCGAACTGCTTGCAAATTCTTCCATCGGCTCGGGGCGATCCAGCCAAAGCACCAACGCTACAAAGTAGATCAACAAGAGCACGGCGATCGTTGAAAATTGACTTTGGGCAATATTGCTGCGAATCCGACGAGCGACTTCCTGACGGTCACGGGCGACCCGGGTCACTGAGGCGAGAACCGGGGCCAAAGATCCCCCGGTTTCCCAGTGGACACTCATGGTTGTGGCAAACAGTTCCATTACATCAATTGGAATCCGTTCGGAAAGTTTTTGAAAAACGATGCTGCCCGAGTCACCCAGTTGTATCCGTTGCACGCACCAGTCGATCTGTTCGCGGAGTGGTGATGCCGAAGTTTCCGAAGCTGTCGCAAGAGCGGTTGATACACCCGCCCCGCTTCTCAGCATGGGAATCATCATATCCAGCAAGTCAATGAGCTGTCGTTCTATTCGACTGATTCGCCATTGATGCCACGCGGTTTCGATCTGGGCACAAATCAACGCGACAACGAAACCGATCGCGATTGAAATCGTGCTTGGAATCGGGGTCAGGAGAGCGAGAACAAGTGAAACGGCCACCCCCAACGCCCATGGACTATAACGCAAAGGCCGCGCCAGCGGGTTCATGGTTTGGCGTTGGCTCTCGATTGCCGGTTGCTCTCGAGGCTGTGATTTGGTGTTCGAAGGAGCCAGAAAAGCAATGCTGTCCTCAAGTCGACTGCCAGCGGTTGAGCCCGCCAACGAACGACGCAAGAGGATGGTTGCCACTGAGATGGCAAATACCGTGCCTGCTAAAATAATCAAATAGGTTGGTATCATGAATTCATTCCCGATCCTTTGTCAAACCAGGATGTCGGCATTTCGATCGAACGGGCGCGTAGCTTTTCGACCAACCGGGGTACTGTTCCAGTGGCGACATGCTTGCCTTGCAAACGTTTACCTTTGCGGCCTGTTACCTCAAACCGGAAGATCTGCTGTAGTTGTGGTGTATTGCCCTCCAGACCGACCAATTCGTCAACCGACTCGACTCTCCGGATGCCATCTTCGAAACGACGGACATGAATGATCAGATCGATTGCCGATACAATCTGTTCGCGAATCGCAGAGGATGGCAGTTCCATGCCGCTCATCAGCACCATGGTGGAAAGTCGTGAGATGGCATCTCGCGGGCTGTTTGCGTGAGCTGTGGTGATGGATCCGTCGTGCCCCGTATTCATCGCTTGCAGCATGTCCAGACACTCCCCTGCCCGGACTTCCCCGACAATGATCCGGTCGGGGCGCATTCGTAGTGCATTGACGACCAGATCGCGCGCAGCAATGGTGCCTGTTCCTTCCACATTCGGCGGTCGGGTTTCCATTCGTACTACATGCAATTGGTCCAGGACTAATTCTGCGGCATCTTCAATGGTAACAATGCGTTCATCATCGGGAATGCTCTCGCAAATTGCGCCCAGAAAAGTACTCTTGCCGCTGCCGGTTCCCCCGCTGATCAGTATGTTGAGCCGGGATTGAACAACGATCGAAAAGAATTCCGACATGATGTCATTGAACATTCCCAGGCGATGTAGTTCATCGCGTCTCAATCTGCGTTTGCCAAATCGTCGAATGGAAAGAGTGGGGCCGTCGAGTGTTACTGGCGGCAAGGTCGCGTTCACTCGGCTGCCATCGGGCAAGCGGGCGTCGACCATCGGTACGGACTCATCGATGCGTCTTCCCACACGTGTCGCGATCCGCTGGATGATTCGTGTCAAGTGATCGGCATCGCGAAATTCGATGCCGGTCAATTCGAGGTTGCCGTAGCGTTCAACAAAAACGTGGTGCGGCCCGTTGACGAGGATGTCCGTCACGGAGGGGTCTGCCATTAATGGAGCGAGTGGACCGAGTCCCAAGGTTTCTTCTAACAGGTCAGCTGATAGACGCGAACGCTCGGCTTCGTTCAGTGGCAATTGATCACTCGCGGCGATCTCCGCAACGAACGCATCAACCTCCTCTTGAAGTTGGTCGCTGCCCGCACTCAGAAGTCCACGACGATCCAGGTCATCGAGTAATTGCCCGTGCAAGCGACCTTTTACCGTCACTGCCCGTCCACGGCGAGATTTTGTTTCGGTTGCGGTGGGTGAAGGTTGCACCAACCGATTGGGCTGGCTCTTTTCACGTTGCAGTCGCGTGGGACGACCAATTTTACCCAGCCGCTTACGCAATTCAGATTCTGGCGTCGGTTCGCTCATCGATCATTCTGCCGCCGTTGGTGTAACGGGCTGCTCCTCAGATATGGATTCGGTAGCACTTGCTGACTGTGGCAACACCATCGATTCAGGTTTCGTTGTGCTTTTCAAATTGGCTGACAGCTTGGTAACCAGGTCTTGTGCCATGGTTCGCATTTTGCTGGAAACGCCCCATCTGTTTTTTGATAAAATGATGGGGCGACCGAGATTGGCAGCCTCTAAAACACGACGGTCATGCTTGATAACAGCAGCCACCGGTTCGGCGAGTTGTTCTGATACTTCAGCAGCTGATAAACTTCCTGCACAGCGATGATAGCGATTTAGAACCAAGGTGCGAGTGCTTGGGCCCACATCCAGTTGGTCCAGTGTTTTGAGCATCGCCGCTGTTCCTGTAAGGGTAGGAACAACGTTTTCAGTTACCACGCACACATGTTCGGCACGGTCAAGGATAGCCAGAGTGGTTGCATCGAGCAGCGGGAACGAATCAACAATAACGAGATCGTAGGCTGCTTTTGCTACGCCCAGAATGATTGACATGCAGGTGTCATCTATCTCCGAAGCTTCGGCAGGAGTCGGTGGCGCCGGCAAAACGTGCAGTCCTGATTCATGTTGAGTGGCGACTTCACGCAACATGGTTGCATCAAGTCGGTCCTGCATGCTGGCGATATCAGCAATGGTGATTGTTGGCGTTAGGTTCAGAAGTGAAGCAGAGACGCCCAGTTGCAGTGAAGCGTCGACTAATAAGACCCGTTGGTTGCCTGTGGTTGCAGCATGTACCGCTGTGTTGATAGCGATGGTGGATTTTCCCACACCCCCTTTCGTGCTGACCACAGCCAGCAACCGCCCACGGGTTCCCACTTCTGGTTTGGTCTTGTCGATGCGTCGTAGGGCTCCGGCTAATTCACCAGCACTGGCAGGTCGACGAAGGAAGTCACGGAATCCAACCCGGACCGCTTCTACCAATAATTCATCGGTGCCCTCTGATTCGTCATCCAGAATGCCGATGATGGGACAAGCGATTTTATGCAGTTCGATGGCATGCTGCCATTCCCTCACCTGATCGGGGCCATCGCAAAGTTCAACGATCAACAGGTCCGGTGAATCGTGTCGCAACCGGGAGACCGAAGATGCCAAGTCAGGGCATGTGTTCAGTGTGTTCTGTTCACCCAATGCTGAAACTGCGGCCTTGAGTTCGACCTCAAGTGCATCGGATTGGATGACAGCAAGGATTTGTGTCACGGGGTAACTCCATTGATCTGTTGGCTTCGAGCGAGCGTGGGGGCGCGGGAAATGTAAGGTCCGCTGAGTGATTGGTTTGCTTCAACTAGTTCATCTGATAATCCAGAGATATTGCCCAGATTTGATGTCACGTTAGCATGTGTAAAACCACTTTCTGCAGGTGTCGACGGCACGATGTTGTCTACGCTGACGTTGGCGAACATGAAGCCGATCACCTGCCATTGACCTGACGACATTTGCTTGGCAATCGGCAGGTAACCAATCCCCGTCAGGGTCGCATTCGGCGTATCGATGACCGCTGAACCGATCTGGGGGGAATCGGTAAAAGTCATCAATGAGCCACGGCTTAATGTCCCGGAAACAATCTCCGTCAGTGGGATTGCTGCTGCGAGAACCGGAGGAAGCAGCACGTTGGTGGCGCTGCCCACTGCCGTCGCCGGGGACAGTTTCGCAATCGTTTCACTGCGAACAGCGATCCCTTTACCTTTGAGACCGAAGCTCAGCAGTGAGCCTCGCGACCAAAGGTAGGGCAGGTTCCCGTCTGAGGTACCGCCCGGGATGGACTGTTCATCGGTCCGACGAAGACGAACCAGAATCGAGTTCGGGTCAGTCGTATCTGGAATGAAGGACGGGCTACGGTCATATCCCGTGGGTAAGCCCGGCAGTGCATTAGGAATGACGGACTGGTCATAGTTGCCCAGGACAATGTCACCTGACGACTCGTTGCTGAGGTTGCGATTGACTGAAGGGCGAATCAATTCACCGATGGTGCTGGTGTTGATTGTTTGGGAACTCTCTAGAATTCCATCACCATCAAGGTCGTAGCCGCCTTCAAATTCAATGCGTTTCGGGCTCCATGTTTCAAATAGTTCATCAGTGCGGCTTGCAACGGAGTCACGAATCGTGGTTTGATCGCTTCCCAGTGCCATCTGCCAACCACCATCCAATGCTGCAGCATCAGTGACGGACTGCATCCGCGCTTGTGTCAGTCTTGCCATTCCAACATCGATTAACAATGCTGCGAGCGCAAACATGACAAATAACAGCATTACTACCAAAATTAAGATCCCCCCCCTGCGTGGTTCTTTGACCGGGGAATCTATCATCGATTTGCTCCGAATAATTGGGACTCGTGTGAGCCACCGATGAAAATGTCGGTGCGTTTGGCTTCTGACAACGGATCGTATCTCCTCATTTTCACACGCCTCGTCGGGGTTTCGGAGAGCTCTTTCTCTTCCGTAGCAGTGATGCCCGAACGGACCGTCGCACGAAGACCTGCGCCGATCGCGACCGCATACTCCAGTTGGGCAACTTGGTCAGGATGAACGGCGATAATCAACTTGGCGGCCGCTGGCTGTTTGCTGAGCATGCCCTTGTTCAAGGTTGGATTGGCAGGGGAATGGACTGGCATCACGACGATCACGTCCTCTGCGATGGGCTCAACCCTTGTTCGCTGCGCTTTGGTCAGAGTCACGTTGGTGAATCCACCGCGGTTGCCACCTGAGGCGTCATCCGTGATTCGACTTGCGACCAAATCAAGATGTTGACCGAACTCGAATGCGTGGGCACCAACCAGCCCTTCAGGCTCCAGAAAGAAAAGCACTCGCCCTGGCGGGGTTGCCCCTGATAAACCGGGTGCAGTCCCGAATGGCATCAAGTCTTCCTCGCGAATCGGGACAGTGGCGGGCAGATCATGTCGGGGCACACGGCCTACAAGTTCCGATAAATCGGTGATCCAGTTCGAGGTTTCAGCGGTCTGTGACGGGACATTGATCGTTCGTACATAAGCAGTCGCTGGATCTTCAAAACTGCCAGTCCGGATGGTCTGGTACGCAAGTAGCCTTTGGCCGGGGATGGGGACTGCTACCATGCCCTCGGGCACGGTGGGCGACACCTCGTCTGATTTCAGACGACCGCTTCGTACCAGCACATTGACCGTCGCTCCAAGCTCAAGTGCAGCGGTGACCGCCGCAACATCTTCCGCTGCCACAGCCAGAACGACTTCCTCTACAGGTACGTTCAGCAGTTTCTTTCCCTGGGACAACGATGAGGATGTTTCCGTACTGACCCGCTTGACGACAGGGGTCAGCACGATTGCCTGCCTCGCCACCAGCCTTGCTGTCGTCTCTTTCTCTTGGTTCCGGCCAGACGTGGTATCAGTGACCAGTTCTGCACCAGGTAATCGGCTACCCGTCGAGCGTTCAAACCGGTTGAGCTTTTGGAGCGGTATATTGGCCACCAAATCGATTTGCTCACCCATACTGATGCGATGAACACCGGCAAGTTGTTCGGCTTCCAGTGTCATGGCCCGCATGCCAGCGGGAGTGGCACCGGCCAAGCCAGATGGTGTTCCCCGTTCAAAAAAATTGGTCTCGGCGAAGGCAAAGCCAGGTGATTTATCCGTCTTGACCACACGTCCGATGATATCGCTGGATTGAGTGAAGGCCTTTCCCAGCTTGACCAGTTGTTGCTGCGTGATAACCGTTCCGTCTTGCAGTTGCAGAATGATGCCTGCGTCAGTTTTCTCAGCCATTTTAACAGGCTGAGTTACAAGTTCTCCATCGGGACCTACGATTGAGGCACTCATTCCTGCCACCTTGGAAAGCGGGACATTGATACGGTTGATCTTGCCAGTAACCGGGTCTTGCAAGTCGTCACGTCTGACTTTGGTATAGGCTTGTATCGGCTTCCAGTTCATCGGCAGCGTGATGGCAGCGACCTGTTCAGGCTCGGTTTTCCAGAAAGCGATTTTTTCAACCGGCACGCCGGCAGCCCACAGGCTGCCCGCGATGCCGGCGCCGATCACAATGGTAGCGAGCACAAGCGTCAGTAGAATCTTGGCAAACCCGAAAGGTGATTTTTGCTTTTGCATAATGTGTCAGATGCTATGTTTCAGATGTTACGGAGAGTTGGATGTAAAGACTTCTCTGCGAAAAATTGCATGCGAAACCAGCACACGTCGAAAAGGACGAATACCACTTCCGCTGCCAGTCAATTGAGGGCTGGTCATTGCGCCATGAATGCCCAGTCCGTACTTACCCCCGTAAGTGCCTGTGTAAATACTGTCACCGATGTTGTTGGTCCCGATCAGCGGTCGCTCAATTAAACCTCCAGCCTGGCTACTGCTGTTGATGGTTGTGACTGCCGAATCGTCTGCCACATTGGGGTCGTCTGCGTTGGGGACAAAGGGCCCACGATCCTGATAGCTGCTTAGCCAGGCTGACTGGGCAGGGTAGTGGATTCTCAGGGCGACCACACCACGCATCTCAGTGTTGGTGTTTTCAAGCGAGAAGGGATCGGGATTTTCACCCAAGTCGTCTTCCGGCAACTCTTCCGTATCAATTTCTTCGACCACGTTGACCCATCGGATGCTCTCGCCACCGCCGCCACCATTGTGACCCGCTGCTCGCTCGACCACGATCGGGATCTGCACAGCGTATTGCTGCGCAACCCAAGGTTTGCCGGTCAGTGCAGGACTGGATATTGCCTCGTCCCGTGTCAGCAGGGCCCCCGGATAACGCATCAACCGGATGTTTGCTGTTCCAGCATTATTGTCGTGGTCAAACTCGTCGACAATGTATAACGATGCGAGCTGTTGATTTAACAGGGGCATCTCCGGAACGACATCTTTGAAAAAGTTGTAGTTCGGGTTGGCGGCTTCCAGTTGGCCCAGGTCAATCACCAACCAGCGGTCATCGTAAATCCGCTGGCGAACGACCGACGTGTCTAACGCACTCTCAAAGGTAGAGTCAAACGGAAGCGGTGTCTGTGACAGTTCCCTCGCCCCAACATTGGCTGCCTGTTGAATTTGACCTGCGGCGTAGAGCCAAATTCCGAATGTAAGCGCCGCACCCACGATCAAGTACAACACTAAAGCTACGAGTGCAAACTCGATGAGTGCTTGTCCTGATCGTTGCTTGCGGTGGTACTGGTTCATAATCCTGATGTACGTTGAAAACGTGGCTTGGATTTCGCGACTGTTGTGTGCTTTCGTTCTGAGAGGGCGAACCCCGTGGCAGGAAAATTGCAAGCCGCTCTTCGTCTTAAACTCTTTCCCCGCATCGCCAACTTGTTGGCTTCGACTCAAATCTGAGAAAAAAATCCAATATACCAAATGAATCCAGCAGCAATTGCTGGTACGTACGCGTAATCTTTTTCTTTGCGCCATATCGCAATGAGTGACAGAACACCTCCCGCGATTGCCATGCCAAATAATACGATCAGAAGGCCTGCGGGACCCACTAACAGCCCCAAGGCTGCAATCAACTTTGCGTCACCGCCTCCTAGCTGAGCAAATCGAAACAAGCTGTAGCCGACCAGAAAACCCAAAGCTCCACCGGCGATGACCAGTGGAAAGCCGAGTCCAAGCCAGCCAACGCTTGATGTAACGATCGCAACCAAAGCGATCGCGATCGAAATCCAGTTGGGAATCTCGCGCGTGCGCAAATCACACACGGTCGCGATTAGCAACAACAACAAGGCAATGATAAGTGTTAATTGAAACACGGTAACGCCGATTCATTCCAATGATGGACTCACAAAACCACTCATGGCACTTTGGCATGCCATGAGCGGTCAGTAAGCCAATCATTTAGTCAGGAAACGATTCACTCAGCTTCCAGAACCAAACCTCCGAAACCACTGCCATCGACACCGGTCGCAGCAACGCCCAAGTTGGGTCCGAGTCGCTCTTGACCATTCGCTGCAATGATAGCGCCTGTGCCGAGCGTGATTGCGCTGGTGGTTCCGTCCTGAGTTGTTTCGATCAACTTGCCGGTTACGATTGGTCCATTGTCGTCAGTGTGGGCACCGGGTAGGACGGCAGCAGTTGCAGCGACCAAATCGGCAGTCTTGTGGCCGAAGAGGGAGATTGCTGCGGCGCAAACCAATGCTACACCAGCAATGATCAAACCATATTCAACAAGGCCTTGGCCTTTCTTGTTGCTAAAAAACTTACGCATTGTTTTTTCCTTTGAGGAAAATGGGTCAAAAAAATAGAAAGCAAATTGTCACCGAAATTTTGCTCCGGATAATTCCGTGCAAGCTCGTTGGCGGTGGCGACAGGTTGTTCCGCCTAACGAGTGAGTTAACAGGGAACATGCACAGGGAAAACTCCCTGGTTCATGCTCGGCTTCGTGTTCCGTCGCTGACCTGACATCAGAACGGGAAAGCATTGCGACCCAAACCTATTCAGACTCGAATGAATTCCACTGCAGTGCATGTAGAAATCAGACTGGCCTTGCACGCTCGAGTTGTCATGCCATTCACGTATCAAAGCGGGGTGGTGCGTGGTCGTTCTAAGCCCAACGCGAACATCCCTCTGGAGCCTGATCTACAACGGGCAATTGCATCGCCGTCGTATGGTCAGGACATCCAGTTGCGGGTCAAGAAACCGCAGGGGGACCGCGTGTTTGCACGGTCGAGCGGGAAGGAGCCACGAAGATGTGTTCGCTGGGCTGACTGATTGGCCAGCTAAACAGCGAGCTCACTGGTGGCATGTTCAGTTTTGTTGCAACGCCATTGGCGTTGGAAAGTGACTGGCAGATCGGGCATGAGTCAGAGTCGTGACCGTGATCCGGTGTGCCCTCAGAATCTGTGCCTTCAGAATCCTCTGACGGCAAATCAACCTTGCCGGACCCGCCATGCTCATGTGAGTGACCGCACCCACAACTCGCAGTGGAATCAGCGTGAGCCAATCTTTCCGACGCGTGGTGGCCGTCACATGTGGCCACGTGCAACCATGCTGGTGCATAGCCCAAGGCCATCACGCAACAGAGGATGATCGACAAAAATCTTTGTGGCAAAGTCATGGAGGTGACGCTATTCCGTCCGTCAGTGGTTACAGCTCGAATTTCCGGCACAAACTGTACAATCGCTACAATGATCGCAAACGTTTGGTTCGTCAACTTGCAACTTTGAAAAAACAACAAGATTTTGTTGCCGTGTGATTGCAAGGCTTTTTTGCCGTCTTTTGAGGCGAATTCCAGCCTTTTCTGGATGGTTTCTGCTTCGCAGTCACGGCTATTTGGGGCTTTTGGTTCAATTCTCGCAGCATGTCCGGGGGCAGAGGTTTCAGGTGGCGAGCGAAAACCGATCCCGGGCGTTTAGGCTTCTTTGGGCGGGGTTCTGCATGGAAATGCCAAGCTGACCGGAGTCTGCGGTCCACCGCAAAGGACTTCCCGTGTGGATGAGCCCAGCCTCCGTGTGCTTGCGAAGTCTGATTTCTTACGGAGTCTGGTTGTTGCGGGTTCCAGTTGTTGCGGATGTTGGCAAAGAGTTGCGGAAATCGGCAAGGCGACGACGCTCAATGAAAGACAAGTCAGGGCATGCAGCGTCAGGTCATGCAGCGTTAACGTACCGTCTACATCCAGATTCGAATTTGTCATGTACGCTCTGCCAGCAAAGTGCCAGCCTGCTTGTTTGCCAGCACAGGTTCGACTTCGATCGGAGTCTTGTGGAGCTTGTGCGGCGCGGGAGTAGGCGTTTTCCGCTCACAGGGTTCGAAGCGGCCTTCGTTTCCGATCGTGATTGCCTCGAATGTAACTTGCACTGAGCCACACGTTGGCGACCAGTTGGAACAGTCCAGACCGTTCAGACAGTTCGAATGGTATTGGCGTTGCCAGTCACCGCTCACTCGGTCGGAGTTGCTTTGCAGTTCTGACCGACTGTGGGATCTTCCGACCGGAAGCAGCTGTCAGTTGCCTTGCGTGGGTGAGTAGCAATCGAGGTGAAATCACCACTGCCGAAAACACAAACGCCGAGAGCATTGACGACTCAACTTTCTGATGGGGGAATGCGCCGATCCCGGATTTCTGGACAAACCTGCTTGCCATTGATCAGGTCGGGTTGGTCTGCAATGCCCAGTTGGGAAGGAGATTTGCCTACCCAGTCGCTTTCAATGCCACCCAATTCAATTCGTCCTGACTTTGGATCAATGGTCAGGGTGGCGTAGAGGCACGTGCGATAGGGACACGTGTATTCAATCCAGCGATGCTTGGAATGTATTTCATCGGCGTAGCTCCTGTTGCGGTGCGAGCCACCAACCCATTTGTAGGATGCGGAGTTGAGGTGCAGGTATGGAATCTTGCCAACACGGGTCAGATGATCAATGTGAGTGTGACCGTTGACTGCCATCAACACCTTGTCGGCAGCAGACGTGAGTAGTCGCTGGGCCACTGCGGCATTATCGATGCAGGAGGGGCCGGCCAGAGGCTGATGGCTGAACACGAGGATCGGGCCGTGAAGTTCTTTCAATTGTGCTTCAAACCAATCCATCTGTTGGGGCCCGATGTGTGATGGATAGCCTCCCCGATGCCCCGGTGGTTTTTCATTGCAATCCAGAACAATCAGGTTGATCCCCTGCACTTGTTCCGTGTAATACCGACCCTTCATGTTCCATCGCTTTGCAACTTCAGCGAAGGAGTGTCCACCATCGATCTCATGATTACCAAGGACGTGGAAGGCGTTCTTGTGTGCTTCCTTGAATGAATTGGTCACCGACTCGTTCTGGCTGGTCGGATAAGCGAAGTCACCGAGTTGCAATAACGCATCAGGTTTTTCATTCTGCATGGCATCCAGGAAAACCTTCAGACGCAGTGGTGCATCGTGCATGATGTCCTGGTGAAGATCGGTTATCAAACCGAATTTGACAGGGCGGTCCAGATCATTCATGCAGCTTCTTGCTGCATCAGGCAAAACAATGGATGCCGTGGCAGCAGCAGTCATTTGCAGGAATGTGCGTTTGTTTGGTGTGAACTTGGGCATGTGCTCTCCAGCATCTGGTGGGACATCACTTGTTGGCGTCGGTTTTCTGGCTCGAGCGTTTGAACGCACGCTCCGGAATTTCTCGAAGAGACGCGGTGGAAACGTATCCGCTTTCTCCCTCCTGATTGCAAACCAGGCTGTAGCTCCCCGACTTTTTCAATAGCTCGACAGTGGTCCCGGCTTTGAATTTTCCGTCCGGTGGACTGGCCTGCTGTGGACCTGTCGCGTAATAGACTGAGTCGGATTGGATGGTGTGAGTTGCCCTGAATCTGGTGCTGTCAGGCAGCAGTTGGTCGGGCAAAATCCGCAGTTGGATTTTCCGGAAGGCAGCGATGCAACCTTTGCCATGATCCTGGAAAGCGATCCATCCTTTCTTCCGGCTCATTTCCGCATCTCGGTCTGTGATGGTGGAAAATGTGACGCCATTGATTTTCTGAATCAGGGTATCGCCTCTGGCAATGACTTCCAGGGTGTTCCATTCATGGTCGTTGAAGTGTTCTTTGATCTTTTCCGGG
This sequence comes from Rubripirellula sp., assembly GCA_012270065.1. Lineage (GTDB taxonomy): Bacteria > Planctomycetota > Planctomycetia > Pirellulales > Pirellulaceae > Rubripirellula. The sequence goes on along the minus strand of JAAXJB010000120.1, from coordinate 12,517 downwards.
GCCTCGACCTGTTGTACCGATTTCGTGCCATCTGTTGCGATTGAGACATGCTGGCCAGCTGTGGCCATCAGGTGGCGAGCTTTTTTCTTGGGATGCGTTCCATCAAGAAGGGAATGATGCCATAAACCCATCTTTTCCCGGGTAGCCACCTCAATCTGGTATCCACAGACCTGCCAGTCGCCGAGGTCATCGCTGCGTACCTGAACACCGGAGTTGCCCTTGTCCCAGCGAAACTCGAGACGAAGTTCAAAATTCGCTGGTTGTTTCTCACGGTAAATCAACCAGTTCTTTTTCTGGGCCTTGCCTGTGCACCAGATTTCCCCATCACGGACTTCCCAGCAGTCGGGTTTGGCATCCCAGCCGTGCAGATCCTTTCCATTGAAAATGGGTAGGAAATCGGACTTCTCCTGGGCAGATGCTTGCCAGGTCACGAGGACAAACAGCAAAAACGTCAGCTTGAAGGGTTGATTCATGATCTGGCACGTGCGTTTGAAGGTCGGATTGTGAACACCGGGCTGCGGCGCGGGACGATTGAGGATTCCTGTCCCAGCTTGTGAAGCCAAATTGTAATCGCGTCCAAGTCGCTATTGTTTGGAGAGCGCCGAGTTTGTTACGCAGCAGTACCGGTTCGCGCTTGGCTTTCCCAAAATCCGCGACATGTTTCGGGAAGCTGGCTTTTTTCGACGGTCCGTCACGGATGAGGCAGTGATCTCGCTTTTTGACTGAAGGCATATGCTAGCACTGCTCAAGTTGACTGGTACTGCTCAAGGAGGAACATGAACATGGTTCGATTGAATTGGACATTTCTGTTGCTTTGCATTGTTCTGCCAAGTGTGATGTCTGCGCGTCAGGTGAAGGCGGCCGACTCGCTCAGTGGGATGCGTGAGTCGATTGCTGGCGCCCAGCATGAAACACAGATCAACAGCAAACGGGACAGCGATCCAGAGCAACGCGGCCATCGGCGAGACGACCGCGACGAAGATGAAACCTTTTTCAGTCGCTTGCTGAGCTCACTTCTTTTTGGCAACGACAATACGAACGATCGTTGGCACGGGTCCAGAAGACAGAAAACTAAAACAAAGGGGTTGGGCACCCTGGCAGGCAACGTTGTGACGAATACGTTTCTGCTGCCGGTGACGGCACCGAAATTGTTGGTCAATGATCGGGGAGAGTATGCAAACTTCAGCGTTTATCCCTACGCCGACGATACCGCCAATATGCTGCTCACCCCCCATGCGAAAAAAAACCGGAAGTTGTTGCGCACACGGCTACTCACGGAATACAGCGACAATTTTGATCGACAGCAGAAAATCACCACCCGTATTTTGCTGGATACCCGATTTCGTCTGGGGCTCGATGCCTCCTTTGATTATCTGCGCGAGCAACTTGGCGGTAGCACCCATGACCAGACATGGTTAGGGGATTGCAATTTCGTTTACCGCTTCGCGCAGTCCGAGAAGGTGGAGTTCAGGACAGGCATGGGTTTCGCTTGGCAATCTGATTCACTGGGTTCAGATACAGGCATCAACTTCACTTATGGTGGCAACTATTATCTCGGTAAGCCCCACATGATCGACTTTGACCTTGATCTTGGACGATTGGGCAGCGCAGGGCTGACACGATTTCGGACGGGCTACTCACTTTATTTTCACAGGGTCAGAGCAACCCTGGGATATGAGTATCTGAAAGTCGGCTCCTTTGACGCCAGCTACATCAGCAGTGGAGTTGGAATCGATTTCTAATCGACGAGCCTGTCGTGCCGCGGAGCCTGTGTTCGACTGATCAGTTGCCCAGCTTGGATTCCGTGAATGTCACTTTGGCAAAAACCTCCGGGATGTGTGAATCCCAAACGCCATGATGGCTCAGTGCCCAACCGCCCGAGTCACGGGCTGGGCTGGGCTCGCGATACTGATTGAATCGGGAAAAATCCATCCGCCAGGTATCGCCCTCGTTTGGCGGAATCGCACGGTCGTCACCATGAGCTGGAATCTTCATGCCACTCCAAGGCAGCGCCAGTTCCACCGTCCAGCCACGATCTGTGTCACTTTCCTGATTCAAAGTTCCGTTGATGTGAACCTTTGATTGCAGGCCTGGGAAGTCCCACGCGAGGAATGCCCAGCGTTTGCCGCGTGGGTGCCTCGTGAACCCCACGCCGTTGAAGGGTTGGTGTTTTACATCCGGACTGCCGACATCGATTCCAGGCAGTTTTGCGAAACCGTGCTTTTTATATTCATTCTGCCATATGAAAAGCCCTTCGTAGAGTGTCCCGTGAGCGTTGACTTCCAGCTCGTAATACGCGTGGTCAAAAGCAACAAAAAGTTCAATGTCGTTGTCCTGCCAGATGGGGGCATCCCTTTTCAGGAATTTTGCGGTCACGTTGGGTTCTTCGATCTGGTAACCCACGTAGAGATACTCCCTGTCCCAGAGAAGCTTTACATGCGTCTGGTGCATGGTCGGCTTTCCAGATACCAGGTCCACGAAAGACGATGACGCTTTGGCTGCTTGCCAACTCGCCTCGTTGAGTTGACCATCCAGAACGATGGGAACGGCCGTCTGGAACGCCTTGTAGCGTTTGATGTCCGTTTCTTTCACCGGTGGAAAGGTGACATTTTTGGGGTGTCTGATTTCGGCCAGCGTCGGCTCGTCTGCATTCAGTTGCCGCAGCACAGGTAAGAATACACTGAGTACATTGAGCAGAAAAAAGCTGAATGAGATTTTGACATGAGGGGAATTGAGGTGAGCATGCATCACAGCGATCTCTCAGTTTTGAGAATTCATTGGAATTTCGATTTCAGCACTGAACATGCCCTGTCGTTCGCCTCTCTCCTGGAGCGTCTTCGCCAGTGTGGCAATTGTCCGTTTTGGGGTCTGACTGGCTAGTTTCTCGCCCTGCCAGGTGATCTCGACGGGTTGATCCAGATCAAGCATTTCGTCACAGAGTCGAACCGTCAGTCGTTTTAAATCTGACTTTTCTACATCGATTTCCTGACCGTTCCGTGTCACCACCACCAAGGGCCGACCTTCAATTTCATCGAGGTTTGCAGACAGCCAGTAGAAGCGAGAGTGTTTCACATCGTCCTGTTTCCAGACGACCCGATCTGGATAACGTGACCGTTTGTATTTTGCCATCCACGGGATGGCTGACGCGTCTTGTCTGTCCATCCAGTGCCCTTTGTCGGGATAGATTTGAACGAGGTGTTCATAGCCTGCTGGATCCTGTTTACGCAATTCAGCGAGCTTCACTTTCCATTGTTCAGCAATCTGGTTCCTTTTGTATGCTGCATCTTTACCACCCATGTGTAGCGTGAAGGCAGTGTTCCGGAGTCCCAGAGGAGAAGTTTCGTTGGGATGCCCAGCCATCATGGCGGCAGCGGCCCAGCGATCCGCCATGCGGGGTGCCAACTGATAGACGCCGTCGCCGCCTGCAGAGTAACCCATCAGGTAAACACGGTCTGGATTCACATCTTCAAACGCGATCAGGTTTTCGATGAGCCGTGCAAACATGCCATCGATGTGCCCCTGGTGCCACAGATTCCAGGTGTTCGTTGGTGCTCTGGGGACCGCGTAAATTCCTTCAGGGACTGTGTACAGACGTTTCTGGTTTTCCCATTGACTGTCATTCACAGCCGGGGGAGCTCCACCGCCACCGTGCATCGAAATGTAAAGACTACGTCCGTCTTTGGGCTTCTTTCCAAAAGTCCGATAGACAAATGGCATCTTCAAATCACCCTGCTTGATGATTCCCTCCTTCATTTCCTGCTTGCGTTCCTCGCGGAGCATTGCAAGGTGATCGGCCCACAGCATATTGGCTGCTCTTTCGGCTTCTGCTTTCGAAAGAGACTCCGTGCTGAAAGCCTGTTCCAGAATGTCGGGTCGATCTTTGCGAGGTTGGGACAGGTGCCGTTTCAATTCAGCCAGCGGAGATGCCAATGCAAGCGGTGCGGCACATTCGACCTCCGCAGATTGAGTTTCACCAGCCTCGTGGGAGGGTTCGTCGTCCTTCAGGGTGAACGTGTGCGGTTCGTTTTGCTTTCGGGCAACGAGCTGTCTGGTTAACGTAACGGCATCACGTTTGATCCGTACGTCGTAGGTTTGATTTTCCGGTAATGCCACACTGCAATGGTCGTTGGTGTCAAAACGCTCATCCTTGGTTCTTCCGCTGAAAACCACCTTGCCGGAGCGATCAAGCAACTCGACCGGGACGGAAATCCGTTCGCCGCTCGGGGCCAACACTCTCAGTTGCACTTCGACATGACCATCAGGAAGCGGCTCGCTCTTGTCCGCGTAGCGGTCGGTGACATTGACTGCTGATACTGACTTGTTTGCGGGGGCCCAGACCATCGGAAACGCCGACGGCGTCCGCTTGTAACTGACAGCGTAAATGGCGTGCAAAGGATGATCGCTTTGGGCCGTCGCGGCGCGACCCTTGAACCAGCCTCGGTCCAGCTCATTTCCCGTGGGTTCACAGGCACCGGTGAAATGCCATCCATCGTCCCAGATCTCGACCCACGAGTGGTTGCCACTCTTGTTGGTCCATAGCGGGGTGCCAACGAACCGCGCCGGGATAGCGACTGATCTGCAGGCATCAATCAGCAGAATGGACAGTCCCGTGCAGGAAGCAAGACCAGTGCTGATTGATTCGGCTGGACCCTGGTCGGCGCGATTCCGCTTGGTGGAGTATTTGACGTTCAGCTCCTTGAAAAGCTTCTGGTTGAGCAGAACGGTTGCCTCGCTGGGAGTCTTTGCACCAGCGATCAGGCGTCTGCATTTGCCGTAAAATTCAGTCCTCCAGGAATCGCGTTGTTCGTTGATGTTGGCGTACGGCAATATGTTGTTCAGGAAAATTGACTCAGGGATTTCCTCTTTCCATGGAGCTTCGTTCCATGCCTTGTAGGCAAGTTCAAGATTGTTCAGCAGGTAATCAGCCGAAAGACTCTTCAAATCTTCGTCTGGCATGTGGGCAACGATAAATTCCATGCCCCGCTTTTGCGTTTCCGGTGTTTTTTCAAGTGCTTGCTCGATCTGGGCCCGGTTATTGCCAGCGCGGTTCAAAGCACTGCGAACCAGATCTCCGTTTTCTGTCGCGAGTCCTCTGGAAAGTAGACCGACAGATAAGCAGGCAGCGAACAGAAGGATGGAAAAACGTTGCACAGCAGACTCTTCATTGCGGTGGAAAAAATAGGACATGAGACCGTGGCATGAGACGAGCATCTTCTCACGTCACTTGGAGCCTCCTTCAGAGTAATCGCTGCAGAGGCATCAGGAAAGATACGGCACGTTCAGGCATTTCGTTAGCAACGCGGGCCGGGAGATGCGTTGTCTGTCTGGTGGTGTCTGTCTTCGGGGGGCTGTTGGGATGGCTGGGCTTGATGGGCTGGTTGGGCGGCTGAGGCTGTTGATTGAGTCGGATCGATTGACGTCCCTGCACGCCTGACTTCCCTGCACGCCTGACTTCCTTGGTCATCTGACTTCTCTGGTCATTTGGGCGACAGGTTTGAAAATAGACTTGTGTTTGCTAGCAGATGTGATGTTGCTGTCTGTGGGTGAGTTTTGCTATCCAACGGTTCTGGCATGGATTTCGACGTTTCGATGGAGTGGGATGTGGGCACAAGTACGCACTACGACCAGCAGGCTGGCGAAGATTATTTTGATTTTCAAGCCTCGATTGGTGAATTCGGTGGATGGGCGAATGTCACTAAATTCAGTGACTACGTCGCGCCCGGGGATACCGTACTGGATTTTGGCTGTGGCGGCGGATACCTGCTGAAAAACCTCACCTGTGCACGACGAATAGGCGTCGAAGTGAATCCGGCGGCAGCCGAGGTTGCACGTGATAACGGTGTTGAGGTTTACCTTGACACTGATGAAGTGCCAGACGGTTCAATTGATGTGATTGTTTCCAACAATGCCCTTGAGCACACCCTGCAACCGCTTGATGAATTGAAGCGTTTGCTTCCCAAGTTGAAGGAAGGCGGCAGGCTGGTTTTTGTGGTGCCCTGCGAATCAATTCACTATGAGTACAAGCCAAAGGATATCAATCATCATCTCTACAGTTGGAGTCCCATGTGTCTGGGGAACCTTCTGACGGAAGCAGGGTATGACCTTGAAGAGTCCCGGCCCTACATCCACAAGTGGCCGAAACGCTATCGGAAAGTTGCCAAGCTTTTTGGACGCAGTGGTTTTGAGTTGGCCTGTCGCGTCAAGGGCCGACTGGATCGTAAGTGGTTTCAGGTCCGTGCCGTTGCACGCCGAAACAGTGTGGCTGATGACACTCGAGCGGCAGCTTGAAATCAGCAAGCTACCACTGGTTCATGTACAGATGGTACGATTCCGGCTGCTGATGTGTCGGATGCTGACGCGCGTTGAGCCGTTCCCGTGTTTGCGATCAACGACCGTCGTCTGGCACTGCGTTTGTCAATTGCGATCGAGTAGGCTTTGAATGCCTGCTGAGAGGATCTGATCCGTTTCGGGCGCACACCATGCAACGCTGACGGCATAGCCGCCTTGAGGATACGCTTGTCGGGTCGGGATGTACCACGGCCCACCGTCACCATAGGCAGCGCATGCGACAAATTGCTCGCTGGCTTGCGCTTGTGCTCTCAACTGGTACTCGACGAAACATTCACCGGGCAGGTGCAGGATTGAAATGTCATTGATCTGCAACGCACTGAGCAGAATCGGAATCTGTTCCTGGATGCGTCGGATGAAAGCAACAGTGTAAGCACGTCGATTTCGTGCGACGATGCGATTGGACTTTTTCGAAATCTCTTGAACCAATGCGGTTTCATTGAATGCGGGATTCAGCGGCGGCAGGAATTCACGCGTTTTCCACTCGATGGATTTGACCGGTTTTTTAATCAGGGAAGCTTCCGATTTCATCATGCCCTGGTGGAGTCGCTGAGTCAGTTCGACTCTGGCCTGTTTGGAACCATCGTTGTATTTGCCTGCACCGATATTTCCGCCGCATCCATTGAAATAAAGTTGGGTGCAACCAGGCGTCTGGGATTGCCGTTGGCGTCGAGCCAAACCACAGAAGTCAGCACTTACCCTTCCATCTCCGTAATAGCTCATTGGATGGCAGGCATAGTAATGGGCCGAAACGAGGGGTTGGTCCCCGTTGTAGAAAGCAAAGGTTTTCAGCATCGGGTCGATCAGACCTTCCGGATAAACATGATGCTCCGGTTTGGTCGAGGAGCTTCCACGCTGAGACAGGACTTTCCCATCGAGACCGATGATCCGACGGTTGCTGGCGATTTTTTCGACGGCGGATTCACCGTGGGCAACATGAGTCACCGCAGACGTGTGTTGGAGAGAGTCCTGGACTGCTTTGCGTCCCGATGCCAGGCAGCGGTTGAAAAAATCAGTTTCGATGATGTGTGGCAGGTCTCCCTGCGCATTCACAATGGACTCGGCATCAAGGCAGGCAAACGGTGCATTGTGCTGGTGGACACATTGCACGGAAACGCGATCCGGGGTGGTGCCAACAGCTTCCGCCAGCATCTGCCGCCATTTCAGGTGTGCACTGTTCAAAAGTCCTGTCCAATCCAGAACACAGACGACGATTGGATCGCCCGCACCCAGCAGCACGTAGCCTATGGCCTCCAGGGGGTCATCGACATCAATGACCGGTTTGATCCAGCCTCCGCAAAGCGAGTGTCCGATAGGCGGTGTGATATCGAAGCGAAAACTTGCCAATCGCAGATTGGGATTTGCTGACTCAGAACCTGGTTGTTGGGCTTGTGAATTGTTCTGTGTCTCCGATTGGGCAAGCAGCGGAGTCGCACAGACGCCCGCAGTGGCGGCCAGAAAATGGCGGCGATCGGGTTTGTGTGACATGGCGTGTCCAGTTCGCGTATTATTTGCTGATGCTTTGGGTGGCGATCAGATAGTACACATGGCTATAAGCTGATGCCGTCAAAATTATCCTTTAATTTAACGCGTTCCAGAACCGACGGTGTTGCCGGTTTTTGGAAAACAGCACATTCCCTCTCTGCCCGGTCAGGTGGTCACGTATGACATCAGAGAATCCTTATTCACCGCCGTTGGCAGACAGTGAGCAGCCGATTGTCGATCAGAAGCCAGGTGGGGGTTGGGTCCGTGGCTTGTCGGCAATGCAGTTGCTGATCGTGTTTGTCGGGCTCGTAGGCGTGTTGTGGGACGTAGAGTCGATCATGGCCAGTGGTCCCTGTTTGGCGTTTGTCGGTCTGATCTTGATGCTGGTCGGTTGGCGAAGTAATCGGTTGGCTGCTCTCATTTGTGGTCTGTCGGGACCAAGCTTTGCATTGTTTATCTTCTTGCTGATCTATGTGAATGAATGGAGCCCTTCCCAGGCCTTTTCGCCGGTTTTGGGACTAGGACTGTTTTATGCCATGTGTCTGTTTGGTGGCGTGTTTGCTGTCTTCAACCAGCAGACTGAAGTTACTGCAATGAAAGCGGAAAATTCATCGAACTGAAAAAGCAAATGCAGCGGAGAAGTCTTCTGCTCGGTATCTGAGTAGCCGGCGTTGCTATCAGTGTCGTTTGTTTGAGGCTCTTTGCCGAGACAGTCTGGTTTCCATGGCGCGTGATGCTGTGGTCGATAGCGGATCATGTTACCCTGCCGGTTCAAACGTCTCTCTTTTTTGATTGGTGGATAAGTGATGCGCAATGTATTGATTGCAGGTCTGTCGATTTTTATCACGCAGTTTGCGATCGGGGAGCCTCCGAAGAACAGGTTTGATGGATTTTCAGATTCGGAGCAGGCGTACCTGAAAAGAGTCCATGGAGGATCGGGCGCATTGGCTTTTCGGTCCGACGATCCGGCAGGTTTCCAAGCCTGGCGTGGGGTTGCTCGTACGAAGCTGAAACAACTGCTTGGATTCGAGCGGATTGTTTCCCAGACTGTGGGACACGTGCCATCCGTACACCTTGAACAGGCCACGTGGGTGGATGGCCATTGGAGACAACTCGGGGAAATCGAGACAGAGCCAGGATTGAAAGTTGCATTCTGGATTTTGCGTCCGGACAGAGATTACCAGAAAGAACGGCCAGTGATGATCTGTGCTCATGGTCACGATGCCGATGGGTGGAACACCTATGCAGGTGTGTACAGGGATGGTCAGCACCGTGCAGCCACAGAAGCAAAGCAGGGCGATCCCGCTGTGCAGGCGGTGAAACAAGGGTACATCGCTGTTGTTCCAGCCACACGCGGCCTTGCTGATGCGAATTCGGTCTCGGATATCAATGGCCGACATGGGAATCGAAAGTGTCGTGCTCAGTTGATGCACTGTTTGATGGGCGGACGAACTGCAATTGGTGAACGGGTGTGGGATACGAAGTGCCTGTTGGATTGGGTAGTGGCCGAACTTGAAGGTGCAGATGTCCGCCGGATCGGCATGCTCGGGAATTCCGGGGGAGGAGTTCTTACGGTTTACGTTGCGGCTTTGGATGAGCGGATTGTCGTGGCCCACCCAAGTTGCTCGTTGACATCATTTACCAGTGAGTCAGGCTACATTTTCCATTGCGACTGTTGCATGGTGCCCGGAATAAAATCTGAATTGGCAGACATGCCAGATATCGCAGCGCTGATCATTCCACGTGATCTGGTCGTTGTTCACGGGGAAAAAGATACACTTCATTCGGCAATATCTGTGAATCGGGCCATGAAACGGCTTGAAGCCGTCTACTCGCAAGCCGGATTTTCTTCGAAGTTTTTCTTCCGCTGGCAGTCACTGGGACATCGCTTTTATCCTGAAACATTCTGGCCAGTCATGAACCGCGTCTTGCAAATTGACCGATCAGCCATGCTTGATTGATTGCACCACGGATTTAGCACAACTGCTTTCCTGCAAGTCCGGTTCACAGATCGAATCGGTTTGCCAGCTTTTGACATCGTGTGACAGGTGTTCTCTGCTTACCGGATTTGTTAAGGCTGGATGCTGGCTTTATCAATGGCTGCCGGGTTTTGTGTGTCCACCAATGGCTTTGCTTCAGCTTCGTGGGTGAATGATGGGCAAGTCCATGTGCATCAATGGCCGAATCATCTGAACGCACTTGCGGTTGTGTTTGGTTGTTGTGCCGTGTTGTCTGCAACGCACAACTGTTTGCAGTGCGCGGATAGTCTGTGTCGTGATTCAGTCCCGCCGTCCTTAGAGACGTGTTTTTTTCTGGATGCGGGTTTCGACGTTCCGGGATGAAGTGCCGGTTGTGTCGTTTGAACGGTCTGCCACGACCAACCCGGTTGTGGGTTTTGTTTTGAACGCTTTCTGCTGCATCTGGTGCGCCTACCCCAAGTTTGAAGCCGAAGCTTACCGATTCTAGAAGCGGGAAACTCTGGAATCGGAGACAGGGTTCAATGGAATGATCGTTTCACCGGCATGGATGCTGATCGGGTGAATGCCTCACTCAAATCACAGGCTATCAGGCTCATTGCTGTTTCGGCAGCAGTGTTGATGTCTGCGCTCATCCCCTTGATGCAACCGTTGAGAGCCCTGTGTAAAGCTGAGGACAGGCCAGAGCACAGCCCACAGGAGAATGGAACAGCAGAGGTGGAGGCGAGACTCAGAAAAGGAGTCGAGGACTCGCCACTGCAACAAAAGACAGCGGAAGCAGCCAGTGCGACTCGCCTCGATTGGTGGAATCGGGAGGTTTTGCAAAGTGTGACGGAAGCAGAGCGATGGGTCAGCTTTGATCTTGAAACCGTGTTGTTGGACACTCTTGAAAACAGTCCACGGATTGCGAGTGTTTCAAAACGCACCAGCATTGCCTTGGAACAGATCGTCCAGCAGGATGCAATGTTTGACCCCAAAGTTCTCTTTGAATCCAGAGTGGGGCGAAACAATGAGCCGATTGGTAACGAACTGACTACCGGAGGCCCACCACGGTTGATTGAAGGAACCACGTTGGCGCGTGCCGGGATCCAGAAAAATGGCCGTCGTGGAACTGAATTCGATTTGTCCCAGGAAATAGGGACGTTCAATAGCAACAGTCGGTTTGTTTCTCCCGTTGATCAGGGGAATGCCCGGCTCGCCATCAGTTTGACGCAACCACTGCTTGGGCGAGGCGATCTGGTCTACAACGAACGGTTTGTTACACAAGCCAGAATAGACAGCCGCATTTCCTGGCAGGCAATGCGTGGCGAAGTCGAGGAACGCATTTCCGAAGTGATCAATGCCTACTGGCGACTTTATGAATTGCGTTGCCACCTTCTGCAGCAGACAGAACTTTTGCAACGCGGCGAATCGATTCAGCAGGTTGTTCTGTCGCGACGTGATTTTGATACCGGGCGTGTGGAGCTTGCCAAGACCCGTCAGCGGATCGCTCGTCGAATTGATCGATTGCTTCAGATCGAAGCTGCGATTGCGCGGCAGCAGGCGAGATTGGCAAGTCTGATCGGATCGGACTTGTTGCAGGGTGAAAGTGCTGGTCTCGAGTTCGTGACCAGAGATGCTCCGCGGTTTCCAGAACTGAATATCAATCTTGCCGATGCAGTGCTCAAAGGAATCGAGAATCGTCCCGAGGTTCGGGCTGCCGCCAGCGATCTTGAGTCGGCCGGCCTAGCCGTGAATGTTTCGCGTGCCGAACTTGATCCTGAACTGTCAGGAATTGTTGCCGGCTTTGTGAGTGGTCTCGACGGGAATTACAGAGTGTTTGATGCGTGGACCAATCAGTTCACAAGGGGTGGTCCTGGTATTTCTGCGGCAGTGACATACGAAATGCCTTCCGGTCAACGGGCCGCAAAGGCTCGCTATCGTGAAGCACGATTCCGATACCAGCAACGCAATCAGCAGTTGCGTGAGGCAATGCAATTGACCACTGCTGACATTGAAACCGCCTTGATTGATGTCAACACGGCAATCGCACAGCAAACGACAAAAAAGCAGGTGTTGGTCACTGCCATTGAAGAGGAAGATGTGCTCACTCGGCGTTGGGAAACGCTCGGTGATGAGGGCGGATTGCTGGGAGTGATTCTGGAAAACCTGCTGGATGCCCAACAGCGTCGAACCGAAGCTGAACGCGAATGGAGTAGTGCACAGGTGCGTTATCTGACTTCCATCGTTGGCTTGCAGAAAGCCATGGGAACGTTGCTGATCCATGAAGGCATTCAACCTGTCAGGCATGGCTGCCATGGAATCGAATTCGTTCGTGACTCGGGAATGCCTGATGATGTCAAGGATGAATCTTTGCCACGTGACGGGGGTGATCCCGAGGATCATCAGTCCTCTTCCTCACCGTCCGGTGTTATCCCGGCCGTTGAAGCCGAGGTTGACTCGGACATCGAAGCAGATGGTAAACCGAAGCGAGTGCGAGGTGTGTCAGAGCGAGGTGTGTCAGACAAGAAGAATGGTCAAGCTCACGTTCAACGTTTACCCGTAGCCGTACCTGACTCTTCCAATGGGAAGCAACCGGGATTGCCATTGATCAGGTTGCCCGGTGTACACAAGCAGAAGACCACTGGTTCGGTCCAGCATTCGCAGAAATGGATGCCGTCCCGGCGAAGTCCGGAACATGATCCGAAGCGTTTGATGAAACGGTTGCC
>JAAXJB010000053.1:19716-45297 GCA_012270065.1 Rubripirellula sp. | reverse complement strand
CCGCACCTTCTGCCTATGCAGAGGACATCGATTCCGAGACTTACCCACATCTGTCCAAAGAAGACCCTGACGGCAACACCACTTAAACTGGTGAGCCGGAAGCCAGTGAGCCGGAAGCCAGTGAGCCGGAAGCCAGTGAGCCGGAAGCCGGTGCTACTGAACCAAGCGGTGAAAGCAAGTGACGGACAGGCATGCGCTGTTGCAAGCATGAAGTCTTTCCACAGATATGATTGCCTGGATGGTGTCATTCGACATTGTGGAAGCACAAGCCTGACATGGCCTGCCTCTGTGTCGTCCCGTCCTTTGTGTTGTCCTGTTCCTTGGGTTGTCCTGTTACTTGGGTTGTGCGTCAGAGTGATACGGTGCAGAAACAGGTGTGCTGAATACAACTAATTCAGCATGGGCCCCACCACGCCAGCCAGCCCCATGAGCAACAACAGCCCCAGGGTAACCCGCCGCAGTCGCTCTCTCCCCAACATGCTGCCAAACTTCAAGCCAATGCATGTGACAAGCCACAACAATGGGAGCATGGCCAAGGCAAGAAGCCCTGGCTCAATCACGACATCACCAAAGGCCACATAGAGAAAAGCCAAGGCGGGAAAAATACTGACCAGATACATCATGAAAAGAAAGCTTCTGGTTTTCTCCGTGCTCCAGTCGTGCGCCTGCACCCAAAACACCATGGGTGGTCCCCCCATGCCGACCAGTCCTTGAAAAAAACCGGATAGAGGGAATGCGATCCTCGCCCAGATCGGATGCAGGTGCGGACGGGGGGCTGGGCGAAAAGTGATGATCGCAAGCGTCACGAACAAGACAATCAGCCCAACAATCTGTCGGACCGTCCCCGGATCGACAAAATCCATCAGTTTCAAAACAACAATCCCGGTTGGCAAAAAGAGGACTCTCAACAATCCGGGCTCAACCACAGCTTTTGCGTCGATCGAATCACGCAGACTCCAGACACCCCAGATATTCTGCGGGATAGTAGCCACCAGCAGCGCACATTGAGCCGCCGGAATGCTGTAACCACACCACAATAACGCGGGCACAATCAACAATCCGGCAGCAAAACCGGCAGCAGCCTGGACAAATATCCCTGCACACAGAATTGCCGCGAAGGGGATCAGAGATAGAACGGTTTCGAAATCCATGTTGGCATGGTAGCCGAACGACCATGAAATCGTCAGCCTACCAGTGAAATGTCGAGCCGCCGTTGTGTACTTGCCGAAAATACGTGCAACGCGTCTGCGGGGACGCACAGGAAAATGAGTTCACCCGGAGTCGGGAGTTGACCGCAATCTTTGCGATTGAAAACGGCCGTCCACTCTGTATCCGCAAACTGCACAATAATTTCCACTGTTTCCTGCACAATCCGGCAATCAAGCAGTTTCGTGGACAGATGCAAGCCTGGAATCGCGTTTGGTTGTTCTCTCTCCTCTTTTCTGGTCAACAGAAAACCACCCGGACGCACGCCCAGAATCACACCATCGCAAGAAGCATCAGCATCAACCCTGACCGTTCCACTCATGGCTAACGTTGGGTTGTTCAGACGGATCCAGCCATCGACCGTGTCAGCTGCCAGCCAGTTCATGGCTGGCGTGCCAATTGCTTTTGCCACGGCGATTTCCTGAGGCTGGTCATACACGGTGGCCGGGTCTCCCACCTGAAGAATCCTTCCCCCCCCCATGACGGCAATCCGGTCAGCTGACCGCATCGCTTCGTTTCCGTCATGAGTCACATGGATCGTCGCGCCAGGCACCTCATGATGCCACCGCACCAGATCACGTTGCATTTGTTCTCTCAAACCGACATCCAATGCGGACATGGGTTCATCGAACAGGCGGATGACTGTTTTTTTGGCAATCGCCGTTGCAATAGCTGCCCGCCGCAACTCGCCTCCGCTCATCTGCCCCGGTAGTCGGTCGAGCAACTTACTGACGCCCGTCAGGTCAACCGCCTCTGAAAAACGCGAATCAACCTCGCTCGCCTTGCAACGCCCGCGGAGCGCCAACCGAAGCGTCTGTTCGACCGTCAGGTGAGGATAAAGCCCATCATTTTGAAATACCATGGAAACATCGCGTTTCCTCGGAGGAACAGATGTCACGTTTTCGCCGTTGATATTCACCTGTCCCGAATCTGGCCTTTCCAAACCGGCGATCATGCGAAGTGTCGTTGTTTTTCCGCATCCACTTGGACCAAGCAGAACCAGATAACTGCCGGATTCAACTTCCAAATCAAACTGGTCGAGAACCAACTGGCCCCGGAAACTCTTGATCAGCTGGTGAAGGTGGACAAGTGACATAGGATGCCAAGGTCGGAACGTAGTGGAATCAGCATGCGAATCGACAAACGGCTTGTGAAAGCCGACCAATCCAGCTCCTGACCCAAGGAAGCAACATCAGGTCTGCCTCAATCATACAAGACAACCAGAAAGGAAACGAGACTCACCGACAACCCCCTTCCGACCAAAACAAGGCCGCTCGACGACCGCTCTGCATCACCCCGGCTCACATCACCCCAGATCACATCACCCCAGATCACATCACCCCGATGGTGGTTACACAGCGAAAAGCAGCAGATTTCGAAATCATTTCCGCCATCAGTGGCAATTTGGCAAACATCGAAAAGGAGACAACCGTCTCAACAGATATACCGTATCAACCTTGGGGTTCGGAAAAACACGGTGTCGAGCTCGCCTGCGTGCTGAATCAAGTACGGCGTGCGTGAATCCACAGCATCAACCTCAACAGCATCAACCTCAAATGGCAGCAATCGCACCTCACGCCAATGAATCGCGACGACCATTCATAGATTTTGTGAATACTGAAAAGACTTGCCACTGATCGACAGGTTGAGCGATAATGGGGACAGGAAACCACAAGCACTGGAGCCGAACAATGAAACTTGAAAAACAGCTGCACCTTCTGTTTTGCACTCTCACCGCCGCAGCGTTCTTCGTGATGCCTGGCACTTGGTCAGCTTGGGCGGAAGATAATACGGCTACGAAAAACGAGGCCTCCGAAACGCCGTACAAGCCGAAAACAGAGCGTGAACTCCGCCGACAACTGACTCCGATGCAGTTCGAGGTCACGCAGAACGAAGGTACGGAACCGGCATTCAAGAACCGGTACTGGAACAACAAAAAAGAAGGTGTCTATCGCTGCATCGTATGTGACCGGCAGCTCTTCACCAGCAACACCAAGTACAAGTCGGGCACCGGCTGGCCAAGCTTTTACACCCCTTACAAGTCAGCCAACGTGGCCTACCGGGAAGACAACAAATTTTTCTACACACGAATCGAGGTGCATTGCTCTCGATGCGGGGCTCATCTGGGGCATGTTTTCAACGATGGCCCCAAGCCAACCGGCAAGCGATACTGCATGAACAGTGCAGCGCTCAAATTCGTCGAAAAGCGTCCTGCCACGAACGGGTCAGCCAAAAAACCTGATCAGAAGTAATTCAAATCGCCCCTCTTTGATGTGCGCTAATGAGCCATGCATGAGGCAAATGAAACGCTGAATCTGCAGGCAGTTGTGGAGGTCACGCTTTGGTGAAACCGCGGTTGTCGCAACTGTTTGAGCAACCGCCTGGGCGGCATTTGCTGGCTGGTCAACGGGCACTGACAGAGGCGAAAAGCGCATCCGCAGAATGGCCGGCATGCCTTTCCTGCACTCTCTGATCAACTTGCATTCTCTAATCCATGAGTTCATCGCTGTAAAAATCGGAAGCGGGCGACCGTGAAGACTGAACCATCTGGAATCATGCCGAGGTTCAATTGCCGCGATAGCGATGGCAGGTGCGACTTCCCACTGGTCGGACAGCTTGACCCCAGTGCGATTTTTGATCCGTGCTGACTGTTGATTCGGGGTGACTTTTGAGTCGGGGTGACTTCCCGGCATATCCCTCAGTCTGGCACCGCCTGCCTCATGGCAGTGGCTGCTGGCTTCATCGTTGTTTTCTGGGGTGATTCTTTGTCACATCGACAGACCAGCGATCAAGGCGTGAAAGCAACCGATCCTCGAAATTACCCGGCAACGTCCAACTTTGACGGTGCGGGCAACCCACTTGAAGATTAAATTGTTGTCTTCTCCGTCTATCATGTTGTGGAACCCATTATGACCTGCATTCGCAATTGTTTTTTTCTGATCGCCGCGTTGTGTCCCATCTTTTCATCCCAGTCGATTCTGGCGGCAGACGATCCCGACAACGGCCAGTCACCGCCTGTTGATCCGGCGATCCTGACAATCGATCGAATTTACGACGGTTCAGAATTCGGTGGAAAATCGTTCAGTGGAAAGTGGCTGCCGGGAACGGAAAGCTACACAACTCTGGAGCCCAACGCCGCGGGTGAACATCAAATCATCCGTTACGAAGCTGGCACTGGCAGCAGCGACATCATGGTCGACGCTGATGCCTTGACGCCGCCACAAGCTTCTTCTCCGCTGAAAGTAGAAAACTACACCTTCTCAGGTGACCAAAGTCTGGTACTCATCTACACCAATAGCAAACGTGTCTGGCGGAACAACACCCGAGGTGACTACTGGGTTCTTGATCGGGCTGCTGGACAACTCAAACAACTGGGCGGCAACATTCCTCCATCAACCATGATGTTCGCCAAGTTTTCGCCCTCGGGAAAAAAAGTGGCATACGTCCATGACAATGATGTTTTCGTCGAGGATCTTCTCAACAACACCATTCAGAAAGTAACCACGCGTGCCAGCGAAGCAATAATCAACGGAACCACCGATTGGGTTTATGAAGAGGAACTGGGGTTGCGGGATGCATTCATGTGGAGCCCTGATGGTAAGCGGATTGCTTTTTGGCAGCTCGACACCAGCTCAGTACCACAATTTCCGCTTGTCAATCATACCGACTCGCTGTATCCCGAAATCACATGGTTTGGTTACCCAAAAGTTGGGCAAACCAATGCTGATTGTCGTGTTGGACTTGTGGAAATCGAGACCGGGGAAACGAAGCTGATCGACCTTCCTGGCGACCCGGCGCAACACTACATTCCCCGGATGGAATTCCTGCCTCAGGACCGGGACCTTGATCAACAGCCAAGGCTGCTGATTCAGCAACTGAATCGGCTGCAAAACACAAATCGCCTGTTCGTAGCTGATTTCCGCAGCAACACGGTTTCGGAATTGATGGTCGAGCGTGACGCTGCCTGGATCGATGTGCATGACGAACTGAATTGGCTGGACGATGCATCCAGCTTCACATGGATGAGTGAACGTGACGGGTGGAGACACCTCTACATTGTGTCGCTGGACAATGGAATCACACGTCAGGTAACGAGCGGAAACTTTGACGTGATCGAGCTACTGAAGGTCGATGAGGCAGGCGGAATGGCTTACTTCATCGCATCTCCCGACGAGGCGTCGGAGAGGTATCTGTATCGCATCAATCTGGATGGCACAGACATGCAGAGGGTGACGCCCAAGGGACCCGCGGCCACACACAGCTACAAGATTTGTTCCGACGCCCGATATGCGATTCATCAGGTTTCACGTTTCGACGACCCACCAGCCTGGGATTTGGTCACCTTACCTGAGCACAAACCAGTACGCATCCTCGAATCCAATGAAGCATTGAAGAAGACGATTCAAGGCTTGGCCAGAATGCCAATGGAGTTCTTTCGAGTAGAAATCCCTGCCGGGGATTCCGGGAACGAACAGCCAGACACTCCTTTGGAACTCGAAGCCTGGTGCATGCTTCCACCTGACTTTGACAAAACCAAAAGCTATCCGCTGCTGATCTATGTTTATGGTGAACCAGCGGGAACAACCGTTGTCAACCGCTGGAGCAGCAGATCCTACCTCTGGCATCAGTTGATGGCACAGCGGGGCTATGTGGTCATGAGTTTTGATAATCGTGGCACAAAATCACCAAGGGGCAGAGCATGGCGCAAGAGCATCTATCGCAAGATTGGCATCATCCCGCCGGCGGACCAGGCTGCTGCCGCACGCGCTGTCCTCAAAGAACGTCCTTATCTGGATCCGAAACGTGTTGGTATCTGGGGCTGGAGTGGTGGAGGTTCTTCGAGTTTGCATGCGATCTTCAAGCACCCTGACCTTTACTCCACTGCTGTTGCTGTCGCTCCTGTACCCAACCAACGTTATTACGACACCATTTACCAGGAACGTTACATGGGTCTGCCCGACTCGAATGTTGAGGGTTTCACGGAGGGATCACCGATCAACTTCGCGAAACAATTGGAAGGCAACCTTCTGTTGATACACGGAACCGGTGATGACAATTGCCACTACCAGACACTTGAGTTGCTGATCAACGAACTGATCAAACACAACAAACAGTTCAGCATGATGTCTTATCCGAATCGAACCCATTCCATCCGGGAAGGCAAAAACACAACACGACACCTGCGGGATTTGATGACCCGATACATCCTTCAAAACCTGCCACCCAACCCGATCCCAGCTTCAGAAAACTGAGCTCCGCCCTGCAGGAAACGAACACCATGCTGATCAACCCGGGCTGCCAGTTTGCCAGTGACAACACGGCTGGCATCTGTCCTGAAGCCATGTCTGCCCTGATCAAGGCCAACGACGACTCCGCCAAACCATACGGAGAAGATCCATGGTCCAAACAGGCAACTGATTTGATCCGTGATTTGTTTGAGGCCGACTGTGATGTGTTCTTCACCTTCAATGGCACTGCCGCAAACGCACTTGCCTTATCGGCCATGTGTCAGTCACACCACAGCATTCTGGCTCACGAATGGTCACATGTGGAAACGGACGAGTGCGGAGCACCAGAGTTTTTCTGCAAAGGAAGCAAAATACTGCTGATCGCAGGCAACGATGGCCGGATCGATGGCACAAAAGTATCTGAAACCGCAATCAGTCGAACAGACGTGCATTTCCCCAAGGCCAGAGCTGTCAGCGTTACACAATCAACAGAAGTTGGCACTGTGTACGACCTCGAGACCTTGCAGGGCATCGGTGAAAGTGCACGCAAGCATGAACTTCATTACCACATGGATGGAGCAAGGTTTGCAAATGCAATGGCAACGCTCCAGGTTGCACCAAGTGAAGTCACTTGGAAACGAGGCGTTGACGTTTTGTGTCTCGGAGGAACCAAGAATGGCATGGCCGTCGGTGATTGCGTGGTCTTCTTCAACCGCGAGCTAGGTCAGGAATTTGATTATCGCTGCAAACAGGCCGGACAACTCGCTTCGAAAATGCGTTTTCTGTCCGCACCCTGGGTTGGAATGCTGACAGATGAAGCCTGGCTGAAAAACGCAGGGCATGCCAATCAGATGGCCAAACTGCTTTCCAGTGGACTTGAAAAGCTTGGCATTCGCATTGCTGCCCCGGTCGAATCAAATGCCGTATTTGCAGATTTTTCAGTCGAACAGACCGTTTCGTTACGCGAAAGAGGATGGATTTTTTACGAGTTCGATGGAATCGCCACGCCTCGCCTGATGTGTTCATGGAAAACAACCCCGGAGGAGGTTGACGCCTTTCTTACAGACTGCAGGGAAACGTTGCCTGAGCAAAACAACGGGCCGCACCACTGATCATCCCGTGCTACAGATCACCCCTAACTTATGAACAGCCTGAACGACTGAACAACAATCACACGTCTGCCAACTCTGCACAAC
The DNA here is from genome assembly GCA_012270065.1 of Rubripirellula sp. Classification (GTDB taxonomy): domain Bacteria; phylum Planctomycetota; class Planctomycetia; order Pirellulales; family Pirellulaceae; genus Rubripirellula. Next base: position 37,667 of record JAAXJB010000053.1, on the reverse strand, counting down.
TTTTGGAAACAAACATGCACAGTGCCACATTCATCCTCGTTTTGCTTAGCCTGATATCACTGCTGTGCATCAGTGTGGCAACGGTAATTGTCTACGGGTTACGCCCGGCCGGGCAGATGAAAAAACGGCGTGATGCATCTCAGGATCCATTTCTACTGCAACCCACACTCAATCCCGCCAATGAGTTAGGCCTGACAAATTCCAGAACTCTGAAAAAGAGCATTCATCCGGAATCAAAGGACATCAATCCTTACCAGCTTACGCCCCAGGACTGCCGTTCTTTTCCATCGCGTGAAGACCTGTGAATGGTTGACACATATGAATGGTTGACACTTGGCTGCAAAACTCGGGCACGAGTGCACTGGGTACAGGAGTAGCCCGGCGTACAGACATAGAATTGCGCACAGGCATGTGTTGGCAGTGCCCCGAATCAACGCATCAACTTCGATGCTGCTTCTGTATCTGAACGGCGAACGGTTCGTCACGAAAAATGATACAATTGATTTGAGCGAATGTTCGGCAAACAACTGCTTCACCGCTCACCGTTCCACAAGACCACCTTCTGAGGTTATCACCAAACGGCAACATGATTTCCCATCGCAACCAAACACATAAAGACCTGTTCATGGTCACCGGCACACAATCTTTTGAAACGACCAAAAAAATGATGAAAAAATCAATGCGCCGTTGTATTGCAATGATGTCACTGCTGGTATTTGCTCTGTTTTCATCCCCTCACTCGTCAGTAGATGCATCAGACACAAAACCCAATATCGTGATGATCGCCATAGACGACCTGAACGATTGGGTGGAACCGCTTGGCGGGCATCCTCAAGTAAAAACACCGTTCATGAAACGCTTGGCCACACGCGGGCTTACTTTTACAAACGCACATTGCCAGGCGCCACTTTGCAACCCCAGTCGCACTTCACTCATGACCGGCAAACGGCCGACATCAACGGGAATTTATGGGTTGAGTCCGTGGATCAGAAATGTCCCCGATCTGCAGGATCTGGTGACTCTACCGCAGCACTTTGCTCAACATGGCTACAGAACACTGATTGGTGGCAAGATTTTTCACGGCGGGAATGGTCGCCGGACGCCCAAAGGTAAAAAGAAGAATTACGAATGTGATGAATGGGGCCCGAATGCATCAGTGGGGGCGAGGCCGAAATCCAAACTGATCCCACCAACACCCGGAGGCAATCACGGATTGATGGACTGGGGGACGTTTCCACACCTTGATGAAGACAAGGGAGACTGGAAGGTTGCTTCGTGGGCAGTGGAACAGATCGAAGCGATGCCAACAGACAAACCCTACTTTCTGTCCGTTGGATTTTTCCTTCCACATGTACCCTGCTATGCAACTCAGAAGTGGTTTGATTTGTACCCTGACGAAACTCTGGAAATGCCGCCCATCCTCAAGGGTGATCGCGACGACACGCCGGACAGTTCGTGGTACATCCACTGGGACCTGCCCGAACCGCGGACCAGCTGGCTTGAAAAGACCAATCAACTCCGTCCTTTGGTGCGATCTTATCTGGCCTGCGTCAGCTTCGTTGACAGTCAGGTAGGCCGGGTTCTCGATGCGGTCGAAAAATCCTCGCAGGCCGACAACACCATCATCGTTCTTTGGAGTGACCATGGTTACCATCTGGGTGAAAAAGCGATTTCCGGCAAAAACTCACTTTGGCGACATTCCACCCGTGTGCCTCTGATTTTTGCAGGACCGGGTATTCCAAGCGGAATGAGCTGCAAGCAGCCGGTTGAACTTCTGGACCTGTATCCGACTTTGAGTGGCTTGGCAGGATTACCCCAAAGCACGCAAACCGAGGGAATCAGTCTGGAACCCCAAATCAAGGACCCGGACCAGAGTAGGCAAAAACCAGCGATCTGCACCCACAACGCTGGCAACCACTCCATTTGTGATGAGGGTTGGCGGTTCATTCGCTATGCCGATGGTCAGTCAGAACTTTACGATCATCAAAGCGACCCTTGGGAGCACAACAATCTGCTCAAAAATGATCCTTACTACGAAGACAGCAGCAAAATCAGCGTCGCAGCCAGGAAGGCCGCAAACCGCCTCATGACGTACCTTCCCGAGAACGATCTGCCATTGGCACCCGGCAGCAGGGCCAGAATCCTCGAAAAACGTTCAGATGGTTTCTATTGGCAGGAAAAGAAGATCAAGCCCGAGGACCGGCTGGATTGAAATTGCCGCAAAGCGGCACAGAGGGGCTCAAAGGCCGATATCCAAGCCACTTTGTCCGGTTGCCAGATGGCCTCAACCTGCCCGATGCACCAGTCCCCCCCGGTTCACAGCGAACATTCCACAGTGAAATCTTGCGTTGCGGAATCGCTGAACGGCTTAGGCGGGTTGCCGAAACACAAAAATCCTTCGATAGTGTTTGCGTGTCGCGCTGGCGTTTCCGGCTCGATCCGCAATTTTTCCCACTGCCCCTACCATTTACCGAATTAAAGAGTTTGCGATGAGTGTTTTGGTAACCCAACAAGCTCCTGATTTCACAGCACAAGCCGTCATGCCCGATGGCCAGTTCAAAGAGGTCTCGCTCAGCGATTACAAAGACCAGTACGTGCTGCTGTTTTTCTGGCCCTTGGATTTCACGTTTGTCTGCCCCACCGAGATCATCGCCTTCAGCGATCGTGCGAAAGACTTCGCAGAACTGGGGGTTCAGATTCTTGGCGTGTCCATCGACAGCCACTTCACTCACCTGGCATGGACAAACACGGCCCGTGATCAGGGTGGTATCGGCAAGACAGACTATCCGCTGATTGCAGACTTGAACAAGCAGATTGCCCGTGACTACGACGTTCTTCTGGACGGCGGTATTGCACTGCGGGGTCTGTTCCTGATCGACAAGGCAGGCGTGGTCCGTCATCAGGTCGTGAATGACTTGCCACTTGGTCGAAGTGTCGACGAAGCTTACCGCATGGTTCAAGCCCTGCAGTATTTCGAGCAGAATGGTGAAGTTTGCCCAGCAAACTGGAGCGAAGGCAGTCGCACCATCAAACCCGACGTCGAAGAGAGCAAAGAATTCTTCTCGGCTGAATACAGCGACTGACAGAAAGTCAGCAACCGACGCGCGGAGTCCAACATCCGCGCCCCGGCCAGGTTTCTTCACGCCCAATGGATTGTCGTTGGGCGGAACGGCACGGGAGGCTTGCTTGTCATCGATTCGTTTTCTTTTTTGGCAACCGGACCTACCATGTGGATCACTGACCAACTCGGCGTGGCAAGCTGGAACGGCGCTGGTGCCCCCTGGAGAGTGGACGCATCAGGCGGTGATGCAATTCGAATTGGTCCGGAAGACGCTGAAGTGCAGCTGCAGCCCGTCGACGAAATGACCTTGCCGAAAGCTGATGAGCAATTCATCCGCGGCGACCGCTGGAATGTGAATTACCCGCAAGCCGATCACCACCACGCTCTGCGACTCGCGTTCGAAGCCATTGAAACAACTGCTGACAGCCTGCTCCTTGAAGTGACGCTTTCAGTTCAAACCGATCTTCTCGATTCGCATCCGAAAATCGACATCCATGTCAAAGGTGATTCCGTCGGAAGGGTGTGCCTGCCGCAAGACACGCTTTCCACTGGCAGTCAATCGGGTTCGGCTCCGGTGACCATCGCCCAAACAGAAAACCGGTGCACCGCTATTTTTCTTGGGCCACACGACAGCCCTTTCACAACGGACCTGTCCAGCTCCAGTGCACTTCGCTTGAGGCTCTTCGGTGAGTTTCTTGAAAAGGGGGTGATTCGGAAAGCCAGACCGTGGATCCTGTTCAGCCGGTCGGCGAATCCACCGGATGAATCACATTTGCATGCGATCTGGCAACGTCTGGCAAGCCGCCCACTTCCGCTCGCTTCCTGACGGAGTCATGGCCGGGCTGCTGCCTGCTCGCCCCAGAAAAACGACGAGGTGATTTTTACCGGGCGTTGGTAACGTCTCGTGAGCCTTCAACGGGCCGCAACCTCGACCTTCGATCTTCAGGCCGTCGCCCACTGACTAGCAAGCGCGCGGTGTTCATTAGAAATTCTTCCGCCGTGCAGGCCAATGTTCTTGCGGCCCAACATTGACGACCGGAAAACGGTCAAGTGAGTCATGCGGCAAGGATTCCACATTTCGACTATCATTAAGGTTCCGTTTTCTCCCCTTCCTCTCCCACCCCGGAGTTCTCACCCATGCAATCATCACGTCGTGGCTTTCTCAAAGCGACCGCTGCAGGATCTGCCTTGGCCGTTTCAACAGATGCACTCGCCCAGGACGACTCGAAGAAGCTTCGTCTGGCCTCCATTGGCGTTGGCGGTAGCCGGGGGCGATACAGTCGCGGCGGCTCCATTGCTCGCGATGCAGCACGCTACGCAAACATGGTCGCCGTCTGCGATGTCGACGATGTTCACACAGCAGAGTTCAACAAAGCCTTTGGAGGCAAGTTGAATACCTACCGTGATTACCGCGTGATGCTGGAAAAAGAAGATCTTGACGTCGTCACCATCGGAACACCTGACCATTGGCACGTTCCCATTGCAATCGCTGCACTCAAGGCTGGCATCGATGTTTATTGCGAGAAACCACTGACACTGACCATCGACGAGGGCAAAGAGATCCGCAAGGTTGTCGAGGAGACTGGCCGTGTCTTTCAAGTCGGCACTCAACAACGAAGTTCCAAGGACAAGTTCCTGACAGCCATCGCAATGGTTCAAAGTGGACGTCTGGGCAAGAATGTAAATGCCTATGTTGCAATTGGTGGGGCACCATCAGGTGGCCCCTTCAAGAACACCGAAGCGCCAGAAAACATCGATTGGAACATGTGGGTCGGTCCAGCACCGATGGCCGATTACTCCAATGAGCGACGGCGAATGTTCCGTTGGTACTTTGAGTATTCCGGCGGCAAGATGACCGACTGGGGTGCCCATCACATTGACATCGCTCAATGGGCACTGGCACCGGGGGAAGATGGACCTGTAAAAGTTTCTGGTACTGGAAAATTCCCGAACATTGTTCCCAGTGATTTCAACTGGCAAAAATTCCTCAACGGCGAAGCGTCATTGCCCAACGCTTTCAATACCGCGACCGCCTTCAATATCGACCTGACTTATGGCAATGGTGCAGTCATGAGTGTCAACAATCATTACAAGCGGGAAGGTGACAACGTTGACTTCGGAAATGGAATTCTGTTTGAAGGCGAAAAGGGCCGTATCTTCGTCAATCGCGGGAAAATCGAAGGTAGCCCATACAAAGCTCTGACGGACAGTGATCGGGCTGAACTTGACGAGCGGATCGTCAAGCTATGCAAAGGCAAACAGCCGGGCAGCCATATGAAAAACTTCTTTGATTGCGTAGGCGATCGAAGCAAGCCGATCTCCGATGTGTGGTCACACCACCGCACCATGACCTCATGCCACCTGTGCAACATCGCACTCATGCTTGGACGTGAACTGCGGTGGGATCCCAAAGCCGAGCGTTTCATTGATGACGATCAGGCGAACGCCTTGATGACAAGAAAATCAAGGGATTTTGATCCAAAAGCCTGATAGACGACCTGCCCTGAAGCGAACTCAGACTCTGTTGGATGTCATGACTCGTTTTTCAGGAGCAGAAAACTGAATCGAAAAACGGGTGTCAGCTTGCGCCGACACCCGTTTTCGTTTTGCTGGTTTTTCGCCTTCGCTTCCCTTGCTCAGACTTTATCTGCAGCCGGCACCTCAAAGCCACTTCGGTAATCACGAGTCAGCATGCGGTTGGCAGCTTCACTGTTGGTGAACCGCTCAGTCGCATTATCGAATTTCAGCAGAGGCCCCAGTGACAACGGTGTTTTTGCCAGATCAACATTGCTTTTTTCGAGGTGCTCTACTGTACGTTGCAGCGTCTCTGCGTTGTTGTCGAGGCTCTTGATGGCCCCCAGGGCTTCCCGGATATCGCCAACAGATGCCGGATTGTTTTCACCGAGGTAATAGGAAATATTGCCAAGATGACTGACACCTGCTGACAGGTGGCCTGTCATCGCGTCTGCGTTCAACGAATCGTAATCGCGTGAGACACAGGCATCGATGAAGTTCGCAAAATGGGCATCACCAACATTACTGACTTTGAATTCCTTGACCTGATTCATGTCTTTGTCAAACACTTTGCAAAGGTCATATCGAGTCTGTGCCACGTAGCCATCCGTGCCGTAAAAAATCACACCAATTTTATTGCCACGTCCTTTACCGAACATTCCTTCAACTTCTTTGCCAGCCGACTCCGAGACGTCCAAACCACGGGTCTCAAAAACGATGCACTTGTCACCGTAATCGTAGATACTCACTTCGGTGTTTGCCGTATCTCCTGCATCCACATAGTTTTCGTCCTTGCGTTCTGCGGGATATCCCAGTCTTCCACCGTAGCTGATGACTGATTCCGGGTGGCGGTTCAATCCCAGTCCCCAACGGGCGATGTCTGTCTGGTGCGGTCCCTGATTACCAAGATCACCATTGCCATAGTGACGTTGCCAGTGCCAGTCATAGTGAAAACGCTGCCTGGTGAGTTTGGGGTCGGTGTACGTTGCCGGCCCACTCCACAAATTGAAATCGACATTGTCAGGGATCGTGTAATCGCCAAGAGCCCCAATCGACTTTCTGCGTTTGTAACACAGGCCTCTGGCAAACTTCACGTCACCGATGCCGCCATCGGCAATGAACTTGACGGCATCCTGGCAGGCTCCACTGCTTCGGGACTGAGTTCCCGTCTGGAACATGCGACCGTAACGCTTGGCAGCGGCAACCAGAGCACGACCTTCATGGATGTTGTGACTGACTGGTTTCTCGACGTAAACGTCCTTTCCGGCTTGCATCGCCCATACGCCCATCAGCGCATGCCAGTGATTCGGAGTTGCACACGTCAGAATATCGACACCATCCATGTCCAGAGCTTCTCGAACGTCCTTGAATACCTCGGGTGCCTTGCCCTGCATCTTTGCGACCTGGTCTGCACGCTTTCGCCCGACCTCTTCGTCGATGTCCACGATGGCGCGAATAACAGTTCTTGGGTCTTTATTGAATCCCCTGATGTGTTCACCGCCGCGACTGTTGACACCTGCAACACAGACTCCCAATTGTTCGTTGGGGCTCTGCGCTGAAACGCGGGACAGGCTGGCAGTGGCAAGTGTGGCAGCCGCGGCTGCGGAAAATTGTCGACGGTTCAGAGTGGGCATGGGGCGGGTCTCGAATACATAGCGGGAGAGAAAACTCGTTTTGTCAGTCCCCATTATTACACGGAAAGCCGTGTTGTGCAGCATTGCACGCAAAATCCAGTCACGCTTCAGGATCTCAACGGCAACGGGGCAACGAAGACCACGCATCCGCCCGAGCACAAGTCCAACAGCTTCCTCGCAACGACGAACTGCTCAAGTCAGTGGCAGTGTGCGAAAAACAGCGAGCAACGCGGGCAAAGCAACCATTCCAAGAAAAAGCCGAGCCGCAGTTGAAATCACCCTGAGAAATGAGCCAAAGATGATAAGCCGGTGACACTGAAGCCGCTACGAGAAAGGAAAAGCCAGCGATCATGAACGGAAGCGTTTGCCGTCTACCCGCCGAACGGTGATGAGCAATGACAGCCACCAAAAAACAGATACCTGCCACAAGCCCGAGTGTGTTCCGTAACACGTCGCCCCAGGATCCACTACGTCCGACATGCGCTTGGACGTATTCCATGCAACCCCCGAACAGAAAAAGCAATGCAAACACGGGTAAGACGCGTGAACAAATGGATGCCCAAATTGGCTGTGGCCGCGCGTTCTCGTTGCCGCAGTGTTTTACCAACGGAAACCACCACACCAGCAGAATGAGCAGTTCCACTGCCGCAAAGACAGGGGCATGTGCAAGATCTGCGAGTGGGGCGGCTTGCGGTCCGCGTAATGGCACCGGCACCAATAGCCCAACCACCACGAGCAACAACAAGGTGACAATCATCACGGTACTTTTGACCATGGAGTTTCAAATCCACCTGCTGAACAGAGTACTACGGCAAATCATCACTACCCCAGTCCGCACGAAAACCCCGGTTCGGTGAACCGTGATCGTTGAACCGTGTTCAGTGAACCGTGATCGGCAGTCCAGCCACGACACCCGCAGAAGTTCAAACCTGCCATGGGGCGGAAATACTCGCGTTTCATGGGATATCACCAGATGGGTGCCAAAATGATTGGCCGAAAGGTCAAGTCAAGCAACAGCTGCTGATTTCCGGCAAGACTTTGCCAATCAAACCTTCATTAATCTGGTTTGCAATCGCCCGGTATCAACGACGCATTGAAACATGCCAAAACGTCATTGCACGTTTCTAGTTCGATTCCGGCCAATCCTGCACATCATTGGCCATTTTGTGCAAGAGCTGGTCTATCTCGCGTCCAAGATGTCCGGACGCCGGGCTGACTCTCGCGTTTAGCAGAGCAACAAAGTTCTTGCCGTCGTGTCTCCGAATCAGAATACTCGCGGTTCCGGGGAGGGAACCTGTGTGCCAATGATTCAGTTTTCCATCACGTAAAACACGATTGCTCCAGCCAAGAGAATAATAAACGGGCTTTTCACTGCCATCCTGCTGGTAACCTGCTGCACCTGGTGGACGCTGATGCATCAATCCGATGCTTTTCTCCGAGAGAATGGGGCATTTCGAAGGATCATCAAATGCTGCAGCAAACCTCGCCAAATCTGTGGCCGATGCCAACCAGCCTCCGTGAGAATCCATGGCTTCCAGATTCCATGCACCGTAGGGATGCGGCACCTGCTGCCTCAAATCACTTTGAAAAACCGACGTTCCTGCGCCAGGATGGTAGTAACGTACTTCACCCTCGGAACGAAACTCCAAGCGTGTCTTTCCCAAACGCATCTGATGCGCACCTATCGGATCAAGCACGTTTTCTTTCACATAAGCCTCGTAGCTTTGTCCACTGATTTTTTCGATCAGTCGCCCGAGCAGACAGTAACCAAAATTGGAATAGGCATACCGTTCACCAGGTGCGAAATCCAGCTTTGTTTTCAACATTGCCTGAATGACTGCCTGCTGGTCCGCAGGAGCATCCAGTCCCAACTGTTCAGCAAAAGAAACGGACTTGAACATGGGATCAAAGGAGTTGTTGCGATCCCAACCGCCACGGTGCTGCAGCAGATGCAAAACAGTCACTTTGGCAAGTCGCGGATCGATTCCGTCCATTTCAGAAAAGACATCATCCATTCCCAACAGCTTGAACACCAAATCATCAAGTTCCAGCTTACCTCGTTCATGCAGCTGCAATACTGCGACCGCTGTGATTGGCTTGGAGATGCTTGCGATCCGGAAAAGGCTCTCTGGATTCACAATCGCATCCCGTGCCACATCGGCGTACCCATAACCCTTTGAAAAGACGACTTTACCACCATGGGTAACGGCGATCGCAACACCCGGCACGCGATGCTTTTCCATGAATGACGCCATCGACTGATCGTAGTTCTCGAACCGATGCGTCGTCTCAGACGACTTTCTTCGAAACGGTGCAGATTCCGGTCGATATCCGGGACCACGAAGAACACGTCCAGGCCGCTTTCCTGTCAGCTCTCCCCGCTCAAGCACAACCTGCCCGTTGACCAGCACATATTTCATTCCAAGCGAAACGGCATCCGGCTGGCGAAAGTTCGCCTTGTCGACGATTTCTTCATCATCAAACACGATGAGATCAGCAGTGGCTCCCAGTCTGATCCGTCCGCGATCAGCAGCGTAGACATTACTCGCAGCAAGTGAACTTGCCTGTGCTATCATGCGTTCAAGCGTGATAACCTTCTGGCCCCGGACGTAATTTGCCACAATCCGTGGAAAGGCACCAAATGCTCTCGGATGTGAATTTGTCCGCCCCCCACCGGCTGGTCCAACGTCGGTACAGAAAGAAATGAATTCCTGCCCAATCGCCAGCTTCTTGTTTTCCTCTGACATCGTTTCCGGAAGAGCAAACGCACTGCTCGCAACCAGATTGAAAAACGTATCCCAAGGATCCTCTCCACTGGCTTGTGCAATTTGAGCAAGGGTCAACCCGTCCCATTTGCGATAATCCGGATGATTACTTCTGCCAATCACGATCCGGTTCCAGTCGCTGCCGGCATGCCGATACCAATTCTCCCAGCCCGATGTGGTTTCCATCTCGCTCTGAATCTGCTTGCGAAGCTCTGGATCCTTCAATTTCCGAATCAGGTTCTGGCGTCCCTGCGTGAAATGGCGGGGATGAATCAGAGCAGCAATACCTAAACCGTTATTGATGTAGGGATAGATGTCGGCCGTGACCCTTTGACCAGATTTTCGGGCAACCTTGATTCGCTCGATAGCGCGGGGCAATTTTTCCCAATTCGCTTTGCCTGCGGCCTTGAGGTGGAAAATGTGGACAGGTGTTTTTGCGATGCGTCCGATCTGCAACGCTTCATCAACCGCCTCCAGCAATCTGTCGCCCTCATTTCGCATGTGAGTGAAATAACCACCTCCATATTCACCGGCAACGGCCGCGAGCGCACTGATCTCGCGCGGCTGAGAATAAACCGCCGGCGGATAAATCAGGGCAGTCGATAGCCCGATCGCCCCTGCTTCCATGGCCTCGCGAGCCAGACTTTTCATCTCCTCGAGCTCGTCAGGGCTGGGTCGCCTCTCAACATCCCCCAGCACCTGACGCCGGATCTGGGTGTGCCCCACCGTCTGCACCACATTGACAGGCAATCCGCGCAATTCCAACAGCGTGAAGTACTCATGCATTGTGGTGTAACCGCTGGATTGTTCATCTTGCGAAGAAAGAGGAGCCGCAGACGCACCCTCCCCAGCGTTGATGGTCGTAATCCCTTGCGTCAACAAGTTGATCGCCGATTCATCGGAGTCAATCATCGGACTTGCCGACTGGCCCATCATGTCAATGAACCCCGGAGCAACAATCAAACCTGCAGCATCGATTTCCGCCTTGGCACGAAGCTTACCAGCGACACCGATAAACGAGACTTTACCATCCTTCACGCCCACGTCCGCCTTATAACGTGGATTCCCTGATCCATCGATCACTGTGCCACCGCGCAGGATAACATCCAGCAAAAATTCATCACCGTGAGCCGTGACCCCCAGACAGAAGATCAGTCCTATCGTCAAGGCGAACCGTGAGCCTGAAAATCTGCATGAAGCCTGTCGGGCCATGACTTTTGTCCTCCATCTCATACCCAAACTGCGTACGTCTTTCGCTGCCAGCTTACATGAACACTTTTCCTCATGCATGCCGGATCAATCGTCAACCATGCCCATGACATATCCGGCGTCAGTGAACTTGGGTATGGCAAGCTACCCACCACAATCTACCCACCACAGGCGCGGCGTTGTCGATCTCGAAGAGCAAAACCAATCCCATGCTCCGGAGCAGTCTGCACAAAAACCCTTTCAATGGCCTGCCGATCCACCTCTCGCAGAAACTCATAAAACCCGGCGGCATAATCATCGATCGAATCAAAAACCTTGATACAGGGAAACGACTCGACTCCATCAAAGACGTCCAGCCCACAGTAGGCGGCATCCTTTGATTGCTCCCCCGTCAATTCTTTTTGCGGCAAATCTACCATCATCACTTTGGCCCTGGGCTGATAATGGGGATGCAGAATTCCTGGAGAGTTTACCTGTCTTCCCGATGCGGTCATCTCCGATTTTTCATCAGCTTGTAGCTCGCGCGTTTGCGGAACAATCTTTTGTAGTTGCTCAAGAGTGATTGCCCCCGGTCTGAGAACGAGCGGTGTGCCAGCACTGCAATCAACGACAGTTGACTCAATCCCGATACTGCTTGAATCCGCAGTAAAGATTGCATCAATCCGACCATCCAGATCCTCCGCAACCGCTTTCCACGTCGTTCCACTGGGGCGTCCCGACTGGTTTGCTGATGGTGCTGCAACCGGGACAGCTGCCGACCGCAGAATTTCTCTGGCAATCGGAAGCGCAGGAACTCGAACTCCTACAGTCTCCAATCCGGCTGTAACAAGCTCGCTGATTGTCTCTTTTTTTGGCAGTACAACAGTCAATGGTCCAGGGCTGAAACAATCCAGCATCACACGGGCCACGTCGGACAGATCCGATGCAGCCCGCGACCAATGTGCCGCGTCATCCAAGTGCACGATCAACGGGTTGTTACCCGGCCTCCCCTTGGCAGCAAACAACCGTTTTACGGCGTCAGAGTTCGTTGCATCAGCCCCAATCCCGAATACGGTCTCGGTTGGAAAAGCAACCAGACCTCCGGCGCGAATGATGTGAGCAGCCCTTTCGATGGAATCGATGTATTCAGTCAACAATCTTCGCTTCTCTCATCTTCGTCGCAGGTTCCGTTCACTGGTCGCCAGCGTGTTCTTGAGACTGGCGAAACGACGGGGGATACGTGAACAATACAATGTCAGACATGAATTCCTGTTTCAACGTTGCTCCCGCGAAACCAAAAGCGAAAATCAGTCAGTCCACCAAAGCACACCCACAGACGTTCCAACGCGGTCGCGATTTCCTGATCATCAACCGCGACCACTGCAAACCCGACAAATCGAACTGCACTCTCGCATTCAAACAACAGCCTGATGCGGAGTCAGTTTCTTTGCGGTGCAAGAGCCACCTCACCGCCTGAACTTATGGCTGTTGGCTCATCATCAATTTCAAGATCACCAATCGCGTACTGTATTCCATCCAACATGTGCTGAAGCATCACTGGATTCTGGAAGGTCTCTGCCCGGTGTCCAAAGTTGGTGTAAAACACCCGTCCATCACCGGCCTTACGGACCCACGACACTGGAACTTCCCTCGGCCCATCTTTAATTCGTCCTGAAACCGCATCTTTGGACATATCCAGGCTAACAAGGACGCGCAACGTTCCGGTTCCCACGTAGGACTCAGGCTTGTATTGATAAATTTCATCCTGATGCCAGAACCCCTTGCCACCAAACGCCTGATTCAGCTTATGCTTCGGGTCATCAAGCTTGAATGCCCATGTTCCACCCGCTCCCCAAGGGTGTCCATTGAAGATTCCTCCAACCATGGCCAAGGCCTTTGGGTGCCTTCCAAAGTTGTCACTCGCAGCATGAAAACCAGCGAGCCCTTTGCCCTTGGACACAAAATCCAGAAAGGCATTGAGTTGTGAGGGTTCGGGGAACTGCATGTGCGTCGTACTGTTCAGCAAGATGCAATCATAGTTTGCAAGATTCTCTGGCGTGAAAACGTCGTAACTATCAGCGAGATCGACTTTGAAGGCCCCCGTTTTTTCACCCAGAGTCTGAACAGCAAAGTTTCCATAGGGAATCGATTGATGAACAAACCCGCCGCAAAGGTAAAAGACCAGCACCCGACGTTCCTTGGCTGCTTTTGCTGTTGATTTCTCCGGGGCAGCTTCCAGGATCGCTTCGCGAGCATTGTCGGGGATCGGTTTGAAACGTGACTTTTTTTCCTGCTGGGCGAACAGGATAGATGGCAACATCAATGCAAGAGCTAACGTGCAAAACAAACGGGGCATTTGTCACTCCAAAATTGGTTGGTAAGGGATCCCCAAAAATCTCGCGGGGAACCTGACCCCATGATACCAGACAGACAGGATGTCCACTGCATTCACAGATTTTACTTTCTTCTTGCCCAACCAATCAGGTCAGCAGCGACTTCCTGATGAGCATTCAGGGTCTCAGTGGACAAGCCTCTGCATCTGGGCCATCACCTTTGAGCGTCCCACATTCCACTGATCACCATTCCACTGATCACCATTCCACTGTTCACCATGCAAGGTCAGATCAAAGATCGCTGGACAGATAGGCTTCTGCGTCCGCTACCACCTTTTCGGAAGCATGTCGCAAACGCTCATAAGCCTGCTCAAAATCGTTAAGTTTGCCGCTGATCAGCGACTCCTCGATCTCCCGGGCAAGCTGATGCGCCTGCATTGCGCCAACAGACAGAGACGCTCCTTTGAAGGTATGCACAGCCCGAAGGATATCGTCACGCTCATTTTTCTGAACAGCACGTTTTACTGATTCCAACAGGCTGCTGGACTCTCCAAGGTAGACGCCAAGCAGGTCTCTCAGGAGACTTTCATCTCCCCCAACAGCCTGCCTTGCCTGCACCCACGAAATGGCTCCCTCAACCCCCGATTCGCGGGACGATTCCTCTGCCACAACGGCATTCTCATCAGACGCACTGAGTGATTTTTCCTCTTTGTTTGCGGATGAATCGCCCATCACGACCGGGTTGGAACCGGTACTGTGACCTGACTCCACGACCTGCGATGAGTCTGAACTCGCGAAGTTGCTTCCATCCCCTGCTTGCCGGAGAAGCTCACTACCCGTTCCACTTTTCCCGGCGAACTCGAGTACTGAAGAAAGTTTTTCAAGCACGACACCCACGCGAATCGGTTTGGCGACGTATTCGTCCATGCCGACTGACAGACATTTCTCCCGATCACCCTTCATGGCATGAGCTGTCATTGCGATGATTGGCAGGTGCCTGCCGGTTTTCGATTCTCTCTCGCGTATTGCCCGCGTCGCATCGAGTCCATCCATGATTGGCATCTGGATATCCATCAGAACCACATCAAACTTGTGCTGAAGAGAAATCGCAACCGCTTCCCGACCGTCCTTGACCGTTGTGACATGGTGCCCATGTTTTTCCAGGACACCGACGGCGAGTCGCTGGTTGATCACATTGTCCTCGGCGAGCAGGATCCGAAGTTCTCCAAGGTCAGGCACCGGAACGGTATCCGCACCCTGCGAAGTATCCTCTGGCGTCGCCACGCCAAGACATCGAACGATTGAATCAAACAGATCCGATTGTTTGACGGGCTTCATCAGCCTTTCGACAATTCCCAATTCCCGACGGGTCTCCTGATCCCCATCGCGTCCCCCGCTGGTCAGCACGATGACCTGCTTTTCTGTGCCCCCCGCCTGACGTCTCAGTTCGTCAACGAATTCATAACCATTCATCACAGGCATGTTCACATCGGTGACGATGAGGTTGATCGGTTCTCCGGTTGCATCAGCTCGCTGCAGCTCTTTGAGGGCCATGTCTGCCGAGTTGGCCAAAAAGGGAACCATCCCCCAGTTGGACAACATTTCATCAAGAATCATCAGATTGGTTTCATTGTCATCCACAATGAGAACGCGGGTTCCACCGACGACAACAACACCGCGTTCGCGCTGTTGCTCGATTCCATCGGGTGCCCGCTTGAGCGAAAGCTGAAAATGGAAATTGCTTCCCTGATTCAGTTCACTTGATACCTTGATTTCACCACCCATCAATTTCACAAGTCTTGACGAAATTGACAAACCGAGTCCCGTGCCGCCATATCGTCGTGTGGTCGAGGTATCCGCCTGCTCAAACTCTCCAAAAATGGCATGATGCTTTTCTTCCGGAATACCAATACCGGTGTCCCGCACCGATATTTCCAGACGCACCTCTCCCTGCGTTGCGGGCAGGTCCGAAACATGCACGAGGACTTCCCCTGCATGCGTGAACTTGACCGCGTTGCCGATCAGATTATTCATCACCTGGCGTAAACGCCCCGCGTCACCAACAACAAACCGCGGCACATGGGGATCTACGCGGAACGCAAGTTCGATATTCTTTCCATGCGCCCGCACGGCGAACGAACTGATGGTATCTCCGAGGCTTTCACGGAGATCGAAAACCCGTTCGTCAAGTTCAAGCTTACCCGCTTCGATCTTGGAGAAATCGAGGACATCGTTGATCACGCCCAGCAGGGCTTCCCCCGATTCCTCGACCATTGAAAGATACTTGCGTTGGTAATCATCCAGATCGGTATCAAGCACCAACTCCGTCATCCCAATGATCGCATTCATGGGTGTCCGTATTTCATGACTCATGTTTGCGAGGAAATCACTTTTGGCCCTGTTCGCCCGGTCTGCCGCTTCCTTCGCCTTGAGTGTCTCATGTTCGGCGCGTTTCCGCTCCGTAATATCGTGTCCAATCCCCACAACGCCAGTGACGTTTCCCTTTTCGTCCACCAGTGGAACTTTGGTTGTCAACAACCAGAAATCATCCCCGGAATTGGATTTGTGTGACTCTTCACGGTCCAGCAGGGGCTCACGGGACCGCATGACTATCTGGTCATCTGCCACATAATTGCAGGCCAATTCTGGTGGAGAAAAGTCATAGTCGTTTTTTCCAACCAGATCTGACGGGCTTTCCAGTTTGAACAGACGCAAGAGTGCCGCATTCGCTGTCACGAATCTCCCCGCTCGATCCTTGACGTAGATCAAGTCTGGCACGTTGTCGATGATCGTCTTGAGCAGATCCCGCTCTCTTGCAAGCCCTTGCTCTGCCAGCTTCTGCCGCGTGACATCTCTGGAGATGCCAAACGTACCAATCACTTTTCCTTTTTTATCTTTCAATGGCACTTTGGTGGTGCTGCACCACGTCTCAGAACCATCGCCAAATTTTTCGTGTTCGATGTCGGCCAGAATGGCCTGCCCGGTCTCCATGATCCTACGTTCGTCGGCCAGCGCTTTACGCGAATGTTCCAGCGAAAAAAAATCTGCATCGGATTTTCCAAGCGCGTCTCTGGGATCCGCCAGTCCGAACTTGATCGCGCAACTTTGGCTCAAACGGATGAACCGACTGTCGGAGTCCTTGAAGTACACAGAATCGGGTACGGTTTCCAACAAGGTGGCCAGCAAAAATTTTTCAAACTCAACCTGATGCTCGGCATCCTTCTGGTCGCTCACATCCCAGAACATCACCTGGATGCCAACCACATCGCCTTCGGCGCTGTGCACGGGTGCTTTCCAGACCTCCGCGTGAATGAACTTCTCATTGGCCAGCTGATGCCGCTCCACGTTGTGGTAGAGTTCGCCAGACTGCATGACACGCTGATCGTCTTCCATGTACTTTTTGGCAAGCTCAGCCGGAAAAAGGTCGAAGTCCGTTTTGCCGATCAACTCGGACACAGCCAGCCCTAACTGATCACATGCCTGTGCATTGGCATACTGGATGCGGCCACGCAAATCTTTCCGCAAAACGCTCAGCGGCAAACTTTCGACGAGTGAATGATAAACCGCCTCGGCGTCCCTCAAAGCCGTGTCATCCACATGTTCAACCGCAGCTCCGTCTTGCAGCATACGCGTCATCCCAACAACGACAAGCTCGTCATCGGGTGACCTGCTTCGATGCACCTGCTCCCGAACAAGATGAGTTTGCCGTTGTGAATCGACAACTCTGTACTGACGTTCAAGGCAGCCCTCAGCACTGTCCTGCTGCAAGAAGTCAATCAACTGCTGCCACATCCGAGAGCGATCTCCTGGATGCACTGCATTTTTCCACAGGCCTGGAACGGCAACGAGTTCCTCAGCCGAAATGCCGTACAAATTGAAAGCGGCAGGATGAATCCACAGCAACGTACCGTCAGCATCAGCTGTCCATGAAATTTCACGAACCTCTTTCAAGATCTTGTCAGGGAGCACAGGACCACCGTGCCCTGAACCGTTGTTGATCTCTACGTTTGCCATAACTTGGGGAAAATCACCAGAATTGCCGACAGCAGCAGACCGAGACAAACCGCTTTCTTGCCCCAATCATAAACGCGCCGCTGGACAAACAAGCCAACTTATCCGCTTGAAAAGACTGGTTTTCGTGCAAACACAACGACGATTGCCTGCGGCCCGCGCAATCGTTTCCCGGGTCCCCCCTCCCGTCCCGCGGAATCGCGTCAACTGTCATTTCCCCGATATCCCGATAGAGCAGGCATCCAGTGACCGCCGCAGAGTGCTCTGGAAAATCAATCAATCTCGAGTGCAGAAAGACCCCCCAGAACTGTTTCCGTGCACTCGGCGAGTGGTGGCGTGTTCCAAAATTTATTTTTCGGGACTTATCCTCAACACTGGACTCTTCAACACTGGACTCTTCAACACTGGCCTCTTCGACACTGGACTCTTCGACACTGGACTCTTC
>JAAXJB010000053.1:278-19616 GCA_012270065.1 Rubripirellula sp. | reverse complement strand
CTCTTCGACACTGGACTCTTCGACACTGGACTCTTCCGTGGCCAGCTACCCGAACAAGTGTCCATTAAGGCTACCCCGACACAAAGCTAACCAGACAACTGGCCACTCTGGGGTTGCGTCCCCGTCGCAGCGACAGCCGAAATCCCGCATCGCAAGCGGGCTGGAAACCGCGATTTAAAACACGTGAATCGACCTGCTCGACAAAAATCCACCAAGCCTGCAATCCTGACCGATTGCAGACTTGTACGAATTCCATCATCAGTCGTTTCCATTTCAGCAGCATCTCGATCACTGCGGACGCGCGACCAAGAACGGTCGCGACGCAGATGGAAGCTCACACAGGCAGAACAATCAACGGCGTGCCGCATCGTGCTTCAACGGCAACCAAGCCGCATCCTGTTGACTGCTGGAGACGCACTGCTGAATGAAGTACATGCCTTCGACACCGTCGTAGATGTTCGGATAGAGCGTATCACGTCGATCAAAATCTTCTCCTGACGCGCGCTTTGCCATGTCATCAAAGGCAGCGGTGTAAACATTTGCGAATGCTTCAAAGAAGGCTTCGGGGTGGCCTGCTGGCAATCGGCAAGCCCCCGCACCCAATTCATTGGTGAACGGCGCGTTAGGGTCACGTGTATAAATCTGGTGCGGCTTTCCATTCTGGCGGAAGATCAACTCGTTCGGATTTTCCTGACGCCATTTCAAAGATCCCTTTGTCCCGTCGATTTCAATCTCGACATCGTTCTCGCGACCATGACTGATCTGGGATGCGGTCACCGTTCCCAAAGCACCATTGGCGTACCGGATGACAGCTGTCCCGTAATCGTCGAGTCGCCGTCCTTCAACGAAGGTCTTCAAATTACAACTGACGGATTCGGGCAATTCGCCAGTCATGAATCTGCCCAGGTTGTAGGCATGAGTTGCAATGTCCCCAAAAGCACCTGCGGCACCACTTTTGCTTGGGTCCGTACGCCAGGCAGCCTGCTTTTGGTCCTCACTTTCCAGAGAGGTTCTCAACCAACCCTGAATGTATTGCGAACGGATTGCATTGATCTCACCCAGTTCTCCACCAAGAATCATGCTTCTGGCCTGCCGGACAAGCGGGTACCCGGTGTAATTGTGAGTGACAGCAAAGACGACATCGCTGCCCGATACTGTTTCGAGCAGGGCTTCTGCCTGATCGAGGTCAAAAGTGAGTGGTTTATCGCATACAACGTTGAAACCTGCTTCCACCGCCGCTCGGGCAACTTCGTAATGCGTGTGGTTAGGAGTTGCCACGCTGACAAAATCGATCCGGTCGTCTTCGGGTAGCTTGCTCTCGGCATCGATCATGGCTTCGTAACTCCCGTAAGCACGCTCTTCGGAGATGCCATAATCCGGTGCGGATGCCTTGGCTCTTTCGGGATTACTGGAGAGGGCACCGGCCGTGACCAACGCCCGATTATCCAGGCAAGCCGCGATGGAATGGACTCGTCCGATGAACGATCCGCTGCCTCCGCCTACAAGTGCCATGCGGAATTTTCGATTCAGTGGTGCGTTGATACCCATGGTATTTTTTTGCTCTGGGGTTGAAAAAACGGGGGATTGGGGGATGCCCGCAAAAGATGTCGAGGGTCTTTCTGAGTAGGCAATCGTAAAGATCAATCGAAGCGCGTACAATTCCCGGTAGGCGAACAAGTGCCATGGAGGCCATGATCTGCTGCTGTTTTATCCCCAAAACGGTAATAATGACCAGAGTTTGCCATCAAACACGAACGACAAATCCCTCACGTTTTGCATGGAGTCGCCAACAATGTCCGAGTCAGCTTCCCCTCAAGAGTTGCCAACCGTGGAAAAAACACCGTTTTCGACCAGTCGCCTCGACGGCTCCTGCTGCCGTTTTTCACGCCAGATGTTTTTTTCAATGGCGGCTGTGACCCTGCTGCTGGTCAGTGTCGGCAGCTACTTTGCCGGACGCAGCCAATCTCCCCTGAATCAGGGAATGTCCAACTTGCCAGTGCTGGAGGCCGCGGCAGCAGTTTCTGACGAGAAATACTCAATCGCAACCGGAATCATCAGTGAGGAAGCCGACGGATTCTTCGTGCTCGACCACAATTCAGGCTTGCTTCAGTGCAACGTGATTTACCCTCGTCTGGGCGGCAAATTCATGGCGAGGTTCAGCACGAATGTCAATGAAGCGGTTGGTACCGGAGCCAAGGGTGGCAAATACATGATGCTGACGGGGCGGGCCCAGTTCCCGAGAGCAAGTAATCGTCCTGCTGCTGCCACCGTTGTCTATGTCATGGACACGGCAAGCGGAAATTACGCATGCTTTGGCATTCCCTTTGACCGCGTGATGGCCAACGCCAACCGCGCGCAACAGGGCTCATTGATTCTCCTCACCACAGGAACAGCCAACCCGGTGATCGACCGCGACAACCTTCGTTAGACGGGCGACACTTTCCGGTGCAGTCGTCCAGTGACTCCACGGATAAGAGATGACAGGGGATTTCCCATGAAAAGATTTCCCGGAACAGACAAACTCCTTCAGAACTTGCGCGGAACGGATTGAACGCTGATAATCATGGATTGAACGGGCCACAGGCCGAAGCGGTAGCCACCCTGCGTGGCCCGATGCTGGTACTGGCGGGAGCGGGAACGGGAAAGACCCGCGTGGTGACTTTTCGGATTGCCAATCTGATCCGCAATGGCACTGCGCCCGAACGCATTCTGGCAGTGACTTTCACCAACAAAGCGGCCGGCGAAATGCAGGAACGCGTTGGTGAACTGATCGTACAGGCACAGCGTCAAGCTCGTACCGCTGGTACCAAACGGCGCGTTACCAAGAAAAAGTCGGACCGGCCACAACCTGTCATCAGCACCTTTCATGCTCAGTGCGTTCAGATTCTGCGACGTCATGCAAAGGCACTTGGTTTTCCAGCAAAATTTTCAATCTATGACCGTGGGGACCAGGAATCGCTGGCTCGCGGCATTCTTCGGGAATTGAGGCTGCCGGGCACGGCTCTGCGTCCGGGCGACATGCTCTCAATCATTGGCGGCTGGAAGAATGAATCAATCAAACCGGATAAAGCAGCCTATCTGGCTGCGAGCGACCGGGAACATTTTGCCGCGGCGGGATACCGGCGTTATCAGGACGCGCTGCAGGCGCGGGGTGCGATGGATTTCGACGATCTGTTGTTGCACACCGAAACCCTTTTTGACGAACATCCTGCCATCCGCGATGAAGAAGCTGCAAAATATGACCACGTGCTCGTGGATGAGTATCAGGACACCAACGGAAGTCAGTACCGCATCACCAAACACCTGACTCTGCGTCATCGAAACCTCTGCGTTGTCGGAGACGACGATCAATCAATTTACGCGTGGCGTGGTGCCGATGTGACGCACATTCTCAGTTTCAAGGACGACTGGCCTGATGCCAAGGTTGTCTGTCTGGAAAACAACTATCGCAGTACCGGCGAAATTCTCGCGATGGCAAATCGCCTGATCGCATTCAACACCGAGCGTCATGACAAAACCCTGATTGCAAGCCGCCCCAAGGGCCCACGTCCAAGAATCGAGCAACACAAAGACGAAATCACCGAGTCGGAAACCGTCGTCCGCGAAATCAAGAAACGCATTGAACACGACCATGTACAACCGCGTGACATCGCCATTCTGTTCAGAACCAACGAACAACCACGTCTGTTTGAGACTGAACTTCGCAAAGCCAACATTCCTTATGTCATGCTGGGCAGCCAATCATTTTTCGATCGCCGGGAAGTCAAAGACATACTGGCTTACCTTCAATGGATCGAACAGCCCAATGACGAGATTGCCCTGTTGAGAGTGATCAATACTCCAGCTCGCGGTCTTGGAAACAAAACGGTGAAACTTCTCGTGCAGCGGGCAGTAGAACGCGGTGTTCCCGTCTGGGATGTGATGCAGGACCGCGCTGCTACAAGTGATCTCACCGCATCAGCACAGCGAGGCATCCAGAATCTGGCCGAACTGGCAAGGGATGTTCAGGAACGGGCAACCAACGAATCATTGACCGACGCCATGCGAACGCTTCTGGAACGCACGGCCTACCATGAAGAAATCAGCCGGCTTTACGAAAAAACCGAAGAACGACAGGCGCGCCAGGCTTCTCTGGAAGAACTCACCAACGCGATCAATGCTTACGAAGAAAACACGTCCAAAACCAAACCGGATCTGACTGGATTCCTTTCCGACATTGCTCTGTCTGGACGTGAAATGGGCAACGAGAAAGACAAACTGGCGGCCCAAAATGCAGTCTGGCTACTGACACTTCATGCTGCAAAAGGACTCGAATTTCCCGTGGTTTACATGGTGGGAATGGAAGACGGTATCCTGCCGCACAGTCGCAGCGTCAAGACAGGTGAGGAAGAAGATATCGCCGAAGAACGGCGACTATGCTATGTCGGCATCACCCGGGCCCAGGAACAACTCACCATGTCCCTGGCGCTGACACGCCGGAAATGGGGGAAAGCAAGACCAACCACCCCGAGCCGATTTCTGTACGAGATCACCGGCAAAGCTGATAACCCGAACAAGTATCGCAAGAAAAAAAACAGACGTCCCATTCAAAGTTGAAACGTTTGATCCCGTGCCGAGACACGAACTGCAAATCGCAAACGAAAAGAAGCCGGGATCAACAGAAAGCAATCCTGTGGCCCGGCAGGACCAAGCTCATAAACCCTGCAGCGCAACACCTCCGGTTTTCTTCGCAAGCTGAATCAGATCATCGTTGTGCGCTTCAACGATAAAAACATGCAGCATGATGCCCTTGAGTTCTTTGAGCTTCACGTTGATCCCGTGGTCGCCATCGGTCACGATAATCAACTCAGGGCGTTCAGCGTTCACATCATCAACAACACTGCGGATACGCTTGATCCCCTCACGTAGTGCCAGATTGATGTCAGTATCATCCCCGATGAAGAAATCATACTCCAGCCTTCTTAATTCGTCCTGCGCCTCGGAAATGTCCTCAACCATGATCTGCTCATGGACTCGAGAATCAAAGAAACTGTAGCCCAGCACGGCTTCACGCCGCATGACAGCGCGCAGTCGATTCATCAGAATTGCCAGCAGTTTGTATATCCGCTCGCCTTGCTGCATGGACTTGCTACGATCCAACATGGCATAAAACAGCTGTTTCTTGTCACTTCGTTTGATTTTTTCACGGATCATGAAACTCTTGGTTGCCAGCCGGTAGCGAAAATACTTTGCGGAAGCCACTTTGATCGCCCAGGCAGCCGGAGCCATCCTTGGCAGTTCGTCATAAGAGGCCATCATCCTCATGCGTGTTTGATCGCCATCAACGGCTGGCAACATTTTTTTTTCAAAACGCGGCTGAAAAGCGACGTATTCATTGGCAACTCTTGAAATCCGCAACAATGCCTCCATGCTTGGTTCGGCAAGCAGTCGCGATGCAACATTCAAGCGTCTCACCGAAAGCGGGTGAATTTCTTTTTCATCCTTGTCCTTCCGCGCGCCGCCGAAGCACTCGGAAAACAGAGAAGCGATTCTGCCCCGGGTTTCGATATTCTCCAGCAACTGTATCGCAGTGACTCCCCGATCCACGGACATCTGCGTGTGATCAATCTGATCAGCAGGCTTCAACTTGCTTTCCTCGGGCAGGCACTCAAGCAAATCAACTTCATCCGCTTCAAGTCCACCCACTTCCTGGAGTGCCCAATTGATCTGATCCGATATCCGTTCCGCAGGTATTCCAACTGCCATGGAACGCTTGGCTGTCGCGATCACAGCAACATTGGCAATCGCGCGATCGATCTCGGTTCGTCCGTGTATCGATTCAAAATCAATCGCGGAAAGCAACAAGGAAAGACGGTAATACAACTCTGAATCACGTCCTGAAAACTGCAGGTAATCATCCAGCAGACGCTTCAAACCCCACATGCGACTGCGACCGGCGAGTCGCGTACGGCGTTCGATCTCTGTTTTTCCCGCAAACTTTCCTTCATCAACGAGATGAACACCGTCCCAGATGATGGGCAGTGGCAGGTGTTGCATTCCGATGGAATCGAGCTTTTTTACAACCTCCAGCGAGTTGATCTGCTCACGGCGTTCGCTGATTTCCGGGTAAGTCACATGCGTATGGAACCGCACAAAATTCCGGTAACGTCGTTCAACACGGATCCGTTCCACTGACACTATCTCCCTGCCTCGATTTCCTTGGCAAGTTGATCAACACGTTCCTCCGAAAGCTCCTGCCATTTCTGCAATTTGGGATCGGATACCTGCAGATATTCCAGCTCGTTTTTGAGCGCGTCAATGCTGCTCATCAGTTCCACCATTTCGGAAATGGCTCGATCATTCATCTCCAACCGGGCGTCCTCATCCAGTCCGCTGGCGTTTTCGAAGATCTTGTTGATGGAAAGCATCTTGCCATGCAATCTCTCCGTTCGTTCATCAATGTCGCTGAGCAGGACTTCGACACCACCCTCCAGCAGCGCAGATCTGATCAACCCCTCCACGTCACGCTTATAAGACTCCATTCCCTGCACATTGCGGATCGTAAGAATATCTTCCACGATCATTTTTTTGCGGCCATGCCTGCCAACACTGTTTCCGGCAAGTCGCAAACCACCCAACGCGATCCTCGGCGAAACCTGAAAGCCGCGTTCCCGGTCGTCATTCAAATTCGCAATGACATGAGCATAGATACGATGCAACTTGCGTTTGTGTGAACTGGCCTTGGGATTGGCGACCCGGAAGAGTTCTTCGTAATCAGACTGTTCATAGGAAGGCCAGCGCACCTCCAATTGCAAAGGGAATCTTTCCAGAAGTGCTTTGACC
Source organism: Rubripirellula sp. (assembly GCA_012270065.1). GTDB lineage: Bacteria > Planctomycetota > Planctomycetia > Pirellulales > Pirellulaceae > Rubripirellula. Next base: position 12,794 of record JAAXJB010000053.1, on the reverse strand, counting down.
GCATCGCTGTCTTTGGCAAATTGTCGTGGATCCTTGTTGGTGCAGGCAATGATGACCTTTGACTTCATCTCGACAGCAGTGCTTCCATTCATGAAAGTCCGTCTGGTCAACACATCCTTCAATGGCAACAGCGCCTGCGAAGAGGCATCAAGAATCTCTTCCAGCACAACCACCTCATGAGGCAGAAAAGACCTTTCAGTGTCGTACTCGAGGCAAACATCCAGCTTTGCAATATTGGGCCCTCCCCAAAGCCGGTCCTCGCTCATTCCCTCACCAAAGGACTGCAGGAATATTTCGTCTTCGGAATATCCGAGACTCCGCAGCGCGGCCATCACCATCTCCGACTTGCCATGGCCTCCGGGGCCCCACAGCAACACGTTGCATGGTTGAAAGAATGCATGAGTCAGAACCTGCACGATTTCATCACAGTGAATGAAGCGGGACTTCAGAGTGCGTGCCGTCAATTTGGGAATATCCGACCGTGGTGTTTTCAAAGGCCCCTCGTCCTGCGTACTGAAATCACCCTGCCCCAGCGGAATGGAAAGCTCGCTGTCGGTTGGCAAACGTCGTTCAATTTTCCGGGACAGATCAGCAGTGTAGGACTGCATCCCCTGAACAAACCGGATGCTCTGGAATGCGTCGGCAACGATGCAACGATCCTCTCTCATTTTCGCTGTGTTCGAAACGACTTCCAGTGACTGCAACGCCATCCGTGGTGACATCACAAATGTCTTGGATTCATTCAATCCGGCAATCACGGCAGCGAGTAAACGATGCAGTTTCCGACCACCTGGTGTTGCATCCGGCCTTACTTTGGCAAATAGCTCAGCGTAATTCTGTTGTTCGTAACTGGGCCATCGCACTTCTTTCTGCAGCAAAAAACGCTCCATCAACGCCTGCACCGCATCGTTGCCATCCCCGAATTCCCGGGGATCCTTGTTGGTACATGCAATCACAACCTTCGCTGACAGTTGGACACGGTCTGGTCCATTCATGAAAACGCGTCGGGTCAATACATCCTTGAGCGGAAGCAGGGACTGAGCTGGGGCGTCGAAAATTTCCTCGAACACAACAGCCTTGTATCGAGGAGCTAAAAAGGACCTTTCCGTATCGTAGCGCAGGCATGTGTCGAGAGATGCCATGTCAGGCCCCCCCCACAAGCGATCCTCACTCATGCCCTCACCAAAGGACTGGATAAAAATCTCGCTGTCTTTCAATCCCAACGCTTTGAGTGCAGCAAGCACCATGTCAGATTTACCATGTCCGCCCGGTCCCCAGAGCAGCAGATTGCAAGGCTCATAAAAGGCAGCCGAAATGAGTTCCGCTACCTCCTCGCTATAAACGAATCGCTTATCAAGAGCCTCCCGTGCCCTGGGAAGAATCTCCACACGTGGCGTCGGCAACCATGCCCAGTCATTGGATTGCATCAGAATGCAACTCCTGCAGCAAAGTCTGGGCACTGCCGCCTTGAGACAACACAAAAGCGAAAAGAAGAGGGCCCGTGATCAACTTATCCTCTCAGGAAATCAAGCTGCAGAAAAGCACTTGGAACCAACAAAACACCAAAATGGGTAACCTGACAACTGTGCCAAAGGCAAACTCCCCGACATCACAGCTTGCGCAGCGGACAAAATGAACCCGGTTTTTCTGTACAAGTTCTCTTCCATTGGTCAGACCGCTCTCAAACTGGAGACTCTCGATCACATCCAGGCCCATGCTGGCTCAGGGAACCGGCAAACCTGAAACACCTCGCGAAAACACGTCATTTCCGGCTCGCGTTTCACTGCTGACTTGGCTTCTGGAACGCCCTTAAGAACCACCGTTCTGTCGTTACAAAAGTCACCCCCTGAAATTGATGGCGGGAATCCCACCCGGAAGACGCCTTTTTCGTCGCCTCAGAGGTGCCGCAAGGAACAGGAAAGAGGATATAATCAGTTCACTGCCTTGCCGCATTTCCACCCTCCGTCGTGCTACCCCTGTCGTTCTCGGCCTCAGCCCCGGGCACGTAGGCCACCCGAAGACTTTTTTACTCCATGCGCATACTCGATCTGATCGCACCGAAAGATCTTTCGCGGGTTGCCAAATTGCAGTTGCTTGCACGCCAGGTCGTCGAAGGCCTGTGCTCGGGGAGACATCGATCCCCACACAAGGGATTCAGTGTCGAGTTCAAAGAACATCGCCCGTATGTGCGCGGTGATGAATTGAGCGACATCGACTGGAAAGTATTTGCCAAGAGCGACCGGCTATACATCCGTGAGTTCGAAGAGGACACCAATTTACGTTGCACGCTTGTGGTCGACTGCAGTGGTTCGATGAGGTATTCAGGCGATCGGTCGGAGGGTCGTTCAAAATACGAGTACGCCCAACAGCTTGCTGCATCACTCGCTTATCTGATGCTCGGACAACAGGACACGGTGGGGTTGATCACATTTGATGATGATCTTCGAGGTCAACTGCCACCACGTAGCCGTCCTTCGCATTTGCGTGCATTGCTGACCAAACTGGCAGAGGATGTCAGTCGTCGCGAAACCGATTTGGGTGGCGTGTTCCGGAAAGTTGCCTCGAAACTGGGACGTCGCGGGTTGGTGATCATCGTTTCCGATGCCATGGGTGATGTCAGTTCGATTTCGCGTTCGCTCGCGCAAATCAGAAGCCGTAAGCACGAGGTTCTTTTTTTTCAGATCATGGATCCGGATGAAATCGACTTTCCATTCTCCGGCCGGATTCAATTCAAGGATCTTGAGCGTGCCGATAACGAACATACCGTCGAGGCGCTTTCGATCAGGGAAGCCTACCTGAAGCGACTGAGTGAACATGAGACAAAGCTTCGCGACGCCTGCCGAACGAACCGCGTCGATCTGATTCGCCTGACAACTGACCGCCCGTTTGCCGATGCACTGCACGAGTACCTCGCATTACGGAGAAGATTGAGATGACATTACTCAATGGACTCCTTGCTTTTGGTGCTCTTGCCTTCACCGTTCCGCTTGCGATTCATCTGCTTTTCCGCAGTCGTTTCCGGACGGTCGATTGGGGTGCCATGCATTTGCTGGACACTGTGATTCGTGTCAATCGACGTCGAATCCAGCTGTTGCATTTGCTGCTGCTGTTGATGAGATGTCTCTTGCCAGTGTTGCTGGCGTTCTGTCTTGCAAGACCCATCCTGACTGGTTTCCAAACACTTCCAGGTGATGCCCCCCAGACATTGATCCTGGCGATTGATGACAGCCGTAGCATGTCCGCGCGTGATGAACTTGAAACAGGCGGATCCCGGATGAGCCGACTGCAACAGGAATTGACCACGATCATCGGCGGTTTATCGAGACGTGACGAAGTGATTCTGATTCGGGCCAGCAATTATGAATCGCCTGCAGCATCCATGGGAGTCCAGGAAGCGTTGAAGCAGATCAAGAGTCTGAAAACCGAGTACGGGCCGGTTGATCTGGATCGTCTGGTGCGAGCAGCGGTCGACGCGTCGGTTGACAGTTCGCACCCGCAGCGTCGCATCATTATCGCATCGGATTTCCAGAGTCAAATGGTACACAGCGGTGTGCTTGACGCATTGAAGCGTCTTTCGGACTCACTGTCGACGATGCCAATTCGTCCCATCATCAACTTCCTGAATTTCGGGCTCGATTCTGACCAGTTGGCAAATGTATCCGTCGATGCGATTCAAATCGATTCACCCGCAGTGGTCGCCGGTCGCAATGCACGATACACCGCCCGCATTCGCAGTTCCGGGGACAATCCGGCACGTGATCTACGATTGATCTGGTCAGTCGACGGAAAGCCGCTTCCCCCTCGCACGATCACCATTCCGCCCAGGTCAAGTATCACTTCAAAACTGACACGTAATATCGAGGAGGTTGGTTTGCACGAAATCAGCCTCGCGGTTGAGCACAGCGATGCTCTTCTGCCCGACAACCGTCGTGCCATCGCTGTGGATGTGATTCGCGAAGTGTCAGTGTTACTGGTCGATGGAAAACCCAGCAGACAACCGCTGGAAGGAGAGACGGACTACCTCGCCATCGCACTCAGTCCATTCGCTTTCGGTGGTCAGGATCAACCCGATGCAGTTCGCACATCTGTCATTCGGGAAAAAGATCTGCCTGAGCAACTAGAGCAGGAAACACCTGATGTGGTCGTGTTGGCAAATGTCGAGAAAATCGAAGGGGAAACAAGGCAGCAAATCGCAGAATTTGTGACCGCCGGCGGTAGCCTGATCATTTTTGATGGGGACCGAATCGACGCGAAATCCTACAACGCAAGCTGGGGATCTGAATCCAATGCCTGGTCTCTGCCAGCCAGATTGGGCGAGCTTGTCGGAGAATTACCGGACAAGGCAGAAGTTCCAGACCAGGATTCACCTCCTGCACTGCCCATTGGAAATCCGAATCCGTTGTACACGCCGTGGAACTTGTTGGGATCCGAAGAGCAAAGACCTTTTTCGGACGTTGAGATCTATCGCTACCGGAAGCTGATCACCGATGCGTCATTGAACGCCGAGGCCGATGAGGAAGATTCGCTGGCAAACTCAAAGACCACAGCAAGCCCACTGCCACCAACCGCCGATGCAAATGCCGTGACCAACCTGCTGACAATGGCAAACGGTGATCCTGTTGCTATCTCAGCGCGACGTGGCAAGGGTCGGGTTTTGCAGTTTTCCATCCCCTGCAACACAGCCTGGTCCTCGCTTCCAATGCGGCTGGTCTACCTGCCGATGGTACAACAACTGGTTCTCGATCTGGCTGGTTCTCGTAAACAGACAACAATCGATGTCGGCAGAGGCTTCACTGTGTCACTGGACGAATTTGACGCGGATGAAAGTCAAATTGAGCCATCCGTGGCGGAGACTCCGGATTCCGAAACGGGGAACCTGATCACTCGGCAAGTCAGTTACAGCGTCGAGCATGCCGGGCAGCCCGAAACGCCAATGGAAACCAGTAACGAAGAGGGTGAGCTTCTGGTGACCTCAACCGATGCTGGCGGCACTTATATCTTCCGCAGGACAACACCGCAGAAGGATGGGGAACCCGAGATCAGATCGACCCTACGTGTCGTCGAAGTCCCCGCCGAGGAATCGAAACTCCGAGATGTGGAGGAAGCCCGGTTAACAGCCGCCGCCGATCTGATTGACGCCAAGGTGTACACCAACATGCAGCAACTCCAAGACGACGACAGGACCCGCAGATTTGGCCGGGAAATGTGGCGTTGGCTTCTGATTGGACTCCTTGGGGTGATGATCGGAGAATTGTTTTTACAACAACGCATCTCACGAGTGGGGGCAGCGTGATCGCATCCATACGCTTCGCGGGAGACCTTCACCCCACGCTCGTTTTTGCCGCCGCTGCAGTCGCTGCTGCGGTTGTCTATTGGCTTTATTTCCGTGAAAGCCGCTCGGTCGCCGCACCACTTCGATACTTTTTGCCAGCCTTGAGGGCAGCCGCGGTCGCGTTCACAATCCTGATTTTGGCGGGTCCTGTATGGCATCGACGCCAGGTAGTCGGCACACTGGGACGTGTTGTATTTGCGGTTGATGCGTCCGAAAGCATGTCCATGACCGATTCATTTGAATCGGACACCAGCCCGACACGACTGCGTCGAGCCCTGACAATGCTGACCGGGGATGAAAACGGCCCGGGTTGGCTGGAGTCGCTACAGAACACGCATCAAGTCGATGTGATAGCTTTTTCGTCGGGCGAACCCACTCTGGTCTGGTCAAGCAGTGACGAAGAACCAGCTCCCAGCGGCTTTGAATTGACGCCGGACGGACAAGGCACGGATCTGGCTTCCGGGATGGGAACCACCCTTGCCACAGTTGCTTCCCTGGCAAGCGATGAAGTTCAACTGCCCCCTCAGGCATCGGCCGACCGCGCCGCTCTGGTCGTCATGTCGGACGGACGCGACAACACCGGCAATGCTCCTTTTGAGCTTGCAGAACGACTCGAATCCACAGGGATCGCAGTTCACAGTTTTGGTCTGGGTTCGGAAGATGAACCGAACGATCTGGGAATCGTCAATGTGATCAGGCCCGAGAATGTCGCGTCCGATGGACGTCTGGCTGGCGAGGTTGTTCTCAGAAGCCTGGGATCGCTGCAAGATCAGGATAACACTGAGCGCGTTTTACGTATTGAGGCAAACGGAAAAGTGGTGTGGCAGACCACCGTGTCGGGAAACGCCCCTCTGCAAAAAATACCGTTTGATCTTGATGTGGCCGGGATTCTTTCGGAAATCAACGGAGACAACCCACGTGGAGTACGCCGCAACTCAGTCGTGATGGATCTGAGAGCCGCGATTGATCCTCCCGATGTGGACACGAACGCAAAGAATAACGCATCTCCGTTTCGTGTTTCGGCCTCAACCCGTGATCGACGGTTGTTGATCATGGATGGTTCCAGTCGCTGGGAAACCCGTTATCTGAGGAATCTGTTTGAACGCGACCCTTCCTGGACAGTCGATACGGTGCTGTTCGGTAAAGGCACTGACCAGCCAAATGTGCAGCGTGGCGAAGAACCTGGCGAACTCCCCAACACCCGGGAGGCCATGGCCCGATACGACGCGATCATCATGGGCGAAGTCCCGCCTGATCAGTTCCGAAACACCGATGCGAATTTACTGCGTGATTTTGTCACGCGCGGCGGTGGCTTGATTCTGATTGACGGTCAGTACGGACGACTCCGGAAGATCGCCGAGACGGAATTGCCGGAACTCGTCCCGGTGAATTATCTCGATGAAGAAAGAACGGTCGTTGCATCTGTCCGACCGACGAATCTGGGCCTTGACCGTCCGTTGATGAATCTTTGGGGCGACAAGACTGCCGTGGAGGAACTGTGGGAAAATCTGCCGGCTCCCGCATCCACCGCAATACTTGACCCCCAGGAGGGCACAGAGGTGTTGGCCAATTCCATCACCGCTGACGACCGAACTTCACCCTGGCTGGTCACTCGCATGTTCGGATCAGGACGCGTGTTTTATCTCGCGGCCGACCAAACATGGCGTTGGCGGTACAAAGTCGCCGACAGGTTCCACGCCCGGTTCTGGAATCAGCTACTTGCCGCTGTCATGCAACCACCTTACTCAGCAGCTGACGAGTATCTTGCGTTGGGGACTGACAAAGTCGAATACGACGCGGGTGACTCGTCGCTGATTCGCGTCCGGATCCAGGATCCCAAAGGAAAACCGGTTGGAGACGCAACCGTTGACGCGTTGTTGATGTCAGGTGACCAGATTGTCGCCACCGTCCCCCTGACAGTAGACGATCCTGCACGTGGAACCTACCAGGGAAAAACTCCTCCGTTGGAATCAGGTGCTTACGACATTCGCATTCGTGCAAGTGGCTTTGATTCCAATGCCTTGCAGGCAAGCACGCCGATCTGGGTCGGCACACCGGATCTGGTTGAACTGGATCGAGTCAGCCTCAGCAAGGCAACCATGCAGCAAATCGCTGAATCGGGAGGTGGAAAATATTTCCATGAGTCGTCGGGAGACGACATACTGGATACGTTGAAACCACTTTCCAGTGGCTCGGTGATTGAATCGGACATTTTGATTTGGCAGTCTTTTTATTGGTTCTGGGCCATCGTGATACTGCTTGCGGCAGAATGGTGGTTACGCAAACGCGCAGGATTGGTGTAGGCAATGTCTTTGGGTACTAATTTTTCACGTGGTCTCAAACTTGATCCACAAACAAGCGACGCGTTGAGTCATTTTGCTCAACGACGTCGGCGACTGTTGCTCATCCGCAGCTTCGCTGGTGGAATCGCATCGCTGATTCTGGCCATGGCCTTTGTTGCCATTTGCGATTACCTGTTTCTGCTCTCAGACGGAATCCGCTGGGCGCTCAGTTTGGCTGGTTACTCAGCGGTTCTTGCCACTCTGTGGTTTCTTGGTTTGCGCCGTATGGGAAACAGCGACCCCCGCGCAATGGCACGAAAGCTGGAATCTGCCGATCCACTTTTTCGCCACAACCTGCTGTCAGCCGTTGAACTTGCAGACCCCAACGAAGCAAATGGATCGGTCAGTTTTCGCAGCAAACTGCAGCAGGACGTAGGCCGACAATCAGCCGGCCTTGATTTCGGCAAAACTCTGCCTGTCGGGCTGATCAAACGGTGGTTACTTGCAGCCGCAATGATGGTCGTCGTGTTCACGACACTGTTCATGGTTCCGCAACTTCAATTCGCCAGACGCATGGCTCGTGCCATGCTTCCAATGATGGCGATCGAACGCGCGTCGGCAACAAACATCGATATCCTCAAGCCTTCTCCACCCAGCGGATTCGTTGCCGAAGGAGATGCAGTCGGGATTGTCGTACAGATCAGTGGTAAACCGACTGATGAAGTACTACTGCAGTGGATCACCGCCGATGACGTGACTGGAGAAACTTCCATGACTCCCCGCGTCAGTTCTCAGCAATCCACTCAGGACGGCACGCTGGAAAATCAGGGCACCTTTGCCGCAAACCTTTCGATCGGAACCATCCCGGTACGCTACCGGATCCGAGCAGGTGATGGTGTTACTCTGTGGCATGAACTGACCCCACTGCCAAGACCGGGCGTCCAATCCTTCGAAAAGAAATACCAGTTTCCTGCATACACCAAATTGCCGGAGCGGATTGAAACCGCCGAACATGGTGATATCAAGGCACTCAGCGGGTCCAAAGTAGAGCTGACACTCAGTTTTGATGAGCCGGTCGAAAACGCCAAAATCGGATTCGGTGAACACGGCTTGACACCTTGGCAACTCACCGCAGTTGATGGCAGTGATCGTGTTTTTTCGACGACGATCCCGGTGAGTTCTGCTTCGAACTACCAGATCGACGCGACCAGCCTGCGATCAGGATTGAACAATCCGTTCAGCCCACAATACTCAGTCACGCCTGTCATGGACGCACCACCTGCCGTGCGTTGGGACCGTGCGATCCCCAAAACTCTACTCGCTGCACCGATTGATGTGCTGCCAATGCTGGTCCTTGCCAGTGATGATCTGCCACTGGATGAAGTGATTCAGGAATACAAGGTCAACGATGGCCCGCTGATCCGTCGTCAGATTGCAATCGAAGCACCAAACCGTGACTTGCAACTGCGTTGGGACTGGGACCTCATGAAACTCGGTGGCGAAGGCGAACCACCAGTGCAACTGTCAGGGGGCGACATCATTCAAACGCGCACCGTCGCGATCGACCGCAAAGGGCAGACGGGCGAATCCGATTTCATTCAGATTCTGGTCGCCGAACCTGGCTTTGATCGCGCGAGGCACGATCACCTCATCCCGATGCGATTGCTCACCGAAGCCATCACGACCTGGGCTGATCAAGTCTCCGAGATCATGGATTTGGCAAGCGATTCGAAACAGGACGACGTTGAGAAGATCGCGAACCGCATCCCGGAACTGCATGCCCAAAATCAGTCGGTGATTCAACTCATCAAGCAACAGATTGAGTCATCGGGTAAATCCATCCAGTCCAGTGAGTGGGAATTGCTCGGAAGAAGCGTGAGCAAAACTGACAGGCAACTTGAACGCTGGATTTCCGAAAAGACGTGGATCCGCTCGCAGACCGATAACAACTGGAAAACGGAACAGGAACGGGCCACGCGTGATTTGACCAATCGTGCAAAGCGGATCGGCCAGGATGTCTTACGCATCAAACGGTACTCACAGGCTCTCTTTGGAAAATCCGTATCCATCGGCTTGATTGAAGACACGATGGCGTTGCAGGAGAACATCCAGCAGCTGACACAAGCTGATGTCCCAAACGCCGAAATCACATTGCCTCGACAAATGAAAGTAGCTGCTGGAAGACTGGAAGCACTGGAACAGCTCTTTCAGATGCATCGGGAGTTTCTGCCCGACTCAACGCAGAGTCATCTCGATAATTGGAGCAACTGGGTCGATGGTTGGGCGTCGCGTTTGCAGGCGTCCATTGACGCGCCACCAAGCAAAGAAGCCTCACTTGCGCTGCTGGGCAACTTCGAGAGCGAACTGAAGAACCAGCAACGCGCCAGCATTTACGACTCCAGACTCACTGCGGCGCTCTCGGACATGCTCCGGGAATTGCAGATTCAAGTCAGCAGTTCTGGCGATGCAGTGCGCCGACTTCTACTCTCGGGGCAAAGCACCGAGGCAGCGAAACGCAAACTTGAAACTTCTGAAAATGACTCAAACGCGTCAGCTGCTGCAGCAAAAACGGTCGCGCACACCACCCTGAAATTCGATCGTGACCGCCAGGCAATCCTTCAAAGACTCGACCAGGACGAAAGCCTGCACCGTAGCCGCCTGAACCTCGATCCCCAGTACGCTGCGGACCTGAATCTGATGCATCGGGCGATTGAGAACGTTACCGAGAATGGTTTCCAACCCTACCGCGATGAAAACCCAACGGCCATTCATCAGAAACTCGGGTATGCATTCCAGACACTCGAATCCTATCACGCTGCCGTAGGCTATCTCGACGATCTGCGTCAACTGATGCTTGCCGAACGCAAACTTGAGAACAACGCGACCTCCAAGATCGACCACCCTCACCAGATTGACCGGATTGCGGTCGGAATGGAATGGCCGGTTTCAACCATGGTCAATGCAAGGCTGAAACCCGAAGAAGAAACACGAAAACTTGGGGTTCTGCGATACGGAAAACAAATCAACGCTGCCAAAGAACGGATTTCATCCCGACGCTGGAAAGATGAGCCGATGATTTCAGCCGAAGCCGATCTGGCAGACATGGAGCGCGAATTTGATTCCGCCATCACGGCTCTACTTCCCGGAGTTGAAGAGGCACGGGAAACCGTCAGACAGTATGTGCTGACTCTTCCTGAGCAGGCCAGAGAGGCAGCAGAGAAGGTCAAGAAGGCGCAGGAACGCACCGAAACACGACAGGATTCCTCCCAGCAAACCGCCCAGCAACTGGCGGAGGAGCAGGAGGACGCGAATGAGGCAACCCGGGAAACGCTTGAGGCGCTGATTGACTTCGCCAACACAGCTTCGATCACTGATGATGCGGAACGTGAATTAGCTCGGGACGCCGACGCCGCGACAGCCCAGATTCAGGATGCCGTGGACCGCGCCGAAGATGCGATGGAAAAAGCTCAAGCCGCACCCAATGAGGAATCAAGACAACAGGCTCTCGATGAAACCGCTCAGTCACTTGAACAGTTAGCCGACGCCCTCGAACAGACCGCTGCACACTTTGAAGCCGCCGAAAGCGGTGAATCAATCGAGCAGTCGCGCGAGGATCTCCGTCAGGCAGAAGCAGCCATCGAGATGCAAAATGAACTTGACCAGCGCTTTGAAGACGCCCAACAGATGGCTGAAGCAGCGCAGAGCACACCCGAAGAGCTGATGGAACAACTTGAGCGTGAACTGCAAACCAACCAGCCCATGCGGCAGGAGCTATCGGAGATCGCACAAGAAGCAGCTGAATCTGCCCAACGCGAACTGGAAAATGCTGCTGAAAAAGAAAAAGATCTGAATCAGGCGCTCGAATCCTCGGACCCGACGCTGAAGGAACAAAAGAAGCGAACCGCTGAACAGATTGAGAATCTTGCGAGCCGAACGGAAACGTTGGAACGGGCGTTGGTGGAAAAAGCAGAAACAGCGCTTTCAAAAGATCAAGGCAATGCGCCAAAAGCACAGGAAAAACTGCAAGAAGCAAAAGCCGAACTGCGCGAAGCGATTGATGCAGCTGCAAACGTCAATGGTGGAGATTCACTGTTGAGCGAAATGCAGGAAGCTGCGCAAAAAATGAGTGAAGCGATCGAAAACGCGCAGCAGGCAATCGCGGATGCAAAACAACCCACCGACAATGCTGTGCAACAGGAAGTACACAAGGATGACGCAAGCCGCAATCGGAGCAAACAACAACTGGAAGCTTCCGCACGTGATGCACGTTCCCAGCAGGCCCGAAATGCCATCTCAGAAAGACAGCAATGGTCTGCCGCAAAGCACGAGGCGGATCGCCGGGCAAATGATGCCCGAAATCAGAAGCGGACCGCTGAGAATCGCAAACGACAACTGGAACAGCAGTTGAACCGGCCAAATGCCAATCAGGATCAGATCAAGGAGGCTATTCAGGAAGCCCAAGAGCAGATCGAGAATGCTGCCTCTGCCGAACAAGCCGCACGCCAGACCAAAGAATTTGCCGAACAAAACGAAAAGGCTGCGGGTGAACGGGAGCAGAAGGCAAGAAACCAGCAACTCCCCCCTCTGGACAAACCCAACCCGGCTGCTGAACTCGCATCCAGACTCAACGAACAGGCACAGAATGAACTCGGAGACATTCGGGAGGCCCTCAGCCAACTCAATCAGGACATGGCCAATGAGGATCAACTCAGAGTACCTGAGGAGATGGCAGAGAGATTGGCTGAAAAACAGAACAAAATCCAGCAGCAAGTCGACAATGCAACAGAACAGCTGAGACGCGCGGCACGACACGAAGAAAGACTGGGACAATCCGAACTCTCCGACCACCTTGCCCAGGCAGGTGAGGTCCGGGGTGATTCCGAAGCGCTGCGCCGCGCCGCC
>JAAXJB010000053.1:0-268 GCA_012270065.1 Rubripirellula sp. | reverse complement strand
CTGCAGAATCGGCAGAGAAAAGCCCTCAAGCCAATCGTGACGTTGCCAGCACTTCCGAACAAATCAGTCAGGCCGCGGAACAACTCGAAAATCTGCTGGCAGACTCGCAGCAAAACCAGGCAAATTCGAACAGCCAGCAGACAAGTCAAGAAGGCAGCCAGCAGAACAGTGCACAAAGCGGACAAGAGTCAACCGACCCAGAGTCCCAGCAATCAAGTGACCAGCAAGCAAGTGACCAGCAAGCAAGTGACCAGCAAGCAAGTGACCA
>JAAXJB010000094.1 GCA_012270065.1 Rubripirellula sp. | reverse complement strand
GGGCACCTCTGAAAACTGGGCACCTCTGAAAACTGGGCACCTCTGAAAACTGGGCACCTCTGGCAGATAATCCTTGCATGAACGCGGAACCGCCGATAGCGCCGTTTCAAATGGTGCATCAATCACGGCGGCCTGGTTATCATCGTCGTTATCCGCTTTGATCAGAATCAGGGTACGTGCAAAATCAACACGGCAATTCAGGGCCACTTCGAAACAGCACACCGACTCCTCGGATTTGATGCGCAAGGCTGCATCCGAAGTTCGCATCAGGCATGCTGCACCGTACCGTCGCATTCGCCGACACCTTGGGAATATCGAAGTCAACGGTTGGTGGCTCATCCCTACCGGGTTACCGAGTTCTAACACATCGAGGCCAGGTCTGGCAGGAAAGTGTAGATTGGGCGACAGACCGGCAATCCGTTTCTTTACAAAAAACCAACGCCGCGGTCAGCGGCGTTGGTGAACGTGAATACAAAAGGAAACCCTGTCGTATTTACATCGACGTGGCATCCTGTCTTGAGCTTCTGATCAATGATGCCCCAGCCCATCGCAAGTAACGATGTGTGGGCCGAATACCGGCCTCTCTAACTTGCGTGGTCGAGGGTATTCTTTCTGCTGATCGACCGCTGCAATCGCCTCTTCAATGCTGCAACCCTCTTCCACCAAGAATTCAATCAACAAAAGATCAAGGTACATCTCGCTGTCTTCGTCGTAGTCCTGTGATACCCCCTCAGTCGATTCATCACCATCGGTATCATCATCCGGTTGTGGGGCATCATCTGGTTTTGGCTCATCATCCGGTTTTGGGTCACCGTCTGGCTTTGGATCGGGATCAGGCAGTCGGAACGGAGGCTCACCATTGCTGGGTTCCCACCACCACGATCCATCATCACCTCGCAATACTCCCGGTTGTTCAGTAGGAGACAGCGTGATGGTCACGGTACCGCTCCCGGGAACATCAACGTCGACACAGATTGTTTTTCCATCGACGGCAAAGGCATTGGGCAAACCGAGGACAACAATCGCGATCAATGCTGGGAGGACTCTGGTCGTTAATTTCATGGCATTCTCACTTGATAACAGGTTTTAGAGTGACGGCACATCCATCTATCAAATGGGAGCGTCACGCCATTTGAAATCAGGCGCAAAAAAAGAAAAACCGACTTCACTCACAATGCTGCAAGTCAATAAAAACCGCACACTTTGAATCAAAACGCCTGACCAGAAGTGCTTCCGCGAATGAATATTCGCCGGAGAGTACAATTGTTTGCGTTGCATTTCCCGGAAAAAGCGTGCCTCAACTTCCTGAATCCCGTGCCTCAACTTCCTGAATCCTTTGAATGATCTACTCAGCTCGATAGCGTTTTCGTGGCATGAGTCATTCTTTCTTTTAAAGTGCCCAACACTTTGGAAACTCACCTCAGGTGTGAACCCGGATCAGAGGACCAGGTCAGTTGCATCAGTGCGTTCATTCGTGTCGTGGTAACGCATGCTATTGCTTTGCAGTACAATGCTGCGTCTGATTCCGTTGCCTTCCGTGAGAGCAAGTGATGGCACACCCAATGCGGCTCCCCGGTCTCGATTCGACTTTAACTCGGCTTAAGTCCTATGAGAGTTCGATTCCCAATTCCCAGGCTGTTGTCAATCGCCTGCCTCTTGATCCTTGCCGATGGCAGCGCGGTTGGACAAAGCATCGACAAAGCGGCAGCGATAACGATCGAAGCATCTGCCTTACTTGACGCACCACGACCAGTCCCGAAACATCTCAGCAAATTGTTCGATCGCATGGAAGCTGCAAACCGGCGATCCCAGGATGTGTTCCGAAAACTGTCAGCTGCACAGATGAGCTTCAAACCATCCAATGGTACGCACACACCAAGGTGGAATGCCGAACACATGGCTGGCCGCCAATTGATGTTCTTCTCTCAGATCTATCACGCACTTGATCCCAACATCCCCGTTGTCAACTTGAACCCCCGTCAGATGCCCAAAGATTACCAACCGCGGCATCCGGATTGGGATGGGAAACAGGAAGCTCGTTTCATGCAACGTGTCGATGACTTCTGTCGCCGCTACGCTTACCTTCTGGAGGATATACAGTTGGAAGACAAACCACCAGCGACTCCCTGGCCTTCACTGAAAGCTCTGCTGCTGCAGATGGAACGTCACTATGACGAACACACAGCTAACGTAGAAAAGAAGTTTGCCTTACCGGATTGGCCTCAAGAGTAAACGGCAAGTATCACAGAAGAACTTCGATCACTTGCACAGTCTTTCGATGTAGAACGCTTGGCCCATCCCGCCAAGCGATTCGGCCTCCTGCCAGGGACTAGCCGGCCAGTGCAGCACCCGGAGTGGCGGCAGCGACGTGGGCGGCACAGCGCGGAATAACAAAGAAAGCACTCGAGTCGCGAAGTCGGGCGTGTTCAAATGGACAATCACCCGTCGCGGCCGGATGACTGTGGTCGTTGGATGAGATGAAGAATTCGCCATGAGAACACCTATCGTCATTTTTATCGCCAGCCTGATCAGCTGTGCCTTTTCTCCTTGCGGAGTTGCTCCTGCTGACGTGGGCACAGGGGGAGAATCAGGTCGAAAGTCTGCGACCTCGACCGTGGATCAATGGACAATCAAGGGGCGGAAATTCAGCAGGTCCCGTTCGATCAATGCCATTGAGTTTGGATTGACTGCAGGGTCCACTTTTGACCAATCCCCGGCGCTCGCAAAAGCAATCCAACATGCATCAGAAAGCAGCGAAGTTGACACCGTTTATATTCCAGAAGGAGTCTACTTTTTTGCCAATCCCATTCGGCTTCGCTCAGGTGTAAACCTGATCGGGGACGCCGCAGGCAAAACCGTACTCGAAAGCAAAGACAACAGCGACTATCTGCTGAAGGCAAAACACATGGATTGTCGCAAAGCCATTGTGGCCAACCTGACCCTTCGTAATCCCGATCGAACCTTGCTGATGCTGGATGTCAGCAATCTGCAATTCAGCCATGTCGAATTCTCGGGCGGGATCGTTCGGTTCGAACAAAGCTCCGGTATCCTTCTCGACGGAAATGTATTCAACGAAAACCGCGGCAAATCCGCCTATGCTGGTTCGGCATGCGAAAATGTCAGAATTGTCAACAATGCATTCAATTCCATAGAGCATGGCAGCATCAACTTGAGCGGCCACAGGAAGTGTTACGTTGCCTCGAATTACATCACCTCGTCCAGCCCAATCGACTCCGGTTATGCGGGCATCCGACTTCCCAACGGAGCCAAAAACAACACTGTTGAAAACAACTTCATCGAGAATCATGGGCGGGGGATTTTTATCCTGTCTTCGTCCGAGAACAATATCGTGAGGAACAATGTTGTGAAGCATACGACTCGGGAAGGAGTGTTCATTCAGTCGTCCAATAATCTCTTGGAAGGAAACACAATCATTGACGCCGGTTGTGAGGCGATCTACGTGGTCGACGCGAGTGGCAAGTCCTCGCCCACTCCATCGATCGCAGCCGGAAACCGAATCCTCAGGAATGTCATCCATGATACTCGGAAGCATGATGCATCTTCGTTCATCGGTTTGCAGATTGGATCGCGAAACAATATCGTCAAAGGCAACAAGGTTTCCATGGAGCATGGACGAAAATTCAAGGCGATCAAAACGAACGCGGGAAATCAGGATCTGGGCAATGTCTACAGCCGAAAGGCCGAAAGAGGTGATGTTGAGAAATGGACTCGAACGAGAGATCAAATCAGGAAATCAGCATCGAAGTAGAAGTAGAAGCCCAACCATGCAATGCACCGGAATTATTGACAACGTGTTTTCGGGAATCCAAAGGCTTTCCGCCATTCATAACAGGCATGGTTGGTTGCCATCCTCGGATCAAGTCATGCAGTGAACCTCCTGCTGCAGTGTGGGGGGGAAGCAAGTAAGACTTGTTTTAGTTGGCGTCTGAGTTTATGTTCGGATCACTTGGGCTCCATGTTGCGACTCGAACGCAGCACTTTAAATGCACTTATGGGGTGGTTCATTGGATAGTCAAAATGGTTTTTCCACACATAAGTCGCGTTTGAAAGATCGCAAGCGTCGATTGCTCATTGAAGCACTGGATGCGAGGTGCTTGCTTGCCGGGGACTTTGGGGTCGCAGATTCGGGTATATCCTCGGCAGTGAAGCCAGATGTGAATCGAGACGGCATTGTCTCGCCAGTCGATGTCTTGCAAGTGATCAATGTGTTGAGTGCCTATCAACTCGATTCTCACGCCACGGTTTCTCGAGCGTGGCTTGATAAAAACCCGCTGACGGATGCGGACCAGGATGGTGAAATCACTGCCAAAGATTTTGACATTGTTTTTAATTCTTTAGGTCAACAGGCAGATTCACGTACAGGAACGCTCATCAATCCGGCAATGGACTTGGATGCTTTTGGTGGGGCGTCATCAATGGGCGCGATCAATCCGATTGCCTCTGGATCCACAAGTGGCAGAATGGGCAGCAGTTTTTCCGACGGGTCGTCACTCGCCGCTGGGTCACTGAGCGGATCAGCCGACGGAGCATTGAATACAGGCGGATCATCGGGTGGGTCACTGAACGGATCAGCCGATGGAGCATTGAATACGGGCGGATCATCGGGCGGGTCATCAGGCACGCTGGATTGCATGTCTGTAGAGGACGCGTTTTCCGAAGGGTGTGATTGGGAGCCACCTCAATTGGGAAGCATCGGCGACTTTGCCTGGTACGATAAAGACGGTGACGGGCTACAAGACGGTGACGAGGATGGTCTGTCTGGCGTGCATGTTCAGCTCGCTGAGTGGCAAGGGAATCAGTGGATTCCTTACGCTGACACGTTCACTGATGCAGACGGCCAATATCATTTTGAAGATCTGAATCCTGGCGGGTATCAGGTGTCGTTCATCGCCCCGATTGATTTTGCGTTTTCGCCAAGGGGTGCTGGTTATGATGACACGATTGATAGCGATGCACCTCAGTACACGTTGTTTCTGAACGAGGGCGATGCACGCAAGGACATTGATGCGGGATTCATCCAGTCATTCTCGGCAGACATCGATACAGATAGCGATAACTCCGGTCGGCTGGAGCGTTCGATCCAGGAAGACAGTCTTGAATTGGAGGCGCCGGGAAACATTGTGCTTTTGAATCGTGATGACGATAACGCTGACGGAATACCTGACTACGAAAATCAGTTTGATCCCAATCAGGACTTTTTGAGTTTTCCGGATGATGATCTGGAAGAGGTGTCGCTGTCCTTCGGCTCCAGTACAACCAATTTGGATGGTTATGGACTGGAATTGAGCGCAGCGGACGCGTCCAGTATCGAAGTTTATGGTTCACCGATGAAGCATTACGTAGGGACCCGTTTTACGATTGGCAGTGACGATGTTCCGTCCAGCGTGTGGGTCGAGGGAGTTGAGGCAGGGGTCGCAACCCTGACCTGGACATTGTTCCGGCCCGATGGCGAACCTGTTGCATCCGATGCCGTGTTGCTCACGGTGGTAGACGGGGACCTATCGGCTCATCGTCAGCAGACACCGGTATTTCGCGATTACATCATCCCACCAGATGTTGAAGACGTTGAAGCGATCGGTATCCGCATCAACGGTGATGACGACGATGGTGACGGTGTGGCTGATGGCATGCAACGAACTGCCGTGCCCGGTGAAGATGATTTGATGCAATTGGACACAGTTGTGCTTTCCGGTGGGCCAGGGGTTGAATGGGTAATTGAACGCTCAAATACCAATGTTTCAATTTGGGGTAGCCCAGACCGGACGGACCCAATTCTGGAAACAAGGCTTGGACACCCAAGCAATGAGGCACCACCGAATGATGCGTTGATTTTTAATGATGACAACGTCAGTCGACAAAGCCCCCAGTTGTGGGTCGAGTCACCGAAATTGCCGGGCGGCGTATCAACCATTTCGATTTACGCTCGAGCAGCGAATACTGGGATGGGAAGAGTGGTTGCGGATACCGTCAGCTACAAGCCTTTCGAGAGTATTGCCATTACCTGGATGGGCGAACTCGCTGTCCCGAACGACCCTGCTGATCAAAATGATGACGGCAACAAGGATGGCATCATGGAGTGGGCTATCGATCAATACCATGATGGCTATGACATCTATGCGTTTGATGAATCGGATTACTACGATTGGGAATTCGACTGCCTTGAGCCAGCCTACGAGGAAATCAAAAGTGCGATCAATCTTCGCGGTGTAACTGATGTTGCGTTAATGGGGTACAGCCATGGTGGTGGCGTTGCCTATCACATGGGGTGGCACTTGACGGCCACTGAATCGACTTATCGTGATACCGACGGCTCCATTATACGAGTGCCGCGTGAACCGGCCCCAGGCATCGAGAAGCCGTTTGAGATTGTATTCACAGGGTACATTGATGCTGTAAGGCAAGATGGGTGGTGGCCTACATCCTGGCAAGCGGAGACGCGGTTACCGCCCGGTTCGCAATACCACATCAATCAATATCAGAACCTTTTTGCGTTGCCGACCTTCTGGATTGGTGGTGCTCCAACCGTGAACCAGACGGAAACTCCAGCGATCATTCATAACATCGATCGCACCGATTTGGGGGCCACGCATCGGTGGATTGACGATGAACAGATCGTGCTTGATTGCCTGGAAGAACATTTTCAAAAACAAGTCAATAAGTGACCGGTGCTTTGGGGCCTGAATTGTTCCTTCACTGCGTGGAGTGATTGCCAACCCCTCCAATCTTTTCACAGCTTGAGTGAAAGAGTGATTGGCACGTGAAATGTTTAGCTCAATCACGAACAACTTGGTCGGCTGTGATCCTGAATTTGTGGATGCGGCAACCACCTTACTGGCTTACATGCCCGGAAAAACCGTTTGCCAACGAATAGTCAGAATCCTGTGGCATCAGAACAACGTGAACCAGTGGTAAACAAGCGAAAACAGTGCGCAGGCGAACGCGAAAATGCGAAGAATTGAAAGCCAGTTGTATCCACGAAATAATCGCCAAAAATCATACAAGAGTCTGCTGCTGAATCGAATGAGAAGTTAAAGGACTTGCAAGCAGTCGTCCGGGAGCTACATGCGATTGCGCTCAAGACTCGCATGCGAATTAGCTGGATGGGGTATCTCTGAAAATAAGACCGACAGACAATCCTTCCATTTGCATGAACACGGAACCGCCGACAGCGCGGCTTCAAATGGTGCATCAATCGCGGCGGCCTGATTGTGGCCGCTCGCCGACAGGTTCTCTTGAATCGCCAGACAAACTTGCAACGTGAATAAAACGCCGAATCCGTACCACGCACCAGCAACCCAACCGAACGCTGTCTCAGACCGAAAGCGCTGGACATGGCGTGAGCGAATATTTGCAACCATCGGCCTCTTGCTAGCGACTGCGTTACTGCTTCGATACGCTGGCTCGCGGTGGGGCGAATGGCCGTGGTACTTTTCGCCGCGCGAAGCCGGTGTCGATCGCATAGAACTGTATGTTTTCTTTTTTTTCCGCTCGGCATGACTGCCGTCATATCAATCTTTGCGGGTCGCGCCCGCTCGTGGATTCTCGGTTTGCTCGCCCTGACATTTTTGCTCAGCCTTGTGTAGCGATCGCATCGCTCGACCACCGTCCACTATACTCAGCAGTCGCCCGTCGGCTGGACGACCCCTTTCACGCACAACTGGAAAGCGGCGAACCATGACATGCGCGGGGGCAACGCTTAGGGTGTTTTCTCAATTGATAGTCAACTCTCCGCGCCCCCGTGATGCCCGACGTTATCTATCTCACACCACAATGCACCGCCTCTTCCCAATATTGATCTTTTTGATCGCGAATGAGACCGCCATTGCACGCGAACCTGAAAGCATGGTGCGCGGTAGCGGATCGACTTGTGAAGCGCCTCACGGAAACGGAAACGTGTACGCGGCGGACATCGTCCGACACCGCGACTTGCTGCTCATGTACTATGGCGGACAGGGACGCGATGGCCACGATCGAATTCATCTTGCGACTTCAACGGACGGCACAACATGGAAGCCAAGGGGTGTCGTATTCGCTCCTGACGGCATTAACCACGTCAATGATCCATCTGTGGTCATCGTGAATGGCAAATTCCACATGTATTACACGCGGGCCAGTGTCGGTGTGACGGACTGCATTGGTCTTGCGACATCGAACGACGGACGAATCTGGTTGGATCGGGGACCAATCATCTTGCCGCGCGAAAAGCCTGCGTGGGATTCACTTCTCGTCGGGCGCCCTAGCGTCACGTATGACGGAAACAGGTTTCGCTTGTGGTACGACGGTCGGGCAGATCTTCCAACTGGTGCACCGGACAGGACAGCTCCGAAATCTTCCACCTCACAACGATACGTCGGATATGCCGAATCCAAAGACGGCATCTCGTGGAAACGCCATGATGGATATGTTTTTGCCAATGATGCTGGCGGTGTTCATGTGTCGCGCGTAGATGGCCAATATGTCATGTTGATTGAGTCCCGGCGCGGCACAGAATGGGCATCGAGTGATGACGGTATCTCATGGAAAGACGAGGGACTCCTTGTCGTCAAAGATCAACAGACTGCGCCTCACGGCCACGTCACTCCATTTCTGTTTGCCGATGGCAACCAGCGTGTTCTTTACTTCGGTGCCGCTCGGTCTGAACACTGGAATCAGAATTCAATCATGCGTGTCGGTATTTCTTCTTTGTCAGATGCCAAAGAAAGATAACGATCTGTTGCGCACGAAACCACGTGCCGCGCTGGTTCTCAAATCAACGCAATTCGTCCCGGTCCGGTGAATGGGTCAATGGGGTCCGTTATCCGAGTCTCTCATGATCTTTACCCACCGCCAACTGGAACTTCTGCTTCGCGGTGACTCTGCTGGTGACGGATGGCCATGGTTGAACGACGAGGGGGACTCAAAAGAAGTCGAGAACTACGTCTGAGGCTTGAAATGCAGAATGACCAACTGTTCAACCTGATCAGGTAAAGCAAGGGGATTCACTGTCACGGACTTCCCATGTAGTCGTCTATCTGTGCGACGTTTGAGTTTGCTGGCCATACAATTCATCAATGTTCCGCCCCTCGGAAAAACTGTCAACGTCCAGATTTGGATCAAGGGGCAATGTCAAACGCAAGTGCCTGTTATCAATTTCTGGCCGGATCCTACAACAGAACTACGGGCAGTCGCCAAAGCCGATGCTCACCATGACCGTCTGGCTGATTGAACACGCAGGCTCAAAATCTGCCCGCAGATATGACGACGTGCTGGAACATGCTGATCTCGCTACGTCATTCATTGACCTGCTGCCGATCGTTTGAATGAATCAATGAATTCATCGGCACCATAACCGGCTGCACCCAAGACAACCACGTGCTTGCGATCAACGACTATGGCCAAACACTTGCGTATGTCAGCGCTGTACCTCACGCCACGATTGCCATTGCTTGTAAATCGCTCTACGTTCTCCGGCGATACTCCAATCGAGTTTACAACATCGAGTTCACCATCAATCTCGTCATCAGTCAATTCTTCAGGCATATGGTAAACATGCATGTTCTGCAGTGATGACACCTTCAACTCATAAAACGCTTCATACGGCACGTTCCAGTCACGAGGAAGGCTCTTGTCCGGCTTACCTGAAAACGTGACCTGATACCCCCCGGGGATGTCGTCCACAACGTAGCTATCACTGGTCGATTCCTGATAGATCGCGATAGAAGTCACAACCAAAACCAACGCCAGAAAACAGTAGAACAATCTCTTCAAAATCTTCATCCATCACCCCCGACCGATTCTGGGAATACGCAGCCAGCAACGGCCCATCATATCAGCCAAAACCTAACGCGGTCACCAAGCTTGGGCAGGTGTTACATGGAAAGTGATTGCCACGCACGAAATCATTGACCAGTCTTCCAGAAGGATGCAGCACCATTCGAATCGTGCACGAAGAAATCTTCGCGGCTCTTCAACGATCGACTGAAACGAAAGAGTGTCTGAGGATTAGCATGAGCCTCTCCTTGACCGCAGCAATTTCCCCGGTTGTGATGCCTTTCATTCACACTGGTACCACTGTGTCATTCCTGGTCCGAATGGGTGTGTAGGATTTCATTTTCAATATCAACCAGAACGACGGTGGACTTATCCAGATCGAATGACTGATTGTTGATTTCAATTTCTCGGCCACGACAAGTGAAAGGCAAGCCAAATACATCGCACTTTGCTTCACCAGCGGCATAAGACCAGGTGATGATCGGTTTACCATTGACATCACTCACTTCGTTGTTTTGCGGCACATTGCCAGCGACTGGGATCAGACCTGACAGTCCACCGTCATGGTGCCGTCCAAGCAGCACGATCCTGACCTTCTCAACATGGACCAAAACATCATTGACATGACGATCAGGCTGGCCCGGTTGAAATCCCACCACGTTGTAGAAAAGGCGCTCAGGTGATGGATCAGTAGCATAACCCGTATTCTTTTCTTTAAGAAAGCTCACCGCCTGAAAGTGGAGTTTAACGGGCTCGTAAAAGCCAAATACCAACGCCGCAAAAAAGATCATTACCAACATGCTTCGCAAACTGAACTGCAAGCGGACGCATATTGCACTTCGCCTTGCACTTTTCTGCTCACCTGATTCGTTCACAGTGGATTCCATGTTTGTGACCGATCAAAGCACACAGGAAGCGAGTAGTCGATTGAATCGAGGATGACAATCCAAAGCAAAGGAGACATCGTGTCAAGAGAGACACAGGTTTTGTTGCAGGTTTGATAAGCCGGTTTCCATGGCGGCAAAGCGGTGAGAACAACCATGAATTCTGGCCAACCAATTCTGTCACTACAGATCCAAGCTGGATCAAACGCCATTCTTTCGCAATTGCAAGATTTGTCGAGTACCACACACCTCAAATTCAATCTTTGCAGAAGACGGCTTTTTTTGAGCGTGCAGTACCTCGGACGTTGTCCTCGTATTTGAATCCCCATGTAAACTAAGCATGGAAGATGTTGAACACTTCAAAAAAGAGGGTGAAAGTGGATTGAGGAAAATTGTGCCAACGGTTCGCTTCATTGGTCAATGCACCGCCAGCCGAGGCGAGCCATGCCGGGGCTGAAACGAGCAGATGAAGTCGGCAGATTTTTTCCGGTCCCGAATTGACGTCGCGGACAACAAACGATCGTATGGAGTCCCGCAGAAAACGCGGTTGTATCCGCCAGTTGACGCCGTGTTACGAACTCATTCCATCAGAACGACATGATGCTATCCGCTTGCGTTTTGCTGAAAGATCGCTTTTTCTTTCCTTTCTGATTTCGCCACTTCATCCAGCATCCATTTT
>JAAXJB010000025.1 GCA_012270065.1 Rubripirellula sp. | reverse complement strand
AGCTCAACTGGGATGTTGCACAGAATCCAGAGACACAGAATCCAGAGACACAGAACACTGAGCGTATTTCGTTTTCGGTGGAACTCAGTCAAGCTGAAATGGATGTCGTTGGCGGCGATGCATTGCGACTCAGTCGTAGTTACCAACTGCCACAGAAGTCTTACGCTTTGGATCTGGGTCTGCAGGTCGACAACTTGAGTGAGAAACCTCAGGACATTGGTGTAAGGCTTGAAGGAGCCAATGGCGTCAGTCTCGAGGGCTGGTGGTACAGCACGAAGATCAGCCCGAATTGGGGTGGTGCTGCTGCGCGTGATATCGTTTACAAAACCAGCTCTTCAGGGCACGTGCTCGTCAGTGGCTTTGAGTTGTTGAAAGCTGCCAAAAAAGAAGAAAAGCCGGATGCAAACCCAACGCTTCCTCGCTACGGGATGACTCCACTTCTGTTTGCAGATAATGGCAGCACCTCGAGCCGCGAATTGAGCTATGTGGGTGTTGATTCCCAGTATTTCACTGTTGCCTATGTTCCGACCGATGGTCAAAACGTTTTGACGTCACTCGAACGGGGTGGCGCGGGTATCGCGTCAAATCCGGAGGGGATCATTCGGCATCAGGAACGCGCCGTCAATTCCACTTTCTACGTCAACACACTCAGTGAACAAATCGGTCCTGGCGAATCCATGCGTCGAGATCTAAGGTTGTTTGCAGGTCCGAAGAATCCTGAATTGTTGACCCAGTACGGATTGCAGGACTGCATTTATTACGGCTGGTTTTCAAGTATCTCTAAAATTCTGGGCGTTCTTCTGCACTGGTTGTCTGGTGTCGGTAATTACGCCCTGGCCATCATACTTCTGACCTTGATCGTCCGTGGTTGCATGTTCCCGCTCAGCAGAAAAGCTGCTGTTAATGCTCAGCGGATGCAGGAATTGGCACCGGAGATGAAGAAGATCAATGAGAAGTACAAGGACGATATGGAGGGGAAGCTGAAAGCCCAGCGGGAGCTTCAACAGAAAGCCGGTTTCAATCCGCTCGCTGGCTGTTTGCCCATGTTCATCCAGCTTCCCATCTTCTTGGGCTTGTATCGAACTTTGTCGGTCAATATCGAAATGCGGCAACAGCCTGCCTTCAGCTTCAGTGATTGGGCTTCGAACCTCGCTGGACCCGACATGCTTGCGTATTGGGGAGACTGGCTTTGGGGCTATTTGTCGGGACGTGGTACTGGTTGGTTAGGGCCATACTTCAATGTGCTGCCCGTTGTGGTGGTTGTGCTGTATCTGGTCCAGCAGAAGATGTTCATGCCACCAGCGACTGACGAACAAACAGCCATGACGCAAAAAATGATGAGCATCATGACTTTGATGATGGGCTTGCTGTTCTTTCGCGTACCAGCGGGGCTGTGTATCTACTTCATTACCAGTAGCTGCTGGGGTATTTGCGAGCGAATCATCGTCAAACGCACGCTGCCTGACAAGAAACATTTCGATCTTGCTGGATTGGAAGGCGGAGGTGCTTCTGCTCCTGTCAAGTCGCAATCGCTGGCGGAACGACTCCGCAGCCAGGTGGCAAAACCGGAGCCAGCCTTTGAAAAGCCGAATAAGCGAAGGCGTCCAGGCACCAAGAAAAAGTAGTGACTTTGTGGGGTAATGGAGTGTACCACCCCGGAACGATCTGGCTGAGCATCTGAGATAGCGTGCTCTTGCGTGCACATTGGCTTGTGCTTTGGCACAACCGATCGGTTTTAGATGTAAAACATGGTTTCATCACCGTGGCGAGCTTTGTCAACCAGCCTGCTCAGAGTTGCCTGCCCGAGGATGCTCCGCGAAGCCTCCGCAGCATCATCCCATTGTTTCTGCAACATTCCGGCTATGGGGGTGCTGTTGGCCTCGGTGCGACAGCCTGCTTCCTGAGATCCAATTGCTTCGGCAATGTCCAGCAGCGTAATGCCGGCCGGGTCAACCGATAAGCGGTAACCCCCGTGACTGCCTCGAATGCTCTGAACCCATCCCAAGGCACGGAGGCTACGGAGAATCTGCACGAGAAAAGGGCCAGGGATTCCATGGCGGTCAGCGATTTCACGAATGGCTACTGGCGAACCCTCATCGCTCTGGATAGCAAGTTCAAGCATTGCAACACAGGCGTAATGCACACGTGCGGAGATGACCATGACGTTTCTCCATCACTCACGAGGAATGGAGTCCACACTCGGTTTTCTTGAAACCGCTCCAGCGGCCTGCCCGTTCGTCTTCTCCGGGAAGAACTGCTCGTGTGCAGGGAAAACAGCCAACGCTGGGATAGCCTTGATCGTGCAGCGGGTTATAGGGAATGTTTTCTGAGGTGATCATTGACCACACATCTTTCTTTGTCCAATTTGCAAGCGGACTGATTTTGACCAGTTGAAATTTGCGGTCCCAGCCAACGATCGGAGCCGTCGCTCGGTCGGGACTCTGGTCGCGTCTGATGGCGCTTGCCCACGCGTGATGACCCTTTGCTGACTCATGCAGCACCTTCAATTTACGATCAAAACAGCATTGATTCGGATTCGATTTATAGACGGGGCCACCGTTCGCTGCTTCGTATTCGGCGACGGTCAATTCAGGCAGCTTGTATTCGACCTCAATGCCGTATTTCTCTTTCACTCTTTCCCGTAGCTCAAGGGTTTCCTTGAACTGGTAACCGGTATCCAAATTGAAAATGGGGGTTTCAGGAGCTACTTCTGCAAGCATATGAATGATGGTCATGCCTTCAGGCCCGAAAGCAGTTGCCATGGTGAACTTGGGGGCAAAACGATCAACTGCCCAGCGCAGGATTTCTTTGGGCGTTGCTTTTTCGAGTGATTCGCTCTCGCGTTCCAGCTCCTCCAGAAGTTCATCCGTGGGATGAAGAGGGGGCGTTGCAGCAAGGGCGCCTCGTGGTTCGTCTGGGTTTGGAGACAGAACTTTCAGTAACGCAGCCGGTTTTGCGTTGGGGTCTTTGGGATCTGTCTTCTCAGAGTCACCCGGTGGTACGGGAGCGTTCATCAGTGGTTGGGGCCGTGCGGACATGGCTTTAAAAGGGCTCGGTAAGATTAGCGTTTCGATATGCTATAAATATGATCTCTTTAGTCAAGTATCAATCGTCTGCAACGCCGTCCTGGATGAGGGATTTTAACGATAAGGCAGTTATTTGTGCCGTTTGACCGGAATTTCTTGCCCCCAGGTGTTGTCAGGAAGGCTAAATTACCGATGGTGGGCAGACAGGTTGTTGGCTGTCCATCAACCTTGTCGTCTGACCTTTGCAGCCGATTAGGATCGGAGCTTCCCGGGTTTCAAGAGGTCGCCCTGGTTTCAAGAGATCGCCCGGTGTTGGCACGAAATTCCATTCAAATGGAGATGGCTAGATGCATCATCAGCCCTATCGTATTGTTGTCGTGGCGGGGCTGTTGACCGCATTCTGTGGATTGTCCGGCATGCGTCTGGTCGATGCTGATACCGTTGAGATTTCAGGCGGTGGTCATCTTACCGGCGATGTCAGTCGGCAGGCTGATTCCGTGGTCATTCGAGTGGATGACGAAATCCACATTGCCTTGCCGGCCAGCCGCGTTCGGAGAGTGGTTGACTCTGATCAACTTGCTGCCTATCGCGCGCAGGCAGCAAAGGCAGGCGATGATGCCGAATTGCATTACCAGTTGGCGGTCTGGTGTGTCACGGCAAGCAATGTCCCGGGCAACGCGACCCACTATCGCAACCACCATCTACAGCGCGCGATAAGCTTGGATCCGGATCATGCGAGAGCTCGCGCCGGTCTGGGTTACAAAAAGGAAAATGGACAATGGATCAAGACATCCGACTTGATGCGTGGAAGAGGAATGATCTCGCGGGCGGGAAGATGGGAACTGCCAGAGGCAGTTGCGATTGATGATTTTCAGCAGAATACAGATGTCAATGCAAAGAAGTGGATCAAAGAAGTAAAGCGGTTAGTGGCATTGGTGCTTCGCGACACGAAAAAGTCCCCTGAGGCGTTAGCTGCCTTGAAGGCGATCGAGGATCCGCTCGCTTCCAGTGCGATTGCTGATCAACTCAATGAGTCGCGAGGACGTGGAAATTATCCGCGTGAATTGAGAATGCTTTGGATCCGCTTGCTGGGCAAGTTCCGTGATGTGGTTTCGGTTCGAACTCTGGTTCAGGCTGGTCTGATGGAAAACGACGAAGTGATCCGCGAGGCTGCTCTGGATTTGCTCAAAGAATATGGATACGGATCAGCAGTCGCCACGTATTTGCCTTTGCTGAGGAATAACGATAACAAACTTGTGAACCGCGCGGCTCGCGCCCTTGAATGGTTCCCGGATTCTGAACTTGCCATGAATTACGTCGACGCACTGGTCACAGAGCATAAAACGGAGCAGGCGCCAAGTTCGGCCATCAATGCTGGTTTTGGTGACGGTGGTAGCGGTTTGCAAACCGGAGGCAAGAAGAAAGTCTTTGTAAGAAAACTCAATAATCCCGCGGTGTTGAGATTACTTCAAACAATCGAACCAGACGTGGATTACGGGTACGATCAGCAACGCTGGCGTGAATATTTTGCCAGCAAGAGATCCGAGTTCAGTGGTGATTTGCGACGTGACTTGTGATGAGCGTTCATGGGATTCAAACTGAGAGAACAAGGCATCATGGCGTCTCATCCAGCGGCGGGTTGGCGAGTTGATTGAATC
Source organism: Rubripirellula sp. (assembly GCA_012270065.1). Lineage (GTDB taxonomy): Bacteria > Planctomycetota > Planctomycetia > Pirellulales > Pirellulaceae > Rubripirellula. The sequence goes on along the minus strand of JAAXJB010000025.1, from coordinate 7,248 downwards.
GCCTCGATAACTGCATTTTCGTCAATGCCGCCTACCAGGGCGACCTCGCCGAGGCAGGATGGAAGTATGAATCGCAATTTTCCATGAGCTACCTTCTTATCACGCATCATCACCGGTAGCATCGCGGAGGGATCTGCCTCTGGTAAATGAGTCGGGAGCCTGCAGGCTTGAATCAATTCCGTCTGACGCTCCAGCAGTGTCTTGTCAGTCAGCCCTATGTTGATCGCAAGTCGGACTGCCATCTGCATCCCAATGGCAACGGCTTCTCCATGAAGCAGTTTGCCATAACCTGCGGTCGCTTCAATTGCGTGGGCGAAGGTATGACCATAATTGAGAATTGCTCGACGACCGCTGGTTTCGCGTTCGTCCTCGCCTACAACGCGTGCCTTGCACTCGCAACTGACTTGAATAGCTTGACGCAGTGCGTCGCTATCACGTGATACGAGAGAATGGGCGTTTGTTTCCAGCCACGAGAAAAAATCGGGATCGTCAATCACTCCGTATTTGATCACTTCGGCCAGACCGCTGAGAAAACTGCGGTCAGGCAATGTGGACAGCACGTCAGTGTCGATCAGAACAAGATTCGGCTGCCAAAACGCGCCTACCATGTTCTTGGCTCCAGGTAGATTGATTCCTGTTTTACCACCAACGCTGCTATCAACCATGGCCAGCAGCGTTGTCGGAATCTGTACAAAGCGTATGCCACGTGTGAATGACGCTGCTGCGTAACCTGCTAAATCACCGATCACCCCACCACCGATTGCGATTACCACGCTTCGTCGATCCCCTCCTTCTTCCAGCATCCACGTCAGGAGAGATTCAAATTCCGAAATGGACTTGCTTGGTTCCCCAGAAGGAACCGATTTCTGGTTGACAGCAGCTTTTTGCGAAGCACTGCGAAGGTTTTCACAGATTTGCGTTCCCCAAGGATCATCCACTGCCGCATCTGTGATCACAAGTGCGTGCGAAAGGTCGGGAATCGCAGTATGAATCTGCTGAGCGGCATTCTGTATCAATCCACTGGCGATCACGATGTCGTAGCTGCGATCACCCAAAGGTACTTGCACTGTTGAGGAGGGGGGGTCTTGCGGTGTCGGTATCATACTTTTACTCGTTGCGCCTACTTGCTCTTACGACTGCCAGAACAGACAACTTACTCCATGAACGATAACCAGAGCGATACCGCCGAGACCAATCCCAAGGAGACACCGGACTCAGCGATGGACGAGAACTCCGTCATGGAGATGGATCCGCATGCTGACAAATATTCTGATCCGCGGGTCAAAATTACACGTTCTGGCATTTTGATGGGGATCGGGGTGGTGATTTTGGGGATTGTTGGGGCGGCGTTCAGTATCTACGCGCGAAAAACCAAGCTTGAAAAGACCACCGAGTTTTGGGGCCCCGAGACAATCCTCGCGCTGCAATTGGCAGAAAAAATTCAACTCAGGCCGCTTGGTAGCAGTGATTTTGAACCTGTCGACCTGTCTGGCACGCCAAGTCTTGGTCACCTGCGGCATGCCTTGCTCGACGAACGCGGCTTTGACTGGAATACACAGACAACCGGCTCTGTGACTCAGATGTGCCGAAAACCAGTCGATGGCTTGAAGGTCAGTTGTGTACGGCTGCGATTGACTGACCCAACGGCCAACCGCATTGGCACCATCGATCTGGATCTCGACCTCATGGGAGGCTGGGTCGGACCTAGCGATGGCTCAAAGCGGGTTCAAACCACGGCATGGGTGAGACCAAAACTTGAAAAGTATTTTCAGACGATCGTGAACGTGCAGCGTCTCCGAGCTGACCAGCGAGAGCAATGAAATGGTTCGTTTGGGGGGATCCCGAGCCGGCGTCATGGATTTTGCCCCGATTGTTCGGACATTTTTCTCAAACTGAGTACATCCTGGCTTCTGATTCGTTTGGTTATAGGGGAAACGCTGCATGGATCGTTCGCTCTACGGCAGCTACGCCTTACTTGCCCGAATTAGCTGATAAAGCGGCGCCACAAATCGGCTATACTCGGGGCGGGTACTTTTCGTTTTAGCTCGTCGATAAAGCGGTGTTGAGCGTTGGCCGTCTGCATCAGCAGACTCCGTCAGGATCGGTCAACGGCACCTTAGGAGAGATTGATAATGCCACCCCTCGGCCATCAGTTAGTTGTTCTTCCGTTCGCACAGACACTGGTTGAGCAGGAAGCAGCTGAGCAGCTCACTGCTCTGGCAAGTACCGTTCTTTATGCGGCCATCGCATTGGGAGTGGTTTCCGCATTGCTCGGGTTGATCACAGTCGTCGGAATGTGGACTACGTTCCGGAAGGCCGGGATCGATGGCTGGAAATGTCTGATCCCTGTTTACAATTTGGTCTTGCTACTCCAGATTGCCAACAAACCGCTGTGGTGGTTGCTCCTGCTGTGTTGCCCCATGGTCAACGTGGTCTTCATGATTATGGTTTGCCTGGAGGTTGCCAGAAGTTTCGGGCGTGGCCCCGGTTTCGGAATAGGCTTGGCGTTCTTGCCTTTTGTCTTCTATCCGCTTTTGGGTCTAGGCAGTTCTCAATTCCAGGATGGTTCGGTGACTGGCCTAGTTGGGGAGAATGCAGTCAGCGAGGACGGGGGTACGGAGGACCTTGCTGGTTCAGCCAATAACAATGGTGGCTTCGAGGAGAATGGTGAGGAAGCGGACTTGCAACGCAAGTTTTTGATTTTTCAGGCGACACCTGCGTGGTTGGTCAGTACTCTCGTTCACGTGATCATTCTTCTGATTCTCGGTCTGGTAACAATTGCTGATCCAACACAGATCGTCAATGTTCTCTCCGCCAGCAGCACGTCGGATGATGGACCGGAAATGGAGGAGTTTGCAATTGACCAAATTGATGACAGCGACCTTAGCGAAGTAGAAGAAGATACCGAGCCAGTAGATGTCAGTGAGGAAATGGAACTGACAGAAACCGTCGAGGTAGAACCGATGGAAGTTGCAACGGTCGATTTGGACGTTGCCGATCTTCAATCTGATATGGCACCATCGGCTGCGTCTTTGCAGACGCTCGCATCCATGACTGCGCAGCCGATGGGAAGTCGTACCACCGACATGAAAAAGAAAATGCTGCGTGACTATGGTGGAACGCCAGCAAGTGAAGCGGCGGTGACGGAGGCGTTGAAGTGGTTCTCTCGACACCAAATGCCCAACGGTGGCTGGACTTATCAGCATGATCTTGTCTGTCGGGGTCGCTGCGGAGATGCCTGCGATGCAAGTTACAACAAGTCTTATAACGCAGCCACCGCTATGGCACTCCTGCCATTTCTCGGTGCGGGACAAACCCAGATCAGTGGCGAGTTCAGGAAAAATGTCCAGGCCGGACTTCTCTTTCTGATCAAGAATGGAAAACGCGGTACCAAAAATGGTCTGCCGGTTCTCGATTTGCGTGATGGAAAAGGCAATATGTATTCACATGGGCTGGCTGCCATCGCTCTTTGTGAAGCCTACGCAATGACGGAAGATCGAGCCTTATTGCCATACGCACAAGCGTCCTTGAACTTCATTATCACGGCTCAATGCAATGATGGCGGATGGCGTTACTCGCCCAATGGGGCCGGTGGGGGGGATACCTCCGTTGTCGGGTGGCAGCTGATGGCGCTGAAAAGTGGATACATGGGACATCTGGCCGTGCCGCCGCAGACCATCCAGGGTTCCATGCTGTTTCTTGACAAGGTGCAGTCAAACGGCGGTGCGGTATACGGTTATACGGGACCTGTGCCCAAGTTCCGTCCTGCGACAAGTGCTGTTGGCCTGCTTTGCCGGATGTACACGGGATGGGATAAGAATCACCCGGGGATCGTTGCCGGTGTCAAGGAAATTGGGAAGCATGGTTTCAGCAAAAATGACTTTTACTACAACTACTACGCTGCTCAGGTGCTACGGCAATATGGTGGGGTGGAGTGGGATAAGTTCAACGTTGAGATGCGAGACCATCTGGTTGCAACGCAGGCTCAGGAAGGCGGAGCAAAAGGGAGCTGGTATGTCAAAGGTGGGCATACATCAAATGCTGGTCGACTCTGTATCACGTCCTTCGCAACGATGATGCTGGAGGTTTACTATCGACACATGCCGCTTTATGCAGAGGCTGCAGGCGAAGAAGATTTTCCGCTTTAGTATGGTTCCTTCTTTCCGCCAAGCCATTCTTTACGTTGGTAGCTGAAGTGGCTTCGGGTAGCTGATATCAACTGCTTCCCAGCAAGCAAATCTTGAGTCATCCCGGGGATGATTCCATGGTCTGTGATCAGACTTATTTGTCTTGGAGTAGACGACGACCAAGAAAGCAGGCGTTTGTCTGCGTCGCGTCAGGTCGATGCTCCAGCGTTTGCAGGCAGTATGGACTCGGAATGAAATCACACGACCTGTGAACTGTCTCAACTGACCTGGGGATTCTGGGTAAATGGCCAGGCAGACAGACATTCCATCTGTGTAGGGCAAATTTCCAGACCGCCGTTGATGAATGAACAAAACGTGTTTTGTCGCGATTACGAGGTAGGCTCCGCTGCAGCAGGCAGGCTCTTTGGCCTCTAATTCAGGGCACCACGATCAGCATTCATTGATTCATGCAGGCTGCAAAGGAAGTCTGGACCGAACGCCGTTCATCAGGGGGGGCTTGATGAGTGCTTGTGCCTGAGTTTCGTTTGAAGCATTAGCCATCAGTAGCGGGCACCAATTGTGTCTCACAACTTCACGGCGACAGAATCTGGGGGATCTGTAAAAAAACGCGTTCTGAATGAGTTGGACGTTTCTGGAGCCTCGTTCCGGTTTTGAACAGAATACGGAATCTATCCGTTTGTTTGCCTGCTGTCGTGTATTTTGCAGCATTTTTTCAAAGCATTTTGTTTAACGGCGCCATGGCGGCGAAATAGTCATGCCCATGCAGTTGGTACGGTGTGAGATCATGCTGTACCTGAATCTCAAAGTTTCAACTCCCCAATTCGTTTGAAAGAAAGCCATGAGTCGATACACACTGGAAGATTTCGTTAGCCAAACCTGTCAGCAGGATCGAGGACAGGGACTGTTCGAGTTGGAGACACCGCGGATGCTTGAATTGAATCTTGATGGCTCAGTTTGGACAAAGATGGGTTCGATGGTTTCTTACCGTGGTAATGTCAAGTTCACTCGCGAGGGGATCATGGATCGTGGCGTTGGAAATCTATTGAAGAAAGCGGTGTCAGGTGAGGGAGCGCGTTTAACCAAAGCCGAGGGTCGCGGCCAGGTTTATCTCGCTGATGCAGGGAAAAAGATTACGATCATCCGTCTTCAGGAGGAAACCATTTCAATCAACGGAAGTGATCTGCTGGCTTTTGAGCCATCAGTTCAGTTTGATATCAAGATGATGAAGAGAGTATCCGGAATGCTCAGCGGTGGCTTGTTCAATGTGAGACTGGCAGGGAGCGGGTTGGTTGCATTCACAACGCATTACGATCCGGTGACTTTGCTGGTGACACCCGAAAATCCTGTGATCACCGACCCGAATGCGACGGTCGCCTGGTCGGGTAACCTGGAGCCAAATATCCGCATGGATGTTTCATTAAAGACATTCGTGGGACGCGGAAGCGGCGAGTCGATTCAGACCGAGTATCACGGTAATGGTTTCGTGGTGATTCAGCCTTACGAAGAAGTGGCATTTCAAGCCGGTTGATCAGCATGAATCGAAGATACGCTTAAGCGTGATCTTCCGTTGTCTGCATGCAATCTGACGTTGCGTTTCCGCTGTCATTCGATTGAGTAGACGGTGATGATTGATCATTTGCATCGCAACAACGTTTGCGAAGCCAGTTTGAGAAGGCATCAGACGGTGATGCTTTGTTTGGGCACGAAAAAACCCGCTTCGGCTGGCGACAGTCCGAAGCGGGCATTCGTTGATTTTTTGGTGATGAATTGGGCCCGAAGGCTTGTTTTCTGTTGAGCGAGTGCGAGAGTCGCTTCCACGGATTCAGTTGGTTCAGTCACCCGAACCAACCATATTCTAAGAATCCTTAGAAAGGAGGTGATCCAGCCGCAGGTTCCCCTACGGCTACCTTGTTACGACTTAGTCCCAATCACCAAGCTCGCCTTCGGCGCCGTCCTCCTTGCGGTTGGACTAGCGACTTCGGGCGCTCTCAGCTTTCGTGGCTTGACGGGCGGTGTGTACAAGGCTCAGGAACATATTCACCGCGGCGTAGCTGATCCGCGATTACTAGCGATTCCAACTTCATGCAGGCGAGTTGCAGCCTACAATCCGAACTGGGGCTGGCTTTATGAGGTCTGCACCACCTTGCGGCTTCGCGTCTCTCTGTACCAGCCATTGTAGCACGTGTGTAGCCCTAGGCGTAAGGGCCATGATGACTTGACGTCGTCCCCACCTTCCTCCGTTTTGACAACGGCAGTCTCACTAAAGTGCCCGGCTTTACCCGCTGGTAACTAGTGATAAGGGTTTCGCTCGTTAAGGGACTTAACCCGACATCTCACGACACGAGCTGACGACAGCCATGCAACACCTGTGCAGGTCACACCCGAAGGTAATCAGCCGACTTTCACCGGCCTAGCCCCTGCATGTCAAGCCTAGGTAAGGTTCTTCGCGTTGCTTCGAATTAAACCACATGCTCCACCGCTTGTGTGAGCCCCCGTCAATTCCTTTGAGTTTCAGCCTTGCGACCATACTCCCCAGGCGGGGTACTTATCACTTTTGCTTCACCTGGAAGAACACAGGGATCCCCCAAGCTAGTACCCATCGTTTACGGCTAGGACTACCGGGGTATCTAATCCCGTTCGCTACCCTAGCTTTCGCACCTCAGCGTCAGAGACGGACCAGTGAGCCGCTTTCGCCACCGGTGTTCCTCCAGATATCTATACATTTCACCGTTCCACCTGGAGTTCCACTCACCCCTTCCGTCCTCGAGCTCGCCAGTATCGGGTGCAGTTCCACGGTTGGGCCGTGGGCTTTCACACCCGACTGAGCGAGCCGCCTACGTGCTCTTTATGCCCAGTGAATCCGAACAACGCTTGCGCCCTCCGTATTACCGCGGCTGCTGGCACGGAGTTAGCCGGCGCTTCCTCTCGCTTTGGTCAGCACGGCCGCTATTAACGACCATGGGTTCCTATAGCGTGACAGCAGTTTACAACCCTAGGGCCTTCATCCTGCACGCGGTGTCGCTCCATCAGGCTTTCGCCCATTGTGGAAGATTCTCGACTGCAGCCTCCCGTAGGAGTCTGGGCAGTGTCTCAGTCCCAG
>JAAXJB010000003.1:346522-431499 GCA_012270065.1 Rubripirellula sp. | reverse complement strand
CCACTCGCCCTGCCGTGATTGCAACATCCACCCCCCCCGAATGGTGTGGTCTTCCTGTCAGGAAGCATGGTCAGCATTTTCAGCACTCACATGGTCGCGGGATCGAAAGTGACGGTGGTACCGCCTTTTGCGGTGCTGCGGTCTACCAGAAAGGGGGTGATGTGCCGCTCCCAGTGTCGCCGATTACAGAGAAGGTTCGTATCCTTCTCTTCTGTAGAAGTTTCAAATGTGGCGTTCAATTTTCATCGCAGTCGGGATCATGGGGATCATTATCGGTCTGGAATGTCTCCTGATTGACAGCGCGAACTTTTATTCAGCTGCTGACACCGAGGCTGGGGCATTTATCAACCCTGTGGCCGTTCCCACTTCCAATGTCCACCAATGGAGGCCAAAAGAATGGTTTCCGTGGGTAATCTTGACTGCTGGTGGGATCACTGTCTTGTATGCGATCACCCTACCCAAGCGGTTCGGTGGGGCCCCGGCTTCGTGAGAGAATCATCGCGGGTTGACGGGCTTCGTTTTCCAATTTAACTTGCATTAATTGAGATGCGGGAAGCTTGCCGCAGTATTAGTTTTTTTAATGCAGGAAACGCGTTTTGCAGCTTCGCACACTGGAACTCTTCTGTACCATCGCCGAGCATCGCAGCTTTTCCAAGGCTGCTGTGCTTCATCATCTGACGCAGGGCGCGGTGAGTCAGGCGATGCAGCATTTGGAAGAGTCCGTTGGCGCTCAGTTGATCGATCGGTCCAAGCGACCTCTGATTCTGACCCCCGCAGGCAAGATTTACTTGAGCGGGTTGCGGGGTGTTTTGCGAAGTTATGAACGTCTTGAGCAGGAGGTCCGCAGTACCAGTCGGCAGCTCAGCGGCAAGGTTTCGATTGGCACCATTGTCTCGGTCGGTCTTAGTTACATGCCGGATGCGACGGAGGCTTTCGGTCGATTGCACCCAGAGGTGGAAGTCAGGACCGAATTTGGTTCCAACGACCGGGTCTTTCAAATGACCAGCGAGGGTGAGGTTGATTTCGGACTGGTCAGTTTTCCGCACAGCAACAAAGACATTCAGTTTGTGCTTTGGCAGCAGGAACCGATGCGGCTGGTCTGTTCATCGGAGCATCCGTTTGCCATGAAGAACGAGGTGTCTCTCCTGCAGTTATCCGGGATCAAGATGATTTCATTTGACCGTGGATTGCAGTTGAGGCAGGAGATTGATCGATGTCTGACGAAAGCGGGTATCGAAGTCAACACATGCATGGAGTTCGATAATGCGGACTCGATGATTCGGGCGATTCAGGCCAGTCGAGGTGTCGGGATTGTTCCAGAAGCGGCTGTACGCCGCGAAACCGCGAACGGCTCATTACGAGTGGTCGCATGCCGGGAATTGCGCATGACGCGTCCTCTTGGCATTATCTTCCGTCGATCTGGCCGGCTTAGCCGGGCAGCGAGCGAGTTTGGCTCCCTGCTCTTGGGGAGACCGCTTGAGGCGGGTAAACGAATGAAATCCGGCAGCGGGAAGCTGACCGTGGAAGCGGCCACGATAGAGCCAGAAACGGGTTCGTCAGTCGTCGCCTGACGTTTGCAAAAATGCTGCATCCGGAAAGCGGACCATTCGTCGCAGAGTGTTCGCAAGTCGAATGTCAAAGAGTCAGGTGCCGGAAGAGAACGGATCAGATCAGGATAAGAAAAAGTCACAAATGACAGATAGCACAATGAACAAACAGTTCCACTTACCAGCCGCCCAGGGGCTTTACGATCCAGAGCTTGAAAAAGATGCCTGTGGAGTCGGATTCATTGCTCACATCAAGGGTTTACCAAGCCATCAGAATGTTCTTGATGCCGATCAGATTCTGCAAGCCATGGACCATCGCGGAGCGTGTGGGTGCGAGTCCAATACCGGCGACGGTTCTGGAATCATGTGTGGACTGCCTCATAAGTTTCTGGCCAAAGTGGCCAAGCAGGATCTTGGTGTTGAGTTGCCGGGGCCGGGGCGTTTCGCAGCGGGCTTGGTTTTCTTGCCACAGGACAAAGCCGAACGGGCATTCTGCAAGGAAACGATCCAAAAGCTCATTACAGAATCCGGCCAGAGTCTGATTGGTTGGCGTGACGTGCCACAGATGGCTGACGTCGCCGACATCGGACCTACAGCGCGGGCAAGTGAGCCTTGCATTGAACAACTATTTGTGGGAGCCGCGGATGGTCTTGAGGGTGACGCTTTTGAACGCAAACTCTACATGATTCACAAGCAGGCGAGTCATTTGTTGCGCGGCAGCGATCAACTCAAACAGGCGTTGATGTTCTACATTTGTTCGCTCAGCACCAAGGTCATCATTTACAAAGGCATGCTGACGCCCGCACAGGTTCTTCCCTACTTCCCAGATCTCAGGGATGAAGACTTTGAAACCCATCTGGCGATGGTTCACAGTCGTTTTTCAACGAATACTTTTCCAAGTTGGGATCGCGCGCAGCCTCTCCGTTTCATGAGCCACAACGGGGAAATCAACACACTGCGTGGTAACAAGAACTGGATGAGAGCTCGAGAAGGTTCTGCCAGCAGCACCCTGTTCGGCGACGATTTGGAAAAGCTTTTTCCGGTTGTTGAGCCGCATTGCAGTGATTCAGGTACGTTTGACAACGTTCTTGAGTTTCTGTTGATGAATGGACGTACTCTGCAAGAAGCCATCATGATGATGGTTCCCGAAGCGTGGCAGAAGCACGAAACCATGCCGGAAGAAAAACGGGCTTTCTACGAGTATTTCTCCTGCATGATGGAACCCTGGGACGGCCCAGCATCGATTGCTTTCACCGATGGGCAGTACATTGGCGCGACCCTCGATAGAAATGGCCTGCGGCCGAGTCGCTACTACATCACTCACGATGACCGGGTGATCATGGGGAGTGAGGTTGGCGTGTTGCCGGTGGATCCTTCGATCGTGAAGGAAAAAGGACGTCTGCAGCCCGGGAAGATGTTTCTCGTCGATTTCAAGGCTGGGCGTCTGATTCCTGATGAAGAATTGAAAAGCGATTTCGCGAGAGTCAAGCCGTACGGCACATGGCTGAAGCAGCAGAGAATACGCCTGGCCGATTTGCATCCCGAAATGGAGCCGCATGGTTTCGACAGTGATACTCTGCTACCTCGAATGCAGGCTTTTGGATACACGGCTGAGACCATGAAATTCATGCTCCGCCCGCTGGTTGAGCAATTGCGAGATCCCGTTGGTTCGATGGGTAATGACAGTGCGATTGCGTGTCTGAGTGACAAGCCCCGCATGATTTATGATTACTTCAAGCAACTGTTCGCACAGGTGACAAACCCTTCGATTGATTCCATTCGAGAAGAGGTCATCATGTCGCTTGAGTGCTACATTGGGCCGGAGAAAAATCTTCTGGAAGTCAGTCCCGAACACTGTCACCGTCTTTTGGTAGATCATCCAATTCTTACCAATGAAGAAGTGGCGGCACTGAAAAACCTCAACAGCAAAGGCTGGAATAGTCGCGTGATCGATATCACATTCGATCGAAGCGAGGGAAAATCCGGCTTGCAGAAAACACTGTCGCGTATCGCCCGGGAAGCTGAGTTGGCGGCCGACGAAGGTATCGAACTGGTGGTGTTGAGCGACCGATCAATGGGACAGGATCGTGTCCCGGTGAGTGCATTGATGGCTGTCGGTGCAGTGCACCATCACCTCGTCAAGCAAGCCAAGCGTACACGAATTGGACTTGCGATCGAAACCGGTGAGGCACGTGAGGTTCACCATCATTGTTTGCTGATTGGTTATGGTGCTGATGCAATCAACCCCTATCTGGCATTTGAAGCACTATGGCAAGCCAGACGCGAGGGCTTGATGGATCCATCTCTGGACGATGACAAGGTCGTCGCTGCTTACCGGAAAGGTGTAGGCAAGGGGATGTTGAAGGTCATGGCCAAAATGGGCATCAGCACGCTGCAAAGTTACAAGGGGGCACAGATATTTGAAGCACTCGGTCTTAAAGATGAGGTGATCGACGTCTGCTTTGTCGGCACGGCCAGTCGTATCCAAGGCGTCTCATTTGATGTCATCGCAGAGGAAACACTACGAAGACACAATTTGGGTTTCCCGGAGAATGTTGACAGTCGACTCAAGCAACTCCCAAATCTCGGTGAATATCACTGGCGTGCCGAGGGTGAAAAGCATGCGTGGTCTCCTCTGTCCATTTCCAGTTTGCAAATTGCAGCACGCAAGAATGACGAGAGTGAGTACTGGAAATTCGCTGATGCAATCAATCAGGATAGCCGTAACCGATGCACTCTCCGCGGATTGCTGGAATTTGAAAAGTCGTCTGGGCAATCCATCCCGATCGAGGAAGTTGAAGCCGCGAGCGAAATCGTCAAAAGATTCTGCACGGGGGCGATGAGTTTTGGCAGTATTAGCGCCGAGTCGCACGAGACTCTGGCGATTGCGATGAATCGCCTCGGCGGCAAAAGTAATACCGGAGAAGGTGGTGAGGATCCAGTTCGTTTTCAGACTTTGGAGAATGGGGATTCAAAACGCTCTGCCATCAAACAGGTTGCTTCCGGACGTTTTGGTGTGACGATCGAGTACCTCAGCAATGCCGATGAGATACAGATCAAGATTTCACAGGGTGCCAAGCCCGGAGAGGGTGGTGAGTTGCCTGGTCGAAAGGTGGACACCAACATCGCCCGCATCCGCTATAGCACGCCGGGTGTCGGGTTGATCAGTCCACCGCCTCATCACGATATTTATTCAATTGAAGATCTCGCACAGTTGATTCATGATTTGAAAAATGCAAATCGTGCCGCCCGGATCAGCGTCAAGCTGGTAAGTGAGGTTGGTGTAGGGGTAATTGCCTCTGGCGTTGCCAAAGCGCATGCCGATCACATCCTGATTTCGGGTGATACCGGCGGCACCGGTGCATCACCTTTGACGAGTATCAAGCATGCCGGTTTGCCTTGGGAACTTGGAATCGCAGAAACCCATCAGGTACTGGTACTGAATGATCTGCGCAGTCGTGTTGTTTTGCAGACAGATGGAGGTTTGAAGACGGGACGCGATGTCGTCGTTGCCGCACTTCTGGGCGCAGAAGAATTTGGTTTCTCAACTGCACCACTGATAACGATGGGGTGCATCATGATGAGGAAATGCCATCTCAATACCTGTCCCGTTGGGATTGCCACCCAGGATCCCGATTTGCGTAAAAAATTCACGGGCAAGCCGGAGCATGTTGTCAACTATCTGTTCATGGTTGCTGAAGAAGCAAGACGAATCATGGCGGAATTGGGTTTTCGTTCCATCGATGAGATGGTTGGTCGCAGTGATATGCTGAAAACGGACAAGGCGATCAAACACTGGAAAGCTGATGGTCTTGATTTGACTTCGGTTCTTATGCCGGCCAACAAACCACATGAAAATGTGGATGTTATCTGCACACAGGCCCAGGATCATGCGTTGGAAAAATCATTGGACATGACAGTTTTGCTCGACAAGGCAAAGCCTGCTCTGGAGTCCGGTGAACCCGTTACCATCCAAACCCCGATCGTCAACATCAACCGGACAGTGGGAACCATCCTCAGCAACGAGGTTGCCAAAAGATACGGTCAGAAAGGTCTGCCTGATGGAACCATCCGCGTCGAATTGACCGGGTCAGCCGGGCAGAGCCTCGGAGCGTTTCTGTCACGGGGAATCACCATTGATCTCGAGGGTGATGCTAATGATTACGTTGGCAAGGGGTTGAGCGGCGGGCGTATCGTCATCTACCCACCAGCAGAAAGCAGTTTTACAGCTCACGAGAACATCTTGATCGGCAACGTTTGTCTTTATGGTGCCACAGGCGGTGAAGCGTTTTTCCGTGGGCGTGCTGCAGAGCGCTTCTGTGTCCGTAATAGCGGTGCCCATACCGTAATCGAAGGAGTCGGAGATCATGGGTGCGAGTACATGACGGGCGGACGTGTCGTCGTGCTCGGTCCCACCGGCAGAAATTTTGCCGCGGGAATGTCTGGCGGTATTGCCTACATCTGGGATCGCAATGGCGACTTCAACCTCAATTGCAATCTGGCAACAGTGGAATTGGAGAGTATCACGGACGCCGAAGAAGAGAAGGAAATCCAGTCCTTGATCCAGCGTCACGTAGAACTCACCGGAAGTGTTGTCGGGGCAGAAGCTCTGGATGACTGGTCCGCGTTCGTTTCTCAGTGTGTCAAGGTCATGCCGACTGACTACAAACGTGTCTTGAACGAAATGAAAACACAGGCAGCTGCGAACGCGTGATCCGCTATCGCAAAGATTAAGTTGCCGTTTCCGCATGAATGAAAACAAAGGCCTTCATCGAAGGAGAACTTGAATATGGGTAAGCCGACTGGTTTCAAAGAGTTTGACCGAAAAAAAGTACCGTGGCGTCTGCCAGTGGTGCGCGTCAATGATTATGACGAGATTTACACGGAACCTCGGGTGGAGCATCTGCAGGATCAGGGCGCGCGTTGTATGGATTGTGGCGTGCCGTTCTGTCAATCTGCGACTGGATGCCCCATCGACAACTTGATTCCGGAGTGGAATGACCTTGTCTACAACAATCGCTGGAAAGAGGCCAACGAACGTCTCCACAAGACCAATAATTTTCCAGAGTTTACAGGGCGAACCTGCCCTGCTCCTTGTGAGGGATCTTGTGTTCTTGGAATCACAAACCCACCCGTGACGATCAAGAATATCGAGAATGCGATCATAGATCGCGCCTGGTCGGAAGGTTGGATCAAGCCCACGCCACCGTCCAGTCGGACCGGTAAAAGCGTCGCTGTCGTAGGAAGTGGTCCCGCTGGATTGTCGGCGGCGGACCAGTTGAACAAGGTTGGGCACCGTGTCACTGTTTTTGAACGCGCTGATCGTATCGGTGGTTTGTTGCAGTACGGCATTCCCAACATGAAACTCTCCAAGGAAGCCGTCCAAAGGCGAATTGACAAGATGACCGAGGAAGGGGTCGAGTTCATTACGGGAGTGGACATTGGCAAGGACGTTTCAATCAGTAAATTGCAACAGGACTTCGATGCGGTTCTGCTCGCTTGTGGTGCGACCAAACCCCGTGATTTGCCGCTTCCAAACCGGGATGCTGATGGGGTTGCATTCGCTATGGATTTCCTGACCGGTAACACAAAACAGATGGTCCATGGTGATGCCGCCAATGAGCTGTTCATTAGCGCAGAAGGCAAAGACGTCATTGTGATTGGTGGCGGTGATACAGGCACCGACTGCATCGCAACCAGTATCCGTCATGGCTGTCGAAGTGTGGTCAACTTCGAGTTGTTACCCAAGCCGCCCGAGGAGCGGGCCAGTGATAACCCATGGCCAGAATGGCCACGTATTTTCCGGGTTGACTATGGCCACGAGGAGGCTGCCGCCAAATTTGGACATGATCCACGTCAATATCAGTTGCTCAGCAAAGAGTACCTTCTGGATGATGCTGGACAGTTACGGGGAATCAAAACGGTCGAAGTCGCCTGGACAAGAAAGGAAGATGGTGGGTGGTCGATGAGTGAAGTGGAAGGCTCTGAGAAAGAATGGCCTGCCCAACTGATTTTGTTGGCAATGGGATTTCTGGGGCCGGAGCAATATGTCGCTGAGGCCGCCGGTTTGGAAGTTGATGAGCGCAGCAACTTCAAAGCTGAGCACGGTAAGTTTGCTACGAATGTCGAGGGTGTTTTCGCAGCAGGAGACTGTCGCCGCGGACAAAGTCTCGTGGTATGGGCGATTAATGAGGGCCGAGGTGCAGCGAGATCGATTGATATTTTTCTTCAGGGCTACAGTGACCTACCCGCTCCTGGACAGACCATGGGGACCTCATTGGAAGTCGCTGCTACTTGATGAACGCTGCTGAAGTGATGTGAGTGTTCTTGTTGGAGAGCACTCTTGGTGACAATATTAAAAAGCCCACTCCCAGATGAGTGGGCTTTTTTATTCCAAGTCACTGATCATGGTCCAAACACTGGGATGCAATCATGGAACAAAGTTGTGAAACCGTGTTCCATGCGAGATCCTGAATTTGCTTTAAACCTGACATTGACAGCACACCTGCCGCCTGCTTAACGTCCAAATCTCCGGCGAAAGCGTTTCAATTTGCGTCGACTTTGCCGATTTTATGGATTTTTTCAACGCAGAATGCCGAGGATTCTTAACGAGTCAATTCGGAGTTCATGTGTCATAGGTTTGCAGGATGCCCAAAAATACCAAACGAACAGTCTTAGTGCTCACCACCTGTACGCTTGCAGGCGCCATCTCCTCCGGATGTAGTCTTGCTGGGCGGAATCTCTTGACACTCAAGAAAAAAGATCCGCCGGCAGAAGTGCTGGCGGAGAGTGGGCCGACATCGAGTTTTCCAGTCCCGCCAAGTTCTCAGGCTTCTCCGTCTGCGATTGCTTCGGTGGCTGGAGGCACAGCAATTCCGGAATCTGGTTCCGTAGTGCCGCCTTCCCAGCCTGCGCAATTGGCGGGATTGAATGCATCGCCAGGTTATTCTGCGTCTACCGCTTCGGCTACGAGTAAACCCACAACATCCTCGCCAGCAACACCCAATCTTGCAGCGGCGCAGGCGAACGGGATCTATGGCAATCCTGCTACAAAATCAGTCGGCTTTCAGACACCTGCGTCACCCGCGCAAGCACCAAGCGGATATACGTTCGGTAGTAAGGCATTGACTCCGAAAGCTTCGGAATCAGGAACAGCTTTTGCCATTTCTGATTTGCCTGAACAAGGTTCCGCAGCTACAGCCACGCAGCAAAGTGGATTTCAGGTACCGGATACGAGTTTTGCGAGTCCGGGAGTGAACCAAGGTAATGGTGCAGCACCTGCCATCCCGCAGGGCGGCTTTACATTTCCAACCAACGAAACAGCGACGGCAGCAATCACGCCTCCAAAGTCCAATGGTGCGATAGCTACCCTGCCACCAGCAGCTTCTCAAACAGACGAAATTCTTCCGCCAGCGGCGACTGCGCCTGCCTTTTCAACGGCAAGTAGCGGTCTGGAATCCGAGACACCATCCGCGGTGCTTCCACCTGCAAGCGCGGTGGGTGGGAACGGTTCTGGTGGATACATGCCAGGAAGCACCGGTTCGGCAAGCGGTTATCCGAGTGGAACAGAAGAGCCAGCTACACGTGGTTCAATTTACCGTTAATCGTGATACCAGAAGTCATACGGTGAGCGAGTCGTAGATCCTGTGCTGGTTCACCAACAGATCTGGTCTGCGTCAAAGATTGGACCCTCGACGCAAGTTCGTTTGTAGTCCCATTCTTCTGGGCCATCCTGCCGGACTTGGGCAACGCATGAAAAGCAGATGCCGATACCGCAAGCCATGGGGGTTTCCATGCTGACTTGGCAGTCGATACCAGCTTCCTGGCAGGCTTCGGATACCTTTTCCATCATGATTTCGGGTCCACAGGTTGCAACGCGGATTGTCTCACCAGAATGAGCCAATTCAGCCAGACGTTCCCGAAGTACATCTGGAACGAGTCTTTGTTGACCGGTTGAGCCATCGTCTGTGCATAGCGTGACCCCAAAACCGGCCTTTTCAAAGTCCTCGACGCCCGCGAGCAGACTGGCTCGGCGAGCCCCATAGATGAGTTCCACGTTTCGCGACCAGCCATGTTGTCTTTTGTCGTCGCCAAAATTCTGTGTGCCCATCGCTTCTTTTCCCAGTAGAAGCATGGGTGTCTGACCAATACCGCCTGCGACCATGATCAGGCGGTCACAGGATCGATCTGCGAAACCATTTCCGAGTGGTCCCCATAAGGTGACTTGTGTACCAAGAGGAGATTCAGCGAGCACTGTCGTGAATGTTCCTTTTTTCAGGTACACAAGGTCGATCCAGACTGGGGCACCTGATTCGTCGCAAATGACATCGTAAACAGCCAATGCGCGACCAATCAGCGGCGCGTTGGTTCCCGTCATGCGAATCATCACAAACTGACCGGGCACCAATGTCCGGGCAATTGATTCAGCCGCAACACGGATGCGATAGGTGCCCTCACCAATTTGATCATTTCGTACCAGTGAGGTGCTGATTTGTTGCATGGAATCAGCGTAGTAATCGGCGTGCAGTTTTGACATTTATTTCCTGCGTTTACGATTGGGACCGGACTTTTTTACTTTTCCCGGGCGATTCTTCTTCTTTTCCACAATTGTTCGACCTGCACCGCGACGGTTTTTTGTGCGACCGGTTGATGCTGCTGCAGACGCAGGTCGGCTTTTCCGTTTCTTCTTCGCGCCACCACGTTTTCTGGGAGTCTTCTTTGTTGCTTTTCCAGCAGTCCTGGAACCTTTTGATTTTTGCTTCGAGGGTCGTCTGGTGGTTTGCGTTTGGCTGGTTGCATCGTCATCACCGCCAATCACCGAACCGGTGCTGGTGCCTTGATCGAATGAGAAACTCAGTGAGACTTCCGGTTTGACTGTTCGGGTAGTTTTTCGCGATTTGGAGTTGTCCCACTTTTCCTGCTGTCCCGTTTTTCCTTTTCCCGATTTGGCATTGGCTGGACGTTTGGGACCACGTTTTTTGCGTCCTTTGGTGATGACTGCATCCGCATTGTTCTCTGTTGCTGCCCAAAGCTTTTCCACTTCCTGTGATGTGACAACCCGATAGGCTCCGGGGGGAACTTCGCCAAGTCGAAGCGGGCCTACTGCGATTCGCCTGAGAGTCTGGACTTTGTGACCCAGTCGAGCGAGGATTCGTCGAATCTCACGGTTCTTGCCCTCCCGCAATACAATTTCCATTTCTGTTGAGCGACTACGTGATTTCAGGAGTTTGGCACCCTCAACCTGCACGAAGCCATCAGAAATATAAATACCCTTTCGCATTGCCCGCATGGTTTCGGTTTCAACTTTGCCGGCAACCGTGACTCGATATACCTTGCGGACACCAAATTTTGGATGTGTCAGTCTTTGCGCTAGTTCTCCATCATTGGTGAGCAGGATGAGTCCTTCACTGTTTCGGTCAAGTCGACCAACAGGAAAAACTCGCTCATCCGGGGGGACCAGGTCAACAACTCGCGGGCGGCCCTTGGGGTCACGATTGGTTGTCACAACTCCAACGGGTTTATTGACTGCGAAATAGACAGTCTTTTGTTTTTTCAATAAAACGCCATCAACCCGTACCTTCTGGTTGGAACTGTCGACGGTTGAGCCAAGCTTGGTGATGACTTTGCCATCGACGTCCACACGACCTGCTTCAATCAGTTCCTCACATTGTCTGCGACTGCCGAAGCCGGCTGATGCCAAAAAACGTTGCAGACGTTGTGACGAGTCGGTTGCCTGCGCCGAACGCCTGCTCCGTTTTTTAGATGCCGATCGTTTGGAAATGGTGCGTTTTGATGCGGACTTTTTTGGCATGGATTGGCTACCGGTATCTCGGGAAGTACAAACCTTACCAAACCGGGCGAACTTTGTGATGCAGGCTTCCTCGAGGAAGCTCTTTTCTTTTGCAACGAAATCCAGATCGTGTGGAATCCGGCATCGCCACTCAACCAGGCACCAGTCAACGCTCTGCGACAATTGTCATTCTCAGGAATGACTGATTGCCTTTTCGGTGCTGGATTGACTGCCCTGCGGCAACTGTCCGGTCAATATCGCAGCAGCCTTTCTGACAGACTGTCAGATCGAACGCTGAAACGATGTCGCGAGCTTTCTCAGGAGCATCGCTTGCAGTGTGGAGATTCTGGTTTGCAGTGATTTCGGGAAATCACCGGCCGAGCCAGGGCATCGCATCGGGAATGAGGCGGTTTCGAACGGGTTCCGGCAGAGGTTGCTGGTAGTTCGGTGGGCGTGATGCAGCATCATAGGGACCGATATCGTTCTGGGGATATGGGTCGTGTACAACCGCACTGGCCTGTTGCTTGTTGAGTGGGCCTGGTGGCGTGAAGAATCCATTGAATCCGCGACAGCCGGTGGACGACAACAATAACGCGAACGCCAGTGTGATATTCAGCTGGATTGCGTTTCTGTTGCTTGTACTTCGAACCATGGCTGGGAATCCTTTCGAATCGATTTTGGAAGGTTTGGAGCCTACTAAGTTTTAGTAGGTGAAACCAAGAGGAATCCGTCTTGAGTTCCAGCAGGCTCCACGGATGTTGATCGTACTTCCGCGATGGCTCTATCAACCTCGTCGCATCACTGATAAGCAAAATGTTTCACACGGGTTCCGATTGCCCGAGTCATCCGTTTCACGCTGGCAAGTGCATTTCCATGACGGTGCTGTTGTCTCCCGGGGAAATGCTGCACTTCTGCATTGCGGCTGGCAAAAGAATGCTGTCTCCAGTCGACATTTCCATGATTTCTCTGCCAAAGTGCAGAACTGCGTTACCTTTTGGAATCGTTACAATGTGAAACTTGTTGTCTCCGGCTATTTCAGCACTGCCCTTTTCAAGCAAATTCAGGTTGAACTTTTCACACCTGACAACTGCTTGCCATCCTTCCCGATCACGGTCACTGGCAACTGCGTCTACCGGTCCACGGTGAAAATCGGTTACTTCCAGAGCCTGCTCAATGTGAAGCGTTCGAGAATTACCGCTGGCATCGGTGCGGTTCCAGTCGAATAGCCGAAAAGTCGTATCGCTGGACTGCTGGATTTCGGCGACGAGAAGTCCGGCACCCAACGCGTGAACCGTTCCTGCAGGGATGAAAACGACATCTCCTGCCGATGGATGGAAAGAGTGCAGCACATCAGCGGTCGTACCATTCTTCATCGCTTCTTCGAGTGTCTCTGCGTCGACTCCCTCTTTCAGGCCTGCATAAATCATGCTCTCGGCTTCGGATGACACGATGTACCATGCCTCGGTTTTTCCAAGGTCAGGTGGGGACATCTTTCTTGCATACGTGTCACTGGGATGAACCTGAACAGAAAGCACTCGATTGCAGTCGAGATATTTCAATAACAAGGGGAAAGACCTTGAGTCCGTATTCTCCCCCAGCAGCCATGAAGGGTCACGTTGGATCAGATCGTGCAACGTCGTGCCTGCAAGTGAGCCATTGGTGACGATACTCTGGTCATGTCCATGGTCGACTACTTCCCAGCTTTCGGCGTAGTCGGTAGACGAGCCAATCGGTTTTCCCAGTTGCTGACCAAGGCGGCGTCCGCCCCAAATGGTTTGCTTCACAATGGGGGAAAAAGTCAACGGGTAGGGAGTCATTTTCTTACTCTGGTCGTTGAAAGACGGATGTTTGTATCTGAATATCAGGGTGTGATGCAGGCGATCCAGCGTCTGGCTGCTACACTGTTAAGGGAGAGTTTGAGCTTGGCGAGTGTCTGGCGAACTCACGGCAGGAGTCTGATTCGCCGCTAATGCGAGCCGCTTCAGATTATCTGACCGCTTTTTGGATCCTCCGAGGTCAAGTCTACCGGAGGATTGCAAAAAATCACGCCGTCAATTGTCTGATTCGTTTCCCACCGTTTCAAAGCCAAATTCACATGTTTTCCATTCCGCACGTCTTTGGAAATCAATGCGATCCTTCCGGGATTGCGATCTCACCAACACACGTCTTATCGTATCATTTCACCCTTCAGACCCAAGACTGAGATTTGATTCGTGGAAAAGCTGTCGCGTCCTAAGGACGACTTGTTTGACAATTCGACAATGACATTCGGGGAGCACCTCGAAGATTTACGTCATTCACTATTTCGAGCCATGATCTGGTTGGCTGGCGGTTTGCTCATTGGTCTGTTTTTCGCCAATCACGTTGTTCGATTCGTTCAGATGCCGTTGCAGGAAGCAATCGAACAATTCAATGCGGATCGCGACTTGCATCGTCTCGGATTGGATTCAGCGGATGAATCGGTGACCGAGTTGCAGAGATTCCTGGCCAAAAAATCATTGGTACTGGAAGTCATTTATGAAGTCCCAGATGAATTCCAGGATTTGGCTCTGGAGGCCATCATTCCTTCGGATGGCGGGACTGGGCAGCAGCAGAGTGACGTTGAATCGGAGCAAGGCGAGAGGGATGTTACATCTGGCCATCCCGACGCAGGAGAATCGGCTGAAAATGATAATGCTGAAATGGAAAAATTGTTTGACTCGCTTCCCCAAACACTCGAACCCAAAATTCAACTACGTGAAAACAGGACCACTTTGAGTTCGCTGAAGATGGAAGAACCTTTCATGATTTGGGTCAAGGCTGGTTTGATTCTTGGTGCAATCATTGGCTCTCCCGGCATCTTTTACCACCTCTGGTCGTTTGTTGCTGCTGGTCTTCATGCTCATGAACGGAAATACGTCTATATCTATCTTCCGTTCAGTGTGACCTTGTTTGTTTCTGGTGTGATCCTTGCATTTTTTCTGGTTCTCCATTTCGTGCTTTCCTTCCTGTTGGCTTTCAATGGCAGTATGGATGTTGCGGTTGAACCACGACTCTCGTACTACGTCAACTTTGTTCTGTTGTTGCCCTTGGGTTTTGGAATTGCATTCCAGTTGCCGCTGGTCATGCTTTTCCTGCAGCGAATCGGATTGTTCGAAACGCAGTCTTACATCGAGAGCTGGAAGATCGCTGTTCTGGTAATTTTTGTGATCGCCATGATTGTTACGCCAGCCGATGTCACCAGCATGATCGCGCTCGCCATTCCGCTGGTGCTGCTCTATGCGTTGGGGATTTTGATGTGCCGCTTCATCCCCCGTGGTCGCGGCTTGGGGAGCGATGCTTACGATCCTGCGTGATCAGGGAAACGCTTTTGCATGATACGTCCGCGCCTGATTGTTCCTTTGGGTGTCAGTTCACCGGATTCCATGGAAAGGTTGGGATGGAATGACTGGATCTTGCAACGGATGGCATAGGGTTGATTCGCGAGAACTTTCCTGACTTCATTTTCTACTGTTTCAAGTCCGGTTTCATCAGATAGATTCAGCCAAAGTTGGAGCGTATCCTGATGATAAGTGAGCATTGCATGTTGAATCCCATGGATCAGCTCCATTTCCCGCTCGATCGCTGATGGATGGATTTTTTGGCCTGATGGAAGAATGATGACATCATCCATTCGTCCCAGAATCCGAAATTGCCCTGTTGTACCATCAAGCTCGACCAGATCTCCCGTCGCGAGCCAGCCGTCAGTTGTCATTCTTTGCGCGGTGGCATCAGCTTGCTTCAGGTAGCCCAGCATGGTGTGCGAGCCACGAACATGCAGCTGGCCGTCCTCGAGCTTCGTTTCCCATCCATCGACGGGGTTTCCAACCAGATTGGGTGCAGCATTTGATGGCGTTGCACTGCAGATGACGGGCCCAGCTTCCGTAAGGCCATAGCCTTGGATGACCGTTACGCCTTGGGAGTCCCAACGCTCGAAATCACTGCTATCAAGTGGAGCACCACCGCAGCCGAGTAGCCGTAGACGGTTCAGATTGCGTGGTTTTTCACGCAGCATTCTGGAAGCCATGGATGGAACTGCATTGATCAGATTGGGTTTGACTCGTTCAAGCCGGCGAAGCATGCCTTGGTAGCCAAGGCAGACTGCCAGAGTACAGCCGCTCAGCAGCCAAGTGCCAAAATCACATGTTCTCGCATAGGCATGTGAAAGAGGCAGGACAGTCAGGCGGATTTCAGATTCAAACTGGGGGACGGCATTCAGCTTTGCAGTTGCGTTGGCAAACTGACCGGCAGCTGACAACAGGACTGCGCGTGGTTCACTGGTTGTGCCACTCGTCCAGAGGATTAGAGAAGCGGTATTTTCAGGCGAAGGTCGGTCCTTGCGCGAAGACTCTCCGCTTTGGCTACTGACGACCAAGTCATGGGTGTCGATGTTCGTCCGCTGGTCAGCTGGCTTGAGAAGAGCCGAGGTGATCTCACTTTTGAATTCATCATCCAACCAGACTCCGCCAATCATGTTTCGTCGGCGTTGGATTTCCGTTTTTGCGAGGCGTTCGTCCAGGGGCGCTTCTGCCACACCAAGTGCCAGGGCAGCTAACGCGATTACGACGTCTGCATCACAGTTGCTGCTTAAGTGCGTGATGCAATTCTGTTCCGGCTTGTCGTGATCGAATTGATGCACAATGGAAGCCGCAGCAAGCTTTACAACTGCCGCAAGTTCTTTCCATGAACATCTCGTGGGAACATTGCTCTGAGAGTCGAGCAATAAAGCAGTTGCATCAGGTCGGGATTCGACCTGATGCTGAAACGCTTCGAAAAGAGTCTTGGTCGACACGGTTCAGTGGAACATCTCGGTGAATGATCCTGTCAGTAATTATTCAGATACTTTCAGTGCGGGTTCACCAAAACGGTCAAGCCTGTCAGGCAGTTGCATTCAAGCTTTCGCGAAGCTTGGCGCCGTTGCCTGCCTGACCAAATGCGGTCATGCGGGCGACACAAACTTCTTTCATCGCTGTGCGTGCAGGTTTCAGGTAGGCACGTGGATCGAATGCGGAAGGGTCTTCCTGAAGAACTTTTCGAATCGCACCCGTGATGGCCATTCGGCAGTCCGTGTCGACGTTGATCTTACGGACACCACTCTTGATGCCACGCTGTATTTCTTCTACCGGTACACCATAAGTCTGCTTCATCTGACCACCATACTGGTTGATGATGTCCTGCAAGTCCTGTGGGACGCTACTGCTGCCGTGCATTACCAGGTGAGTGTTGGGAAGTTTTGCATGGATCTCTTCGATACGAGTCATGGCAAGCACTTCGCCTGTTGGTTTGCTGGTGAATTTGTAGGCACCGTGACTGGTTCCAATGGCAACTGCCAAGGCGTCGACGCCGGTTTCCTCCACGAAGCGGGCAGCTTCGTCCGGATCGGTAAGAAGCTGTTCACGACTCAATTCCCCGACGGCGCCGTGTCCGTCTTCCTGTTCGCCTTCACCCGATTCAAGTGAACCAAGGCATCCAAGTTCACCCTCAACACTGACGCCTTGAGCATGAGCCAATTTGACGACCTCGGCAGTCACTCGCACGTTGTAGTCAAAGTCAGCGGGGGTTTTGCCATCTTCTTCCAAAGAACCGTCCATCATGACGCTGGTAAAGCCATTGTCGATTGCTGATTGGCAGGTAGATGGGCTGTTGCCATGATCCTGATGCATCACGATTGGAATGTGGGGATACAGTTCAGTTGCTGCAACCATCAGGTGTCGCAGATATGCGTCTTGAGAGTAGGCCCTCGCGCCGCGGGAGGCCTGAATGATGACGGGGGAATCCGTTTCCTCGGCTGCCTCCATGATCGCCTGAATTTGTTCCATATTGTTGACGTTGAAAGCGGCGACACCGTAATCATTCTCAGCTGCGTGATCGAGAACAACGCGAAGAGGAACCAATGCCATGAGATCTAACCTAAAGTGCGGGGGGAAAACGGGTTACCAATTCAAACCGGGATTATTGCGGTGCCCCACAAAGTCGCAAGGTCCAAGTCCATTCAGGGTGAATTGACTCCATTAAGGTATCCTTTTGGGGCAACTCGTCACCTTTGGGTTGATCCCCCAGTAGGGTGGTGCGTCGGAGTCCAGTGGTTTGGTTGGTTTTTGTGGTGATCTGCATGCAATAATTGTTTGCCCTCTGATTCCCGGCACCATTCCGTCTCCGAAATCCTGGCAAACTTGGAGGGAATGTCCTTTTCTTTTCACCATGGCAAGGCAAATTCGTTGGCATATCTGCTTCGAAAAGTTCATTTCCCTGGGGTGATTGACGTTTTTAGCCGTGCCTCACCAGTGTCTGGGTTTCGTGTTTTGCGACACTTTCCGTGGTCCACCGTTAGCTTCTGAACTTTGTGCCTCTGGAAATTCATCTGAATGAAACAACCCGTGCAGTTTTTTGGTTTGAGTCTTTTCGGCCCGAATCTTTTCGGGCCGAGGCGAGTCTCTTGATTGAAGTCCTAAATGCTTGATTCGAGCAAGCATTCGTTTGGCGGCCGGGATTCTGGAATTCTCAGATGTCACTTGCCATTCAGTTTCCCGATGATTTCGTCTACATCGTAGACGCACCCACCCCATGTGCCTCCGCCAGCTTGCTGCATGGCAGCCCAAAGACGCGTGTCTTCTGGCATATTTGGATCAACACACAGATCAGGGTGAGGTGATCTGTCGGCTAGCACTTGTTCTGCTGTTTGCTCGGTTGCGTTGGAATCGACAATCAGGTTCACATGTCCTTCCAGAGTTCGGCAATTGACAACGATGTCAATCATGTCTCCGTCACGGATTTTGGCGATGGGGCCACCTGCTAGTGCTTCTGGGCCAACATGGCCAATGCAGGCTCCAGTGCTGACACCGGAAAATCTCGCATCCGTCACCAAGGCGACTTCTTTGCCGAAGGAAAGGTATTTGAGTGCGGATGTGATCTGGTAGGTTTCTTCCATGCCACACCCGATCGGTCCCCTGCCAATCAAGATGATTACATCACCTGCTTTGATGTTATTGTCAGTTTGACCTTTGATCGCCCGGATTGCATCTGGTTCGGAAGTGAAGACGCGAGCAGGACCAAGCTTGCGATAGACTCCATGTTCGTCAAGAACCGAGGGGTCAATGGATGTCGCTTTGATCACCGAGCCCTCAGGACACAAATTGCCATCCGGGAAACAAACCGTACTTGTGAGTCCGATCTGTGTCGCGCGTTCTGGTGGAATGATGACGTCATCTGCGTCAACACCATCTGCCATTTGTAAGTGATCGCGGCAGATCCGCCGTCGTTCGCATGACTCCCATTGATCGAGAAGTTCGTCCCATGTCATACCGCTGACGGTCTTTGCGTCTGTTTTCCAAAGTCCGAGTTCCCGGAGGTGCCATGCGACTTCGGGTACTCCACCTGCCAGAAAGAGCTGAACGGTCGGGTGACCTACGGGACCATTGGGAAGGCAGTCAACAAAACGGGGCACAAGTTGGTTGATGGCACGAAATGCTGCTGCATCAGGTTTTTCAAGCCCGGCTGCTGCCGCGATGGCTGGAATGTGGAGCAGCAGATTAGTGCTTCCACCAACCGCGGCGTGCATCAGCATCGCATTGTAGACCGCATCGGCCGTCAGGATATCACGAAGTGTTTCTTCACGCTCAACCATGGTTCGCACCGCATCAGCTGAGTCTCTTGCGAGTTGTGTCCAGATGGGTTGTCCGCTGGGTGCCAGTGCTGCATGTGGAACAGTCATTCCCAGCGCCTCCGCCACCACTTGACTGGTCGCGGCAGTTCCGAGGAATTGGCAACCACCACCGGGTGTTCCGCAGGCCCGACAACCTTCCAGAGAGGCTTCTTCAAGTGACATCTCACCGCGGCTGTAACGTGCGCCAATGGTCTGCACTTTGCCCGCATCTTCACCAGTGGTTGGGGGCAGTGTGACGCCACCGGGAACAAGTACGCTGGGCGAAGTTCCACAGCCTGCCAACGCCATCATCATGGCTGGTAGGCCCTTGTCGCAGGTGGCAATTCCAATCACTCCCTTGCGCTGCGGAAGAGATCGAATCAACCGTCTCATCACAATGGCAGCATCGTTGCGATAAGGCAGGCTGTCAAACATGCCATGGGTTCCCTGACTTCGTCCATCACAGGGGTCACTCACGTATGCTGCAAACGGCACTCCCTCATGAGCCGTCAACTGTTCAGCGGCGGCCTGTGCGAGCAGGCCAACTTCCCAATGTCCCGTATGGTATCCGAGAGCCACCGGTGTTCCATCAGGGTTTCGGATTCCGCCTTGGGTGCTGAGGATCAGGTATTGATCGCCCAAAACACGTCTCGGGTCGAAGCCCATACCAACACTCTGGGTCAGGCCGAAAATATCACCGCTGGTCCAGTGACGCAGTATGTCATCACTCAGGGGCAATTTTCCCGATGGTCCGGGAGCGTGAGTACGGAGGTTATCGACGTCGGGTATGGTAAAGAAGTTGTGCATGGAGGCAGGCGGGTGCTTGGAATTGCAGCAGAATCGGGCGTAGAAACATGCCGGATGCAGACACAAGGAGTACGGCTCACGCGGCATGCTCAAGTGTGTCGTGGTTTATAACCGGAGTGTGCCGTCCCTTGAGTCTAGCAAGCTTGGTCCTCGACCACCAATGCTGCAAAGTCGATGGATTATCGGTAGCGAACAGCGAAAATCAGGATGCCGGTCCAATCGACAGATTGGTCAGGAGTCCTGCGAACCAAGACAGTGGACGAGAGCGGGTTGGATTGTCTGCAACGGCAAGTGTTGGCATGCTGCATCGACACTTAGCGTCGTCGCTTGACTTTCCGGTGCATGGGATTGAGTCGCTTTTTCGCAGGCTGTTCAGGCTTATCCGATTCGACCGTTTTCGGTGGCGGGGCAACCGCTTCGAATCCCTCAATCGAATCCCGCTTCAGTTCCTTGTTGATACGCTGCTCGATGCTGGTGAGGACTTCTCCTTCGCCGGGAACCACGAAAGTGAAGGCAATGCCTTCCCGGCCCATTCTGCCGGTTCGACCCACCCGATGGACATAGTCATCGCAGTCTTGTGGTACGTCATAATTGATGATGTGAGAGATCGTACTGATATCGATTCCGCGGCCAACGACGTCCGTTGCGAAAAGGATTTTCAATTTTCGATCCCGCAAACTCTGCAAAACGCGATCCCGCTCGCGCTGCTGCATATCACCGTGCATACTGCCGCAGTTGTCATGCATGTGACTGAATTGTCGGTACAACCGGTCCGTGCCGCGTTTTGTCCTGCAGAATACAATCGCCTGCTCTGGATTCTCGCGTTTCAGCAGGTGGTCAAGCAGGGTTGATTTGCGATCGTTTGCCACGGTGAAGTAGCGTTGTTCGATGGTCTCGACAGCCATTTCATCTTTGCAACAGTCGATGGCCGTAGGCTCGACCATGTAAGACTCGGCAAGGCGTCGTACTGTTGGCGGAAGCGTTGCAGAAAGTAAGAGGGTTTGGCGGTCACGTGGGCACTTGCGCAGGATCCGTTCGATTTGTGGGCGAAAGCCGATGTCCAGCATGCGATCAGCCTCGTCGAGAACCACACACCAGACACTTCCAGTTCGGAGCGATTTGCGTTGCAGGTGATCATGCAATCGCCCGGGGGTACCCACGACGATCTGCACACCGTTCTCGAGTTGACGCAGTTGACGGTTGATATTCTTTCCGCCGGCAAGAACGGCGACTTCTGTTTCGACACCCCAGGCAAGCCGTGCGGTTTCCTTGCCCACCTGGTCAGCCAATTCGCGTGTGGGAACCACAACAATGACTTGGGGATCCCTGCAATCCTCCAGAGAATCAAGCTGCTCAAGGATGGGAATCGCGAAGGCAGCAGTTTTGCCTGTACCTGTCCTCGCTTGACCGATCACGTCCTCGCCTTCCATCGCAAGCGGGATCAACTGGGCCTGAATGGGCGACGGAGTCGTAAAACCGGCTTTTTTCAATGCCCGCCGCATCACAGGTGACAGGTCGAGATCGTCGAACGAGTTGACCGTGTTTTCCGAGTCAACCGTGTTTTCAGCTATTTGATTCATGCAGGCAGTGTAGCGTTCTGCTGTGATTTGCACTACGCGGAATAGACTTGGGCATTCCAGAATTGCGGGATGGACGCTTCAGGAAGCGAAACAGGAAATCCTGAAAACCCAATTTAACAGTGATGTGTGACGTCAAATGTTGAGGCGTAAGCCGAATAGAGGCAGCCCGGTGTGGGGTATCACACCTGATATTTGCGGGATCGCTGTATCGAAGGGACACTGTCGGCAAACAGATGTTCTTGGCACTCAACGCGTCAGTAGTCTGCTCGCGGCAGGTCGGCGAGAGCCGATTTTCGGACCACTGGGGAACGCGAATTGAGCTCCCCTTCCTCTTTTCTACATACGTTCGGCTGTTGTTTGACGAAATTGGGCAGGCTAAACTCTTGATTCGGAGTCAAATCGCTCCTTTTTCCCAACCAATTTGCCTGCCACTGGGTATTGAATATGCAACGCTTCTTATTGTTAACTCTGCTGCTTTTTTCGGTCTCCGTGGGGTGCAGCGATTCATCCAATGACGAGTTGCGTGTGCTTTCTGATGGGGAAGCCGGCGATGCTTCCGTGACACAAAGCACTGCTGATGCTGACGGGGAAAGCAAGAAAAAGAGTGTCGCTTTCGTAACAAACCAGATCGCTGACTTCTGGAAAATTTCTGAAGCTGGCTGCTCGGATGCTGAAAAAGATTTCGATGTAGAGGTCCAGGTGCGGATGCCATCACAGGCGACTGCCGTTGAGCAGAAAAGGATCGTAGAAGATCTGTTGACTTCGGGAGTCGAAGCAATTGCGATCAGTCCAATCGATGCTGACAATCAAGTGGATTGGCTCAACAGCATTGCCCAGAAAGTTCCGCTCATCACGCATGATTCTGATGCACCAGCCTCAGACCGTCTGATGTACATCGGAATCGACAACTACGCAGCTGGTCTTGCTTGTGGAGAGTTGATCAAACAGTCACTGCCCGATGGCGGTAAAGTCATGTTGTTCATCGGTCGATTGGAACAGGACAACAGCAAGTTCCGACGGCAGGGTGTCATTGATGCCTTGCTGGGACGCGACCGGGATATGCAGTATTACCGCAACCAGGCTGACTCGTGGGATCCAGTCGATGGTGAAATTGTGGGTGACAAGTACACAATTCTGGGAACCATCACCGATCAGGGGAAGCCAGAGATTGCACAGTCCAAGGCCGAGGATGCGTTGAATACATACCCCGATATCAATGCCATGGTCGGACTATTCGAATACAATCCACCCGCTTGTTACAAAGCACTTGAGAAGGCGGATAAACTCGGCACCGTCAAACTGATTGGCTTCGATGAAAACGATATCACGTTGCAGGCGATCAAAGATGGGACTTGCGGGGGCACGGTAGTTCAGAACCCTTACGCGTACGGATATGAATCGGTGCGTGTTTTGACAGGTATTCTGGATGGCAAGGCTGATGCGATTCCGGAAAGCAAGTATCTCGACATCCCACCTCGAACCATCACCAAGGAAAATGTCGATGAGTTCTGGGCTGATTTGAGAGCCAAGAAAGGACAGTAGAGTCTTGCTTTTGTTCTATTCTCGCAAAACATGGCGTACCGATGTCCGAGGTTGAGACGCCACTTCTTGAGGTTCGTCAGGTCGGAAAGCAGTTTCCTGGTGTCAGGGCATTGCATGATGTAGATCTGTTGGTGCAGCACGCAGAAGTGCTTGCTGTTATCGGTGAGAATGGCGCTGGCAAAAGCACTTTGATGAAGATCCTTGCCGGTGTTCAACTGCCGGACAGTGGTCAGGTTCTGATTGATGGAAAACCCGTGATTCTGGATTCCGTCAAGGCCTCGCTGGATAGCGGTGTAGCCCTGATTCACCAGGAATTGAACCTCGCAGAGAACTTGCAGGTAGGGGAAAACATCTATCTGGGACGTGAGCCCAATCGGTGCGGATTCATTGATCGAAAGCAGATCAATCAGGATGCTGCCAAGGTGCTCAAGCAGATCGGTTTGGATGTGTCACCCACCAAGCCTCTGAGTGAACTATCGATTGGGCAGCGACAGATGGTCGAAATTGCCAAGGCCATGTCAGTGGGCGCAAGAGTGCTGATCATGGACGAGCCCACTTCAAGTCTGTCCAGTGCTGAGGCAGAGAGATTGTTTGAGGTCGTGCATGATTTGCGACGGAGTGGCGTCAGTATCATCTACATTTCTCACCGACTTGGTGAGGTGAAAGCACTGGCAGATCGCGTTGTCGTTTTACGCGATGGTGAAAATGCCGGTCTCCTGAAAAGAAATGAAATCAGCCATGACAGTATGGTTCGGATGATGGTCGGGAGGGACATTTCCCAGTTCTATTCAAGAGAAACGCTGGCCACGGGAGATGTCGTTCTGTCGGTGGAGGGTTTGCGAACACCAACCTGGCCCGAACATGAACTGGATTTCACCATTCGCCAAGGTGAGATCGTTGGGATTTCGGGGCTCGTTGGCGCCGGGCGAACTGAGATGCTCCGCACGCTCTTTGGCGTTGATTATCCAATCGCTGGCAAGGTTGTTGTTGAAGGAACACCCGTGGACTTGTCTTCCCCGCTCACGGCAATCAACGCTGGAATTGCCTTGGTGCCCGAAGATCGGAAACTCAATGGTCTTGTGATCGATATGAGTGTCCGTCACAACATCGGCCTCGCGGCTTTGTCTCGTAATCGTCTGCTAGGTGGGTTCTTGAATCATCGAGTTGAACGTCGTGATACTTCTCAAATGATCAATGACCTGCGTATCAAGACCCCGAATGATAACCAGATTGCCCGATTCCTTTCCGGTGGCAATCAGCAGAAGGTCGTTCTTGGTAAATGGCTTTCCATGCTGCCAAAGATTTTGTTGCTTGATGAACCGACGCGGGGAATTGATGTTGGGGCGAAACAGGAAATCTATCAATTGATGGAAAAGCTCGCGAAGGAAGGTCTTGCTGTTCTGTTTGTTTCAAGTGAGATGGAAGAAATCATGGGCATGAGTGACCGGACCATTGTGATGCATGAAGGACGCATCACTGGAGAGCTTCAGCGGTCTGAATTGTCGGAAGAAGCCATTATGCAACTGGCTACAGGAAAGGCTAATGAAGGGGCAACGGTAATAGATTGATGAATGCAAAATCGCTCGGTATTTTTGGCTTGTTGGTAATGCTTTTTGTTTTCATGGTGCTGATGACCTCAGACCCGTGGACTGACATTTTTAGTAGCACCTTTTTGCAGTCCAATAATCTTGAAAACCTGCTACGTCGGGTATCGATGTATGGTTTGCTTGGGATCGGTGTGGCATTTGTCATAATCACGGGCGGAATTGACCTTTCGGTCGGTTCAATCGTATGTCTGGCAGGATGTCTGTTGGGGATTTTTCTGCAGGTCGATTATGAGCCAGCATCCGTTTTTGATGTTCGCAGTGCTAACTCGCAGCAACAGAGCGTCGTCGTTTATGGAAATGCGGACGGCACTTACAAAGCGGGAGACAAACTGCGGATGTATCGTGGCAGACGCCCTGCTTTATTGACCGTACTCGATGTGGAGCCTGTTCAGTTAGCTAATTCGGACAACAAATCGATCGGGGTTGGCACTGTTTTGAAAGTTGAGGGCCTGTCGCGGGATGAGGATTCCGGCCAGGTTGCGATGGCTTTTGAAATTGCGGACTTCGGGCCTGCTGAGAAGGATCAACCCGCATGGGTCAGCCTGCGTGATGTGCCTTTTGATTTGACAGCACGTGATCGCGTTACTTTCTTCCACCCAACTCTGGGGTTGAAAGATCTGGTTGTCAGTGCGGCAACGCAGGACGGTAGCGTGTCGCGAATCGAGTTTGAACAAACACTTGGTGAGCGATTTTCCAAAGAGTGGATGGCTGTACCCACGGAGCGACAGCAACGCATGGCGATCCCGCTGGCAATCCTTTCGGTACTGGGAATCGCAGGTCTCCTGGGTTTGATACATGGCCTACTGGTGACTCGGGTACACCTCCAGCCGTTTGTTGTCACCTTGTGCGGTTTGCTGATCTATCGTGGGATCTCCCGGTGGTTGGTGGACGACAATCCGGTCGGGTTTGGTATCGAGTACAAGGAAACGCTGAGTCCACTTGGATCGGGGAAACTTACCCTGTTTGAGTGGGGAGACGGCGCAAATACGTTCGGAATCCCCTACCCTCTTTTTGTCTTTCTTTGTGCCGCGGTCGTTGCTGCAGTCTTCCTCAATCTGACAATCTGGGGACGCTATTTAATGGCCTTGGGAAGCAATGAGGAAGCCGCTCGGTACAGCGGCATTCGGACCGGCCGGGTTACGATCCTTGCCTATGTGATTTGCACCGTTTGTGCAGCCACTGGCGGGATTCTCTTTGCCCTTGATTCAGGCTCGATTTCACCTTCGAGTTTTGGCAATTTCTATGAACTTTATGCGATTGCCGCTGCTGTTCTTGGTGGTTGCAGTCTTCGAGGAGGTGAAGGTTCCATTTTTGGAGTGATCGCGGGTACAGCGGTGATGATGTTGTTGAACAATTTGATCCTGCTGTTGAAAATTCCTGATCGCCTCGAATTCACGATCATCGGGCTCGTCATTCTGGTGGGGGTCACTCTGGATGAAACTGTGCGGCGTATTGCGGCACGCCGGCGGGCAATGAAGTCCGCCTCGAACTAGTTTTCAGGACTTCGAGGTGCGTTGAAAGTGATTCGGGGCTGACGCATCGCAGCATTGGATCCATTCAATACAGCAAGAGCATGCTCGCAGGGTTGAGACGTTGAAAGCGTTCAATTGGTGCATGGAATCTGCTGCGTAGATTGAAGGCGTTCGCAACCGGCTTTATTCGGACATCTTGTCAGGCGTTGATGCTGTCGGAAGTTGTCAAAGTGTGATGTTTTCATCGAGTCTGCCTTCTGCGCCGGATGTGCACATTGCGCTTTGTTTGACCGTTGCCGCTGGCGTTCGATATTCCTACGATCCTCAAATGTGGCATGAGGGACAGGCAGCGGGAGATACCGGAGTGAAGTCCCGGTTCATTTGTTGGTGGTAAGTGCGCTGGCTGTCGAATTTCAAGGATAGGCCGCTCCCCGTTGCAAACATAAACGCGGGGGCTCAGACTTTCGACGGAATCCAATCGTGTCCAAACCTCTGCTAAAAACAACCAGCGGACATCGAGCAAGGCCTGTGCGTCGGCCAACTGATCGGGCATGGCTCAATGCAGCTTCACACTTGATGAGTGAGACTGCGCATGACCTGCGTTCTCCTCTGACAACCGTTCGGGAATCGATGCGTCTGGTTCGCGATGGAGCTGCCGGAGATGTGACGGAAGAACAGCTTCTTTTTCTCGATTCGGCAATGGATCAGTGCGACTGCATGTTCCAGATGATCGAGGAGATGGTTCAGTTGGAGCGTTTGCGGACTGGCATTCCACGTGTTGATCGGCAGTGGGTTTCAATAGCAGAAATTCGAAAGTCAATCGAGGAGACGCTTCGGCCGTGGGTGATTCCCCGAAAAATCGATGTGCTTTGGGACGTCATGGTCGATGTTCAGACGAGAGTCTATGCGGATATTGCTCTGATCCGCAGGCTTGTCGTGAATTTGGCGACAAACGCGATTCGAGCCACGCGGGAAAACGGAGTGGTACTGGTGCAGGTGCATTCACCACGCGGCAGTAATGGAGTGCGGTGGGCGGTAATCGATCGCGGAAACGGGATAAAGCGGAGCGTGCTGGAGCGGATGACCGGCGAGCAGTCTGGTGCGGATACACTTCCAGTGGATGCTGAATTGAACTTTGCTGGCGAAGGACTGGGGTTGTTGATCTCGCGTCAGTTGGCAGCATTGCATTTCTCTGAGTTGCAAGTCTGTTCGAGAGTCGGACAAGGGACCGAGGTGTCCTTCAATACTGTCTCCGGTGGCCCCCGAGGTTTGGCTGAAGCCTGGTCGAATTGGCGTTTGCGAAAACGCAACGCGATTCAACAACCCCGATTTAGTGACGGAAAGTTGCATCGTGTGGACCAGGCAAATCATGTCAATGACAAGGGGCTCGAAGAAAAGAGAATCGCGTTACCGATCACGTCGGCAACGCTGTCACACAATGCAACCCGTCCCAAATGTGATCAGGGTGTCGCGACCGGTGTGGTATCGCTGGGAGCAGCTGTTTCGAGAGCTACAGCTGACCGACTTGATCATCTGCTTCAGCGGCAACAACGCATGTTTGATCTTGTCTATCGTGTCGAAGCCAGAAAATGGGTGTGGGCTTTTGATCTCGATGCCGATTCCATTCAAGGTCGTATTGAGGCGGTCACTGACGAGGCAATGACACTCATGCCTGATGCCAGAATGAACTGGTCCGCACCCCAAATGATTCCGCTCTGTGATCGGGTCACACATTCACGTCTCAGTGATCTGCTGGTTCGTTCGACTTTGGTCGCTTCGAGCCTTGCGAGTTTCAATGATCAGGATGAGGTTCGTCTTGGAACGCTGCCCCTTGGTTTTTCAGAGGTCGCTGCTAGCAGGCTTGATAAAGAGATGAAACGCTTGAGCTACAGGTTTGGTGTGGAAGCTCGTGTGCTGGCAAAGCAGGCCCAAAAATTGTCCCCCGAAGCTCATGGAAGCTAGGCGGTCTCCTACCCATCCCAGTCCATGCAATGGTCGACATGGAGCACCCAACGCAATGCTATCCACTTTTCTGCGTTCGGGGTCAGGATAAATGTCTCCCGGTCTGCCGTGCGTCAGTATGGGCTAGAGCGAAAAGACTCGGTGCGGTTCACCACCTTCACTGAACTGATGACTCTTCGAATCAAACAGTCATCTAACGCGTGATTTCCCGAAAGCCCAGTCCTAAGACAAAAAAACGTCGTGAGCAGTGTGCTCACGACGCCATCGATGAGTCAAATCATGCAGTTTGCACGTCACGGTGGGAGTACTTTGTTACCGTTCTGCATCCGCTTGGCGGGTGCGTTGTAGATTTCCGCACCGGTGTTTTGCAAACGATTGCCACTGACATATGGCTCCGGCGGAAAATCTTCGCCGCGTGTAGCGGAACCCAGCGGAGTGGTGACCGTGTCGTTAAGTGTTTTCAGGTAATTCTGCAGTTTCCACGCCGGGATCACAGTGAGTCCAAGTTCTTTCGCTTGAGTCTTGACTCGGCTCATTGCGGCGATGGCTTGCAGTGCATCCTCGTTTCCATCCCCTCCAGCATCCTCCTCTTCTCCGATCACCATGAATCGGATGGTTGCATCAAGCTTGCCCGAACTCACGGCACCCGAGGGATTCAATTCAGCTGCAACGATTGCGCCGGCAGCACGAATCTGACCTTTCAGGGCTTCATTGTCTGGACGACCGTCGCCATTGATGTCGATGTTGCCCGCCAGAGCGATTTTCACGACTCGGCCTGGTGCCCAGAACGGAGAAAATATCTTGTCGCCGGGGATGATTGGATCTTTGATTTCGGGAAACGCGACGACTCGCGCCTGAGCGAGGTGCGGTCCTTGGATCTGGGTTACTTGAATGGTTGCCTTAACCTTTGCATCTCTCAAGCGGGTTTCATCGCCGTCGATCACACCAAAGGTAACTCCTGGTCTCAGTGCGTCGGCCGAACCGAGGTTGATGGTTGTGATATTTCCACCGCGAGCGACGTATCGAACTTCGCCCTGAGTGGTCTCGAACTGGTCGCTTCTCAGGCGATTGAGTTCAGACTTTTGGGTGGTAATTGTACCTTGAAGGGTTTTCTTTTCGTTAATCAGCTGGTTTTTCTCATTCCGAGAGGTCGTCGTGAGTTGTTGGTATTGCCTTTCAATCTTGTTTCGGGAGTCGACGACTTTCTCGTTTTCAATGATCATCTTTTCTCGATCTTGAGCGTAGTCGCGATCCAGTTTTTCTTTTTCACTCTCGGCCTTCTTGCGGGCGTCGACCGCAGCTTGTGTCAGCGCCTGAGCATCAGCGACCTTGGAGTCCCTTTCTGCGCGGATGGTGTCTTCTCTGGCAAGAGCGTTCGATAACTCGGAGTTTCTGCCGCGGATGGCCTTGGCCAGATACACGGGCAATTGTGGATAGTTTCGTTGGGAAGCCTCAACATCCTTTCCGAAGTACGACATGTCCTGAACAAACTGCTTTTCGATCGTTTGCATGTCAGCGTCATCCGATACGTTCTCTTTCATCTGGGCGATTTCTGCCTCATTGAAGGAGCCGACGCCAAGCATGATTTTTAGCCGTGTTGACTGTTCGGTCAGTCTTTGGACTTCCGCTCTCATATTGTCCAGCGAGGAGCTTGTATTCCGCTCCTTTGCTGCAACGGTGTCACTGTGTCGCCACAGAAAAAAGTTCGCCGCCAGCGAAAGTACGAGGAAGATCAAGCAGGCAATCAAAGAGCCGCGGATGACGGAATCGTCGCGAGCTACCATTTTTGTTCTTTGGAGATGAGGGAACCGGAATGGGATGAAACGCCCGAGCGAGGGGCGCCGGGGGTCGCTGACCGACCCTCTCTAACATTATTCGCTTTCTAAGCCTATTCTACCGCGGAATACGGAGAAATCTTGGCGAAGTCGAAGGTTTCTGGGACTTTTGCCGATTGTCCGTTTCGTGTCGAGTTCACCGCATCGCCAAATTTTGGCGAATTGTGTCAGTTTGTACGATCCTGCCACGTATTTGGAACTAAGCCCGAAGGCGGAATGAAATCGGAACTATCCCTAGACACCGTGGTTATTATAGTTGTTGGGACGGTGAAATCATCGTCATTCGAACACCTACTTACTTCAACAAAACGTCCGGCAAAGGCAATGCACCATCGCAATCACATTCGATCGCACCGATCATCCCACTCATCACGGAGCGGTTTTACTCTGCTCGAGTTGCTCCTTGTACTGGCAATTCTGGTCATGATCATTGGAATTGGCGTTACCAATTTCAGTGGCGTGCAGGATGGAGCCAACCAGTCGGCTACGGAAGTCATCCTGAACGGGCTCAAAGATAACGTCAAAATGTACAAAATCCGCATGAATGGACTCCCCGAGAGTCTTGAAATGCTTCGGGACGGTCCTTCCGACGCTGCCAAGAAGGCGAAGTGGGTTTCACCGATCATTGACGAAATTCCCAAGGATTCCTGGGATAACGACCTAGAATACAGTGTCAACGGAGGGACATTCGAGCTGCGAAGCTCAGGTCTTGATCAACAAATGAACACTGATGATGACATCACTGTTGAGGGGAGCTGATCTGACGGTTTCCCGATGCACTGCGGGCGGGACTGCTCCAGACGTTGATTGCCCATAGGATTGGTTTTGTAACTTCAGTCGGCCCACCGCAGGAACGCTCCATTGTCACGCCGTTCAGCCTTCACGCTACTTGAGCTCTTGCTGGTGATCGCAATTCTGGCCGCTCTGGCTTCGATGACGATGCCCAAGTGGGGGATGCTTTTGAATGATCGTCGCTTGATGCGTGCGGGGGATCAAGTCCGCAGCAGCGTTGCAAGGTTGCGGGTTGAGGCAATGCGTTCCGGTCGTGTCATCATGCTCGAAGGGATGCTCGAAGGAGACACCCTGCGGGCTAAGCCGTACTACTCGGCCATGGATGCGACAGAAGCGATTGATCAAACCGGAACCGGTGCTGCTCTGTTGACTGGAGCAGATCAGGCTGCGGCTTTCATCATCGAGGAAGACGAGTCGGCCATCGAGACCATTGAGTTACCTGATGAGATCACAGTTGCTGCTGTGAATGTCGTCTCGGCGGTGCGGGCCATGGAAATTGAAGAGCTCACGGCGTCCGATCAGGGTCAGGGTTGGAGTCGTCCCGTGCTGTTCTATCCTGATGGAACAACCAGTACCGCATTGATTGGCCTGAGCCATCCCACGATGGGACGGGTTGTTGTCAAGATTCGCGGAATCACAGGTGAAACCACTGTGAGCGAGGTGCTGGCGCCATGATCGTGGGAAGCGATAGTTCCAGGCTGCCTGCTGACTGCCACAGGCAACGGCGGAAACGGGTTCGGCGATGCGTGCGGAGAGGTTTCTCTCTGTTGGAAATCCTGCTTGCTCTGGCAATTCTGGGTGGCTCGTTAGCGATTCTGAGTCGGATCGTTGATACAGGTATCTCGGCAGCTCGAGAGGCACGTGATTTGTCGATCGCAAGGATGATTTGCCAGGCGAAACTTTCGGAAGTACTGCTCAACAGCACTTCAGGGTTTTCTCCACAGACTCAACCCATGACTCCTGTTGATTCCTTCGACTCACAGTCCACTACCCCGTTTTCGTTTTCCGTCGAAGTGCAGCCAGGACAGCTGGGTGGGATTTTGCTTATCCGCGTGCTTGTTGAAGCGGAGGATCCTGATGGGGGAGAGCCTATTGCACGATATTCACTTGTCCGCTGGATGATTGATCCTGCTCTTGGACTTGAGGAATTGGAGGCGGAAGAAGAAGCAGCACGTGAAGGAACCGAAGCTCTGGGGGAAACGTCGTGATCAGAGTCAGAGCTGGGTTGAACCGCGCATTCACGTTGCTGGAAGTACTGCTGACTCTGGCGATGTCCGTAGTTCTGATGGGTCTCATCGGAACGGCCTTCCAGTTTTACGCGGTTGATATGAATGTGCGCAACATGGATATCCAGCAAACCCAGATGGCTGCCGCTGTGATGCAGATGATCGAGGATGATCTGCGGGCAACCTTGCACAGTGAGCCAGCAGACATGTCTGGCTTGGAAGAACTTCTTTCTTCCAGCCTTGGAGGCGAAGAAGAAGGTGATAAGAGTGGAGGTGGCGAAGAGGAGGATTTGTCCGCCGCCGGCATCAGTATGGAAGAAGACATCGTTGAAGAAATGGATGCCGTACCGCTTAACCTTACCAGTGGTGTTGCTGTTTTACAGACGCCAGGCTTGATTGGTAATCAGTATCAGATCCAACTTGATTTGAGTCGGCTGCCAAGATTGGAAGAGTACGTTCAAATGATGGATCAAACGACTGCCACGTTACAGGATGTTCCAAGTGATCTGAAAACGGTGGCGTATTATGTGCAGTCAGATGATTCCACCGCGGGTGTACTGGATTCCCTCGCCGAACTCGACCCTGATGCTACCGATCTGACATCAGGTGGCCTTGTTCGCAGATCGCTTGACCGTGCCGCAACTTTGGAAGCGGCAACGATGGGTAATATCAGTACGCTGAACCAGACAGGCGACTTGTTGGCGCCAGAGGTCAAAGCAATTGAGTTTTCGTATTGGGATGGGCTGACCTGGCAATTGGAGTGGAGTAGCGATGAGTTTGGTGAACTGCCGCTTGCAGTTCAGGTGACCATTTACATGGTTGATCCAGCGTTGGCCGCCACGGAAGATGAGGATACCCTCTCCTCGTTGGGACCCGAATCCATGAGATCTTTTACGCATATCGTCAGATTGCCAATGGCTGTACCGATTGAGACTGCGGAAGAAGATGACTTGTCGGAGGCGGGGCTATGAAATTACCAAACTCGGCTGCACGCAATGGATTTTTTCTTGTTCTTGTATTGATCGTGATTGCCATTGCGACAATGGCGGTTTATTCCTTCACCGATTTGATGTTGGCTTATGACGATTCGGCCTATCTGTCGGGTGACCTTGTACAGACCCGAGTCAATGTAGAGTCGGGTGCTGAGGCAGTCCGGTTGTTGCTTGCAGAACCACCTGAGTTGCGGGTTGATTATGGTGGTGTTTACAACAATCCCCAGATGTTCCAGGCAGTCAATGTTTCTGTTGGAGATGATAACTCTACCCCCTCGAATTTTTCGATCTTGGCCCCGGGTTTGAACGACGAAGGACGATTGGCAGGTCTTCGCTTTGGTTTGCAGAATGAATCAGCGAAATTGAATCTGAATGCCCTCACCGTGCTCGAGAATAGTCCGGCTGGCATGTTGGTGTCCGCAGTATCCGGGATCGACGAAGCGGACGAATCAACTGGTGATGAGGCCACAAGCGATAATATTGCAGTATCACTGCTGCTCACGCTGCCCGGGATGACTGAAGACATTGCCGACGCCATTCTTGATTGGTTGGACGAGGATGAGGAGGCTCGCGCATTTGGTGCTGAGGCGGAGTATTATTCCACCCTGCCGACTCCCTATGTACCCAAAAACGGACCCGTACTCAGCGTTGAGGAGCTTCTGCTGGTTCGAGGCGTTACGCCCACTTTGTTGTTCGGGGCAGATGCCAATCGGAATGGCGTTTTGGATGCTGATGAACAACAGCGTTTTGGAGTCACTGTTGAAACTGCTGGTTCGCTAGGTTGGGCTGCTTACCTGACCGTGCATGGCGCCGAGGGTAGCAAGCGAAGAGATGGCACTTTCAGGGTCAACGTGAATCAGGATGATTTGGAGATCCTGTATGAGGAATTGGCCGAGGCACTCGAAAATGATGACTACGCAACATTCATCGCTGCGTATCGCATCGCGGGCCAGTCGAACTCGGCGATGTCCTTGTTGAGCGGAAATATCGGTGGAGGGCAACAGGCGGAAGTCGCTGGGCGTTGGACCGCGGACTTGATCAGTGAATTTGACCTCAGTGGAGGAGGGGGAACGTCCCTGACGCAGATATTGGATCTGGTTGGAGCGACGGTAACGGTAGGAAATGGTGATAACGCACGCACCTACACTTCACCTTTTGCTGAGGATCTCATTTCCATGGGACTCTACATGCCGCTTTTAATGGATGCTTTGACCACTCAAGAGGTCGAAGTCATGCCGGGACGGATTAACATAAATGAGTGTCCTGCGGAGCTCTTGTACGGGATCCCAATGCTGCCAGAGGAAGCTGTCGAAGGAATTATCGAATCACGAGACATGAACTCCGATGATCCAAATCGGCAGTTTGAAACCTGGCCGCTGGTTGAGGGATTGGTCACGCTGGACGAGATGCGACAACTGACACCGTTGATTACATGCGGTGGTGATATTTATCGGGCTCAAATCGTCGGTTATTACGAGCAGAGTGGCGTTTCGAGTCGAGCAGAAGTGATCATTGATGCCACAACGGTGAACCCGAAAATTGTGTTGTGGCGGGATCTGAGTCACCTTGGGAGGGGATTCGACCTCTCTGTGCTCGGTACGCGGTCCTTCACAGGCCTCGAGGGGCAATCCGATGATTTCAACGGTGAACAGGGGAACTGACCACAGAGAAAGTCAAGACAGGGAAACCGACGACCGGTTCAGATATGCATGTCAAATCTTCGGGTCAGCGGCACACATGGGCGTTTTGCGTCGTATGAATTATCGGACAGAAACAGAATAAGCGGAATTTGATTTTGTAAGCAGGTTGCTTGTCACGGGTTGATCTCTGGTGGCAGAAACACTTCGCGGAATGAATTGAGAAACAAATGGTGAAACGACTAGCGATCGATTGGGATGAACGTGAGTTGAGGTTGGTTGCCGCGCAATGCAGCGGCAGCAATGTCAAAGTCACTGATGCCCAGGTACTTCCAATTGAAGACAATGTTCTGGAGACGTTGAAGGCGGCGTTGGACGGCAAGGGCTTGGAAAACTCCGAGACATTGGTCGCAATTGGACGAGGTAAGGCTGAGCTTCGTGAGTTGCAATTGCCGCCTGTGCCGGAAGAAGAACTTCCCGACATGGTTCGTTTTCAGGCGGGCAAGAGTTTTGCTACGGCGGGTGATAATGCCATCGTGGATTATCTGGTCACCAGTCAGAGTGAGTCCGGTGTAGAAATCATTGCTGCGGCTTTGGGTGAGCAGGAACTCCATGAACTCCGAGACTTATGTGAGTCAAATTCCCTGGTGTCAAAGCGGATTTCCATACGACCATTGGCCGCCGCCGCACTTTATTTGGTTAATCAGGAGCGTTCCAGCGGGAACGACACAGTTCTGATTGATCTGTTGTCAGATGAGGCGGAGTTTGTTGTAGCACGCGAAGGTAGGGTAATCTTCGTTCGTACCGTTCGAATGCCAGCAGATGAGGCAGCACGAGGGCGTGCATTAGCGGGGGAACTCAAACGCAGTCTGGTTGCCTGTGGGTCCAGTGGAACTTTGGAGCGGGTCGTGCTCTGGGGGTCTGCAGCGGTGCACTCAGAGGATGTCAAGATGCTGGTGGAGGCGACCGACAGCAAAGTGGAGGTGTTGGATCCGTTTTCTCTGGTTGATGTTGGCCGCAATGCAAAGTCGAACATGCCAGATCACGTGGGTCGCCTGGCGCCGTTGGTTGGCTTGCTGGTAGCCGATGAAGGTGGTGCGGATCGTCTTTTGGACTTTTTGAATCCGCGTAAACGGATCGAACAGGTAGAAAACCCGTACCGACGGTACATCATCGCAGCGATACCTCTCGCGGTCGCTGCTTTGTTTGGATTTCTGATTTTTCGTCAATTGGGAAGCATGGATGACCAGATCGAATCTTTGAAAGCGGCCAATCAACAGAAAGAAAAGAAGGTCAAAAATGCCGACCAAAGCCTGGCACGTACGGAAATGGTCGATCAATATCTGGATGGCGATGTCAACTGGCTCAATGAAATCCGTCGACTCGCCCGCCGTGCTCCAGAATCGGAAAAACTCATTCTACGTTCGATATCGATGAAAAATGACCCTCGTAGTGGGGGTGGCATAATGACCGTCGAGGGTGCGGTAACGAAGCCTTCCGTGATTGAAGAGTTTGAGGCTGCGGTGCGAGATCCGAATAGGAACGTTCAAGGTGATGGTGCGAGCGAAGTGAGGTCTCCGGACAAATACCGTTGGAGTTTTACTGAGACGATCGAGATCTCACCTGAATATGTGCGTGAGCAACGCTATATCGGAATGAATGGAGTTGTTGATGGCGATGCTGTCGTCTCGGAAGAGGACGGTAATCCCGCAGATTCATCATCTGGCGGGGAATCGGAAGAGAACGAAGTTGCCAATCCTGAGGCTCGAAGTGCGGATGACGAGGACGCCGATGCTGGTCAGGAGCCTGATTCTGGAGGAGATGAAGAAGATCAGGATGCTACGAAGCCGGTTGAGGATAAATCTGAACAAGTTGAGGCTTCAGAAACAGATGAGTCCCCTGACAGCCCTGCCGGAGAAGGCCTCGAAAATACACCGGAAACAAAACCCGAAACCGAGTCGTCCGAGAAGTCAGATGACGAAATCGTCGCTGAAGTCCGAACGGAGGTGAAGTCATGAACGAAAGAGAAAAAAATCTGGTCAAGATCATTGGAACAATCCTGATCATGTACCTGCTTTGGTCCGGGTATGGACGGTATCAGTCTGCTGTGTCCCAACGCACAAGCGAGATCGAGAAGTTGCGAGGTAAGGAAAAGCAGCTGAAAGAGAAAATATTCATGGGAGCGATCGCGGATGGGACGTTCGGTGAATATCAGGCGCGATCCTTGCCGGGCAATCTTGAGACAGCTCGCAGTCAGTACCAGCAGTGGTTACTTGAACTCGTTCACGACAAGGGCATGGACGATGTACAGGTCGACTTTACGAATTCACGACGCATGGGTGGCATCTACCAGAAGATCGATTTTCGCATCACTGGAGCAACGGAATTACCAGAGCTGATCGGAATGATGCATGATTTTTATGCAAAGGACTACCTTCACCGTATCCGTGAATTGTCAATTCAACCGGTCAAGACGGGTGGCTTTTCCGTGGTGATGAATGTGGATGTGATCAGCCTGGTCAATGCACCCGACGACTTGCCAGAACGCAAGGAGCCATCCTACCGTGTTGATGCTGATGCCGAATCCTATGTTGCTGCAATCATGAATCGCAATTTTTATGAGCCACCGAATCAGCCACCGCGTTACAGTGGCGGTCGCTCGATTGAAGCGATTGTTGGACGCGAGTCACCAACTCCACTTACATTCAAAGATCCAGAGGGACATGATGTCAGATTCGAATTGGCTGAAGGACCGCAGGAATTTGTGCGTCTCGATTCCAGAAGCGGGACCTTGCGGGTAAATTCCGATGTCACTCAGGAATTCGAACTGCTCGTAAGGGCCATTGATAGTGGCTACCCCCAGAAGACGACTGAGCAGACAATTACTGTTCGAGTTGTGGATCCACCACCACCGCCGGTAGAACCTCCGCCCAAGCCATCGTTTGATGATGCCTCCCAGACAGTGCTGACCGCTTTATTGCAGGCAGGA
Organism: Rubripirellula sp.; assembly: GCA_012270065.1. Classification (GTDB taxonomy): domain Bacteria; phylum Planctomycetota; class Planctomycetia; order Pirellulales; family Pirellulaceae; genus Rubripirellula. Next base: position 394,061 of record JAAXJB010000003.1, on the reverse strand, counting down.
GGAGAATGGACAGCATGGATGCATGTCAGGACCCGTGACGAGACTTTGAAACTGAAAATCGGTGATGCGTTTGAAATCGGTACTCTCAAAGGTACCGTCTACGACGTGAATCCTCGTTATGCCACTTTGGAAATCGATGGTCGTCGTTTCGAATTGCGGCCTTCGGGAAATCTCGGAGTTGCCGCGAAACGCTCGGAAGTCGATTGACTGTCGTGAAGTCATCACGCCACCTGAATACGCTGGTCACCTGTTGAGCGAAGGAACCTGTTGAGCCAATCTGAACGCGTTTCTGCGATTCATTGCAAATCGGTCGCTATCGATTTTCCCGGCGACATTCGGGCTGTTGATCAGTTGGATCTCTCAGTTAAGGCTGGCGAGATTGTTTCTTTGATCGGTCCGAGTGGTTGCGGGAAAACGACGCTGTTGCGCCTCATGGCTGGATTAGAGGCACCGACCGAGGGTGAGGTTGCACTTGAGCCACCGGTGGTTGGAAGCGAAGGCGGAATTGCCTTCGTGTTTCAGCAACCGTCTTTGTTGCCGTGGAGGAATACGCTCGAGAATGTAGTGTTGCCTCTCGAGTTGATCGGCAGAGGATCAAAGCAATCGCGAAGGCAAGATGCTTTGAAGATGCTGAGTGCTGTGGGGTTGGAACATGCAGCAGAGCGGTTTCCATCTGATTTGTCAGGGGGCATGAAAATGCGGGTGTCCATCGCCAGAGCACTCGTCACCGATCCACACGTGCTTTTGCTGGACGAGCCTTTTGCTGCTCTGGATGACATGTTGCGTAATCAGCTCGGCCAGTTGCTCCTGGAACTTTGGGAAAAACGGCGTTTTACTGTAGTGATGGTAACTCACAATATTGCCGAGTCAGTGCTCTTGTCCCAGCGTATTGCCGTGATGCGCGAAGGCCGTTTGGTCACTGTTCTGGACAATCCACTTCCTCAGCCACGTAACGAGCAACTCCGGACAACCGTCAGCTTTGGTGAATTCTATGGAAACGTCAGCGATGCGTTGCGTGGAGATTGACAGATGACCTCAAAGGCAGCAAATCGTTTTCGTGAAATACTTGTAAGCGTTGCGTTGGTAGCCATTGTTGCCGGTCTCGTGCTAGGTGTGTGGGAATTCGTGGTCTGGAAGTTCGACCTGCCCAAGGCTCTTCTGCCAACGCCGAAGCAATGCTGGGATGCCGCAGTTCTGGAGAGGCTGGCACTTTTTCGAGCTACTCTCGCGACAGGTTATGCTGCGATCGCTGGCTTGCTTGTCGCCATTGGGGTGGGCTATTTTTTGGCGGTCGTTTTTAGTCAGTCTCGCGGTTTACGCTTGGCACTTTTTCCTTATGTGATCCTTCTGCAGACTGTTCCAATCGTTGCTATCGCACCCTTGTTGATCATTTGGAGCGGGTACACATTCCGTACCGTAGTGATCGTTACCGCAATCGTCTGTCTGTTTCCGATTGTCAATAGCGTTACTGGTGGACTTTTAAGCACGCAAAAAGACACGAGCGATCTTTTTCGGCTTTATGGTGCAGGACGTTGGAAACGCCTGCTGCATTTGCAGGTCCCATCTTCAGTCAGTCATTTGATGCTCGGTATCAAGACGAGCAGTGGCTTATCTGTCATCGGTGCAATCGTGGCGGAATTCTTCGTTGGAAATGGCACAAATTATGACGGGCTGGGAACATTGATGACGGGGTGGACAGCTTTGGTAAAGACCGACGCGCTTGTGTCGGCTGTTTTTGCTTCTGCCTTGCTTGGCGTATTGATGTTTGGGTCAGTTCACCTGATTTCAGCTTTTTTGTTGAAAAGGTGGACACAGTTTGCGAATGTCAGTGGATGAGTTTTTTGCCGTGAACAGTTTGTCTCTGCTGAGTCTTGCACACGAAGGCGTGACGCATTTTTCAACTTCCCGATGAACAGGGGTTCCATGAAACAATCGGTGCGGGCGATACTATGGAAACTTTCCATCACCTCGAGGCTTTCGTTCCATGTTCCGTGATATTTCATTGTCTGTCTCTGCCGCCCTTTTGCTTCTGGTCTTGGTTGGTTGTGAGTCGTCGTCCTCGCCTTCTGATGACTCCGGGCAAGACGCCGCCGGTAGTTCGGCGGCACAGAAATCTGTTGCCATTCAGCTGAATTGGTATCCCGAGTCTGAGCATGGTGGGGTATTTCAGGCAGAAGCTGATGGAACTTATAGCGGGGTGGGATTGAATGTTGAAATCCGGCCCGGTGGGCGGTCGGCCCCTGTTGCGCAGGAATTGGCTCTGGGAAGAGTCCAGTTTGGATTCGCTAATGCAGATGATGTCGTGGTTTACCGCCGGCAGGGCGTGGATGTCGTTGCTGTGTTGGCTGCCATGCAAGACAATCCCAGATGCATTCTTGTGCAGAAACAGAGTGGCGTTGAGTCGCTGAGTGATCTTGCTGGTTTGACACTGCAGTGTCAGGCTGGAAGACCCTATCTGGAGTTCATGCGGTCCAAGGGGTTGCTGGACAAAGTCAAGGAGGTTCCGTATTTCGGCTCGGTAGCACCACTTGTCGCTGATCCAAAAATAGCGATTCAGGGATACTCCTGTGCCGAGCCATTGCTGGCAGAGCAGGAAGGGGTCGATGTCAATGTCCTGATGGTCAGCGAATTAGGGTGGAACCCGTATTCCAGCGTGTTGATCACGACCGGTGACATGATTCGCAAGCAGCCTGAGGTGGTCCGGGATTTTGTACAGGCAACCAAAATCGGCTGGGAATCCTATTTGAAGGATCCCACAAAGGCTAATGCAGATATCCTTGAGGCCAACGATCATGGCATGACGGCAAATGTCCTGAAGTATGGCAGTGAGCAAATGCGCAGCCTTGCCATACCGTCAGGAGTTGGACCCGAGGTTTTGGGAACCATGTCGCTGGAACGATGGACGATGTTGGTGAACCAGATGGATGCGCTCGATTCGACGCAGGCAAATCAGGTGAAACCAGAGGACTGTTTTACCGATCAGTTCTTGAACTAGTTGAAACCTGCTCAACACGCAGCCCGTCTGGCTTTGGATAGCTTGCTGCGGGTACCCACACTAGGCTGCTCTGTGCCGAGTGACTGTGTCATTGTTTGATGTTGCAGGGCCGATGTGTCGACCGAGGGTTTCAATCTCAAGCTGAAGAAGTTGCTGCACCACATCCGCTGCCGCTGGACGTTCATCTGGATCCTTGGCAACCATTTGCTGAACCAGGTCGGCTACCGGTTCAAGCAGAAACTGACTGACGGGTTCGGTGCGTGTCAGACAGTGCCACAGTACTCGACCAAGCGAAAATATGTCCATGGCAGGGATGGCGGCCAGGTTGCCTGCCAGAGACTCCGGCGAAGCATACTTTGGCGTGCCCCGGTAGTGGTGGCCGCACACCGTGTGAATTCGTGAAGCAAACCCGAGATCTACCAGGGTGACATGTCCGCGTGGGCCAACGACACAATTGTCTGGCTTCACATCTCCGTGAACCCAGCCCGTACTGTGAAGGCTGTCCAAAGCTTGGGCAATCTGTCGGATCAGCCAGAGCGCCACCGGCAGCGGCTTGCGAATCTCCGATTCGAGGTGATGTTGCATTGATTCTCCCTCCAATCTGGGCATGACCAGATAGGGCTGATTGGATGTTGTCGATGCATCCAGAAGAGCAATCAAATTCGGGTGGCTTGCAACTGCTCCGGCAGCAATTGATTGCATGATCTGTCGGCTGCCCTCAAGATGGTCAGGGCCTTCCACGGCCCGCTTGATCACATAATCCCAGCGGGGGCTGCCCACTGCATCGGCTGGTTGAGCGAGTAGCAATTGCGTTGTTGAGCTTTCATGCAGGATGTCTCCAAGTCGCCAGATTCCCAGGATAGCCGGTTGCTTGCATTTCTCTTGGCTTGGATCGGAAGGAACATCGGTCACGGTGGGGAGCCCTCAGCAGTCGTTTTTGGGTGAGTGCTGCACTCACCGTCTTGCAGATAAATCGACGTTTTTGGCTTCGAACTGGGATTTCATTTGCCTTCGAATGACAGATTTCTTCTGTTTTCAGTGTGGATCACGATTACGGACGCGATTTCGGAAGTCCGTCGCTGTCTCCAGTGAGTGATTTTCGGGGTAGCGGTCAAAGGTCAAAAAAGACGAACCTACAGCCTGCGTTCCTGTACATGCGCTGTGCAGACCACCGTCCGGTCATGGAGATTTGATACGTGAATCACGCTTGTTCGACTCCAGCACTGGCAATTCATGATCTGAAAAAAGCATTTGGTGATTTGCAAGCATTGAAAGGCGTAACATTCAGCCTTATGCGAGGCGAGCGTTTGGCCTTTCTCGGCCCCAATGGAGCGGGCAAGACAACTTTGATTCGGTGTCTTGCCGGATTGGCGAAAGCTGACCACGGTGAAATATTTCTCGCGGGGCAACCTCTGAAGAGTATCGAAGCCAGGCAACAAATCGGTTTTGTTCCGCAGGAGATAGCGTTGTACGGTGATCTGACGACTCGCCAGAACTTGGAGGCTTTTGGCAAGTTTCATGGTTTGAGACGTCGGGAACTTCGTGAACGACTGGGTTGGGCGTTGCAATGGACCGGGTTGGAAGATCGAGCCAATGATCTGGTAGGGACGTTTTCTGGTGGGATGCAGCGTCGTGTGAACCTTGCTTGTGGCGTCATGCATGAACCACGAATCCTGCTGCTGGATGAACCGACCGTGGGCGTCGATCCACAGAGTCGGCAACGCATCTTTGCGATGTTGGATGAACTCAGTGCTGCTGGAACATCGATTTTGTTGACAACTCATCACTTGGATGAGGCGGAAGAACGCAGTGATCGCATCGTGATCATTGATCAGGGCAAAGTAGTCGCCGATGGTCCCATTGATGAGTTGGTTAAACAGTCTGTTGGTACACAGCGTCTTGTTCGATTGAGGATTGATCGTCCACTTTCGTCACCGATCCGTGCGGGGGTTGCTGCTGGTACGGCATCCTATGGAAATCCTGGTGAACATGAGATCTCGACTCGCATCGACGATGTTTCAAAACACCTGCCTTCACTGATTGAACTTGTCCGCCGAAGAGGATACGGAATTTCTGATGTGCAGGTGGAGTCTCCATCTTTGCACCATGTGTTCCTGCATCTGACTGGTTATGAATTGCGAGACTAGAACCTTGTTATTCGGAGAGAAACTCCAATGATCCTGACTGTGATTCAAATCAGTTTTCGTCGACTGCTTCACAATCGAGTGGAGTTGTTGTTGACCTTCGTCGTGCCAATCGCTTTTTTCAGTATTTTTGCTTTGATTTTTGGTGGTGGTTTAGGACGGGGGACAACCCCAAGAATCAAAGTCGTCGCCGTTGACGAAGCTCAGTCTGCAGTGAGTCGCCAGGCGATGACAGCGCTCAGAGAACAGAACAGTTTGCGTTTCATCCGAGAAGGTACTCAGGCCGAGTTGACCCGGAATGAGGCAATGGACTTGGTGAGATCGGGGAATGCCACGATGGCCATTATCCTGCGCACGGACAGTTCCATGTTGGCGGCTGAACTGATGGCTGATGCTTCGGATCAGGTTGCCTCGCAAGTTGTTTCGGCGGTGGTCAATCGGGCAATCATGCTGTCGGAAGCTGAGAATCAAGTCTCGCAGCTCACCGAAGATGACCAGAACAGTGAAGACGGATCTGGCGTTGCCATGGTCAGTGGTGAAGCGGCAGGCGAATCCTTCGGCATTGAAGAGTCACTTCAGCCGCAAGTCGAAATCATTGATGTGATGGGTGAGGGAAAAGCCAACCCGGTTGTCAGTATGTATGCGTCCGGTATTGCTGTCATGTTTTTGCTGTTTGGCGCTACCGGCGGCGGTGGTGTATTGCTCGAAGAAAGGGAAAATCAGACGCTTGACCGATTATTGTCAACACAAATGTCGATGGATCAGCTGTTGCTTGGTAAGTGGTTTTACATGAGTGTGATCGGTGTGCTTCAGATTGGCGTAATGTTCCTGTGGGCGCAGGTCATTTTCAACGTAGACATGACCGGGCATCTGGATGGTTTTCTGATGATGACAGTGGTGACTGCACTGGCTGCCTCCGCATTCGGGCTGTTTCTTGCAACTCTTTGCAAGTCTCGAGGTCAGTTGAATGGACTCTCTGTCATTCTGATTCTGACCATGAGCGCATTGGGGGGATCCATGGTGCCACGGTATCTGATGAGTGATGAGTTGAGGCAATACGGACTCTGGACGTTCAATGCCTGGGCGTTAGATGGTTACACCAAGGTTTTTTGGCGGGAACTGCCTGTCGAGGCGCTTGCACCGCAGCTGGCAGTGCTATTGGTCAGTGGAGTTGCGTTTTTACTCGCTGCCAGATTTCTGGCGGTGCGTTGGGAAACGAACTGAGGTGGAGCGGCTGTCACTGTCGGTCTGAGACCGGTTGGCTGGGCGAACAGACAATCTGGTTCGGCGACAGTTGAATTGTCTGATTTTGGCCGTTTTACGGGTAAATCTCTCCCGCAACCCGTTTTGGTGGCTGCCCGTGATTGATTGCGGGGTTTCCAATCCATTACCCTGAGCATTCGTTGACTTTCGATGAAACTTGTAGAGCAGAGTATGAATATGGATTCTTGGCCGATTGGTGTTTTCGCTTCCGTTGATGCGGGCTTGGGAGTTGCTTGGGATGTGATTGCTCAATTGAAGGTTCCCACCATTCAGCTACATGCACCGAGTCCTGAAAAAAGGAATCAGGAATCGGCTGAAGCCTTTCGTGAGCAGCTGAATCAGATGGGGGTTCGATGCACAGCCGTTTTTGGCGGATTTGAAGGTGAGAGCTACGCCGATATCCCTACCGTCGTGCAGACTGTGGGTTTGGTACCTGCTGATACGAGGCAATCGCGTTTGCAGGAGATGCTGGAAATTTCAGACTTTGCCCATTGGCTGGGTTGTGACACGGTTGCTTTGCATCTTGGTTTTATTCCGCATGATCCGGAGGCTGATGGATACGCAGATATTGTTGATGTGACCCGGCAGCTCTGTGATCACTGTGCCGGGCATCAGCAGTTTCTGCACCTGGAAACTGGCCAGGAAACTGCCGAAGGGCTACTGGAATTCATCAAACAAGTTGACCGTGAGAATTTGAAAATCAATTTTGATCCAGCCAACATGATTCTTTACGGGACGGGGGAACCGATTGAGGCTTTACGTTCTGTTGGTGCCCATGTTCGAAGTATCCATTGCAAGGACGGGACTTGGAGTGACCAGCCGGGAGAGACCTGGGGAGCAGAGGTAGCCTTGGGCAAGGGTGACGTCGGGATGGAGAAGTACCTTCAGACTCTCAAGGAAATCGGATACGACGGACCACTGACGATCGAACGCGAAATTCCACAGGACCCTGAACGACAACTGGCTGAAATCGGTCAAGCAATTGAATTGCTGACCAACTTGCGTGCCCAAGTGCTGGGCTAATGCAGCATGTTCGGGGGCAAGCCGTTACTGTCTTCTACATTTGTGTTTCAGCATGGCCAAGTGGATGAGCGAACTCATGTGGTTGATAGTCCGGTGGGTGTACGAAGAATGAAGGTGGCACCTCCGTTGGAGGTCGATTCATAGCTGATGGTGCCTCCATGGGCATGTGCCGTTTGCCTTGCCAACGCCAGCCCAAGACCTACTCCGGCTGCCGTTTCCGCAGCTTGCTCTGCAGATTTACTGAACGGTTGAAAAATCTTGGCACGCATGGTTTCCGGAACGCCCGGACCGTGATCCGATACCGTAATTACAACGTTGCCATCAGTGATTGCTGCAGTCAGGTGGACTCTTGGATCACTGGTTGGTTTTGCATATTTGGCAGCGTTGTCAATGAGATTGAATAGAACCTGTTCCATCGCGGGCGGGTCAGTTTTCCACTGCCCAGAGGATCGAGAACTGATGTCCAGTGTCAAATCACACTGTCGAAGCCGGTCGCTCAATCGCGGTGCTATGCGGTCGATCCAATCAGCCAGTGTGATGATTTCAGTTGCAGGAACAGCGGAGCTTCGCTCAAGTTTGGAATAGCGAAGTACATTGTCAATCAAGTGTGTAAGACGGTCCGATTCCTGCCTGAGGGTTTGCAGGTATTCTTTGCGATCCTTGGGATCAGTGACCATGTCACGTGCAAGCAGGTCTGTATAGAGCCGGAACGTCGTGAGGGGAGTTCGCAGTTCATGGGTTACTGCCGAAACGAAAGTTGCACGCCGCTCACTCAATGCGATCATCTTTTTGAGGAAGATTGCTGCGATTGCAGCAGCGGCAATCAGTGTTATCCACGCAATCAGTAAAGCGTTGTGAGTCGGTGACCACACGCTTGTAAGCGGGCGCACTGTCGGTCTCACAAGTCGGGCTGGCAGCGAGGCAAGCGTAACAGAGGGATCAAGATTGTCGTCTCCGGTAACCGGAAGAAAATCGGCGTCTGGAAGCAGATCGGCAATGTTCTCGGCCATGGAAGATTTCAGTTCCTGCCAATCAACCCATACGCCGTCAAGTACATCGGTATTGCCTTGTTTGGGACGCACGATGAACAGCTGATCGTCAACCCAGACAGTCATGAGACGTTTGCCAGATCTGCTCCATCGGCTTTCCGGGGATTGCCCGCTATCCGCTTCAGCACGTTCGATACCCGTTTGTTCGGGCGCCATCTGTTCCTGGAAATTGAAAGCGACCTGTTGTTGAACCAGCATGTTCCGGTTCAACAATTCCAGGTCACTCGTGGGTAATTGCGATTCAAAATCAAGGTCTGGATCAACACTTTGTTGCAGGTTGGTGGCATATACATTGACTTCATTCGTGTAGGTGCTCTGGGCGACTTCCTGTTCGATATCCTGGCTGCCGTCAGCCAGCACTTGATCCACTACATTGATCACGGCACTGGCTGAAACGTGGTCGAGAGCCACCAGGGTGGTTTCCAGTTTTTCTTCACTCTCTTTGTTCCGTGGCAGAACGAAGACAGGCTTGTTTTCTGCTTTTGTTGCGTCTTTCAATTCCCGGATACTGAATCTTTTCTTGATTAAAAGCCGGTACGAATTTTCATTGGGTTGACTTTTTGGTGGATCGATCAGCGTTGCGATGTAGTTGGGTAGCCCGGAATCGAGACGCCACAAGGCGAGAGCGATTTCCTGCTGCATCTTTTCGCGTTGTTGGCTTTCTGCTGATGCATGACTCAAACGCAGGGCATGACCGGAAAGACTGATCAGTCCCAGCATGATGCAAGCCAGTATCAGTGTGAATGAGGTCCAGATTGAATTCGGACGTGTCAGCTTTTGAACGGCAGTTTGTTTGATCGTCATGTGGATTCGACAAGGTCAGAGTCAAGCATGTAGCCCTTGCCGCGGACGGTTTTGATGGCCTCGGCGGCGCCGCATGCAGGTGCCAGTTTTTCTCGCAGTCTGGCGATGTGCATGTCAACGGTGCGAGTGGTTACACCCTTTGCTTCGATTTGCCATACACCTTGCAGGAGTTCATTGCGGTCGATCGTCCTGCCTGCGTTTCTGCTGAGGTAATCGAGAAGTGCACATTCCCGTTCGGATAGCACATGAGTCGAGCCGGTTGTCGATGTGATTTCCCGACTGTCCCAGTTGATTTTTCCGAGAGGAAAAGTGATGGAGGGGTGTTGTGCAGAACGCGCCGGGGACCGGAGGAGTACAGCTTCGACCCTCGCGAGAAGTTCAACAACACAGAATGGCGTGCCCACGGAGTCCTCCGCCCCAAGACGAAGTCCCTTGACGCGATCCTGTTCCTCGCCTTTCGCCGTCAGAACAATGACCGGAAGCGTGGGTTTTTGCTTTCGTATCTCAGCAAGCACGTCAAGGCCATGACCACCAGGCAGAACCAGGTCGAGCAACACGAGGTCACAAGGCTTGCTGAGTGCTTTTTCAATTCCGGTATCGGCCCGGTCAGCTTGCCATACAACATGCCCTGTCGCTTTGAGTGAATCAACGATTCCACGTCTGATTGCAGGATCGTCTTCGATGGTCAGAATGCACGGAGCTGACATGATGGGTACCGATTGAAAGGAATGTCTGAATCACATCTTTTTCTAGTTGGCTTGCGGGTTCAAGGCTTGAATTGCTGAAATATCCGGATGCTCAGGGAGATGTCGCCCTTTGTTGTCGAGAGCCATATAACTGTCCTCAGGTGAGAGCCCAAGCCATGGATCGTCGAGGGGCATCAGAAAGAGTTCTTTGTAGATTCTGTTGGTGATTTGTTCATAGTTGCCGGGAGTACCATTCTGGATGTACCAGTCATCTAGCTTCGTTTGAAGCCCATAAAGGTTGAAGAGTGAGTCCTGCTCAACTCGCGGGCCTGCCGAATCAACCATTCGGAAAACAGGTAATTCCGCAGCCATTTTGAGCGGTGCAATACGCATGGCTGCCGAGGCAAGGGATGTGCTCTCTGATAGTCGGATCGTTTTGAGTGAATCCGCTGTACGCGTGTTTCTGCCTGCCGCATCATGCCATTTTGGATCAAGTGGATTCAAGTCAGCAACACTCTCATCAGGGTGGATCGCGAGTTCGGATCTCTGACGACGTAGTTGTGCCCGATTTCTGTGCCAAGCCTGCAGGTGTGTGTTCTGCTCTGAATCAGGTAGTTGATCAATTGAACCGTGCAGATTGAAGACGGAATCCAGCCAACTCATGAATTCTACTTGAGTCACCAGCCCCGGTAATCCATCCACGACCCGACCTTTTCCTGTGAGCACAAGATGGACACTATTTCCGATGATGGGCTGCCGAAGTTTTCTGCCATTTCCGAAGTCAATGGTCGCTACGGGAACGTCACAGACAGGCTTCCAATGCAAGACGAAGTTCTCACGAAGGCATTCGGCAATGGCATCATCTGCATAGAGAATCTCCCGAAAGAAACGACTATTGGCACAGCTCAGGTCCTCATCCAGATGTCCAAGCATCCGGAGGCTGAGAATCGGGCGGCCGAGTGTGATTGCCTGAGCTTTTGCATCTGCCAGAGATTTGTGCCAGAACAACTGACATGCCAGCGCATTTTTCTGACCGGCAATGATGTCAATTTGTTTGTCCAGACGGTCTAATTGAAACGTCTCTGATCCTTGATCAGCGTGAAACTTGCGAGACTTGATGATGGCGTTCAAGCCGGGTTGACCAAGCGTTCTGAGTTGCTCAGTTATCCGTGTGATTTCCTGCCACTGATCATGCATTGGATTTCGGATCGCAGTAAGAGACAGCATGCGATCTGTCAAATGCTTCATGAGTTGTGCTTCAAATTCCGCGGAAGTTGTTCCGTAGTCCCCGCATGCCAATACTTCCGTCTTGGACTGAAGCAATGACGCAAAGATGATCAACGAACACAGCCAGATTTGTTTTTGCATTTTGGACTTCCTGTTTCATATGTGAGATTGTGGCTAACTGTTTTGCCCTCACAGGAAATCTTAGGCGCCATCATATGAGCTTGGGGTAACATCTTTGTAACACCCACCTCAATTGATTTTGCCGTAAGCAGCACAGGATCCGGAGTTGCGATCTGGGCCGTGTCGAACTGCCCGAGATCACGACGGTATCAGCAAACTAATTGTCACTGTCAGATGCCAGTTCGATCGCAATTGGGATGCGATCGTATGCCACCCAAAAGAAGTTTTTCAGGTCATTTTTAACGACTTGAGCGTTGAGGCTGGCCTGCAGCATGAGCGGTTTGGTTTTCTACATCCGCTACTGGTCTTCGTCAGTCCCCGGTAACTCAGGCAGGCTCGGGGAGTTCAGGCTGGATTTATCTGGTGACTGCACAGGATCAGGATCAGACGTTGCTTCGTCGGGTGTGGCGTTTTCCGGCTTCTGGCCATGACTGAGTGTCTGGTTTTTCCGCCCAATGGTGCCATTACCTTCATCTGCTGATCTTTCAGGAAGTCTTGGTTTCAGTGAATCTGGTGGGGGCATCTCAGCTGGAATCGGCATGTCTGCGGGTTCCAATGTTTGCAATGGCATGGCTTCGGTGGGTGAATCCTCGCCGTTTCCAGGCAGTGGCGGTGTTTCCTCGATCGGCATGCCATCGACAGTGATGGGTTGATCGTGGCTGATTTTGTATACAGGGGCACTGAATTCAGGTTCACGAGGAAGGGGGTTGTATTGCAAACCGCAATCGTTGCAACCACAGTCAATCAGACCGTCGAGTGTTGTCCCTGCATATTGCAGCATTGTTTCAGGCGAGATCTTACCCGGGTCAATCCAGAGGCCTTCTGGCGTCAATTCCATGGTCCCCAAATCGAAGTCAAGATTTCGCCTTACGGTTTCGTAGTTCACATAGATGCTGAGCAGACGGTTTTGCGAGGACAGCAGAGCATTAAGAGCCTGAATCGTATCGCGAGCGACAGAGGCACCTGTCCCGGCTTGACCCGAGGCTTCCCGCAAGTCCCTCAAGTCTGCGTTGAGTTCGATCTGGTCAGCAGCGATAGAAACCTGTTTGCGACCGTATTCAAATTGCAGGCGGTCACGCATCAGTTGTCGTATCTCCGCGCGTAGCGTCTGCCAAATGGCATCTTCGAACTGATAGTAGTCCCGCTTTCTCTGTTCGTAACTGATCAGAATTCGGCGGTAATTGTTTCTTTCTACCAACCTTGTGATCGGGGCATCCCACTGCAATGCTACGTCCAGATTCCCAGTCTTGCTGACTCCCAGAGCGTTGACATCGGTCGTCCCGATGCCGCCGCGTATGTCAACGTTCAATTCGCTTTCCAGATCATCTGCAACCACTTCAATCTGACGCCATGAATCAACCAAAGCGGCACGTGCGTTTGCGTAATCTCTCCGGTTTCTTCTCGCAATTTCAAAGGCAATTTCCGGTGTAATGTTGACTTCGGGCAGCACGACGCTCTCGGTTCTGGCTTGTGCCTGTAGCAGTTGGAGAACAAGTACGTCATTCCCAAGATCTGCCACCAGATCCTGCGATGCAAGAATCACCGTATCCCTCAGTTGACGTGCAAGTTCCTGTGGATCGACGCTGCCTGGTGCTGAATCTTGAATGGCTTTGAAGGACTTCTGTAACTCATTTAGCTTCTTGAGATATTTAACCAGCCGGTCTTCCAGTTGCTGACGGTCATCGATCAAATCTGCCAGCACGCTCTCGAGTTTCGAGGTATCGAAAATGGATTCATCAATGTCGGCCACATTCAACAGACCGCAGATGCTACCCTGCTCTGCTTTGTAAAGTGCTTTCAGACTTTCGGCCTGGTTTTTCCGTACTGGAATTGCTTCCTCCAGTTCGACAATGTCCTGCGCGACCTTCGGTAAATCGATTTTGATGATGTCCCGAAGGAATTGTTCAAGCGGTTCGAGTTCAGCTTCGAGCTTTTCAAGTGACTCAGCGAGCTGTGGAGTCCATTCGATTTGGGAGACAGGCAGTCCTGTATCTTCGTCGATTTTGAATTCGCTCTGCTCAAGGATTGATATGTTCAGTTCGCCAACATTGTTGCGCAGAATGCTCAGTTCTTCTCGCCGCCTGAGCAATCGTTGATCAATCAGTTCAAATTGACTCAGAATCGGATCATCAAGTTCGACACAGATGTAAGGTGGCAGGCCCAGCGTTCGAAGGAATTGATCAACACTCAATTGGAAACTGGCTTGCTGTGAAACCAGGCTGTCCAGAGAGTTGGTCAGTTGTTGGCGGGTTTGTGCAACCTGCAAGCGTTGATTAACGATGCGCGATGATTCGGGGATAGTCGTCAACAACTCAATCAGGCTGTCTTCGAAAATCAGCAGGAGTTCGCGTTGACGCGTGATGTTCTCTTCCGTGTTGCGAATCTGAAGCTTGCTTTGCAGAAGGCCAATGAATCCGCCCGCGGATGCAAAGCCCGAGGGACTCAATGAGAGGCTTCCTGCTGCACTTTGAACATTGGCTGAAAGTCGACTTCCAATTGTAATGTTGAGGTAAAAACTTCTTCGAAATCTTTCGAATGCTCGAACGCTTGCCAACAGGTCGCGTTCAGATTGCGTCAGGCCTTCCATCACCTTGTCACGGCCGGCGTTGCGCAGGAGTGGCATCAAAAGAGTGAAGTCCAGTACGTTGGCGGTCGTATTCGCGCTTGAGTCACCCAGATTCCAGACAATTTCGTTGGCAAGACCAACGAGGAGATTTCCCCCAGTCGCAAAATTGCGACGCATCCTCATGTTTCGATCTGCCAATGTCAGTTCTGTTGGACCGCCACGATCCGTGCCGAGTCTGCTCTGGGCACCGCCAAAAAATTGTGTGTCAAACTGGAATCGTTCACCACTGACATCAAGAGCTGTAAAATAAAGTTGCTCGAGCTGCTCCTGATATTGGGGTGACTGCAGCAGAGCAATCTGGGTTGCATTTTCGGAATTGAGCACAAGCACCCCGTCTTCGTTCAGTGGCAGAAATTGCCACCAGTCAGGGCTTTCGGCGATGTTGGTCAGTCCCGCAGCTTCCCATAGTGGGTAACCACGGCGCCCATCAACACACTGCATGTATCGATAGGAAGCAGGATCATCCAAAGGCATCGGCTGGAAATCGAGGTCAAAAGGATTGAACATTCGACTTCGGCGATCGACATCGATTCTCAGTGGCACGTTGGGCGGTCTGGCAACGGCAGTGGCCTTCTCGTCCATCAACTGATAGGCCTCCATATCGGCCTGCTTACGGTAATACTGCCTGTGGCATCCAGTTACCGTACATGTGATCAGTACTATCAGGAGTGATGTTTTGAGACGGATTCTATGAGGTCGTTGCATGAGTTGGATGACCGCTGAACAGTTGCGATTCGTCGGGTAAAAGCGGTTTGCCTTCAGAATTCGGCTATCCCCGCTTTAATCAGTTCGGCCGGTTCGACGGATTAATCCAACAATATGCCTTGTGCGATACACTCCACCTGTGTTTGGACGTTCTGCAAGCGCCATCTAGGTCAAGACTGACGATTGTTCCGACTGGGAGACTTCAATTCTGTGAAACCCATTGATCGGGGGGTGAGTCACTCCGGGAAATAAGTCCTCCTTTCCGTGTGCTTACCGAGAAATCCTTGACGTTACAAATAGCCCAACTTACTATCTCTTATAGGCTTTTTGCCTCTCCTCTGAGAAACAGTGCGTTGATACCGGTGTGCTGATGCCGATTCAGAAGAAGTATCTCCACCTCTTGCCGTGATGATTGCAAAGCGAACATGAGTCTTCCTGACATAATTCTCGCAAGTGTGCTGTTCCTTCTGTTGGTCGGCTTTGCTGTCGTCGTTTGGAAAGCCGCCTCGAATTGGCGATGGTTCAACATTGTGGCCGTTGTGTTCACAATGCTGCTGTCAATTGCTTTCCTGTTTCCGACGGCTGTCGTGCTCAAAAGCCGCTCCGCCTGGCACAAAGTGCAGGAAGATCTAGAAAAGCGAGTGGTTGAACTACGTGCGCGAACACAGGAAATCGAGCGTGGCGTTGCTGTTGGTGCCGACTCGGAACCCAGCGGTGGTCTGCTTGAGCTTCAGAGTGAGCTGGCTGGCTTGGCGTTGGAGGCCGGACGTCGATGGCGCAACTTGCAGTACAAAAGCAGCAATCTGAATGGCAACCCGAAGACCATTCTGCTGGGACCGCCACCCGTCGACAATCTCGCCGGTCAACCGGGTGAGCCTCCTGAAAATGCAAATGCGGAGTCATTGGTGCCCGACCAAACCTTGGTGTACGGGTTTGCCGAGACACCGAATGACGATCAAATCAATGTTCCGACGTTCTACCTTGGCGAGTTCATTGTGCAGGCCAGTAACGCGGACGAGGCGACTCTGGTACCAGCAGGAAAGCTGGATGCGGAACAAATCGCATATATCGAACAGGGTGCAGCAAGCAGTTGGCTGTTATGCGAACTTCTTCCTCCTGACGGTCATCGACCTTTTCTCGCTTCGGATGTTCCGGAGACGGGGAACTGCTTGGGTAGCGTTGACAAAGAGCTGGTAGAAAGCCTGCTGCCCAATGCTCCCGAAAGTACAAAGCTTGCTTATCTGGAGGATGGACGGGCAAAGAAAACGGATGATCCACCAGAGACACATTGGGTTCAGTTGGAATTCACCAAGACTCACAAAATCCAGGTGGACAGTCCTGATCAGCAACGTGCCTTGGAGGATGGGGGATTCTTCGACGGCAATGGGAGGGCCTTGGATGCTGCCCTGCAATATGCTGAGAATGATGGTTACATCACTTTCTCAAAGGACAGTGAGCCTGTCCTGATGAAGAAAGAGGGCGCAGATGAACTGCTTGAATTGGGTGTGGCAAAAAAACTTGGAGATTACTACCTGCGGCCACTCAATGACTATGGTTTCCTTTTCCGACGAATTCGTCTCAATCTGGTCACTCTCGCGGACAAGAAGGTGGAACTTACCGCTGAAAAGGCGGTACTCACTGAGATGTTTGAGAAAACCCAGAAAATGCTGGTGAACAACCAGGATGTCAAAAACAAGCTTGAGCAGGACCTGAAACAGTTCGAGCTGGAACACAATTCAATTCGTGAGTATTCAGAAAAGCTCGCGGTGCAGGCGGAAGCAATGTACGCTGAAATGAACCGGTTGGAACAGGAAAACGCCGAACTGGAACAACAGATCGAGCAGAAACACCTGAAGATTGAACGTGAACTTGATGCATTGACTGGGACACCCTAGTGATGCTTCTGGCAAAGCGGTCGGGACTTCTCCGCCGTTTCTGTGCCTGACCTGTCCGGTAGGACCACCGACCCGGGATCGCTGTTTCTGTTTCCGGCTTCTTTCGGTATTGGCCCTTTCCCCGGTCTTTGTGATTGCAACGTGAGTTCATCCGGGGCCACTCTCTAGCCTCTCATGCGTTTGGCTGTGCCCAGTTACTGTGTCTCAAGCATGCTGTTCCAATGTGGAGATCCATCGCGAGGACTTGCGAATTTCGGTAACATGAGTCCTGAGCCGTTGTGAGGACTTGTTCATGAAGTCCTTTGCGCATGGGATCGAAAACCGGCTCAGGAATGAAACTTTCTAGCCAGAGTGCGAAAATGTCCGGTCAATGGGTTGAGATAGAATTTGATTGTCTGCCACTGCGTAGCGTAACGCGTTTGGATGTTCCGGTGGATGCGTCACCGGTCTATGAGCAGTTCGTTTTGCGCGTCAAAGAGGCAATGGCAAAACATGGTTCACATAACACCTACTATCTTCATCGTGGTCGGTGTAGCTACCACCTGACAAATGATCCGGGATCTGGACGAGTCAGCTTTTCGTTCGAGGGCACGGTGATGACCGGTGAGAATGACCGAAAAACCAAAGCTGTTGATATCAGCGTGAAACTTGATGATGAGACTTGTGGATGGCTGAATGCACCGGTTGTCGGTTTTCTTTCTGAAAGCGTACAACATGCGGTGCTGGTAGAATTTGACCGTTACATTGACGCTGGGGATTTGGCTCAGACAGAGGCGCGTATTCAGGCAATTCAGGCGCAGAGTGATTCAGCTGACGGTTTTGTCGGCATGTACCTGTGACTGACTGCTTCAATCGCTGCTTGCCCCTGACGCGTGTAGGACTGCTGCGTAGCCGAGAACATCATTGTGATTCTGGCAATATTCAAGGATTGAACTCCAGCCATTTTCATCATCGCTTGCGGGGATGCGCTGAGCGATCTCAATCAGCATAGGTACAATTCTTTGCGGCGGCAGATCCTTGGGGGCTAGTTCGATGGCAACTTCGATCGCTTGCTCATGGCGACCGATTCGATCTAACAGATCAACGTAAGTCTCAACAGCTGCCGTACCATGTTCGGCGGTATCAACAGAACGGGCTTTGCGTTCGAATAATTTGAGGCCGGCATCGACATTCTCACCGAGCAATACCGCGTAAAATGCAGTGTAAGCAGGGTAAAAATCAACAAACGGTTCGTCGCCGGGATACTGGAACTGGTGATGAAGCCGACGGCCGTATTGCGTGAGTTCCCATGCTTTGCGAAGACTGTCTTCATCCTCCAGAACTGTAGCAATTCTGACGGTCGATGAAAGATGGGTGGTATCCAGATGGTAGCCGCCGTCTGATAGGATCCAGCGTCGTTTCTCAATCATTTCCGCAAGGCTTTCATCGTCGCCCGCGGGAGCTTCCCGTCTTGAAATGTCACCCCGCACCAGTTCGCAAAGTTCGCTGTAAAGGTGGTTCAGCAGGCATTTTGCCGCGGCCTGTTGATCAGTCTTGCTGCGATTGGAAAGAGCCTGCTCATAAAGGGTGATGCTGTTGCATGTGCCCTGTTGATCAAGCACGGTCTGGTACCCCCGAGCAACATCAATCCCTTCGTGCAGCAGGACTTGAATCATGTCATCGTAGTTGTCTTCCGTGACATCAATTCTGGAAATCAAGTCTTTTGCGAGCTGCAAATCGCCTGTTGGTCTCAGGTACATCCAGCCTTCGCCGATCCTGCCATCTTCCAACAGCATCGTGCCCGTTTCCCGACACGCATCCAGGAGTCCTACTTCCAATTGACGTTCAACATCTTCAGGGCGCGACGGTTCATTGTCATTCGACACAAGAGGTAGCCCCAATTTGTCCCGTATCCGCATTTTCAGGGCTTCGAAAAGCTCCATCGGACTTCGTGTGTCGCGAAAATGCGAGACCATCTCATCCAGCATTTCTGCCGGTGCTCCACGGTGTTCAGTCAAGCGATCGAAGATGTTGGAATTTTGCGTGGTCATGAATGGAGGATTCAGCGTGGTGAAGGGTTCGAATTTGGGTACGAATCGGGGACAGGTTGATTGGTCGGGCAAAGCACTTTTTCAGTGATTGCACCAGCCGGAGTGGATTTTGAACCATTTTTGAACCGCTGGATAGCGTATGACAAGTCAAAACCCGATCAGGGGGCCCGGTTTCCATGTTCCGAGTATTTCTCCAGTTCGTTGATCAACTGGCGAAGCTCCCTCGCTGCGGCGGGAAGGGTGTGTTCGCAGTGTTCTGCTAAATCCGCGAGTGGCCCCAGAAGCTGATTGCATTGGTGTGAGATTTCGATTGACCACGCTTTTGCCTGCCTTTGTTTCAATTCGCAGTCTCTGAGTCTTCTCTCAATCATCTGAACTTTGCGTGAAGCTTCGGTCGCCGGCGGGCGGTCTCCGGGACGAGCTGCGGCACGTTTTTGGGCAAGACTATCTTTCGCTTCATTCAGCTCTCGTTCAGCAATGCGTGTCTGATCCCTCCAGTAACGTGGTCTATCTTCCGAAAAGTAAGCTTCTGCTCGTTGAATGAGCATGCGTATTTCCTGAACTGAATCTTCCCAGCCGCTTGAAAGGCGGGTTAGCCCAGCATGAAAAGCCTCAAGCGATTCGATACTTTTGACGTTACTCTGTGCCACGGGGTCAGCGTCCCAGATAAGCGTCGATTTGTTCGGCTTTGCGAAGTAGGTAGGGAACGTGTTCTTCGCTCGCTTTTATCAGACGCCCCATCTGTTGCATTTGTGAGTTGAATTCATCCGTGAACTTCCGCTGTTGTTCGTCACGCCAGGTCTGTTCCAACTGATTCATGTGTCCAGACAAATTGCTGGACAGATTCTTGATCTCTTCTGAGAAGCGATGGAGATGTGCTGCAAATTGCCGCAATTGTTCCGGGTCGACGATGGCTTGGTTCATGGCTTGTCTGCTGAATGGTTGGATTGGAAGTGATTGCGGAATTACTTCTGGGCGGTCGCAAGATTCGCCAGTTCCTGTTCCGCTTCTGAAAGGTGCTGCCTGTATTTTGCAAGAGTAAGGCCAACGCCAATTTTTTCCGCCGTTTCACACAGGAGTTGCAATGCAATGATGCGTGTTTTCAAGGGCGCAACAACAGCTCTTCGAAAAGCTACTGCACGCAGGGCAACCATCGCCTGAAGCTGATTTCCTGATGCAATCAGACACCGTCCCTTGATCAGGAATGCTACTGCCGAAAGCTCATCTCGATTGATGATCATGTCAAGCGTGTTGATCGCATCTTCGTACATCTCTGCATCATACATGGCCTCTGCCATTACTACATGCAACTGGTGAAGGCTCGGGTCACGTGACAGCCTTGCCCTGCATACCTCAATGCGACGTCGAGCCCAATCACTCTGACTTCGTTTGAGTTCGCGGTCTGTTTCAAGAGTATCCAGTCGTGAAGCAAGTTCGTTGACTTCACGGTATTGTTGCAAGGAGCGGGCCAAGACGGCTTCTTCGTACTCCCAAAGCAATTCCTGGTCGTCTGGGAAGATCTGTCTCGCCTGTTCGAAAATACGTTTCGCTTCCAGCGGTCGATCATCAGCACGATAAATACGCCCCAGTTCCATGTAGCCATCAAGATCAGTGGGGCTCTTCTTTAAATGATGCTCCAGATGCTGTCGACGTTCGAGACGAAGTTTGGGTGGCTTGCTTTCAATGTGTTCGGAAGAAACTTGCGATTCCGCTTGGGGTTTCGCGACTGGTTCGGTAAGCGGCGTATTGCTGAGTTCCTCAAAACGAACCTGTCGCCAACGGCCACCCTCACCATGGACGGGTTGTGTTGTCGGGTCGACAGGCTGTGAGGTCCCTTCGGTGGCAGAAGACATGATGCACCTACACCTGATTCGAGAGGAAAAATAAAGAAAAGCTTGGGACCTCCTGCCCCCCCCTATTGTTGCTGAGGCTGGCCAGAATCGCAAATTTGTCTGGCAGACCTCAAAATCAGACCCCAGTTTCTGCTCCGGCAACTGAACGATAAAGAGCCTTGATGCGTTGTCGATCGAGTGGAATCGGGTTGAAAGTACCAGTCCATTGTTTCAGTGCATCCTCGGTGAACTGATCGATCCCCTCTGGTGGTATTGATAGTTCAGCCAGAGAGGTGGCTAAATTGGCTTCCTGAAGCCACTTTGTGAGCAATTCGGCGAGGCGCATTGGTGCTTCCTCGGTGGGTACGAGTGGATCGACTTCCCGTAAAAGTTCGGCATACCAAGGGGCGTGCTGTTCCCCGTTCATCCGAACGACCGCGGGAAGCATCAATCCGACAGCCTGACCATGGGTGATACCGTGGTGTGCGGTCAATGGATTGGCGGTTGCGTGTGCCGCGCCCAGCATGGAGGTTTCGATCGCCATGCCCGCAAGGCAGGAGCCAATCTGCATGCAACTTCGGGCTTCCAGATCTTCCGGGTGTTCAAGGACCCGTGAGAACCCTTTCGCCAGCATTCCAAACGCGCGCCTGCTGTAGGTGGTTGAAATCACATTCCGTCGTTTGGTGACATAAGTTTCGACTGCGTGTGAGATGGCGTCGATGCCGGTGAGCGCTGATACTGCCGGCGGTTGTGTCAGTGTCAGATTGGGATCAAGAATCGCCACGCGGCAGGCTGCACGTGGATCTCCGCAAGCCATTTTTGTGTGTGTTTCGGCATCGCTGATCAGGGCAAAGGACTGCGCCTCACTGCCAGTGCCGGCGGTGGTGGGAATCGCAATCATCGGGAGCATTTCACATGTTGCTTTGCCAACACCGTGATAGTCGTGAATGGTTCCACCGCACGAATAGACAAAGTTGATGCCCTTGCAGCAGTCCATACTGCTACCGCCCCCAAGGCCTACCAACAGGTCAGGTTTGACTTCGCGTGCCTTGCGGACTCCGGCGTCGACCATCGCTGACGTGGGATTTTCAGTGAAGTCGTGAAAAGATGCTACTTCCAGCCCTGCTTTCCGTAGCGAATCAAGCGCAGCTGCATCGTGTCCGGCTTCCATGATTCCACGATCACTCACAACCAGCACACAGCGGGGATTGTATTGAGAGGCGAGTTCGCCGAGCATGGAAATCGAACCTTCGCCAAAAATGAAACGGGTCCGACTTTGGATATCAAATGGCTGCATGGAGGGTCATCAATGGTAGTAACTCTGATCACGTCTTGGACGAGACATTTCTGATATCGGCCGGTACGTTCCCAAACAACTTGCAGATCTGGCCAGTCAGCGCCGGTTGCAAATGCAATGTCCGTCGATCCTGGCGGAGTGCATGTCATTGGGGTGCCATCGCCCGCAGGTCCAAATCGTCGTTCATTTTTTCTTGTAAGGCAATGAGGCGGCTGAACAATTCGCTGACGATGGATTTCATGCTGGCATCCCCAGCAAGATCATGCTTTTCAGAGGGATCTTTCTGCATATCGTATAGCCGCAATACATTTGCATCCGGATAAGCAATCAGTTTGTAGTTTGTCGTCCGGATGCTTCGTTGTTTTTTAAGATAACAGCCGTAGATGCTTTGGTAACGGCTTGGCTCACCCTTGAGAAGAGGGATAAGGCTGCTGAATTCAACATGCTTTGGTTTGCTTACGCCAGCCAATTCGAGTGCGGTAGGCATCACATCCTGCAGGTAGATTGCTTCCTGGATGACGTGATTCTTGGCAACCTTCGGTCCGACAACAATGAAAGGAACACGGACACTGTGATCGTACATGTTCTGCTTCCCGAGCAGGCCATGTTGTCCAACAGCCAGTCCATGATCAGCGGTGAAGAAAATCCATGTGTTGTCTGCTTTGCCGGTCGCTTTCAATGCTTTCAGGATTCGACCGATCATCTCGTCCATGTGTGTGATGATCGCGTAGTATTCCTGCCGATGGACCTGAATGGATTCATGGTTTCTGGGGAATGCAGCGATGCGTTCATCACGCAAGTTTGGTCCACATCCAATGTCATTTGCATAAGGGTATCGCTGTTGGAAGTTGTCCGGAATGAGAATGGAATCGGCGGGATATCGGGCAACATATTCGGCCGGGGACTGTCGCGGATCGTGTGGGGCGTTGAAAGCGAGATACATGAAGAACGGATCATCGTCTTTTGCTGCCTCCGACATGAAGTCTTCCGCATGATTGGCTATCACTTCGCTCCAGTGTGTGCCACCTTCCCAGAATCCACCGAAGCGTGGGTCAGATGGTGACCACGGGTCAGTACCATCGGCTGCGGGTCGGTTGTAGCCGGCCGGACTCGCTTTCGGCATTCCGGGACGGATGTCACGGACAACATCAAACGCTTTTTCAGCGTTCGCCTTACAGTGCCATTTACCAGTCATGTAAGTCCGGTATCCGGCACTCTTCATGTACTCACTCCACCAACGTCCTGCTTGCCGCTCCTGTTCGGATTTTGAGTGGACAGCATTTGCATTCCAGACAAATCTGCCCGTGTTCAACATGGTGCGACTTGCTACGCAGACAGCTCCACTCCACGATCCCATGTTGAAAGCGTGTGAAAAAGTGGTGCCTGTTCGCGCCAGTTCGTCCAGATTTGGCGTCTGTATCTCTGGGTTTCCCAACGCGTGAATTGTTTCGAAACACTGATCGTCAGCAAAAATGAAAACAATATTGGGACGCTCGTTCTCGGCCTTGCAGGGATCGGCAAGGAAGAGGGAACAAATGGCAAGGTTCAGGAGAACAAAGATTCGCGACATCGAATGCTCTGGATTGTAAAGAAGACCGATGGATGTGAACTCCCAAGTTTAGCATCACCGATCAGTCCAATTGCCAGGGAAGGTACAAATCAATTTGAGTTTCCCCGAAGATCCGGTATTTCACACCGTGCCGCCATAACTCGAAGTAGGCCTCCAGCGGGTCAGTAAGCCCAGTCTCCTCAGCATAAAACGGCCACATCAGGTAGTCTCGGAGCATGGCATCGCAAGCGATGAAATAGTATGCAGGCCGTAATAGAGGAACCAAGGGTCCTGCATCGATCTTCTCAACAAGTTCAGCCGAGTTTTTCTGGATTGCAATCAGCAGCTGAGATTTTTCTGACTCGTTCTTCGGGTGCTTCGGCGGTATGCCTTCAAGAACTCGCACCTTGGGTGTCGGCTGCAATATCTGGCCAAGCAGTGGCTCGCTCACCGACTCAGCAAGTTCACAGATTCCTTCCAGCCAACGACAAGCCAGTTCCTCTGCCAAAGCGGGATCAAGTGGTTCAGGTTTGCGGATGACAAAGTAGGCATCACGACCACCTTGGGGGCGACGATCATCACCTGCGGCCGTGTAAAGGTTCTGCAAGCGATGGTGTAAGTCTGTGGCGCAGGAGATGCCGTCAAAAAGGCCGTTCACCGCCGCCCCGTCCGGCCGGAATGACTGAAAAAAACCAATCAGCGAGTCGCCGTCCAACTGTTCAACTTCTTCAGCTTCTGAACCGATAAGATCCTGACATCGCTGGAAGAGGATTTCGGGTGTCATGGACTTCTCAAAATGACCGTGATTGCGAGCGATTGGAATGGTTCAGTTTAGACGCCAGGCAAGTGACTTGATCATGGCATCAGAAAACGATGAATCTAGCCGAAGAATGGTCGGGTGAAACACTCTCCTGCTTGTCAGTTTCTGGTGTTCCCCCGAGAACCCGTGGCGTTCCAATGCATTCAATCAGCGAACTCCACTGGCAGTCACTCTTTCGTTAAAGTCACCTCATGGATTCGAAGCCGTCATGGATGAATCGGCGTCTGTCATGATGTCTTTTAGCGACACAGGTTCGGGTTGCTCGTCAATCACCATCAGGCGGATCGCATTGAGTAGAGTACCCTGCTGGTACTGTACGTTCTTTGTCGAAATCGCATACTGTGACAGTGAGAGGTAATACTTGGTTTGTGCTTCACTCGCACGGCGTTGTGCGTCAAGCAACTGTTCCAGACTGATAGGCAACCCATTGCCACGATTAGTTTCCATACCCTTGAGTGCATCAGTCGCCGCCAAGTAACGATTCATGTTTGTTTGCATCTGCACGTAGGATCGATCACACTCCACCACGTCGTTGGTCAGGTCTCGGAGAATTCTTCTTTCCTGCTCACGCAGCAGTGTTCTTTGTCGTTGTACCTGCAACTGGGCGTTGCGGACGGCAGCATGAGCTTGTCGGAATCCTACCGGCATACGCAATTCGACACTGGCTTCGTATTCCTGGTAGTTACCTGAACCCAGTTCGCGGAAAGCACTGTTTTCTCCGGCAAGTTGTTTTCCCAGTCCACGGATTCGATAAGTCGAGACCAGGTCAAGCTCTGGCATCAGGAAGTTCTTTGCTGCCAGAACTTCCATCTGGCTTCTCTTGATTTTAAGACGCGTCTGCTGGAGTTCGCTTCGCAGTTGCACGGCTTCAATTGCGATCGAATCCCAGTCAAACAGTAGTGGGGCTTCATTCGGTTCGTCTGCTGGGCGGAGAAGGATGCCATCTGTGATTTGAATGCCGATCAGTAACCGAAGATTCCGTTCCATTGTCTGAACACCGAGGGGGCCGGATATGGCGTCGTTGACTTCGGACTTGAATCTGTAGTACTGCTCTCTGGCCATTGCCTCGTCGGTGCCAGTTCGGCGATTGTTGTTTTTGAGAGCATCGAAACTCTGCCATGTCGCTTGGCTGCGCTTCAACGCATCACGTTTGGAGTCCAGCGAGCGATAGGCAAAGTAAAGATCCCAGTAGGCGGTGATAACATCACTGATGTAGTCACGTAATTGTTGGCGAAATTCGGCAGCAGTCAGATCGTTATTGACTTTGGCAATTAACACACCGTTGTAATTGCCGGGAACTGCACCCGGTCCGGCGATTCGGTTGAAGGTCAATCCGCCGCCTTGCATCAAAGGTTGTCGCATCTCGGCCTGGAACTGGGTTTGCCATGCACTGGCCGTTATGTTGCCAGTGGCGTTATTGGCGTCATAGTCGGTCACGCTGCGAAGTGCGAGTTGTGCACCAGTAGCCGTATATTTGGACAGTTGCAGAACGTAATCATGGGTGTCCTGCTTGAATGCGTTGGCACCGCCACTGATGAACTGGTTGTTGTATCTGCGGTCGTTGTTTTGCCATTTCCCAAAGGCGTAGAGATTCGCATCAAAAGCAGACAGAGCCGCCTCCATCCCGGTCTGAGGATCCGTCACTTGCAGAGGCAAAGTCTGTTCCGTGTAGATCCGCTCCGGGTCAGTCAGAATCATTCCGCCAAGTTTCCTCAGAACTTCGCCATTTTCAATGGCAAGGCGAATGGCTTCATCAAGCGTCATGTCCCGGTAGGTCGCTGCATCGAGCTCCTCTGGCCGCTTGAGGCTGTAGGGGGCCTCGGGAAGTTCGGTGATCTGCTCAGCCGGGGCACCGGCATCCACACAACGCATCAATTGGTCGATTTGATCCGTCCGATTCCCGATCGTTTCCGGTAAGCTGCGGTAGCTGCGGCAGCCGGGGAAAGATGAGAGCGCAACTGAAGCCACAAGTAAGGCAAAGGAGGTTTGCCACTTTTTTCGCAGTTTCAGGAGGGTTGGGATTTGGTTCACCGAGATTTCAAGCCATGCTTTGCTATGAGAGGTGCGCATCGGTGTTTGCTGTCGCAGCCCGTAGGGACGCCACTAATCGATTTTTTCGTACCAATCGTTGCAGACAGTCCAATCAAAACAGATGGAAATGCGGTAACTTCTTAACAACCTTGTGAAACAGGCCGTGTTCCACGTTGAAGCAGCTCGCAACCAGTGGATCATTTTCCCGATGGTTGCCTTTCCACTTGCAAATTTGTCACCAGTTTTTCATGCCAACGCCGACGCCACGTAACGAAGGCATCTGGAGAGATGCGGAAGCCCTGATCGAGCGAGTGGAATCAGCCGCTCGTAACCGGCCAGATGCGCCATCCTTCTTCGATGATCTGGTTGAGGGCTTAAGACTGACGACAGGCGCCGCAGCTGTCACACTCTCGATTGTTCAGGGTGATGAATTCGTTCTGTTGGCCCGAAGCGGAATCCTGTTGCATGGATCAGTGGATAATGGCGAAGCGGGTGGTGATTCCAATCCGGGCGATCCTGGTGAACAAGGCAATGATGATCCCATTGATTTTGCATCCCGTTGCAAATGGTCAGATGGTGAATTTGGCTCGCGTTTGAATGCCAGTCAGAGTCTGCAGCCAGGACATCATTTGCAGCTTGATTTCTCTTTCGAGGAAGCCCCGGAATTCGGTTTGCGTGCACCGATCAGCGAGTTGGCAGAGGTTCTGCTTGATCTTGCCATGCCTGTCGTATTGCGGGAGGAACTCGGGAATCTGCAGAAACGGGTGAGCAAGCGGACTGACCGGGATGAGTTGATTCGCGACTTGAACCAGGGTATCGGTTTGAGCGATTCGTTTTCATCAATAGCGACCTGTCTTGCCAGTGCATGTCAACTTGATCGTGTTAGTTTGTTGCAGTCTCGAGGGAATCGTTTTCGAGTCGTGACAACTTCTGCCTGCCAAAAAGTCGTCCGTCGTGCGAGGCAGGTTCGATTGATGGAGCAATTGGTTGAGACCGTGCTATCGGAATCGGATGCCTTTCATTACCAGGTCGGTGGTGCTGCGGAGCTTGACGAGGGTATTTCAAGTCAATTGTCCCGTTATTGTGATCATTCAGGGTTTCGCGAGATCCACATTCGGTTGATGGGTTCGCGGCACGGCCAACAGCCTGCAGCGGCGATTGTGGTGGAGAGCTTTCAGGCTCCCGGTAGCGAGGATGAACAGATTCCGCGAAAGCTGCAAACGCTGTTTTCGCCTCTTGAGGATGCTGTTGTTAACGCTCTGAAACGAACCGATGCAGGTTGGGGATTTCTTGCGTCGCTGCTATTCAGTCCTGAGAATCGGAAAAAACTCCTGTTGTCAGTTGCAGCCTTGTTCATTTTGGCCGCTGCACTGCTATTTGTGCCAATGGAATTGCGTTTGTCTGTATCGGGGCGTGTGGTTGCCGCCGAGCAGCACCGGCTTTTTGCACCGTCAGAAGGAATCGTATCAGATATCTCTGTGTCAAACGGAGATGCGGTGAAGGCAGGTAGTTTGCTGGTTCAGATGCGTAGCCCGACGTTGGATTTGCAGCGTCGAACGGTCGAAGGAGAACTCGCGACAGCTGAAACTCGTTTGGTTTCCCTTGCTGCCATGCGTTCAAGCAGTAGTGCAGTTTCTAACCGCCAGCGTGAAGCAGAAATTGCATCCGAAGAGTTGGTCCTGCGGAAAGAAATCGAAGGCCTCCATGAACAGTTGCGGATACTCGACAAGCAACAGTCAGGCCTGACCATCGAGAGTCCCATGAATGGAATCGTTGACCGTTGGGATTTGAGACAGTCACTTGAATCCAGGCCGGTTAGCCATGGTCAGTATCTGCTTGATGTGATTTCTGAATCAGCTGGATGGACGATTGAATTGGATCTTCCAGAGGAGAACATCAACTACGTGATGAAGCAGCAGCGGCAGTCACCATGCCGCTGTTCTTTTCGCTTGCGTTCTGATCCTACTCAGGACTATTACGGAGAGATTGCTGAAATCGCTGGTGTTGCGAATCTGGGCTTGGATGGTCAATCGATCGTCACGGCTACATTCCCTGTCAATGTCAGTCGGGCTGTTGAATTGCGGAATGGAGCTACTGTTGTCGCTCAGGTTGAATGTGGAAAGTATCCACTCGGTTTTGTGCTGTTTCGGGGCTTGATTCAATGGTATCGAAGTAATCCGTGGTTTTGATGCAATGAAGAATTTTTCATGAGAAAGTCAATGTTGGACAATGTTGTCAAGTTTCGACTGATGCTGCTGATGCTGCTGTGCATGCCATGGACAGCAAGGAATGCATTTGCTGTTGAAATTGTTCGTGTAGATGACATGCAAGTTGTCTTGATTGATTCGGTTGATGTCCCCGCATCACAAGACGGAGCGTTGGCGGCAATTGCGGTGAGTGAAGGAAAGTCGGTAAGTGCAGGTGATGAACTTGCAAGATTGGATGATCGGAAGCTGAAGCTGGAAGAAAATCTGGCTCGCACTCGCCTTGAAATAGCGAATGAGAGTGCAAGAAGCGGTTTGGCAGCAGAACTTGCAGAAAAAAAACTCGCGCAGGAAGAACAGCTTGCCAAAGAACATCAATTCAAAAAACGGATCGCAGATCGTAAGGCTGAGAATGATGTCAGCGTGCAGGCGTCAAAGAAAGCGGAATTGGTTGCCGAAAATGAACTCAAGCGTGCTACGGAGGCGCGTCGGCAGTTTGTTGACAGTGTGTCAGAATCCGAAATTGATAATCTGCGATTGAGTTTTGAACGCACTGTACTCGAAACCAAACAAGCCGAATTCGAGCGTGTGATCAGTGGGTTGCAGGCAGAGGCTGAAGCGGAAGCTGCGAACAGTCACCGGCTCGGAGTTGAGCGGTATACCCTTGAATTGGCTCAAGCAAAAGTTGAGCAGCGTGTACAGGAGTTGCAGGCAGAATTGCAGCAACACCAATTGAAGCTTGCCGAATTGGCGTCATCCTTGCAGGTCATCCGGTCACCCATTGATGGTGTGGTGGTGGAACGATACCGGAAGTTGGGAGACTGGGTGAAAGCTGGTGAGCCAGTGATCCGGGTGATCCGTTTGAATCGCCTGAGGGCAGAGGGATTCATCTCAGCCGATCAACTGGACAGCCTAAGTGTAGGGCAAAAGGTCCAGTTGGAAATTCAGCGTACGCAGGATAGTACTGTTGAACGTGATGGCATTGTGAAATTCATCAGCCGCGAGTTGGAGCCAGTCAGTGGCGAAATACGTTTTTGGGTCGAGTTTGACAATTCAAGTCTCGATGTCTTGCCTGGGATGCGATCAAGTTTAAGCGTGAGCGAGTGAACAGCAAGAATTCCGGATTGATGTTGCGGCCTGATCTGATCCAGAAAATGGTTTGGATGGGCAGTGAACGCGTTTGGGTTTTCAAAGACCCACTTTCACGCGCGTTTTCGTATTTCAATGACCAGGAAAGAGAGATTCTTGTTCTGGCGGATGGGAAACGCACTGTGGCCCAGATTGCCTTGGAGTGTAACAGGCGATTTGCCCCGCAGTTCCTGTCGGTTGATTCAATCATCCGCTTCCTCGCTGACGCACGGCGTAAAGGTCTGTTGCTCGTGGATGGGTGTGGTGTACCCAACGCAATGAACCGTTCAGACACACATCGTCCCTGGTGGAAGAATCCTCTCGCCATTCGGGTTCCCGGTGTGAATCCCGACCGGGTCCTCAATTCAATATCCCATCATCTCGGTTTTATCTTGTCGCCAATAGCATTCCTGCTGGCGGTTTTTCTGATGCTTGTTGCCTTGGTGGTCGTGGTTGTCAATTTTGGGAACTTGAGCATCCATCTCGCCGGTGCCGCGGCAGGGATGCAAGCAGGAACAGGATTGTTGATTTTGGTTGGGGTATTGTCCATCACGAAGGTGATGCATGAATTGGCACATGCGATCGCTTGCATACGGTTTGGTGGTGAGTGCCGCGAAATCGGTCTGATGTTTCTCGTCGGCGTGCCGTGCCTCTATTGCGATGTTTCTGACGCCTGGATGCTGCCGCGGCGTTGGCAGCGGATTCTGATTTCGGCTGCGGGGATGTTGGCGGAATTGACATTGGCCTCCGTTGCCACTTTGATCTGGGCGTTCACGCTTGATGGTCCAATCCGGGACATTTGCGTTACCGTCATGCTGGTATGTTCCGTAACCACCATCTTGTTCAATGGCAATCCGTTATTGCGTTACGATGGGTATTACATGCTCTCTGACCTGACGGGAATCCCCAACCTTTCGGCTGAGGCGAAAGGGATTTTGAGAGAGTGGTTTCAGTGTTTTCTCTGGTCAAAGCCAACGATCATGGATTCGGGTTTTTCAATCCGGAATGTGCTGTTGGCGGGATATGGCATTTTGAGTGGCACCTACCGGATAGTAATCTTCGCGTTGATCATGTTGATCTTCTATCAATATGCCGAGCTGCATGAGATGGGTGATCTCGTTGGAGTGTTGGTTCTGTTGGCCATGGGTTGTTTCTTTCTTTCTGTTGTTCGAACCGTGATGATGCCACCAAAAAGTCACGCCGGGTATCGCCATTACAGCATTCGCAGACCAGTGATCTTTATGAGTTTGCTGACTGCAGGTGTCATCCTCGTTGGTTTGGTGCCCTTGCCCAGGACAACAACGGCACACATGATGATTCAACCGGCAGATGCGAAAACGGTTTTTGTCACCAATGGAGGAAGATTGGTGAAATCGGTAGATAATGGAAGTGTCGTAGAAGCAGGGCAGATGATAGCGACCCTCGTGAATGAATCTGTTGAGCTGGAGCTTGCACAGGCTCGTGGACATGTTGATTTACTCGAAGTCCAGTTGAGTGGATTGAAGCGGAGACGCCTTGCGAATCGTGAGGCTGGATTGCAGATTCCAGTCATTGAACGTTCTTTGAAAGAAGCAAGGAAAGAAAAACAATTGAGGGAATTGTTGGCCGGTCAACTCGTGTTGAACGCACCTCGTGATGGGAAAGTTTTTGCTGCCGACAAGCGGATGAAGCCTGTCGAGGATGAACGTGAGCCGGAGTACTGGTTCGGGACTCCACTGGATGATGGCAATGTAGGTGCATGGTTTGAGGAAGGGACGGCCGTGTGTCTGGTGGGTGATCCAATTGGACGGGAGGCTGTTCTCTTTGTTCCGCAACAGGATGTCGAGTTGATCAGGCAAGGTCAGCGGGTACACCTGCTGCTGGATGATCATGCCGAGGGAGAGGTGCGTGGAAGAGTCTCGGAAATCTCTGTTTCGCCCACAAAGGACATCCCTCCAGCGTTGCAACGCAATGGCATGCTCGAGGCCTCTGGTGCCATGTTTGATACCAAGCCGTTTTATGAGGTTCGCGTTCTTGTGGAACCCACCG
Organism: Rubripirellula sp.; assembly: GCA_012270065.1. Taxonomy (GTDB): domain Bacteria; phylum Planctomycetota; class Planctomycetia; order Pirellulales; family Pirellulaceae; genus Rubripirellula. The sequence goes on along the minus strand of JAAXJB010000003.1, from coordinate 362,545 downwards.
CATCTCCACTTCCGGTTCGCTTGACGGGAAAGGCAAGGGTCAGTGTTGAAAACGCATCGATTTTCCATCGGATCGCTCGTTTTGTGCTTGATGCCTTTGCATGATCGAGAAATGCACTGTTCACCAGTGCCCATTCGTTGGCACTCCCCGGTCTCACCGTGGTGAGCGGAATTTCGAAATGGCGGTAACTTACGGTTCCTTGTGCGCGTTTCGAATGTAATCGCAGATTGGTATAGCAAGGTGCATGAATTGGATGTGTTGAAGTCAACATGCATATTTCGCAGGCTTGCATGTCGCGTGTGTCGTCGGTAAATAAATGTGACGGGTTGCCGAAATTGGATTAACAAGTAGTCTTTGAGACCGCGAGCCTTTGGCAGGCAAACGCTCCATCTAGCGCTGCTTTTTGAAATGGTGTACTTGTGATCGTCGTGATTCTTCACTGTCATTATGAACGTGGCGGGGTCACGCAAGTGGTCGAAAACCATGTGCGGGCACTATTGCAGACACAGCAATTTGAACGCATCGTGCTAGCATCGGGACAACGTATCAGTGGGCTTTCAGAAGAAATTCTGAAGAACACAGAGTGGGTTGGTCTGGAGGGATTTGACTATGATGACGATGACTCAACCGTCATCGATTTGGCTACGCGACAGCAAAGAATGATGCATGAGTTGGAGGTTCGATTCAACGAATCCGGGTTGCATGCTGAAAATGTGCTGTTGCATTGCCACAACCACAGTCTCGGAAAGAACACTGCTCTTCCGGGAGTGCTTCATTCACTTGCAGTTCATGGATGGCGAGTTCTGCTTCAGGTTCATGATTTTGCTGAGGACAATCGCCCGGAAAACTACCAGCGTTTGATCTCTGCAACGAACGCAACAGATAGAAAAGAGATCGACCGGTATTTGTATCCAATTCACGATAACATCCAGTATGCCACTCTGACGACAGCTGATGCAGGAGTGTTGGAAAAGCTTGGTGTTCATCGTGAACAGTTGCACTGTATTCCCAACAGTGTTGCTGTGCCGCAAGGAGATCTTCTTTCCAGTGAGGATGCCAGAGCGGCTGTCATTGATGTGATGAAGCTTCCTCAGGATGCGCGTTGGGGGCTTTATCCGGTTCGTGGGATACGCAGGAAAAATGTTGGTGAGTTGTTGTTGCTGGGACGTTGGGCAGGTGAAAATCGTTATCTGGGCCTGACATTGAAGCCGGCAACAGCGGTGGAGTTGCGTTCGTATGAGCGTTGGAGGCGTGTGGCTGTTGAGGTTTCACCGAGGACAGTCTTTGATGCGGGAGAAAAACCTGGTCTTTCCTTTTTGCAGAATGTATTGGCGGCGGATTATGTAGTGTCCACCAGTGTTGCCGAAGGATTTGGGATGGCATTCCTTGAGCCCTGGTTGTTGAACCGTGGTGTGATCGCACGACGTTTGCCAACGGTAACGGATGACTTTGAGTGTGGTGGACTCGATTTGGAAAGTTTTTATGAATCGATTCCGATTCCCGGGAATCAGGCATGGATCACAGAATGCGAACAGGAAACTCTGGCTGCCCAGAAGAGAGCGTGGAAGGCATTGCCGAAAGATTTTCAGCCGGTAATCCCCGAATCCTTGGATGAAAGGGATGGCACCATTGACTTCGCCAGACTTACCCCTGCTCGGCAGGTTGAGGTGCTCAAACGCATGGCAGCGGACAATGGATTTGAAAGAGCCGCGATGGAACTGTCAAAACCACTTATCTCGCGTTTGGACCGGGGATTTTCTGAGTCCGTGCTGGTGTCCAATGCCAGAAAGGTTCGAGAAGTATATGGTGCATCTAGGATTGGAGAATCATTGCTTCACGCTTACCAGAAGTTGATTCGCTTGGAAAACATTGCTTGTGAAAATGAAAGTGTTCTCGATGATCCTGCGGCAGGTGAGTCGAACACCACGATGCCAAGCGGTATCGACTTGATTAGTGCGTTTCGAACTTTCTTTCCATGCCGTACGGAGTTGCTGTGAAAATGCGTGTCGAATCGTGGCTTGAAAATGTTACGCAGTATCGCGAGGAAATGCAGCCTTTAGAAACTGCCATCAAGCCCAAACTCCGGCAGCTAACTGGTGTCAGAGCCGTGGTGTTCGATATCTATGGGACCTTGCTCATCAGTGGAAGCGGTGATGTTGGATCGGCTGATACCGGTGGGCGCGACTCTTTGGTGCGTCAAAGTCTGGAAGAATCTGGTTTGCTTGAACGGTTGGACTCCACCCCTAAAGCAGCAGACTTGCAACGTAGTATTCAGAGGATCAACGCGGATCGGGTAACAACCGACTGTGTGAAACCAGAGGTAGACATCGTTGAAGTCTGGCGGGACGTGTTAACGCAGTCAGGATGGACGAATGAGCCGTCAGAAATCGAAATGGTTGTGAGGCTGGCAGCCAGATACGAAGCGTTGGCGAATCCAACCTGGCCGATGCCAGGATCTGTGCAACTGCTGCAACACTTGAAACAGTCTGGTTTCACGCTAGGTATTGTCAGCAACGCCCAGATTTTTACTCTTCCTCTGATGAATAATCTCATGGACTGCAATGGGCTGAAAGACGCTGGTTTCAGTCTTGATTTATGTGTGTTTTCCAACCGCTATCGACAGGCAAAACCGGGGCCGAGGTTGTTCGAAGTTCTGCGGCGGGGGTTGTTGAATCAAGGTATTCTTCCCAACGAGGCCGTTTATGTGGGAAATGACATGCTTAATGACGTCTGGGCTGCATCGGAGGCAGGGTTGCGAACGGCTTGGTTCGCGGGGGATTCACGGAGTTGTCGGCCACGGGAAGATGATTCCAGGTGCCGGGGACTGGTTCCGGATGTTGTACTTACCAGCTTGATGCAGTTGCCAGAGTGTCTACCCATCAGCTAAAAGCATTGCTGACGATTCGCGTGTGTGACCTGTGGCGTTAAAAATCATCAGGTCTTGCAGGTACAACATAGCTTTTCAGAACAGGTTTCATTCGCGCCATGGGTGTCCAGATTGGGTTTGTTGGTACGCGGTTTTCAGGTACAGATGGTGTTTCACTTGAGAGTGCGAAATGGGCTCAGGTGCTCTGGGATCATCGGCATGTAAGTCACTGGTATTCCGGCTTGAGTGACCGCGATGAAGAGACGTCGATGGTCGTTCCACACGCCTACTTCGGGCATCCGGACATCGAGTGGATCAATCGCCGGGCTTTTGGTACGCGCACCCGAACACCTGACGTAACACAGCGGATCTATGCGCTGGCAGATTATCTGAAGGGCACGCTATATGAGTTTACACGGCGGTACAACCTGGATTTGTTGATCGTGCAGAATGCGCTGTGCATTCCGATGAACATTCCACTTGGAGTGGCTTTGACCCACTTTATCGCCGAGACCGGATTTCCAACGATCGCCCATCATCATGACTTTTACTGGGAGCGTGATCGATTCAGTGTTTCCGCTGTCACCGATTTGCTTTGGATGTCTTTTCCTCCTGCACTGCCCCAGATCCAGAATGTGACCATCAACTCGTTTGCGCAGGAAGATCTTGCCCATCGACGCGGTGTCTCATCGATTCTTGTTCCCAATGTACTGGATTTCGAGAATGAACCTGAACCCGTTGATGACTATGCAAGAACATTTCGGTCCGACATCGGGCTCGACGACGATGATATCCTGTTCTTGCAGCCAACTCGTGTAGTTCCACGTAAAGGGATCGAACACGCTATCGCTCTTGTCTCCGCATTGAACAATGATCGATGCAAACTGGTGATTTCACACGCCAGCGGAGACGAAGGTAATGAGTACCTGAGTGTGTTGCGTGAATTGGCTGATGCACACGGTGTTGATCTGCGACTTTGTGATCATCAGGTCGGTGACCGTCGTGGTTTGACAGAGGATGGCAACCGGATATACACGTTGGCAGATGCCTATTCACAGGCCGACTTCATCACCTACCCGAGTATTTACGAGGGTTTTGGCAATGCTCTCCTGGAAGCCTTTTATTTCCGCAAGCCAGTACTCGTGAATCGGTATTCGATTTTTGTGGCAGATATTGAACCTAAGGGTGCGAAAGTAATCGCCATGGATGGTTACTTGACAAAAGATGTTGTCAATAAAGTCCAACGCATCATTGACGATCCCGAATATCGTGAAGAGATGGTAGATTTTAATTACGAAATAGGCAAAGCGTTCTTCAGTTACAGCGTATTAAGGCGGAAGTTGAGAGCTCTCGTTACCAATTTTACGGGGCAAGAAAACCTGTAAAGTGCCAGAACTCTTGATGCAGTAGAGATACAGTACATCTGCAGTATGTCTGATGTGGATCCTGTGGTGGGATCATCAGTAGGTCAGAGATGATGTGGATCGTTCTGTTTGGATTGACTGTGTTTGTCAGTCTGCAGTAACAGAAACTTCCTCCTTGTGTGGCCCGGTTGAATGAAGATTGATTCAAAGACAGCTGAATTGATACGGCAGATCTATGGCGATTTGCCTGATGAGTTGATTCAGGGATTGGAACAAATGACGCCGGGGCATACGTCGGAAGAACAATGTGAACTCTGGTCCGAACGTGATGTTGTTCTGATCACCTATGCTGATCAAGTTCGTGATACTGGATCATCTCCACTTCAGGCACAGCGCCGATTCCTCCTGGATCATGGACTCGAGAATCTGATTCGCTGTGTCCACCTGCTCCCTTTTTGTCCTTTTACGAGCGATGACGGTTTTTCTGTCGTTGATTATCTGGCTGTGGACCCGGACTCAGGCACATGGGAGGACATTGCGGAGCTGGGTGGAGATTTTGATTTGATGTTTGATCTGGTGCTGAACCACGCATCACAAAAGCATGAGTGGTTTCAGGCTTACCTTCGAGGTGATGCCGCGTTCGATAACTTTTTCATTGACCAGAATCCTGATGTGGATCTGTCAGAGGTTGTGCGGCCGAGAAGCTTGCCATTATTGACAAGCTTCGAAACAGCGACTGGTACACGACATATCTGGACAACATTCAGTGCTGATCAGGTGGATTTGAACTACGCGAATCCTCGGGTCATGCTCCTGATGCTGGAAACGCTTGTCGAGTATGCGCGTCGCGGTGCACGAATCATTCGGCTTGATGCAATTGCATTTCTCTGGAAAGAAATTGGAACCGATTGCATTCACCTTCCGCAAACTCACGCGGCGGTGAAGTTGATGCGGCGCGTGCTTGATGCGGTGGTTCCCGGGACTTTGGTGCTGACGGAGACAAACGTACCACACGAAGAGAATGTCAGCTATTTCGGCGATGGCGATGATGAGGCACACATGGTCTACCAGTTCAGTTTGCCACCCCTGCTGCTGGATGCGATTCACAACTGTGACACAACTGTCTTGCGGGATTGGCTTTCGACAATAGAACCGCCGAGTGATTTGACTACCTTTTTCAACTTTACTGCTTCCCATGATGGGGTCGGTGTTCGTCCACTGGAAGGAATCGTGTCACCGCAAAGAGTCGAAAAGCTGGCCGAGATTGTCAGATCGCATGGTGGTCGAGTCAGTACGCGTCGCAAGTCAGACGGTACGGACAGTCCCTATGAGTTGAATATTACATTTCTTGAGGCAGTTGCAGATGCAAGAAAAGTCGATCCTGAGGAGCATGCGAGGTGCTTTCTTGCCACACAGGCAATCATGTTGGCATTGCCAGGTATCCCCGCTGTCTATTTTCACAGTCTGGTCGGTTCCCCGAATGATACAGCCGCTGTGCAGGCAACAGGGCAGAACCGTCGCATCAATCGTCATAAGTACGAGAGGCAGAGTCTGGAGGAGGCCCTTGCAAAGCCGGATGGGTTGCAGCGTTGCGTTTTTGACGGGTACCAGCACTTGCTCTCAGTGAGGATCAAACAAGTGGCTTTCCATCCCAAGGCGAGTATGAGGGTCTTGCAACTTCCAGGAGATGGCTTGCTGGGATTTGTCAGGACGGCTGACGACGGTGAACAGGTGGCGGTGGTTGCCAATTTGACCGCCAGTCCGCGCGTCGTGCAATCCGGTTTGATTGATGAGAGTCTTGTACACGATGAATTGGCCTTGGAGCGAATTCAGCCGGAAGATGGGATTCAGCTGTTGCCATTTCAAGTGCGTTGGTTAACCGCATTTTAGGCAGTGGGTCATCGACCATCCCGCGGTTCGTCCGTGCACATGATTTTTTCTGAACCGTGGCATTGCATCAGCCCTGAAGCTGGACCAATGACCAGCTGACAAAAGCTTCGTGTCTGTTGGTTTTCACAAACCTTGTTCACGCGGATGGTAGTAGCAGGCGATCTTGAACATGGCTCACGGTTTCGGATTCGATGCCGCATTTTCCAGATAGGCCATGACTTCAAAAACTTCGTCCTTCGTGTACTGATCCAAAAGAGCTTTGGGCATCATGGAAACTGATGATGGAACCATGGCCTCGATATCATCTTGGGGGATGACCGTGGGCTGTTTCGCTTCGGGATTGGATAGCAGTGTGACCTTTTCATCGTCTTCTCCAAGCAAGACGCCGGTTACAGTGCGACCATCGACGGTCAGGATACGTTGCATCACGTATTTGGCATCCACTTTGTGCGAGGGTTCGAGTATTTCCCGGAGGATGCCAACACGATCACCTTTCCAGCGTGGGAAAACATCGGTCAGTTCCGGTCCGATCACACCACCCTCTCCATGCATCTTGTGGCAGCCACCGCAGGAAGCTTCTGCAAACAGGCGTTTTCCAATTTCTGGTGATCGTCCCAGTACACCCGAGGCAAGCTCGTTTTTCAGGTCGTCGACTTTCCATGCTTGGACAAAGGAGCGATTGCTGCCGACCGGATTGGCGGGTTCTGTTGGATTTTTTTGCCAGTCATCGAGGTCGTTCACCACAACCATGACACCGTACATGCGGTACCAGTGCTGTGGAAAAGTGCAAACGTAAGGATATTCCCCTGGTGTTGACGGTGCTTTGAACGTGAGGCTGGTTTGTTGGTCTGCCGGGACCATGCCTGTCGCTTGAATCACCTTGTCGGATTCCGGTACATAGGGCAGGTTCTTCCATCCCTTGTTAGGCCCCACCTGCAAGCCCAGTTGAGCAACTTCTTTCAAGGCTTCGGGAGCCGTGATCACAAGATTGTGCGGCATCAAATCATGGTTTTCAAGAACGATCTGAACAGACTCCCCTGCTTCCACCGCAAAGTAAGGAATGTCATATCGCATTTCCTCCTCGACTGTTTTGATGCGAATGACACGGACGGTGACCGCCTTGAGACGTTCCCGGAAACTCTTTGCCTGCTCTGATGGAACGACTGCCATCAACTGATCTGCAAGCTGCATCGCATCGATGAATGTTGCGCTTGTCCGCTTTTCAGCCGGTGTGCGTTCTGCAAGATCAACAAGAAAACTGGCCGTCTTCAGGCTTGCTTCAGCATCGCGTTGTTTGGCCGGCACTTTCAACATTGTGCGAATCACCTCGATTCGTAGTTGGTCATCAGAAAGGAGAGTTGCCAGTCGCGCGAAAGAGTCCGTGCCTTCGGACTGTATGTATCCGAGTGCCCGAATCGCTGCATTGGAAATGCGAGCGTCTGACGAGGATTCCAGTAGCTCGACTACGCGCGGACGAAAAATATCACGCCGTTTGGCGTCAGGGAGCATGGTGATTGCTTTCAGGAATGCAATCTTGCCAGCCTGGCTCGTCGTGAGTTCGTCAGTTCTGTTGTCGTACTGACCAGAAACCAGTAAAGCGGCAGTGGCTGCCGATGCCACAAACGCATTTTCAGACTGAGTTGCAGCCAGAAGTGTGCTGGTCTGTGACTGGAGTTGTTCGGACTTGATGTCGAGCAGTATTCTGGTCAATTGTCCGGCAGTGCGTTGCTGTTCCCGCTTCGTAGCATCAAGCTGGTCGATGGCTGAGAGAACCACGACGACAGGATCGCTTTTCTGAAGGTTGGCAAGCGAGCCGATTGATTCAAGCCGGTATTGCGGTGACATACCCGTTCGAGTCAGGATCGCCTGATAAACAGGTATGTACTTCGCATCATCTGCTCTTCTTTCAACCATCAGCAGACGCTGGTTATCCAGCCTCTTGAGCTGATAAGCGACAATACGAGGACTCTTGTCAAGAAAAACCTTGGGAGCTTCGATCTTTGTGCTTGAGTTGTTTGTGGAGCCATCACCGTGGACATGGTCTTGGCCCATGCTTGATGAAAGATGGACTGTTGCAAGAAGAAAACACAGGGCGACGTGACGCATGGTATTGAAATCTGCTCAACAATGATCTGAGGCATCTCGCACAGGAAAGCTGAGAATTTCTCGGCTGTCGTGACTGATGGCTCCGGGAAAAATCTGGATCTCATCGGCACAGGATTGTGCCCAGCCGATGAGGCAGGGAAGTTCAAAATTCCGTGGCTTAGCTCAACTCAGCCACCTTCTGGACCGGCTATTGCTCAAGTCGACGCATGGTTTCGTCGAGGGTGAACTGGGTGTAATCGTCAACGTCATGTTCGAGAACACCCAGAGCAAGTTCAATGGCTTCGTCTCCACTCAGGAAGCTAACCGCACGAACTCCCTCCAATCGAACTCTTGGATGTTCGTCCGCGATGCACTTTTCCAGAAGTTGTTTGTGATCCGGAATGTCATCGAGCCAAAATGAAAGGACTCTTGTTGCTGCGGCTCTTGCGCGGTGATCTTTCGCGGAGAGAAGTTCCTTGAGTAACGTCTGATTGATTACGTTGTGAGTCTGGTGCAACCAGAGTGACTCAAGCAGATGGTGAGTGTAGTTCTCATCAGTTTTGTCAAGTTTACTCGTCCAGTCTTTCAATGCAGAAATGACTTTTGCGGTATCACGAGCAGCAAGTTCGCGTTTGGCACGATAACGTGTTCGATCCTCGGGCAATTTCAGCAATTCGAGCAGCTTGGGAATCGATTCACCATCGATTTTTGCTGGCTCAATGAGCGGCCGGGTCTTGTGTGTAACGCGCCAGATTCTTCCGTGTGAATGATCGCGGTTAGGTTCCCGCAGGTTGTGTTGCAAATGGCCAATCAAAGCATTGTGCCAGTCCACAATGTACAACGATCCGTCTGGTGCAATTTGCAAATCGACGGGACGGAAATTTCCGTCTTTGCAGGAAACAATAGGAGCAACTTCCTCTCCTTTGAATCCTGCGCCATCCTCCATGACTTTATGATTGAGGACAGAACGGTCTCCGATACAGTTCGTGACCAGGAAGTTGCCCTGCATTTCTGGTGGGAAGTGTCGACTTGAAACAATCGCGCAGCCAGCGAGCGGACGTGTCCGTTTTGGATAAAACGTTGGGAATTTGTAGGATGGATCACCACCAGTGGTTTTCGCAATTCGACGATGTTGGCTGCCCCCTGGGTGTTTCAGCGGGTAATCAATTCGACCACTCAGCGGTGCAGCCCAGTAGCTGTTGCCCGGTGAAGCATCACCGATGAAATTCTGTCCCCAGTGATCAAAGACATGGCCCCATGGATTTGCAAAAGCAAAATTGACAAATACTCCGAACTTTTCACTCTTGGGGTGGTACTTCCAGATTCCTGCTTCGCTCAAGCGTGTCAAGCCATAAGGGCTTTCTACCTGCGAGTATTTGAAGGTTCCTTCTTCGAAATACAGATTGCCACCTGGACCCCATTCAAATGCAGCAATCCCGTGGTGCGAGTCTGCAGAGTCAAAGCCAAATAGCTTGCGCACCTTCGTGTCCGCCATGTCATCGCCGTTCGTGTCCTTCATGAAAAGAATATCGGGTTGTTCAGCGATGTAGGCTCCACCGTTGCCCAGTTCAAAACCGGTAGGCTGGTGGAGTCCGCCTGCAAAGACGATGCACTTGTCCGCGTCTCCGTCCTGATCAAGATCTTCAAAAATCAGGATTTTGTCATCCATTTTGGACTTCGGTTTCCAGTGTGGGTAAGACTCCATGGTCGCTACCCAGAGTCGTCCTTTGTTGTCAAAGTTCAGAGCGACAGGGTTGGCAAGTTCCGGAAACTGTTCTTCTGAGGCGACCAATTGGATCTGGAATCCGTCGTGCAGCTCGAACAACTCAAGCTGCTCTTCTGCTGTCAAATAATCAAGGGATCCCAGCTTGCCTCGTTTTGCATTGGGGTCGTCGGGGCCGCCTACATTGGTTTTTGGATTGATGAACGGCAGAGTGTTTGAATCATCTACTGGACTGTCGGTCTGTTTTCCACTTGCAACAGCCCAGATGCGGGCATCACGATTTGCCGTCATCTGATCAAGGATTGCACGTTCGCGCTCCATCACATCCGTATTGTTGTACGTGCCATCGCTTCCGGCTTTCCCGCGTGAGCCATAAATGGAGAATCCATTCACTGCACGATAACGGTGCCACCAGTGGAAATTTTTGTCATCTACGGCTGCCTTGACCGCGGGGTCAGGGATCGCGGGGCCACCTTTGCCGAAAAGAGCGGTGTCCAGAAGAGGTGCGAGCTGTGCGTAGCCTTTGTCGTTCAGATGGGCCCCATTCAAGGTCAGGCGTTCATCACTTTCTTCAAAAAGCGAGAGCGTGGGGGTGAATACGTCTACAAAGGCCACGCCCGTTTCGTTGGCGGCACTTGCAAGTGCTGCCGTGTATTTGTTCAACCGGGCATTGTGCTCTCTGCCATCCGGCAGGTTCGGGTCACCTGTGTTTTCAAATGCGATGGGTGAAACAAGAATGATTTGGGGTGTGCCATTCCCGAAATCACTTGTTTTGGTTTCATTGACAAGTTTCTTGATGTCACTGCTGAATTTGGATAGCCCTGCATCGCCATCAAATGACTCATTGAAACCGAAAAAATACATGACCACAGATGCTTTGCTGTGGCTCAAATGCTGTTCAGGATTTCCGAAGTTTTCGGAACGAATACGTTCGTAGGGTTCATCTCCGGGGAATCCCAGATTTCGAACGCTCAATTCCAATTCCGGGAACCGCTGGTGAAGAAGCGACTCCCAGTAGTTGTGGTGTTGCATCCGTTCGCAGAGAGCATTGCCTACCAGGCAAATGTGGTCATTTTTTTTCAATTCAACATCTGCGCCATTGGCCAATGACGAAATCAAAACAGCGGCGAAAAGGATGGCAGCGTTGAAGGATTTTCTTTTCATCAGATTTTACTGTTGGGGGGTGCAAAGGAGGAGCAGGGGCGAGACACACCATTAACGCGACCAGTCATTTGGTATTTTGGTTGCGGCCAGGATTTTAGGTGTGAATCGAGGTAAAGTCATATGAGTGATGAAGGACTCGCAGAAGGTCTTTCGCTGATTCCGGGAACCGGCCGTCATTGTCCTTTACCGGAGTTTCTTTGCAAGTTACTTGCAATCCGGAAAGAACGTGGAAATTGTCTTCCGCAAACTGTATTTTTCGGCATGAAGGTGGTGGTTAGTCTGCCTTTTCCGTTTTCACGCAGTACAAAGCTGCGTCGCTGCGGAGGAACAGTCGATCACCAGAAATGGCGGGGGTAGCGTTGAATCTTTCCTCCTGCGAACCGAGATGGTTGATCGCAATCTCCCGGTATTCCGGGCTCGCTGCCAGCACAAGCACTCCGGCATCACGTGTTGTGAGAAAAAGGTGCTTCCCATCACCAACAATGGAAGCATATACCCGACTTCTGGTCGGCATCCGTTCACGAAACATTTCTTCTCCATCTGAAGCGCGTAAGCACAGGGCAATCGCTTTATCATGTGACCAATAAAGGTAGCCGTTGTCGATCATTGGGCTGGTTACATTGGCACCACGTGGTACATCCCAGAGCAGATGGGTATCGGTTACGTCTCCGCGTCCGCCGGCTCGCACAGCAAATGTCATGTTGCTTCGGCCACCACTGCAATACAAAGTATCGCCTTGTGCAACAACACATGGAACGACATAGTCCTGTATGGCTTCGCATGACCATAACTTTTTGCCGTTTGCAGGATCCAGGCCCAGGATCGAGCCTTTTTGATTGATGATCAATTCGCTGTTTCCGTCAGGAAGTTGCACGATCGTTGGCGTTGTCCAGGCTCGCTCAATGTCGGATGTACGCCATCGTACTTCACCGGTGTTCTTGTCCAGTGCATACACAGCACCGTCTTCGATGGATGCATTCATGATGAGGAGATCTTTGAATTCAATTGGACTCGCTGCTGCACCAAAGCCTGCCGTGCGTGTGCCAACACTTTTGCGCCACTTGAATTCGCCCTGGTGAGTCAGTGCCACTACACCGGACGGGCCGAATGAGGCAAAGACAGAATTATCGTCAACACATGGCGTCGGCGATGCATAACCGTGGTCGGCCACTCGCTTGGTCACCTGCTGTTCTTCTTCTGCAGCCGGCAGTTCATGATTCCATAGGATTTTCCCGGACGTGCTGGAAAGGCAGACGACATGAAGCTTTAACTGGCTTCGGTCTCCTGGAGCTTCAGTGGACTGACCGTAGCCGGAGTAGGTTGTCAGGAAAATCAGATCTCCATGAATCACTGGACTACTCGATCCTCTGCCAGGCAAGGCAGTTCGCCACGCCAGATTCTCCGTGTCGCTCCAGTGAGTCGGTATTTGCCGACCAGCAATCCCGGTTGCGTTTCTGCCGCGGAAACGCCCCCAGCTTTCCTCGGCAGTGAGACTCGCCGCAGCACTCAGTACAAGGATTGGTACAAGGATGGGAAGCGTCCTGTTCTTGTAACTCATGGATTTCTGTGATCGTGGATTTGGTGACTCGCGAATTAGCAGGGAAGAGCTGAGATTATAAACGCTCATCCTGTTCTTGCGGTATCTTTTCTTTTACGCTGTTCCGCTTCACAAAACTCGATTTCGGTAAGGCAGGTGAGTATTGAGTATGCAGATCACGACTAAGCGAGTGGACTATTCAAACCCTGATGACTGCCGTGATTTGATCTCGATGCAGAGTGAGTACGCAAGGCATGCGATGGGGCACGATCCCCCGGAATTGCATCGGTTGCCTGAGAGATTGGCAAGCATTTCGACTGCATTCAGTGTTTTGGCTTACGAGCAGGGGCTTGATCGTCCGATTGGTTTGATCAACTGTTTTTTCGGGTTTTCAACTTTCAAGAGTCGACCGCTGGTAAATGTCCATGATGTCATTGTTACGGAATCACACCGTGGACGGGGCGTGTCTGCAGAATTACTTGGAGCTGTGGAGCAAATTGCAGTCGAGCATGATTGTTGCCGCTTGACACTGGAAGTCTATGACGACAACGCGTCAGCGCGGCGGGCCTACCAGAAGTATGGTTTTGTGCGTGACCCCGACCATCCGGAAGTGGATGTCTGGTTTTTAAGAAAACCATTGGTGGAATGATCATCACTGACTTTGGTGCATATTGCTGTCCGCAGGTTACAGAATGGGACTTGTGAGTCGTGCGACTGCTGTACCGAGTCTTTCGTACCACCAACGGAGTTTTTTTCCGGATTGCAGGGAGGACAATTCAAAATCCTCCGTCAGCATTGATTCGATCTGGTCCAGAAATGCCGGCTCGCTGATGCCAATCATGATTTCAAAGTTCAAGTGTAAGGAACGGTTGTCCAGATTGGTTGAACCAATCATCGCTAATTGGTCATCAACCAGAATGCACTTCTGGTGCATGAATCCTGCGTGGTAACGATAAACGGGAATGTTTGCTTCCGTGAATTCATTTTCGTAGTGAAAGCCGGCCAGGTAAACAAGCAGGTGGTCTGCTCTATCGGGAATCAGCAGACGCACGTCAACACCGCGAGCCTTTGCCATATGCAGGGCTACCATCGATGCTTCATCAGGCACCAGATAAGGTGTTGAAATCCACAGCCTGGATTTTGCACTGTTGGCCAAAGTTGAGTACATCATGGATGCGCGGGGGCGGTGATCAGCCGGGCCTGTTGCACAACAGACGGCATTCATCGGCGGTTCAGAATGTGAATCCCGGCTTTGTTCTGTCTTGTGTGGCCGCCACCAGTTTGCTTCCGGGAGGTTTTTTCTGGCAGCCCAAAAAAAGTCTCCTGCGAACACTGCCTGTATTTTTTGAGTGATCGTTCCTGTCACTTTGAGACCTGTGTCTCGCCATTGGTTGGATGGGACTTTGGAACCCATGTATTCGACACCAATGTTCAATCCCCCGATGATGGCTGTCGTTCCATCAATCACCACAATCTTTCGATGGTTCCGGAAATTGATTTGGAAACGGTTGAGCCAGCCCTGACGTGTGTTGAATGGCAGCACCTCGACACCCGACTTCTCGAGGCGTTCCAGATAATTTCTGGACAATCGCAGGCTTCCAACTTCATCGTAGAGCATGCGGACCTTCACGCCTGCTTGTGCCCGTTCAATCAGGCATTGTGCCAGTTGGTTACCGAGGGCATCATCCCTGATGATAAAGAACTCGAGATAGACGTAACCGGTAGCTTTTGAAATTTCGGCAAACAGACATTCAAAAAATGCTTTACCGTTGATTAGCAGTTCCCAATCGGCAGCGTTGCTCAAGGGCGTGTCCATGACATCTGCGACTTGCTCAATAGCTGTGTTGAGGGTAGTACTGCGCGCATATTTTTCGGTTCGTAATTCCCGCTGGATAATCGAAGCAGATTCATGTTGGCGTGACTCCACTTCGCGAATCACTTCGCGATAACCATGGAATTTGTTTCTGGCCAGCACCCAATACAGCGGCAGCGAGATGATCGGCAGAGAAATCAGACCTACCGTCCATGCAACCGTTGCCTGTGCGGTACGGACATTCGTCAACGCGTGTGAGACGGTATAGGCAACCAGAGCCATCACCATGGCAGTGGTTGCGCTGCTGATGACGAGCCAGTGTTCGGACAGGAAAGCGATGACGTGCAGATCATCCATCGGATTATTCCTGGAATTGCCCGCAGTAAAATTGCACTCAGTCCAGCACATGTTGGAGTAACCGGCCGAATCCGCGTTTCATGCCGAACGAGTCCGCACAGATGAACCGGAAGGTGAACGGACTGGCCTGGCATGTTCCCATCAAAGCGGCAGAATTGCCGAGATCAATGAAATCAAGCTGCCACTCGCGGTTATGGTCGCTACGGCCAGATCAAAGTGCCAACAGCAGGCGACTGGGTGCCTCAAGGTATCCGATTACGTCGTTCAGGAAGCGAGCAGCCGTTGCTCCATCCACGAGCCGATGGTCGTAGGACAGGCTCAGTGGCATCATCAAGCGGGCCTGAATCGAATCATCGGGCATGACGACTGGAAGTTTTCGGCTCCGCCCGACAAGCAGAATCGCAACTTCCGGAACGTTGACAATCGGTGTTGAGTATTGACCGCCAATGGTTCCCAGATTGCTGATTGTGAATGTACCACCCTTGAGGTCGTTGACACCAAAATTTCCCCCGCGAACCTTGCCTGCCATTTCGGCCAATCCACGCGTGACCTCGGGGATGCCCATTGCGTCAGCATTGTTCATGACTGGGACGACCAGCCCGCGGTCTGTGTCGACCGCAACACCCACATTGACGTAGTCCTTGTAAATCAACTGCTCATTGTCTTCATCAATGACCGCGTTGATCGCAGGATTGTGTCGCAGGGCTGTGGCAACTGCCTTGATCAAAAATGGCATCGTGGTCAGCTTAAGTCCCTGAGCAGCATAATCTTCTTTGCTCGATTGTCGTAAATGTTCCAGATCGGTGATGTCTGCGTCATCGAAGTTTGTCACTCGGGGAACTGTGGACCAGCTCGCATGCATCTGCTTGGAAATTGTCTTGCGGATTTTGCTCATTCGTTCGACACGAATGGGGCCGAAATCGTCGACATCAGCAGTTCCCGGAAGCGGTGTTGTTGTCGCCTTTGAGGCAACTGGTGCTGGTGGTGTTGAAGGAGCTGCAGGGCTGGTCGATGTCACCCGAGCTGATTGACTGGCCGAGCGAACCACAGATAAAACATCTTCACGAGTGATTCTGCCATCGTCACCACTGCCTGGGACCTGACTCAAGTCCACGCCCACTTCGCGGGCGAAGCGACGAATTGCCGGACCGGCCGGAATGACCCGTCCTGGCGCAACAGGTGCAGGCGCAACAGGTGCAGGCGCAACAGGTGCGGGCTCAACAG
>JAAXJB010000003.1:239781-346422 GCA_012270065.1 Rubripirellula sp. | reverse complement strand
GGCGCAACAGGTGCAGGCGCAACAGGTGCAGGCGCAACAGGTGCGGGCTCAACAGGTGCAGGTGCAGGAGGTGCTGAGGCGACGGGGGTCGGAGCGGGCGCGGCAGGTTCTGGTGCCGGTGCGACAGGGGCCGGAGTCGGCGCGACAGGCTCCGGTTCAGGTGTCTGCTCAGGCGTTTGAGGAGTTTCAGCCGCTGGTTCAGGGGCCTTGGCTGCCGGCGTTCCGCTTTCGGCTGCGGCCGCCTCTACTTCAAGAATAACGCCACCGATCGCAACCGTTTGACCTTCGTCAACAAGGATTTTTGTAACCTTGCCTCCCGTACTCGCCGGTACAGGAACGGTCGCTTTATCAGTTTCCATTTCGACGATGTCTTGACCTTCGCTGATCACATCACCAACAGCGACAAAGATCTCAAGGACATCACCCGACTCGATACCGTCTCCAAGTTCGGGCAGTTTTACTTCAGTAGACATTAAGCTTTCGGAATTTCGCAGTGGGATTGTTGGTGGAAATGGTGTAGCGTTTGCAGTGATCTGCCTGCCGGTGTTTAAGCAAAGTAGGGATCAATCTTCTCTGCGTCATAGCCCAGTTCGCTGATCGCATCCTGGACATCTTTTGCGGACAGCACGCCTGCATGGGCAAGTCGGCTGAGTGTCGCAATGGTGATCGACTCAGCGTCAACTTCGAAGTGGCGCCGCAATGCCTCACGTGTTTCACTGCGACCCATCCCGTCCGTTCCCAGAACGTAATAATCACCGGGAATGTAGGGTGTCAATTGTTCTCCGAGTGCCCGAACATAGTCACTGGCTGCGATGAATGGTCCCTCGACACCGTCCAGAACTTCTTCAACGTAGCTCTTGCGAGGTTTTTCAGTCGGATGCAGCATATTCCAACGCTCGCATGTCGCTGCGTCGCGTCTGAGTTGCGTGTAGCTCGTGACACTCCAGACATCACTCGCGATCTGGTATTTTTCGGCCAGGATTTCTTGAGCTGCCAGAGCACTGTTGAGGATGGCACCACTGCCAAAGAGTTGGACACGTGCGCGGGCATTGTCAACCTCTCGGGACTTGTAGCGATACATTCCCTTGATAATGCCTTCTTCACATCCTTCGGGCATTTCGGGATGGTCGTAAGGGTCATTTTCGGCCATCAGGTAGTAGATGCACTCTTCACCTTCCTGATACATTTTCTTGAGGCCTTCCATGATGATTACCACCACTTCGTAAGCGAATGCTGGATCATAGGAGCGGACTGTCGGGAAAGCGATTGCATTGAGCAGACTGTGCCCGTCCTGATGCTGGAGACCTTCACCGTTCAGTGAGGTTCGACCGGCAGTGCCTCCGATCAGAAATCCTTTGGCACGCATGTCTGCAGCTGCCCAAATCAGGTCTCCGATTCGCTGGAAGCCGAACATGCTGTAGTAGATGAAGAATGGGATCATGTTGATTCCATGCTTGCTGTAGGCCGTGCCTGCGGCATTGAAACTGCTCATGGAGCCAGCTTCAGTGATTCCCTCTTCGAGGATTTGACCGTCCTGGGCTTCTTTGTAGTAGGTCACCAATTCGGAATCGACCGGCTCATAAAGTTGCCCCGAGTGAGCGTAGATGCCGAATTGACGGAACATGCCTTCCATGCCAAAGGTCCGTGACTCATCGGGAACAATCGGAACCATGTACTTTCCGATTTTCTTGTCGCGGCAGAGTGCAATGAGCGTTTGAACAACTGCGAAGGTTGTGCTCAGGTTCTTGTTCTCGAGTTTCTTGATCACCTTGCGGTAATCATCCAGAGTTGGCACTTCCAGAGTCGGGTGTTCAGTCGGTCGGCTCGGAACAAAGCCACCAAGCAGCTCACGCCGCTCCTTCATGTACTTGATTTCCTGACTGTTCTCTGGTGGCTTGTAAAATGGAGCTTTGCCCACTTCTTCATCACTGATTGGAATGCCGAATCGTGTGCGGAATTCGAGCAATTCTTCCTCATTCATTTTCTTCTGGTTATGGGCTACATTCCGACCTTCGCCAGCTTCTCCCAACCCGTATCCTTTCACCGTTTTGGCGAGGATTACCGTCGGTTTACCGTTGTTCAATTCGGTTGCTGTCTTGTACGCCGCGTAAACCTTCTCAGGGTCATGTCCGCCGCGCCGCATTTTTTCGAGCTTCTCGTCGCTGTAGTTCTCGACAAGTTTGAGCAACTCAGGGTATTTGCCAAAAAAGTGTTCACGAATGTAACTGCCCGGCATGCCGGTGTACTTCTGGTATTGTCCATCGACCACTTCGTTCATGCGTTTGGCCAACAAGCCAGTCGTGTCTTTGGCGAGTAGATGGTCCCAGTCGTCCCCCCAGATCACTTTGATCACGTTCCATCCGGCACCGCGGAAGATTGATTCCAGTTCTTGAATGATTTTGGCATTGCCTCGAACAGGGCCATCCAGACGCTGCAGATTGCAGTTGATCACAAAAATCAGGTTGTCGAGCTTTTCACGCGCAGCCAGCCCGATCGCTCCCAGGGTTTCAGGTTCGTCGCATTCCCCGTCGCCAAGGAATGCCCAAACTTTTTGACCGGATGTGTCTTTCAGGCCTCTATCAAGCAGGTATTCGTTGAACCGTGCCTGATAGATCGCCATGATTGGGCCCAGGCCCATGGAAACCGTCGGGTATTCCCAGAAGTCCGGCATCAACCAGGGATGTGGGTAGCTTGACAGACCTCCGCCTGGTGACAGTTCACGGCGGAAGTTCTCTAGATTCTCCTCGGTAAGTCGTCCTTCCAGAAAAGCTCGACTGTACATCCCAGGAGATGCATGACCCTGAAAATAGATGGTATCGCCTGAGTACCCGTCTGCGCCACGACCTTTGAAAAAGTGGTTGTAGCCAATCTCATAAAGTGTCGCACTGGAAGCGAACGTACTGATATGACCACCGACACCACCCCCGCGATTGGTCGCTCGAACAACCATCGCCATTGCATTCCAGCGGACGATCGATTTGATTCGACGTTCGAGTTCACGGTTACCGGGAAATGCTGCCTGGTCCTTGACGGGTATGGTGTTGACGTAAGGTGTCTTCGTATCTTCTGCAGATTGAATGCCTTCTTCTGCAGCTCGGTCACGAAGTTGTTCAATCAGGAAACGTACTCGATCAGGTCCCTTGCTCTTGAGTACGTAATCCAGAGAGGCAAGCCATTCGCCAGTTTCGGTGACATCGATATCGACGTCGGTAACAGGTTTTGTGAGTTCGCCCAGCTGTTGCTCTACTTCAGCTTTTGCAACGGTCTTCGATTCTGACATAGCTGTGTTTTATTCCTCGCGTGATGCGTGGCCGCCGTCGAGGCGGTTAACAATCTAACAGTGATGAATGATTTCAATGAGTAAGTTACTTGGCATCCATGCGCGAACGGTATGCATGCTCGGCCTGTCCTGGAAGTAGCTTCAGACGGACGCACGGAAACACGCAGCAGGGGGACGCTCGTGAATCCGTCAAGGTCTGCTCGACGGGTTCTGATTCACATGGTCCACTGCTCAATGAGTCGCGGAGTTCCGAAGACTCTCCGGCTGCAAACGCTTCTCTCGGCGTTGCGACGCTCAAGACAAAAGACTGGATGAACACGCATGGACGAAGCATTTCTGGGCTTTCCAAGCGGCTTTCCAAGCCCCTTTTTCGTTCTCACAGCCTAGTCATTATGCATGGAAAGCGGCAAGAGCGAGCTTTCAGTGGCGTCCGAATTCCCCTTAGGGCGGCTTTTGAGGTGTAAAATGGGCAATTTGCGGGCGCCATGGGTGCCGTTTGGGGGGGTGTTTTGCTCGGATCGCCAGAGCATGAATCTCCCTGATGCTCGCAAAGTTTGACGTTCTCGGCCAGAAGCCGCTTTCGGGCACCTGTCCATCCTTCCTATCCTGTTAGCACAGTAACCGGATACATTCCTGATTTTGCAAAGGCAGCCAAGTGGACGATCAAACCAAGAACCAAGCCATTGTTCAAGAACTCATCAAATCGTATTTCATGGAGCTTGAGACCGTCGTCAATTACATCGCCAATAGTGTTAACCTTGACGGAGTCCGTGCAGAAGAAATCAAGAAATCTTTGAGTGCAGACGTCACCGAAGAACTGAATCACGCGACGCAGTTGGCAAACCGAATCAAAACCATCGATGGTGTTATTCCGGGGAGCATGGAGTTCAAGCCCGGGCAAGCTTCTCTGCAACCACCTGCTGATACCACGGATGTAGTCGCGGTCATCAAAGGCGTCATCGATGCGGAAGAGGCAGCCATTGCCCAGTATGAAAAGATCATTCGGTTGTGCGACGGGTTCGATTTCGTGACGCAGGACATGTGTATCACGCTCTTGGCCGATGAGCAGCAGCATCGCCGTGAGTTTGTCGGTTTCCTGAAAGAATACGAGAAGTCCGATTCTTGAAAAAGTATCGTCCACGAAGCGTGACGCCTGGTCAGTTCCTGACGGAGCGGGATCGGATTGAAAGAGTGAACCTTTTCTAGAAGACGGGACATTTGTGTCAAAAGCATTTCAAGCAACGAATGCTGTCGTCACTGGAGCGTCCAGTGGGATTGGACGTTCCATTGCTGTTGCTCTGGCTCACGCCGGTGTTGAAAGATTGGTAGTGCACTATCGCGTCAATCGTTCTGGGGCGATGGATACTGCCGATGCTGTCAGGGAATTGGGATGTGAGCCCGTTGTTCTGGAAGCGGATTTATCGTCGCCTGAGGGTCCGCAGAGGCTCGCCAGTGATGCATTTGATGCTCTGGGCATCGTGCATACCTGGGTCAACAACGCGGGAGCTGATGTGTTGACTGGCGCTGCGTCTTCGATGGATTTCGAAAGCAAGTTGCGACATTTGCTCGATGTGGATTTGACTGGCACAATTCTTTTGTCACGTATGGTGGCAGATCGTTTACTCAGCCAGTTGGAAAAACGGAAGACAACGGATCCACCTTCCATGGTTTTCATTGGTTGGGATCAGGCAATGGAGGGAATGGAAGGCGATGCAGGCCAGATGTTTGGGCCAGTCAAATCGGCGGTCATGGCATTTGCAAACAGTTTGGCTCAGTCAATTGCTCCAAGTGTTCGAGTGAACACAATTGCGCCCGGTTGGATCAGGACTGCTTGGGGAGAGGAGACCAGCGATTATTGGAATGAACGGGCCAAGGGTCAGTCGCTGATGAAGAGATGGGGGTGTGCAGATGACATTGCCAGGGCAGTGATCTACGTCGCTGACCCTGAAAATACGTTTCTCACCGCTCAGACCATTCCACTCAATGGTGGTTTTGATCGACGTTTCTGAGTCTTCCGTGTTTCCTGAGGCACGTGACTCAGGGGTTCCAGCAGAAGCAGGGGTTCCAGCAGAAGATAGAGAGCCGCGAAGCCTTTGGCTTTCAGGCTTCTCTGGTGGACTCTTTCACACGTTGGACTGTCATTTCGATGGCGGAGATGAGTGCTTTTGCTTTATTGAGAGTTTCTTCGTATTCGGCAGTTGGATCAGAGTCCGCAACGACACCACAGCCGGCCTGCACGTGAACGATACCATCAGTCACAACCATGGTTCGAAGAGCGATGCAGGTGTCCATATTGCCGCGGTAATCGATATAACCCACGGCACCTCCGTAAGGACCGCGTCGATGAGGTTCAATGTCGTCGATGACTTCCATCGCCCGGACTTTGGGAGCCCCAGAGACCGTACCTGCGGGCAAGCATGCTTTGAGAGCATCGAAGGAATCGATGCCATCACGCAACTGCCCTTGCACTTCACTGCTGATGTGCATCACATGACTGTAACGCTCCACCACCATGATTTCGGTCAGTTCGACGCTTCCAAACTGTGCCACGCGGCCAACATCGTTTCTGCCCAAATCAACAAGCATGACGTGTTCCGCACGCTCTTTCGGATCCGCCAACAGTTCTTTCTCTAATGCTTTGTCTTCCTGCATGGTCTCACCACGCTTTCGCGTGCCCGCGAGTGGCCGGACCGTAACAAGGCGTTCATTGACCCGACACATGATTTCCGGCGAGCAGCCAACCAGTTCACATTCGGGAGTTCGTACATAGAACATGAAAGGGCTTGGGTTCACCACCCTTAAGGAACGATAGATTTCGAAGGCAGCAACATCCGTACGTACTGATAGACGCTGGCTTGGAACCACTTGAAAAATGTCTCCTGCCCGAATGTACTCCACACACTTTTCAACTGATTTCTCGAACGATTCCTTTGAGAAATTTGATGTAACCTCCAGAGGTTCTTCACCACACGTTTTTTTCCAATGGTCCGGGTTCCATGCAGATCTTTGTGCAGGAGCAGCGCGGGACAGAAGCTTGATTGTATTGTCAACCTGTGTTAGCGCATTTTGATAAGCCGTTGTTGCCTCTGTTGCTGAAGTGATTTCTCTGCAGTCAGCCAGCGAAACCACGGTGATTGTTTTTTCAACATGATCGAAAACACAGAGCGTGTGGTAAAACGCAAAGTCCAAATCAGGAAGATTGCGATCATCTTCAGGTGGATTGGGAAGGTTTTCCACATAGCGAACGACGTCGTAACCAGCGTAACCAATGGCACCCCCGACAAACGGTGGAACTCCATTGAGTTCTGCGACTTTGAAATGGAAATGAGGCCGGAAAGCGTCCAGCGGATCTTCTGCTGAGGATTGGGAGCTTGCACCTGTCGACAATTCCGTGACTTCAATTTGATTTCTCTTGGCGGAGAATCTGCGTATTGGGTTTGCAGCCAAAAAACTGTAGCGGCCTACTTTTTCACCTCCGATCACACTTTCGAAAAGGCAGGCAGGACCGCCATCATCAAGCAGTTGGAATGCAGTCACCGGAGTGAGCGTGTCGCTCAGGAGCCGCCGGTAGACTGGTACGAAGTCGTTTTCTGTTGCGAGTTGCGCAAATTGTTCTGCGTCAGGGATATGCATCAGAGGCCAAGGGTTCGTTCGTGCAGTAGGAAAGCCAGGGGGTCTTGTTCTGGCGGTATTCGAATTTGCGGTCTCAAGTCAGGGAATTCCGCCCGTTTCATCTTCCGCCGTGAGTCACGTTGCGGGTAGGGGAGGGCTGGAATTCGTCGGGGGCGGTATGCTAATCGGCGGAACTGCACCCGTTTTGACAACATTATGCGCTGTGCTGGTTCCGTTGACACCACTCAAGCCAGCGATAGAATCCCTCCCAGCAACGCTTAATCCTTGAAACAACTAGGTTTAGGGCAACGGCGGCGATCAGGAAAAACAGATGAAGTGCCAATACTGCGAAAAGCCCGCAACATTCCACATCACCGAGTTGACCGGCCCCGATGGGCCTCAGGTCATGCATTTGTGTGAAGAGCACGCGCGGGCATTCTTGCAAAAAGGGGCTGCTACGCCAGTGGCATCTATCACCGGGGCTCTGGCAAAACAACTCAATCTTGGGCAAACCAAACAGGAACTCGCAGAACTGGATCAGAAAGAGTGTCCGGTTTGTGGAATCAGCTTTTTTGAATTCCGCAATACAGGACGGCTAGGATGCCCGTTTGACTACACTCACTTCGCTGACGATCTCATGCCTCTGTTGACAAATATCCACGATTCGGTTGAGCATTGTGGGAAACGCCCACGGCGGGCAGCCGCAGCCGACTCCCATGCTGAATTGATACAGCTGCGTCGGGATATGGAAGAAGCAGTAGAACGCGAGGACTACGAACGGGCATCAGAAATTCGAGACGAATTGCGTCGTATCGAAGAATCTGGCAGCACGGGACAACATTCCAGCGAGGAAGAAGAGTGATTCGCGATTCAGATTTTGATGACTTGGCGCATAAGTCGGGAGAATGGCTCAGGGGCACCGGTCCCGAGTCAGATATCGTGATCAGCAGCAGGATCAGGCTCGCCCGCAATCTTGCTGACTTCCCATTCATTCGACGATGTAGCGACGAAGATCGGGTCAGCATTGAACGCACCGTCCGTGCAAAGATGGAATCCATCGAAGATTGGCGGGATGTTCGCTATATCGATCTGGAGCAACTTTCTGAAATAGACCGTCAGTTTCTCGTCGAAAGGCAACTCATTAGTCGTGAGATAGCCGATGCAGAGGGGTCACGCGCCGTTGCTATTGATCCTGGTGAGCAGTACAGCGTCATGATCAACGAAGAGGATCATCTTCGGATTCAGGTGATGCATAGTGGCTTGGATCTTCAGTCAGCCTGGCAGAGCATCGATGCACTGGACGACAAACTCGAAGGAGCGATTTTGTATGCATTTCACTCTCAGGTTGGTTATCTGACTGCTTGTCCAACAAACGTTGGAACGGGTTTGCGCGTCAGTGTCATGTTGCATCTGCCTGCTCTCGTGATAACGCGGCAAATCGACAAGGTATTCCGGAGCATGCAGCGCATCAATGTGACCGTGCGTGGCTTGTATGGCGAGGGATCACAGTACACGGGTGATTTTTATCAGGTCAGCAATCAGATCACTCTTGGACATAGCGAACAGGACCTCGTTGCACTGGTGGGTGATGATGTCGTTCCACGGATCATTGAGTATGAAAGAAAAGCAAGAGATTTTCTTGTCAATCAGGGACAGGAGGATCTTCATGATGATGTGAGTCGCGCTCTGGGTATCCTGAGTACTGCCAAGAAAATCAGCAGTGAGGAAACCATGCACTATCTGTCGAAGGTCCGGATGGGGGTTAACCTCGGTCTGATCGATGATGTACCCGTTGGCACAATCAACAAGTTATTCATCCATACGCAGCCTGCTCATCTTCAGAAACTCCAGGGCCGAATGCTCGGATCTTCTGACCGTAATGTGGAAAGGGCGACATATTTGCAGTGCCATCTGAGTGGTAAGCTCAGCGATGGCGATCTGAACTGAGTGCCGTCGCCGCGATCGTGTTCCCGATTATGACGTTTAGCAGAGGTGTATCGGGCATTTGGCGGTTCATCGTCATTCGTGCTTGAGCCGTGTATAATCGGGAGTTCTGCCGGTTGCCTCACGGATGGCGAACCGGTCTTTTTCGTTAGTTCAACGTCTTATCGCCCATGGCAAGAACCCTCTTGCCGCATGAAACGTACGGTTCGTCACGGTCACCATGCCGTTGGCAGGTATTTGGCATAAGCGTTGATGTATACCATTCGTGACTCCGAGAGACTGGCGTGAGCGAAGAGACGCAGCTGATCGACCGCGCCGTCAAAGGTGATCGCAGCGCATTTACCGCGTTGGTTGAGCTGAATCAGGAGCGTCTGTTTGCTTCCATGATCCAAGTCACGGGATCGCCTGATGAGGCTGAAGAGGTTGTTCAGGAAGCATTCATTCGGGCGTTCATGAAATTGGACACCTTTCAGCGAAACAGTCAGTTCTTCACGTGGCTGTACCGCATTGCGTTCAATAGTGCATTGACACGCAAACGCAGAAAGCGGGCACGAATTTCGCTTGATCATTGGCGAGAAAACAACGGGCTCGAAGTTGCCGATCCGTCTGATGCGGTTGACGAGCCGATGTTGAGACAGGAACGAGTCGATCTGGTACGGGCTGCCATCGAGATTCTTTCGGAGGATCATCGGGCAATCCTCGTGTTACGTGAGATGCAAGAGCGATCCTATGAGGACATCGCGGAAATTCTCGATATCTCCATTGGCACGGTACGCAGTCGATTGAGTCGAGCCAGAAACCAACTCAAGGCCACTCTGGAGGCAATGGAAAGCGAGGAAGAAGCGACCCCGGGCGCAGATTCGCAATCCTGAAGTTTTCTGACCAGACAAGTCTTATTCAATGCGAGGCATCAGCGACACATTTCGATAACGGACGCTGGTGTGATCACCTTGAAGGTAAAGGGGGCCTTGTCGCATCACATCGCCGAATAATGCTCCACCAGTTGCCCCTCGCACAGGTTGGTTGTCGATCACCAGCACACCGTTGAGTCGTACTGTCATGTGTCGGTCCACTAGCGTGAGGTCATAGCTTTGCCACTTTCCTCCCGGCAGACCCGCGTTGGTTTTCGGTGCAATTCGTCCGAAGACCGCTCCCGGTCCGTTGATCCCTTGCATGCGGCTGTCGCGGTCTACCACTTGAGCTTCATAAAGGCCTCGGACGTAGATTCCGCTGTTGCATTGTTGGTCCACGTTGAATTCGATTTGTACTCTGCAGTCTCCGAATACTCGATCTGTCCGGAGGTTGCCGAATTCGCCGTAAGCGCTGAAGTCTGATTTTGGTGTTTCATTGACCATTTCACCATTCTCGACGCGCCAGCCGTTTTTGGCCGTTGATGGTTGGAGTCTCCAGCCCGATAGATCCTGACCGTTGAACAATGGAATCGGTTTTCCGAATCGCACCTTGGAGAGATCGGGGCGTTTTGGCATGGGAGGACATCTGCGTCCCTGACCAATCTCCCCGGTAGTTTCGGAAGTCACTGTGATCACGCCCTTGTCTACCGTCACAATGAAGTTCGTGCTCTTGGTTTTCCGAATCCGTGTCAACACCATGCTTTCACCGCTGAAAGAGATGCGTTGGACGGGTTTTGGTGAGCCCACACGCCACATCAGTTGCGCGGCCAGATTTTGCTCGCCCTGTGCAATTTCAACCCAGCCACCATAGCCATCCTTGAAATCGAGGAACCATGTTCCAAGAAAGGGAGCGGCGTTTTCAGGTGAAAGCGCGCTTACGGCCTTGTCTTTTTTCGATTTCCCCGGCACACGGTTGGGGGTGGCATTCATGAACGCGATCAGATCTCTCAGTTCACGGTCTGTCATGGTATCCACGAGGCCTTCCGGCATCATCGATGTTGTCAGTGGCTTTCTCTCAACGATTTGTGCCGTTTTGAAAACGCGTTCGCGACCGGTGTTGTCCCGGTAAACCTCGTTCCCCCCACCACCATCACGAAGCATGATTCCGGTGAAGACATGACCGTCATCGGTGATCAGCATGCGTGGAAAGAACTGCGGGTCCACCTCCAGACTTGGTTGCAGAATGGATCGGAGGATACGATGTGGTGATCCTGCGTCAGACATGGCAGACAGATCAGGGCCAACAACGCTGCCGCGACCCAGATGACGATGGCACTTGGAACAGGTGCCCACCTGGGCATGATGGAATATCCTCCGTCCAGCGTCCAGGTCGACTGGTTGCTGGATTTGATCCAGGCGCCTTTGCCATGCCGTCGTTTCGGTTATCGGAGGTCGATCCTTCGCAATTTCTGTTGGCTGCAGTGCTGCATTGATCAGGTCCAGCGAGTCTGGTTGTCTGTTTGCGATTTCAATCAGTTGCTGGCGTTGCTGGTTGTCAAGTTGGCAATAGCGGAGAGAGCGAAGTGATTCTTCGCGCAGGGAGCGATCTGCTGATTTTGCAAGTTCAATCAAACGCGGAATGTCATCGCCAGTTGCAAGTGATAGACCACCGATGGCATCCGCACGTGTGGCAATACTGATGCTTGCGTCCTCGGCGATTTTAAACAGCAGTTCCCGGGCGCCTTCGCTCTGGTTTGCAACAAGCCCCCGCGTCAGTTCCTGCAAAACGTCAGCGTCACCGGTGGTGAGTAATTCCTGCCACAGCGGGTTCGTGAAGCTTTTGTCCTTCGGGGGAAGCAGTCGGAGCGCGTAGGCTCTCACCTGTAAAGGGACGTCCTGGTCACGAATTCGCGATAGCAGCATTGCTGGATCTGCTACCCCTGCCTGTGGATTGTCTGCAAGTGTGTTGATGGCAGCCAATGCTGCTTCAAATGTCTTGTAATCGAGTTCTGGATCAGAAACGATGTTCTCTACTTTCGGGAGAAATTCCTTCAGCCTGTATTCGGATATCCAACGCAACGTTTCAAAACGGATCTCGGTGTCGGATTCTGACAGGAAGTAATCAACCCATTTGGCATTGCCAGGATCGGAGCTTTTGATGGCAAGTAGAAGCGAATTCTTGTCCGCGGGCGATAACGCATCAATTTCGCCGATTCCGGCGGATTTGATGTATTTCCCAAGTGCCATGATTGCAGCATGTTTCAAAAAAGGATCATCGTGGCGGCAAAGATTGAGTAGTTCGTTTTTGTTAAATCTTTTCGTTCCATTGGCGAGGTCGCTCGCAAGCTTTGACTCCGGTGTTGTTGCCCCTGATTTTGCCGGTTCCATCCAGTCAGCTGTTTCGGGGTTGATTTCCAGTTTCCAGATGCGTCCCCGCCCGTGAAGTTGATACGAACCGAATACCCAATCGGTCAAATAAAAGACCGTTGGTGAAACCTTTGCGATGCAAGTGGGGCGGAAATGGTTACCCCCGCGAACCAAGGGTACCTGATGTGTTTTGAAACTGGCGCCGTGTTCTGCAAGCGGGTAGAAGTCGATTCGGTGGTCAGTCCATGACGGAACAACAAGTCCATTACCCAAAGACGCTATGCCGCAGGGAGCTTCCGCAAGACTATGAAGCATGGGCAGTGTTCCGCGTAATTCTCCGTCCCAGCAAACGAAGGGATGATACGCTGCATTTCCATAGTGGCGTTGGAAGCCGTAGTCACCACCGTCAACGATGTGAAGCAAGCGACATGGTGGTCGAGAGCCCGGATCATTCTCGGCTGCGAATATGGAACCATCCTTTCGTACACAGACACCAAACGGATTCCAGAAGCCTTTTGCAATTCTTTTCAAAGATCGACCCTGAGGCGTGCACCTGAAAATCCCGCCTTCACCGGTGCCTGTGATGGTCTGTTGATCTGAACCGGTAAGTGTCCATGATTTCCAGAAATTCTCTCCGAGAGAAAAGATCAGGCTGCCATCAGGGTGCCAAGCCAATCCACTCAGGCCGTTGTGAGGGTAATCTGCCTCGGTCTGCAGGTCGGCCACGATTTCGGTTTTATCACCCTTTCCATCATTGTCTGTGTCTTTGACTCGAAGTATCCGGTCCCTTTCAGCCAGATAAACCCAACCGTCATGACCCAACTCCAGATCCATCGTTGCGGTTGTCTCATTGAAAAAAACGGAACGTGTGCCATCGGGCTTGATGATCACAACTTCATCGTGTTCCGGTCCTTCGTATTTTTCAGGACGAAAATGGGTATGGCTGCATATCAGCCAGACGTTTCCACTGGAGTCAACATCAAGGCCGGTTGGTGTCACGACATCCGGGTGCTCTGCAACCAATGTCAGTTGAAGGCCTGGATTCTGAAGCATGATTTGCGGGTCAAGATCCGCTGGTGGGTCAGCGAAACAGTTGCCTGCAAGCCAAGGCAGAAAAAGCAACGTCAATGTTCGGACAGCAAACCTCATTGGGGCCTCGACCTGATTACTTGTGCATGGACTCGAAACACTGATTTTGGGAAACAACGCCACCGTGACGGCTTACCGCTTTTTGCTCTCAATGATTGCTTCTTCGGCGACTGATAGACATTGTTGGATATCATCAATCGGATTCTTGGGATTCGCTTCATACTCCAGTGAAATGGATCCATCGACAGGGAAATTGATTTCCTTGAGTGTTGCGAACAATTTTGGCACATCAAGAAAGCCTTTTCCGATGATGACATTGCGGGACTTCTTTTCCTGCTTTTCTTCATCCTTGATGTGCAAGGCGAAGACGCGACTGCCAAGACGCTTGATGGCGTCAATTGGGTCTTCACCACTGCGTATGAAATGACCGGTATCCACGCATGCACCGATACGGGGGTCATGATTCTTGACAGCGTTTACCACCTCGTCAATTTTGTCATAGGAACTGCCAGGACCGTGGTTATGAATGCAGATGCGGATATCGTATTCTGCCACAAGTTTATTGAGGCTCTCGAACGAATTTGCTTGTGGGTTGGCAGTGATGTTTTTCAATCCGGCACGTTTGGCGAATTCAAATGTCTTGCGATTTGCTTCATGGTCGTCCGTGAAGCGGTTGACTCCATGAGAACTCATCTTGATGCCTGCACGGTCAAGTTGTTTGCCCAGTGCAGCCAGTTGCTGCTTTGTTGAGTCCAGTGGTACGTGCTTGCTGTAGAACTCAACAAAATGCAGCCCCAGTCCCTGCATGTGACGGATTGCCTCATCGACATTGAAATTTCGGAGCGAGTAACTCTGGATGCCCACAGGCCAACCACCGAATCGATCATGGAGACGGGCTGCGCTGGCATTGTAGTTGCCTGCCATGCCAGCAGACGCTGCCATGGCAGTCGAAGTTGCGAGGAACCTCCGTCGGGACATCGGATGGCGGCGTGGCTGGTACATGTAGAGAGTTCCTCCATGGAGAGGCGAGGGAAATAGTCTGTGCGGTTTTCTTGCAGTTTTGAGCAGGAAAATCGAGGAGAACGGAGTTCCTGTGCTGTGGGGAGATCGCCTGAATTGTAGTCGATCGTGTCATCAGTTTTTCGACTGGATGAAAGACACTCAGATTCTGTGTAAAATTTTGACTGGGGAACACAAGTTCGTCAGCCACCCCTATCCAGTATTCCTTCTTTGACACATTGATGACCATGAAAAAAATTTCTGTCTCCCTGATCCTGTTTTTCGCTGCATTTGTTTATCCAACGAGCAGTTTTGCCCAAGCAAATGAAGAGGGAGAATGGATTCAGCTGTTCAATGGTAAAAACCTCGATGGATGGACTCCCAAAATTCGTTATCACAAATTGGGCGAGAACTACGCTGACACGTTTCGTGTGGAGGATGGGATTCTGAAGGTGGGCTATGAGAATTACGACGAGTTCAACGAGACGTTTGGTCACTTGTTTTACAAAGACAGTTTTTCAAACTACCGAATGCGGGTTGAGTATCGTTTCGTAGGAGATCAGTGCAAGGGTGGTCCTGGTTGGGCAACACGAAACAGCGGTGTAATGCTACATGGCGAGAAACCGGAGGACATGGCAAAGGATCAGGATTTCCCTGTTTCGATTGAGGTGCAATTGTTGGGCGGAGATGGTAAGAACAAACGCACAACGTCAAACCTCTGTACCCCAGGTACTAACGTTGAAATGTCTGGGAAACTATTCACGCCTCATTGCACAAAGTCCTCGTCAAAGACATATCACGGACCGCAATGGGTAACCGCAGAGATTGAGGTTCGTGGTAATCAGGTCATCAAACACCTGCTTGATGGCGAAGTCGTTCTGGAATATCAGAAACCGCAGTTGGATGAGCGTGATGGGCATGCGAAGGAGCTTGCCGAAAAGGCAGGAACCAAGATGCTTAGTGGAGGCACGATTTCACTGCAGTCCGAGAGTCACCCAGTGCATTTTCGCAAGGTTGAACTCATGGTTCTCGGTGACAAGTGAAGCAGGCACCAATTTGTGTCAAGGGTGTCATTTCATGTTGCCGGTACGCCGGAAGACTTGGCTTCCGATCTGTCTGGGCATTTCCTTCGTATAGTGCAGGTGGACGTCGTGCCTGCGCTTCAACGCTGTCGGGTATGCGGAGAACAGTCGGGTCGGTTCGTGATCATCAATGGTGAGTACGTGTAGAATGGACTGTCGCTGCAACTTCGGTGGCCAGATGCAGTTTTCCATGTGTGTACACACAGAAGGATCAATGAGACCATGTCAAACTCATTCACAAGTGTCAGTCCAGTTGACGGGGAAACGCTTTGGCAGGGAGACAGCGCGGACAGACGTGAGGTGCAGCGATGCATGGAAAAAGCGGCAGCCGCACTTGGAAACTGGCGATGCACCTCGGTCGATAGGCGGATTGAAATTCTCCGTCGCTTTGGTGCCGAATTGACTGCAAGAAAAGTGGAAATATCCACTTTGATTAGCCGTGAGGTTGGCAAGCTGGCTTGGGATGCTGACGGTGAAGTGACGGCTGCCATTGCCAAGGTCGAAAATTCAATCCTGGCTCAGGAACAACGTCGTTCAGATCTGGTAATGGAATCAGCGGATCCTTCTGGCACGCCGGTTCATCGCAAAATCCGATATCAGCCAGTTGGAGTCTCGTTGGTTCTGGGCCCCTTCAATTTCCCACTGCATCTTCCTGGTGGGCAGATCATTCCGGCATTGCTCGCCGGCAACGCCGTGGTATTCAAGCCGAGTGAACAGGCAATGGCTGTTGCCAAGTGGATGGTCGACGCCTGGCATCGGTCTGGGCTTCCTGAGGATGTTTTGCAACTGTTGCCAGGGGCGGTTTCGACGGCCCAGTTGGCAATCAATGCCCCCGAAGTTGCTGCAGTATTTCTGACTGGTGGACGCGACGCAGGGAACGCCATTCATCGGCAGTTGGCAGGGCGTCCCGATGTACTTCTGGCCCTCGAATTAGGTGGAAACAACCCGATCGTGACACTCGATTCTGTTGATCCGGAGGTCGCCGCAAGGATAATTTCGTTCTCTGCATTCATTTCGTCCGGGCAACGTTGCACGTGCGCGCGGCGTGCAATATTCCTTTCGTCTGAGGCTGCCCAAAAACAGATTGAATCTTTGGTGAATCAGACACAGGAACTCAAGTCAGGGATGCCATTTGATTCACCTGCACCACAGATTGGACCTCTTGTTTCGAGGGCTGCAGCAGCCAGTATCTCCGATGCCTATGCTCATTTAGTGAGCCTTGGCTGCAAGCCGTTGTTGCCGTTGCGTATCGTTGAAAAGAAGGATGCTCTGGTCGAACCAGCGATACTTGATGCGACAGACATTGGTGCCGAGGCAATTCGGGAAGTGGGGGAAATGGAGTGGTTCGGACCGATTCTGGTCGTTCAGCGAACAGTGGATTTCCAACAGGCCGTTGAAGCAGCGGCCCAGACTCCGTACGGTCTGTCGGCCGCATTGCTGGGAGGGAGCGAAAAACTGTTCGGTCAGTTTGTGGGACAGGTTGGCGCAGGTGTCGTGAATTGGAATGCACCTACCACGGGAGCAGCCGGAGCATTGCCATTTGGCGGCTTGGGAGCCAGTGGAAACCATCGACCCGCCGGGTTTTTTGCAACTGATTTCTGCAGTGATCCAGTTGCTTCATTGGAACGTGCGAGGCCCGTCCTTTCGGATCCCTGGGATATCGCAAAATGAGTGCTCTCGAGGTGCAGATTGACCGGATCGTTGGCCCCACGCATCACTTTGGTGGATTGGGGGTTGGCAATCTCGCATCTCAATTGAACGCTGGACAGGCATCGAATCCGCAAGCCGCTGCATTGCAGGGACTCGATAAAATGCGGCTGGTGGCAAGTCTGGGGGTCCCGCAGTTGATCTTACCGCCGCAACCACGACCAGACTTTCATTTTTTGGCAGATTTGGGTTACCGCGGAGCGCCTGAAGAAACCCTGAAAGCTGTTCTCGAGAGTGACCCGACTCTTCTTTCAGCAGCAGCGAGTTGTTCGGCCATGTGGACTGCCAACGCTGCTACTGTCACTCCATCCTGTGACAGTGAACATGGAATGCCTGTCATGACAGTAGCCAATTTGAGTGCCAGTTTACATCGATCAATCGAAGCGGCTGTTACCCGTGAAGAACTGAGGGCATTGTTCAGATCCGGCGTGAGGCTGCATGACGCGCTTCCCGGAGGCGCTGCGTTACGGGATGAAGGTGCGGCAAACCACATGCGTCTGGCTGAATCTACGGGAAAACGCGGACTGCATGTTTTTGTTCATGGAGATGGCAGGCCGGAGCCGAGACATCACTGGCCCAGACAGACCTTGGCCACGGGCAAGGCGATTTCGCGCACGCATGGTTTGCGGGAGGGTGATGTGTTTCATGTCAAGCAGCATCCTGATGCCATCGATGCTGGTGCCTTTCACAATGACGTCGTCGCAATGAGTCATCATGATCTGTTGATACATCATGAACTGGCATTTGCACCAGAGTCTGAATCACAAATGCTTCGTCTCGAACAGCGGTTCGCGGAGATCTCGGGGAAATGCCTGAGGATGATATGCATTCATTCGGAGGAGCTGACATTAACGGATGCGATCAATACTTATTTTTTCAATAGTCAGATTGTCTCGAGTTCAAATTCCGGCAAACCCGTTTGGACCATTCTCTGCCCAGTTCAGGTGCAACACCACAAGCAGGCACATCGCTTGATACAACGATTGTGTGCTGATGGCGTGTTTCAAGATGCGCATTTTGTGGATCTGGGTCAAAGCATGGATGGCGGCGGAGGACCTGCATGTTTACGGTTGAGAGTGCCCGTCACTGAGCATGAACTTGGCTGCATTTGCAAATCAGCGTGGTGGACCGAGTCACTCGATTCGGATTTGCGTGATATCATCAACGACCGGTACCCACGCAGATTGAAACTAGCGGATCTGGCTGAAGCAGAGTTTTGCTACAAGGCTCTGGAAACCCAGAGACTGCTTTCGAGCCGTTTGGGCCACGATCTTGCTGGCAGATGATCTGCAACGACTGCATGGCCTCGGCGTTCCGGTGTTGCCATCCGGTGCACCGACTCTGGATCTGCGAATTTGGTGGGCTTTCCTGTTCAGACTGGCTTGGTCAGATTGCACTTGCTGGTGCGTCCCATCGACGCCGCTAATTTTTTTCCTCGCTGGACACTTTCATTGGACTTGTCAGGTCAGCATAGAACTCTGGTCGACGATCATTGAATCGATGGATCACATGCTTGCCGGGGACACGTTCAATTTTCTTGTTTCTGGCAGATGCCAGATCAATCTCAGCTGTGAGAATCTGTTCCGCGTCACTGTCAGTGCTGGCTAGCACAACTCCATCAGGCCCACAGATCGAACTGCAGCCACAGAATCCAAACCCGTTTTCCTCGCCAACCCGATTGGCTGCTGCAAAAAACAGGTGGTTTTCCATGCTACGGGCTGGTGGGACGACCTCAGCTGTTCGTGCTGCTCCATTGGGCCAGTTGGTCCCCAAAGTGACGATATCGGCACCAGCGAGCGCTAACAGTCGCATGGGTTCGGGGAAAGAACAGTCGTAACAGATTGCCATTCCGATTTTTGCATCACCAGCGGAGTGAATTTGATAAGGAATGTCACCACGGTCAACAAAACGGTCGATACCCAGATGAGGAAGATGGATTTTTCGGTAATGGCCGATCATGCCTTCGGCACCGAAGAGTGCATAGGCATTGAATAAATGGTCACCGTTGCGTTCGAGAAATCCGAGTGTCAGCCTGAGATTGTGTTTGGAGGCTGCTTCAATCAACGGTTCAAAACGTGGATCATTCAGTTCCATCGAATGCGGCAGAGCTTCATCTCGACTGTTGTATGTGTACCCAGAGAGCATACACTCAGGAAAGACGACCAGATCGGATTCACGCACAGGGGTGGTGTCCAGCCAGTTCAGCACACGCTCAATATTGGCTGGAATGTCAGCAAAAGTCACATCTGATTGAACGCAAGAAAGCAACATCGAAAAAGCCGTTTTTGTCGCGGAAGTAATTGGGGATGCCAGATATTATGAACGATTCCATGTTCGACTACGACCTGATTGTGATTGGAACCGGCCCCGGTGGGGAGGGAGCCGCCATGCAAGCCGTAAAAGGTGGAATGCGTGTTGCTGTTGCCGAGCGTTACTCGCAAATTGGCGGTGGATGCACCCATTGGGGAACAATTCCGAGCAAAGCTTTGCGTCACACGATTACCAGCACAATGAAAGTGTTGAATAATCCTGCCTATCGCGAAATGGGGATCAATGCACGACCAACCCTCGAGCAACTAAAACGTGGAACGCAGGCCATCATAGGCCGGCAGGTTACGATGAGGCAGTCCTTTTACGATCGCAATGGAGTGCCGGTATTTCGTGGGCAAGCAAGATTTGTCGACGATCATGCTATTTCCATCGACGGAGACGAGCCGATTCGTGCCAGGCATTTTGTCATTGCAACTGGTTCGAGACCGTTTCACCCGCATAGCGTCGATTTCGACCACAAAAGGATCTACGACAGCGATACGATTCTGGGGATGGCGATGCGTCCTTCCTCAATTTGTATCTACGGGGCCGGGGTGATCGGAACGGAATATGCTTCGATGCTCAGAAATCTTGGTATCAAAGTGAATTTGATCAATACGAGGTCCAAATTGCTCGAATTCCTCGATGATGAAATCATCGACGCTCTCTCCTACCACCTTCGCGATCAAGGAGTGATTTTGCGACATGACGAATCGATGGAGCGTATTGAAGGTGACGACGATGGTGTCGTTCTGCATTTGAAGAGTGGTAAGCGTGTCAAGACGGATGCTTTGCTGTGGGCCAATGGGCGGACCGGGAACACAGATGATCTGGGCTTGGAAAACCTCGATATCGTTGCCAATAATCGAGGCCAAATTGAAGTCGATGACCAGTTTCAGACGGTAGTCCCCCACATCTACGCCGTCGGCGACGTGATCGGAATGCCTTCGTTGGCAAGTGCGGCTTATACCCAGGGACGTGCAGCAGCCAACCATATGCTCGGCAATGTGGACGGAAATCTCCGCATTTCAGATTGTCCGGCAGGAATATACACCAGCCCGGAAATCAGTTGCGTCGGGCAAACGGAAAGAGAGTTGACTGCGGCTTGTGTGCCCTATGAGGTAGGCCAGGCACAATTCAAAAGTCTAGCCAGAGCTCAGATCACTGGTGATACCGTGGGCATGTTGAAGATCCTTTTCCACCGCGAGACACTGGAACTGTTGGGTGTGCACTGCTTTGGTGCAAATGCTTCTGAAATCATTCATATCGGACAGGCGATCATGAACCAGCCCACTGAAAATAATACACTCAAATACTTCATCGAAGCTACGTTCAACTATCCAACGATGGCAGAAGCTTACCGTGTTGCGGCCTTGAACGGACTGAATCGTCTGTTCTGAAATCAGTATTCAGGATTGCCGGAAAATGGCTGATGTCATGTCTTCGTGCCGGTTCAAGGTAACCGACATCTCAGCCAGCACTAAGGCCCGTTTCCAGACCGTCGTCTGATTGTAAATCAAGAGCTTCGACAACTGCACAGCCGCAGGAATCACTCCAGACGTTGACTGATGTTCTTGCCATGTCCAGTACCCGGTCAACGGCAAGAATGATTCCCTGCATTTCCAGGGGCAAGCCAACGGCCTGTAAGATGATTACCATCATTACCAATCCGGCATGGGGGATGCCGGCTGCACCAACGCTTGCGATCAAAGCAGTGATTGCGACGATGATTTGTTGCGACAGTGGCAGATTGTAGCCAAGATGCAACTGCGCAATGAACAGCACGGCAACGGCTTCGTAAAGTGCGGTTCCATCCATGTTGATTGTTGCGCCCAGAGGAAGAACAAATGAGCCGGTTTTGTTGCTGATTCCAGCCCGCTGTTCGACGCTCGTAAGTGTCAACGGAAGTGTGCCATTGCTGCTGGCACTGCTGAATGCCGTCAAAAGTGCGGGAGACATCGCCCGCGCATATTCGATTGGCTGTCGTTTGCCAAAGTATCTCAAGATCAGGGGCAGTGTTATGCAGGCATGTACCAACAGGGCGGCTGTTACGGTTACCACATACCACCCCAGCGACCGAAAAACACTGCTTCCTTGAGTCGCGACCACTGCTGACATCAGAAAAAACACACCGAACGGTGCGAGTCGGATGATTGCTGTGGTGATTGCCATCATGACTTCAAAAGCCGCATCTGCCAGATCACGGATTCGTTGAGCAGGAGTGCCGCCGATGCGGATTGAAAAAATGCCAAAAATGACGGTGAATGAGATGATGGAAAGGAAGTTGGGCTGGGTCAGCGCGGCGAGAGGATTCGATGGTATGACGGCCTCGATCTGCGCGAAGATGACTTCCGTGAGTGCTGGTTGATCAAATGTTTTCCCGGCCGAGGTCATTGCACTTTTGGTGTTGGCCGTCTGGAGTCCGGGGCGAATCAGGTTGACAAATAGCAGGCCTGTCACGATCGCCAGCAGACTTGTTGTCAGGTAGTAACCCAAGGTTCTCCGGAACATCTTGCCGACACCGTTTCTGTCACTCAGACCCAGGATTCCTGACAGCAAGGAAGTGACAATCAGTGGGATCGATACCATTTGCAACATGCGAAGGAACAGTCCACCAATCTTGCGACACCACTCCCCCGCTCTTTTTGCAAAGCTCTGTCCGTGTTGTTGGTAGATTTGATAGGAGATGGGGGATTTTTCGGCCAATTCTTTGAAGCTTCGTATTTCCTTGCCAGACTGCGAAGCGGGATCAACGACGAATGTCGTTTCGTTTTGCTCACTGTCACGATAGCGAATCACGGTTTGCGAGGTGGAATCTGTCACTTCCGCTTCGACGACGCCGTCGGGCAATCCAGTGAGTACTTTCACTGAGTGGTTGGAGCCGAATGCATTGAGGGCAAGCCCGATACAGCAGCCAGCGAACATTCCAATCAGGATCTGCCAGTGTAAAGCCAGGTTACGCATGTCGTCGGTGAGCTCCTTGCCTAGGTTTCTTCGTCGGTGACGATTACATACGCAGTTGCGTGTGTGCGACACGCCGCAAGAGAGACATGAACTTTCTCAATTCCGATCTGTTCAGCCCAGATTGCTGCGGCGCCACCGAGGGTAACCGTGGCGCCTTCTCCGGATCGCACGATGATCTCGATGTCAGTCCATTTCACGCCCTGATTGCGACATTTCATCGCCCGCATGGTTGCTTCTTTCGCGGCCCAACGCGTCGCAAAATACTGATTCGAATTTGCGGCCTTGAGACAGAATTCAATTTCATTGGGGGTGTACACGCGATCAAGAAACTGTTCACCGTGGGTTTCCAGCATCTTGGCAATGCGAATGCACTCAACAATTTCCGTTCCGATACCGAGGATCGTCATCTTGCCGACAATTCAGATAGGCCATGAAATACTGATTGGGAATCTTTGATGGTAAGCATGCATCGGGAATATCGTGTTTTCCCAGCACATTTTCTTGTTCGAACCAACCCCGAAATTCTACCGTAAGCCGCAGGCAGTTTGTGCGCGGCTGAGGACCTCGCCGGCAACTTCCCGGGCTCGATCGGCACCCTTTCGCAGAGTTTCGCGGACATAGTCCATATTGTTCTCAAGATCTTCACGCCTGTTTCTGGCTTCGTGAAAATAGGTTTCGCTGGCTTCTGCTACCGCTTTTTTGACGTCGCCGTAGCCGAAGCCTCCACGGCGGTACATTGCAGCCATGTCTTCTACCTCGGCGGGTTGGGCGAACAGCCGGAACAATTGGTAAAGATGATCTTCCTCTGGCTCCTTGGAATCTTCCATGGGGCGGCTGTCAGTAGTGATCCGCATGATCTGCTTGCGTATCTTTTTGACATCTCCAAAAAGTGGAAGCGTATTGTCATAACTCTTGCTCATCTTCTGGCCATCCGTACCAGGAACCTTGGCTCCATTGTCGAGGGTTCTTGCCTTCGGCATCACGAAGGTTTCACCAAACGAATGGTTGAAACTGCCCGCAAGATCCCGGCAGACTTCGATGTGTTGCACTTGATCTTCACCGACGGGAACGACTTCTGAATCATAAGCAAGGATGTCGGATGCCATGAGTACCGGGTAGGTGAACAGTCCTGCGTCGGCCGAAATGCCTTTTGCTTTTTTCTCCTTGTAGGCATGGCAACGCTCAAGGAGTCCCATCGGTGTGCCTGTCATCAGCAACCATGTCAACTCACTCACTTCGGGGACATCCGATTGCACAAAAAGAGTTGCCTTCGCGGGATCAAGACCTAACGCCAAAAGGTCCAATGCTGCATCGAGTGTATTCTGGCGAAGTTCCTCGGCGTTACGGATCGTCGTCAGGGCATGCAAGTCAGCAATGAAGTAAAAGCCTTCATTCTCTTCCTGAAGATCAATGTATTGGCGGATTGCCCCAAAAAAATTGCCCCAATGGGGACGCCCTGTTGGTT
Source organism: Rubripirellula sp. (assembly GCA_012270065.1). Classification (GTDB taxonomy): domain Bacteria; phylum Planctomycetota; class Planctomycetia; order Pirellulales; family Pirellulaceae; genus Rubripirellula. Next base: position 322,752 of record JAAXJB010000003.1, on the reverse strand, counting down.
GAATGCCAGAGAGAACACGCATATTTCATCTGCGGAAAAAGTGGGAATTGATTGAGTGAGGCAGCTGCCTAATTGTGTGCGATTCAATGCTTCTCGCGAAGTACCCGTTACGGTGAGCGATTTGCAATGACACGTTGTGAGCGAAACAGGGATGCTGATATGGAATCCAGATTGCAGATTCACACACTCACACTGCTGTTGTCATCAGGGGACTTCTGCCCACCCACATCAGTTTCGGTAATCCCTTTGACTTTGGGCCACATCAGGAATGCTTCCATCAACATCCAGACTTCGAGAACAAGGGTTGAGATTCCGATGACCACCACAATCCAGTTGGGATCGTCTGAGTGAATCCATTTGGGAAGGTCAGTCAACATTGCCCATGCCGGAACAATCAGCATGAAAATCATCGGAATCACAATGAACCAGACGGGGATGTTGCGGCGCCACAGGTAAAACGCAATCACCAGAAATGCCAGACCAGCCAACAACTGGTTGGTTGCTCCGAATAGCGGCCACAGCAACAGACCGCCTTTCCCGGCGAATGTCTCGAACCACCATGCGGCTCCAGAGAACCCGCCTGACACCGCTGCGATGGGAATATCAGGATTTTCGGCCAGATAATCTGCCGGAATTGTGCCCCCCAACGCGTCATTCAAACTGACAGCCGGTTGCCCCTTGGGTAACGAGGCAATGACCAATGCCAGTGTCACCGCGAAGATGGTCGCGCAGTGTTTATTGGTCAGCCAACAAAGCGGATTCAACGAAATGCTGCGACTCGAGCCAGGTGATGAGTTTCCGCCGAGAGTACCTGCGAGTTCTTGAACGACATATCGCTGAAGACGGCAGGCTGTGTCGAGAGTTGTTCCGGCGAATGATGCGACGAGGACTCCCATGATCGCCACCGCGATTTTCGGAGGGATCGCGATCGCTTGCAGGAAATTCGATGAACCATCAACGAAAGCAGCGACTTTCGCACCCAGTCCAGCTGCTGAGTCCCATGAAGCGTATCGTGCCATGTAGGCAGCTTCTCCTGTCACCCATTCCCCGGACGCATTCTGCGTTCCCAGCCCAAGGCCAGCCACGCAGGCGAGGATGACCAGAGTGGCAAGGAAACCTTCGGTCAGCATGGATCCATATCCGACGAACTGGGCATCCGTTTCGCATTTGATCTGCTTGCTGCTGGTGCCTGATGAGACGAGGCAGTGAAAACCACTGCACGCACCGCAGGCAATTGTGATGAACAGAAATGGAATGACCGATGGGGCGCCTTCAGGGTTGGCCCGAATCATCGGAGCACTGATTTCAAGAGGCATTCGTGCTCCACCATTGTGACCGGCACCGCCAATCAGACCTGCAATCAACAACCCCACAACAACCAGCCCCAGGGCGGTGATCAATTGCAGCGAGTTGATGTAGTCACGTGGTTGCAGCAGTGACCAGACCGGCAAGACCGAGGCGACGTATGAATAAACCAGCAGAATGACAACCCAAGTGATGACGGACCATGATGCCATGGTATCGTTGATGGTGGCCAGGAAACCTGAGTTGCCAAAAATCAGGGTCGCGTACATGGTTGCCAAGGCAACCAGAGATGGAATCAGCAAGTTGACTTTATTTTTGTGGAGCCACATTCCGATGCCCAGGGCGATGGGGATTTGAACGAGGCAGGGAAATATGGCTGCGGGATATTGCTTGAATACAGAAGCAATCACCAGTCCGAAAATCGCCAGAACAATGGTCAATGCCATGAAAAGTACGATCAGGAACAGAACCCTGACCCGTTTGTTGAGAACCTTTCCGGCAACATCACCGACCGTTTGGCCCTTGCTTCGCATGGAGACAACCAGCGCACCGAAATCGTGGACTGCCCCGACGAGGATCGATCCGAGTAAAACCCAGACCAGAGCGGGCAGCCAGCCCCACATCACTGCGATTGCGGGACCGACGATCGGGCCGGTACCGGCGATGGACGTAAAATGGTGCCCGAACAGCACTGATTTATCCGTGGGAACGAAGTCCCGGTCATCATTCAGTTCGATGCTTGGTACGGAGGCGGCCGGGTTCAGGGAAAAAATCTTGCTGGCCAGCCACCGCCCATAGGTGTGGTAGGCAATGACGTATCCAACCATCGCTCCGAGAGCGATCAACAAGGTGGTCATTCTGGGGTTTCCTGGACGCTTGTGTGGTGTGGGGCGGATTGTTAAGTCTCTTGCTGACGCAAAAATCCGGGTGTCGGCTGATTTTCGTCATATCGCCGCCGGTGGTGCAAGTGTCAGCGAACCTTATACTAACGCGATTGCAGGTGACAGATGCGGTTGTCCTGCGGATTCATTCCTAGACCATCCTTGCACGGAGTACGGCGAAAGTGTCGGACAGTATTGCGAAAACGATAATTATCGGCAGTGGCCCTGCCGGCTGGTCAGCCGCCATTTATGCAGCGAGAGCCAATCTGCAGCCAATTCTCTATGAGGGAACGCATAAACCGGAAATGATTCCGCTGGGGCAGTTGGCTTTCACGACCGAGGTGGAGAATTTCGCCGGCTTCCCCGCTGGAAACATTCGCGCTTTTGTGGAATCAGCGGTGGACAAAGACCGCCACTACAACCTGCCGCCCGCGCCTGCTGGTCATGAGCGAGATGGGCAGCCACATTACGCAGTTCAGGGCACGGAGCTGATGGAGCTCATGAAGCAGCAAGCTTTGAATTTCGGCACCAAAGTTATCAGTGATGATATTGAAAGTGTCGATTTCTCCGGTGAAGTCCATACCCTGAAACCGGCTTCGGGTGATGCTGTGCAAGCTCACACGGTGATCATTGCCACTGGGGCTCGAGCGAACTACCTGGGACTGCCGTCGGAAGAAGAGTACAAGAACAAAGGGGTCAGTGCCTGTGCCGTTTGCGATGGTGCCCTGCCGATTTACCGGAGCAAGCCCCTTGCCGTGGTAGGCGGTGGTGACTCTGCGGTGGAGGAAGCAACCTACCTCGCCAATCTTGCAAATGCTGACACGATTTACATGATTGTTCGCCGCGATCAGATGCGGGCATCCAAGGTCATGCAGGAACGTGCGTTGAATCACCCGAATATTTCCGTTTTGTGGAACAGTGCTGTTGGTGAAGTGCGAGGTGACGGAAAGCTGGTAACAGGCTTGCGAGTCGATAGCACGGTCGATGATTCCTCGCGTGATCTTGAAGTTGGCGGCATGTTCGTTGCCATTGGTCACACACCCAATACTTCCTTTCTCAACAACGCAGTGGCCATGAATGAGAAAGGTTACATTCAGTGGTCCCAGCCTTTCCGAACCAACACCAGCGTTGAGGGTGTCTTTGCCGCCGGTGATGTTGCCGATGACTACTATCGGCAGGCAATCACGTCTGCGGGCACCGGATGCATGGCAGCGTTGGATGCTGAAAGGTATCTGGCAGAACGTGAGTGACGTTTGCTTGCTGGCAACTGGCAGTCCGGGCCGCATCCTGTGTCACTTGTCACGGGATTAACTGGATTCAGATGGTTGTTGAACTCTCGTTTGCCGCCCGAATACCGCCGGATTGATGAAATGGATTGGCTTTGAGTAGCACGACTCGAGACATGATGCGTTATCATCTTCCCGAGTGAATTTGATTCCACGTCCTGTCAATCCTCTGCCCTGCCCTACCCCGTTTTTCTCTTCCCGTCCTTCCCTTCGTCCCGATGGTTTAATCATGAACGATGAACAAGCTGCCGCTTCTCGTGAAGACGGATTACTGGATCAAGCCCATTCTGCTGGTCCACTCGGCAAGGCGTTGATTTACACGCGGCTGTCTGGTCCCGGATGGTTGCAGGGCGCGATCACATTGGGAGGCGGTTCGCTCGCCGGAGCCCTGTACCTGGGGGTACTGATGGGGACCGAGATGATGTGGCTGCAGCCCGTCGCGATGATTCTTGGTGTCGTGATGCTCAGTGCAATCAGCTATGTCACGCTTTCGACCGGTGAGCGGCCTTTCCATACCATCAAGACGAGGATCAGTCCGGTGCTTGCATGGGGGTGGCTGATTGCAACCATCATGGCCAACATTGTTTGGTGTCTCCCCCAATTTGCCTTGGGCACTGCGGCGGTTCAGCAGAATCTGGTTCCTTCTCTCGGTGCTCCTGATGGTTATGGCAAGGTGATTGTGGCAGTTGCCATTCTGTTTGTCGCTTCTGTGGTGGTCTGGTTTTACAACTCTGGCAGCTGGGGTATCAAGTTATTTGAACTGATTTTGAAGGGAATGGTGGGCATCGTTGTGCTGTCATTCTTTGGTGTTGTTCTTGCACTCAGTCTCAAGGGGGCAATCGACTGGGGACAGATCTTTGCCGGATTTGTGCCAAACCTGAGTTATCTTTTCGAACCTGTCCCAGTTCTTGCTGAACAAATTGAACAGACGGGAGGTGCAGCTGGTTGGTGGACCGATAAGGTCGCCGGTACGCAAAAAGACGTCATCATCGCTGCGTTTGCGACGGCAGTGGGCATCAACATGACTTTTCTCCTGCCATACTCGATGCTGCGTAAGGGATGGGGCGTTCGTCAGCGTGGTCTGGCAATTTTTGACCTTTCGATTGGTCTGATTGTGCCTTTTGTTCTGGCAACCGGCTGTGTGGTAATCGCAGCTTCCAGCCAGTTCCATGGCAATACTGAAGATGTGTTGCAGAAGGTGCAGCAAGGCGACACGTCTGCCAAAGAAGTGGAAGCCTACTATGATTATCTGGATGCAAGGGTCAAGTTTGACAAGCCGGAAATCACCGAAGATGAACTGCCTGTGGCCCGTGAGGCACTACCCGAGGCTGATAAGCAGGTCGCTGCGATGTTGGTCAAACGCAACAACAATGCGTTGGCAGCGACACTTGAGCCGCTTGTTGGGGATACCGTTGCTCAAACTGTTTTTGGGGTCGGTGTGTTGGGCATGGCCGTGTCCACAATCATCATTCTGATGCTGATCAATGGATTTGCTTTCTGTGAGCTGCTGGATGTGCCAGCCGAAGGTAAAATGCACCGGATTGGGAGTTTCATTCCGGCAGTGGGTGTTTTTGGGCCATTTGTATGGGGTGCAGCTGCACCCGCGTTGGCCGTGCCGACATCGGTCATTGGCGGAGCCATGCTGCCGATCGCCTACGTTTCATTCCTTTTGCTGATGAATTCAAAGAGTGTACTTGGTGATGCCATGCCGACTGGCAGGAATCGTATCATTTGGAATTCACTGATGATTTTGGCAACGGCAGTTTCTGGATTCGCATCCGCATGGGGACTTTACGCCAAGAAAATGTTCGGCTTCCCAATCGGTCTGGTCGCGTTGGGGGCCTTGGCCGTTCTGTTGATCATTGGATTTGTTTCATTTCTGCAAAAACAATCAAAGGCTGCCTAGTTATGAGCCAGTGGATTTCAATCAGTGATGCTCGAAAACTGGAATCCGTCGGACCTGATCGCGAAGTCCGTGGTTGGGTGAGAACGCGTCGTGACAGCAAGGGTGGCTTCAGCTTTTTGGAAATCAATGATGGCAGTTGCTTTGGGAATTTGCAGGTGGTCGCGCCAGCAGGACTCGAGAATTACGCTGAGGATATCCAACGTCTGACTGCTGGTTGCAGTGTGGTCATTGATGGTGAGTTGGTGGAGTCTCCTGCGAAAGGACAAGCGACCGAAATGCACGCGACTGCTGTGCGTGTTGTCGGTTGGGCTGACCCGGAACAGTATCCACTTCAGAAGAAACGGCACTCATTTGAGAAGTTGAGGGAATGGGCGCACCTGCGACCAAGAACCAACACATTTGGGGCGGTGACGCGGGTTCGTAACCAGATCAGCCAATCAATCCACCAGTTCTTTCACGAGAATGGCTTTTTCTATACCAATACGCCCATCATTACAGCCAGCGATTGTGAGGGTGCGGGGGAGATGTTCCGGGTCACTTCTTTGGATCTCGAAATGCTTGCCAAGAGTGGCGGGCCAGTGAACTACTCTTACGACTTTTTTGACAAACCGACTTTTCTGACAGTCAGTGGTCAACTCGAGGCGGAAACTTACGCATGTGCGTTGGGGCGAGTTTATACTTTCGGGCCAACGTTCCGAGCAGAGAACAGCAACACCAGTCGACACCTGGCTGAGTTCTGGATGGTTGAACCTGAGGCGGCGTTCTTTGATTTGTCCGACAATATGAAATTGGCCGAGGACTTTCTGAAACGTGTTTTCAATGATTGCCTGAATGCATGTGAAGAAGACATGCAGTTTTTTGATCAGCGGATCGAGAAAGGAAAAATTTCCCAATTGCAGTCAGTCGTGGAAAAGCCATTTTCACATATGACCTACACCGAAGCTGTTGATGTTTTGACTTCGTGCAGTGAAAAATTCGAGTACCCGATCGCTTGGGGAAGTGATTTGCAGGCAGAGCATGAACGGTATTTGACAGAGAAACATGTAGACGGCCCTCTGATACTTACCGATTACCCTTCCTCCATCAAACCGTTTTACATGCGGGTCAGTGATGATGGGAAAACGGTTGCTGCAATGGACGTTTTGGTGCCAGGGGTCGGGGAAATCATCGGTGGAAGCCAGCGTGAAGAAAGACTTGATGTCTTGCAAGCCAGGATGTCGGAGGCAGAACTCGATCAAAGCGAGTATGAGTGGTACGTCGATTTGAGACGGTTTGGAACCGTTCCTCATGCCGGCTTTGGTTTGGGGCTGGAGAGGGTTGTTCAGTATGTCAGTGGAATGGGGAACATACGTGATGTCATTCCTTTTCCAAGGACACCCGGTAATGCTGACTTCTAGTTGTTGGCTGCACAGCGATTGTGTGAGATATAATCAGGATTGTGCAATGAATGACGGAAGCGCGGCGGTTATTCTTTGACGCGAGTGAACCCACAAGCGAAGAGCTGAAAGACCGGTTTGTCTGGAATGTTACAACAGGAAGTCGCATGAGTGCGGGTCGTTTCGCACCATCCCCAACCGGGGCACAGCATCTGGGCAATGCCAGAACCTATTTGCTTGCGTACTGGTCAGCCAGAAAGGCAAACGCAAAGTTGGTGTTGCGCATCGAGGATGTCGACTCGCCTCGCGTCAAACCATGGGCCTCACAACAGGCCATCGATGACTTGCGTTGGTTGGGGGTGGATTGGGAAGAGGGGCCAGATCGAGGTGGACCCAATGAACCCTATGTGCAATCACAACGGATGCATCTGTATCAATCGGCGCTGCAGTCGTTGATCCAGAAGAATCAGGTATTTCCGTGTACCTGTACGCGCAAAGATATTCAGGCGGCTGGTTCGGCTCCGCATTTTGATCATGAGCCGGCGGTTTATCCCGGAACTTGCGCCGGTTGGAAACGCGGTGATGCGTTACCCGCTGAGGGAACCTATTGCTGGCGATTTCGAGCTGGTGACCACGCACGCGTTTTTGAGGATCTGGTGTTGGGTTACCGCGAGTGTGTTCCGGCACAGGCACTGGGCGCGTTTCCAGTTACCCAGAAAAATGGCGAGCCCTCGTACCAACTGGCGGTCGTTGTCGACGATGCAGCAATGGGGGTCACCGAAGTTGTGCGTGGTAATGATCTGATTGCCAGCACTTTTCGTCAGATCGAGCTTTATGAAGCACTTGGATTGAGCATTCCACGATTTGCGCATGTGCCACTGGTTTGTGGCACCGATGGCAGGCGACTTGCCAAGCGACACGGAGACACACGCCTGAGTTTCTACCGTGAACAGGGTGTTTCGCCTGCCAGAATCATCACATGGGCTGCCAGATCAGCGGGGCTGGTCGATGATCAGACGGTGGTCCAATCGATTGAATCAGTGATTGATGTTTTCGATTGGAGCAAACTTCCTGCTGCGGACACCTGTATTGATACAACCGCCGCCTTTCGTTGATCTGGTTGGAGCGGTGCGTCATCTGGCGTGGTGATTATTCAGCTGACATCTTCGCATGTCCAAGTGCCGTCAATCATTCGCCATGTGTTGCCCGTTGGATTCTTGTCTCCCAACAGGTCTGGCAGTCGATGGGGTCGGATGTTGTCAAAGCTGGTAAGTTTGCCAAATCGAAGAAGTGACGCCGGGACGCCAACAGCAGTGAAGCCCGGGTGACCTGTGGCCGGGTAGGGACCGCCATGATTCATGGCTGGACTGACGGCAACGCCAGTAGGCATCTTGTCATTAAGAAGACGCCCGACTTTTGGAGTCAGTTCGTCAGACAGTGCTTGGCACGCTTGATCGTCACTGCCATCAGTAGCACTGTAGATGCATCCGGTCAGGTTACCCTCCAATTGACGGATGGCTGCACAAAGTTCAGCAATGTCGTCACCGATGACGATCAGAGCGGCGTTGCCGAACGCCTCGGTCTGAAAACCTTCTGGGTTCTTGAGGAACGATTCGGCACTTGTCACAAGCAATGTGTTGGCATAGGCACAGCGGTCAGGCTCTGGCTCACCCCCTCCTGTGATCAGGTTGGCTCCAAAATCACAGAGTTTTTCTACACTCGAAGCAAGGCTCTTTGCCACTGCGGGAGACAGAAGAGTTCCCGATGCCGTGGTCTCGAATTTCTCCGAAACGGTTTTGATGAAAGCGTCTGAAACATCCGATTTCTGAAGCATTACCAAGCCTGGGTTAGTGCAGAACTGACCGGTGCCCATCAAGACACTGCCAGTGAATTCTGTCACGATCTGCTCCATCCGTTCTTCGAGGGCCTTGGGCGTGATGACAACCGGATTCACACTGGAAAGTTCCAGATAGATTGGTTTTCCTGCACGATCCGCGGCCGTTTTGAGTTGCAGGCCAGCATTTCGACTTCCCGTGTATCCGGTTGCACCATTTCGGGGATCAGCGACCATTCGCTCCCCATCGGCATGGTTGGTACGATAGATCAGTTGTACCGTCGCCTTGGGAAGCCCTGATTCCTTCAATGCTTCGAGAGCTTCTTTGGCAAAAAGATAGGTCGTTTCCGGATGAGAGCTGTTCGCTTTCCCGATGACTGGATTACCTGCGGCAATGGCTGCGGCAAAATCCCCGCCGGAAATGCTTCCAAAAGCAAAAGGGAAATTGTTCGGTCCAAAGACGCAAACCGGCCCCAGAGATTCATAGCAGGATCGGATGCCTGTTTTGGTATCGATGGTTGCCATTGCCCAGTTGCCCGTGCGGCACGCATCAGCTGCTGCACGAAGTTGATTACTGGTCCGTGGAAGTTCTACATCTGCCAAGCGTGGATTCTTTGCCAGACCGGTTTCGGCAAAGGCCGCGGCCACCAGGGAGTCTTTGGCAGCATCGATTCGGTCAGCGTAGCATTCCAGAAACGCCGCAATCTTTTCTTTCGGTAATTGTCGAAGTTCGCGGGCTGCATCCGTAGCGGCTGCCAGCGCGGCGTCGCAGTCCTCCCATCTGCTGACGGGGAATTCAACAGGCAGGAGCTCGTTTTTGTTTGGGTCCGTTGCTTTGAAAGTGTGTTCGTGTTGGGCTTGTCGCCATTCTCCATCGATCAGGACGGGGCGAACGGCTTTTTCGGCGGTCGACATGAAGAGTTTCCTTGCGGTCCGTAAATACAGAGGTGTGGTGATGCCGGTGTTAATTTGCGTGTGTTTTGCCCGGAAGTTCAGGCCTGAACAATGGGATTGGACAAGGTGCCAATGCCGGCAATCGAGATGTGGACGACATCATCGGGCTGCAATGTGAAATCACTGCTTGGCACAATGCCTGTACCTGTCATCAGGAAAGCTCCTGATGGCATCGTGTTGTCACGTCCTAGCCAGCCGACCAGGTCATCAAAGGACCTTGCCATTTCTGCTCCGGAAGTCTGCTGATCAAAAACGACTTCACCTTTCCGGTGAATTTTCAGATCCACGAGCAGTTCGTCCATGGCCGGTAAGTTCTCGTGCAGAGTGATCCATGGGCCGAGACCTGCGCATTGGTCGTAGCATTTTGCTTGCGGAAGATAAAGCGGGTTTTCACCCTCGATATCGCGGGAGCTCATGTCGTTGCCGATCGTGAGTCCTACGATGCGTAACTGAGGGCTGAGGACCAAAGTGATTTCCGGTTCGGGCACGTTCCATGTCGCATCTTTACGGATTCTTAGCGGCTGCTTATGACCGCTGACCCGATGCGGTGTGGCCTTGAAGAAAAGTTCTGGTCGATCCGCTTCGTAAACGCGGTCGTAGCACGATGCGGCGGCCTCCGATTCTTCCATCCTCGCGGTTTGACTGCGTTTGTAGGTCACCCCGGCAGCCCAAACTTCCTGATTATCAATGGGGGGAAGCCAACGCACTGACTCGTCAACCGGAATGGGAGTGTCTGTTGTCAGGCTGCTGATCGTGGCGATTGGATTTTCCGTTGCCAGAAGCGAAGCGAGCGACGGGTAAGCTTCCCCAAGCTGCAAGGGAAACAATTGCTGACTTTCCACAATTCCGACGCGTACCGAGTCGGCCTGATCTAAAAATTTTGTTACGTTCATGATGCAAAGGATATCGAAAAAAACGCCCCATGGGGAGCATTCATGAGTGATCTTGGACCAACAAGTGGCAAAAGCCCGGATACTGAAAAATCAGCCGGCTCTGGCAACCGGATATTACCGATTTTTGGAGTCATTGGTCTGGTCTGTTGTCTGGCGGCTGGTTGGTGGATGCTTCGCAGTAACCGGGTAGAACCGGGGTTGGATGGCGTTGATCCTGTCAGTAGCGAGAAACTCGATCTGACTCGAGCCGCATTGGCAGCGACGGAAAATCTCGAAGTCGTCCCGGCAGATGACATCTGGAGCAAATTGTACAGCGAGGCTGCATCAGATGAGTCCATAGCACTCAATCGTGCCATCAATCGCGTTCTGAGGGTGGATGCACTATCCGCAAAAGCAACCAATGCATCGCTGGATGATCAGGAAAAAAAGAATGCCCGAAGCCAAGTGCCCGATGCAATCTCCGCTGCTAAGCAGGCGATCGAGGACTTTCGGAAAGCGGCCGGCGATGAAGTAGTTGCGATGTGGTTGGCTACACGCGTCGATTTGCACCAGGCAGCATTGTTGCCTGGAACGGTCACGAAGCTGGAACGGAACAAAGTTTACAAACGGGTTGCCGCTGCCATTCGCGGCGAGCAAGGCAAGTCGGCAAGAATTCGCATTTTAGGCGGGTCATTGATTCAAGTTGTCGAACAACTGGAGGATCCGATTGATGGACTGCCAGCCGATTTGCTGAAGGATGCAGCGGATGCGATCGGACAGTTGTCAGAGCAACAGCCTGATAATCTGTTCTTTGCCCTGCGGGCCGCACGACTCAATATTGCAACCCATGACCAGAAGGCCATCGTGTTTGTGGAGCGTGCCAATCGGCTGGCGAAGGCAATTGAACCGTCGATTAGGCGTGAAACGCAGCCGATTGGTGTGACACCGGATGAGTTGGTTGCTCAAATTGTGACCGCCATCCGGGAAGATGACTGGTCAGAGGCTGAAAATCGCATGTTGTTGTGGTTCAACGTGCTCAACAGTACAGAAATCGTGAAGACCGATCGACGCAGGGCGTCTCCGCACCCATTGGATCTGTTGAGCTTTGATTCCTTGCGGCGGTTGTCGGCTCAGGCAGTTGCGGATCAGCCATTGAATGCCGGGACAAGTGAATTCAAGTTTGACAAGCAGATCATCAGTCCGGGCGAGGAACAACAGTCTCTGCTTTCACTCGATTACGATCTGGACTTGGACAGAGATCTTGTCACTGCAGGTGATAATGGACAACTCGAACTGTGGAGCAACGAAGGAGAAGGCACTTTTACCAAGGTGGCGGAGCTACAGCTGGATATTGCTCCCCGCGGCATTGTGGCAGCTGATCTGTTTCTGGTTGACAGCAGTGATCCAAGCCGCTTGCGAGCCGATCGAAAAACCACGGGGGCAGGTACAGAGGACTATTCCTCTGCATCTCGCCATAACACCTTTCAGAGTTTGCTGGTTTATGGGGAAGGCGGGGTCCGGCTGGTGCAGATCGATGGTCGTTCATCAGTGCAGGATGGTCAGAGACTGACACTGATCACCGGTGACAATGGTCTTGAAGATGTTCAGGATGTGACCGTTGCTGTTGCCGGTGATTTGGAGGCGGATGGTGATCTGGATCTGGTTCTTGCGACGGAGTCAGATGGAATTCGGCTGTTTGCCAACCGTGGAAATCGTACCTTCTTTGAAATTGCACAGTCCACGAACGCGTTCGCTGATGGTGATGCTGTTTCCGCCATGTCTTTGATTGATCTTGACCGGGATTTGGATCTTGATGTGGTCACGGTTCATCGCACGAGCGGAAGGGTCGGAATGTTGGAAAACCTTCTGCACCTCCAGTTTCGAAGCCGGTTTTTTGACGAAATTCCTCCTGTTCCGGGAGCCGGCTTCATTACCGTGGAAGACATCGATGGAAACGTCTCCTGGGATCTGGTGATTGCCGGGGAAGGTGGTGTCTCGATTGTGTTTTCCCAGACCGCCGCTGCCAATGCATGGACTGTGGATCATGTCGAAACGAGTGACCACTCTGCAGGTGCAGCAGTTGTTGCAGATATGGATAACGACTCATGGATGGAGGTCGTTGCATTGAATGAAAAGGAAGCCGCGATCACAAGAATCGGGCCATGGGGGTTTCGTGATTGGCAGGTCATCAAGTCAGCTGAGTCAGCCCGTGAGTGTCTGGTCGCAGAATTCGATGGTGACGGAGTGCTGGATCTTGTCACATTGACAGATCAGGGGATGAGCTTGCTGAGAAACAAGACAGAGTCGGTTGGGCACTATGTTGATGTCAGGTTCAAGGGGATCGATGACAATGCCAGCGGACGCGTCAACCATTACGCCATAGGCAGTGTTCTTGAGATGCGTTTTGGGCCTCACTATCGTGCGAGAATTGTCCGTTCACCTTCAACCCATTTCGGTCTGGATGGATTTGATGCGGCAAGTAGCGTCAGGGCGATTTTTCCCAACGGTTTGACCCAGACAGTTCGTGATCCGGAAGTCGATTCACTCGTTGAGGAAGAGCAGACGCTCAAGGGTTCGTGTCCCTATCTGTATGCGTGGGATGGTGAAAAGTATGTCTTTCAGACGGATTGCCTTTGGGCCGCACCACTTGGTCTGCAGGTGGCGAGAGGCATCGTCGCCAAAGATCGACCTTGGGAATACTTGAAAATCAATGGAGATAATATCCGTCCCCGTGGTAATCGCTATGATTTTCGGATTACGGAAGAACTGTGGGAAGTTGCGTACTTCGATAAGATCGCTTTGCAGGTAGTTGATCATCCGGCTGACGTTGATGTTTGGACAAACGAAAAAGTAGGCCCCGATCAGATTGCAACTCCGACGATTTTTGCGTTCTCCAGCAAAGACAGACAACCACTGGTAAAGGCACAAGATACGTTTGGTCGGGACGTCACTTCAAAATTGTCAAAGGTTGATCGTGACTTTGTAAAAGGCTTTGAGCGTCGTTATCGACAGGGGTTGTGTGAACCACATTGGATTGATCTCGACTTTGGTACCGCTCTGACAGGCTTGGGAGACCTTTCAGGCCGGCAGAAAATCTATCTGGTGCTGACAGGTTGGATCCTGCCCACCGATACTTCTCTCAATATTCAGATTGATCAGAATCCGACACTTGGACCTCTTGAATTCCCCTCTGTCTGGGTACCTGATTCTGATTCCGATTCGGGGTGGAAGCAGGCCATTGAATACATGGGATTCCCGGGAGGGAAGACCAAGACAATTGTTGTTGATGTGACGGATGTCATGAATTCCGATGATCCCCGATTCAGAATTCGAACATCAGCCCAGATTTATTGGGATTGCGCTGAAGTGGCAGTGCAGGAAGAAGAGGCGAATTTTCATGTGGAGGAAGTGGAGTTGCTGACGGCGGAAGTCGCATTTCACGGGTATTCGCAGGGACTCAGATCGGACTCATCACAGCCCGAAACCTATGATTATCAACAGTCACGCCTCGATCCCAAATGGCCGCCGCTCAGCGGTCAGCTTACGCGGTTTGGAGACTGCCTCGAATTGCTTCGAGAGTGGGACGACCAGATGGTAGTCATGAGTTCGGGAGACGAAATTCGTCTTCAATTCTCAAAGCCAAAAATGGATCTGCCGGAGGGATGGAAGCGGGATTTCATCTTTCACAGTATCGGCTGGGATAAAGACGCCGATTTGAACACGCTCACTGGGCAGTCCACGTTGCCGCTGCCCTACCGAATGATGAGCCGATATCCCCCACCGACGCAGGATTCTGAAAAAAGCCGGATTTTGAGGGAATTGAACGCTCCTCATCTGGGGCGTCAGCAGTCTTTCCGGTCTTTCTGGTCGAGATCGGATGCGAGTAAAACGCAGAGTTTTGAGAACCCGTGATTCGCGGTAAATGCTGGTAGAAAACGAGTGCATCCCGTCTCCTTGCCCCGTTTTTTCGCCAGTTTTGTCTTTCCGAGAGGTTTGGCAAAACAATTCAGGCGTTCATTACGTCTACACATTGTGTTCTCTTTCCCCACCTGAAATACGCGCATGGCTACACCTGATTCTGTTCGTGACGGAACTGCTCGAGAAAAGGTCCGTGATGACGCTGGAAAGAAGAAGACTCCCATTCGGCCCGTGACACCGCGGTTGCGGGTCGTTCTCTACGTTGTTCTGACACTGTTCGGTGTTCTGGCGGCTAACGGACTTTACCTCACGTCCATCACTTGGCTGCAGAAATTCACAGGAGAGATCTACGAGACACATTTTTACCAGCTGATGTTCCTGATGCACCTGGCTCTGGGACTCCTGCTGATTTCGCCCGTGGTCGGATTCGGTTTTCTGCACATGTGGCGGTCACGCAAGCGGAGAAACCGTCGTGCCGTGAAGATCGGATACGCCCTGCTTGGGGTCGCATTGGTGATCCTCGTCAGCGGTCTGCTGTTGATGCGAGTGGGATCGTTTGCCATCGTGAATCCGACCACTCGGAATATTGTCTACTGGATGCACTTCCTCGCACCGCTGGCTGCCATCTGGCTTTATTGGTTACATCGACTCGTTGGCCCACGCATCAAGTGGCACATTGGCCGTCGGGTCGGCTTGGCCATCGGTTGTATCGTGATCTTGATGGTTGGATTTCAGGCCTCTGATCCCAGAATCAGCGGCGACGAAGGACCAGTTGATGGCAAGAAATATTTTGAGCCGTCATTGGCCAGCACCGCCACCGGAAAGTTCATTTCGGCAAAGACGCTCATGAATGATGACTATTGTCTGAAATGCCATCAGGATATCTACGAATCAGCAATTCACAGCGCACATAAACTCAGCAGTTTCAATAATCCAGCTTATCGGGCGTCAGTCCGGGAGACACGCAAAGTAGCGACCGAACGAGCCGGCACTGTGCAGGCGTCGCGTTGGTGTGCAGGTTGTCATGATCCCGTCCCATTCTTCTCAGGACGCTTTGATGATCCGAATTATGACGATGTCAATGACCCGACGGCGCATGCCGGAATCTCATGTGCGGTTTGCCATTCCATTCAATCAATTGACAGTCATGTCGGTAACGCCGATTACACGATAGACGAGCCGAAGCATTACCCGTTCGCCTACAGCGAAAACCCAATCCTCTCGGATCTGAATGCTCTGATGGTGAAAGCAAAGCCAGCTTTCCACAAGCACGAAATGTTGAAGCCTTTTCACAAGACTTCCGAATTCTGCGCCACCTGTCACAAGGTTTCTCTGCCCGGCGAAGTGACCGCTTATAAAGATTTCCTGCGAGGTCAAAACCATTACGACAGTTACCTCCTCAGTGGTGTTTCGGGACACGGAGCCAGAAGCTTTTACTACCCTCCAAAGGCACAGGGGAATTGCAACGAATGCCACATGCCAGCAGTGGCCAGTGACGAGTTCGGTGCCAAGTACATGGAACAACTCGGCGGGTTAGGTGTTCACACCCATTCTTTCCCAAGCGCGAATTCAGCATTGGGACATTGGATGGGTGACCAGAAACAGGTGGAGTTACATCGCCAATATCTGAAAGATACGTTGCGAGTAGATCTTTTCGGGTTGAAAGAGGATGGTGTGATTGATGGTGAGTTGATCGCACCCCTTTCCGATACTGCAAGAGTTGAGAAGGGGAAAACGTATCTCCTGGAAACCGTCTTGCGGACCATGAAGCTGGGACATCATTTCAGCCAAGGCACTTCTGATTCAAATCAGATATGGGTTGAAATGACCGCCATGCAGGGTGATCGGTTGATTGGCCAAAGTGGGCATCGTGATGAACGGGAGGTTGTCGATGCATGGGCTCACTTCGTCAATACATTCATGCTGGATCGGGAAGGTAATCGCATCAACCGTCGGAATGCACAGAACATCTTCACGCCGTTGTACAGCCATCAGATGCCACCAGGCGCTGGCCAGACAGTGCACTACAAATTGTCTGTTCCAAAAACGTCAGATGAACCTATCGTTGTGACTGCAAGGTTGTTGTATCGGAAGTTTGATACTGAGTATCTCGATTACATTCGTGCTGATCGTGACCCCGCGGTTGACCCGTTGGACCTGGGTGAGGTCGGATCCCCCAATGACCTGCCGATCATCGAAATCGCCAGCGATCGAATTTCGTTGCAAGTGGTTGATGGCAGTAATTCCAAAGAGGGAGATGATGTGGCATCTGGGTCATCTCTCGCAGTTATTCCCGAGTGGCAAAGATGGAATGATTACGGCATTGGTCTATTTCTCAAAGGAAAGGCTGAACTGAAGCAGGCAGGCGAAGCCTTTGCCAAGGTTGAAGCATTGGGACGATTTGATGGTCCGTTGAACATGGCGCGTGTGCAATTTGCTGAAGGTGACCTCGATGGAGCGACAGAGTCACTTCGGCGGGCTGCCGAGATGGACCCAGCACCACCTTCATGGACTCACGGTTGGTTAAGTGGGATTGTGAATCGGCAACAGGGAAATCTTGAGGCGGCAGCCGATTCGCTAAGAGCAGTTTTGCAAACCAAGGTGCCGGAAAGAGGCTTTGATTTTTCGCTTGATTATGTCGTCCGCAACGAACTTGGTTTGACACTGGTTGATCTGGCTCAGCGGGCGGAAGTGATGGGCGACGATGCTGGATTCGAGAAGACTGTCCAGGATGCGATTGCTCAGTTCAACATGGTTCTTGAAGTTGATTCGGAGAATGTAACTGCCCACGCCAACCTTGCGGCAATTTACAGTCTGATCGGTGATGCTGAAAAGGAACAACATCATCGTACACTTCACACCCGCTATAAACCGGACGATAATGCTGCGGAACTGGCGATTCCCGCTGCCCGTCGGAAGTATCCCGCGGCCAATCATGCGGCTGAGGCCCTTGTCATTTATGACATGCACCGCGAGAAAACGGATCTGGATGACGACCGCAAGCCAGACGTCGCTGTTGCAAACTGATATGGAAAAGCATGAATAAAACGACAGATGATCAGGCTCGGTACGTTGAGGACGATGTACAGGACGATGCGGTGATCGCAAGCGCGTTTCGTGCTTCTCTGATCGTGATTTTGCTGCTTGGCTTGCCAGTCATAGGCGTACTGGTTTATCTGAATTTTGATAAGAAACAGGAAGTTTCTACTGAGGTCGAGGTCACTACACCGGACATACGCGAGGTCAATGAAGAAGAAATTCCTGTTGTTGCGATGACCAGCGTGACGAAGTCGAGTGGTATCGAATTCACACATGAGTCCGGCCGGGAAGGTCAGAAACTGCTCCCTGAGACGATGGGAAGTGGCGTCGCGGTATTTGACTACAACGGCGACAGTCATTTGGATTTGTTACTCGTCAACTCAAGTCGCTGGCCTTGGGACACTCGTGGAACGCTTGACACCCCGAGTCGCCTGTACGCAGGTGATGGTGAATTCCATTTCACCGATGTTACAGAAGCATCCGGATTGGATCTCACTTTCTATGGAATGGGAGTCGCCGTCGGTGATTATGACAACGATGGTGATACGGATCTTTTCCTGTCCGCGGTTGGAAAAAACCGTCTCATGAAAAACGAGGGGGGCGTGTTCGAGGATGTTACTGACGCGGCTGGTGTTGGAGGAGCCGATGATCAATGGAGTACCAGTTGCGGTTTCTTTGACTACGACAACGATGGATTGCTTGATCTTTTTGTGTGCAATTACGTGTCATGGAGCAAGGATGCTGATCTGAGCCAGAAATTCACTTTGGATGGGGAGTCACGTGCGTATGGTCCTCCCAAAGCCTTTGCCGGCTCGTTCTCTTACCTCTATCACAACGAGGGTGAAGGTAGGTTCAAAGATGTTTCGCAAACAGCGGGTATTCAGATTCGAAATGACGATACAGGTGTACCACTTGGAAAGGCCATGGGAGTTGCTCCGGTGGATTTCAACGGGGACGGCTGGCTCGACATCGTTGTAGCGAACGACACTGTCAGAAATTTTCTGTTCGAAAATCAACGCGATGGCACATTCGTGGAGGTTGGTCGGATTCGTGGAATCGCATTTGACCGTGATGGGAAAGCCCGTGGTGCCATGGGGATCGATACCGCCCGTTTCCGAGAAGATGGGACACTTGCGATTGGTATCGGGAACTTTGCGAACGAAGCCAGTGCTCTTTATATGGCACGTTCAGGTAAGAAGCAGTTCATTGATGCGGCGATGTTCACTGGGCTCGGTCCGCCCACTCGGCAGGGACTCACGTTCGGCCTCTTCTTTTTTGACTTTGATCTTGATGGCCGGTTCGACTTACTCGGTGCGAATGGTCATCTTGAGGAAGAGATCTCAAAAGTCCAGGCAACACAAAGGTATGCTCAACCACCGCAACTGTTCTGGAACGCGGGTCGGGAGGCCAAGAGTGAATTGGTGCTTGTTCCCGAGTCATCGACTGGAAAGGATTTTTACCAGCCCATCGTTGGGCGTGGGGCAGCTTTTGGTGATTTTGACGAAGACGGTGATCAGGATGTTGTGATCTCGGTAAGCGATGGTGCCCCTGTGATGTTCCGGAATGACCAGAGTACGGAACACCACTGGTTGAGAGTCGAGTTGGAGGGAGTTGGCAGTAATCAAGATGGGATTGGGGCGCTTGTTGAGCTTGAAGTGGGTGGGCGTCTGCAGAAACAGTTGGTCATGCCAACACGCAGTTATCTCAGCCAGTGCGAAAAAGCATTGACATTTGGCTTGGGACAACAGGAGGCTGTGAATTCAATCACGATCAATTGGCCGAATGGACAGCGTGAGGTTTTCGCTGTTCCTGTAATCGATACGACCATCCGTTTGCGGCAGGGTGAAGGCCTTGCCAAAGATGTGGAGAGCGGCCCAGAGAGTTAGATCTCCCTGTTGATCTGCCATCAAAGGACTCTGGTATTCGGCATCGAAGCACGTGTTTGTTTTCGATGCTGCCGCAGCGCCGGTTCTGTTCAGGCCAGATGGTCCAAGTCAGGATTCAATCGGTATCTGATTTCACCACCAACGATTGTGTGAGTCGCTCTGCCGTGCAGTTGCTCTCCATCAAGTGGACTGCTGATGCAATGTGAGCGGAAGTGGTTGCCATCGACCTTCCAACTTGCATCAGGATCGATGATGACGATATCGGCAGTGGCTCCGGGTTTCAAGGAACCACCATCGACTCCCGCAATCCGTGCTGGAGCCGTCGAGAGTCGGTTGATGGCTGTTTTCCAATCAATCAACTGTTGATTGATCATGTAGGTGATTGTGGTAGCCAGCGTCGTTTCCAATGCTGATCCGCCAAAGGGTGAGAGGTCGAGATCATCCATTTTTTTCTCTCGACTTCGCGGCATGTGGCCGCTTTGAATGGCATCGATCGTTCCATCAGCCAACGCATGACGGAGTGTCTCCACGTGTTTTTCGCTGCGCAAAGGTGGGTGGACCTTGTATTTCGAATCAAAAGAACGCAGTTTGACATCTGAGAGGCACAAATTGTGCGGGCAGACTGAAGCGGTCACATCAATGCCGCGCGATTTGACCCTTCGTATCATGTCGACGGCGCCCATCGTGCTGACCGGACCCACGTGCAAGCGTCCTGATGTGGCTTCGGCCAGACGTACGTCACGGGCAACAGCGAGGTCCTCTGCTTCGGTCGGGAGCCCCTTGAGACCCAGGACAAGTGAAGTCTGACCATCGTGCATCATCCCACCTTCTGCCAATTCGGGCACCTCGGGACGGTCAAAAATGGGAAGATCAAACATGCGACAATATTCGAGGGCACGCTTCAGGAGAGCGTCGTTGGGCATGGACTTGGGAGCATCGCTGAAGGCGACCGCACCCGCGACCGATAGCAAGCCCAGTTCCGCCATCTGCTCACCATCCCGGCCCTTACTGAGGCAGCCGATTACATGGACGCGGGCGCCACGTGCCTTGGTGGCTTTCTGCCTGACAAATTCAACTGCGCCAGGAGAATCGATGCAGGGTCTCGTGCTGCTGCAGCAGAGCACAGAAGTGAAACCACCTGCCAAAGCTGCATGACTGCCCGATGCGATGGTTTCGTCTTCTTCGTAGCCGGGTTCACGCAATTCGGCGCCCAGGTCGACGAGGCCGGGTGCAACGATGTTGCCTCTTGCGTCGAGACGTTCACAGGTAGCAGGAATTTCCTCGTCCGCGGGGTCAAGTGTTGCAACATGACCATTGATGACCAGCAGGTTTGCTGAACAATCGAGGTCCTGACTGGGATCGACCAGTCGGGCATTTTCAATGAGCAGATCTTTCTTGACTGTTGCGTTCATGAAGTTGTTTGCTGGTCTGGGCTTTGAACCGTACTTGACCGATCTTCGAGGAAAAATTGGGTCAGTCAGCAGATGAACTCTTCGCCTTGGCTCGTTCGTTTGCTCCGGATAGCAGCCACAGCGCAGCCATGCGAACAGCGATGCCGTTGGTGACCTGCTCGAGGATCACGGAGTGCGGACCGTCAGCTACCTCTGGTGTGATTTCGACTCCCCGGTTGATAGGGCCAGGGGCCATGATGAGGATGTCATCTTTCGCTCGCTGCATTCTTTCACCATTCATTGCGTAGAGTGCAGCGTACTCATGAACGCTTGGAAAGGGTCTGGCACGCTGACGTTCGAACTGTATTCGAAGCAGGTTGAGAACATCACATCGTGGGAGAATATCGTCCAGATTGTGAGCGACTTCGAATCCGAGTTCTGTCCAACGCGGGCTTACCAGAGTTGGTGGACCACAAATGATGACATGGGCTCCCAGTTTGCTGAGTCCCCAAATATTGCTGCGTGCCGTGCGGCTATGAGCGATGTCTCCTACAAGCGCCACCGTGAGACCCTTGATGCTTCCTCGATGCTGACGGATTGTCAGCATGTCAAGCAATCCCTGTGTCGGATGATCATGGGGACCATCCCCGGCATTGAGAACGCAGCAGTCGAGTTCACGCGACAGGAGGTGAGGCGTACCCGGGGTGCCATGCCGCGTCACTACCCACTCCACACCCATGGCTTCGATGGTCTTGGCTGTGTCCACGAAAGTCTCGCCTTTGGCGACGCTGCTTCCAACACTGCTGAATTCAACCGTGTCGGCACCAAGTCGTTTGGCAGCGAGCGAAAAGCTGTTACGTGTACGCGTGCTGTTTTCAAAAAACAGATTGGCGCACGTTTTGCCGGCAAGCAGTGAGATTTTGTTGCGGCACCCATTGGTCAATTCTTTGAGACGCTGCGCCACATCCAGTAAGGTGGAAATCTCCTCTGGGGAGAGGCTTTCCAAATCAAGTAAATGACGACGCCGCCAGTGATGGGGGAACTCGATAGCTGGTTGAACCGCAGTGGACATCGGCGGAAGTTGCTTGAGCTGGAAACTTGAATTTTGTGCTTGCAACACGTTAAGCGATTACGACGGTCACGGCGAGGACCCGACCAGAGTTTTCTGGCGGATTCCCGTTTGAAGGACTCATTGGCCGCCTGTTTTCCAGCACATGGGTACAAGCATGCACCATGAAAAAATGAGGCAAACTCCACCTATCGGGGTGATCATGCCCAATTTTGGTGTGTCGGTGAGAACAAGCAGATAAAGACTGCCACTGAATATTGTCTGGCCTGCCAGACTCAGACGCATGGACCACCGACGCCACTTCTGTGAACCTGACGATATGGCTCCCAGTGCCAACAACATGGCGGATTGCAGCAGGTGATAACGCACCCCAACGTCAAATTGACTGGCTCGTTTTGCGGCAAAACCGGGATCATACTGCCGGCTTTCAAAAAGGGATTCCAATCCGTGGGCTCCGAAAGCGCCGATTGCGATTCCCAAGGCTCCCGAGATTGCTGCAATGATCACAATGCGATGTGATAGTTGCTGCGTTTCTTGCAGGTCGACATCAACAGGAGTCATGATCCGATCAGTTTGTCGACAGAGGATATCAATCGTTCCATCGGAAATGGCTTGCGTATGTAGTCACTTACGCCAAGGAGTTCAGCGTAAGCTTTGTGCCGACTGCCTTCATTGCCAGTAATCATGATTACCGGGAGGAGTTCACTCCTGAGTCGTCTTAGTTTTTCCAGCACGAGAAAGCCGCTTCTTTTCGGCATCATCATGTCCAGAATTATCAAATCAGGGTTTTCCCGTTCCGCCAAGGCAAGGCCCTGATTGCCATCACGGGCCACCACCACATTGTGACCGGCACCCTCCAACGCGTAACGCGCGGCTTCAATTATCTCAATGTCGTCGTCCACGAGCAGCACAGTCTTGCCAGTTGTTGCAGTCACTTTGGGCTCTGACTCCGCTTGATCGCTGGTGTGTAGGTCATCGGATGAAGGCATGGCATTGTCAGGCATATTTGTCGGGTTGACTTCGTTACTCCTTGGCACTGCAGTTTTCTTGCAAAGACTGCCCGGTGCCAGACACCCACACGATAGTGGTCTGCAACCACCCCAGTCTACCCGATGGCAGCACACGTGGCAGCATGAAAGAGCAGGAAACTTGTCAAACCGAATCCACTGTCCGGGTTGATTTCGGACAAGACACGAATTTGGGTTTTTTCAATTACTCGAATAGAGTGTTGGGCTGGATGACCAGCGGTGACCGTCTTGTACGGCTGAATCCGCGACGACATGCCGCATGATCCAATCGTCGATGTCGTGGAGCGCAATGGTCGTCATCTCATCGTCACCCGGGTACAGCCTGACCTCAACTCGACTTCCGATGGCCATCGACGTCTGGCAATCGACTTTCAGGTTGTGGTTGCTGTAGTGGGGGTTCTCTTCACACCACTGCCACAGCATGTGCATTCGGCGTTGACGTAATTGAGGAAGATTCCGGATCGAGCCAGATGGCATTCGACCACCCAGAGATACAACGCCTGCGTACTGATCTGGGTCATTAAGTGCCGTCCTTAACGCCATTGTCCCGCCTTCACGGTAGCCCGCAAGAATGACCCGACTCGGGTTAATCGAGAAGCGGTTTGTGGCACCATCAACAGCTTGGATCACGGCTTCCTGGGCTTTCGCAATTCCCGCAGGGCCAGAATGCCAGTCAAAGCGGTGTCCCACCGAATCTGCTGCTTTGGTCCCGCGAATCCCAACACTGACGTAGTTTCGCAGGCTGATGTGCGGCATCACCTGCTCAACTTGGTGTTCGTTGAAGCCATTGCTGTGAAACCATACCAGCAGAGGATACTCATAATTGGCCGAGTAGTTCACCGGTAGAAAGAAACTATGGTGCGATGAATTGTGCGACCACGTTTCAGGAAGTGTGAACCCGGTATTGGAAATTTTTGCCCAAGTGGATTCGCTCTCCCACTGCTTGTTTTTGGGGCTAGCTTGCTGCTTGTCGGATTCCGGTTCCGTGTTTTGACTCCATGATATCGACTTGTGTAAACGACCCATGGCTTCTGCGAAAAGAAAGGCGGTTTTAAACAACGCAACTGAGGAATGCGTTGCGTGAATGATCTGTTGCCCAAGAAACTAAGGCCGCGCTTGGACTGATGTCAACGCTGATGGGATTCCAAGGCGGCTAAAAAGTGAATTTCGTTTCTTACGCAAACGTGCTGCTGTTCATGCAGACAACAGTTGATCCATGGTCGCCACTAACTGTTTGACGGCTTCAACACTATTCTGGAAAGCAGACGTTTCGCTATCGGTCAGGTTCAGTTCAATGATTTTTTCTACACCGCCACTACCCATGACCACGGGAACACCTACGTAATATCCGCCAACGGAATACTCGTCATCGCATAAGGCTGCCACTGGGATAACGCGTTTTTTATCGCGAACTACGGCTTCGACCATTTGAGCGCAAGCGGCTGCTGGGGCGTAGTACGCGCTTCCTGTTTTCAATAGTGATACGATCTCAGCACCACCCTTACGTGTGCGGTCAACGATTTCGTCCAGACGGGTTGATTCCACCAGTTGCGTGATGGGAATGCCGCCAACGCTTGTGCAGCTCGGAATTGGTACCATTGTGTCGCCGTGACCACCCATAAGTAGTGCACTGATGTCTTCCACGCTGACTCCAAGTTCCATGGCAAGGAAAGTGCGGTAGCGTGCCGTGTCGAGAACACCGGCTTGTCCACACACACGGTTGGAATCGAATCCGGTTACTTTCCACATCTGTTGCACCATTGCATCCAGTGGGTTGCTGACCACAATCACAACGGCATTTGGGCTGGTGGCCTTTATCTGTTCACCTACGCTGGTGACAATTTTGGCATTTGTGCTCAGCAAGTCATCACGGCTCATGCCCGGTTTGCGAGGGATGCCCGCGGTGACGACGATCACATCGCTGTCAACTGTGTCATCGTAGGAAGTGGTGCCAACGATGTTGGAGTCAAAGCCGAAGATTGGGGACGCCTGCATCAAATCCAGAGCCTTGCCTCGTGGCATGTCTTCCGTGGCCGGGATATCCAGCAGCACGACATCCCCCAGTTCGGCGGCAGCGCACCAATGTGCACAGGTTGCTCCTACGTTTCCAGCTCCAATGATTGTGATTTTGGCACGGCGCATGTTGTCGGCCTCTTTTGAAAGGTACGGGGGTATCAGTGGTGAATTCCAAGCCACAGATATCGTGCCGGTTGAGACGTTTTGGTCAAGTAGTCCAGCCGATTGATTGTGTTGTCCGAGCGTCCAATCAGGGGATTCGCAGGGTTTCAGCTTCTTTTTCTTTTTTTCTTTCCCTGGCGACGCGATCATGTGAATCCGTGCGACGCTGCCAAATCCAAATTCCCAGAATTCCAAGGATCACCGCAGTTGCAGCCACGCTGCCGATCAAGTGAACACCCGCAGGATCAGCGGAATCAGGTTCCACGTTTCGAATTTCAGCTGCTACCAGCAGCGGTCCAAATTGGTCTCCCCCGCCATTTTTGGTCATGAACTCGGTTTCGTAGCTCCAAAGCCGGAAAAAGAATCCGTCCATCTGAATCATTGACCTGAGCTCACAGATGACGGCATTGGGCCCCTCTTTTTCCCTGATGCGAGCGGTGAGGAAATCGGGTAACTGCCGCGTGACCACTGATACCGGATAGCGATTATTGAATACTGCGGGTGGACCCTCTTCTCCATCAGGGCGTTCAACTTGGACGACAACTTTCCCGAGGTCACCTACAGCATCGATCTGGTAATAGTGGTCACTTGCCAATTCCGCTTGACGTTTTGGGTCTGTGACGGAGATTCGCGTGATCAGAACTGTTTCAAGGTTGATCTGTATCCATTGGCCGGTCAGCTCTGAAGAGCCTTGCAGCAAGGTGACCGGAGCAATCTGCTGTGGTGGTGTCGAGTCGGCTGAGGTCTTTCCCAATTCGGCTGCTGCCGCCATCATTGAATAAAATGCGTCCGCATCTTCGGCAAGTAATGGTTGGCGGTCTCTTGTTCCAAGATTGTCGAGCAGGCTGATGTCGACGCCCTGATTTCGCAATAGTCGCCAGCCCGCGATGGGAGGAGAGGACGGAAGCCAACGCAAGCGGTTGCAGATGATGGCAGAGACGCCCGGCATTGTGTCTGGGGATGGTGAGGTGAGCTGCAATGCTACTCCTGCTCCCTCGACGCCGTCGCCTGCCCGCGCATCTGTTGGCATCGGAAAGGTAATGACTTTGATTTCACGTCCATCATCATTTTCAATCGTGAGCACTTGCATCTGGCTGAATTCCAGAAACTCCCTGAGTTTCGGCGGCACTGGAACCAGTTGCATTGTCTTGATGTTGCCTTTCAGGGAGGCGGCATCACCCACAACCAATGGTGATCTTCCCTGTTCGCCCGTTCCATCGCTGTTGTGAACCGCCATCGCCTGCAGTTTGGTAGGCGAGACTGAGCGTAATCGATACAGCAATTTTGCAACTTCGCCCAGTTTGTCCTCGTTGGTCGGTGGGTAACACGCGGAAATTCTTTCAGCATCAAAACCACTGAGCAGTGGAAGAGCTGATTCTTGCGCGTGGGACCATGTGCAGAAACTGAGCGAAACGGCTAATGCCGTTGAACAAAAAAGGTTGAAAGAGCGTGTGCGAATTGGCACTCGCAGCAGCAAGCGGCCTGCCATCTGCGAATTACTTCGCTTGATGTTGCCGTTGATTTTTTGACACATTCGAAGCAAGTAAATCATGGATGTTTCTGTTCCGATTCGGGAGGTTCCTTGGCAGGCAACGTACTCAAGCCTTTGAGAAAGTCATCTGGGGCTTCACGGTATGCAACACGCAGACTCCGCGATTCCCGTGCCGACACACTCGTTCGCCACATCAGGAGGACTGCCAGTCCTATTCCGGCAATGCAGGAACTTGACACGAACAACCAGAATTTGCCTTGTGGAACGGGGGTGGTTTCATTGGTCGATTCGGTGGTTTTTTCGCCCTCAGCGAACGGAGCATAGGTAATCCTGCCCACCACAACGGGCGCTAAATCTGCTCCTGCTCCTGAGCGATAAGCCAGGCGTTTCAAAAATGTTCCTACCACAGTCAATGGGGGCCCGTCAGCAATGGAAGTCTCGGCGTTGCCTGCTTGATCGGCAACAATGCGTGGTACATCAGGAACACATGCGACAATGGGTCGATCCGCGCCCTCGGCCGGTTTTATCCAAAGTTGCCAATAGTTTCCGATTCCGTAGGGATTCTGTGGAGCCTTGATGTTTTCCGCCAAAGCCAAACTGCCATGGATCGTGACGGTCTGGTTCAAGTAAACGTCTGGCTGCTGGAGTAATGGCAGGGCACCCACGGTTGCGAATCCAGCCTGGGGCAGTTCCCTGGCAGCATCCAGAGTTCGATAGAAGAAGTCAAAATCTTCTGATCTCCAAACACTGCCATCGATGACCCGGTTGGACGCGGCGTCATCCAATGCATTCAGAAGAGCATATTTCTGAGCCAGCCCTACTTTGGAATCAGTAGCAGACGTATCGAGGTCGCGACTGAGTTCGCCAACGATCTGTTTCCAGATGGAAAGCGATTCAATGGGCAGGTCAGCGGCAAATTTAAGTTCTTGAACGGTTGTAGCGGTTGTGTCAGTTGCTGACGCTGTTTTTTCGCCTCGCAGAGACCGCGATAACGCAACTGTCCAGCGAACTTGCTGATCTCTTGGAAGTTGAGCAACGATTGCGTTGGCAGTCTGGCGGTCTTTGGGGGAATACGCAATTCGCGATGATTCCGGTTGCTTGCCGTCTAAATTACGTGTTCTGCGGTCAACTGCAGAAGGCAGGTTTGCCGCTGCACCTCCGTTGTCAGACGGTGAGCTTCCGAAAAAAGGCCTGTATACAGCGGGTTTTGCGGCTTCCAGCATCACGACGACGACCAGAGCGAGTCCCAGGGCCAGCCGAATCAGCTTGCGGTAAGTCCTGACGGATTCATTGCGAGGAATTTTTCTTCGGTAGAGACTTTGTTCGTCGAACTGGGAAGGAATCCGCATCGGATGATCCGCTGAATGGGCTATGCTTGAATGGGGCGACTGCCCCTCTTAATCTAGTGTTTGTGGGCGGGCTTGCATTCAGCTTTTAAAAAAACCGTTTGCGTTTAGATCTCCCGTGACACGTTTTCTCCTCTAGATATACAAAAATCGTATGCCACTCTATTCAGGATTCCGTGTGATACCGCGATTGCTGTGTGTAGCCCTGTTGTTACCAGTCGCTGTTGGGATCACACCGTTTTGTGCTGCGGGGGAGCCTGCAGAGAGTTTTGTCAAGCAACTTCGCGCGGCTAAGTATCTTGATACGGCCCTGACTTACTTGGATCGAATCGCTGATTACCCCGGAGTTTCAGCAGAATTTTTGTCTGCTGTTCCGCTTGAAAAAGCACAGACCTACATCGATTTGGCAATCAGTTCGCGGAACAGCGACCGGAGAATCGAGAATTTCCGGCTAGCCGAAGCGGAAATCAAGGAGTTTCTGAAGCAGGAGAATCACCCACGACTTTCAGAAGCCCGCTTGAAACTCGGAAAACTGCAATTGGTACGGGCTACCCAGTTGATGTCAGGTGAACCTGATGACAACGCTCGCTCCGAAGCGGCTGCATCCTATCTCTCTGCAGCCAAGACATTTGATTCGATCGTTGAGGATCTTCGTCAAAAGCTCAAAGAAATGGCGGTCGTGAAATCGCCCGATGCTGCTGTCAAGTCACAGCGCGATCGTTATCGGGGTGAGTTTCTGCAGGCGATGAACAGCGCGGCCGAGTCGCGACGTCTGGCGGCGGGAACATATTCTGACCCCTTGAAAGATGCTAAACCGCTTTTGGAGAAAGCACTCAAGTCATTCACTGAACTGAGTGAGAACTATGGTCGGTACGCGCAGGGAGCGATCGCGACGCTGCAACGTGGCCAAGTCGAGGAACAGCTTGGTAACAAAGCCAAGGCGTTGGATAGCTACATTCGAATGCTAGAGCAGCCTGACGCTGATGCTTTGCGTGATGCGAAATATCAAGCGGTCAATGGCATCATTCGTCTTGGACTTGAAAAATCGCCACCCAACTACCAGATGGGCATTGATCGGGGAGCACCTTTGATCGAAGAGGTAAGGCCCAATGAGCGTACTTCCGCGAACGTTCAGGATCTGCGAATTGCCTTGGCAAAGGCATATCTTTTACGATCCAAGGACACCGAGAAGGTCAAGAAGCCGGTAGAACGCAAGAGAGCCGAAGGCAGTGCCCGAGATCTGTTGAACAAGGCCAGTCGGATACCGAGCCCGCAAGCGGAGGAGGCGATCGAGCTTCTGGCGGAACTTGGAATCGACCGGGAAGCGCCTGCTGAAATGCCTCAGGCCGAGCAACCCGAAAGTCTGCAGGCTGCGTTTCAGAAAGCGAGTGATTTGCAGCCGGGAATGGATTCGTTGGAAAAAGCCATTGAGCAGCTTAGAAACAAACCAACGCCGGATGCGGCTGATCAACAGCAACTGGATGACCTCACGAAGAGTCTCTTCGAGAACCGCATGCTCGCGATCCAGTACTTGCAAAGAGGGCTCGGCCTGGTGGAGACCGGCACGGATGTCGAGGCCTTGAATCAAGCAAGGCAGTACCTTGCTTATCTGCTCTTCAAGTCAAAACATTACCGCGATGCGACAGTGGTCGGTCTTTTTCTTGCCCGCAACGCTCCCGGATCGGACGCGGGCCTTAGCGGTGGTCTGGTAGCTCTGAACGCGTTGCAGCTCTTGTTGGTTGAGGATTCCGGTAACAAGTCAGCATCTGGCCAGTTGGAACAGCTTGCGGATTTTATGCTCAAGTCCTGGCCCAAAGATGAAAAAGCTGCACGGGCTCAGGGAGTGATTATCAAACTGGCATTGAAAGAGGAAAAATGGGACGAGGCTGAAACACGGATTGGAGCCATGCCAGAAGGGGCTGAACGTAGTGCGTTCATGCGATTGCTTGGTGTGTTGTTGTGGAACGAGTACATCAGGGCACAAAGTTCTGGTGAGGAAGCTAAAGCGAGTGGATATCTGAAAAGGGCGTCCGCACAGATTGCCGGGGGATTGGCAGCCATCAACGGCAAACTTGCCGATGTTGACGCGGGAAAGGCAGCTTTGGTGCTGATGAAGATTCACCTCCGTCTGAATGACATTGATGCTGCTTCGGAAGTGATGGAAAACGAAACTTACGGTCCAAGGGCGATTCTCGATCGACTTGGCAGCGGAGATCAGGGTTTTGCAAGTGACACCTACAGCACCGAACTGTTGGTGCTGGTGCAGAAAATGGCGAGTTCCCCAGGCAATTCCAAGGAATTGTTGACGCGTGCCACAGGTGTCATGGATGAGTTGCGACAAAGCGTCGTCGGGCCGGATTCCCAAAAGAGGCTGACAGCGATTTACATGAGGGCATCACGTGAAATACGGGAATCCCTGAAAGCAGCTTCAGGGGCGTCACAACAGTCTCTTGTTTCTGCTTTCCGGGTCTTTCTCGATCGGATCTCCCAGACCACTGATGATTCGGCAACCCGGCAGTGGGTTGGGCAAACACTGA
Source organism: Rubripirellula sp. (assembly GCA_012270065.1). GTDB lineage: Bacteria > Planctomycetota > Planctomycetia > Pirellulales > Pirellulaceae > Rubripirellula. Next base: position 292,454 of record JAAXJB010000003.1, on the reverse strand, counting down.
TGGCGCTCGCTGAGACATCGATGCCTGCCAACTCAATCAAAGCGACCGGAAATACAGTCGAGTTGCTGGAGACAGCGGTTGACACGTTCGAAAGGATCAAGCAAGGGGGGCAGGAAGTGCCTCTCACCGTGGAATTTCAGCTCGCAAAAGCACAGCAATTGCTGGGGAATTACGGTTCAGCCATCAAGGAATATGTCGAGATCCTGAAGAAAAAACCAACCATGTTGGACGCTCAAGTAGCTGCCGCCCTGACCTATGAACAGTGGGCACAGATCGTTCCCGAAAAATTTACAGAGGCAGCGTATCGAAAAGCCCTGAGCGGAGGGAAAGCTGACTCACAGGGCAAGAATCTGATTTGGGGATGGGGTAAGTTGAGCAAACTGACTCAGCCGAATCCAAAATACAAAGACATGTTCTTCAATGCCCGGTACCACATTGCGTTGTGCCGCTATCAATGTGGAAAGAAAACCGGCAAACAGTCCTACATTGAAACAGCAAAGAAAGACATCACCACGGTGCACGCGCTCTATCCAGCAATGGGTGGTGAAGATCATTTCCTCAAGTTCAATAAACTGCTCAAACAGATTGAAAGTGATTTGGGACAACCCGCCAAAGGTTTACCCAAAGCCACTAAAACGTAAGGGTTCAAGTTTTTGTCTGACCGTCTTTTCGTTTTTGAATTCTCCCGTCTCTCCAGATAGCTATGACCTCCATGAAACCTATTTTTTCACCAACCCGTCTGCTCGTTTTCGCCTTTACGTGGATGCTGGCTGCCCCTTTTGCTCAGGCGCAACTCGATCGTGTTTATGACTTGCAAGGAGACAATGTCAGTGGTGCGGTGGTTGAAAGGAGCAAAGATGGCGTGAAGCTGGAGAAAGCTGGGGCGATCAAGGATTTCAAGGCTGGTGAGATTTCGAAAATCATGTTCGAGGGTGATCCTGCCTCGCTCACAAAAGCGAGAGGGTTTGCGTTGGATGGGCAATATGATCAAGCGCTGACGGAATTGAAAAAGGTCAAATTGAACACCATCAACCGAGATGTGATCAAGGAAGAAGTTGCGTTTTACTACGCGATGTGCGAAGCAGAATTAGCGCTTTCTGGTCAGGGTAAAATCGATGATGCCGCACGAAGATTGATCGAATTTGCCGGTGCGAATCGTGATTCCTGGCATTTCTATGAAGCGGGGAAACTGCTTGGGGATCTCGCATTGGCATCCAATAACAGCGAACAGGCTCTGAAGTACTACAAGTCTTTGGAAAACGCTCCGGCAGAGGCAACCAAAATCGAGGCCCGTTACTTGCAGGGTCTGGTGCAACTCAAGCTGAAGCAGGGGAATGCGGCGGTCGCTGACTTCGACAAAATCCTTGGTCTCAAATCGCAGACAACACAAATCGTGCGACTGCAGACGCTCAGCAAGGCCGGGAAAGCTGTCGCGCTTGCTATTCAGGGGAACGGAGAACAGGCAAATGCTCTGACGGACACTTTGATCGCTGAATTGAATCCTGAAGATGTTGAGATTGCTGCAAGAATCTACAACGCTCGCGGTGCAAGTTGTGAGGCTCTTGACGATATTGAGGGTGCGATCATGGCATATTTGCACACACATCTGATGTTCTCGGTACAGCCAGATGCACATGCAGAAGCACTCAAGAGATTGGTAGAATTGTGGCCAAGAGTTGGCAAGCCGGAGCGAGCAGCGCAGGCGCGTCAGGAATTGCAGAGCCGCTACCCAGGCTTCTGAGTTCCTTGTTGAATCCTGCTTATCACTACTACTTGGTCATTCCCCCCAACCTTACTTTTTTTATTCCATGGATTCGTGGTCGCGGGGGTCCATGCTGTCAATCGAAGTTTGCTAGACTATGTTTATCTGATACACGGCTGAGACAGGAATTCGCCTGATTTCAGTTTTGCCTCCCAACCAATACTCTTCTCCCGGAGCGGCTCGTTGATGTTCGATGCTTGTGGAATTCTTCCCCGTTTTGTGTGTTTTCCCCAGTTGCCTTGTGCTCGTTCAATGATGCGAACATTTACGATTGCGGTGGTGTTGCTGGCAGCCGTGTTTTCGTTCTCGCCTGTGATTGCGCAGGACGTGGAGAATGAGTTTGGTGGCGGCGACGAGGTCGTGGTTGAGGAGCAGCCAGCTGACGCAGGTCCCGCACCCGGTAATGCAGATGCAGGAGGCAACGCAGATGCAGGAGGCGGAGATGGTGGGAGCAAAAGCGACCAGAATCTGTTGGCTTGGACAATCAGCTCGCTGGGTTGGGGATATCTGCTTGTGTTCCTCGCACTCTCGGTGACGCTTGTATCGTTGTTCGTCATGAATATGTTGGCTGCCAGACGGGATACCCTGTGCCCGCAGGAACTCGTGGATGCCTTCGAAGAACGCTTGAACGAAAAAGATTTTCAGGGCGCGTACGACATGGCACGCACGGATGAATCAGTTCTCGGGCAGGTCCTTTCTGCAGGTCTTGCAAAGTTGTCGCGAGGTTACGGCAAGGCAATTGAGGGCATGCAGGAAGTAGGCGAAGAGGAAAGCATGAAATTGGAGCATCGTCTCAGTTACATGGCCTTGATTGGGAACCTCAGTCCCATGATCGGACTGTTCGGTACGGTTCAGGGTATGATCGCATCTTTCCAGGTGATCGCATTGGGAGGCGCGTCGCCAAAGCCTGCTGAACTCGCAGAAGGTATTTCCACTGCGTTGTTCACGACGCTGGTTGGTCTCGCTGTCGCGATTCCGGCCATTGCGGCTTACAACATTCTCCGTAACCGTGTTTCGCGTCTGCTTCTGGAAGTTGGTGTGACGAGTGAGAACCTGATGAGTCGCTTCGAGGATGTTCAGCCTCAGGGAGCCAAGAACTAAATGAAGGTCAAGTCAAAGAAAGTCGACTTGGCTGAAGGCGATTTGACGCCAATGATCGACATGGTGTTTCAGTTGATCGCGTTCTTCATGGTTCTGATCAACTTTGCGCAGACGGAATCGAATGACCGCGTCAAGCTACCTAGTAGCCAATTGGTGAAGCCTCCGGAAGTTCCTCTTGAGTTTCCCATCATTTTGCATGTTGCCCAGGATGGTGAAATCATTTTGGGAGGAGACGACTATACGGCTGAGACGCTCCGGGTCGGTCTGCAAAAGGAAATCGCGGTCATCAAGGCCGAAGGTAAAACAGTGGAAGACGCGAACGTTGTTATCCGTGCCCACAAAGACACGGCTGCTGGTGACGTTCAGGAAGTGATTCGGGTTGCTCAGGAGCAGAAGCTCGAAAACTTCGCTTTGCGGGTGAAGGAGGACAATTCATGAAAATCCGGAACCGAGGCGAAGCTGAAAAAAGTAGCTTGAACATGACCAGCATGATTGATGTGGTCTTCCTGCTGCTCATCTTCTTCGTGATGACATTTAAAATTGTTGAGCTTGAGGGCGATTTCAGTGTTCGAATGCCATTGGCAGGAAGTGATTCCATGACAATGGATCCCACAGACTTGCCACTGAAATTAAGGCTTCAGGCCGACGAAAACGGCAAGTTGACCAGCATGGCGCTGAACGAGATCAGTTTGGGGACCGATTTTGATCAGTTGCGTGCAAATGTGGTCGATTTGATCGGGACAACCGCTCCTGTTGAGGGCGAAGATGGTCCGGAAATCGAGATCGATACGGATTACAATCTCCGCTACGAATACGTCATTCGCTCAATTACTGCGGTTAGTGGGTACAAACAGGGCAACGAAGTTGTCAAACTGATTGAAAAGATCAAGTTTGCCAAACCACGTCGATAATCTGTGATACTGCTACTCGATAACTACGACTCATTTGTCCACAATCTGGCTCGCTATCTGCGACGCCTTGGGGCACGCACTCTCGTTGTTCGCAGTGATCAGATTGATTGCAGCGGCTGTCAGGAACTTGCCCCGCAAGCAGTTGTTCTGTCGCCTGGTCCGAAAGGCCCGTTTGAAGCAGGATGTTCCGTTGATGTCATCCGAAACCTGGATCCCCGAATCCCCGTTTTAGGCGTCTGTCTGGGGCATCAGGCCATCGCTGCGGCGTTTGGGGCATCCGTCAGTCCCTGCCCTCCGAGGCATGGGATGGCCAGCCCGATTACACATGATTCCCAAGGTTTGTTTACCGGCCTCCCGGAAATCATCAATGTTGGCAGATACCATTCCCTTGCCGTCGATGAGGATAGTCTGCCCGCTGAGTTGATCGTCACGGCAAGAAGTCAGGATGACGATTTGATCATGGGGATACGTCACGTTTCAAGGCCGGTGCATGGCGTGCAGTTTCATCCGGAGTCAGTGTTGACCGAGGATGGCATGGCACTGCTTGGAAATTTTGTTGTCGGCATGAATCGTACGGAAATCCATCATGCACCACATCATTCGAAAGAAATTCGACGCTCGGAAAATCGTGATCCTACTCGTGAGGGATTAGCCTCGTGATCCTTGAAGCGATCGTGACCTCGGCTGATGTCAACGGGAATGTCAATCTTGCACCGATGGGGCCGGTTGTTCCAGATGACTTTGCAGAGTGTCAGTCGCTTGAACGTCTGCTTCTCAAACCATTCCGTTCATCAACGACTTACCGGAATCTGATCGCCACAGGAAAGGCAGTCGTGCATGTCACTGATGATGTAAGTTTGTTTGCGCGGGCAGCGGTGGGGAATTTAAGTCAGAGTGAAATTTGTGGTCTGGTGGAGCAATGGGAAGATTCACCATGGTGGCGTTTGCGAAATTGCCATCGTTGGATAGCGGTCGAGGTAGAGAATGTCTCGGATCACACGCTTCGCGTTGAAATGGATTGTCGAGTGATCCACTCCGAAGTTGAGAAACCTTTCTTTGGGTTCAATCGCGCCAAGTTTGCGGTCATTGAAGCTGCTATTCTGGCAACAAGGACTCATCTGATTTCTGTCGAGCAAATCAATGCAGATCTGGATCGATTACAGCCGTTGATCGACAAGACCAGTGGCCAGAAGGAAGAAGCAGCATTCCAATTTCTAAGAAAGACAATCAATGAACGCATCAAAAATCATTGATTCAACGATGCGGTGTGGTGATGGCTTCACGGCGAGAATCTGTTCTGGATCACGTTTGCATTTTGGATTGCTGGATACCGTGCATCCCTTTGGTGGTGTGGGTGTGATGCTGGAAGATCCGTTAACGGAGGTTGTTGTTTCAACGGCAGAAAAGTTCCAATGTCCCGAAGAATTCCGGTTGCGTTGTGATCCGATTGCAGAACGAATCCGCGACTTCAGAGGTGACAAGGATTTGCCGCCCTGTCGTGTTGAAGTGCCAAGGCATGCGCCCTCACATTGTGGACTTGGCAGTGGTACCCAACTGTCTCTGGCTGTAGCCGAAGGAATTTGCCGGCATCAGGCAGTGAATGTTGAATTCGATACTATCGCCAACTCATTGGCTGGTCGCGCGAAACGTTCAGTGGTCGGCTGTTATGGTTATTTGCATGGTGGCGTGATCTATGAAACAGGAAACCGTGAGGCTTTGGATTTTCAAGCCAATAATGGAACACATCAGACAGTAAGGTTGCCTTCTCAATGGCATGTGGCTGTGCTGAAACCTGTCGATTGTGAAGAGTCTGTTAGCGGAAGGTCAGAGCGCGAGAAATTTGCGGAGCTATCCCCTGCACCAAAGCAAGTTCGGAGAGAGCTGGACAACCTGGCGGTCAATGGGATTCTCGCTGCGGCCAAGTGTCGTGATTTTGATGCTTTCTGCGAAAGTACCCGGTCTTACAACATGTTGAGTGGACAGTTGTTCGCCAGCGTACAGGGCGGAACTTACAATGGAACACACGTCACTCGAGTCATTGATTGGCTCCACGACCAGGGTGTTTCTGGCTACGGTCAGAGTAGTTGGGGGCCCGGGGTGTTTGCCTGGTTTGAGTCTGAACAGACGGCGGAGACGTGTCTTGCTTCTCTTCCGGCTGATATTGAGTTGGTCGTGCTCACCACCGTGCGCAATGCGCCCAGATCAATCCGCGTGCTGGATTGCTGCCAGTAAACCGGGCAGGTGTGTCGGGTGCCGAACATCAATGGTGTTCTGGTGTTAAAACATCATCTTCGTCGGGACGTGGATTTATATCGTTCCGAAGCGACCATAAAACCAGCAGGATAGCGCAGGCGAAGTAGCCTGCAACAAATTCAAGAACCGGGCCTCGGCTTACCGGATCCAGAACAAAACTGCCCCAGCTCTCCGGCCCGAACAGGACGAACAGTTGGTTTCCAGGAAGAGGTGAATGAATGACCCCAAAGGCTGTCAGTAACCCAGCCACCGACATGACCCCAGCCGCCTCTGGAAGCCTGTGGTCGACAATTTTTGCCAATGCCCAAGCCCAGAGCAGGCTTGTGATGATGAAGCCACTGCTCAGCATCCCCAGCAGTTTAAGCTGTGAGACAAGTTCCTCACTCTGCAAGCTCGATCTGGTGATGTCAGCTTCACGCAATGAAGCGTCGCCGAGAATCTGATTTGGAAAACTCATTGCCAGAAACGCAAGGGCAGGAAGACATGCAAGTGCGACAGCTGTGTAGTGACGCTTCGGTGTTGCCAGAAAACTTTGGGCTGTTATCTCAAGGCCAACGAAAACGAGTATTGGATAGACCGCGGCCTCGGGAACATAAGCGTTGATCCAGCCAAAGTAACCTACCAGCCCAGCGGACCCGATCAGTACCGCCGTACCCAGTGTATAAGCAGCACGACCGCCCATTGCTTTGTAGGCAGGGTGCCCTATGTAAGGTGTGGTTTGAATTACACCTCCGGAGAATCCCGCCAGCAAGGTTGCAAAAGCTTCCACTCCGATGATGGTTCTTGTGTCGTAAGTATCACCTGCTGCTGCTGCGCTCTCCGTGCAATCGACTCCACCCACGACCGTTCCGATTGCAAATGGCAGGGCGATTGGCAGGTAAGGAAGAGCATCATCAAAGCTGGAAACCCAGCCGAATTGCCAAGCTTCCAGCCATTGAGTTGGCAGCCACTGAACACCTTCAGGCGCTTCCGGGATGCTGTAAGGAGGAACCTGAATCAAGCACATGACATAGAAAACAAGACTGGCAACCAACAGGGCACCCAGAGTGCCTGGGGTTCTGCCCGGGAGGGGGAGTCGACCAACCAGAGCGCAGAGCACAATGACCAGGGCGATCATGCCGGGTAATGGGTGTTCAAAGATGTGCAGCAGAGGAATGAAGCTGATCAAGACCAAGGCAATGGCTGCCAGGGAACCTAAGAGTCCAGCACGAGGAATTACGCGTCTGATAAGTTCGGTGAAGGGAGCCATTGCGAATTTGAGGACACCACTCAGGACGATGCACCAAATACCAATGTGCCATGTGCGGTAGGCTGCTTCTTGCTCGCTCAGTTGCATACCGAGGCCCTGTAGATAGGAGGGGCCCAAGATGAATAGGATGATTCCAAACGTGCTTGGAGTGTCGAGGCCCAATGGCATTGCGGTGACATCATCCCTGCCAGTGCGTTTGGCCAGCCAGAAGGCAAGGACGAAGAACGCCAGATCACCAACCAGAACACCCAGAGCTGTTCCCGGAACCATGGCCGAGACAACGAAATTGACATCGATGCCAAATCCGCTCAGTAGAGTCGCCATCAAAATCAGACCGGCGATGTTGTCGAGCATCAGCCCAAAAAATGCGTTGATATCGCCGGGGCGAGCCCACTTGTAAGCCGGCCTGCCATTTTCTTGTGTATTCAAGGTGGTTTATCTCAATCAATGAAGGGCAAAACCGTTGTTGTAATGGTCATGTCTTTGCTGATCCATATAGCTCCACAGGGTGGTTTGCGTGAAATAACGGATTCATTTTTGACTTTATTGGGATTTTGGGGATACTGAGAGAGTGCTTTTCGGTAAGAGAACTGCGGCTTTTTACTTTATTCTCCGCGTAGTTCAATGTTCGGTTGGCACGGCACTAGATTTTGTGCTTCACGCACGCCCTTATTTTGGTTTTCTTATCTAATTCTCTCTAACGATGGTGGATCATTCGATGAATGCATTAGCACCAGCAACATCTAAAAATCTGCAAGGCGATGTCTCGGACGAGAGCCTGATCGCCCAATATCGAGAAAGCGGTGATCGCGGCCTTTTTGAAGTCCTGATGCGACGCTATGAGCGTGAAATGTACAGCTATCTTCGACGCTACATCGGTAATACCGAGATGGCCGAGGATGCATTTCAGGGTACGTTTTTACAGGTTCATTTGAAGTGTCACCAATTTGACCCAGATCGCCGATTCCGTCCCTGGTTGTACGCAATTGCCACAAATCAGGCGATTGATGTCCAGCGTCGTAACAAGCGGCATCGGATGGTTAGTCTGGATCGCTCGTCTTCCAACGAAAAAGACGAAAGGGGCAACAGCTGGTCAGAGAAACTGGTTGGCGATTCTCCGGACCCCTCTCGGGCGGCGTCAGACCAGGAAAACAGCCGCTGGGTGCATGATTCCGTTGACTCACTGAGTGAATCAATGCAGCAGGTCATTCATCTCGTTTACTATCAGGGATTGAAATACAGGGAAGCTGCGGATGCCTTGGGGATTCCTGTGGGGACCGTGAAAAGTCGCTTGCACGCGGCTGTTCAGCGTTTGGGGCTTCTTTGGGATGAGACTCGCCACGGGACGGACCAGTAAGCACCTAATTCTCAGGAATTTCCGAACCGGGGACGGGTCGAGCGCGTAATGTAAAGGGTATTGGCTGTAACCGTCCTCACTGGTGACAGCATGCCCTTTCCTTACCCTCAGCGTTCTCACTCTGGCGATGCACGAAGACCTCCTCGGTTACCTGCTTGGCGCTCTTGAACCGCATGAAATGCGGCGTGTTGCCCGGTTGCTTGAGGAAAGTGCAGAGGCGCGGCGTGAGCTGGATGCGATTGAAAAGTCGCTGAGGCCATTGGAGGAATCCTACGAGCCGCCAGAGCCGCCTTCGCAGGATCTGGTTGCTCGAACCCTCGCTGCACTCCCACCCATGCCCGGACTCGCTGACGATGCTCTCGAAGGTGCTGGTCAGGAAAACGCGGTTCAGGAAAACGATTCGGAGGGTTTGAGAGATCTTCCGAAGCTCGAGCCAGCCGTTGAGAACACAGCGGATCTCGGATACGGTTGGACAGACTGGCTGGGAGCCGTCGCCGCTGCGATTGTGATGGTGGCCGTGATCATGCCTGCGTTAGCGGCAGGGCGTCTCGAAGCAAGAAAAACCGCATGTCAGGATCGTTTGCGTCAATTTGGGACGGCAATCACCCAGTACGTCAATCATAGTCCTCAGCAGCGTATGCCAGCGGTTGCTGAGACAGGGCGAGAGGCATTCGCCGGCGTATTCATGATCCGGTTGAACGAAGCCGGTTTGCTGTCCGACCCCGACCTGCGCTGGTGTCCGTCGCTCGACCAGCCCTCGGCGACGGAGGCTGCACTGACAGACCTGACCAGTGTGCCATCGCTTGGTGAGTTGCATCATGCAAATGTTGATCAGCTCCGACAAATCCAGCAATTCGCTGGCGGGCATTATGCCTACAACCTCGGTGTGATGGAGGAGAACAGGCTCAAGTCACCGAGATTTGAATCACGGGCTTCCTTTGCAATTCTGTCCGATGCTCCCTTGGCTGGCATTTCGAAAGCGACCCAGCATGGGAGGCTTGTCGGGCACAACGCCACGGGTATCAACGTTCTTTATGAGGATGGGAGGGTGAGATTTCTACAGCTTCCCGCACTGGAGCGGATGCCCGATCATCCGTTACTGAATCATCGGGGAGAAGTTGAAGCAGGCGTCAGTGTCGACGACGCTACTCTGGCTCCCAGTTGGCGGCCGCCTTTTGTAAATGTTCTTCAGAGGTAGAGCCTCGTCTGCCTGAAGTTTCGGCCGGGACTGAACAGGTGTTGGGCTGTCGGCCCGCCGCTCGAACCAATCGTGACATTGACATGTCACACTGCCCTTCCCTGCCCTCCGAATCAATCATCAAATTCCAGGTGCTCAGTCGAAGGCTCTTGAGCTTGTCGTTTGAGCAGTTGGAAAATCAGCCGGCACTTCTTTCAGTGTGACTTTTCCGCTTGCGGCCCATTCCGTGCCTCTCAGGAACGTTGTGATGAAGCCCACGCATGCGACTGAGTAATCGGCGTGACCCATGGGTGTATGGTAGACCCGTCCATCACCGTACTCCACCGTCATCATCATCGGTTCATTGCGTCCAGTGCCTTTGAAGTTCTTGTCTGAGAAGGCGGTTGCGAGAATTGTCATGTTGTCTGCAGGACCACGCAGTTGCTGATAGAGTTCGTCTTTTGCGTGGAGCCATGTCCGTGGCAGACCCTTGGTGATCGGATGATCCGGATTTCGAATCACAATTTTGAACTCATGCTGAGGCCCGTGCGAGCCACCATTGCCGGGGGTTGTGTCGCGAATCGTCTTGCCTGTTTCATCAATGTAAACGTACGGCCCGGACTTTTCATTTCTGCCACCCCAGCCGCCAAGTCCAATCATTTTGTTGTAAGCTGGCCAGTCACCAAATGAATTGTTTGCGGCATGAACAATGACTACCCCGCCACCATTCTGGACAAAGTCGTCAAAAGCCTTGTTGGTTGAATCCGGCCATGGAGCAGCATTCCAGCCAAAGTTGTTCACCACGACATCATATTTTTCGAAGTCCGGTTTAAAGTCAGGGTCCGTTTTTGGTTGAGGAAGATCATCGTGCGTCTTGCCATCATCCAGCGGAAATTCTTTCAGCAGTTTTCCCCCCTTCCATGTGTACCTTGTTCTCTCGACATCGACTGTGAAACGACCTGACTCTTCCAGGTATTTTTTCATCATGGCTGTGGTCTTGGGCCACGCGTTGTGATTGTTTTGGCCATCGATGATCAGAACGTTCAGTTTGTCTTCTGCATTGATGCCTGCTGGCAGCATTGCGAAAACAGTGATTGTGCAAATGAGTGCAAGTATCCGTGGCATGGCAGTGTTTCCGGTGTTGAAGGTGAGTGTGAGTAAGGTACCGGGGTGGGCATGAAATCCGGTTTGGTGTTGCTTGATAAAACAACTGGTATCGCCGGGTTAGATCTGTGATGCCTGGTAGTCCGCAAGGCTCGCCATCGATTCCCTCAGTTGACCATACAGATCGCGATAGACAGGAAACAGTTGGTTGTATTGTTTTACAGCAGACCGGTTTGGAGGCGTTTCATCGGCTACTTTGATGGTTGCCTTGCATGCAGACTCGATTGAGCGGTAGGCCCCGTCACCCACGGCTGCGAGCAACGCCACGCCAAATGCCGGGCCTTGTTCAACCTCCAGTGTTGTGATCTTTTTGCCAAAGATGTCAGCTTGCATTTGTCGCCAGAGCGGGTTTTTGCTACCACCACCCGAAGCACGAATTTGCCGCACGGGAACGTCCAGTGACTGGATGATGTCGAGGCTGTCACGTAACGCAAAAGTGATCCCCTCCATGACGCTGCGCGTCATGTGTCCGCGCGTATGCGTCAGATTCATGCCAACGAAGCTACCTCTGGCCTTGGGGTCTGCGTGTGGGGTTCTTTCGCCGTTGAGGTAGGGAAGGAATACCAGGCCGTTGCTGCCTGCCTGCACGCTGGAAGCCTCTTTTGTTGCAGCTGCATACCGATTTTTTTGGGATATTCCCGCGAGTCCCTGCAAAACGGAATCGACCCACCACTGCAGAGATCCACCACTTGTGAGATTCACTCCCATCATGTGCCACTTTCCGTTCACTGCGTGACAAAAGGTATGTAGTCGCCCCGAATCATCATATTGAGGCTCGTCACTATGGACGAACATGACTCCGCTGGTGCCGATCGATGTACTCAGAACACCGCTTCTTACGATTCCATTGCCAACAGCTCCGGCCGCGCAATCGCCGGCGCCCCCGACGACTTTGCAAGACGTTGTCAGCCCCAGAAGTTTTGCTGCTTCTGCAGTGAGCGTTCCGGTGACCTCGTCACTCTCGACCACCGTTGGTAAGAGACTTTCATCCAATTCAAGTTTGCCCAGTAGTCGTTTTGACCAACGGCGTTTCACAACATCAAGCAGCAATGTTCCACTGGCGTCACTTACCTCAGTAATGAACTCTCCTGTCAGACGTCGCCGAATGTCATCTTTTGGCAGGAGGACCTTGGCAAGCTTGTCGTAATTCCTTTTTTCCCTGTTTCTCAACCAGAGGATTTTGGGAGCTTGGAAGCCAGTCAAGGCGGGATTGGCAACCATCTTGATCAAGCTCTTGCGGCCACCTGCTGCCGTTGTGATTTGATCACACTCTGCTGTCGTTCGTTGGTCATTCCATAGCAGAGCTTTCCTGATCACCTGATTTTTACGGTCGAGAAAGACTGAACCATGCATTTGTCCACTGAGGCCGATTGCCTTGATGGCATCAGGCTTCAGCTTGGCCTTCCTCATCACGCTCCGAACGGTCTTGATCGTTGCACGCCACCAGTCCTCCGGATCCTGTTCCGTCCAGCCCGGTTTGGGTTGGTAGAGAGGGTACTCAGCAACAGATTCAGCGAGAACTTTTCCTGTGACATCAATCGCGAGTGTTTTGGTTCCACTTGTACCGATGTCAATTCCAAGGTAGCACTTCATCTGTCGTTTTCTCCTGCATCGTTCTGCGAAAGCCTGGGTGAACTCTGAGCCACTATAGTACGTATCACCGCTGGACTTAACCCTCGCGTCAGGAGATTGCTGTCGTTGTGCACCAAATCGACCCATTCCCGAAGCGATTTCCCGATTTCATGAGCTCGAATAGTGACACACCCTGACTCCTATCTGAATCGTCGTCGTTTCCTGATCGGTTCAGCAACGGTGGCAAGCAGTCTGCAACTGGGTTGTGACAAACAGCAACAGGTCGTAGCGCCAACTGAGACAGGTCGCAAGCAGGCTCCATTACGAATCCTGATGCTTGGTCAGCCTGGTGTTGAGGAAATCATCTCGCGTGGTTGGCAGGCGATTTCGGAGCAAGAGCTGAAGATCGAGGTCGTGGAATTGGAAAGAGCCAATTCAGACGGAATTGGCGACGTTTTTCTTGAAGCCGCCACGAAGGCTGATCTCGTGATCTATCCACTCGCCCTCGTTGGTGAGGCGGCCCGTAGTGATACTGTCGTGGAAATAACGACCGACGACATCCAGCGAATTGAGTCCAAGGTAGGCCCTCTTTATTCCGCTGCACGCAATGGCGCCGCCCGTTATGGTGCATCTACATTCGCCTTACCCTTGGGTTGCAAGTTGCCCGCACTGCTGTCGCGTTCCAAGCTTGAGCCATTGGAATCATGGGAGTCCTATGACAAGCTTGTTGAGGATGAATGGGATGGGATGGCTGCTGAGCCAACTGCTGATGGCTGGGCTGGAACCATGTTCATGTGGCGGTGCAGTGGTCTGGAAAACTGGTTGTTCGAACGTGGCAGCTTGGCCCCGACGATCAATACCGAGCCTTATGTCAAGTCGCTTGATCTGATGCTGCGTACCAATTCACGCTACACCCAACGGGACTGCACGCCCGACCAGATTTGGTCGCTCGTTGCGGCTGGGGAGTTGCAGGGCGGGATCGGGTTCCCTGAGCGAAGTTCAGAATCCGAGTCGGATGCCAGATTGCTGTCGCTGCCAGAGGCAGAAACGGTGTCAAAGGTAATGCTCGACCCCTTTTCGCCAGTCGTATCGCTGTCAGCAAATTGCAGGCAGACCAGTGCTTCCAAACTTTTCATTGCATGGATTTGCGGGGGAGAAGGCAGTGGCTCTGTTCGTCGCCAGATAGCTGGCATGGGTGACCTGCGGGATGGAGGGATTTCAAGCGGAGATGCCGGTGCCTACGAGTCATGGTTGTCCCAGCAGTTACAGGCGCCACTGATTGCTGCCTGCCCTCAGTTGAACAGTGCGATGGGTTACCTCACGGTACTCGACGAGCAGGTGCGTCGGGCTTTGGCTGGAGAATGCACGGCACAGGAAGCGTTGGATGACGTGGCTGAGAGATGGCAGAGTCTGACGTCCACCGAAGGTCTTGAAGAGCAGATGCGAGCTTGGCGGATGGCACAGGGCATGCGTTCCTGATGGAAATCGTCTGCAGCGATGAATGCTGGCCATGTGCAGGCCAAAAAGAAAGGGCATCTGAAAATCAGATGCCCTTTTCATTATTCATTAGCAGCTTCGCCGTTCATCAGCAGCTTCGCCGATCATCATCAGCTTCACGACGAGGCGTTACTATTCTTCTTCTGTTTCATCTGCACTGGCAGTTGCGGCGACCTCTTCTACCTCTTCCTCCTCGGACTCTTCGTCATCGAAGGCAGGTCTTTCGGCCGCGACTTTGACGCGATCATTTTTTCCTACCAGTTCCAGGATGGCTCGCTGTCCCGCATCTCCAAGGCGTGGAGTAGCCAGCTTGAGGATTCGGGTGTAACCGCCTGGGCGATCTACGTAGCGTTCCGCAATCGAGTCGAAAAGGATTCGGGCAGCTTCTTTGTCACCGATGAGTTGAATCACGCGTCGTCTTGCAGCCACGACAGGAGCACGTGCATTCGCCCACTTCTGCCAGTCGTCACTTTGTCGCCACTTTCTCCACTCGTCCGTACCGCGTTCGGCAGTAGTGGCGTGTTTCTCAGCAGCTTCGGCCGAAGCAATGCTCTTTTTTGCGATCGTAATACACTTTTCCACCAGAGGGCGAACCTCTTTTGCTTTGTGCAGGGTGGTCGTGATGCGGCCCGCAACCTTGGGAGCGTTGTCATCGAGACTCGCGTCTCGTTCGGTTAAAAATAGCGCACTTGCCAGGTTCTTGAGCATCGCTTTGCGATGGCTCGGGCTTCGTCCCAGTGTGCGGCCTCGTCGTCGGTGACGCATGGCATCAAGTCCGTCAATTCATGTCTTAAAGGAATGGGGGGGTGACTGCGATTCTCGAAAGCTTCGTTACATAAGCGGCTGGTTCGGGACTCGCATTCCAAGGTGTAGACCGTACTGGGCAAGTTTTTCCCGGACTTCGTTCAGGGTTGTGTCGCCGAAATTGCGCACTTCCAAGAGCGTGTCCTCGTTTCTCTGTACCAGATCACGTACCGTCTGAATGTTTTCGCTTTCCAAGCAGTTGTTGGCACGAACTGACAATCGTAGGTCAGCAAGTGTCATATTCAGCTTCGCTTCCAGCTGGGCCTCCGGCGATCCTGCACCACCTCGAGCGGCTGAGAAAATACTCGGCCCAAGTTCGCGATACTGCACGAAAGGGTTGAGGTGTTTCCGCAGAATCTTGGCAGATTCCACCAAAGCCATTTCCGGATTGACTGAACCATCGGTCCAGATTTCCAGATTCAGCTTGTCATAGTTTGTCTTCTGTCCCACACGGGTCTCTTCGACCTCGTATCGGACTCGTGTGATTGGACTGTAGACAGCGTCCACAGGAATGATGCCGATCTCGTGATCAACTGTGCTGTGTTCGGTACTGGGGACGTAGCCACGACCATTTTCAACGACCATTTCCATCATGAATGGAACATCGTCGGTGAGGGTTGCAATGACATGGTCCTTGTTGATCACTTCGACATCGGAATCAGTTTGGACATCTGCACCGGTAATGACTCCCGCCTTATCACTTTCAACGGTGATGACACGGGTCGCTTCGCTGTGATTGCGAACCACGATGCTCTTGACGTTGAGCACGATTTCCGTGACGTCTTCGAGAACACCCGGGATGGTGGTGAATTCATGCTGAGCACCGCGGATTTTGATCTGCGTCACAGCGCTTCCCATGAGACTGCTCAGCAGCACGCGACGCAGGCTGTTCCCAACGCTCGCACCAAATCCACGTTCAAATGGTTCTGCGGAAAATTTGCCATAGGTTTCGGTCAGTGACTCGCGGTCGACTTCCAGGGCACTTGGAAGTTCCATGCCACGCCAACGAATATGCATCTAAGATTACCTCAGTTCTGAAAGACAGATGTGGGAGGTGAAGCTACTGAATTTGCCAGGTGTTCACACCCGGCCACTCAGCGGAGCGAATGATGGTTTACTAGCTCGTCAAACTCGCCGCGTTCGCGGCTCCGTGAGTTAGACGCGACGTTTCTTACGGGGACGGCACCCATTGTGCGGAATTGGGGTAACGTCTTCGATCAATTTCACATTCAAGCCAGCTGCTTGAAGTGAGGTGATGGCACTTTCACGGCCGGAACCTGGCCCCTTCACTCGAACTTCGACGTCCCGCATTCCAAACTTGGTCGCCTTTTCGGCGGCCTGCTGAGCAGCACACTGACCAGCGAATGGGGTGCTTTTACGACTTCCTTTGAAGCCGCTTGTGCCAGCACTGGCCCAGCAGAGCGTGTCGCCCTTGGGGTCAGTGATGGTCACAGTTGTGTTGTTGAATGTCGCGTGAATGTGGGCGATGCCGGCCGAAACATTACGGCGAACACGTTTCTTTTTGTTTGACTTTGCCACGGCAAAGAATCTCTTCAATTTTGGAAAGCGGAATTGGAATACACGGCCATCTCGGACTATCGCAAGTCTTTGACACCCTTCTTGCCAGCAACCGTCTTGCGAGGACCTTTACGGGTGCGGGCGTTGGTCTTGGTGCGTTGACCACGGACGGGCAGTCCATTGCGGTGCCGGAGGCCTCGGTAGGACTTGATTTCCCGCAGGCGACCGATGTTTTGGGCCAACTGACGGCGCAGTGGACCTTCCACCGTGTAATCCCGTTCCAGCAACGCGGCAATGCGACCAAGATCTTCCTCTTGGATGTCGCTGGCTGCCTTCGCAGGGTCAATTCCCAATTTCTCGCAAACCTCCCGGGCACTGTGCAAACCAATGCCGTAGAGGTAGGTAAGAGAATATTGAATCTGTTTGTCGTTGGGGATATCGACGCCCATCAAGCGGGGCATAGCCGGACTCCGGAGAAAGGTCTAATGTTGGTCAGGGCAAGTGGAAATCGAGTCTTGGCGGCAAAAATCGCCGTCAGTTCGATTAAGTAGTCCCGAAATATACCGACCGGCCCCCTATTTGCTCAATGGGGACAGGGCATCATTTTTTGCAAGAATTTTGCCGAATCATTCTCAGAAACTCGGTGGGAACATCATCCTTGGCACTTGCAGGGACACGAGTTTGCTCGATCACTGTGAACTGTGAAAGGTCAATCGACAATTTTGTGTCCCCTTCAACAGTTGACCACACGCGTGTGAGCCATAATTCCCCGCATAAAGGCAGCAATTGTCGGTAGATTTCTGCTCCACCGACAACGAAACAGCGGGTGTCGCCTGCCATTTCAACAGCTTTTTCGGGGCTTGAGGCTGTGTCTACACCGTCAAACCTCCATTCCGCGTTGCGGGTCACAACGATTGTACGACGGCCCGGTAGCGCTCGCCCGATCGAATCGAATGTGCGGCGGCCCATGATCAAAACGCCGCCCATGGTCAGGCGTTTGAAGCGTTGAAGGTCGCTGCTCAATCGCCACGGCATGTCACCATCTTTGCCGATTACCCCTGTCGGCGTCATCGCGACCACCGCCGTTAAAGGGGGGGAACCTTCGAAAGGCGGATTTTCCGGGTTCTCTTTCAAACTGCCACCGGCGCCTTGATGCTGGGGTGTGGATCGTAACCGATGAGCGTGAAGTCCTCGAAAGCGAATTCGCTCACTGACGCAGGAGAAGAGTTGATCTGCATCTGCGGAAGGGGCCTGGGGTGTCGTGACAGTTGCTCACGAGCCTGATTGAAATGGTTTCTGTACAAGTGTACATCGCCAAGCGTGTGGACAAATTCACCTGGCTGTAATCCGGTTACCTTGGCCATCATCATTGTGAGAAGTGCGTAGCTTGCGATGTTGAATGGGACTCCGAGGAACAGGTCAGCGCTTCGCTGATACAGTTGGCAGGAAAGTCGATCTCCAGCAACGTAGAACTGAAACAGCAGGTGGCAGGGGGGCAGCGCCATTTCGGCAACGTCCGCTACATTCCATGCCGAAACGAGCAGCCTTCTGGACTGGGGGTTGTTCTTGATCTCATTTTCAACGTTCGCAATTTGATCGATCGTTGTGCCGTCCGGGCATTGCCACGATCGCCATTGATGACCGTAGACGGGGCCGAGATCACCGTTCTCGTCGGCCCATTCGTCCCAGATCGTTACTCCGTTCTCCGTGAGCCATTTGATGTTGGTTTCACCTTTGAGAAACCAGAGTAGCTCGTAAATGACTGATCTGATGTGTACTTTTTTGGTCGTCAGCAATGGAAAGCCTTGGGAAAGGTCAAACCGCATTTGTCGACCAAACAGCCCGCGCGTTCCAACGCCAGTTCGATCTTCACGGTCAAGTCCGTGATTAAGAACCTCGTCGAGTAGTTGAAGGTAGTTACGCATGAATCACACCATATCCGGTTGTTCTGGATCTTTATCGCACTGGTTTGCAGTTCCCGTTGGCGATTGAAAATCAATCGGCAGTCATTCAGGTCGACACCAGTCAAGTGTCCAATGACGATCACTCGTCATTTGAACGTGATCTTCCGGGATGCCAAGACCCCTCGCAATCGACTGGATTTCGTGAAGTGTGAGCGCGGCATGAAGCGACTGGCGGAAAAGCTGTTGACCGTTGCTGCTTTCGTCACCGCTGTAGGTTTGAACCAATCCCTCAATCTCGTCCACACTTTCCGGGCGGGCCAGATCACGGATGAATAGCCGGCCTCCCGCGCGGGTCAGTCGCACTGCAGTCTCCATGCCGACTCTTGGTTCTGTCAGATGGTGCAAGAGGCTGTTGCTGATGACCGTATCAGCCATCCCGTCTTCGAATTGTTCCATGGACTCGACGGCCACATGGTGAAGCGAAATTTGGCCGAGGCATCCCGCGATATCAATTTCCTGTTTCGCGATTTCCAGCATTTCAATCTCTCCATCGGTCGCCATGACCTCAAAATCATTTGAACGCTGGCAAAGTTCGATGGGAATTCCGGCGGGGCCACATCCGAGATCGATGACAAGTGGGCCCGTGGGACCTTCAAGCAATTCGTCGACAAATTTCCGGTTGACCTCGGAATGGTCCATTGCGTGATATTCCGCCGCTTCCTCCACAGGGCTGAATGTATCTGGTTCGGGTGTCCTGTCCATCATCTGTTGCCTGCCAGTTAATTGAGGTGCGATGCTCAACGAAAAGTAAACTTGGTGTTTGCCGTGAAGAGCTGATTTGTGTGCGTCGGTGGTTGTCGTGTAAAGGTGATGACCCCAAGCAATTTCGGTCAGTACTACATCAGCAGAGCCTATCAGATCGAACCACCCCGCACCATGAAACTAGTTTGCCGGGTGTAGTGCCAGCAGTGAGGGAGTCAGTCGTCCCAGCGGTGGGGTTTCTGGCCATCGTGTCCGGTAAAGGAGCAAAGCCCCGAGTGCATTGATGGTGAAGCGAAAGATGGGACAGCTATGATCCGTTTGCCGGTGACCAGGTATTCCATCATTCGACCGGGATTTGTGACAAATCGTCAAAGAAATGGCGTCCCTTTGCCCTTTTCATTGCACCGTCGATTAGAATTCGCTTCCTCTCTCAGCAGATATCTCCGATCATCTTGCAAAAACATGATCGTTGATCCTACCGTTATTCATTCTTTCAAGTTTCCTTTGGGATATTCAAACCATGCGTGTTGTCCGTTCTGTTCTGTTTGCCTGCGCTTTGCTCGGTTGTATTGCCCTGACCGGACTGAAAGTCGCGGATCCACCGGGCAAGCAAATGCAAATGTTTGCTGAATCGTTTCTCACGTCACTGACGGAGGACCAGAAGTCCGTGGCGGTGATGCCATATGGGTCACCTCAAAGAGTGGACTGGCATTTCATCCCGAAGAAGAGTCGCAAGGGATTGGTTCTCAGTGACATGAATGCCGCACAGCGCACAGCGGCTTTGCGTCTGGTGCGAGCTGCCCTGAGTGAGGCTGGTTACGACAAGGCAAGTAAAATCATGCTGCTCGAGGCCGTCTTGCGCGAACTCGAAGGTGAAAACAGAAACTGGGCCCGCGATCCGGAAAAGTATTACATGACCATCTTTGGAAAGCCCAGTGATACCGATGCTTG
Organism: Rubripirellula sp.; assembly: GCA_012270065.1. Taxonomy (GTDB): domain Bacteria; phylum Planctomycetota; class Planctomycetia; order Pirellulales; family Pirellulaceae; genus Rubripirellula. The sequence goes on along the minus strand of JAAXJB010000003.1, from coordinate 272,472 downwards.
GGCGTTGAGTTTTGAGGGGCATCACCTTTCTCTGAACTTTGCTTTTCGAGATGGCAAATTGGTAGATAGTACGCCACAGTTCTTTGCAGCCAATCCAGGCACCATCATGAACGAAGTCTCGGGCCCGCTGGGCAAAGGAACGCGTGTGTTGCGTGAAGAAGAAGATCTTGCGTTCAAACTGGTTCAGGCGTTGACGGAAGCACAAAGCAAGCAGGCTGTGATCAGTCCGAAAGCGTTGAAGGAAATCCGATTTGCAGGCGAAGCTCAGGCATCGGTAGGTGAACCAGAGGGAATCCCGTACAGCGAGTTGAATGACTCACAGAAAAAGGTTTTGGAAAAATTGGTCAACGTTTATGTTGATGCCGTTACGGCCGATGTTGCAAAGCAGCGGCGATCATTGATCGAGGATGATGGCTGGGCGGATGTGCATTTTGCGTGGGCCGGTGCCACTAAGCCGGGTGTGGGCCATTATTATCGGATTCGCGGTGCCAGATTCCTGATTGAGTTCGCTAACACTCAAGCGGACGCTGCCGGAAATCCTGCCAATCACATTCATTGTGTCTGGAGAGATCTGGCCGGTGATTTTGACTTGCCAAACGCAAGAAAGTAAATCTCCTGACAGAGTTGCCCCGCGGGACTCCCAATCAGTCCATTTGCTCAGGTTCTGATCCTCTTGTCCTCTCGCGATGATTTTCGCTGATCGCTCTTTTTTCAAGCCAATGCCGTTGCATTGGCCTGTTGGATGATTTTCTGAGGACGTGCGAGATGATGGTCGTCCGGCGTTGCTCGGTCAGGTGAACATGTGCTGATGCTCTCAAATCGAGCTTGATTCATTCGTCAGTGCCATCTTCTCGTTAATACTGCATTCCCCGAGTATTCATTCAATGCTTTCTCGTGGAATAGCAGCCATGGACCCTCAAATCTTCGAGTTTTGAAGCTGTGGACACGTTCCATGTGTGGATGTGGCAACGCTAATGCTCTTGTTCCAATTGGGGCAGTGAAGAATCGGGTCTGTGCGGGCGTCTAGACTACCGATAGATGTAGTGAGGGACATTCAGAGTGGGGTCACCGATGTTGGAATTATTGAAACACATCCGTAAGCGTTGGGAAGATTGGTGCGGCGATCACGACATGGAGGTCACCATCAGGAAGCATTTGACTGAAAATGGTTTTTTCGGTGGCACGGCGAAATTGCGAAATGTGCGGTTGGTGGCCGTGCAACGCCCGGGTTGGCTTCAGGTTTTTCGATTTGACGCGACAGTGCGTGTTCGACCTGAAATAGACGAAGAAGTTGGCAAGGACCCCGAACCCGAGTATCGGGAGGTATTTGGTCTTGTTAAGGATGACATCCGCCACAAGGTCAACACAGTACGATTTTTTGAACAGGAGCAGGAGCGTATTGAGTTGTTCGCACGGTGGAGTGAGGATCTGATCTGCCTGCGGGGCGCCCATGGGCTGACTGACAGATGAGTTGGGATCATCGAGGTAGCAAGAAGCCTCAATTCACGCTAATTGCGTTAAACTTGCCGGTATCTGGTCACCTCGCCCGGATTGGATTGCATTCGACCCAACGTCCGGTTCGAGCGTAGCACCTATAATGTCCCCGACCGTGATGTTGCCAGTTCCGGGGGCAGACATCCTCACGTCCGGTAATTCGAACCGGTCGGGGTAAAAATCGCCAATCAATCACAAAGAATGTTGTATGCGTAACGTAACGATCCCGCAGATTGTCTCTCTCCTCCTCATCTTTGCTTCATTGGGTTTCTTAAGTCCGGTGTCGGGACAAGCTCCAGCCGATGGCGGTTCTGAAGCTGAAGCGGCTCCGGACAACGAAGCTTTGTTGATGTCGAAAACCAGACAGCTGACCTTTGAAGGCCGGCGGGCTGGCGAGGGTTACTTCAGTGCTGACGGCACCCGCATGGTGTTTCAGAGTGAGCGTGACCCCTCGAACCCGTTCTACCAGATCTATGTGACCGATCTGGAAACAGGGGATATCGAGCGGGTTTCCCCCGGGCATGGCAAAACAACCTGTGCGTGGATCCACCCATCAGGTGAAAGAGTTCTGTTTTCAAGTACTCAGGATGATCCCGAGGCGCGGACCAAGCAGAAGGAAGAAATTGAGCTGCGGGAAAGCGGGAAGCAGAGGCGTTACGCCTGGGATTATGACAATCAGTACGAGATCTATGCCAAGGAATTATCCGATGGGACTTACAGGCGGCTGACCAACGTCAAAGGATACGATGCAGAGGCAAGCTACAGCCCGGATGGAAAGTTGATTGCCTTCGCCTCCAATCGCAACGCGTTCAAACGCAAACTCTCTGACCGGGAACAGGAACTGTTTGCAATCGATCCTGCCTCAATGATTGACATCTTCATCATGAATGCGGATGGGTCGAATGTCCGGCAGTTGACAGACGTTTTTGGCTACGATGGAGGGCCTTTCTTTTCGCCGGATGGCAAACGGATTTGCTGGCGGCGGTTTTCGGAGAATGGTGCGACTGCCGAAGTCTATTCAATGGATATCGACGGCGGTGACGTACGACGCTTGACCAGCATAGGAGCCATGAGTTGGGCACCGTATTTCCACCCCAGCGGCGATTATCTGGTGTTCACGACGAACAAACATGGATTCGCGAATTTCGAGCTTTACCTTGTCCGCGCTGACGGCAAGGGTGAGCCCGTGAGAGTCACCACGACTGATGGCTTTGATGGTTTGCCTGTGTTCTTGCCGGATGGAAACAGAATTTCCTGGACGTCGACGCGGACTGCTTCCAAGCAGTCGCAGATTTTCATGGCAAATTGGAATGATGCGATGGCCCGGAGCCTGCTTGGTCTCGATGGGTCAGTGACTGATGAAGATACGTCAGCCGCCTTGGCAGCAGCCGAGTCATCGGACCCGGGTTTTGTGCCCACTGACTCCATGCGTCATGTTGATTTTCTGGCGAGGCCTGACCTCGGTGGCCGTTTGACCGGCACCGAAGGTGAGAAGCGTGCAACGGCCTACGTCGCTGCCTACCTGGAAAGCTTGGGTTTTCAGCCCGCCGGAGAAAATGGCACCTTTTTTCATTCATTCGGTTTTCCAGCCGGCTCATCTTTGACTGACGCAAACCAGTTCACTGTTGCCGGGAAAAAATTGCAACTCAATGAGGATTGGCAGCCCCTGGCATTCTCGAAGGAAGGCGAAACGGGAGAGACCGGAATCGTCTTTGCCGGGTATGGAATGCAGATACCAGCAAGTGAGGGCACAGCCGAGTATGACAGCTATGTACACCTCGCGGTTGGTGGCCAGTGGGTGATGGTGCTTCGAGATATGCCACAGAATATCACAGCTGAACAACGTCAAAAGATGGCCCGGTACAGTTCCCCACGACGCAAGGCATCCATTGCTCGGGATTTAGGAGCCAAAGGGATCATTTTTGTGTCCGGTCCGACAAGTAAGGTGCAAAACGATTTGATCCGATTTGATCAGGCGGCGTCGCAGGCAAGTGTCAGTATTGCCGCGGTTTCAATTTCCAATGCGGTAGCGGAGCAGATATTCAAGGCAGCGGATCAGGATTTGAAAAAGAGTCAGCAGCAACTTGACGATGGCTCACTGCACCTCGGCTTTCCTTTGCAGAACGCCAAGGCATCTGCCACAGTTGGAATCGAAAGGAAAAGAGGAACTGGGAGAAATGTCATCGCCCGGCTCACCGCGGGTGCCAAGGCAGACCATCAGACTCCTGTTCTGATTGTTGGTGCGCATATCGACCATCTAGGTACCGGAGGGGGCGGCGGAAGTCTCGCGAAAGATGACGAACGTGGGCAGGTGCACGTGGGAGCCGATGATAATGCCAGTGGAGTGGCAGCGATGCTCGAGATTGCCCAATATCTGGCTGCCGAGAAAAAGTCCGGAAGGCTCAAGCCAAAACGTGATTTGTTGGTTGCTGCCTGGAGTGGTGAAGAGTTGGGCTTGTTTGGGTCTCAGGCATTCGCGGAGGATTTTTACAAGTTGTACCCCGATGCACCCAGGCCCGCAGCAAACGACGATGATGAGACTGCCAAGGCCGTGGCACATGCGCATGGAAGCACGCCCGATGCGGAGGCTTTGAATTCTGCCGTTGCTGCTTACATGAATCTTGATATGGTTGGCCGCTTGCGGGAAAAACTTGTCGTTCAGGGAATCGGGTCTTCTCCCGGGTTTGCCAGTGAAGTGCAACGACGGAACCTGCCGGTTGGACTTGATCTGAATCTTGATAAAACCAGCACCAGATTGCCGACGGATGCTTCTGCCTTTGTATCACGCGATGTTCCCATTCTCTCCGCATTCACCGGGGCTCATGAGGATTACCATACGCCCCGGGATACTCCTGATAAATTGAATTATGAAGGAATCTCAGACATAGCACGTCTGTTTGGTTTGATCGCCCGCGGGTTCTTGACCAATGCGGAGGCTCCCGAGTTCAAGCTTGAGGAAGGAGAGGCGCAGCAGGACGCCCCAAGAGCAAGGTTAACAGCCTACCTGGGAACGATTCCTGATTATGTGGCCGGAGATGTCAAAGGTCTCAAGTTGAGCGGTGTCGCTGCAGATGGGCCGGCAGCCAAGGCGGGGGTTCGGGGCGGCGACATCATTGTGCAGCTTGCCGGAAAAAAAATTGAAGATATTTACGATTACACCTATGCGATTGAAGCACTGAAAATAGGTGAGGAAGTAAAGATTGTCGTGCAGCGTGGGAAGAAAACTGTCACCATGAAAGTAACTCCCGGCTCACGAGATTGATTTCATTGATTCACTCGAAGGGAGTAGAAGTGCTGGCGGGTTGCCAAGATTCAAGGTCAGAGTGCGAATTAGCCTGTCGAAGTGACTTGGTTTTTGGTGAAAAAAAGTCAACGAGTCGCGTTGACGGCCCAGCAATTGCTGCTTCATTGGTGCGGCGTGGGAGGCTGCCACTTCCCCGTTATGGAGCCGTTTTCATGCGTTTACTGCGAGATCTGCCATGATTTTTGATCCTGTCTATTTCCTGTTTGTTTTGCCACCATTTTTTCTGGGCTTGTACGCACAGTGGAAAGTCAAGTCGTCTTTCGCGGCCATGAGTAAGGTGCCTGCTCGCATGACCGGCGCAAACGCGGCCCGGCAGATGCTCGATAATGCCGGTTTGTCGGATGTCGGAATCGAGGAGGTCAGCGGTCATTTGAGTGACCACTATGATCCGCGACATAAGGTGTTGAGGTTAAGCCCTGATGTTTACCACGGGCAGTCGATGGCGGCAGTTGGGGTGGCCTGCCATGAAGCGGGCCATGCGTTTCAGGATGCCAAGGGATACGTACCACTTGCCATCAGGAATCTGGCTGTTCCCGCCGCCAATTTTGGCTCAAATGCGGGGATGGCCTTGCTGTTTGTTGGTTTGATTTTCAGTTTCAAACCCATCGCTGTGATCGGGTTGCTTCTGTTTGCCTGTGTTGTCTTTTTTCAGGTGGTGAACCTGCCAGTCGAATTCAATGCCAGCACCAGAGCTCGGGAAGAATTGGTTGCCCAAGGAATCATTGCTGGAAATGAAGAACAGTATGTCGCTCAAGTCCTGAACGCCGCCGCCTTGACTTATGTCGCAGGCACGCTTCAGGCCATCATGACCCTGCTCTACTATGGAATGCGGGTGTTGGGTAACCAGCGATAACGCCAGGCACCAGAAAAAAGAAGACGCTGCTGGTTTCCGCTCGGTGGTGGCGGGAATTTGTGTCGCCACAAGGTCTGAATCACGTGTTTGATGCGTTGTCGATGACGACGGAATTCATTCCTGTTCAATGCGATTCAGCGTGCTTGCGTTTCAAGCCAATCAAGCCCCAGGTCAATGGAAGTTGCCTGATGTGTCAGGGCTCCGCTACTGATGCGGTCGACGCCAGTAGCGGCGATGGCAGGTAGCGTATCGAGGCGAACATTGCCAGAAGCTTCAAGCTCAACAGCAGAACCAGATTCGTTCCTGAGGGCGACTGCGTTGCGGAGGTCTTCGAGCGAAAAGTTGTCAAGGAGGATGATGGAAGGCTGAGCTGGCAATACATCTTTCAGCTGTTCGAGGCTGTCCACCTCAATTTCCACCATTTCAGGTGCCGTCAGGTGTTCAATTTTGGAGCCGCGCCACTGTAGTGCTTTTTCTGCTGCAGTTCGTGCTGAAACGGGATTGCCGTCCTTTCCTGCCAGTGCAAGGTGATTGTCCTTGATGAGGAAACCGTCATAAAGTCCGCTTCGATGGTTGTGAGCACCACCACAGTGGACAGCATATTTTTCAAGGAGACGCCAGCCTGGTGTCGTTTTTCGAGTGTCGTAAACACGCGTTTGGGATTGACTGATGGCTTCGACAAAACGTGCAGTGAGTGTTGCAATGCCGCAGAGGCGACCGAGTATGTTCAGGATTGTGCGTTCGCTCGTCAGCAGGTCACGCACACTCCCTCTCAGGTAGGCGATTGGTTCGCCGGGGGTCAGCCTTTGTCCGTCCCGTAGAAGTAACTCAAGGTCAAGGTCGGCATCGAATTCATCGAGTACCCAAGGCAAAGTTGCCAACCCCGAACAAACTCCTTCTTCCCGGGAAACAATCTGGCATCCGCCACGGTTTTCCGACTCGATCATGCATGCCGTCGTCCAGTCGATTGAATCACGTAGATCTTCAGCGATCGCAAGCCGAACAAGGGATCGAACATCAGCCTCAAGCAAAGAGTCAGCGGTGACAGTTCGATAATCTTTGGCAACTTTGGGTGAACTCTGTTCGTGCATGATCGTTCAATTGGATGACGGATGAAATCCAGGCGGTGTGGAATGCTGAGCGGATCTGGTTCGGTTGTTGGATGTCACGGCGAGTACAGCGTCGCGGTGACTGCATGGAACGAAATCATAACCAAGGTGAGCGAATGCTGGGGAGACGACTGTAATGATTGCAAATCAACGGGTGGGGATTTCTGGTTTTCCCCGACAAGGTTCGGGACATCAAATGCATTACCGTTAGACTTCAATGGAAGAGTTTTCTGCTCAGGAAACAAAGCGTCAATCAGTTTGTTGTCTGGACTGCTTGTCGATCAAGGGCATTGGCAGAGTGAAGAGCTCACTTTGAGGTTTGGTATGGAAGACGCAAATGGCGAGTACGACCTTGTTTTTTCCAGACGACCAGTCCAGTGGATGGTCGTTTGCTTTGTTTCAGCGGTCTTGCTGCCGTTCGCATATTCCAGCTTCCTTGGTTTTTTTGCATCCTCCGATTCGAACGAACGGCTTTCGGTTGATGTGATTACAAAGGAGGCTGGTTTTGCGGGATCAGCTTCAGGAAGTTCAGCCAATTCGAATTTACTTGCCAAGGCAGCTTCAGATTTCATCCAGAGTCCAACCATCCACACGAGGGAGTGGCTGATTGAGGTGAACGTGAATTCCGCCAATGCATCTGAGTTGTCGCTCTTGCCGGGGGTTGGGCCCGTCTTGGCGAGAAGGATTGTCTCGGACCGTCTGGTGAATGGAAGGTTTGACAGAATCGTTGATTTGCAGCGAGTTCGTGGAATTGGGCCTGGGAAACTGGCTGAGATCCGTGAGATGGCTGTGGTCGATCCATAGGCAGTTGGTGGATGGTCGGTGTTCGGCTTTCCACAAGTGTTTGTTCCCTGATTCTGTTCCGTGGAGGCTCCTACGTGTAGTCTCGTCACTTCGCTACGATGATGGAGGGTTGGCAAGGGAATTTCGTCTTTTCCTGCTGCGTTTCAATAGTGAGTGGATCATTCCTGATGTCAGAACCAGACAGTGTTGACGGATCGACGGACAGCAGAGCGGATCTGGAACCTGCTGCCTTTCATTTGCAAAGACCGTTTGAGCCGGCTGGCGATCAGCCTCAGGCAATTGAATCATTGACGCGCGGTTTTGAAGCCGGTCGGAGTACTCAGGTCCTTTTGGGGGCGACTGGAACCGGAAAGACGTTCACGATGGCCAACGTGATCGCGAATCTGAAACGGCCTGCTTTGGTCTTGAGTCACAATAAGACACTCGCTGCGCAACTTTACAGCGAATTCAAAGAGTTCTTTCCAGAGAATGCGGTGCATTACTTCGTCAGCTATTACGATTACTATCAGCCAGAAGCGTACATTCCCCAGCGTGATGTTTACATTGAAAAAGACTCGTCGATCAACGAAGAAATCGATCGTTTGCGTTTGGCGACGACCAGTTCTCTGGTGAGTCGTCGGGATGTGGTGATTGTCGCTTCTGTCAGCAGTATTTACGGGTTAGGTTCACCGAAGGATTACAAAGAACTGATCGTGCCGCTGCATCGGGGTGAGAGGACCCGCCGGGATCATCTTTTATTGAAACTTGTGGATGTTTTGTACGAACGAAATGATGTCGCATTTGAACGCGGCAAGTTTCGCGTGCGAGGTGATTCCATTGAACTGTGGCCCAGTTATGAGGAATTTGCATACCGGATTGAAATGTGGGGTGACGAAATTGAACAGATTTCCATCATCAAACCAGTTTCTGGAGAAACGATCCGCACAGTCGATCACGTTTACATTTATCCTGCCCGACATTTTGTCATGCCTGAGGATCGAATTCAGAATGCCTTGCGGGTGATCCGTGCGGAGTTGGCAGAACAACTGGAATTGTTTCAGTCTCAGGGAAAGTTGCTCGAAGCGCAGCGTTTGTCAGCACGTACACGATTTGACCTTGAAATGCTTGCAGAGGTTGGGCACTGTCCCGGGATCGAGAATTACAGTCGCCCGTTGTCGGGTAAGCCTCCCGGCGCTACCCCCGATACCTTGTACGATTTCTTTCCAGAAGATTTCATCACTTTCGTTGATGAATCACACGTTACTGTGCCACAGGTTCGGGCCATGTATGCGGGAGACAGAAGTCGCAAAGAAACTCTGGTCAGTCATGGGTTTCGGTTGCCCAGTGCCCTGGATAATCGTCCACTGAAGTTTGATGAGTGGGAGCAACGTACTTCCCAGATCTGTTTTGTCAGTGCAACGCCGAGTGATTACGAACTGGAACGGACAAAAGGTGAAGTGGTGGAGCAAATCATACGCCCCACCGGATTGCTGGATCCTGTCGTTGAGGTTGTGTCAGCGCGTGGACAGGTCAAGCATTTGCTTGAGCAGATTCGTGAGCGTGCTGCGAGAGATGAGCGTGTTTTGGTCACGGCGCTGACGAAGCGTCTTGCGGAGGATCTTTCAACGTTTTTTCAGGAGCAGAATGTTCGTTGCCGATGGTTGCACAGCGAATTGGATGCGTTTGAGAGAGTCGATCTGTTGCAGGATCTGAGGGCAGGAAGATTCGATTGTCTCGTTGGAGTGAATCTGCTTCGCGAGGGGTTGGATTTGCCTGAGGTATCTCTTGTGGCGATTCTCGATGCTGACAAGGAGGGTTTCCTTCGTAGTGAAACCAGTTTGGTCCAGACGATTGGTCGCGCAGCCAGGAATGCAAATTCAAAAGTCATTCTTTATGCTGACAAAGTTACCGATTCGATGAAACTTGCGATTGACGAAACAGAGAGGCGTCGTTCAATCCAGCAAGCTTACAACGATGAAAATGGGATCACGCCAGAAACAGTACGCAAGAAGATCAGTGCTGGCATCGAGATTGAGGCCGCCAAGCGAAAGAAAAATGCTGCCGCAGCACGAGAAGAATCGGAAACGGTTTTCATCACGGTCGAATACGTTGACGCATTGGAGCAGGAAATGCTTGCCGCCGCAGAGGGGCTGGAGTTTGAACGCGCTGCATCCCTGCGGGATCGCGTTTTACAACTCAGGGACAACCTCGGGAAGCCACTGTCGGAGGTCGAGTTCGAAAAGCCAAAAGGTAAATCGGCTGGCAAGCAGCGAAAGCGACGGAAAGGAATACAGTCGAGTGGACGAGTGAAAGTGCCCCGACCCAAGAGGGGATGAACTCAGGGGTCGGCGAATCAGGCTGCCCTGTTCTGCCGCTTCATCTGTTTTCGGAGTCGCCTGCGTTGGGCTTTACTCATGGACTTCCAGTCGATTGTGTCATTGTCAAGCTCCTCTTCCGAACTCTGGTTTTGAATTTGTTTGTCAGGCGTCTGATTGACGGGTTTGCTGACATGTTTTGGAGGCGTGGCTTGAGGCGATTCGTCCTGTTCGATGGGGGGTGTCGAATCGGGTGATTTTTTTCGCCGCCACTTCATGAAGCTTTTGCGTTCCGGTTGGCTCTCCGTGACACCTGATTCGCCGGGAGTTTTTCCCGCATGTTTGTCCCGTTTTTTGGACTTGGTAGCAGACGTCGTGACGAGTGATTCTTGTGCTTGGTGTTTATCGTCGGCTGGTGACTTCGTTTTGGTTGCAGGAGATTTTGGTTTTCTGAAACCTAGCCAGCGTCGTTTGGTTTCCGCGTTTTTGCTGGACTCCACTGTTTCGACATGATCTTTCGCTGCGGTTTGAGACGCCGTGGAAGTTTTTTCCGGTTTTCGCCTGCTCACAGGTTTTGGACGACTGGTCGCAGTGCTCGTTTTTGTCGGTTGAGGTTCCAGCTTGGACTTGCTTGTGCTCTGCCACCATCGGCGTTTTTCCGATTTGGGCACAGGAGAATCCGTTTCCCTGGATGAAGATCCTCCATCCAGATCTTCCTCTTGTCGAAAGAGGTTGCCTTTGAACTGTCGCAGACGATCCATGACTGAAACGACTTCGACCTGCTTGACTTCTCGGTAAAGCATCCGGAGGTAGGTGAGCATCCCAATCAGCAGCGTTGTGCAGCCGAGTAACGGAGCTGTTGTTGCCATCGTCCAGTAGACGGCTGAGTCTATTTTGAGAATGTTCCATTGCACCGCTTCTGGGATCACGAACAGGATGCAACCTGTAAGCATCAGGATCAAAGCAGTTCGGCAATGCCATAGTTCGGCAACCATTCTCAATGCGAGTACTGCTCCGCCGAGAGTGACCAGAAGTCTGACCCAGTCACTGCCAGCCAAGGCAACACGTTTGCCGAAACCCGCATCAACGATTGCCCCTCCCCAGTCAACCAGTGATACAAGCGCATTCACACTAGCCAATGCACTCACCAGAATGACCACACGCCATAGCCGGTAGTGCCCACCGAAATCATCATTGCGGTAACGGCGCAGTTGATAAGTCATCAATGAAATGCCAGCTGTTACAGTCAGCATGGCAACGATGCACCATCTTCCGAAACTGTCGGGGCGATCCAAACGCAAAGGACGGGCGATCTGTGGCCTGCTGGAGAGTGGTGTCCAGGCGACGGACAAGTAATGAGCAACGCACAAAAGTGCCGCAAGAAGCGTGAGGCTGATGGTTACCAGCAGCATTGATCTCAAGCGGATAGGGACGAGCGAGAACCAGCGGCCTCGAATGCGCCGGTGCACACGTGAACCATAAGCCATTTGTGGACAACGCGCTTCACGGAGCTTTTCAGCGGCGCGGCGACTGGCAGCCGAAGCTGGTTCATGGTCGGCTTGATGCGCTGAATAGAGAACGCGTCGTCGTCGGTCGTTATTTCGGCGTCCTGATTGCATGATTGGCTGACATATCTCGCATGTGGCAGGCCGCTCTTGCTGATCGTGGATGCAGAACCAGAAGTCTGCTGATCGCGGTATCGAAACGACCGGTGTTGCACGTTAGGAAAATGCGAGACCGCAAGTCAAGAAAGCTCCAGTTGCTATCAATACCGGAATTCGTTGCGCTAACTGTCGTTGGTTACCCGGAGACCTGTTTTTGAGTTGGGAAGCTCAGAATGCGACGCTGATCATGGCTATGACCACAATCACGGCTCCGGCCGCAACTTTTCCCAAGGTTCCAATGGTTCGGCCCCAGAATGCAGCATGGCCGATCGGCAGGCTTTCCCGCCATGTGCTTCCATTGGACCATTCACCCAGCATGGCACCCACGGTTGCTCCAAGGCCACCGAACAAGATCGCCGCAAGAACCTGACCCACGATGGGGACAGGCAATCCAACAATGGCTCCCAGAATGGCACCGGCCATCGAGCCAATCATGGCAAAAAGCGTCGCCTTACGGCTGGCGCCGGCTTTTTGGGCACCGAGTGCCGCGGCGATGAACTCAAATATTTCTCCAATCAGTGCAAAACATGCAGCGGCAAAGACCGGGATATATCCGATTGAAGTATTTCCGCTCGTTGGCCCCAGCAGGCAATAACAAAACAGAATCAGCACGGCGATCCAGTTCCCCGGGAGTGCAATGAGATTCAGGGTCCATGCAGCGATGCAGAGCAATACCATGATGATCGCCGCGATCACGGAACCGGTGGGCTCGAGCCATGTGAGCCAATTGCTTGAATCGGCGATCAGGAGAGACATCTTGTGGAACCTGTTGCTGGAAGCCTCAAGCAGTCGACGACCCTCGGAGTGCCAAGAATCATGAAATTATTGCAGGCGGCCTGAGTCGTGAGTTAAGTGTGGCACCGCCAAGCGGATTGCATAAAGCAAGGCGAGGTGTGGTTGCCGCTGGTATGCGTCATTTCGGCTAAGTTTGTTCTTTTTCGTGCTGGTCGGGCGAACCTGATTCGGCGGTTGCGGAGTCGACAATGGTGTTCTTGCTGCTTTCAAGCTACTAAGTCGTCCGGGAATCAGCGATATTGGTGTTTGGTGCGGAGAAAAAAGACAGGTTTCAGGGTTTTTGCAGCAAGAGATTCTTTTCGCGACTTTCAGGAACACGTGATTTCATCGCTTTTCAAGCGTTTTTTACCATTGGCAACCAGGGATCAAGGCGACTATGTCAACGACTGTGTTAGAAACAAACGTTCTGGTCTTGAACCGTTTTTACATGGCGGTTCGCGTCATCAATGTGCGTCGTGCGTTCACCCTATTGTACCGAAACTGTGCAGAAGTGATCGAGAATGAGTATGGTCAGTATGCCAGTTACGATTTTGATAGTTGGTGTGAACTCAGTCAGTTGACGTGTCTGGAAAAACATGAGGGTGAAGATTACATCCAGACGGCGAATTCGGAGTTGCGTGTACCTCGCATTCTCCGACTCACACGATTCGATCGCATGCCGGCTCAAACGCTTCGTTTCAATCGCAAGAATCTGTTCGCCCGTGATGACCACACATGTCAGTATTGTGGCAAGAGCGAGCCAGTTCACAAGTTGAGCTTGGACCACGTTATCCCGCGATCCTATGGGGGACCGACGACGTGGGAGAACATCGTGTGTTGCTGTTTGAGGTGCAATAACCGGAAAGGCGGTCGCACCCCGCAAGAAGCACGGATGAAGCTGCTCACCAAGCCACAGAAGCCACGACTCAATCCGGTGATGGTTCAGTCAGCTGAGGATCCACGTTACGAGTGCTGGAAAACATTCCTGCCGGTAGCCGGGTGACGCCGAAGGTGGCACTGAGAATCCGGATCAACTGAGAATCCGGATCAGTGGGCTCGAGGCTGTCTGGATCAGGAACCCCACGTTCCGAGTCGATGACTTCGCAAACGTCGTGTGAAGTCACCGGGTTGGCCGTTCGCGCCACAGCAGCGGCGCTAACGGGTCATTCCAGGGGTGAGGAACATCAATTGTCAGCTAGTGGCTCTTTTTTCTCGGTCAGTACTTCGCACTCACCGGAATCAGACTTGCTGGCATTGAGTTCCAAGTAGCTCTGCCACTCTTCTGGCAGGTTGTCTTCGTGGAAGATGGCTTCGACGGGGCACTCGGGAACACACGCTTCACAGTCGATGCATTCTTCCGGGTGAATGTAAAGCATTTGTTCGCCCTCGTAGAAGCATTCCACTGGGCATACGACCACGCAATCGGTGTATTTGCATCCTGAGCAGGGCTCAGCTACGACGTGAGTCATGAATCAGACCTTTCTTACAAATTCAAAACTGGCGAATGTGAACACCGGCCACCAATCCAGCGACTGGACCCGTTCAATATATCGTCTGGGCAAGCTTGGGACTCTACCTCAAACTGCCCATTGTGACGAGTTAAACGCATTCTTGCGAATGGGGGACCCGACTCGCCAGACTGATTTTTCGCATGGAGAATGACAAGCCCAAAAATCGACGACTTATGCTGGACCCATGAATTTGTCACCATTTCTGGACATGTGATTTCTGGACAATAACAAAATTGAGAGTTTTCCCGTGACCGTTTCCGAGCAGCCAATCCCACTTCGGCTTAAGCCAACGCGGCAGTTTCCGTTTTTGGCACGGCATCCCTGGGTACATGCCCATGCGCTGGCGGATGACGGCCGAGAATTGGCCTGCGGGCAGGTGATCGATCTCCTCGATCATGATGGCAATTGGATTGCCCGAGGTGTCCTCAATCCTGCGAGCCGCTTAAGAGTCAGACTGTACGTCTACGATTCGAATATCGCGATTGACGAGGCCCTGTGGAGAGGTCGGATCGATGCGGCAGTCCGACGTAGACGCCTCACCGAGGCCTTTGATGAAAAGTCCGCTGAGAGGCTGGTTTTCAGTGAATCTGATCTTCTAAGTGGTTTGATCGTCGACCGTTACGCCGATTGCTTGGGGGTGCAATTCACTTCTGCGGGGCTGCTCAGATGGAAAGAGCCCATTTTGCAGTACCTGATGGAAGTCACCGGTGCGCGTTCAATCGTGTCTCGAATCGACCCCAGAACAGCAAAGCATGAAGGTGTGCAAGAAGTTGAAGCCTGTTTTGGTGAGGATGTCTCTCTACCGGTGGAATATCGGCAGAACGGCCTCGATTTAGTCGTAGACCTCCGCAGTGGCCAGAAAACGGGAGGTTTTTTGGATCAAAGATTCAATCATCAGGCGGTTGCGAGGTACCTCACTGGGCGTCGGGTATTGGATGTCTGTTGCTACACCGGTGGTTTTGGCCTCGTTGCGTCAAGTCAGGGTGCATCCGAGGTTCTGGGAATCGATTCCAGCCAAGCTGCACTTGATGCTGCGATGGCTGCCGCGGAGCGAAATGGGCTCCGAAATATCAATTTTGAGAAGGGAGACTGTTTCGATACGATCAAAAAATTCGCAAAGGAGGGCAGAGATTACGACGCTGTCATTCTCGATCCTCCCCGTTTTGCAGGATCGCGCCATCAGATTGATAGCGCTTTGAGGGCTTATGCAAGGCTGAACTCCATGGCTTTGGATTTGATTCCGCCTGGAGGTGTTCTGGTGACTTGTAGCTGCTCGGGCCGTGTTTCGCGTGCAGATTTTCTGAATATGCTGCTCGATGTCGGTCGTCGGCGTCGGCGAGACTTGGTGCTGATGGAGAATCGAGGTCCCGCGCCAGATCACCCGGTCGCAATTTCATGCCCCGAGAGCGATTATCTGAAGTGTTTGATTGCGGAAATTCGCTAAATGCATCATTTTTCCGGGGTATAATTTAGTCCGGAAGAAAAAATACACGAATGACTAGGATAGAAGTCGTGTTTATAATGGGAAGGAATCTTTTCTAGGCTTGTCTAAGAATTCCCCACCAGTGGAGAGCCCTATGTCGGGCGTAACGCTCAAAATTCTGCATGGAGCCGACCGTGGCAAGATCTATGAAGATCTTGCTCCCCCTCTGACGATTGGTAGAGAGGAAGGGAATGAAATCCAACTCAACGACGAACGGGTGAGCCGCTGTCACTTCAAAGTGCAACGAGACAATGACCGCCTCGTTTTGACGGATCTCGATAGCACCAATGGCACGAAGGTGAACGGAGTTGAGTGCCAACTTAAAATCTTGCGGCACGGAGATCTTATCTCCGTTGGTCGAAGTTTGATGCTAGTTGGTTCGGAAAGTCAGATTGCTGCCCGTTTGGCGGCCATGGGAAATGAGAATCCCACGGTGAGCCGTGAAGAACATCAAAGCGATGGCTCAATTGCACTGAATTTGGGTGCGGAACCCAAGTCACCGCAACCCGCAGAGATCATTCAGGTTCAGGAGGTGCCGGACATCCCAGATGATTTGTCACCCGGGCAAAAGGCGCAGATATGCGAGATCCTCGATTACTTGCAGTCGCGACTCAAACGATTGATTGAAGCCGCACGAACAGATGAAAATAGTCAGGAAGTGATTCTGAAAATTGCATCATGGCAGCGAATGTTGGATACCCAAGCTAAGCTTGCCAGTATGGCGCGTCAGATAGCAGACCCTGATTGGCCGGATGCCTGATCTTCCAGACATTCCTTCGCGTGTGGGCGAGATCGTGAACACACGATTGATCATGGTTTTGCTGATCATACGATCAACTGTAACTACCCTTGCCCGATCAGGTACATTCTGACCACGCGATTTTCGCGAAGCTTGAAGCAACGGAACACTGGATGATCAATGCAGACTTGGGGATGCCTTCGAAAAACAACTGCCAGGCAAAGCAGTTCTGCAATGAACAGAGGTCGACCATTCAGCGCGAGTCTTTCCGCAACTTGAATAACACTTCGTGTTCCTACCCTTCCTTCAACACCACCTCATAACAGTCGCTTCAACACCATTCAAATGATGTTGAAGCAAGCGAGCATTTCATGCACGGATCCATTTGCTGTATCGTCAAGAAGTTTGTGGACACGAATTACGGTTCGGAAACGTGGGATTCGATCTTGCAGCATGCAGGGCACGAGGGCTTGGTACTGTCTCCCATCCAGACATATCCCGATGAGGCCGTATTCGCTCTTCTGGGAGCAGCTTGCGAGTTGTTGCAGGTTGAGCTGGACGATTTGCTGCGAATTCTCGGACGTTTCGCCGGGCCGGAGTTGATTGGGTTCGCGAGTAACATGTTGCACCCTGATTGGAAGACGTTCGAGTTGCTCTCAAACGTTGAATCCTTGATTCATCGCACCATTCGGATCCAGAACCCCACGGCGCAGCCAGCCAATATACAAGCGTTTCGTTTGACTGAAGATGAAGCTCAGGTCATCTATTCGTCTCGCCGTGGTCTGTGTACTCTCGCTCACGGAATCATCGAGGGAATCGCGGACTTCTACGGGGAAAAAATCAATATTCGCGAGGTCACCTGTGCCAAACAGGGACATCCTTTCTGTACTTTCGAAGCGAAACGCGAGTTGGAGCAGAGTGAGAATGAGGAGGTTGACGTTGTCAATTTTGGAGCGACGGCAACAGCTGATGATTGTGACGAAACGTTTGTTGCTTCGGACGACTCCGCCGGTTCGCAAGTCTCGTCAGGCTCAGGCAGCTTTGATTGGTTTCCATCCGCCTCGGGTAGTCGACCTGGTTCGGGCACACGTGATTCTAAGCAGAATCTGATTCCGTTTCCGAAACGGCTGGGCAGATATGAGGTCAACGAGATAATCGGCGTTGGTGGCATGGGGGTGGTCTATCGCGGCACAGATGACATTCTGAATCGGGTGGTTGCAATTAAAACCCTCAAGTCGGTCAACGTTGGAAAAGATGTATCGGATGCTTTCATCGAAGAAGCCCGCGCGATGGCTCGTTTATCACACGAAAATGTCGTGCGTGTTTATGATGTGGGAAAGATTAGCGATCGCCCCTATTTCGTCATGGAACACTTGGCCGGTCAATCTCTTTCAAAGCGTATTCGACAGGGTAAGGTCTCGCTGCAACTGGGGACGGAACTATTCAAAAAGATTTTGAATGGTGTGCAGGCGGTTCATAAGATTGGCCTCGTGCACAGAGATATCAAGCCGGACAATATCATGTTGAGTCTTGATTCGAGAAAATGCCACCTTCTTGATTTCGGTCTGGCTGACGAGTTGTGCCAAAAACGTGACTTGAAGGAACGTTTGAGCGGAACACCGGGATTCATTGCACCAGAACGGCTGCGGGGATACCCCGCTGATTATAGAAGTGATTTCTTCAGCCTCGGATGTGTGGCCTACGAAATATTCAGCGGTAGAAGAGCTTTCGACAGCGATAGTACCAAGACCATCATCAGCTCAATGCAGCGTTTTGAACCCAAAGAGTCGGATTGGCGGGATACACCTGATTCGCTTCGAAAGTTGATCACCAGCATGATGCATGCGGACCCTGCTGAACGCATGACAGACTACGAGGCGATTGACGATCGTCTCGATGCAGTATTGTCCGAATTGTCCAGATGATGTTTTGTGGTTGCGCTTGCTGATGGGTCAGCAGCCATATCTTTGTGGTTTCGGTGCTGGGTGTCTGCGGTGGTTGTTGGGCATCGCAAACGGTTGAACTTCGTACTTTTCATGCATCTGTCAGTACAAAATCTGTCAGTACAGGGGAGTGAAAGCGAATTCGTTTGAAACCAGGTCTGTGCAGCTTGCACGGGATTCCGGATTCGAATTCTCTGATTTCCAGTTCTCTGATTTTCTGGCACCAAGGTCGGTGCCTGAAGCAGCTTTCATGAAAGCTGGGCTTTTTGAACCATGTCGTCGAAGTAAAAGCCCTGCTGGCCGCTCAGACTTGGCCACATTTAATTCTTGTTTGGGTATCATGAGGTGCTGTTGTGGACTGATTGATGGAATTTTCCCGGAGATGATTACGAATGCTTGCCCGCTCCCTTTGTGTTGCAGTTTTTATCCTCACGTGTTGCGGACCGTTGATAGGTGAGCAGGCCAAGCCCTTTGGACCTGATTTTCCGAGGCTCGATTCAGATGCAGTGGGCGAGTGGTGGAAAACAAAAGGCAAAGGTGGGAATGGCCCACGCTTGATGGTTCCCCGGGATGAGGTGCTTGGTTTTGCCTTGTACACCGTTGCTCACCGTACTCTGAAGCTGACTGCACAACTGTTTCCGCTCCTCCCTGAGGAATCCCGGGATGTGACATTGGAAATTTGTCCCGCCGGGGATGATCCTGCCGAGTGGCAAAAAATTGCTGTGGAAAAAGTGATGTATCCAGGGTGGTCGGCACATTTCCGCGTCCAGAACTGGGATGCTTCACGTGATTTCCGATATCGTTTGAGGCATGGAGAAAAAGCAACGTTTGAAGGTGTCATCCGAAAGGACCCTCTTGGCAAGGACACGATTGTCGTAGGCTCACTTTCGTGCAACAGCAGCCGAACACCTGGTCCAAGACCACGGATGATTGAAAACCTGATCAAGCAGGATCCGGACTTGTTGTTCTTTGCTGGGGACCAGTCTTATCACCATACGCAGCACACGTTTGGATGGCTTGAGTTCGGCTTGCAGTTTCGCGAAATCATGAAAGATCGTCCAACGATCACCATCCCTGACGACCATGATGTTGGGCAAGCCAATATATGGGGCGAGGATGGAAAGAAGGCGAGAACGCCTGCAGGTCCAGCTGGCGGTTTTTTCTATCCTGCTGCCTATGTCAATATGGTTCAGAGGTGTCAGACCTGGCATTTGCCGGATCCATTTGATCCTTCACCCATACAACGTGGAATCGGCGTTTATTACACCAACTTGAATGTCGGCGGAGTCGATTTCGCTATTCTTGAGGACCGCAAGTTCAAGAGTGGGCCGCAGGGGAAGATTCCGAAAATGGGACCGCGTCCTGACCATATCAACGACCCAGCTTACGATCGTGCTTCTGTGGATCTTCCCGGTTTAAAACTTCTGGGAGAACGACAGCTCGATTTTCTTGATCATTGGGCTGACGAATGGGGTGGCGTCACGATGAAAGCCGTTTTGAGTCAAACCGCATTTTGTGGTGCTGTACATCTCCACGGCAGCCCTTCCAATCGACTGCTGGCCGATCTTGATTGCAATGGCTGGCCACAGACTGGACGGCAGAACGCACTCAAACGACTACGGAGGGTTTTGGCTCCCCATTTGTGCGGAGACCAACATCTGGCGGTATTGGTTCAGCATGGATTGGAGAAACAGGCAGACGGACCCTATGCTTTTACATCGCCTGCGATCGTCAATACGATTTACGGTCGTTGGTGGCATCCCGAAGACGAGCAACCGGGAAAGAATCCTGTTGGTGACAGCCCACTGCCGTGGACAGGAGAGTATGTGGATGGTCTCGGGAATCTCATTCGCATGCTGGCATACGCCAATCCGGAAGATCGCAAGGATGAGAAACAGCGTGCGGATGGACATGGCATCGTACGATTCAATAAAAACGATCAGTCAATCACCTTTGAATGCTGGTCAAGATTTGCCAGCGTTGAGGATGGAGATAAAGCACAATTTCCAGGCTGGCCGGTGACCATCAAACGGAGCGAAAATGATGGCAGAATGGTGAAAGGGTATTTGCCGGAACTTCAGTTCGCAGGATCAGAATCGCCCGTCGTGAAGGTCATTCGCGAACGTGATGGTGAAGTTCTTTATAGTATTCGTGTTCAGGGTGATCGGTTCCGCCCAGCGGTTTATGAGGCAGGAACGTATACGATCAAGATTGGCAAGGATCGTCCCGATCAGGAAACTTTGGTCGGTGTTAAGAGCGGATCAATGGACGATCAACGCACCAGAGAAGTTGATTTGCGTTGATCATAAGACTCTCAACTGCATGGCACTCATGCACGCGGATGGAACTGTGTGTGCACGTTCTTGAGTCGTGAGTGTTCGACGTGTGTGTAAATCTGTGTGGTTTGTATGCTGGCGTGTCCAAGCATTTCCTGAACGAGTCTGAGGTCGGCACCACCAGCTAACAGATGGGTTGCAAAGCTGTGGCGTAGACTATGCGGACTGACTTCGTCGGAAATGCCAACACGCTTTGCGTAGAATTTGACCAGACGCCATAACTGGATTCTGTCCAGAGCACGACCACTCCGGGATAGAAACAGTTCTTCGGGTGGGTGGCTATTCTTGGCGGCGAGTTTGCCACGCAATGATTCAGCGTAGAGTTCAATGGCGGCAATGGCTGTGGAACCGATCGGAACGAGTCGCTGTTTGCCACCCTTGCCCTGACAGCGGATGTATCGCTCGGCAAGTGAAAGATCACGGACTCGGAGACCACAAACTTCCGAAGCTCTGCATCCTGTTGCGTAGAGTACTTCCAGAAGAGCACGGTCACGCAGGCAGTACTGATCAGACTTTCTGGGTGCATTCAGGAAATCGTTGACCTGCTGTGTTGTCAGGATGCTGGGGATCCGTTCCCACATTTTCTGGGTCGCAATCAGCTCGGCTGGATTTTCGCGAATTAAACCCTCCAGTTGCAAGAACTTGAAGAACGTCCGAATCGCAACGATGTTCCGCGAGATTGAGGAAGGGGCAAGCTCCTGCTGGTGGAGATTGGCCACGTAGTCGGACAGGTCCCCCACTTGAATTTGGGATAGATTTCGTTCGCCAACCCAGCTTGTGAAACGATGCATGTCCCGCCGGTAAGCAGCAATCGTATTGTCAGACAGATGGCATTCGCCACGCAGGTAGTCCAGATAGTCACTGCACATGGCCGCCGTGGCCCGACTCTTTTGAGCGGGTGGGCCTGATTGCTTGAGCTTCTGTAGTTTCGTGACTCGTTTGGCCAAATTGCTCTTTCTTCAGTGGTTTCCAGCTAAGATGGGGTGAGACGGATCTTGTCTGGCTGGTTGTGATATTATTCGCCCTTGGTGTGAATCGACTATACAACTCCTGAACTTCCATCCGTTGTCAAACCCTGACATTTATTCCTCTCGCTTAAAAAGCAACGTTTGTCATGAATATTCTGGTCGTGGGCGGCGCTGGCTACATTGGCTCACATGCTGTCAGATTCCTGCTTGCTGCAGGTCATCGAGTCACTGTTTATGACAACCTTTCACGAGGTCATCGAGAGTCGATCCCAGAGGATTCACTGGTGGTAGGGGAGCTGACGGATCGTGAGAAACTGGTCGGCTTGCTACGTGACCGTGGAATTGAGGCTGTGATGCATTTCGCAGCATTTGCACTGGTGAATGAGTCAGTCAGTAATCCCAGTGAGTATTACTGCAACAATGTGATTGCGTCGCTTGAGTTGTTGGAAGCCATGAAAGAGGCAGGAGTACGCAAAATCGTATTCAGCAGCACGACAGCGACTTATGGTGAAGCCGACACCATGCCGATCAGTGAGGATGCTCCGCAAAGGCCGATCAGTCCATATGGATTCACCAAACTTGTAATCGAGCGTGCCCTTTCCGACTATGCAAATGCCTACGGATTCGGTTACGTGGCATTACGGTATTTCAATGCAGCTGGTGCGCACCCGGATGGCACCATTGGCGAGGATCACGACCCGGAATCCCATTTGATACCTGTCGTCTTGCAAGTTGCATTGGGTCAGCGCGAGAGCATCACCATTTATGGCGATGATTTTCCGACTCCTGATGGCACATGTTTGCGTGATTATATCCATGTTGATGATCTTGCCAGCGCCCATGTGAGGGCTTTGGAATTGATCGAAACAGGCAGGGGATTATTCGCTAATCTGGGCACAGGCCGCGGGACAAGCGTTTTGGAAGTGATAGAGTCGTGCCGCAGGATCACTGGGCATCCGATACCCGTCGTGATGGGAAAACGTCGGGCTGGTGATCCGGCTGAGTTGATCGCAGACAACCGACGTGCAAAGGAACTTCTGGATTGGGATCCGAAATACAGAGATATCGATGGAATTGTCGAGACTGCGTGGAAGTGGCATAAGTCACACCCCCATGGCTTCGCAAGCAAAGCAGCAAGTCAATCGTAGGCGGCGAACCTGTCAATTCTTATCCTCGCGTGAACTTTCAGTCGATTCTCTTTCAGGTTTGATTTTGGATTTTTGCCGCGAGAAGCGTGTTGTGCAGAAGCATGGCGATCGTTAACGGGCCAACACCCCCTGGGACAGGTGTGATTGCGGATGCGATTTCCTTTGCCTCGTCAAATGCGATATCGCCGACCAGTTTGTCCCCGACCCGGTTGATGCCGACATCGATCACGATTGCCCCCTCGCGGATCATATCACCCCGTATCATCTCCGGTACGCCCACGGCGGCGATCAAACAGTCGGCACTCTGGCAGACAGCTTTCAAGTCCTCGGTGCGGCTATGTGCGAGTGTTACCGTTGCGTTGGCGATTTTGTTACCACACGAACCGTCCCGTTGGGCCAGCATCATTGCCATCGGCTTGCCCACGATATCGCTGCGTCCGACCACCACCACGTGTTTTCCTTCCACGCTGAGGTTGGAACGATGCAGGAGTTGAACGATCCCGTGAGGTGTGCACGGTAGGAAACGGGGGCGACCTTGCATCAGCAGTCCCACATTGACAGGAGAAAATGCGTCGACATCTTTCAGGGGAGCGACTGTGTCGAGGATGGCGCGTTCATCGAATCCATTGCCACCGTTGCCGTCTGCAGGCAGGGGTAGCTGGACAAGAATGCCGTGAACTTCGGGGTCTTCGTTCAAATTCTGGATTGTGTCCAGTAGTTCCTGTTGTGTTGTTTCAGCATCAAGCCGGAGTGTTCTGCCGTCGATTCCCGCTTTTTGGCAGGCTCGACTCTTATTTCGTACATACACCTGGCTGGCTGGATCTTCGCCAACAAGCACCGCAGTCAGGCACGGAACCGGGCCGCCGTCATGGACGAATTGCCGCACTTGTTCGGCGACTTCGGCACGGATTTCTGACGCAACCTGTTTTCCATCAAGTAGATCAGCAGTCATCGATTCTCTTTGTCTGTTTACTGAGTGATCGCCATAGTGGCATTTTCTGCTGGCCGCTATAGTTGCCTAAAACGCCAAGTTTGCGGAAAATCCAGCGTAAAGGATTTTGCAGTACGCAAATCGCCACTCCGTGAAACGAAATCACACAGGATTTGAGCCCCGATGTCTACCGACGCGCCAAAATTGAGTCCAGTTGAAACCATCAAAGAGGGCAGTGATTATTTGAAAGGAACGATCGGCCAGGAGATCGCCGATTCAATCGACCACTTCGACAAGAGCAATATACAGCTTCTGAAGTTCCATGGGACCTACCAGCAAGATGACCGTGATGCACGCTTGACGGCCAGAAAGACAGGGGCGGGAAAAGCCTATTCAATGATGGTACGGCTGAGGATCCCTGGGGGACGAATCCAGTCAGACCAGATGTTGTCCATGCTTGATCTTTGTGAGCGGCTTGGAAACTCCACCATCAAAATCACCACACGTCAAACGCTCCAGTTGCACGGCATTCTCAAAGATGACCTCCGGGAAACGATTGCCTACATCAACGAAATCGCATTGTCCACCTTGGCTGCATGCGGAGATGTCAATCGCAACATCATGTGCTGTCCGGCCAAGCGAGCAGGTAGCATTCATGAGGACATGGAAAAGCTGACCGATGTATTGACAGATGCTCTGGCACCACAGACACCTGCCTACCATGAATTGTGGCTGACGGATCCTGATTCCGGTGAGAAGACCCTGGAAGGTGGTGGCGTTGTTGAACCTTTGTATGGGCCGACCTATTTGCCCCGAAAATTCAAAATGGGCATCGCGTTACCCGAAGACAACTGTATCGATATTTACACACAGGATCTTGGTTTTCTGGCGGTTGTCCGGGATGGTGCCATCATCGGTTACAACGTGCTGGTCGGCGGAGGTATGGGAACAACCCCTTCGGCAAAGAAGACGTTTCCCGCGCTCGCGAAGCGTCTGGCGTTCATCACACCTGACCAGGCAGTGGGCGTTTCGCAGGCGATTCTCAAAGTCCAACGCGATCATGGGAACCGCCAGGATCGCAAAACAGCTCGCATGAAGTATTTGATCAATGATTGGGGAATCGAAAAGTTCCGAGCAGAGGTTGAGAAGTACTATGGTCAGTCACTAGCTGACTGTACTGAAGATGATGTTCATGGATTCGATGATCACATGGGCTGGCAGGAACAGGGCGACGGCAAATGGTCTTATGGTCTGAATATTGAAAATGGTCGGCTTTATGACAACGATGAGCGGCAACTGAAGGCAACCCTTCGGGCAATCTGCCGGGAGTTCAAGACCGAACTGCGGATGACCGGACATCAAAGTGTGATCTTCACTGATATCGATGAGGGGGACCGGGAAAAACTGATTGATCTGGTCAAGCAGCATCACGTGCCGACTACCGAGGAAACCAGCACGGTGCGCCGATGGTCGATGTCATGTGTTGCCTTGCCGACGTGCGGGCTTGCCATCACGGAAAGTGAACGACGGCTTCCAAGCATCATTGACGGATTGGAGGCACCTCTTGCCAAGTTGGGCTTGGATAAAGAACGGTTCACGATCCGAATGACTGGGTGCCCTAACGGCTGTGCGCGACCCTACAACGCCGACCTCGCTCTGGTTGGGAAAGCCAAGGACAAGTACACGTTGTATGCTGGCGGTGGATGGCTGGGGAATCGGCTTGCCTACATTTACAAGGATCTGGTTCCGGATGATGTGGTTGTGGACGAATTGATTGCCATCTTTGCTGCGTTCAAAGCCAATCGTGAAGAGGGTGAGTCGTTGGGCACGTTTTGTACAAGGGTCGGCAAAGACGACCTTGCTGTACTCGCCGCAAATGCTCCGAAAGTTTGAAGTCATAGAAGAGTATTTGCCTGTCCATCGTTATCCGGATGGGCATTTGCTTGTCTGATGATGAAAAGCGTTGCTGAATTTCATGGAAGATGGCAGTGATTCTCGGGTCGGCGGGAATTGACTTGCAGGAATTGATAACTGGACTCGGTTGGGCATGGCGGGTGGTTCGAGTATGCCGTTCTTCCAGCTGTCCTGTTTCATGAACCGTGATCGATCTGCCGCACCCCCCCCATGCCACTCTGCGAGTTTGAAGTACGGCGGCTTTCCATCAGTCGCTCATGGGAATTGAGCGAAGTGTGATTCAGCCCATGGCCCATCCGGCATGAGCTTGTGCAGGGGATTTTCAGATCGTTATATTGTCAGCTCCGCAAGCCTTTGGAGTTTTTATGATGACTTCTGGAATTGACCGCCGTACTTTTGTCGCCGGAGTGGCTGGAGCTGCGACCGCTGCGATCTCTGCCAGCCCACTTGCAGGGCAGGAACCGAAACCAGCACGGGACAAAGAAACACCAATACGGCCGAATTTTATAGCGGTCTCAACTTACTCGTATTGGCGATACCGCGATGACAGTAAGCTCGGGATTGAAGAGTGCATTGATCTTGCTGCGGACGCCGGCTTCGATGGTGTCGAAATCTTGCATGTGCAGATGCAGGATCAGTCCAACGGCGCATTGCAGCGGATCAAGCAACGAGCATTTCGGAACGGTCTGGATCTTTGTGGATTCTCAACTCATCAGTCCTTTGTCAGTCCTGACCCGGATGTGAGGCAAAAGAATGTTGAGCACACGATCAAGTGCATTGAATTGGCCTACGCCCTCGGCATACCAACGATTCGAGTGAATACAGGCCGGTGGGGAACTTCGAAAAACTTTGACGAGTTGATGGCCAATAAAGGAATTGAGCCTCGACTGGAGGGGTATACCGATGATGAGGGATTCGAATGGGTCGAGGATGGTTTACAGAAGTGTCTTGCAGCAGCAGAAAAATGTGGCGTTGTTCTTGGACTCGAGAATCATTGGGGGCTGGGACGGACAGCAGCAGGTGTGCTGAGAGTGATCAACGCAGTCAATTCGCCTTGGTTGCGAGCCACTCTCGACACAGGTAATTTTCTCGATAATCAATATCAACAATATGCTGAATTGGCGCCCGAGGCAGTTTTCGTACAGGCAAAAACCTACTTTGGTGGAGGTACCTGGTACACGCTGGACATTGACTATGATCGTGTCGCAGAGATTCTGCGAGGCGTAAATTACCGGGGTTATATATCCCTCGAATTTGAGGGCAAGGAAAAGCACGAAACCGCAATTCCAAAAAGCCTGGCGATGCTTCGCAAAGCTTTTTCTTAAAAAAGTCCACCCCAAACAAGGGCAGTGAAAACTGCCCCTTTGCAGATATTGCGAGGCGCTAGGCTGGTCGGCTCGCCGTAACACACTTCTCAGCGATGGAGTCGTGTGACGACGGGGCCATGGCCTGTGTCTCTGTGGTGGAATGTTGAACGGTGGTTCTATTCGTTCAACTCGGTGACTTCGAGCAGGTGATATCCAAATTGGGTTTTAACGGGGCCCTGTACGACACCAACTTCGCCACCAAAAACTGCTTGATCAAATTCAGGAACCATTTGACCGGGGGAAAATGTCCCCAATGCTCCGCCGTTTCTGCCCGAAGGACAGGAAGAGTGTTCAGCAGCAAGGGCGGCAAAGTCTTCACCTCCGGCAATCAAAGCTTTCAGTTCGTTGCATTTTTCTTCTGAGTCGACAAGGATGTGACGGGCACTAGCGCTCGGCATGATTTTCTCACAGTTTAAAAGGAAAGAGTTTGAACAATAGGTGCATCACCGAGGTGGTGACTATTCCGACAGGTTACGCAGAACAGTCGGCAGGATACCACCGTTTCGGTAATACTGCATCTCAACCGGTGTATCGATTCGGACGTTACATGGGAAACTCTTGACGGAGCCGTCATCGGCAGTTGCTATTACCGTGATCGTTGATCTTGGTTGCAGCTTGTTGGAGAGTTCAGGGATGTCGATGGACTCGCATCCTGTAAGTCCCAGAGACTGCCAGCTGGTAGCGTCTGCAAATTCGAGTGGTAAGACACCCATCCCCACAAGATTGCTGCGATGAATCCGTTCGTAGCTTGCAGCGATGACCGCTTTTACACCCAGCAGCATGGTGCCCTTTGCTGCCCAGTCACGGCTGCTACCGGTCCCGTATTCGGAGCCTGCAAGCACGACGAGTGGGATACCATCGGATTGATATTTCATGGAGGCATCGTAAATGCTCATGATTTCGCCATCGGGCATATGTCGGGTGATCCCACCCTCGGTTCCTGGTGCGAGCTGGTTTCGAATGCGGATGTTGGCAAACGTCCCTCGCACCATGACACGGTCATTTCCGCGACGAGATCCGAAGCTATTGAAGTTTTTAATTTGAACTCCATTTTCTTGGAGATACCTGCCTGCTGGACCATCTGATGCGATCGCGCCAGCAGGTGAAATGTGATCTGTTGTGACCGAATCGCCCAACAGTGCAAGAACACGCGCCTTGTGAATTGGTTGGATATCTGGTGACGCATCTCCGGTGACGCAGTCGAGGAATGGTGGGTGCTGGATGTAAGTACTGGATTCGTTCCACGGGTAAAGAGCTCCACCGGCAGCATCAATTTCGTTCCACAACTGATTACCACGCACGGCGGCTTCATACTCACTCGTGAACATCTCGGGTTCAATCGATGCAGAGACGGTTTCGCTGATTTCACTGGGGGTTGGCCAGAGTTCCGTGAGATACACATCATTTCCATCACTGTCCCTGCCAATCGGCTCGGAAGTCAGGTCGATGTCGGTTGTGCCTGCGATTGCGTAGGCGACGACCAAGGGGGGGCTGGCAAGATAATTGGCTTTCGTAAGTGGGTTCACACGCCCCTCGAAATTCCTGTTGCCGCTCAGCACAGCAGAAGCGACCAGATCACCTTTGCGAATTGCATCGGCCACTGGCGGTGGCAGGGGACCACTGTTTCCGATGCATGTTGTGCATCCATAGCCAACGGTGTGGAAACCCAACTGTTTCAGTGGGTCAATCAAATCTGCCTTCTCAAGATAGTCGGTGACTACCCGGGATCCGGGCGCCAAGCTTGTTTTGACATGAGCAGCTACTGACAGCCCGCGAGCAACGGCTTTTTTGGCAAGTAGCCCGGCGCCAATCATCACCGACGGATTACTGGTATTCGTACATGACGTGATCGCTGCTATCACAACTGCGCCATGTGCTATTGCGCTGTTGTGGTCATTGCCATCGACCATGACTTCTTGAGCAAGTGCATCGGCTTCGAGTCCGAATCCGTTTTGTGCAATGGGAGCGGTCAGGGAATTGCGAAACGACTGTTTCATGTCGTTCAATGCAATCCGGTCCTGTGGACGTTTCGGGCCCGCCAGACTTGGCACAATCGTGCTCAAGTCCAAGGACAGTTTCTTTGTGTATTCAAGATCCGGGCCGTCTTGCGTCCGGAATAGACCCTGCGTTTTGGTGTAACGTTCGACCAGTTCCACGTGTTTGGAATCACGGCCGGTTTGACGAAGATAATCGATCGTCCTTTGGTCAACCGGAAAAAAACCCATGGTGGCACCGTATTCTGGGGCCATGTTGGCGATTGTCGCGCGATCCGCGACGCTCATATGATTGGTACCATCTCCGTAAAACTCCACAAACTTTCCAACGACCCCCTCCGCACGCAGAACTTCGACAACACGAAGCACCATGTCGGTCGCTGTTGCACCGGCGGGAAGAGTCCCGGTCAGTTCGAAACCAATGACCTCGGGCATCAACATATAAAGTGGTTGGCCAAGCATGTTGGCTTCTGCTTCGATACCGCCAACTCCCCAACCCAGAACTCCCAAACCATTGATCATGGTTGTATGACTATCGGTGCCAACCAGAGTATCCGGTTGGGCGACCAGACCATCTTCGGTTTCTTTCAACGCGACAACACGCGCGAGATGTTCCAGGTTGACTTGATGAACGATGCCAACATTGGGTGGAATAACACCGAAGTTGTCAAAGGCCTGCTGTCCCCACTTCAGAAATTCATATCGTTCCTTGTTTCGCTCAAACTCGATATCGACGTTTTTTCGGAGAGCACCGTCGCTACCGAAAAAATCGACTTGGACGGAGTGATCCACGACGAGATCGACAGGTATGAGTGGATTGATTTTTTCAGGGTCCCCGCCGATCCGCTTCATGGCAGAACGCATGGCAGCCAGATCAACAACTGCAGGCACTCCTGTGAAATCCTGCAGGACAACGCGATACGGCTTGAACGGAACTTCCTGCTTTGCGGGAGCAGATGCATTCCAGCCTGCCAGGTTCCTGACGTCTTCTTCCGTGACCAGAAAACCATCACAATTCCGTAAGACAGCCTCAAGCAGGATGCGGATGGAGAATGGAAGTCGGCTGATCTCCCCCAGGCCTGCTTCTTCCAGTTTGCTGAGACGATAAAGGGTCGCGCTGCCGTTTCCGGTGTCGAACTGGTCGCGGGCGCCGAAGGGATCGTAAGTCACGGTACTGCTCTCTACGTGATAGATGCTGAATGACTGTTGTGCCGGGAGTCAGTGTAACGGGGTGCATATCGACTGTCTCCTGTGGTGAGATCGCCATGCTGGGGGGTCTGGGAAGAGTTTGCCGACTATCGCGATTCTTATGGTCATTCTGATTATTCCGTGACGATAACGATGCAGACCCACCGATTGGCCGCAAATTTCCCTGCCCCGAAAGAGCATGATCTGATGAATTTACCGCGAGTTTTCTCATCCAGTCTGGTGATATTTGCCCTGGTTTGCGGGTTTGGCCTGCAAACTGAAGGCAAGGCAGAGGCCATGGACTGGTTCTCATTGCGCACTGTAAATCACACCTCGCATGCGATCTCGAATTGCACCTGCGAAAAATGTGCTTGTGCCGGGAAACCAGATGGGAACCTCTTCAAGAGAAGCATGAATTCACTCATGCGACATCTGAATTCAATGATGCCATTCAAAGCCGGGTGCGATGAAGTGTCCTGTGATGATGGTTGTGATGCGATGATGCTTGATGAACTGATGGAACTTCAGGATGCGATTGAGTCTGACGCGCCTTCATCGTCATCCCCGAGCATTGATGCCGATGGGGAAGATCAAGCCGCTGAGGGGCAGAAAAGCCTTGAATTGGACACGGCAGTAATCGTGGCACCGCTTGGCGATGCCGACGCAGCACGCAAGGGGAACACGAAGCCACCGGTTGCGGATCAGTTGCAGCCACTCCAACCAAATCCGCAAGATTCAGAATCGATTCGCAGCCGGATTCTGAACTCCAGCATTCAGCTTTCCAACACCGCCGAAGGGAAACGGGCAACAGTCATTCCACTCCCGATTCGAAATGGAGAGTGACGGGAAGTGTTTTGTTTGCGAATGGCTGTCAGGTCTGGTATCGGAGTTGAAAATCATCACGTTTTCAGCATTGTCCTGTAGTGGTCGCGGTACTCTTTGACCATTGCGGAAATGACATGATGTTTCTGGATGAACCTCTGGTTGATCGCACCTGTCTCGTGAGCGATGGACGAGTCTTCAAGATACCGATTCGCAAGAATCGCCATGCGATTGCTGTCGCCGATGGGAAATGTCTGTTCTTCCCAGTCATGCTGGAGCAATTCCCGACTGCCTTCGATACGGCTACAGACAACCGGCTTGCCGGCGGCCATTGCCTCCAAAATGACATTTGGCATTCCTTCGTAGCGGCTTGGTAAAATTACGAGTCGGCTACTGGCCATCAGCGGGGCAATGTCAGAACGCCAACCAAGTAATTGAACGCGGTTCTGTCCATATCGGCTTGCCCACTCCTGTAGAGCATCTCTTTGTGGTCCGTCGCCCACCAGAAGCAAGCGGCGATTGGAATTGCTGGGCGCCAAACGATCGATTTCGGCTTGTAATAGTTCCAGGCCTTTCTGCTGATGCAGACGTCCCACAAAAAGTGTGACCACTGAGTCTTCCGGCCATCCAATTTTTGGCCAGCTGAATTCTGGAGCATTGATGAAGTGCGATGCATCCACCGCATTTGGGATGACCATCAACTTTGACTGGGGGCATCCTAATTGGCTTGCCGCATATTCCTGGACTGCGGTACTGACACAAATGACAGACCGGGCTGATCTCAAGGCATATCTTTCAAGCTGGCAACGTAGTGTTCTTGATTCGGCAACACGTATTCCAGCAACGCGGTTACGGAGACCTGCCGATTTTGCTGCCAACGTACCGAGTACGTTGGCATGATGGAGAAAGGTCTGGCAAATGTCAGCTTCGGATTTCGTCAGCCACTTTTTTAGACGGCGGTACGCAGTGAACGCCTGAAGCGTTGTCTTGGCCTCTCCTGACGCAATTTCGATACCAGCCTCATGCAAGCGATTGACAAGGCCACTTTGTTCATCCTTGGGCAGACTGCCGATGGAGAACACACGTACTTTGTCACCTGAATCTGCCATTCCCAATGCCAGTTCCGTCAGGCATCGTTCGGCACCACCTACAAATAGCTCGGTAATGACAAAGTCAATCTGCATGAGCGAGGTGCTGCCTGAGATGGGGTGAAAATCACTTCCGAAAATAACGGGCGACCGCCGAGTGCGATTTCCCTGATGGTTTGAATACTGATGATCGAACTAGCGGATTTTTCCCCATATGTCCTCCATCAAACGAAACGTTCGGGGATCATACTCTCTCAATTCGGCACGCACAAAAGGATAAAAGTCGTTGACACCAAAATAGGCTTCTGTGGATTCCGCAAAAAATTCCTTGTGATTCGTCAAGGCATAGTGTTTCACTCGCTGCCCCGTATAGAGCAACACTTTTTCGTAAAGACCTGCGTCTGAAGCTGCTTTGAAAGCCGAAATGACTTCTGGTTTATCAAATCCAAGGATCTGGTCGTGATAGGCATGTGCCAGTTCGTGGAGAATCACGTAAGGGTGCTTGGCCCATTGGCTTCTTGACAGCAGTCGCTGCGCTCGTGGCACATGCACATGCTTTGCCAGATTGGGATCGTGCCCATTCGTTTCCAACCAGCCTCGGCTCGGGTGGTACTGCATGTTGCCCAGTTTGTGCTCCCAATCGACCCAG
Source organism: Rubripirellula sp. (assembly GCA_012270065.1). GTDB lineage: Bacteria > Planctomycetota > Planctomycetia > Pirellulales > Pirellulaceae > Rubripirellula. The sequence goes on along the minus strand of JAAXJB010000003.1, from coordinate 240,095 downwards.
ATGCGCAGTGTCTGAAGTTGCTTCACCCGCTCCGCCGGGACGATGTACTTGATCCTCTGCAAATGATTGGCGAGAGCCTTAAGTGCTTCGTTGCCAATCTTTCCATTGGTTTCCGAAAGTACCTCAGGGTCAATCGAAACTTGCCAGCCTTCGATCTGTTTCAGGATTCGATCTGCTGATTTTGCCTCGTCAGGTGTGATCGGACCAAAGCCGAGCAAGAGGGGAACCAGCAAGAACGGATGGGAAGAAATGCAAGCAAATAATTTCATTCTTCAATTGCTTCGGTTGTTTGGAATTGGCATGGGAGTTGCTTC
>JAAXJB010000003.1:97384-239681 GCA_012270065.1 Rubripirellula sp. | reverse complement strand
GAGTTGCTTCGGTTGTGAGGCAACAGAGGTAGGGACTTGGACGAACTTTTCCTAATTCGTCCATGTCGTGCTACAGAGATAGTTATAGGTGATAACGGCGTTCTTTGGTGGGACGTCAAAAATCCCCTGTTTTTGATCAATCATGATCGAAATAATCGTTGCAAACCGATTGGAGGCGACGATGTTAGCGAATCAGAGGTGAGTTGGAATCTCGACGAGCCAGTTGATGGTCGACTCTACCTGAGTAAGTTTTGCGCATCTCAGTTGCCTGTTAAGCGAGCACTGGATTATGAAGACGATGACATTCACAATTGAATCAGTTCATGGCGTCAAGCAGACGCTGGTTCTGGGGTTGTCCGTAAACGCATCAGCAACCAAGGCTGTGAAAGAACAGAGTCGCGATCTTGATCGCGATTCTGGTACACCGAGTGGAACCCACTGAAAACTGTTCAGCGACCTTTTTCGGATTCAGCTTGCCTGAGCAAGGGGAGTTGGGGTTGGAATCTGCCAACCATTGGCTTACGACTTGCTGTCGGGTAGGGCTGCAACTGCATCCAGGTACCTGTGCATGATCATGCGGCGTGGTACGCATTTTACGCATGGCATCTTGCTGTGCCGCGGCTCACGTTTCATGAATCACGAGCGTCCATGTTTGTGGCTGGGCGGAATCACCGATGGAGAGTACCGGACGTTTATTTCAGTCCGGCTTGGCCTGAGGACTTTGTTGTTGGGCTTTGCTGATTCTCAAAACGACAGGTTAGTCCTGACCACCAGCAGCACGGAAAAGTTTCAACGCATCGACCGTTGGTTTCACGTCGTGTACCCGAATTATCTGGATTCCCGCGGCTGCCATTGCCAGAGAGACGCCCAGCGTGCCTGCTGTCCGGTCAGAACCCGTGTCTCCCAGAATCTTTCCGATAAAGCCTTTGCGAGAGTGCCCAACCAGAATAGGACATCCTGTTTCATGGAATCTGGCGGCATTTTTCAGTAATTCGAGATTGTGTTCGTGTGACTTCCCGAAACCAATTCCCGGATCCAGACAGATGCGATTCAGATTGATTCCGGCTGACAGACAGAAATCTCTTCGTGCGATCAGGTAGTCCAGTATTTCACTGACGACATCTTCATAAAAGGGATTGTCCTGCATGTTTTGTGGGTTTCCCCGCATGTGCATCACGCAGAGACCCGCATCGCTGTCTCTTGCGATGTTGATCATTTCGGGGTCACCCTCCAGACCAGTTACATCATTCAGAATTTCAGCGCCGGCGTTCAACGCAAGTTGGGCGACTTTTGCTTTGCTCGTGTCGATACTGATTGGGATGGTCAGTTCAGATGCCAACCCCTCAATGACGGGCATCACTCGGTCGATTTCTTCGTTGATGGCTACGGGATCACTATAAGGTCGCGTGCTTTCGCCACCGATATCAATGATGTCAGCACCATCACTCTGCATCTGCAAAGCATTCTCGATAGCGATTTCCGGTACATGATTCTTGCCACCATCCGAGAAACTGTCGGGTGTGACATTGAGAATTCCCATCACCAGTGGCTGCCGGTCCAGTTCAAGTTGCCGGTTACCCAAATGCCAGAAACTGCTCACCATCGAAGTTCCATTTGCGAAACAATGGAGCTGGCAAGTTGTTCGATTGCTGCCTGGGTAGCCAAGCCAACAGACTGACCTGCTTCAGGAACAAAGCGACTCTCCTGAGCGAAAGTGATACCGATTTCATCGCTTGGCACCATGCTATTCTGCATCAGTAACTCCCCTTCCCTGCTTACCCAGCTTGAACGGACAGTAAGTACTGCATTGAGCGCACGTGGGTCGTCAGTGTCAGCTTCCGAAAGTACCTGCTTGGATTGATGGCTGACTCTGCAAGTCAAAGTGCTGTCAGCATTGGGGTCGCCAGTCACTTTATATGGCGTTCGATTTTCGATTTCATTGGTGATCGCTTCGGTCAGGCGAATTCCGAGGTCATGCCGAAACGTGTCGTTTCGGACGATGGGAACATGAATGGTTCGGATACCCGTGCGGAAGATTGATGCCGAGCCAAACCGGTAAGTAACGCAGCCTGACGGCAGCAGTACGAATGCAATGCATAGCAAAGCAGAGGGAATTCGTGTTGGGCATGAGCCTGGCGAAATCGAGACTGCAGTTTTCATCGGAGTTTGGTTTCAGTTTGATCCGTCGATGGCTGTTTTGTTTCCAGCGGAGTTGTTTTTTTCTGGTCTGGAAATACCTTCTGCAACCAACTCAGCCGCTGCTTTGGAACATCTGGGTACTTTTCAATCGCGGCCAGTCGATCGCGAGCGGTCTCGGCTTGGGGTGTGTCCGGGTATTGTTGCAAAAGCAGGTTGTAGTAGACCCGGGCAGCTCCGTATTTCTGTTGGCGTTCCCGGTATTTCGCGCGGTAGGCGTATCTGCCGGCGCGGTGGTACGCAATTTCTGCGGCTGCTTTTGCCAAAGATTCACTGTTGGCCTGATCTTGCATTTTGTCTGGAAAACGTTCGCGTGTCTGCTGAACGAGTTTTTCGGCATCTTCCAGAACGAGGCCGCTGTAGGCGGGGCCAGCGTAGAGTTCAAGTTTGCACTGAATGCCGAGCATATGCGCGAGAAACAGGTGTTCGCTGTCAGGAAAAGTTTCACGAATGTCGGTCAGGAATTCGTCAGCTTCGACATACTTTTCTTGCCGCAAATACTCGCTGGCTGCCCGCATGGTGGCATCGTCTGCGAGTCGCCCGGTAGGGTCGTCAAAGCGAATCTGGTCCAGTACGCGAATCGCATGACCGTTCATGTCGTAGACCGGACGCTTGTCGTCAGTGAAGTCGAAGTTCATCCATGAGTCGTTTTCACTGACCACCCGTTTGATCCAATAGTCACTGATCGAAAAAAGGCGAGCAGCCACCCGATCGATGTGACGGTTACGGGGAAAGTTCTTCTGCAATGTCTGGTAGGTCTCTGTTGCCGACCGGTAATCTTCTGCAAAGAACTCGCTTTCTGCCTGCATGAATAGAGCATCTTGTTCCAACGCGGTTCTTGGTGCAGCCTCGGTGGCGCTTCGAAAAACTGCTGCGGCTTCCATGAATGCATCCATGCGTTCATCTCCTTCGAGTGAACTTGCTTTTCGGAAAATGGCATCAGCTTCGAGATAGAGCTCTTTGGCACGTGAACTGTTTTCCTGTTCGCGGCCTGTTACCAAATTCAGCACTTGCTTGGTGGTTTCGGTTACCTTGTCGTTGACGGAGGTATTCGCGGCTTGTGCGGTGAGCGTTGGTTCCGCTGCTAGTGGGGACTCTCCCGAGACCTGAGCAATTGGGCTGACTTCATCATCTGCCACCCGATCAACCTGTGAAGCTGGAGCTTGTGGTAAAGTCGTCTCTGGTGTGATCGCCTCTTTTGTGCCCAGGAGGCTGCGGCAACCTCCCATGAAGCAGATTTCTGCTGCTAACACGAAACACAGCATCATGTGCCGGGTGTGGGTAGCGGTGGTCTTGGGGTCAAAATCAATCCGTTGATTTTTTCGCGTCATGCGTTCGTTTCCGTTCTCGTCACGGAGGGTAAAAATGGTTGCATGCGGGGAACGCTGCCAACCACTGTTTGAATGTATCGGTTCAAGATTGCCCGTAGTTCGCCGTACAGGTCTTCTGGAACATGCGTCGGTAACTCGGTTGTACTCGCCTGCAATCTTCTTATTTCTTCAATGACTCCCACCCGTACTGAAATCGTTTGACGTTGCCTGGCCCGGCACTGATCACAAACGATGCCACCACTTGTCAAGGAAAAGGCTATTCTGCCAGAGCATTTGACTTCACAACCACAATCTGTACAGAGATCGGTTCCCGGTGAATGTCCCAGCATCCTCAGGATCTGCGCGTCAAAATACGTCAATGAAGAACCTACTTCTCCACTGCCATCAATTTGCTGTAAAGTTCGAATGGTCAGGTCGTACACGTCTGGATGGGGGTCATGGTCGTCCGTCAGCAGCCTCAACATTTCCGCCATGTAGTAGCCGCCATAGACACGTTCAAGAGATCTTTCCCCGCCGCGAAATCGCTTGTGAAGCTTTGCCTCGGTTAGTAAATCGAGCGAATCGGAACTCTTCCTGAGAACGACTACACGACAAACGGCTAGTAGGTCAAGCGCGCCTTCGAAAGGACCCTTCGGGCGGCGAGCTCCTTTTGCTATCGCAGAGACACGACCCAAATCGCGGGTCAACAGCGTGACTATCAGGCTTGTTTCACTGAATTCGACGGTTCTCAGCACAATTGCCGTTGATTGTTCAGCTGCCACCTGAAGACTCGTATGAGATGATTGAAAGACAGGAAAAGTTTCGGCACTGGGGCGGAAATGGGCTGACGCTGATACGATCGAGGAATCCCACTAAATCATTTTGAGAATCCAAGCTGCACCGAGTCACAGCTCTCCTAGCTCTCCCAGGGAGGTGAGATAATCGCTCATTTCCGCAGCCGCGTGACTGTCGCCCTGAGCCCGCGCTTCCTCAATCCCCTCGCGAAGCACTGTGCGGGCCTCATCGATTCGATCAAGATCTACCATTTGCTGTCCAGCCATGAAAAAAGCCGGCACGCAGGCAGGTTTTTCACCCATCAATTCACTCAGTTGGGCGAGGCTGCCCTCGTGATCTCCCTCGGCTCTCATTTCCATGGCCAGACTGTAACGCAGGAAGGTGTCTGTGGGGTCTTCTTGAAGCATGGATTCAATCGTCTGTCGCCTGTTCATTTTACATTCCTGCAAGAATCGTGTTTCACGAATTTATTTCCGGTTTCACGCTCTCTGGGTTCGGTGTTCTTTACCCTTTGATTGTCCTCAACTGTGCCAGGTCGGCAATGCCAGCCCCAACATCGAGTGTCTCATTTGTCTGTTTCATGCGATCTCAGTGCAAAAAGATCCCTTGCCGGTATCAATTTGTTAATCGGATTTGCTTTTCGAATCTGTCTAATCGTCAGATTTTGGTCAACAGGAACAACAGGAACTGCCGATTGATTGCGATGAGACAATCCAATTCCGCATTCACGGCGAGATGTACGCATGGACCGCGTCAAAAATGGTAGGAAAATAATTCCTGCTTCACTGGTGGCTATCGCCACCCTCACTCTTATTTCGTTCAGTCGAGCGGATGATACCAATGTCAGGCCAGCATCGGATATCATCGAAAACTCGGAACAGACCCGTATTCAGCAGGCGGTAGGAGTCAGCAACTCCCAGAGCGGTGTGGTTCAGCAGGTTGTTGGCAAACAAACCAAGCCGCGAAATCCGCGTCCGGGTTTGCTTGAGGTTTTGGCCGGGGCCAAGCCCAAAGGCAGCGAAAATCACGAGCATCAGAATATGCCCAAGGAAAAATCCAAAGGCTTGCTCGATGTGCTTTTCAACAAGAATGTCACGCCCGGAAAAACCGAGGGCTTATCAAAAAATGACGCGAGCCCTGCGCGAGCAGCTGGGCGATCCAACGGCAAAGTGAATTCTGCCACCCGAACCAAACAGCCCAAGCAAGGAAGTTCATTCAAGGCGGGGTTGAGCGTGACCAGTCCGTTGGGATCTCTTGAGATCGGAAACGTCAAGAAACCAACCAAGGCAACGGCCAGCAGCACAAAAATAGCATCGAAACCCGAGAGTATTGATTGGGACGGGATCCCCTATCATTCTGCTTCAAACAAGCGTTCCAATGCTGAGCCTGCCCCAATCCGCGATCCAATTGAGGATGCTGTTGAGGAAGAGGGCGGGATGAGGATCATTCGGGGTGGCTCACGCACCATTGCTGCCAAAAGTGCCTCTGCCCGTCAGCCATCAGAGGGTGAACTGAAAGGTTCGTCTGAGAGCCTTGTCGTGCCAAAACCGCCGCGCGACGTTGAGCCGATTCCGGCATCCGCCAAATTCTCAACCACGACCAGCAGTCGGCGTCGCAATCGTCGCAGCGTTGAACCCTTGAAGGAACAAGTGCAAGCTGACAAAACGCAAGCTGACAAAAAACAAGTGAAGACGGATTTGAGAGAACCCACTCCCTCAGTCAAGGTCAATGAGAGCGGTAACAGTTCCGATAATCCAGTGACCAGTGTTGCGACAAAGGCAACTCAGGATCAAAAAACAGCCAATGGGCAGACAGTAGCCGGTAGCATTGCGAAAAGTGAGTCAGTTGCGCAAACCGAGCCTGGTTCAGTTGCCAAAGCACCTGGTGAAGGTAGCGCGGAAAATACATCTCAGATTCCTGTTCCACCTGCACCGGTTTCTTCAGAAACACCTCGCGTTGCGGCGAACCCGAAATCAATTCCCCTTCCGCGAGTTTCAGCCCTTCCGGAAGCTGTTCCAAGTCGCGAGCTTGAGGTGTCTGAGCCTTCTGAGGTACCGATGAAGGTGGTAACGCCACTTCAGGCAAGTGAGCCTCAGACGGCTGTTGCGGCCATCGGTGTACCGTCCGTCGCAATTCCTGCAATTGACGGCAGCCCCATGCCGGAACCGCCGGCTTCAGCTGCGATTCCTGTTCCGGAGCCTGCCAGTCCATCGGCGTTGCCATCGGTAGCGGTTGTGCCTTCACCGCCGGCCGATACAGAGGCTGGTCGTGAATCGAGTATCACCACCTTTCCAAAAATCACCGCGAACATCGGTGCTCCGACAAAAACGAAGTTTCCAGCACCAGTGCGTGAGCCACAGGTGAGTGCAGCAGAACCTGCTTACACTACTCCTGTGGTCCCCAGCAGACCTCGGGCTTCCTTTGCTGACGCCGCATCTGTCCTGGGGCCACCTGCGGCTGTCGCGTCACATCGGGCCGGACCACCAGGCAACGCCTTCGATTCCGCCGCGATCCAATCGCAGGCAGCAAACTCCGGAAAGTCCCTTGTTCAGGCAACACCCATCGGTTCAGGAATTGCCAACCGTGTAAGGACGCCGTTGCGTACAAACGGGGTCGATGCAGGGCTTTCTCATGAGCCACATGCTTTGAGAGCAGATGGAGTCGCAAGAAACACTCAATCAACGACACCTTCCTATGCCGTTCCAACAGTTCAGGCAAAGCCAGGGTTTTCAGAGAATTTCAGTGGTAATCCAAATCGGATTGCAACGAACTTCAACCGGACTTCGGAAAATACCAATCGGATGCGCAAGCCGGGACAAGCCAACCTTGGTTTGACGAACTCGAGTTCTGAACTGCCAGGGATCCGCGTTGCGACTTTTGGTCCGAGTGAAGTGACAATTCGACAGGTCAATGAATACGAAATTCGTGTTGAGAATCGTGGAGCGATCGATGCTCGGGGTGTAATCGTCAGGGCTTCGATTCCAGACTGGGCAGACATGAAAGGACAGAATGTCACCTTTGGTCAGGTGAAGTCCGAGTCCGAAGCAAATCTCGAATATCTGGTTTGGACCATTGAACGCCTGCCAGCTGGTACTTCTGAGAAAATGTTCATTCGTCTGGTTGCAGCTCGTAGTGGAAGTCATGGCTTGGATGTCGACTGGACCATGCAGCCGCAACGGAGTGTTGCACAGGTGCGTGTGCATGAACCGAAACTTGATTTGAGTATCGACGGTCCGGAACAGGTCATCTTTGGGATGTCACAGACTTACAAGGTGCGAGTTCTGAATTCAGGTGATGGCACTGCACCCAACGTTGTTTTCACTCTGTCGCCAAACTCGGCAACACCTCAGACACAGCGTATCGGTGACATACCTGCTGGCAAGGAAGCACAATTCGATGTCGAACTGATCGCGCAGGATCTCGGGGATCTGAAAATCCACGGATTGGTGTCGGGTGATCTTGATTTGAAATCAGAGTCTTCCAAAGTAATCCGTGTTGCTGCGGCTCAGTTGGAAGCGGTTTTGAGTGGGCCACAGCTGAAGTACCAGAATACCGAGGCGATGTATGGGTTGCAGCTGCAAAACAACGGAACAGCAGCAAGTGATAACATCATTGCCAGCCTGCGTCTGCCCGCTGGTGTCAAGTATCTGGGTGGAATGGAAGGTGTTGTGGCTCAGGGGAATCTACTCCGATGGCGGGTGAATTCACTGAAGCCGGGTACGATGCAAAACTACCAGTTCCGATGTCAAATGGCATCCACTGGCGAGCATGTTTTCGCGTTTGATTGTGCGGGAACTGCTGCTGGTGCGACCGAGGTTTCCATTGCAACACGTGTCGAGTCGATCGCTGATCTTGTCTTGACGGTCGCAGATCCTCCCGCTCCTGCACCGGTTGGCAGTGACGTAACCTACGAAATACTGATCAGAAACCGGGGAAGTAAAGAAGCCACCAATGTGCGAGCCGTAGCACAGTTTGGCCATGGTATCGAACCGCAACGCATTGAAGGACACACTGGGGATGTCGTGCCCGGTCAGGTGATGTTCAATCCAATTCCCCGGATTGGACCCGGGGCAGAGGTTCGCTTGCGTGTGATCGCGCAAGCAGAGAAAACGGGACATCATCGTTTTCGAGCCGAAGTCCATTCGGGTGATACAATGCTTGTCGCTGAGGAAGCAACGCACTACATGAGTTCACAGAGTGATCGTGTCAGTCGCCGCAGCAGTGAGGCGGGGTCTCGCTAATCCTTCTCGGACTGGGGCACGTGCATTCCCGACGGAATTTTGCGTTATTGGGAGACATACAGCCAGTTGGATCGCTGATGATCGAACTGGCTGTTTTTTTGCCGTTGTCGTGCTGACTGATTCCGTCCGCGTGGTTCTATCTTTTGCCAGTCAAGCCAAAGTGGACACAGCCTGACAAAAGGTGACGATGATTTATCTGGATCATGATTCAACCGGGATTCATGCGGTCGGCACTTCCAAAAACAATGATCGCTTTGGATACCGCGTTTGGACGTTCCCTGTGGTGGCAAAGGGACATTGCAAATACCAGGCAATGGATCGCAACTGTAACGCAGGGGAATTCAGGGTTCGATGAATTCCAGCGGTTGCGTTTCCTTGACATTGGCAACTCTTATGGCCAAATCACCTGCGAGTAATCTTCGAAAGGTCTTGCCAACAATTTCGCCTCTCCAGCCTTTCAGCAGGGCCGGCGTCGGGTCACCTTTTCGTCGATCAAGTTCATAACCCATCAGTTCACGAACATCGTCGGCATTGCCCACAATCGGTGGGGCGAGTTTGTGTTGCCTGCTGATGCAGGCAATGGATGTGGAAAGAAACTGGCTCAACATGGGCGAAACAACACGTCGTGAACCACGAGGGCGGCGTGGGAGGTTTTCTTCTGGAGTGTCCAAAGCTGTCTGGATCGCTTTTGCTATGTCAGCGTAGTGGTCACTGAACCCGCGCCGCTCCATGCCACGTATGTTCTTGATCTTGCTTTGATCAGTTGAACCCCGTTTCGATAACTCAACAATCAGGTCATCGCGCAGAACCCGTCTTGGCAATCGGTCAATCGCCTTGGCTCGCTTTTCCCGCCAAAGCCAGAGTTGACGAACCGTCTCCAGTTGTCTCGCATTGAGTCCTGAAGAGCCACTGACACGCCGCCAGTTTTCACGGGTCTCCGCATCCATGACTTTTTGCTGGAATACATCGGTCTCTTCGCGGAGCCACGATTCACGGTCAAGCTCGGCAGCCATCCCAGCAAGTTGATCGTGCATTTCGCAAAGGTCGATGACGTCGTTCAGAGCATAGGTGATTTGATCATCACTGAGCGGTCGACGTCCCCAGTTTGTGCGTGTTTCACCTTTGGGCAGCGTTTTGTTGACCAACCGTTGAACCAGATTGCCCAGAGATGCCGGGTACTCCATTCCCACGAAACCTGCCGCGAGTTGAGTGTCGAAGAGTCCAGCAATCGGTTTGCCTGTGAAGCGGTAACAAAACCTGCATTCTTCACGAGCCGCATGCGCGATTACGATACGACCCGGTTCGGTCAACAGGTTCCAGAAAGGTGTGGTGTCTTCGACCAATTTCGGGTCGATAATCGCCAAACGACCATCGGCAGCCACCTGTATCAAGCAGAGCAGAGGTCGGTAGGTATCTTCTGATACGAACTCCGTATCGAAGCCGATTTTTTTGCAGCTGGCAATTTCTGAACAAAACTGCGTCAGTTCTTCGGCCGTGTTTATGGATTCGTATTGCAACGTTAGGCTTGATGGGGCAATGGACTTGTTTGTCGTTGATTACAGGAGAATAACGTCGATTTCGCCGGTCGCCTATCCGGAGCCGTTGATTAATTTCGATTTCAAAGCCAGATTTTTTATATCAAATCTTCCATTAACCCCGAAATTCCTGTGTCAAAAACAGTATCCCTACCCTGTGAAAAGAACACCTGTCTCCGGCTGGCTGATCTTTTGATCAGTGTTCGTGATCAGGAAGAGTTGCTTGAAGTAAGAAAGTCAGAGGCTCAGATCATTGATCTCAAGGAGCCCGATGATGGTCCTCTCGCCCCCGCTGATCCAGCCTTGTGGCAGTTTGCAGCAGATCTTTGGCAGCGTTCTCAAACATCCACAGTGACTTCGTTGTCGGCAGCTTTGGGCGAGCAGGACCAAGCCAGGAGCATTGCATCAAGTTTGCCCCCAGGGTTTGATTTTGCCAAAGCCGGTCCCAGCGACTGTGACTCTGGATCGAAACTGTGTCGCTTGTGGGATGAAATGCGACGGTTGCTGCCCGAGTCGACAGAACTTGTGGCCGTTGCCTATGCCGATTGGGACACTGCCAATTGTTTGGCACCGAATGTCATTTTCCAGCTTGCGAGCGAACAAGGCTTCAAACGCTGTCTAATCGATACCTATGCAAAAGATGGGAAATCGACTCTGGATCATTTGGGTCATCAGGGATTGACTGAATTGAATCACATTGCCCGCCAACAGAAGATGTGGTGGACATTGGCGGGTTCCATTCGCAAGTCCATGATCGATGAGTTGCAGCGTTTCGGATGGCTGCCAGATTGTATTGGTATTCGCGGCGATGTTTGTATTGGCGATCGGGCCAGCAGCATTTCGGCAGAACTGATTCAGGGATGGTGCCAGCGTTTGACTTGTATGTGAGCTGACACTTGCCGTGTAAGAACATGCTGGACGTTAACGCCGGACCTGGCTGTGGCATGCTGGGTATCGCGTGCCGAGATGGAAATGAGAATCTGGCATTGCTTTGATCGATTCATCGGCTTCCAGATTGAAACGGCAGGTCGGTCACACCCGGAAGCGAAAGTGATTAGGCCCAATCAAGACCGGTCAATTCGGTCAAGCGTTCTTCAAAACTGCCTATCAGCCCTCCAACCAGCATCCATTTTGACTTGCATCTCAATTCGATTTCACCGTGTGGGTTGATTCGCAGGATCGAATCACCGACGACTCCCGCATCGTGCAATTGCTTGAAGTCGATTTCACCCTCATTGACGACATCGAGTAGCGTTTTACCTGTTAATTCAATGAATTGTGTTTTCATGTTGGATACCGTGAAAGGAGCTGTCTGGACTTCATTGTACTCGGGTGCCGAGAGCTGACGACAAAAAATGGCATTTATTGCGTTATCAGATTCATTACCTGAGTATCGAGGTTCCTCCCCGTGAAATTCAGTGAACGGATAACTCCTGTTTCATCGAGGATGGCAACAAAAGGAAGTGACACCATGCCGAAGTCATGTGCAATCTGGTTTGATATTTCGCGGGATGGGGATGACTCTGAGCGAAAACTGACGAAATCGAGTTGACTCTTGTTGATGAATGGCTGGACATCAATGCCTTCGGGGTCAAGGTTGACCCCGACGATCACAACCTTGTCCGGATACTCGTCACGTATTTTTTTGAGTTGGGGAACAATGCCGAGCGACGAAGGAAAACCCTGCGGCCAGAAAGGCATCAGAATGAGCTTGCCCGCGAATTGGGAAATCGGCACGTACTGTCCGTCCGTCCCCGGCAGATTCCATCTGAAATCCTTGCCAATGACTTCTTTTCTGGCTTTTCGAGCTTGTTGTGCCACATTTATTTCTTTGCTGATCGCGGAGGAGGAATCACCAAAGTTATCGCTCAGTGCCTTGTACGTGGCATCAACAAGATCCTCTCGCTGCAAGCCTTCAAATTCGAGGGCAGCGGCAGCAAGATATTGTGCTGTCTGAAGGTCCGGTGCTTCTTCGATGAGTGTTTCAACGGATCGCGACCATTCGTCCACAGTCACTTTTTTGTCAACCTCGGGTGTCTCACTGACCAACGCGGCACGTTGCTTTTCGATCTTTTCAAACGTTACACTGCCCGCCATGCTCGCCGCCATTTCGGCAATCGCGGGGTCTGGTGAATCGGCGTAAAGTTCAAGAATCATTTCACGGACGGTTTGCGCCTCTTCGGTAAACCCAGCATTGTTCAAGTCTTCTCGAGCCATTCCCATGATCATGAGTGTTGGGACATCCGGCTTCGTTTGAGCATCCTTCATTTGCTGGAATTGTCTGACGATGTCAGTCGCAGCACCTGTTTTTCCGTTTTTCAGATCTTCTAATGAAAACCCAATGAGAATCAAGCGACTGTCCGAGACAAGACTGGCGTCCTTGGATGAAAGGTTCTTTTGTGCAAGCTTTTCGAGTTCTTCGGCGACTTTGACATTTCCGACCGAAGCAAGGTGTGACATCGCCTGGAGTTCACCACGTGCACCCTGGGACTTTTCCATCGCAGACGAATCCTCGTGGGTGGCCAGATTACGCGAGGCTTCCAGTTTCATGTTGATGTAGTTCAGCAGTTTTTTTCGAGCTTCTTGCGGATCGCTGATTCCTGATTGTCCGCTCATCAAAACTCGAAGATTGTAATCGATGTCCGCCAGAAGTTTTTTCAACGTTTGTGGTGATAAGCCGGGGCTAATGATTGGCTTCTGCTCAGACGGGGGATTCGCAAGAGTAAGTCCCGTTGAACCCGCTGGGGTGCCCGATGCAGCGGAACCCCCACTGGATGTCTGAGATTCAGGGCCGGTTACCTTCCCAGTTGCGTTGCTGTCCAACTCTGTGGCAGTGGTTTCTTCAGCAGTCACGGGTAACGCGTTGCCAGCAGGTATCGATTCCGCAGTCACTGCATCGCCGAATCCGTCCGGTTTGCTATTGCTGGTGGTGTCCGACACATCTGATTGTGAGTTGCTGCAGCCACTGATAACGAATAAGGCAATCATTGCCACTGAATTCAGTAAAGCAACCGTCTCTCCGGCATGCCAGCATCGCGTCCGAACATCCATGGGAAGAATCCTGATAGTAAGGTAATTACATAACGCAACCTTACAGAATGATATCGTGAAAAGAGATCCATGTCGGGATCACTCTGTGAAATCCGACTGTTCTGGTGAGTAAAAACTTTGCTGACCAATGACAAAGTCTTCCACTACCTGTCCTCCAATCAGGTGTTCCTGAATGATGCGTTCGAGGACCTCCGGAGTACAACGGCCGTACCACACGCCATCAGGTACCACTGTTACGATGGGACCGGCTTTACAGACCCCACAGCATTGCATGCCAATTCGTGCGATCCCACCATGTTGTGATAGACCATTTTCCTTCAAACGTTTTTTCAAATACTTCCACGACTGAGTCATTTGCTGGGCCGAAGCACAACCTGCCTCTCGGCGGTCATTGCACATCAGAATCATTCGTTGGCTAGCTGCCAATTTGCTCTTTTTGAGCTTTTGGCGTGCCTGATTTAAACGTCGCTCTACCACTTTCGCTCTGTGTTTCCAAATGTGATTTGGTCGGGCCAAACCCAAGCGTGGCATGTTTTTGTTTTGCCACATCCATTTGCTTGCATTTTAGTCAAGATTACTGATCGGACAGTGCAAGAGGTTTGGTGTTTGGTAAGAAAGTTGCTGGTTTGCCAGAATACAGCCCGCAAAGTCAGAAACTGATGGCGCAGATAGTATCGGTTTGATTCCACAAATCCGGGGCTTTTTTTAAACACAGCACCGCTCTTGCCTTGGGACGGTGCAATTGTCGATATTCTGAGCGGGCCCACTTGAAAGCTATCACACAAAACGATCCATCCTGTGACAAAGATCGACCGTTACATCCTTGTTCTGTTTCTCAGGACAACGCTGATTTGTTTCTGCTCGATCGCGGGTGTTTTTGTAGTTTTTCATGCATTTTCTCACATGGAGGATCTGCTCCGGCAAGGCCAGCAGCAAGGCAGCCTTTTGGGTGTGATTGCCGGATGTTATGGACCCTACATGTTGCTTCTGTTTGACATGACGGGCGCGATTGTCACGTTGATGGCATTCCTGTTCACGGTTGGTTGGTTGCGTCGTACTGGTGAATTGACGGCGATTTTATCTGCTGGGATATCGCACGGGAGGATTTTTCAACCAATTGTGTACGCCAGCCTCGCGATCATCCTGACGCAATTGGCAAGCCGTGAGTTGGTCTTGCCTCACTACCGAAACGCGTTGTCGTTCAAGGCAAAGAAGGTGTTGGCTGATGGTACGGAGCCTGTTTCACAGTTGATGGATTACATGAATCGCGTCTTCATCGACGGTAGTGGTCTTGATGTAAAGGCAAACTTGATTCGCGAGCCCAGATTCCGCCTTGATGGAGATTACAAGGGTTTTGGTGAACTGTTGGTCGCCGAGACTGCTCAATGGGTTGAAGCTGACCAGAATCATCAAGCCGGATATCTACTTGCAGGAGTGGAGTTCCCAGAGGGAATTGACAAGTTGGGTTCCGTTGGACTCGGGGACCGCATGATTCTGTTGACGCCAAAGGATTACTCGTGGTTGCAACCACGGCAGTGTTTTTTCGCAACAGCCGTGCATCCCGAATTATTGAGGGCCAATAAAGAAGCCAAAGAACGCACATCAATTGCGGATTTGATTAGTCGTATCCGTACCCCTGGTATCTACAATTCGTTGGACTTGCAGGTTCTGTTGCACGAGAGAATCGTGCGTGTTCCTCTCGATTTCGGGCTGATTCTGCTTGGATTGCCCATTGTCATCAATCGAAATGGGCGGGCATTGTTTTTCATGATTGGAGCGGCAATGTTCACCGTGTTGGGCTTTTTTGCAGTGAAGACACTTGGGAATACTCTTGGATCCAATGGGATCTGGCTTTCACCTGCGATGGCTGCGTGGCTGCCTTTGATTGTTGTGGCACCCGTTGCCTATGTTCGCTACCGCGAATCCCATCTGGTATGACTCCGACCGATATTACAGTCGTCATTCCGACTCTGAATGAAGAACAGGTGATTGCAAAATCTGTCGCTTCGGCTGTTGCTGCTGGTGCAACGGCGATCGTTGTATCTGATGGCGGAAGCCGTGACGGGACGCGGGAGGTCGCGATTGATGCTGGCGCTTCCAGGGTCATACAGTCTGCTCCGGGACGTGGCGTGCAGCTGAATGCAGGAGCCCAACTGGCAGAAACGGAATTCATTCTGTTTCTGCATGCTGACAACGAGTTGTCAGTCAATGCGTTGCACCAGATTTGTGAGAATGAACAAGCTGCCTGGGGCGCATTCCGCCAACGTATCGATTCGCGACGACTGGTTTACCGTTTGCTGGAGTGGGGAAACCAATGGCGAGTGCAATGGCGGGCAGTACCGTTTGGTGACCAAGGAATTTTTGTGCGTCGGACGCTGTTTGAACAAATGAATGGCTTTGCCGGAATCCCTTTGATGGAAGATGTCGAACTCTCTCAAAGGCTTCGAATAATTGAAAAACCAGTATTGCTTCAAGGGCCACTGATGATCAACGCCAGGCGTTGGGAGAAGCATGGTGTTTTGAGACAGACTGTGAAAAACTGGTCGATCCAGTATTCCTACGCTCGAGGCGTTTCAGCTACCGACCTGGCTCAAAAGTATTACGGACACTAACGTGCTCTTGGATGTGCGACTTCGTAAACCTGCCTGAGATTGGCCGTGCTGACATGAGTGTAGATTTGAGTGGTGGCAAGACTTTTGTGACCAAGCAGTTCCTGCACGCTACGTATGTCAGCACCACGGTCTAGCAGATGTGTTGCAAAACTGTGTCGCAAGGAGTGTGGGCTGATGCGTGAATCAAGTCCAGCTGCAGCTATATGCTTTTCAAGCATTCGGCCAACACTTCGGGTTGTCAGAATGCGTCCAAAACGATTTACGAATACTGAGGCGTTGCTTCCCAGAGCTTCTGTTTCCGGGTGCCGCACGCGTTTGCGACGATATCGTCTGATGGCTCTCATGGCATACGAACCGAGTGGGCTGATTCGTTCTTTTCTGCCTTTTCCGCGAACACGGATGATCTGTTCGGATTCAACCAGATCACGGTCGCGCAAGGCGACCAGCTCACTGACCCTCAGGCCTGCTGAATACATCGTTTCAAGGATTGCCCGATCTCTCAGTCCGGCAACTTCATTTGCCGGAGGCGCCGCCAGCAAACGTCCAATCTCCGATGTGGAAAGAACAAGCGGTAGCTTTCGTTGCTGTCTCGGATTGCGAAGCGGTTTTGCCGGGTTGTCCGATGCAAGCCCTTGGCGTATCGCGAACCGGTAAAAGCTTCGCAGCGAGGCAAGCTTTCTTGAAATGGTGGTGCGAGCGTAGCCGGCTTCTTGAAGAGCTGCCTGAAAAGAACGTAGCTCCTGTGGTGAGAGCGATTCCGGACGCGGCGTTTTGCCGTAGGTGCTTTCAAGCCAGTCAAGCAGCCCGAATAGATCCTCGCGATACGCCTTGATTGTCAGATCCGAGGCATTACGCTCGGTAGCGAGATATCGCAGAAACTGTGCAATCGCGCTTCGCATCGCCTACTGAAAATCGTCCATGGATAAACTGTCAAACTCTTGGCTTGCAAGCAAATCGTCATCGCTAGGCACCGCATCACGGATCTTGCGACTTAGCATCGCTGCGTCATACCAACTGAAGTCCAATTCGGGATCAGCCGCAAAACGGGCAAGCTGGCGGAGTGTTTCGTCCCGATTTTCGTCATCAAAAAGGAAGATGAATTTTTCTTCCCCTTTGACCAACGCAAGTACGTTGACTTCTGTGTCCATGTTGGCAGATGTCCCGGAGGGTTGAGCGGTGTTGGACGCAGGTATTTCAACCTGCCACGGCTCAATATCGGCTCAGTGGCCACCTGAAGATGAGGTCGGTTTCCTCTCTTCCACCCCGAGATTCAAGCATTTCTGTGATGTGCAGGTGACAACAGAAAAGAATGAAATCATCGCTACGTTTTAAGTAACCCTGCCAGCTTGCCGGACGCGCATCGTCAGAAGACTCAATGTAATTTGCGAGCCTTTCTGTGAAATAAGGATCATCACCGCGATAAATTTTGGTGTGGTTCAAGATTGGTTCATGGCTAACGATCATCTGTGGGCGATGCGGAGATGGTGGGTCTGGAATCAGGTCTGTTGGGTCTGGCCAATGTTTGGGTAGCAATGGGCTGTTGCCCTGCATCGCCGCAAATTCTTCGCGTGGAAGTGGCGCCGAAGGAATTTCCGAGGAATTCTCGCGTTCAGCAGGGATCTCATGATCAACAGATGATGCCAATGCATTACCAGGGGGGCTCGCAAGGTCACTGATGGCATGATCAGACTCGCGTGTGTAAGACGCTTGTCTTTGAGTTGCTTGTTGCGTCTGTTTGGGTGCCGGGGTTTGAGTGGCAAGTTGACTGCGGGCCAGATCAAATTGTGTGTCCCGCACGATCCGGGATGGAATGTCATTCTCCTGCTGAGTCCCCCAGGGCAGCCCGTAGCCATTTGGAATTGGATGGAAACCCTCATTGGCGGCATACCAATGGACAGTCATCGCCATGGTTGGTGGGTAGTAAGCATCAAAGGCCGTGACTGATCCTACGACAAGAGCTTCCACCCCCATGTATTCGGCCAACTGCTGGAATTCTTCTCCACTGACTGGCTCGCCGTATTGCTGGCTGTAAATCATCCACTGGGTCTTGGTGACCCCGACCGGCAGGACTTCAAACCCTGGAATTGCTTGCAAAGCCGCGTAGTATTTTTCAGCTACCAATTCCGTGTCCACGGTTGGGTTCTTGCTCTGGTTATAGAAAGGCAGAACTGCAACACGCTTGACTTGTGGAAAAGGGTTGTGGATCTGGTCTCTTTGATGAGTTGCCGGAAACAGGGAGCATCCTACGCTGGTCAGCAAGACGAGCATCAGCACAGGAAAAGAACTGATTGAATTAAGTTTCACGGAATTGCCAGCGCATGGGGAGGCGCGTGAATCCTCCACCCCCTGCTTTGTTATCGGAGTACAGGCTGGCAAGCTTTAGGTAATCGGAAAATTCTTCCCAACTGACCGATTTTGACCACGTTGAAAGCGTTTCAGACTTGGGCTGGTGCTGGAGGAGTCCTCAAACAGGCCAACCGCGTCCTCCCAGCATCTCGGGGTGAAAGGGACTTCGTCTAGCCCAGCGACCATCCGCTGCGCGGCTCCCTCTTCAGTAATGGTTGGGCCTCTGGGCTTCCGACACATTGCATGGTCTCTGCGTCCCACACGACTTTCTTGCCCAGTCGATAGGCGACGTTCCCAAGGTGATTGGCTTCGGTAAGAGGACCTGCATAGCTGAAGGGGCTTTCTGTAACCGCCTCACCGCGGCAGGCATCAAGCCATTGTTGGTGGTGTCCTTGAGGAGCCGGCAAGAATGGCTCGGGTGGCGTGAAATCCTCAAAATCGGCTTCGGGCAGCAGTTGGTGTTTACGGTAGTCCGCGAGCAGCATGCCTTTGGAGCCAACGAACAGTACACCGCTTCCCCATTGCGGGATGTCGCCGCTCTTCCAGATTTCCGGTTTGTGTGTGCCCTGATACCACGTCATCGTGACTGGTGGCAGTTTGCCAATGTTTGGAATGTCTCTGGCTCCATATTCATAAACAGCGGTCATGGAAGCGGGAGCAATCTCGGGGTGAGGTGGCGGTCCACTGGCTTCGACCGTCAATGGTGCATTTAAACGCAAAGCCCAGAAGGGCAAGTCGTTCCAGTGGCTACCCAGGTCAGACATGGTTCCATTCCCAAAATCCCACCACCGATACCATTTGGGGCCAGGAAAGTAGACTTGATGGAATGGACGATAGGGTGCCGGACCAAGCCAAAGGTCCCAATTGAGGTAATCGGGCGGTTCGATTGCTTCTTCCGGCTTCTTGGAAGCAGATGAGATGTCCCGATTTTTCTTGGCTGCTTCTGCACTCTGCAGCCCCCATGCTCGTGATACCCAGACATGGACTTCGGTCACGTCACCTATGGCATTGCTTTGAATCAGTTCAACGACACGGTGGTAATTCTTGGATGCATGAATCTGCGTTCCCATCTGGGTGGCTACCCCGGCTTGCTTTGCTGCTTCGGTAAGTCGACGGGTTTCGTCGATATTGTACGCGAGCGGCTTTTCACAGTAGACATGTTTGCCTAGTTGCAACGCTGGCATCGCAGCGTAGGCATGTGTGTGTTCAGGCGTGCTGACAACAACGGCATCGATTTGATCACCAATAGTGTCATAGAGTTTGCGGAAGTCCTCGAACTTTTGAGCTTTTGGAAACTTGTCGCCTGCGCTTGTCAAAAATCTGCTATCGACATCACAAAGGCCAACCACATCGATGGTTTGCGTTTTAGCAACCGACTGCAGATTACTACCGCCTCGACCGCCGGTACCGATGAATGCAACCTTCAAACGGTCATTGGGACTCGCGAATGATATTTTGGGCATGGCTGCTGCAGCGGTAAACGCGGCAGCATTTGTCAGAAAACCACGTCGAGAAGAAAACGAGTTTGTTTTTTTCATGGAATGCTCGCGCTACAGGGCTGGGGATTCATTCATGTTTAGAGTTTGTTGACCGCAAGTGCCGATCCGAGTCTAGCGGATCGAGCAGGCAAAATGGTGTCAGGCAATAAAAAAGGGAGTTTCCAGTAATTTGTCGGAAACTCCCTTTGAGTGATCAGCAGTCTTGGTGATACGTCTAGGCCGCAGCCAAACGGGCCGCAACCGCATCCCAATCGACGACATTCCAGAATGCTGAAACATAGTCTGGGCGGCGATTCTGGTAATTCAAATAATACGCATGCTCCCAAACGTCCAGGCCCAGTAGCGGTGTGCCACCGATCCCGGCGGTTTCTGCACCCATCAGTGGACTATCCTGGTTGGCGGTGCTGCCGACTTTCAGAGTGCCGGCATCTACATAAAGCCATGCCCAGCCGCTTCCAAAGCGGGTGGCAGCAGCGGCGGAGAATTGCTCTTTCATTGCGTCAAGCGAGCCGAATGCACCGTCGATGGCTGTTGCGAGCTCACCGGTGGGCGAGCCACCTTTTCCAGGAGCCATGATGGTCCAAAAAAGCGAATGGTTTGCGTGACCACCGCCGTTGTTTCGAACGGCTCCGAGTTTTTCAGCTGGGACGCTGGCAAGATTGGAGATCAGATCCTCAACCGACTTGCCGTCCAGGTCGGTTCCAGCGATTGCATCGTTGACCTTGTTGATGTAGGCCTGATGGTGCTTGGTATGATGGATCTCCATCGTTCTCGCATCGATGTGCGGCTCGAGGGCATCATAGGCATACGCCAGGGAAGGTAGTGTGTAAGCCATAACGTAGGACAACTCCGTATGCGGGGCGGATTGATATTATTCCACAGAACGATAGCGGGACGGCTAGCGATCGCAAGTGGTTAACCCGCCGTGTTGTCAAGAATCTCACCCATCAGGTAGCTTTTGAGGCTTTCCTGAACCTGCTCGTAGCAGGTTTTCAGGCCCGCGTTACGGCGATCCCGGTTACGGATCGGCTGGAGAGAAATGTGCACGTTGGTTTTGCTGGGAGTCAGTGCTGTTGCATTCTCGATTACAGCCTCACTCAGCGTCATCTCAACACGTAGTGAAATTTGCTGGTCCGCCCGGCGACGACCCGCCCTCGGGGAAACCACGTTCAGCCGCAGGGACACATGGTTCTCTTCGACTCGTATGATCTCTGCCTGATGATCAGCGATGAAGCCACGCAACTTTTCGATCGCCAAATCGATTGGAACACGTGTAACGACGTCGAACTCATTTTCTGAAGAGCCGATCTGGGATTCAAACCAGCCTTTCCAGCCCCGTTTAGGCGCCGTTTGCCGAGGAATGGAAACACTTCCGGAACCAAGCTGAATAACCCTGTTACGTCCGTTGTCTTTTGCTTTCAGTAACGCCCGGTCTGCTCTTGCCAGAATTGTCTCGTGCGTGTCACCTGCCTGATACTCGGTGACACCGAAGCTGGCGGTTACGGAGTCGCCACCGAGACTGGCAATCGGCGTGCTTTCAACAGCTTGTCGGATGTTCTCTGCCCGACCGGCAGCAGTGGAATTGTCACAGCTTGCCGTCAGCAACAGAAATTCTTCACCACCGTATCTCGCCACCAGATCCCCATCTCTGCTGTTCATGCTGAGAACGGAAGCAAAACTGATCAAAGCCTCGTCCCCAGCAGGGTGACCGTGCACGTCGTTCACGCGTTTGAAATGGTCAATGTCGCAGATGATCAGACTGAAACTTGGGCCACCTTTGGCTGCCTTGGAAGTCAATTCCTCGATCACAGTGTTAAAATGTGATCGGTTCGATACACCGGTGAGAACATCGGTGGTGGTCTGCTGGTGAAGAGATTCCAGTTTCTCCTCAAGATTTGCCTGATCTGAGAGATCACGGAAAATCATGACGGTGCCGTAGAAGCCGGGTTCTGAACCGGAGACGGGCATCGCTTGAACGTGGACGGGAACAGGTTCCCCACCGGGACGCTCCAGAATCATCGGTCGTGCGATGACTTGTCCACCATCAAGACACTCTTCGACCAGACTTTTATTTTCGCGACGTGATTTGTCCTGTTCTCGCAAATGGATGCATTCATTGCTCCACGTCTGCCCGATGATTGAATTGGCACTGATGGAGGTAAGTTTTTCCATCATGCGGTTCCACTGTCCAATGGTGCCCACACTGTCGGTGAAAACAACGGCATCATTCAGGCGTGAGACAAGTTCTTTGTAGAACAGGTTGCTTCCCTGCTGCGTATCCGCGTCGTGGTTCATGGAGTTGGCAAACCAGAAACAGTTACTGTTTTCCTGCTGCAGTTTCTGGAGCCAACGGTTCAAAATCGCGCCCTGCAACATCTCTGGACGGTCTTCAAGCATACGATTGAAGTCCAAGGCAAGCTCAGGATCAAATTGCTTGTAGCTTCCATCGATTAACTGCTGGATCGCTCGTTCCCGACTCATGGCTCGACGATAAACTGAATCGGTTGTCATCGAATCAAAAGCATCCGCAATGCTCAGCATGCGAGAGCCCAGAGGTAAAGCTGAACCCTTTCGCCCATCAGAGTCGCGGCGACCCTCGTACCATCGGTTTGCTTGGGAAAAAATTTCGAGAAGTGACGTGTCCGACGTGCACCCTTTCAATATCGCGAGGCCATGCTGAACGGAAGTGTCCATGATCAGCTGCTCGTCGACGGTAAGTTTTCCTGGCTTTCTGAGAATTCGATCAGGTATGCCAATTTTGCCGATATCGTGCAGTAATGCAGCCACTTCAACGCGATCTCGCGCTGCATCATCCAATCCCATCCTTTCAGCCCAGGCGGAGCAACTGATCGCGACTCGGAGGCTGTGTGCCGCCGTTGGGGCGTGTTTTGTTCTTAACGCGTAAAACAGGGAGGCCGCCATCCCCAGTCTGACAACAGCGAGCTCGTTTTCGAATTTTTCTGTCGTTTCTGCAGGGTTCGACGCCAAGGGAGCAGAATCCTGCAACCCAGCCAGCAAGCGACCAACCCGGTGCTGCCCCAGTTCGCCCGGTGCGCGCGCAGGCATGCTCGCGCCTCCGCTGCCGCTTGGGGAATTTGTAGGGTTTATGTCCGTCATGACGGTTGAGTCGTGTTGGTAAGACTATCCGGCTAGAGCTCCGTGAAAATCTAGGTCACGAAACGGAGCTTGGCAAAATTTGTAATCGTGCAGATACAAAAAGATTCACGTTACCAATCGGGGGGGCGTTTTTGTTGAATGCTTGCGATTCAGGGTCCTGCTACCTACTATGAGGTACTCGGGGAAACCAGCAGCTTTTTTGTCGATTCTTGCGTTGCGTTTACGTATTTCGATGGTGTTCGAACACGTAGAGCAGTGATGCCAGGTTTCTGTGTGACGATATTTGTTTGGCTGATTCTCCTACAGTCTTCTTCATTTCCATGATTGGCTACTTGTCGTGAGTCTTTCCGATTTCGATCGTGAACTTCTGCAGTGTTGTCTGGATCGGGCACCCCGAGCCTGGCAGAACTTCGTAGACCGTTTTCTGGGGTTGGTCATACATGTTGCAAATCATGTGGCGGAGTCGCGCGGGATCAAATTGGATCAATCCACGCGGGATGATCTGGTTGCTGAGGTTTTTCTTGTGCTGGTTGCGGAAGATTTCTCTGTTCTCCGCAAATTTCGGCGTAACTGCTCGTTGGCGACCTATTTGACTGTGATTTCCCGTCGTGTCATCACCCGACGGCTGCAAGCTGCCAAGGACATGGTAGTGAATGCTGCCCCTCCCGTCGTCGAGGCTGAAGAGGCACCCACCCGTATCGAGGATGTGGAAGAAATTGAAAAGTTGCTGGCGCAACTCGATTCCCGAGAGGCAGCGATCGTCCGGATGTATCATCTGGAGGGCAAGTCTTATGAAGAGATCAGTCGCTCCAGCGGCCTTGCATTCAATAGCATTGGCCCTGTTTTAACGAGGGCACGCGAGCGGATGCGAACTCTCGCACAGAGGGGATGATCTGGCGTAGATGGGATAGAACGCACGGTCGTCGTCCATCCATGCTGTCACCGGCAGAAGACTTCTGAAGATTTCACCGTGTGCTCAGCGAGAGCTTGTTCTCGTCAGCATGGACAACACGAACGCTGATGAGGTCTCCCACTCGCGGCACAGACTCTTGTGCGATGGATTCTCGTGAAATCAGCAACTCACCTGCTGCATAGCGACAGGTTGTACCACGTAGTACTTGGTGTGTTGGTTTACCAGCCAGGTCGCCTCTGAGGTTCTTGCGAACGGTCGGTTCATTACCCAGGTTCACCAGCTCCCTTGAAGATTCGACGAGTAGCTCCAGTTCAGCTCCGACGAGTTGACGGTAATAATCGGTTCGAAGCTCGTTTTCCAATTCCGTCAAGCGTCGCACGCGATCCGCTTTGAGCTGTTTCGGGATCTGGTCGTTCATTTCTGCTGCCGGGGTACCTCGGCGAGCGCTGAAAGGAAAGGCATGTATTTTTGAAAAGCCCGCCGTGCGACAAGTCTGCAGTGTTTGTTCAAACTCTTCTTCAGTTTCACCGGGGAAACCAGCAATCACATCGGTGGTGATCGCAGGTTTGTCCAAGGATTCTTTCAATAGCTGGCATCGGTCGAGAAACATTCTCGTGCCCCATCGCCTTCTCATGCGTCTCAACACTGAGTCGCTTCCGCTTTGCAGACACAGGTGGAGGTGTGGCACAATCCGATCGCGATGATCGCTAAGCACCGAGATCAGTTCGCGAGTCACCTCGGTCGCTTCGATACTACTGAGTCTTATTCGGAATTGACCTGGTAGAGCACAGAGTTCGCGGAGCAGGTGTGCCAGGCGAATCCACTCTTCCCTCGGCTTGTTGCGATTCCAGTCCACACCGTAGTGTCCGAGATGGATACCTGTCAGAACGACTTCACGATGTCCGGCCTGAGTGAGTCGGCTCACCTCGTCAACAATGTGTTGGAGAGGGCGGCTGGTCAATTTTGGTCGAACATGAGGAATAATGCAGTAACTGCAGCGGAGAAGGCAGCCGTCCTGAACTTTCACATAGGCACGGTGCCTACCAGAGAACCCGTCAAGACCTGTTGGAACGTCGATGACTCCGAACCGTGCCATCAAGTCGGGAAGTTCACGCTTGTCAGTGACTACTTCAGCGACACCGGGCAGGTCCGCAACTTCCTGCGGTGCCCGGGTGGCATAGCAACCCATAACGACTATTTTCGCGTCGGGGTTCTGACGATTGAGCCTGCGGACGACTTGGCGACTTTTGGAGTCACCTTCTGCTGTGACGGTGCAGGTGTTGACAATGCAGACATCTGCCGACTCCGAAGACTCGCAGTCTTCGAATCCCACCCGTTGAAGCCCCTGACGGACCAGTTCGGTCTCATACTGGTTGACTTTACAGCCCAGCGTCGCAACGCGAAGTTTAGCGGTCATGTGGCCGAAATCACTCTTGGACGGGCTCGATTGTTGCGGACATGCTGCCTTTGCAGCGAGCAATCAGGTCGTCTTTTCCGAAAGCATGGATTTGTTCGCGTTTGAGTTCAGCATGCTCAAGAGTTGTCGTCAGGCAGATGGCACGACCGCCGGAATCCACCTCCTTGGCAATCTGGAAACCAGTCTCGATAGGATGCCGGAAGATCTGTTTCATCATCAGCACGACATAATCGTAGCTGTGATCAGAGTCATCCCAGAGCACAACGTTGTAGCGGGGCTGCTTCTTTGGGCGTCGTTTTTGCTGTTTTTCAGTCCCGACTTCGGGATCCGCCACTACTGTTTGCTGATCAGCCATCGCAGATCATGCTCCTTCCATTTCAACCAGACAGACGACCGGGAAAAAGACCTGTGATTCTCCCACGCTGTGAACTGCGTATATTGTAGCGCGCACCGATGTCGATCGGCAGTCCCGAATTGCATAAAACGTTAAGGCTTTACTTTAATGTCAGCTTCAAATCACCTTCTGGATCAACTTGCTGAGTCGGCTCCTCGACATCTGGAGGAACTGATGGAATGGCTCCGAATTCCCAGTGTCAGCAGCGATAGTACGCGTTTTACCGAGGTAAAGCAGGCCGCGAGCTGGGTTGCAGACAAGCTCGAAGGGGCAGGACTTTCCGTCGAAATCATGCCAACTCAGGGGCATCCCATGGTTTACGCAGAGTCTCCAAAAATAGATGGTGCGCCGGTTGTTCTGGTGTATGGACACTATGACGTGCAGCCAGTCGAACCGCTTGGCGAATGGATCAATGGACCTTTCGAGCCTACCATCCGTGACGGCAACTTGTATGCCCGCGGAGCCACCGACGACAAAGGTCAGGTTCTTACTCACGTCCAAAGTGTGTGTGACTGGCTTGACAGCGGGCAGCCGCTACCGCTGCAGGTCAAGTTTCTGATCGAAGGCGAGGAAGAAGTGGGAAGTCTGAATCTGGAACGGATGTTACCGGAACTGCGGGAGAAACTCGCCTGTGACTGTGTCGTCATCAGCGACAGTGGCCAGTATTCAGATGGTCAGCCTGCGATTACTTATGGTCTCCGGGGTATCGCCACTTACGAACTTACGGTCGATGGACCAAGTCAGGATCTCCATAGTGGATCGTTTGGAGGAGCTGTCATGAATCCTGCCATTGCTCTCTGTAAATTGCTTGGCAGCATGATTGATGAACGGGGGCGTGTGCAGCTGCCTGGCTATTACGATCGTGTACGGGAATTGAATCCCGGGGAGCGGGAACAGTGGGCAGGTTTGCCTCAGAATGATGCTGAATTCGCAGATTCAATCGGGGTTGAAGAGCTGTTCGGAGAGGAAGGTTACACCACCGATGAACGACGTTGGGCGCGTCCGACGTTTGATGTCAATGGTCTGACTTCAGGGCATCAGGGAGAGGGGGTCAAGACAATCATTCCTGCGACAGCCAAGGCAAAGCTCAGTTTTCGCCTCGTTCCCGATCAGGATCCAGACGAAGTAACTGCCGCCATCGAGCAGCATCTCGAAAATCACTGCCCCACAGGTGTCCGCTGGAAGCTTGAGGCTGATCATGGTGCACCGGGCATGTTGGCGGCGACGGACAGCCGATTTGTTCATGCGGCAAATCGTGCCATTGAATCTGCTTTCGGTGTCCTGCCTGTTTTGATTCGCGAAGGTGGATCAATTCCCATCGTTACCCGCTTCCAAGAAGTACTTGGATGTGATTGTCTGTTGCTCGGCTGGGGGTTGTCAGATGACAACGCTCACAGTCCAAATGAAAAGTTCCGGGTGGAGGACTACTATCGCGGAATTCGTGCCTCTGCGATTCTCTGGGACGAAATCGGTAAACTCAACTAACCTATCAAGTGCGTCATGCTCGATCGAAAATTTATCATTCAGAATGCGGATCTCGTGCGAGAGAACTGTAAGCGTCGCGGTGTCAGTTGCGATGTGGAGCAGATCGTTTCTCTTGAAAGTGAGCGGTTGGAAAAACTCAAGCTCGCGGAAGATCTGAACCGTCAAGCTAACGAAACCAGCAAGCAGATCCCAAAAGCTGCGAGTGCCGAACAGCGTCAGGAGTTGATCGAAAAAGGCCGGGAGTTACGGCTTCAGAAAGAAACCGCCCAGCGTGAACGTGATCAGCTGGATGTAGCCATCAGTGATTTACAGGCCGCGATACCGAATATGACCCATCCTGATGTGCCGACGGGTGGAGAGGATGATGCACAGGAACTTTCGTTTGGCAAAACTCCCAAAACAGATTTCGATTTTGATGTTCTGGATCATGTTGAACTTGGGGCGAAACATGACTTGTTTGATTTTGAGGCTGGGGCGAGAGTTGCAGGAGCAGGTTTCTATTATCTCAAGAATGCCGCAGTTCGAATCGATCTGGCTCTGCAGCACTATGCGATCAGCTTTCTCGCAGAACGGGGTTTCACACCGATCACAACTCCTGATCTGGCTCTCACATCCATTCTCAAGGGAATAGGTTTTACTCCACGTGGTCCAGAAACCCAAATCTACAGCATTGAAGACTCCGAGTTGAATCTTGTCGGTACTGCAGAGATTACCCTCGGCGGCATGCTCGCGGGACAAACCATTGATTCAGAGCAGTTGCCCATTCTGCTGTGTGGTCTGAGTCACTGCTTCCGCACCGAAGCTGGGGCAGCCGGACGGGCTACCAAAGGACTCTACCGAGTCCATCAATTCACCAAAGTTGAAATGTTTGCTTTCACATCACCCGAAACCAGTGATGAAATGCACTTGAAAATGCGCGACTATGAATGCGAGATTTTTGATGCTCTAGAGGTGCCGTATCGCGTCATCGATACGGCGACTGGGGATCTCGGCGGCCCGGCTTATCGAAAATTCGACCTTGAAGCTTGGATGCCTGGGCGTGGTGATGGTGGTGCATGGGGAGAAGTTACGAGTACCAGTAACTGCACTGACTACCAAGCGCGACGTTTGGGAGTTCGGGCGAAAACCAGTGGTCAAAAAGGAACGGAGTTTGTTCATACGCTCAACGGGACTGCTGTGGCAACCGGAAGAGCCATGATCGCGATTCTGGAGAATCATCAGCTGCCAGATGGCCGGATCAGGATCCCCAAGGTTCTGCAGCCCTGGGTGGGATGCGATGTGCTCGAGCCAAGTGACTGACTCGGGAGATTGGCAGTTGAAGCAGTGAGCCGACAGGAACCGCGTGAGAGAGTTTGACACTGAGAAAACGCGTGCTGCTCTGTTGAACCACCAGAAAAGCATGCGACTGCAGTTTCTCTGGTTGAGGTCTCTCGGATTGGTTCGTGCGGCGATTTGATCTCACCGGGCTTTCCGACGCTTTGACGCCTCAGGCCATGATTCCGGACTTGATTGCTCGAACCGCTGCATCAGTCCGATCTGCCGAATTGGTTTTTCGGAGTACGTGCTGGACGTGCTCTTTGACGGTTTCAATGCTGATGCAAAGCGATTTTGCAATTTCTTTATTGCTCAGCCCCAAAGCGATATGACGCAGCACTTGAGCCTCACGGGCCGTCAACGGGAAATCTGACGGTAACATTCGTACGTCAACTGTTTCCTGCATCGTTTTCTGAATGAGACACAAGAGGCTTTCTGGATCCGCTGCATTGCCACTCACAATGTGACGCAAAGTGTCGAGAAGTGTCTTTGATGGGATGTTTTTCAACAGATAGTCAGCAGCACCCAGTGCCGCAGCCCGTGCAATGTAGGTTGGGTTCTCGTAGGCACTGAAAACGACTACGGGAATATCCGGATGTAACCTGCGGATATCTTCCAGCAGTTTCAATCCACTTCCATCGGACAGACGTAGATCAAGCAGAACAAGATCGATGGAGCATTCTTCGAGGCACTGCATAGCCTCTAATGCCGTCGACACAGAGCCTGCAACTTGAAAAGGAGGGCTATCGAGAAGCCAGCTTACCCCAACGCGTGCTACCTCATGATCATCGACGATTAATACATTCCAAGACACGGAACACAGCCCCTCACATCATAACGGGTTTATTTGAATCTGTTGAATACCTCCCCGTGCGTGTTAAAACGCCAGATACCTTGCTGATTCAAGAAGTTCCCGATAGCTGTGCCGCATTGTTGCCCCTGCATGCACGCCTGGTTTCGAGCCTTGGAACCGAACGGTCCCACTCTCAATCCCAAGAAGCACCGTGAGCAACAGAGAGTTGCCGCCTTCCAAGTTGGAAAGACTGAGTCGTTCTTGAAGGTACCCCGTGTGCTAAGCATCAAGCTCTCGCTTCAGCTTACACGATTCCTGGCAGCCTGAGCCACAAGGATGCTCGGAAGTGTGCCAGAAGCAGCCGGAGTCCGCAAGGTGGATTTATTCGTAAAGTGTTTTGTGACAAGTGGTTACATACACTTGTGGGGGTATTGGAAATGTCAGATTAGGGGTGTGGGTTTTTCATCGATAAGAAGGTGTTCGAGACTCCTTTGTTGACCATCGCCAATTCGTGACCTAGAGAATCTTAAGCGAAGTTCTGTTTCCGTTTGCTTTTGAGATGGATCGAAACTCGCGAAGGCTGCTGGTTGACACGCAGCCTGCTGCTTCCGAGTGCCAAGTCCACCACGATTCTGCCATGCCTGATTCCGCTTCGATTCTTCTGGTTGATGATGATCGCCATCTGGTTGAGTCCATGGCTTACTGGCTGCGGGATATGTCTCATGAGGTGGAAACGGCCGCGACCATCGCGGAAGCCAAGGCTGCTCTTCAGCGAGGTAGCTTCGATCTTGTGATTACAGATCTCCGTCTGGAGACTGAAGATGGTTTCGAGTTGATCTCTTACACCAGCAAGAACTACCCCGATTCGTCAGTTTTGGTCGTCACCGGTTACGCGACACCAGAGACGGCTGTACAAGCAGTGCGAGCGGGGGCTTTTGATTTGCTAACCAAGCCGATCATCGATGATGAGTTGACGCTGGCCATCCAGCGCGCTGTCGCCCAAAGTCAGATTTCCAAAGAAAATGCTCTGCTGCGAGAGCAGCTTGATCGTCGCAGTGGCTTGGAGAACATTCTCAGTCATGACTATCGGATGCTGAAGATATTCGATGTCATCGATAGCGTTGCTGATGCCAAAGCATCAGTCCTGATTACTGGGGAAAATGGCACCGGGAAAAGCATGATTGCTCGAGCCATTCACGCCCGAAGTTCGCGTCGAAGCGGGCCGTTTGTTGAAGTTGCTTGTGGTGCTCTGCCTGACACTTTGCTGGAAAGCGAGCTTTTTGGGCACGTTTCCGGCGCGTTCACGGGCGCCAACCATGATAAAGCGGGCAAGTTCAAGTTGGCTGATGGAGGAACGCTGTTCCTCGATGAAATCGCAACGGCTACACCGGCCATGCAAGTAAAACTTCTACGAGTTCTTCAGGAGTTCCAATTCGAGCCTCTGGGGGGCAACGTCACGGAATCTGTTGATACTCGGGTCATCCTTGCGACCAATGAAGATCTGGCAAAGTCAGTCGCCGATGGAGATTTTCGCCAGGATTTGTTTTATCGCATCAATGTTGTCAATATCGTCCTGCCGTCGTTGCGGGAACGGGTTGGTGACATTCCATTGCTTGTGGATCATTTTCTCCGAGAGGCGTCTGAAACCTGTGAGCGTCAGGGGGAGGGTTTTGATTCAGCAGCCATTTCCGCGCTTCAAAGCTACGCTTGGCCGGGTAATGTGCGGCAGTTGGAAAATGTCGTTGAGAGAGCAGTTCTGCTGTCGCGAAACGAGAAGTTGACCATGGAGGACTTGCCGCCGGAAATCACTGGGCGTACCAATCCGGATCTCCTCGGAACCGTTCCTCAAACACTGCCCCTGCAAACGACGACAACGCAGGGTGAAATCCACGGGAAGACCCTTCGAGAAGCTCTTGAGGGACCCGAACGCGAAATCATTCTTCAGGCGTTGAGACTGCACAATTGGAATCGGGCATCAACTGCAGATGCCTTGGATATCAATCGGACAACTCTTTACAAAAAGATGAAACGATTGGGGCTGGATGATCCTCGACTGCAATTTGCTTGAGCCATGTGCCAGTCGAGACTCGTGACCCGCATTGCCACGCATCTCATCGACGCTAATCGACGCATCTTGCTGGATTTGTCGAAACTGCTGCAGAACTGCGAACTGGTCGCCAAGCTTGACTTCAGCATCGAGTAAGCGTCTGGCTGGGAAATCCATCTGAGACTGACGCGCGATCGTCGATTTCAGGAAAAAGGGGCTTTGCTAGCTTTCAATTTGTTGGCGGCCCTCCGGTTCAGCTAATCATCAAGGTCGCACTGACCGATACAAACGGTTGCGTCTGTGTATTTACGAAGATTGCGACCGGGATCTCTTTCGAGTGTCTGATTCAGCAAACTCACTTTCTTCCAGCTCAAAGCCGGACTCTCCTTTTGCCCGTTGGGTCAATCAGTGGGGTTCAGCAGTCGTTGATGGAATCACCACGATTGGTGACATGACTTTATTCAGCTGGGCCATGCTCAAGTGGTTGTTTACCCGGCTGCCATGTCGGGGAACCGTGTTGGTGAATTTCTATCAGGTGGGCGCACTGAGTTTGCCTGTGGTTGCATTGACCGGTACGTTCATCGGAATGGTTCTGGCCGTTCAGAGCTATGCACAGTTTCACGCGATTGGCCTCGATAGTCGTTTGGGCGCGGTTATCAACAGCACACTCGTGAAGGAGCTTGGGCCCGTTCTGGCCGCGACCATGTTGGCTGGCCGAGTGGGAGGTGCAATGGCAGCGGTTCTGGGAACGATGAGAGTCACCGAACAGATTGATGCTTTAACAGCGATGGGTGCCGATCCGATTCATTATCTGGTTGTGCCGCGTTTTCTGGCATGCATTCTGCTGATTCCATCACTGACGATCATGGCTGATTTCATGGGAATCGTCGGCGGCTACTTTTACAGCGTGATTATTTTGGGCATTGATCACGCAGCCTATCTGAATCACTCACGTGATGGTGTTACGGGTTTTGACCTGTTTAGCGGGATCTTCAAGAGCGTCTTTTTTGGCTCGACGATTGCGATCGTGAGTTGTTACCGTGGTTTTCATTGTGAACCAGGAGCCGAGGGTGTTGGCAAAGCAGCAACCACCGCATTTGTCTATTCTTTTGTGCTCATTCTTGCCGTAGACCTGTTTCTGACCATTGTGATGAATTCGATCTACTACACCATTTACCCCAACGGATCCTCTTTCCTATGAATGCAGAATCCAGACAAAGTGACGCTGGAGTGATTCCGGACCAGGAAGATTCGAGTCTCAAAGTTGGGGAAACGGATCAAGCAAGTGATGGTCAACCTCTCATTGAGGCCAGGCATGTGTCGGTCGTCTTTGATGATCAGGTTGTGCTTCAGGACATTGAGCTTCAGATTACACGCGGTCAAACTCTAGCGATCATTGGAGAGAGTGGTTGTGGTAAAACCGTCTTCATGAAAACACTTGTCGGGTTGGTCCGGCCGACGCGAGGGGAGATCTTTTTTGATGGTGAGGGAATTCACCAGATGGGTTATGCCGAACTGACCCGGACACGGCGAAGGTTTGGCTTCGTTTTTCAGAACGCTGCACTCTTCGACAGCATGTCTGTTTATGAAAATGTTGCATTTCCGCTGCGTCAAAGTGAGGTTGTCACTGAGACCGCTGTTGAGGAGAGCGTGATGCAACATCTAGCTGAAGTTGGTCTGCCAAAGAATGTGGCGTACAAGCGGCCAGCAGAGTTGTCCGGAGGGATGAGAAAGCGTGTGGGCTTGGCGCGTGCGTTAATTCTGAAGCCCGAGGTCGTGGTTTATGATGAGCCGACAACCGGGTTGGATCCTATCATGAGTGATGTAATCAACGAATTGATTCTTGATACGCGACGCCGTTATCCGGTCACCAGCGTTGTTGTGACTCATGATATGCACACGGCACGGAAGGTTGCCGATCGTGTCTTGATGTTTTATCCACGCTCGCGTCTCGGTGACAACGAATCGCAGGTGGTGTTTGATGGACCACCGAGTTCTCTTGAGCATGCCGAGGATCGGCGTGTTCGCCAGTTTGTCCGTGGAGAAGCTGGTGAGCGACTGATGGAGTTGGCGCACGGTTTGTCTGGCTAGTCGATTAATAGTAAGCCTGGTGAGAATGAATCATGGATGAGAACAGACTACGATTTGGTGTTGGTGTGTTGGTGATTTCAGCCATTGGAATCGGCATTATTTTGACATTCCTTTTCGGCGCGTTTCCAAGTGTTCTGCAGCGAGATTATTCCTTGTCCGTAAGGTTTGATTCTGCGGAAGGGATTGGAGCCAATACACCTGTGGTTCGCGATGGTGTCCGAATCGGACGCGTTTCGAGTATTCGTCTGCTTGATGAGGGGGGCGTGCTGGTAACACTGGCGATGGACGCTGCGAAACCAGTGTCCCATTCCTACATCCCCCGGATTGGCACAGGAAATTTTGTTACAGGGGATGCACAGCTTGAGTTTGTGCGTGGGAAACCCGATGAACTTAGAAAAATCTGGGCCAAAGGTGTAAAGCCAGAGGAATATGAAGAAAACCTGAAGCAGGCTTATGCTGATGGTGAATACTTCGCGGGAGGACAGAACTCGGAGAGCCTGTTTGAAATGCAGTCGGACCTGCAGCAGACTTTTGAGGCAATTCGCAACGCTGGGTCATCGATTGCTGTTGCTGCTGAGAGTATCAACAAACTCGCGACCGGGGTCGAGAAAGTCGTCGGCGGAACGGATTCGAAAATTGAGCAGGTGGCCGATGAGGCGGTAAAAGCGCTCGGTGAGTTCAATGGTGCCATGGCTGATATCCGAGGTATTGTTGGTAACCCGGTGCTGCGTGAGAATCTCGAGAAGTCGGTGTCCGAATTACCGGGTGTGCTTTCAGAAGCCAAGTCAACGCTTGAATCGACCAAGCGGACTTTTGAGAGTTTTGAACGTGTGGGCAATGAGTTTGAGAAAGTCGGAGCTGCCGCTGTTGATACGGTCAACAGCGCTCAGAGAACAATCCAGAATGTAGAACAGTTCACAGAGCCATTAGCCACTCATGGTGATCAACTCGTCAGTCAGGTTCTCGGAACCATGTCGCGACTGGAAAGCACTCTGGTCGAGGTCGACCGATTCACCAAGGCCCTCAACAACAAGGATGGTTCGGTTCGCATGCTTCTGGATGACGAAGAGATGTACTGGAAAATTCGCCGATCCGTGGAGAACATCGAAAGCGCCACGGCTCGGATCCGTCCTATTCTGGATGACGTACGCATCTTCACCGACAAAGTTGCCCGGGATCCACGGCAGCTGGGGGTCCGCGGAGCTCTGTCCAAGCGGCCGACTGGTCTGGGGTTGAAATAGAGAGTTCCGCTCCATTGGCAGCACATGGTCTGCTACTTTCCCGATTCTTCCGCTGAGGTTGCCAACAGGATCGGGGCATTCTGTATGCCAGAAGGTCTTGATTGAATCAAGCACAAAGAAATTGGGGGCATTTCCGCCCAGATCGCATCCCGACGCTGTCTAACGTGATACAGCATTCAGGAATTCAACTTGGGCGGGGGCTGGCCCACAATGCGGGGCGAAAGCATGTCAGCTGGAAGCCCGTAGCTGCCCTCGGGCACGAAGGACAGCAGTATCTCTTATTTGCGCTTCCTCGGGTGTTCCGCCAGACATTGCCAAGGCTGCGTCCAGATCTTCGTGTG
This sequence comes from Rubripirellula sp., assembly GCA_012270065.1. GTDB lineage: Bacteria > Planctomycetota > Planctomycetia > Pirellulales > Pirellulaceae > Rubripirellula. The sequence continues at coordinate 204,943 of JAAXJB010000003.1, read as the reverse complement.
CCTTGTCGCGGTCAATCAGGTCGATTGGAATCGACCGACCAGTCAGAATGTTGATGACATCACCCTCGATATGGGCAAAACCTCCATCAACGTAGTAACGTTCCGGCCCCGCCGCAGTTTGCAGGCGAAGCGTCCCGAAACCAAGTCGTCCGATCAGCGGTGCACGTCCACTCAAAACGCCGAGCTCACCATCAAACATGGGTAGCGAAACGTACTCGGCCTCACGGTCCAGTTCAGTGCGTTCGGGCGTTACAACTACACAGCGAAGTGTCATGAATTCTAACCCTTCTCTTCCATGTTCTTGGCTTGTTCTTCGGCCTGCTCAATCGAGCCGACGTACATGAATGCCTGCTCAGGCAGGTGATCCCACTTCCCATCACAGATCTCCTCGAAACTGCGAATCGTATCTGCGAGTGGTGTGATTTCGCCAGGTTTTCCGGTAAACACCTGAGCGACCAGGAATGGCTGGCTCATGAAGCGTTCGATGCGGCGTGCGCGATGAACGACCATCTTGTCGTCTTCACTCAACTCATCGACACCGAGAATCGCAATGATATCCTGGAGTTCGCGATATCGTTGAAGAATGGTTTGAACTCGTCGTGCGATGGCATAGTGGCGGTCACCCACGTATTGTGGGTCAAGAATTCGGGAGTTCGATGCGAGTGGATCGATCGCCGGATAAATTCCCTTTTCCGAGATGGAACGCTCAAGGTAGATGAACGCGTCCAATTGTCCAAACGCAGTTGCCGGGGCCGGATCAGTTGGGTCATCAGCCGGCACATAAACGGCTTGTACCGATGTGATCGCACCTTTTTTGGTGGACGTAATTCGCTCTTGGAGAGCTCCCATCTCTGTTGCCAGTGTTGGCTGGTAGCCCACAGCGGATGGCATTCGACCAAGCAACGCAGACACTTCTGAACCGGCTTGAGAGAAGCGGAAAATGTTATCGACGAATAGTAGCGTGTCGGCACCGGTTGAATCCCGGAAGTACTCCGCCATTGTCAATGCCGAGAGAGCAACTCGCAGGCGGGATCCTGGCGGTTCATTCATCTGACCGAAAACCATGCAAGTCTGCTCAATCACCTTGCGTCCTGTGTCACCGATTTCAGTGTCCTGCATCTCAAGCCACAGGTCGGTTCCCTCACGCGTGCGTTCACCAACGCCTGCGAAAACGGAGTAGCCACCATGGCTGCTCGCGATCCTTGCGATGAGTTCCGTCAAAATCACGGTTTTTCCGAGGCCTGCACCACCGAACAGTCCGGCTTTACCACCGCGGACGAACGGGGTCAGAAGGTCGACAACCTTGATACCGGTTTCGAATACCTCAGTGTTGGTCGACAGTTCGTTGACAGGAGGGGCTTCTCTGTGAATCGGCATGTATTCATCAGCCGCAACCGGTCCACGTTCGTCGATTTCTTTTCCAAGAACGTTGAAAACCCGGCCAAGAGTTGCCGTGCCAACAGGAACGCTTACTGCCTTCCCTGTGTCGATGCAGTCCATGCCTCGCATCATTCCCTCGGTACTCCCGAGAGCGATTGCCCGAACGCGTCCACCACCAAGGTGTTGTTGGACTTCTCCGACCAAGTCGATGTCGACCCCTTTGTGCTGCGACTTGATGGTCACGGCGTTGTAAATAGGAGGCATGTGACCTTCGGGAAACTCGATGTCGAAAGTCGAGCCGATCACCTGGGTGACGCGTCCAACAGTGTTTTCGGTTGCGGTAGACATTTTCGTAGTTAAAGGCTTGGGTTAGCTAACTGGATGTGTGAATATTGAACGACAATGGGTATGACGGTTGAGGTTGGTGGTTAGCCCTCCAAAGCTTCAACACCGCCAATGATTTCCATGATCTCGCCCGTGATTTGACTCTGGCGAGCTCGATTGTAGGTCATGGAAAGTTGTTTGATCATGTCCCCTGCGCTTTCTGTGGCACCCTTCATTGCGATCATTCGAGCTACCTGCTCACTGACTGCAGAATCAAGGAAACACTTGAAAAGCTTTGCCTTGAAGCTTGTCGGAACCACTTCTTCAAGGATGCTTTCAGCGGACGGTTGGAATTCGTATTGTGTGTTGGTGGCTTCGGCGGTCTCGCTTGAACCATCATCCAAAGAGCCAAAGGGTAGCAGCGTTTCGACTGTTACTTCCTGGCGACTTGTACTGATGAATTTCGTGTAGATCACATCGAGCCGATCCATTTGTCCGGTGACGTAAAGCTCCAGATATTTCGATGCAATCTTCTCAACCTCGTCGTACGCGGGCTGATCTTCAAATTGCTGGTAGGTATCGTTCGGCTCAATTCCACGGAATTTCAGGCCATTGATCCCACGTTTACCGCTGACGTCGACTGACAGATTGGTTACGTCTGATTTCATCTGCTCGATGTGTGGGACGGCCGTTCTCAGGACACTTGCGTTGTAACCACCACAAAGGCCACGGTTGCTGCTCAACGTCAGCAGGCGTCCAGCTTGCGGATTCTCCCGCTGCTCCAGCAGCGGGTGTCGGACTTCGGTGCCCGAATCAGCGAGGCTGTTCACGATTTGTGAAAGCCGATCCGTGTAAGCTGTGACTGCTGCAGCGCGATCCATCGCTTTCTTGTAGCGCGCTGTGGCGATCAATTCCATCGTCCGTGTGATTTTACGGATGTTCCGGATTGATTTTCGTCGTTTATCGAGTGCGCGGGCGTTGGCCATGAGTCAGTTGGCGGGTTTCAAATGTTAACGGGGCAGGTGAAATTCACGCTGGTTTACAGGTCGCTCTCAACGGGCTTGTAGCCACTCTTGAATTCCGCAATGCAAGCTTCGATCTTTTCGACGACGTCATCGCTCAAGTCCTGTTTCTCATCCAGCAGGGCGATCAGATCGCTGTATTTGTCACGAGCGAACTGTTGGAAATCGGCTTCCCACTGTTGAACAGCTTTCACTGGAACATCATCGATGAATCCCTTGGTGCCAGCGTAAAGACTGAGGACCTGGTCCGTGACACTCATTGGCTGGTATTGTGGCTGTTTCAGCAGTTCCACCATGCGGTAACCACGATCCAGTTGGGCCTGCGTCGCGGCATCGAGGTCCGTTCCCAGTTGTGCAAAGGCCTCCAAGGCACGGAACGCTGCAAGGTCGAGCCTCAGACCACCAGCAACTTTCTTCATTGCCTTGACCTGAGCGGCACCACCCACGCGAGAAACCGAGATGCCGGCATTCATCGCAGGCCGGATACCCGCAAAGAACAGGTCGGGCTGCAGATAAATCTGGCCATCGGTAATCGAAATCACGTTGGTTGGAATGTACGCAGAAACTTCCCCTTCCAAAGTTTCAATGATGGGCAGACTGGTAATCGATCCGCTTCCCAGAGCTTCGGACAGTTTGGCAGACCGCTCCAGAAGACGACTATGGCAGTAGAACACGTCTCCAGGATAGGCTTCGCGTCCCGGTGGACGACGCATCAGCAAGCTCATCTGCCGGTAGGCGGTCGCCTGTTTGGACAGGTCATCGTAAACCACGAGTGAGTGACCACCGTTGAACATGAAGTGCTCTGCCATTGCCGTACCGGCATAGGGAGCAACGTACTGCAGCGGAGCTGGCGATGATGCTCCAGCAACGATGACGGTCGTGTATTCCATCGCTCCGTATCGCTCCAAGGCGTCGACGACGCCAGCGACGGAAGAATCCTTCTGGCCAATGGCAACGTAAAAGCATTTTACGTTCTTGCCTTTCTGGTTGAGGATTGCATCAATCGCGATTGCAGTCTTTCCAGTCTTGCGGTCACCAATCACCAATTCGCGTTGCCCACGTCCGATCGGCGTCATGGCGTCAATCGCCTTGATGCCAGTTTGCATCGGCTCGGTGACCGGTTGGCGTTCAGCCACACCCGTCGCGATGATTTCAACGGGCCGGGTCACATCCGTTTGAACTGGTCCCTTGCCGTCCAGAGGGTTGCCCAGAGGATCGAGGACGCGTCCGACGACCGCATCGCCTGCGGGCACCGAAAGCAGCGTGCCCAGTGCTTTCACCTCATCGCCTTCCTGGATAGTCAGGTAGTCTCCGAGAATGATCACACCGACAGAATTCTCTTCGAGGTTGAAGGCGAGGCCAATCGCCCCGTTAGGAAACTCGACCATCTCCCCGGCCATGACACCTGAGAGTCCGTAGACGCGGGCAATACCGTCCCCAACTTCAAGGACGGTACCGACTTCACGAACATCGATCTTGCTGTCGAACTGCTCAATCTCTTCTTGCAAGACTGAGGCGATTTCGTCACTGCTAAATTTCATGGGTCTGAATCAATCGTGTTGGCCCGGCAGTTTTGTCGAGCGTTGATAGTTGGTGCCGATTTAACGGCAAGTCAAAACCTATTCTGATGTGAGTTCACCAAAGCGTTGCAGCAATTGGCTTGAGAACCCGTTGCGTGCGCGTCGTGCAAGTGCGTCCAAGCGATTGGACACACTGCTGTCGAACACCCGGTCTCCCACGCGGATTACCATCCCGCCGATCAGCTCCGGATCGACGGACTCTGACAATCGCACTTGCTTTTGCATGATGGAACCAAGTTGCTCTTCAATGTTTGATCGAAGAGCATCGTCCAATGGCACCGCAGTTTCTACTGTGGCAACCAATCGACCTAGCATTTCGTCATGGATCGCATCTGCAGCAGCTCGCACTGCATCGACGTGAGCCAGACGTCCCCGGCCAGCCATGACCTTGAGGAACTTTACTAATAGTGGATCAAAGCCATCACCGAATAAGCGGTCGATCACCTTGATCTTCTCATTGTCGTCAATCTGGGGAGAGGCAAACGCAGCTCGAAGTGGTGGACTCACCGCCAGATACTCATCAACCACCGAACCAAGTTGCTCAATGATCTTGTCAGCGATGCCGGCATTCTGCGCCGCACCGAGCAACGCGCGGGCGTAAGTTCTGCCCAGTTGTTCGGCACCGGTGTCGAGCACCGTGTCGTGTTCCGCAGCTTCGTTCATGAGTTACGCTCGGGATTTACCCGTGATCGATGGAGTAATTAAGTTTGAAAACAGCCAGGTTGTTCAGTTGTTACTGGGGAGCCGGTCCAGTGACTGTCGGATCAACTCAGCATGGTCTTCAGCCTTCAGTTCCCTGCCAATGACCTGCTGGGCAACTCCAATCGCAAGATCAGAGGTCTGTCCCGCCAGTTCAGCAAGTGCAACTTTCTTGGCTGTCTCGATTTCAGCGATGGCACGTTCGCGTTGACGCTCCGCTTCCTGCCTGGCTTCATCCACGATGCGTTGCCCGCTGGCAGTCGCGTCGTTGCGAGCTTCGGAAAGAATCGACTGAACCTCAGCAGCAGCGCCGTCTAATTTCGACTGGTAGTCAGCCAATAGGCCTTGGGCCTTGGTGTTCGCCTCCTCGGCATCCTTGAGTTCATCGAAAATCTTATCCTCCCTCGCTTTCAGACCGTCAAGAATGACGGGCCATACGAATTTGGACAGAATCCCGAGCACTCCCAGGAAAATCGCGAGATTGCAGACGGCCGAACCAAAGTCGAACGAGAGCAGGCTGGGCGTGCTGTGGTCCTCTGCGTGGGCACCACTACTGTCAGCCGCGTGGGCGTCAGCGGCGTCTGCAGCCTGGGACATGGAAGCGGTTCCCAGCCCCAGACACAGCAACGTGATGCATAGTACGAGACTGCGCACTGCTGCCGGCATTCCAGCGTGCTGGCGGCGCATCCAACTCTTCGTGATCATCAGCTTCTTCCTAATCAGCAGTCAGTTGCAATTGTTCCAATCGGGAACAACCTAACCGTGGAACCCTTGGCTCCATCAGCCGAAACCACTCTGAGCGGTCCACTGACGAAATCAAAGATATCCTTCAGCTGCATTCGATGGTTACTTCGAGATATAAAGAACAATCAGGGCGATCACGGTAGCACCCTCGATCAACGCTGCAGAAATCAGCATTTGAGTCGAGATGGTTCCACCAGCTTCTGGTTGGCGGGCGATTGCCTCTACCGCCGAACCACCGATTCGGCCGATTCCCAATCCAGCACCGAGAATCGCCAAGCCGATACCGATTCCGATACCTACGGTTCCTTCTACCTGCGCCAGCAACATTGCCATTTCAAACATCTTTGGATAGCTCCTAAGTCATCTCTCGTGAAGTACTCGGTTACCTTGAACGAGTTGTTGGTCCCGAGTAACAAGTGAGTTTGGGGGTTGTAAAAAAAGGATACGTGTGAACATGCTCCGACTGTCGCAACTGGTCTACCCAGCGGGATCGGGCATGGGGGTAATTCTTTCGGGTTCCGCGATCTTGTCGAGATCCATCTGGTTCTCGTCGGTGAACGGGTGTTCTTCCAAGTGGTGATCATCGTGATGACTGGCCACAAGCGATATGAACAAGACAGTCAGGAAAGTGAAAATGAACGCCTGAAGGAAGCAGATGAACAATTCAAGTAGCGTCAGAACAATACCAGCGATGATGACTGCTATCTGCACTCCGTATGCCAAGCCGTGACTGACTTCCACAGCCACGAAAATCAACCCAAGGAATGCGGCAATCACCAGGTGACCAGCCATCATGGTTCCAAACAGTCGCATTGCCAACACGACGCATTTGATAATCAGGCCAAGCCACTCAAGAAAGTAGAGCGGAATACCGATCAGCAGCATTTTCTTGTCCTGCCAACCCAAGGGGTTGAAGTGTGCAAAGAAGGCTTTCGCTCCCGTTTCCCGGATTCCAATGAAAATAATTGCGATGAACGTGCCTGCAGCAAGCACAACGTTCAGTGAGAGGTTTCCGGTAGCCGTTCCACCCAGATGCGTCAGGTGAGGATCATTGATGCCGAACATGGAAGCCGCCAAGTAGGCCATGGAGCCGATGGGAACCAGCCCAAGCACGTTCGCAAACAGAACGAAAAAGAAAATCGTCCAAATGTAATAAATGTATTTGTCGGTCAGTTCGTGGAGATTGGGACGAACCACCTCGTCACGCATGAACGAACACATTGTTTCAAAAATCTGGGCGAATCTCCCGCGAGTCCGGTAGGCATCCAGACCTTCGCCCTGAACGCGAACACGTCCAGCAACAAACTTGAAAACCACAATGACCGCAATTCCTGAAACCAGTGTCATCAACAAGTGGTTGGTAATTGCAAATTCATACACGCCATCAAAGATGTGCAGCGAAGGCATGTGGGTATCGGGAAACTCCACTTTAAACAGCGGCTCGGTCACGGGATGTGGAATCACGTGCGAGGTTGGGTCGGCGGCGGATGCGAGTGGGAGGTTCATTCCAGCAATCATTTTTCAGAAATCAGTTCCATCGACGAACGCGTCTGGTGCCGCCAAGGACAGTTCCGCAGGAACAACATCCAGCAAAGCGGCACTTTTTGCCAGCCAGAACACCTCGATGCCCGTCAGTGTGAGGTACCAACCACAAACAAAAAAGACGAGTGTTTCCAGTGACACGCCCATGTGATAACGGCACACCACAAGAAGTGCAACGGTGCCTAGGACACGAATAATCATCGCCGCGATGGCACCAACGATGAACAGCCCGCTTCGCTTGATTTGCCGCTGTCTTGAAAGTCCGGTTTTGGCAGACGCGCCGCTGGTCCCCAGACTCATCCCGGGGATGAGCGCGCAAATGGAAATGGCTCCACTGGCCAGAGCAATCAGAATGGCGGGCTGTGTAAGTTCAGACTTGAGAATCAGCACCGCCACTGAGGAGGCCAACGTCAACAGCATCCAACAAAGCAAAACCCGACCCATCACGCGACCAAACAGTCCGGCGATTGACAAAATTTCAGTCGTTTGTGGGTTTGGTTTCATGATCAGGCAATTCAACTCGCCGGTGTTCCGCTCACTTCATTTGTCCGTTTCTTCAATGTTTTTCAAGGCCTTGACGATGAAACGGTACATCCCCAGCCCGAAGCCAACAAAGCCGCCGATCGCAAAACCAATGCTGCGGCTTCCGCCACAGTAGCGATCAACCAAGTGACCCAAACCTGCCACGACAAGGGTCGCCGCAGCGAGTTCGAAGCCCATTCCAGCCACCTTTGCAAATGTTTGCGGCTGGCTGCCCCGGCGAGAGGGCGGTCTCTTTCCGTCGGGATCCACCGTGATGGGCGATGTCGATGCCTTGATCACGTCTTCCGGCCCCTCGCCGGAGTCGAGCGGCGAGGTTGGGTCGGGTTCGGGCACGGCAGCACTCTCGATGGCAATGGGTTCTGCACCGAAAGCATAATGTGGTCGCTATTTCACGAGAATCCAGTGCCAGCGACGTATGGTCGCACCCGAGTCGTTGTGTTTTTTTGGGATTTCGGGTGGTGGGTTCTGTGGGGCGTTGCTCGGAGGCACCCCCGGTATCGATTGGCAAGTGGGTTTTCGACGCCTGTCCTGTTTGTGTAAATCGCCGATGGACCGGTCGTCAAATGAGAATTGGAGTCAATCAAAAACAGCAAATTGTGGCTCTTTGCATGCGGGGCAAAGGTTGTTGCACAGTGGATTAAAGGTTGTCGCAGAGTGGATTGGAGGGGTCCCGAAATTCGCCAGGCTTCCAGTTGCCAATGACTCCCGTTTTGCACTTTCGCAGGCGGCAGTTCAGAATCAAGCAGTTCGGAATCAAACTGTCCGATTGCCTGCGGTACGTCGATTGGTTTGGGCTTCTGGGGTGTCTTGATCGTCTTGAAGTTTCACTTTTCTGCCGATTTGGCGGTCTGTAACGGTTAATTTTCTATGGTTTGTTCCAAAAGGGTCGGCTGAGTCTCTAGCTATTTTTGGATCCCTTGGCATAATATTTCTGGTGACGATTGTGCCGTTAATGCTGGTTCGATGGTTTTAATTCTGTAATTATCCCCCGTGTAAAGCGGGTAAAAATTCAGTCCATCACTTGTGTTTTCGCACCCCCGCCCGGTCACAGCCTGCCAAATGCTGAGCCATGCGGTTTCGTCACAACAGCCGGGATGCTGAAGACACGGGGAACGGTAAGCACTCAGGAGGATCAGCTGCCGCAAGCGATAGCAATATTCAGCGCCGCCATGCATTATGCAGACGCGGTGTCACTATCTTGGAGGTGCAGGTGATCACGACCGCAGATTTAAAAGCTCAGACACGTCGCGAGCTGGCCGATTTGGCCCGAAACTACGGCGTCCCCGGTTGGCACGGACTCAAGAAAGACGAGCTGGTCACTGAAATCCGCAAGGTTCAGCGACGATTACGTCAGAAAGCGTCTGCTCAGAAAACGAAGACTGCTGGTGCGGCAACGAAAAAGAAACGAGCCACCAGCAAGGTGAAGGCAACGCGTGCTGGTAGCGAGTCAAAGGCAAAGGCAACTTCGAAATCGCCCTCTGCCTCGAAATCGCCCTCCGCCTCTACGTCCAAAGGCCGCAAAACGAACGCTAAAAGGTCCACGAAGACCTCCAACAGCGTGAATCGCCCCATGCCCAAGCTGCCGGAGCCAAAGGTCTCCGCCAAGACGGCGAGAATCCGGGCCCAAATTCGAAAACGCCGGGAGACCATGGTCCGCAACAAGGATCTCTCCACCGGTACTCTGGTCGGTGGTGCGGCTGTCAATCGTGGTGCTAATCGCACAAAAGCCAGTGAGCTGCATCAAGATCGGATTGTGCTCATGGTTCGTGATTCGTATTGGTTGCAAGCCAGTTGGGAAATTACCCGTGCCAGTGTCGAACGTGCCGAATCAGCCTTGGCTGAGCGTTGGCACACAGCCGTCCCGATGCTGCGTCTGCTCAGTGTGAGTGATGTCAGCAACAACCGTGCGGAAAGTGTTGAACGTGATATCCCCATTCATGGTGGGGTAGACAATTGGTACATCGATGTTGATGAGCCACCTTCCCGATACCGGGTCATCATCGGGTACCTGTCCGACACAGGAGAGTTTTACACCGTCTGCCGTAGCAATGTGGTGGAGACACCACGTCCTGGTGAGTGTGAGCGACTCGACGAGCATTGGCGTGATATCGCTGAGGACTATGAGCGGATTTATTCGCTCAGCGGCGGTTACGACACGGATGCGGGAGACCTGAAGGAAGTGTTTGAAGAGCGTTTGTGCCGCCCAATGCCATTGCGTGGTGAGCAAGGGCAAACTGTTGCTGACCCAGCATTGTTACGTCAGTCGAAACTTCCATTCAATGTTGATGCCGAGTTGATCATTTTCGGCAAGACGGTTGCGTCTGCTTCTGTCACGGTTGCCGGTCGACCTGTCAAGTTGCAAGCTGATGGTTCCTTTACAGTCAGGATGGAATTGCCAGATAAGCGGCAGGTGCTCCCCGTCACTGCTGAGAGTCGAGATGGGCTTCGCCAACGCACCACGGTTGTGGCTGTTGAACGGAATACGAAGGTCATGGAGCCAGTTGAGCTGGATGACCGGATTTAGTAGTTTTCGTTGATTCTCATCATGGTGCAGCGCCACACTAACGTAGGTGGCATGATCCGTTCATGAGCGTTCGAGGCTTGGCGTCTCGAACGCTTTTTTTATAGTTAGCACAAGCTGGAGTAGTTGATGTATTTGCGATTTTCTGCCGCTCTCATCCTTACTTGCATCATGTTCTCTTGTGCTGCAGTGAGCGTTGCAGCGGAGGATGGAACGACGGGCAAGTCAAATAATTCCGTGAACATTCTGCTCATCACCAGCGGGTGCTGTCACGACTATGATTTTCAAACCAAGGCCATGCAACTGGCCATGGAGAAACAAGGCGTCGAGGCGGTCTGGACGGTTGTCAATGATGGCGGAACCGGCACCAAAGCAGAGATTGATTATTACAATGATCCAAAATGGGCTGATGGATTTGATGTGGTGATTCATAACGAGTGCTTCGCCAACACGAGTAGCCCGGACTACATCCGTCGAATAACCGAGCCTCACCGCGCGGGTGCGAATGCAGTGGTTATTCATTGCGCGATGCACACTTACCGTGCAGCAGAGGTGGATGACTGGCGAAAGTTTCTAGGGGTTACCAGTCGGCGTCACGAGCATCAAAGCAACTACCGTGTTGATGTGAAGAAGAAAAATCACCCGATCATGGTTGGCTTTCCCGATGGTCACATTACCGCCAAAGATGAGTTGTATGTGATTGAAAAAGTCTGGCCTGATACAACAGTTTTAGCCACTTCAGAAAGCGAGAAGACAGGCAAGGACCATCCTGTGTTCTGGGTCAATCAGTTTGGCAAAGCGCGTGTCTTTGGTACCACCTATGGACACTCCAATGGGACGTTTCAGGACGACGTTTTCTTGAGAACCCTGACTCGTGGGACATTATGGGCAGCGGGAGTATTATCCGATTCTGTTTCAGCGAAGTGAGTTCGTTCTAGTCCGGTTTTCGCTCGAAATGGTCGGCGTCGATCGTCTGCGAACGGTCTTCATTGTTCTGTTGAAATGAGTTTTCCGTAAATTCTTCTGGACCGTAGAAACGCATCTGGAACTTTTCCATGTAGCGTCTCAGAAGTGTTTTGCGTACCAGTTCCCGGCCCTGTGGCACAAGCAGTGTGAAACCAATTGCGTCAGTGAGTAATCCGGGAGTGAGTAATAGTGCTGCCGCAAAAACAATCATCAGCCCATCCTGTATTTCGCTGCTTGGCACCCTGCCTTCTGACAAGGCCGACTGAAATCGAAACCAGGTCATGATTCCCTCCCGACGAGCAAGCCAGGAACCGATGATTCCTGTAATGATGACAAGCATGATCGTTGTCAGGAAACTCGTGTGCTTTGCTACTTGAATCAGCAGCATCAATTCGATCAGGGGTACGAGAATAAAGGCAGCGAGTAAACGTTGGAACATGCTGCTTCGACGCCTCCATATGGATGGACTTCAGTTGAATCTGCGTCACCTTGGCAGATCATCAGACAACTGGCAGTTGCAGTGAGCAGTTTCTGTGCCGAAATGTCCAGTTTGCTGGAAAACAGACAGGCTGACAGTGACATGTCAGGCTGGGATTCTGGAATTGCGAGGTTTTGGTGTTTTGCGTCCCCTGCATCGTCAACACGAGTATTTCGTAAAGTTGTGTTTATGTCACGCGGACTGTGTCAGGCATCAGTCGGACCTGTCATTGTGAAGTTAGCCAACTCGTACCGGGGCTCCAAATCGTACTGGGGCATTTCGGAGAATCCATCAACGAGTATTGCTATCCGCGGCTGGTTATATCCATTGCCACGAACAAGCTTGATTTGTGCCTGAGCGGTGCCAGGCAGTAAGCTGGAGTCTGTTTGAGGGGTCGAATCTGGAGTGTTGCAAATGTGTGCGATGTTTCATCAGGAGTTCAGAGTCTTGAACATGTTTTTCTGCAGTGTGGTAAATCGATGCTTTCAGGGGCTTCAACTGTGAAGCACGATGTGTTGATGACCGGGCGAGATGGGGAGTTGCATGGTCGGCTTTGGTGTGGAAGTCGCCGACCCGATGGGATCGTTCTGATTGTGCATGGACTGGGCGATCATGGCGGTCGTTATCAGGTTGTCGCTGACTTTCTTTCTGGCATTGGATGGTGTAGCTATGCATTTGATTTGCCAGGGCATGGGCGATCACCCGGCAGTCGTGGCCGGGTCGATTCGTTCTCGGGGCTTCTGGCCGACATTGATGCTGCTTGCCAGACCATGTCCTTGACTTACCCCGGCGTTCCGCAGGTCGTGCTGGGGCACAGCATGGGCGGTAATTTGGCACTCAATCACGCGCTTAGGTGTCGGTCTGACCAGAGTTTCCTGTGTAATAAACCTGATGGCATGATTCTATGTGGGCCCATGCTCTTGCCGCCTGTGCCACCGCCACGTCCACATATCTTCGCGGCTTGGCTGACAGGGTGTCTGATGCCATGGATACAGATCAAACGCCCGGTGGATCTCGAAATGCTTACCGCTGATCCTGAGCAGGCCAAGCTTGTGGCTGAGGATCCATGGATGCACAGTCGTATCACGCTCTACCTTGCGACTCAATTGCTCTCTCAGGGGCGTTGGGCCCTCGATAATGCACGCAGGATTGATATTCCGACATTGGTTATGTACGGAGGCGAGGATGGTCTTATCGACCAAAGTGCGTGTCGGAATCTTGCAATTCGAGCCGGTAAGCATGTCACGCTGCAGGATTGGGCCAAACTTCGCCACGATCTGTTTCACGATCAGGGGAGTGGCGTTGTACTGGAAGCGATCGCAGCATGGTTGAAGCAGCATTTTGGCTGATTCAAGTCAGTGTGTCTTGGGCGCGATGCCCGGGTGAGCACCGCAGGTATGCATGGGTGCAGACGCTTTCCTGGTTACTTGACAATGGTAACTGGGAGTACCGAACGCGGATGGTCGGGAAAGTCTGCTAAACTTTGGGTTCCCCTGTCCTGTTCACTTGGTTTTTAGATGCAAATCATGGTATTGACCACTGTTCTGTCCCTGTTCCGAAGCAGGTGTGTCTGGTGGATGTCGCGTGACATGTCGCCCTGTTACTTGGCTATCGTTCTTGCCTGCTTTTTGCAGGGCATGAATTGTCTGCAAGTCGCCTCGGCTGAGGATGCAGGATTCAGGGTTGGTGTCAGGTTTATCGACCCATCCACTGCCGAAGTCAGATGGGAGTCACGATACTCCGGCCCCTCTTCAGTCGCATTTGGTTTATCTCGCAAACTTGGGGAGTTTGCCAAATCAGCCGAGAATGGGACAAGCCACAGCGTGGTATTGGAAAATCTGCAAATGGGGCAGACTTATTACTACCGAATCGGAACGGAAAAAGAAGGCAAGTTGCTGTTAAGTCCGTTTTACGAATTTGACATGCGTATGAATTACGCGCCACCGATCATTTCAGGTTCCGGTTCTGGAAAAGAAAACAAGCAGGTCGGGGATGTTTCAGACGACATGTTGGATTCTCTTGTCAAAGATTTGAATCATCTCGGCGGCTTCGCTGTCATCAGCGACGAACAGACGGGACGATGGGCTGAACGTGTGGCTGCTCGAACTGCGATGACAGTCATTGCATCCTGTGAAAGTATGGAAGACCTTCAAAAATTTCGGACTCAGTGGTACCGGTCCGGGATTTATGGTGTTCGTCTCACTGCTCAGACTGCCGAGGATATACCTGATGACTTTGCGAACCTTGTAATCTGTTCCGGTACAGACGTTTCCAAACTGAAACGGCACTTGGCAAAGTCAGGAACAATCGTTTGTGTTGGAAAGCCAGCAACCAGCCTGGGAGACGACTGGATCTCAATCGGGTCAGACGTTTGGTTGCAGAATTTGAATGAGGTTTCCGAGCTTGCTGAATGGGGGCATCAATATGGATCCCCTGCCAATCAGTCGTTTGTGGGTGAGTCTCTCGGTGGTGCAGACGAGGCAGAAGAGCTGGAAGTACGGTGGCTTGGCAGACCAGGGGCAGATTTTGGAATTGACAGGAACCCAAGGATGCCAGCCCCACTCGCTGTTGGAGGACGACTGTTTCATCAGGGCATGAATCGGATGGTTGCCCTGGATGCGTTCAACGGGGCCATTCTGTGGTCGCTTGAGATACCGGATCTGCGTCGTGTGAACATTCCAAGGGACTGTGGCAATTGGTGTGCTGACCGCGAGCGTGTTTATGCCGCGACCCGTAATTGTCTTTGGGTCATTGATGCTTCTACCGGGGAAATGCTCAACACGCTGCGTTTGCCAACACCGTTCAATGAAAAGCACGAATGGGGTTTTGTTGCGGTCACGGATGATATGGTGATTGGTTCGGCTGTGAAGGGCGAAAGCAGCTACCAGAATTTCTGGCAGAAAGCGGCTTGGTATGACGGCAAGGATGATGCGGCAACTTCGAAAGTCTGCGCCGACTCCATCATTGCTTATGACAAAAAATATGGAGATGTACTCTGGAAATATGACATGGATGCCGGTGTGCAGGCCACAATTACGATTGTTCAAGACGCGATTTACTTTGTGGAGGTCGACGATCCCACTTTGCGTAGCACCAAAAGTGGAAAGTTGACCAACAAACAGATATGGAAGGATGCGTCGGTCACTTGTCTTGATCGAAAAACGGGCAAAGTGCGTTGGCAAAAACCGGTCGCCTCACAGTCCGCTGATCAGGTTGTTGCTTTCGGATTGGCTGATGACCAACAGTTCGTTCTGCAGTCCTCATCGGGAAATGAGTTTCACTTCGCTTCCTATGCAGCTGAAACAGGAGAACCCCTTTGGAGCCGGGATGTGAATTGGCCGGAGAATCATCATGGGGCTCATATGCAACACGCTGTGTTGATGGGAGGCAAGTTGTTTGTGCAACCCCATATTCTCGATGCTCGAAGCGGAGAGACGATTCAGACAGGTACTCTGGGTAAACGACGAGGGTGTGCGACACCCATCGGTACAGGTGGCGCCATTCTCTATCGAGGTGGAACGGGACCGCTTTCGCTGTGGTCCGTAGAACAGGGAAAACGCACCGAATTCACCCGGCTCAGGCCGAGTTGCTGGTTAAGTACGATTCCAGCACAGGGCATGTTGTTTTCTCCCGAAGCTGGGGGAGGTTGCTCCTGCGGTGGTTGGATGGAGTGTTCGATTGGGTTTGGGCCACGCAGGTCCAACGCCGGAACGGCCCAGAATAGTGTTGACGCGGGACCTCAAGGAGCACAGCAATGAATTTGTCAGGGCAGGACAACAATCACGTTACGCCAAGGATCATGTTGGTACTCGTGCTTGTCTTTCTTTCAGTTTTGAGTTTTGAAGCCAGTTCGGCACAGACCAATTCAACCGTAGCTGATTCCAAGGTTGCAAACGAGTGGACAACCTATCGACACGATAATCGACGCAGCGGTGTTACGACATCGAGGTTAAATTTTCCACTGTCACTCAAATGGGTTTATCGTTCACCGCTTCCACCGCAAATGGCGTGGACAGGGCCTGCAAAGTGGGATGCTTACTCAGGAAATAGTGGTTTGCAGTCCATGCGCAATTTTGATCCATGTTTCTACGTCACCGCTGA
The DNA here is from genome assembly GCA_012270065.1 of Rubripirellula sp. Lineage (GTDB taxonomy): Bacteria > Planctomycetota > Planctomycetia > Pirellulales > Pirellulaceae > Rubripirellula. The sequence goes on along the minus strand of JAAXJB010000003.1, from coordinate 189,043 downwards.
TGGTGAATCGCTTTTCTTTGGTTCATCTGCGGATGATGCAATTCATGCTCTGGATCTCGAAACAGGAACGGAGAAGTGGGTGCACTTCACTGGCGCCCCGGTTCGTCTACCTCCTACCATTGCCAATGGAAACGTCTATTTCGGTTCAGATGACGGTTTTGCGTATTGCTGCAATAAAAACTCGGGTCGGCTGGTCTGGCGGGTAAGAGCAGCGGATGAAAACCGACGAATTACAAGCAATCGTAAACTGATGTCGCTGTGGCCAGTTCGTACCGGTGTGCTGGTGACCGGGACGCAAGCGATTTTCGCGGGTTCACTCGTTCCTTGGGAAAAATCATATCTGCTGTCTGTTGATGCCATTTCGGGAAAGGTGAAGAGTGAAGATGGGTTTCGACGTGAAGTTGGAAATGTGACGTTGCAGGGTGCGTTGCTTGCCTCTTCCAGCAAACTTTTTGTGCCACAGGGGCGGGCGGCACCGCTGGCCTTTGACCGCAAGGATGGTTCTCCACGCGGAAAAATTGGTGAGGCAGGTGGTGTCTTCTGTATCCTCTCTGAGGATGACATGTTGTTTGCTGGACCGCCTCACCAGAAAGAAAGAGATGATCAGATCCGGGTTGCCAACCTCGAATCAAACTCCGCCGTTGCATCTTTCACTGGTACGAATCGGATTCTCGTGGACGAGGATTTTGCCTGGTTGGCAGCCGATGGAAAACTCAAGTGCCTTGATCGTGGTCTGAATGTCGAGGCTCAGGAGCGGATTCGTAAAATACAAAGTGACTTGAAAAACAAAAAAATCAGTGCGGAAGATTCAAAGAAGTTACTGCTTGCTGCACAAGAAAAGTTGCAAGAGGCCTGGCTATGGGAAGTCGAGTCACTCGTGCCTTTTGACATCGTCAAGGCGGGTGATGCAATAGTTGTGGGGTTCAACGGCAAAGTATGTGCTTATTCGGCGCTCGATGGAAAACTCCTGTGGCAAGTGGATGTGCCAGGAACTGTCCATGGTCTGGCCATTAGCCGAGGCATGCTGATTGTCAGTACGGATCTTGGGCACATACACGCTTTTGCTGCAGTGCAGTGATTTGTGGCAGGGAATCCGACATGAAGCGAAATTTTGTTCCCATTGTTGCCGAAAAATACTGGCTCATCGTCTTGGTGCTGGTCTCGATTCAAGTCACTGCACTGGCTTGCAAGGTGCCAGTCTTCAGGTATGCACTGGAGCGTTGGCCCGTGGACAAGTACGGCATGGTTTTGATCCTCGATGGATCACCCAGTGAGGAGATAGCTGCGGCGATCAGACGTATCCAGAATGTCAGCGCAGAGGGAAAAGCAAATATTCAGCTCGAGGTCATTGATCTGTCCAGTCTGTCTCCCCAGCAACAGTGGCAACTCGACGACTTTGATCCGTCAGTTGAAACGCCCCATTTGCAGGTTTTTTACCCCGAACGCAGCGGACGGAAAAAACTCTGCTGGGAAGGCCGGTTCACGACATCGTCTTTGGATCGCTGGTTGGTGTCACCTTTGAGGTCGCAGGTTGCCGATTCATTGGTTGGGGGAGCTTCCGCAGTATTCGTGATTGTTGAATGTGAGGATGTGAATCTCAATCGTCAGATCGAAAGTGTGGTGAATCGCGGCGTGCAGCAGGCGATGGCTGAAATCCAAATACCTGAGGGAGTGATTCCACGGCTCGGTGCAAACGAACATCTGCAACAAAACCCTGAGGCTTCCCTGGATGATGTGCTGCGGTGTGACGTTCCACTCAAGGTGGATTTCAAAGTTTCGCGGCTCGCTTTTGACGACCAAAACGAATCCGCCTTGAGAGCAATGGGAGGCGGACTGGCCAACTCATCCTCCGGACCATGGGTGCTCCCCATCTTCGGACGCGGACGCATGCTCGATGCCATTGATGCAGAGCACCTCACCGTTCAGACCGTCCTCAATGCGTGCAAATACATGGTTGGAGAATGCAGTTGCACAGTGAAAACCCAGAATCCAGGCGTCGATCTGCTGATGTCTGCCAACTGGAGTGAATCATTAGGTGTTGAACCGGTGGTGATGGTGGACTCGACTCTGGATCGTACACCGCAATTCGTGGAAATACCCGTGGGGACGGAGAGTAATGAAACATCCGATCAATCAGAGCGAGTTGATGGTGATCGCAAGTCTGTAACGAACGAAGGTGCGAAGAAAGAAGATCAGGAGAACGAACGCACGACTGTCACGGACGATGGCGACTCAAGCGGATTCCGGTGGGAATTTGCTTTGGTGTTCTTGCTTGCAGGCATTGGGATTTTTGGCCTGCGGTGGCGTCTGCGTTCCCATTGACCTGGGATCGATTCATGATTGAGCCAGCCAAAGTGAGGTGTTGCGGATTGCCTGTCCTTTTCTTTTTGCTTTGATTCGGACGTAAGGGGCAATGAAGTTGGCGCGGTCAGCGAATGTGCCTGAGGGAGCATCGTTTTTGGCATGCATGGGTTCGCTGAGGTCTTCGATAACAAACCCCGCTCGACAGATGCCGCCAACAATCTCTTCCCATCGGTGCAGAAACTCAATTGCCCCCGATTCTCTCAGACGCCGACTGTTGGAACTCGTTGACTGCGCAGCTGGGATGGGGGTATCCCGGTAGTAGCGGTGATCTAGTTGGTAGCTACCATGCACGGGATCCAAAGTTGCTTGCAGACTTGTTGGTTGCTTGTGTTGACTGACATAGATCCCATCTGGCCTGAGTACGCGGGCAACTTCTGAAAACACCGTTTGAATTCGTGGCAGGTAGCACGTGCTGACTGGGTGGATGACGATGTCGAATTCTCCGTCCCTGAGCATGCTCAATTGATCCATGGAGGTTTCAAAAAGTCGAATTGAATAACCTCGTTCTGCCGCCACTTGCCGATCCAATTCAAGCATCGCTCCGCTGATGTCCACAACGGTGACGTTGGCTCCCGCGGCAGAATAAAGTGAACTTTGCCGCCCACCGCCTGCGGCAAGGCAAAGCAGATTTCGCCCCTTGATGGAGTTCCCCAGCCACCCGGCGGCGTCTACTGTTCTCAGGGGATCTCGGAGTTCTTCGTCCTTTGCCGGCCTGCAAAGGGGAGAGTCCGCTGCAGCCATGGCATCGTAAACACGGCGATTTTGGCGAAGAATTTCACGTTGATCCATGACAAATATGCTGGTAGAGACTCGTGGCGTAAGTGATGATTTTTGCCGGTATTTGTGCGGGAAAACGGATTTTCCCCGGCAAAACGGAGTTTTTTGCGACTTTCGGGAACTTTGCGCCACCCCGTAGCATCACAACCCTGTCAGCTTCAACGGATGCGGCTGATTGTAGTCATTATGCCCCGGCATTAGGTTTAAGGCAGTTGGGGCACATCAAGGAGTTTGCCCGGGAATCGCGGCACGACGGTTTATCAAATGTCACTTCCACCAGCAATCATCGACCAACTGCTCACAGGCTATTTGGATGAAGTCCTTTCAGCCGATGAACTGGCTCAGGTTGAGAAACTTTTGCAAAATGAGCCGGCAGTGGCAGAAGAACTGGCGAAGCTTCAAGAGCTTCGTTTGGCGTTGAAGTCCATCGCTCTTGCAGATGACGATATCCGGTTGGACGCAGGATTTGCTGAGCGTGTGGTTGACGAAGCAGTGCTTCGGGCTCGGGCTGAAGGACTCGCTGATGAGCATCCATTGCTGCAGTTGGAAGAACAGGGAAAATCGAATGTCAAACCTGTTGCGACCGTGCCAACATGGCGAGTGGCCGCTGTCATGGTCGGGCTGGCTGCGTCCATTGCACTAGCTGTGGTACTGGTGCGTTCTGATTCTCATCGTGGGAGTGGGAATTCTCCTGCAGACATCGTTCAAGTCGACCCTGGCGTCCCTGCTCCAGAAGAGCAGAGAGGCTCTGGATTCGGAACTGATGCTGGAACTGCGATCGTGTCAAACCGTAAGGATGAGCCACTGGTTGAGCCCGTGGCCCCCGGGCCGGATTTGGATAAACCGTTGGAGGCTTTGGCTAATAACCAGAACGCTAATAAACAGAACACTGATGCTGGTTCGTCTGTGGCGACGAAGGACACAGGTCCCAAGCCGGATCAGGAAGCAGCGGATATGGTGTCAGTGGAACCCAACCAACCTGCCGCTCTTGGCATCATAGCGGTGTACCACGTGGAGTTGACCGATCTTGGCAGGGAGCAGGAAGCGTTCAAGAATGCGTTGACGCTTGCAGGCTTATCCTTGGATCACAAGAAGAAAATTTCCGAGGCTGTTGTCGGACTCTCGGAAAACCCACAGAAGCAGGCCAAGGATGCAAAGGTGATTTACTTGCAGGCGCCTGCAAAGGCTCTTGACCGTTTGTATCTGAGGCTGCTCGCTGACCGACAAGGTGTGAAAGGAATCGGCATGAGCCTTGCGACCAATGCTCCGCTGATGCGAGTCGTCAACGCAGTGCGTCAAGATCCCACCGTGGTCCGACACGAGAGTTCTTCGTTGCAGTTGCTAAGTGACGATGAATCACTGAGCCAGTTGACTGCTACGCTACAGGAATTGGATTTTATCCGCATGAGTGAAGGACAGGCGGTTCCAAGTGGCGGCTTCGATGAAACGGCAGAAGTTTTGCTGCTCGTCCAATGAGCTTCCGTTCTGTATGAGAGAGTTGCCGCCAGGATTGTCGCCAGCAGAAGTTTGCGGCAGCGGCATAGCAGCAGCCCCAGAATCGCCTGCCAGTAGATGGGGCCATTCAGAGCGTCAACGTCACGCTGCCAAAGCCGGCGGCAGTGCAGCGTGTTCAAGTCATCTGTTGGACGTGAGCAGCTCGTGCGATTGAGAGTCCTGCTCAGCCAATCCGTTTGAGTACGACATCGAGCGTCTTACGAAGCGCTGCTCCACTTGCCCGCATGCCTTGCATTTCTTTCGGCCACAGTTCCACTTCCTGCCGCTCGATGACGCCTTTTCGACCTACCACGGTTGGTACGGACAGGGCGACATCCCGTACCCCGTAGCAGCCGGACTGCACGCTGCTGACTGGCAGAACCCGACGTCGATCCAACGCAATGGACTCGATCACGTCCTGGATCGCAATCCCCACTGCAAAGCCTGCTCCGCCCTTTCTTTTGATGACTTCTGCACCACTACCTCGTGTTCGGGTGAACAGTTGATTTGCCAGAGCCGGTGTCCAGGCGGGGTGCTTGTCTAGTGGAAGGCCCGCGATGGTTGCACTGCTCCAGATTGGGACCATCGAATCTCCGTGTTCACCCAGAATCAAGGCCTTGGTTTGAGTTGGGGGAGAGCCAAGTTGTTCCGCAATTAACGAGCAAAAACGGATGGTGTCAAGTTGTGTCCCAAGTCCGATAACCTGATCGGCGGGCAAACCCAGTTTGTTCGCCGCCACATAGGTCAGAATATCAACCGGATTACTGACAACAACAACGATTGCGGAAGGTTTGGGCCCAGCGGCTTTGACATCGTTCAGGATTTGAACGAACAAATCGGTGTTGCGATTAATCAAGTCAAGACGCGACTCATCAGGCTTGCGACGCAGACCGGCAGTAATGCAGATCACATCACTGCTGGGGATATGCTCATAGCCACCGCCACTGATGACCTGATCAGCAACACTGGGGCTGCCGTGTTGCAGATCCAGTGCTTGTCCTACTGCCAATTCCTGATTGACATCCAATAATGCAATTTCGCGGGCGATGCCCCCGCACTGTAGAGCAAAGGCTGCACATGAACCGACAAGGCCGCCGCCACCGATGATCGAGACTTTCATGGATTGTTGATTGTTTGAGTGAAAATGAACTGGATTCAAAAAGAGTCAAAGGACAGAAAAGCTTCAGCTTTTCTGCATCTGGCGGATCACTTCATCGGTGATCGCTTTCACCAAAGCTTCTTCATTTCCGGCACTCCCGGAAGTTGAGTTTTGTTTCAGGGTTGGAGGAGCAGGAAAAGCTCGTCTCTCCACGCCCGATTCCGCCCATGAATCCCGGAAAATATCATTCGCGCAAATATCGCAATCTTCGTAGTCGGGTGTGTTGCGTGGATCCTTGTATCCCCACTTGTCTTTCAGATCGAGCAATTCCTGCGATTTTTCACCGCTCAGGAAAGATACATTGCCGAGCTGCTTTGCGAGCATCAGCATTCGACAATAGGAATCCAGAATCTCCGTCCACCAGTACGCCTGTTCGACGGTTTCTCCGTAACTGACCGTACCGTGGTTGGCTAGAATCATGACATTGGTTCGATGCACGAATGGAATGATTGTGTCAGCAAAATCCTGTCCACCAGGCGTTTCATATTTGGTGATTGGCACATCACCCAGAAATACCTCCACTTCAGGGAGGATGCACTGTGGAATCGGTTCGCGGGCAATGGCAAAAGCCGTGGCATGCGGAGGATGGCAGTGCACCACACTCTTGATGTCTTCCCGCTGACGATAGATTTCCAGATGCAGGAGTGCTTCGCTGGACCGTTTTTTGCGACCGGATATCTGTTTGCCTGTCATGTCGACCAAGGCAATGTCATCGGGTTTCAGGAAGCCTTTGCAGTGCAGAGTTGGAGTGCAAAGCACTTCGTTTTCACTGACTCGCACCGTGATATTCCCATCATTCGCCGCAGCGAATTGACGGTTGTAAATTCGACGACCAATGTCGCAAATGTCCTGTTTGATTTTGTGTAGGTTCTGCATCGTGTAGGTCCTGTTGTTTGTAGGCTGGGCCACCATGGCCAGCACGTTGGAATGCCGGTGTCCCCGGCCTACGGTTTCAATTCAATTCGATATGGTCGAGCAGCGCAACAATGGATGCGTCCAGTGGCTTGACTTCGGGCCGGAAGGGTTGGGAGGATTCGGGGCCCTCGGCCAACGCCACCAGATCCCCAATTCCGGATCCGCAAAGATCCCAGGCAACAATGGTATCTCCGCCCAAAGGTTGTTCATTCATTCTGTCAATCGTGTCGACGATTTCTACACAACGCAGGTTGGCAGCTTCCATGGCTGGATGAAAGCGCGACAGTGTGACCGTTCCGATCGTCCGTGCTATCTTCACCGGGTGGCACTCCCTGTTTTGCTGATTTGTGCGATGGTGTTCACTGCAGCCGTGAATGTCAGACGATGCATGTCCAACACCCATACTGTTGGTGTCACTTCTTTCGAAAAGCGTTTTATGTCGTTGATCGAACCGATCATGACTGCGGTCTCGTTATGTTCTGAATACTGACAGTGCACTTCCTTGGCCGGTGTATCCGAAAGCACGATTTTCATCGCACCCGGTGTGATACCCCGGATTGCAAGTTGCTGACTGACTGCTCTGGCACGTTGGGGGTTTTCATGATCGATGATTTCTATTCTGTCTTGGTCGGGCTGCTGCCCCGTGGGCAGTTGGATCGTGCGTTGTATTTCTACGTTGCGGCCACGCGCCTCGTCTCGTGCCGCGGGGGTAATGACTGCTTCCGGTGGAATCAGTATTTGCACCGTGGAGTCATGCAGGCTGGCAATGGTCTGACTGGTGATGATTCTTTCGTTGATGGCGGCCGTGGTTCGTGTGTCTGGCTTTCTTGTCGTGGATATTCCGTGGGTGTGATCTGACTCAGTCTTGTGTCCAAGCCGGAGAATTACCTGTTGGACAATTTCAGCGATCATTGCCGCATCATTTCCAATGCTTCGAGATTTTTCTCCTGCTTGTCGTTCCGTCATCAATCTACGATCCCCATCACGCTCCATCGAACGGGTGTCTTTTCATCATTGGTGATGTCTCTCGCGTACATGCCGTCGCTGGTGAGCATGACGTGATCACCACGTCTGGCCCCGAAAGCATCAATCGCAAGTAATGGTGGCCCATCCGGACTTTGGTCGAGCATCAAGGGTTGTGCGACCACCATCCGGTGCCCAACAAGACTTTCGTGTTTTACGGTTGCTCGAGCTGAGCCGAGAATCAGTGCTGTTTGCATGTCTGTATTCCCTGATCAAACCACGCGGAGTTCATCGATCATGCTGCATCGACGCTCACGGGTAAATGTGTTCGGGGTAGTGACGCCTTCACCGGTGGGCCCAGCGATAGAGAACGACAGGTAACCTTCGCCTCCGAGACCAAGAGCTGCCATGCAGGGACCATTCTTGACATAGAGAGTTGTGTCGAGTTCCCTGCCCATCTTGGTCATGTTGCGAACGTTCCGGGAGTGGATGATTGCCGTGTGGCGGAATCCATGTTCATACTCCTTGGCCAATGCAATCGCGTGATCAATATCTCGGGCACGAACAAAAGGCACAAAAGGCATCATCTGTTCGACGCTGACAAAGGGATGGTTTTCGTCCGTTTCACCAAACAGCAGTTCAGTATCTGTTGGAACGTCAGCGCCAGCTGCTTTGGCCAGGTAAGAAGCATCTTTGCCAATGAAATCCTTGCAGGCGGCATCGTGCTGATCATCACCGACCTGCACAATGGCTTTTCCAGTCAGCGTACTGACTTGGGAGCTTGATAACTGTGCAGCTCCCGCATTACGCATGGCTGCCATCATTTCATCGAATACACTCTCGACCACAAACACTTCTTTTTCGGCAATGCAAAGCAGGTTGTTGTCGTAGGATGCACCCTGAATGATGCACCGGGCCGCGTTGTCGAGGTCAGCTGTTTCATCTACCACGACAGGTGGATTTCCGGGGCCTGCAACGATCGCCCGCTTTCCGCTGTTCAGGGCTGCACGCCCTACTGCTGGGCCACCTGTGACACAGATCAGGGCCACTTGCCGATGCTTGAAAAGCTTCTCAGCGCTTTCGAGAGTCGGCTCGGCAATGACGCAGATCAGGTTGTCGATTCCGATTTCCCGAAAAATTGCTTCGTTGAATCGCTTGACACCTTCAGCAGCAACCTGTTTCCCAGAAGGATGTGGATTGACAACGACTGTATTACCACCAGCCAGCATGCTGACCGCATTTCCCGTGATGGTGGGCAGGCTGTGTGTGACCGGTGTGATAGCTCCGATGACTCCAAAGGGAGCACGCTCAATGACCGCGAGCCCGTTGTCACCGCTGAAACATCGGGTTTCCAGAAATTCAACTCCCGGCGAAAGTTCACCGAGAGTTCTCAGTTTTTCAATTTTGTGTTCAGGGCGGCCTATGCCTGTTTCTGCCATCTCCATCAGGCCCAGTTCTTCGCACTGCTCGATTGAAATGCGGCGAATGATCTCGATCACATTCTTGCGATCTTCCAGTGTGCAATCGCGAAATTGCTCAAAAGCTGCACGGGCTGCGTTGACCGCGGATTCTGCGTCATAAAACACCCCATGCTGACCGGCTTTGGGTGTGCCTGGTGAATTGTCTCTTCCCGGTGGCATGGGGCCAACTTCTGCAAGCACCTGGGCGACAACGTTGCGAATCGTATTTTCGTCAAATTGCATGGTATTTCGTAGGGAATGATGTTCAGCTTCAGGAATGATCGAAGCAGTTGTCTTCTTATGAATGAGTTAACTCTAGGCTTCGGTTCGGCAGTAGGTCGGGTGTTTATCGATGTGAACTGTGTCGACGATTCCGATGATGACTGCATCGATCGGCAGTTGTTTGGTTTCGGGTGTCAATCGCGCACTGCTGCCCTGGGCGATCAAGACGTAGTCGTCTTCGCCCGCACCAAGCGTGTCTACCGCAATGAAAGTTCGACCCGTTGTGACCAGGGATTGCCTTTCTGTGCTTTCCAGACGATAGGGCTCGACCACCAGTAGTTTGTGTCCGGTCATGGAATCAACCTTCTGGGTACTGACTACTGATCCGGTAACGCGTGCTATGAACATGAATCTGGTCGCTTTGAAGGACTGTTCTGTTTCACGATTTCAGTAGATTGACGCACTGCCGCGCGACAATCACTTCTTCGTTCGTTGGGATGACCCAAAGTTGGGTTCGACTCTCTGTTGAATGGAACGTTGCTTCCCCGGAGACGGCCATGTTGGCGTCAGGGGCCAGCACGATTCCAAGCTCTTCCATATCGGCACATACGCCAGCACGAATCCCAGCGCCTTTCTCACCGATACCACCGGTGAACACGATCGCGTCCACTCCGCCCAGGGCGACAATCATTCCCCCCAGATGTCGACGGATTTCCTGAACAAAGACATCCAGAGCAAGTTGCGATTTCTCATCACCTGTAGCCGCGGCCGCTTCCAGATCGCGTATGTCCCCGCTGTGGTCACTCAAACCGAGAAGTCCGCCATGACTGGCAAGTTGGGTGAGCGTTTCATCCAGTGACATTCCGGTGCGTTCCATGATCAACGGTAAAGCAAAGGGATCGAAGTCCCCCACGCGGTTGTTCTGTGGAAGTCCGGTTTGGGGCGTCATTCCCATCGTGGTCATGACGCTTTCGCCACTCTTGATCGCGGTCAGGCTGCTGCTTCCTCCCAAATGACAGGAAATGACCCTTGCATCGTCTCTTCCAAGCAGACTCGCGGAACGGGTTGCGATGTATCTGTGGCTGGCCCCATGAAATCCATACTTGCGAATGTGGAATTCATCCGCCCATTGTCTGGGAATGGCATATTCACGCCGCGCCGCCGGGATGGTGCGGTGAAAGTCAGTCTCAAAGGCAGCTACCAGAGGCAGCTCAGGAAAACGTGTCCGTAACGCTTTCATGGCAGCGATGTAGGGCGGATTGTGGGCCGGTGCGGCCGCATTCATCTCGGTCATCGCATCCAGAAGATCGTCATCCACGGCAAAAATACCTGACAGACGTCCACCGTGCACCGCCTTGAATCCTATGGCAGAAACCTCTGAGGCGTCCTGAAGCACGCCATGTTCGGGGTTTGTCAATTGTTCCAAACAGGCTGCTACAGCAACCCCATGATCCGCGACTGGCATCGTGCGTTGTTCAGACCATGAACCAATTTCCACTTCGCAGCAGCTTTCATGAGCACCGATTCGGTCTACCGAACCGCGCGCCAGACAGCGTTCATCGGTCATGTCAAACAACCGATATTTGAAGCTTGTGGATCCGAGATTGGCAACAAGAACTAGCACAGGAGGCGTACCATGGGTGGTTGGGGAAGCCGAGGTAGGTGTCAACGTCGCAGTTGTTGGCAGGGTTCTGCCCTGCCCATCAAAACTCGGCTTTATGCCAAAAAAGCTTTTGCCAGCCCTTCGGAAGGACGTGGGATGATGTGGCTGCTCAGCAATTCGCCTACCTGTGAGGCTGCGCTGGCACCTGCTTCGACAGCTGCTCGAACACTGCCTACATCACCGCTGACAACGGTCGTGACGAGACCACCACCAATATCAACTCGTTTGACAATCTGTACGTTTGCTGCTTTCGCCATAGCATCTGTAGCTTCGATGAGTGCGAGCAGGCCTTTGGTTTCTACCAAACCGATAGCATCATTCATGGGTTATTCTTTTCTACGTTTGGGATAGGAAAATGGATTGGGATTGTCCGAGAGCTTATTTTTTTGCAGTCGGTAATTTCAGGACTTTTGAGAGGTCATCATGTGGACGAGGGATTACCTGAACACTGACAACTTCACCGACCCGGCCGGCGGCTGCGGCACCAGCATCTGTTGCTGCTTTCACAGCAGCGACGTCGCCGGTGACGAATGCACTTGCCAGGCCTGCGCCGACTTTGTCCCAGCCGAGGAACTCGACGTTCGCCGCTTTCATCATTGCGTCGGATGCTTCAACCAGAGAAACGAATCCTTTGGTTTCGATCATCCCGAGCGCTTCACTTATTTTTGCCATGTTAGAAACTGCCTTGGGTAAGGAAGGGATTGAACCAGACGGAATGTCTGGCCGGTGGAATAATCAACCGGACAACGAGTCCGGTTGGTGTTTTACTTTTCGCAACTGCAATCGCCTCTTCTGAGAAGTACTTCGGTTGCGGCATCGAGATGACAGGCGTTGCCTTCATCGGTATCAATATGGACTTCCAGCTTGGCTGCTTTGTCGGCACGTACGAGAACATCGTCAAAAACCACGCTGCAATCGGAACTGCTGATTTTCAGTTGCATCATGTCACCATTCTTGACGCCGTAATATTCAGCATCGAAGTTGTTCATATGGACGTGCCGTGCTGCACGAATGACACCGCGGTCGAGTTGGACACTGCCTGCTGGCCCGACAAGAACACAACCCGGCGTGCCCTCGATTTTTCCGCTGTGTCGGACCGGAGCATCAATGCCAAGTGAAATTGAATCAGTGAGAGCCAATTCAACCTGACTGTCCGGACGCGTGGGGCCCAGAACACGCACACTCGGGAGCATGCGTCGACGTGGACCGACCACCATCACGGTTTGCTTGGCAGCGTAAAATCCGTCCTGGTAAAGGTCTTTCTCCGGTTCCAGAACATGACCGCGACCGAACAGAATCTCGACGTGTTCATCTGTCAAATGGCAGTGACGAGCAGAGATGCTCACTCTCAGATTCGGTTTCCCATCGATCCAGCCCGGCGGCGAATCGTGGTGCTCTGCTACCTCATTTGCCAGCCCACCGCCATTGGCACGAATGGCGTTGCGGACAAGCTGTTCAATGGTTGAGCGGTCAATGGTCGAGTGATTCATCGTTGTCTTTAATGCTGATGAGGGGAACTGCTCGCGTTGGCCAGCAATGCTTTAATCGGATGAACTGTTCTATTCAGAAGCCGTCGGCAGGATCCGGTCAGGTGCACCTTCCCCAGAAGGCGCAGCCAACACTACTTCCGTACCAGCGAGGTGAAGGTGTTCTTTCCATTTGGAATTCAGACTGGAATCTGTGACCACCGTGTGCACTTCATGCAATCCGCATAATCGGCTAAGGCTAACCTTGCCAAACTTGCTGCTGTCCGCGACCACGATGGCACGGTCGGCTGAGGACAACATCGCTTTCTCACTCTCAACAAGCATCATATTGCTGTTGAAATAGCCTCGGTCCGTGATTCCTGCGACTGATAGAAACGCTTTCCCAACATTGATGCTGTGAAGCATGGAATCTGCCATCGGCCCAATCGCTACTGCCGTTCTTCCACGGACACATCCACCGATAATTACCAGGTCAATGGATTCACTGCTGGACAGAAGGTGAGCCACAGGCAGGCTGTTGGTTACGACCTGCAGCGGGCGACCAACCAGATGTCGGGCCAACTCGTAGGTGGTGCTGCCACCATCAAGCAGGATGGTGTCGTGATCCTCGACCAGGGCTGCAGCCATCTCTCCGATGGCTGCTTTGGCTGACCAGTCCGTGTCGCGACGTGTTTCAAAGACCCGGAGCGTGTCGGATCCCCCAGTCCAAAAAACGCCTCCATGGGTTCTTCGGACGGTTCCCTTGTTCTCAAGCTGCTCGAGATCACGCCGTATTGTTGACTCGCTGACGCCCAAAGTGGCTGCAAGCTCCCCCAAAGAAGCAAAGCCGCGACCTTGAACAAGATCACGCAGCCGTTCTCTCCTGTTTTTGCTCGTTGACCCTGCCAACCTATTTTGCCTGTTGCGTGAAATTTACTGACATTGGTAGTTTTCTATCATCTATGAAAGAAATCAATCACCCTCGCGGTGTTTTTGGAGGTTTTGTTGCAATTTATTGTGCTTTTGTTGCGTTTTAAGCGTTTTTTCTTGCATCAATGCCATTTCGTTGGCAAATGATGGCCTGATTTGAAAGCATGAATAGCTCCGCACGGCCAGTTTTCCAGTACTCTCTGACTTTCTAACGGGAGCAAACGATGAGTCATGCACACGCTATTGGCTTGTGCACGTTTGACTGGCTTGGGACGCCCGCCCGTGCGGAATGGCTGTTTTTCGAGGTTAGGTCGTGGGCATCACTTAAAACATGATGCCCCGTTCAAGACGCCCGTTGGCCTGGAGTAGACTTAGAAACCACGCGTAGGTGATTTTCAGGAGTGAGCAAAAAATGACGGACTTGAGTGGCAAGAGAGCGATTGTTTCAGGTGCATCCCGCGGAATTGGACGAGGTGTAGCAATTGAGCTGGCGCGGGCCGGGGCGGAAGTGGTTGTCAATTTTCGAAGTCACCCAGAGGAAGCCCAGCAGGTGGTCGATCAATGCCGAGACCTCTCGGGGCGTGATGCTCACGCGATAGGCGCGGATTTTGCTGACCCTCAGGCGATTCAGAATCTGGTTGATGATGCGGTGAAGCGAATGGGAGGCATTGATATTGTCGTAAGCAACGCCGTGTACAGCGACCGCCATCTGTTTTTGGATTCAGACCTTGCCGAATTCAAGAAAACAATTGACGTCAGCATGTGGGGTGCTTTCCATTTCGTACGTGCGTCCGGGCAGAAGATGGTGGCTGCTGGAAACGGGGGTGCGATGGTGGTGATCAGCAGTCCCCACGCGCATATGGCGATTCCCGGAGCAATGGCTTACAACATGGCGAAAGCGGCCAACGATCAGATGGCGCGCACGGCGGCTTGTGAATTGGCGGGTGATCGCATTCGGGTCAACATCATTCACCCGGGCTGGACCGATACCCCGGGCGAACGCAAGTTTTTCTCCGAGGAGACACTGGCAGCGGAAGGCGCCAAGTTGCCTTGGGGACGACTCGGCAAGCCGGAAGAAATAGGGCGCGGTGCCGTATTCCTCTGTGATCCGGCTAACGAATACATCACCGGAAGCACCCTCACGATTGATGGAGGAATCCAGTTGCCATGGCGGGAGATGTATCGGATTAATGAAGAACCGGATCAGTCGTGATTCAGATTCGCTGACTGCTGAAAAGTCGATTCAAGAAAAGCCCAGCGTAATGAATAGCCCAGCGTAATGAAGGGCATTGTTGGGTTGATGGACTGTTTCGGGTTCCGATCACGGTGGATCTGTCAGCAAGCTCGCCGGGAGGCCTGCGTCCTGCATGGCACTTGCAGTCGGGATGTGTTCCAGTTTGTCTGACCGGCGTTTTCCTACAGCAGGCCGGTTAGCGGGCCGTCTCCGCAATAGTCGGGATTACCGAATGTTTTTTCGGGAGCCCCCATTGCTTCAGCGATACTCAACAGCAGGCGATTGTGCGGTTGGCCACCGAAGTTAAGTGAGCGACCAGTCTTGTAGCCGAGGCCTCCGCCAACCATCACGAACGGAATGCTGTTGCGCGTATGTGAGTTCCCTTTTCCAAGTTCGTTGGTCCAGATGATGGTGGTGTGATCAAGCATGTTCCCATCACCGCCGGGTTCTGGGGTATCCTTGAGTTTCTGTGCCATATAAGCCACCTGTTCGCTATACCAGGTGTTGATCTTCACGAGTTGCTCATAAGCTTCTTCGTTACTGTCAGGCTCGTGGGAAATCGTGTGATGACCCTCATCAATGTCTAGCCATCGCATGCGAGGATTGCCGACACTGTTGGTGATTTGCATCGATGCGACCCGAGTGAAGTCCGACATCAGGCTGTTTACCAGCAGATCTGTCTGCATGCGACTGATCACTGGCATGTTGTCGTTCTGTACTTGCACGTTGGGTGGCAGTTCGGGAACAGCGTGGTCCGCATCCTCTGCAGTGTTCTTTGCGTTTGCTGTCTGCTGGGTTTTCTCAAGTTCTGATTTCAGTTCCAGTTCAACGGAACGGACCAGGTCGACATGTCTTTGCAGTAATTGTCGATCTTCGCTGCTGACCATGTTTTCGACTTTTTTGAAGTCGGCGCTGAGGTCATCCAGGACGCTTGCCAGCAGCATGCGATTTTGGACATTGCCGTAAAGCTTGTTGAACATCTGATAGGGATCGCTGATTGGTGCCACAGGTTGGTTGGGCCCGGCATACGACCAGCGTGTCCATGTATCTGCACGATCTGGGACCAGCACCCCGAATTCCAGAGAGCCGAAGCGCGTACGTGTATTGGCGTTGGCTTGCAGTTTGTTCTTGAGGTGTTGGTCAATCGAAATCCCCATGGACCACCCGGCGGGTGTATCCGATCCGCCCTGCACATCACCGGGGAAGAGTTCTACCCCGGTCAGCAGGCACCCAATCCCTCGCATGTGTCCATCGCCATCACCTTTGATTCTGTTGTCGATGCCGCGAAGTGTAAGCAACTGGTCTTTGAACGGAGCCAGAGGTTCGAGGATTCTTTTCAGTTGGAAATTCTCGCCTTCTTCCTCCGGCCAGAAGTGTTTGGGGATCACTCCATTTGGGCTGAACACGAATATGATTCGTTGTTTTTTCTGTCCCAATGGTTCCCAGCCCAGGCTTGGGAGCGGCAGTAAAAGGTTGGCGGCCGCACCGCTGATGCCGAGATTCCTGATGAACTCGCGGCGTGAATTTTTTGTTTTCATGGTCATTTCTCCGGTGCTGCGTCCTCGGGTGGCTGGCGACTCGCAGTGACAGCGATGGTGACAAGTAATTCGCGGATATTGTAACCGCTCTTTTGGAATGTCGCGGTGATTTCGTCAGCGGCTTCATTGCCATAGGCTGCGATCGGCTGTTTTACAAAGTACTCGAAGGCTGATTCTACGAAGGCACGGTGGCAATCTTCACTTCTGGCAAGATAATCAGCGAGTTCACGGGCACCAGTGAACTTCACCTCTTGTCCATCACGTTGAGTGTAGCTTCCAGAGGCATCGATTGAACGGCTCTTTTCCTTCAGGCGAAATCGCCCTGTTGCATCATACTGCTCGAAGGCAAATCCGAGTGAATTGATTTGTTGATGGCATGACTGGCAGTTCACTTCACCAGTCTGCAGTTGGACCCGCTCTCGAGTGGTTAATTCCGGATGAAGGTCGGGGCTAATGGGAGTGAACGAGGCATCGGGCGGTCGAAGTACGCGTCCAAGCGTGCGACGCGTCAGAAAAACACCGCGGTGAATTGGCGAGGTGGTGCGATGATAGGAGAGATTGCTCATGATCAAGGGATGGGTGAGGACACCTGCATGAACCTCTCTGTTCCGCACACTGCGGGACAGATTTGACTGCACATCGTTGTTCATTTGGTCACTGGGCCCACTCGGCTCTTGTGCCGGCGTCTCTTTTTGCCAAGGCGACCCGTAGTAGTTTTCGAGTCGTTCGGTAGTGTAACGCCAGTCTGCTTGCAGCAATTCTCTGAAATCGCTCGTTTCACTTTTCAGAAGATCCTGCAGGAATTGAGTCATCGACTTTTGGAGGTCATCCACGGTCTTGTCGTCGAATCCTGGATAGAGTTCCTGATCCTTGACGATTTCTTCCATGTCTCCCAAGCCAAGCCAATCGTACAGAAATGCGATTGTTTTGGCTTCGGTGCGATAATCAGTGACCATTCGCCGGGCCGCGTTCGTCAATTGGGCATCTTTGTGCAAGTTGTTGTTGGCCGCTGCGTTCACGAGCCATGTTTCTGAGGGGAGCGAGTCAAACAGAATCAGTGCCAAGCGGTTTGCAGACCGCTGACTGCGATTGTGATTCATGTCCAGTGTTGGGTAGAGAAAGCGAGGTGATTTCAAAGCCAAAAGCAACACGCGACGGATTGCCTCGCCATCGTCCTCGGCGACTGCGATTTGCTGGTCGATGTAGACGTTCCGCGTTTCGTCATCCAGCTGTCCGCGGAAAGCCGTGGCGAGAAGTTCTGCGAGAAACTTTTTCAGGATACCCCGATTTTCATCCGCCTCATTCCGGTAGCGTTGGCGATACTTCGGGTAAAGTTCCGCGATTGCAACTTCAGCGAACTCAATGGCGGTTGCCGTAGTTGAATCGTCCCACTGTCGGTTGACCGACGTGCCACGGTCGTAGCCATAACTTCGATCATCCGGAGGGAGTTTGGCTTGAAGTGGAAATGTGTCGGAGAGCTTTTCAGGAATCAGATTCTGCGTGGGGATCACTTCTTCTACGCTACCCGGCGGAATCCAGGAAAGTGAGATACGCGCAGGCGGTTGTTTTGTTTTCCGTTTCCTCTGCAGAAACCTGATTTCAAACGGATAGGCTCGACCTGCCGTAAGGTGCATGGAGCGACGGAATTCGTCGCGACCTTCGGATTGAACATGATTGTTGACCAACTCACGTTTATCACTTCCGAACTCCATGATGCAGGAGCAACTGCTCCGTAGAACAATCTCATAGCGGCCTGAGCGGTCGACTTTCAATGACCCCTCCCACTCAATCAGGTAGTTTTTCGGGTCGATATCACCACCGGGGGATTTTTCGCCAAAGTCAAAGTCGATAACCGGATCAATCCGATCGATCCGTCGTGCCTCGGACTTGCGGGACGTGCCGTTGTAGTAGCCCGCCTTGACTCCACGTTGATCCGAGGTCGATGGTGGTTTGGTGAAATGACCATAAAGGTCGGCAATACTTTGCCGGAGTTGTTCCGCCGTCAGGCGTGACATCGCGACCCGCGGCGGACGATTTCTCAACTGAGCTGCTTCGCCATAGAACGATGCGTGGATGTAGGCAGCTACCGCCGCCGCCTCTTCGCCGACGCAGGCGTCGGCGTCGTTTTCGGGCATGGTCTGGCTGATCAACTTGGTAAGGTTTCCCACGCTGAGGTCACCTACCAGGGGACGGTCGTAATGCTCTTCACTACCCTGCCCTGTTTCTCCGTGACAGCTCTGACAGCTTTTCTGGTAAATACGAGCGCCCAAATCCAGGTCTGGCCGGCCATCAGAGGCTTCGGTTTTGCTGTCAGCCACCGCCTTCTGCGACGAATCCACCTGCAAAGCGGTGGCTGCGGGAAGCGTCGCGTGCAGCCACCACAGCAGAAATCCAAACGGGATGTAGATGGAGCGGAGGCGGGTCTTGGGGCTCGGAAACGCCGCCATTGCGACCCTGAGAGGCCATAAAACCAATGTTTTGGCCGATTTGGACTTTGCCAGCATGCATTGCATTGGGGTTGCGGGAAGTCTTTTCAACAGCGTGACTCTGGTTTGGCGAGAAATTCGGGGGAAATAGCGGTTGACGCAAAATCGATACCGCGCTCGCTTCGGGCAGGATCCTCCATTGTAGCCGTCAGTGACAATTAGGCGAGTCAGACCGGGTGATTCTGAGGCCCCAGTTTCTCGCTCTGCTGCTGCTTTGGGCTTGCGTGGGAGGTTTCTTCCGCCATACTTGTCCGCTTCGCCGGATCTGGCCTGCCTTGGCAGGGCAGTTCTCGCTGAAGAATTGTATTTGCAGAGCATATGAAACGATCGATAGGTAAGCACAGATGGCCGAGGTTTTAGAAGTAGAAAAACGCGAGCAGGTGGGCTCGTCGGCTACGCAACGGTTGCGTCGGAATGGACGCATTCCAGCGGTTTTGTACGGCCACGGTGAGGGTAATGAGCATCTCTCAGTGCAGGCTTCGCAAGTGAAGACGTTGTTGCGGAATCACAGCAAGACAGTCGAGCTTGCTGGTGATCTGAAGGAAACGGCACTGGTCAGTCAGGTGCAGTGGGATCCATTGGGTATTGAGGTCCTTCATCTGGATCTGATTCGCGTGAACCTCAAAGAGCTTGTACAGGTCACCGTTGCCGTCAACCGGCAAGGAGATGCAGTCGGTCTGAGACAGGGCGGCTTGATGGTCGACAATGCTCACGAAGTGGAAGTCCAGTGCTCTGCCGGGCAGATTCCTGAAAGCATCACGTTGGATGTTGCAGATTTAGGAGTGGGCGAACAGAAAACAGCTGCAGACTTGGACCTCCCCGAAGGTGTAACTCTGGTGACGCCGTCCGACACGGTGATTGCACATGTGGAAGCACCAAAAGGTGCGGCAGCAGGGGCTTCGGGTGATTCAGACGCAGATGGAGACAGCAAAGAGGAGGAAGGCTGATCGAGAAGATCACGCACGCTTGCAGCACCTTCGGGCTGGTGTGTTCATGAAACTGATCGTCGGATTGGGAAATCCCGGAAGAAAGTACGAGCAGACCCGACACAACGTCGGGTTCATGGTCGCAGCCAAGGTTGCTTCACTTGCGGAGGCGGATCCTTCAAAGATTCGGTTTGAGGGGGAGTTTGCGGAAGGATTCGCGGTTGGAACCGGCGAATTTGGTGGTGTCCGAGAGAAGTTGGCAATTTTGTGCCCCCACACGTACATGAATGCCAGTGGAAAGAGCGTGCGGAAAGCTTGCGATTTCTACAAGTTGGAAGCCAGTGATGTGCTCGTCATTTGTGATGATCTGGACCTGAAAGCTGGAAAATTGCGAATTCGACGTTCAGGCTCTGCGGGTGGACAACGAGGTCTGGCAGATATCATCCGCCATCTCGGTACCAATGAGGTGGCTCGGTTGAGGCTCGGGATCGGGCGTCCACCACAGGGGTGGGAAACCGCTGATTATGTCCTGGGGAAATTCGACAAACGAGAAATTGAAACATTTGAATTGGCCACTTCCAACGCCGCGCGGGCGGGGTTGGACTGGGCGTCCGCCGGAATCGCTTTCGCGATGAATCGTTATAACGCGGATCCCGCCGGTACCAAGAAGAAACAGAAGCGAACCAAAGAACAGCACCAGAGTCCGTCCAGCAGTGGTGCTGATGACCTCTCGATGGGGTCCGAGGGCGGCAATCAGGCAAGATTGGAAAAAGAGTCGGAGTCGTAACAGGGAATGTGCGACTTCTGGAAATTATTAACGGAAAAGAACTCCCCGCAGGTATCAACTTCCGATACCCTCAGGGATTGCTTGGTGACTTACAAAAGTTTGAATTGAGAGACTGATCCATCGTGGCAAAGAATACCTACGAAACCCTGTTGATTCTGGACAGCAATCACTATGCACGGGACCCCGGCGGGGTTAGCAAGCAAGTGAGTGACATCCTCACCCAAGCGGGTGGCGAGGTGCATGTGAATCGACTTTGGATGGAGCAAAAACTTGCCTATCCCATCGACAAGCACCAGAAAGGCACCTATTGGTTGGCATATTACGAGATCGAAGGGGTGAAAATCCCTGAAATTGACCGTGCCCTGCAACTAGCCGAGCCTGTGATTCGGCACCTCACGATCAAGCTTGAGCCGCGACTGGTAGAGCCGATTTTGGCCAACGCGAGGGGTGAATCCATCAAAATGTCGACGCCAGCCGAAACCAGTGCAGTTGAGGAAGAGAGCGTCGAGGAAGGCGGCGTCGCGGCTGACGTTTAAGTGAATTTTGCGGAAATCCTTGGCATACCATAGCCTCGGCAACTCCGCCGTTTCGTCAACGACAAACTGAACGACCAGAAAGCGGGAAGTACCATGGCTAGCTACAATCGTGTGATCCTGGTTGGAAATTTGACACGCGACATCGAATTGAAGTACACCCCCGGTGGTACAGCCGTCACCGATATTGGTATGGCCGTCAATGACCGTCGTAAGTCAGCAAATGGCGAGTGGGTGGATGAAACAACTTTCGTGGACGTGACTTTGTGGGGTAGAACCGCAGAGGTGGCAAGCGAGTACTTGACCAAGGGTTCTCCAATACTCGTTGAGGGACGCTTGAAACTGGATACGTGGGAGACGGAAGGGCAAAAACGCAGTAAGTTACGCGTGGTCTGTGACCGAATGCAGATGCTTGGGGGCGGGGCCGCTGGCGGTGGAGGTGGCAATCGCCCTCCGCGGCAGGTCAACGACGCTCCGGTTCGGGCAGACAATCCAAGCCCCGGGCAGCGCGACGCGCAACCCACCGGGGGCGGGGCTGGCTACGAGGATCCAGACATTCCTTTTTAGTTGATTATCAGCTTTTTATCGAACAAACACTTTTTTATCGAACACAAGTTAGAGTTCTGAGATGACAGGGACAAACACACGGCGCAGGTCGAATCAAATGTTCAAGCGACTTCCTAAAGGCGAGAATGGTGGAATTCAGCTGTTGCTGATCCACAATGTGGAGCATCTTGGGAAGCAGGGCGACTTGGTTGAAGTGAAGGCCGGCTACGCTCTCAATTACCTTCTCCCTCAGGGGCTCGCGACAGTAGCGACCGAGCATCACCGCCGCATGGTGGAAAAGCACCGTGAAAAGCTTCGTGCGATTGAACTCGAAAAACTCAGCGAGTACCGGGTTCTGGCTGAGGAACTGGGTAAGCAATCGATCACAATTGAGGCCAATGCCAATGATGAAGGGCACCTCTACGGCAGCGTTGGTGCTCCTGAAATTGTCGATGGATTGAAATCTGCGGGATTCTCACTCGCTCAAGACCAAATTCGGCTCGAGGGGCCTCTCAAAGAGTTGGGTCTCTACACCATTAAGGTTCATCTGCACAGCGAAGTTGACGCAAGCTTGAAGGTCTGGGTTGTTCCGACAGTTGCTTCGGAAGACGGAGCGGCGGGCAAAAGCGAGAGCTGAGCCATCCACAGGATTCCGCCGGCAATCGTGCTGGTTTTGCATTGACTCGGCGCGAATGCGTGCCAATGATGAACCATCGCTGGTGGCTCGTTCATCAGCGCATGTCGCGTTGAAGCCGACTGCCCCTGGCTTCAAATATGCGACAGACAGGGGCCTCATTGCCCCTGGGGTCCCTGTCGCTTTTTATTTCGCCTCAAGAATCCCGCTGTTTTCGCGTCACCTGGTCAATCAATCTCCCGTGATTGATTCCCCAAGGCGAAGCCAGCAGATTTACTTGATCCAGTCAGCCGGCGATTTGAGAATAACTTCCAGCTTCCTTTGAAAACGGGCTGGAACCAGCGATGCTGTCCGGTACACTCGGTGGGAAGTATTGGAATGCGAGTTCGCGGGGCTGTGGCGGAACTGGCAGACGCGCTGGATTTAGGATCCAGTTCCTTCGGGAGTGCAGGTTCAATTCCTGTCAGCCCCACTCGATTCCGAACTTTCTTGCAGGTGCCCCATTGCCGATGGGGAAGGTAACGGCCGAAAACCGCATTTAGCGGTGGCTTCACCCCCTTCAAAATCTGCGTTTCGAGGGCGTGCATTGAATCATC
Source organism: Rubripirellula sp. (assembly GCA_012270065.1). Taxonomy (GTDB): domain Bacteria; phylum Planctomycetota; class Planctomycetia; order Pirellulales; family Pirellulaceae; genus Rubripirellula. The sequence continues at coordinate 166,350 of JAAXJB010000003.1, read as the reverse complement.
CGATCTCGCCGAGTCGCGTCATTGACCAAACGCTGCTCTGCAAATACATTAGTGCGAAAATTCATGTGTTTTTGGGCCGTTGATGTGACCTTCGTGTCATGTCCCTCGTTTTCCATAACGCCAACATTCTCGCACTCTTTCTCCCCTAGTTTCAGTGCGATCGCGACATCTGGTCCAAAGCTCCGCTTGGTGAGTGCCTTTGCAGCGAAGATCGAAAGATTCCTCGCTCAGAGTTCGCTCGCTTTTCGGAGATTGGAAGCCCATCGCACATGAATGGTCCCAATCGAAACGTCCCACAAAGTTCAAGGCTTCTTTAGAGAGCAACCATGGCCACACAAAAAATGGTTTACTACTTCGGCAAGAAAAAGACCGAAGGCAAAGGCAAAAGCAAAACGCTGCTTGGCGGTAAAGGCACCAATCTCGCTGAAATGACTTCCATTGGTTTGCCGGTTCCTCCCGGTTTCACCATCACGACGGAAGTATGCGATGCCTACTACAAGTCCGGCGAAAAACTGCCCAGCGGATTGATGGATCAAGTCAACAAGGCCGTGGTCTTGCTTGAAAAAGAGCTGGGTAAAAAGTTTGGCGATGACTCCAATCCCCTGTTGGTCAGTGTTCGTAGTGGCGCGGCTGTCAGTATGCCGGGCATGATGAACACGATCCTGAATCTTGGCCTCAATGACAAGGCAACTGCAGGTCTTGCCAAGGCCACCAAAAATGAGCGTTTTGCGTATGATGCTTACCGTCGCCTGATCAACATGTTTGGCGATGTTGTCATGGGGATGGATCACCATGTCTTCGAAGCAGCTTTCAGCAAGGTCAAGAAGAAGTACAAGGTTACTGATGATACCGAGGTACCTGCCGAGGGTTTGAAGCAACTTTGTGAGGACTACAAAGCTGTTTACAAGAAGCACACTGGCCAAGCATTCCCTCAAAGCCCGATCAAGCAGTTGGAGCTTTCAATCATGGCCGTCTTCGGCTCGTGGAATACATCTCGAGCTGTGCGTTATCGTGAGATTGAAGGCATTCGAGGTCTGCTTGGAACTGCTGTCAATGTTCAGTCCATGGTTTATGGGAACATGGGCGATGACTCAGGAACTGGCGTTGCGTTCACACGGAATCCCAACACCGGGGAAAACAAGTTCTTTGGTGAATTCCTGATCAATGCCCAGGGTGAGGATGTTGTGGCTGGTATTCGGACACCGCAACCAGTCGCTGACATGCCCAAGTGGAATCGTGCTGTCTATAAAGAACTTCTTGCCATCAAGAAAATTCTCGAAGACCACTATTGTGAAATGCAGGACATCGAATTCACGATTGAGCGTGGAACGCTGTTCATGCTTCAGACCCGGACTGGCAAGCGGACTGGGGTCGCTGCGGTCAAGATTGCCTGCGACATGGTCAAAGAGGGTCTGATCGACCAGAAAGAAGCTGTGCTTCGTGTACCACCGAACGATCTGACACAGTTGCTTCTGCCAAGTTTCAAGCCGACGGCACGCAACGCGGCTGACGTCTTGACTCGTGGTTTGCCTGCTTCTCCGGGAGCTTCCGTAGGCCGACTTGCTTTCACTGCCGAAGAGGCACGGGAAAGATCTGAAGCTGGTGAGTCTGTGATCCTCGTGCGAAAAGAAACGAGTCCAGAAGACGTTGATGGTATGAACGCCGCTGCAGGCATTCTGACCAGCACTGGCGGCATGACCAGTCATGCGGCTGTGGTTGCCCGTGGTTGGGGCAAGTGCTGCGTTGCAGGTGCTGGTGATATCGACATCAACGAAAAAGGCAAGAAAATCAAGGTTGATGGCCGGACTTTTGGCGTCAAGGATTTGATCAGCCTTGATGGCACGACCGGTGAGGTCATGGCTGGAGAGGTGGAGACTCAGGAGCCAAAACTTTCGGGCGACTTTGCCAAGTTGATGAAGTGGGCTGATGAGTTCCGGACTCTCGATGTGCGAACCAATGCAGATTCGCCTGCTGACAGCAAGCGAGCTCGTGAGTTCGGTGCGAAGGGAATCGGCCTTTGTCGAACCGAGCACATGTTCTTTGAAGCAGACCGCATCATTCACATGCGGGCGATGATCCTTGCCGATAGCGAGAAGGCGCGACGGGCTGCGTTGAAAAAACTGTTGCCTTTCCAGCGAAAGGACTTTGAAGGAATTTTCAAAGCAATGAATGGTTTGCCAGTTACCGTTCGATTGCTTGATCCACCGTTGCATGAATTCCTGCCTCACGATTCATCGGCACAGAAAGCAATGGCAAAAGAGCTTGGTGTGAAGCCATCTGAAATCGTCAAGCGTGCAGAAGCATTGCATGAATCCAATCCAATGCTCGGACATCGCGGTTGTCGCCTCAGTGTGACCTATCCGGAAATTCTCGAGATGCAGGTTCGTGCTATCGTTGAAGCTGCGATCAGCTGTGCCAAGAAGAACATCAAGGCACATCCTGAAATCATGATTCCTCTGGTTGGTACAGCAGCCGAGTTGAAAATGCTCCGGGCAAAAGTTGAAGATACGATTGCTGCGACCAAGGCAGCCAAGAAGTACACCGGCAAGCTGAATATCACGATCGGAACCATGATCGAGATCCCTCGTGCGGCTTTGACTGCGGACGAGGTCGCGGAATACGCTGACTTCTTCAGCTTTGGTACCAACGACCTGACTCAAATGACCTTTGGGTACAGTCGTGACGACATCAACACCTTCCTGCCCGACTATCTGTCACAGGACATCCTGCACGTGGATCCGTTCCAGTCACTTGATCAGACCGGGGTGGGACAACTTGTGGACACGGGGGTCAAGAAAGGACGTAGCACCAAGAAAGAGCTCAAAGTAGGCATCTGCGGCGAGCATGGCGGTGATCCGGAATCAATCGATTTCTGTCATCGCGCTGGCTTGAACTATGTCAGTTGCAGCCCCTTCCGCGTACCCATTGCCCGCTTGGCTGCAGCTCAAGCGGCGCTGAGGAACGGATAGGCGGTAGCGTCTGCCGGCTTCACTGGCATCACGCTGCAAGCCTGCATTGAGCGCCTCAGCAAACTGGTTTGCTGAGGCACGTGTGTACAAGAATGAACAGGAAGATCATAAGCCCCAGCCATGATGGATGGGGTTTTTTCAAACCATGTAATGAGAGTGATCGATGAGCGACTTGCACGACAGGTACAACGCAGTTGAGAAGGAGATTGATGCAGAGAACTTCGAGGAAGCGATTGCGGGTTTGACCAGCATCGCTGAAGAAGATCCTGCCTTTGTGCTGGCACATTTGGCATTGGCACGTGTCTATACCAAAACCGGACAGCACGATCTGGCGATACAGCACGCGGAAAAAGCATGTGAGTTGGAGCCAGATGATTCCTTCAATTTCACTGCTCTGAGTGTCACTTATCAGCGAGCCTGGGCGGGGACACAAGACCAGCAATACATCACCAAGGCAGAAGAGGCGATGGCGAAGGCGCATTCGATGGGATGATGCCGCAGCCTCGGTCAAAGGCCGGAATCGGAGGGTCTGGCCGCTTAGCTATCATCACACGAGGTCCCGCATTTTTTGCAGTATGAGGAAGCTGCTGCTTCAAAACGCCGCGGTTACCGGACCCAAAGACTGCGGGTAGAGCCCAGAGAGCGTAATTTTACAGCTCTGTTACATAGGAACGTTGTATTGGTGACAGAGTTTTGACTCAGGTTCGATACACTTCCACCAAGCCGTTGCGATTGAGGAATGTCGATCGGCGTTTTTTCCCAGGAGTATTGTATGTCGACCGTTGTTGCACCAACTCAGGATCCTTCACGTGAGCCAAGGTCTGCCGAGGCAGCTGTTGAGCCGAAAAAGAAAAAAGATGTGGGACCAACCACAGAGGATAGAAAACGCACAAGCAACCTGAGTTTTTGGGCATTGGGCTGGCTAGGTCTGGCGCATTTCATCGCGATTGGATTCGCCTATTTGACGTTCTCATGGACTGGTCTGGTGGTGATGTTGGTCTTGCACTGGATCACTGGAAGTCTGGGGATTTGTCTCGGTTATCACCGTTTGCTGACGCATACTGGCATGAAGACCTACGGCTGGGTGCGCTACACATTTGCAACCATTGGCATGCTTGCGGGAGAGGGGTCGCCTCTTGATTGGGTGGCTGATCACCGAAAGCATCATGCATGTAGTGATCAGGAGGGAGACCCGCATACGCCCAACGACGGCAGCTTATGGAGCCATATGTCATGGCTGGCTTATCACACCCACAATGGCGACAGAAAAGCGTATCTGCAGCGTTGGGCACCTGACTTGTACAAGGAACGCGGGATGCGTTGGATGGATATTTTGTTCCTTCCCGCTCATATCCTTGTCAGTGTAGTGCTCTTTGGCGTTGGGTATCTGATCGGCGATTTTCCCATGGCTTTCTCCCTGTTGGTGTGGGGGATGTTCGTTCGTCTGGTACTGGTCCTTCATGCAACCTGGTTAGTCAATAGTGCATCGCACATGTTTGGCTATCGGAACTACGAAACGACCGATGACAGCCGCAACAATCCTCTCGTGGCAATCGTCGCTTATGGTGAAGGCTGGCATAACAATCACCATGCCTATCCCCGAATGGCCAAGCACGGGCATCGTTGGTGGGAGTTTGACATCACTTGGCAAGCCATTCGACTGCTGCGTGCTGTGGGGCTGGTTTGGGACGTGGTGGATTATCGAAATGCTGCCGAGAAGAAGGCACGCGATGAAGCGGCCAGCGATTGAACCAGGAACATTGAATCACTGATGGGTCATGAGATCGGTTGCCTTTGGGCAGCCGATCTTTTTTTTGCTATCAACGTAAGCAGGATTCAAAATAATAATTCCAAAAGAAATCCCAATCACTGTTGACAGCCATCCTCGTAAATGACTATTCCCGCTTCAAACCTAGATCCTTCCCACCACAATGACCACAGGATTGGTTGTTGGTTGCACCACGGATTGGTTGCAATTTGGGTGTGAAGCGTGACAGGGAATGACCGGCTGAACCGATCAGCCAAATGATGGACTGCATCACGGGACGTCACCTCAACGCAAGTTTCGCAAAGAAATACGGGCGTTGAGGCAGGCGGTCTGACTTGCGATCCTGAAATGACTAATTGAAAGTCTCACCGCGAAGAAGGAGAGTCGCGTTGAACCGTTTCGTACCCACACACGGTCCCCGTCTTGCATGCTTAGCCGCAACCTGGCTCATGCTTACAGCAGACGTGTCAGCTCAGATCCAGATGCCGTCCGATAGTGGGCCTCCATCTGCCACGCCAACCAACATGCCCCAGGCAACGTCGCAGTCGTCCCTTGCGTCGGCGCAACAGTTGCTGGCCGGTGTGCGAATGGCACTCATTAAAAAAGACTACCACACCGCTGTGCAATCCTACCGCCGTGTAACGGCGATGTCAGGTAATTTGCCACAAATCGCGGATGAGGTTGGACAGCTCCGAGCCCAATTGCTTGCAATCGGGATTGATGGAGCTTTGCTTTCCTTGCCGCCGAAGCCGCCTGCACAGCCACTGGCGGGTGTTTCCAACGCGAAGCCGTTGGGTACACAGACGCCACCTGCCAAGGCCGTCAATCGAAAGCAGGAGGCCCTGCGTTTGGTTGCTATCGGCAGGGCTTCTTTGGATCGCGGGGATATTTCAACCGCCGTTGCCATCGCACGACAAGCAGAAGCGTTGAACGTTCCGGAAAAGGACTTTGCTCCCGGGGAGCCACGAGTCTGGCAACTGCTGCTTGATGCTGAGTCGGCTGCCCGGAGAAGCGGCATTCGTTTGACTTCAGGAACCGAGCCTCTTGCCAACGAAGCGAATCCTGTTCAGGCAGCGCTCGCCATGACGGCTGGCGGTGAGGCAGGAAATGTGGCTCAGACACCATTCAACAGTGAATCCGAAAGTGGCACGACGACTGCCGATACTGCGGTCAAGCCGGTTCAGGCGATTGGCCCCTTGGCGGGACAGAATCCAGTTGCTCCTAATCACGCTCAGCAGAATCTGAATGAGGGCCTGGATGCTCTGGGACGTGGCGATACGGTCACCGCGCGAGCCAAGTTCCGTGAAGCCTGGAAGCACGAGTCGGATTTGACTCTTGCTCAACGCAATCAACTGAAAGACAAGTTGACGTTGTTGCAGCCCAAACGTCTCACTCCGCTGACGGACACTCCCCCCGAGGAGATGAGTGTTATCCAGCGTGCTGAACTTGCTGAGCAGGACCGCACACGACGCCTGTTCCGCGAAGTCACGGCCGAGTTGGCAAAAGCCGAGCAAATCAAGGAAACCGCACCGCTGGATGCTTTGGATGAGCTTGAGCGTTTACGACGCCGGGTTGATGGGTCTGACCTCAGCGAGCAGGGTAAACGTTCGATGGCAATGATGGTCGACCGGGCAATCGGAGATCAGAAACAGTTCATCGAGGCCAATCGGGCAGAAATCGATCTTGAATTGCAAAATGCTGCTGTGCGTGCAGAGATTGCGACTGAGAAAGCTAAAAACCTTGTGATTGATGAGGAAGTGTCGGCTTTGGTTCGTTCGTTCAACGAATTGATCAAAGACAGACGCTATCAGGAAGCAGAGGTAATCGCCAAGCAGGTTCAGGAGTTGAAGCCAGACGATCCTATCGCTGTCAGTATGTTCCATACCAGCCGGATGGGAACGCGTCTGATGATTGACCAGGAAGTCCGTGATAAGAAAGAACTGGCGTTTCTCGACACGATGATCGATGTTGATCGCTCGGCAGTTGCTATCGATCCTGATTTGCCATTGACGATGCCAGACGCACGCGACTGGGAAGCCTTGTCGCGGATGCGTTTACAGGCTTCAAACGAGGGTGAAAGTCGTTTGAGTCCAGCCGAACAGGAAATCCAGAGGAAATTGATCACCGATGTCAGCATCAAGTATGCAAATCGCCCTCTTGGCGAGGTCATCGATGAATTGTCAGCCGTGACGGGTGTTCCCATGGTTCTTGACATGCGTGCTTTGAACGCAGTGCGGGTGACTACCGATACACCGGTCACCTTGCAATTGCCAGGAAGCATCAAACTCAAGAGTGCTCTTAACCTGATTCTCAACAGTCTGGAACTGACTTATGTCATTGAAAATGACGTTCTGTCGATCACCAGTCTCGAAGCAAAACGGTCGAAAGTCTATCCAAGGACTTATCGTGTCACTGATTTGGTGACTCCGATTCCAAACTTCACGACCAGCTATGAAGATGGGTTGGCCGGGGCTTTGCGGGCTGCTTATCAGATGACGAATCCCCAAGCGAACGTTCAGGTCATGCCGGTGTCAATGACCGATCTCGGAAACGGGATGGCCCGAGGCACTGGAGGCATGAACTCGAATGTGCTCGGTCAGTACAACCCACTGGGATCACAAGGTGGATTTGGATTGAATAATCCGCCCATGGGCGGTGGAGCTGCCGGGGGTGGGTCTTTTGCCGACTTCCAAAGCTTGATGGACCTGATCCAGACAACGATTGTTCCAGACACATGGGAAGCTTTGGGTGGTCCAAGTTCCATGTCGCCTTATCCACAGAATCTCAGTCTTGTGATCAGCACGACCAGTGATGTTCACGACCAGATTGCGGATCTGCTCGAATCCTTGCGACGCTTGCAGAACTTGCAAATCACGATTGAAGTCCGTTTCATCACACTTTCGGATACTTTTGCCGAACAGATTGGAGTCGACTTCCAGGTTCAGTTTGACGATAGGGCTCAGACCTTGCCCAATGATAGTGGCGGGCCAAGTGTTGTGATTGGTTGGGATGGTGCCAACGGTGTGCCGACTCCAGACTTGGATATCACTCTTAACAACCAGAGTTTCGGTTTGGCACCACCTTTTGGTGCAGAAACGGTAACCAACGCTTCCACGATCGGTTTTGCAATCCTGAGTGATATCGAGGCATTTTTCTTCCTCCAGGCAGCTCAGGCAGATAACCGTAACAACGTGATGCAGGCTCCCAAGGTAACCCTGTTTGATGGTCAATTGGCGACGATCAGTGACCAGACACAAGTGCCTTTTGTGACAAGCATCACACCAGTGGTCGGAGACTTTGCTGTTGCACAGCAACCTGTCATTGTGGTCTTGAATGAAGGTACCCAGCTCAACGTGCAAGGTATTGTCAGTAACGACAAGCGGTTTGTACGCCTGACATTGGTTCCATTCTTCAGTCAAATCGGCAAGGTCGACACCTTCACCTACGAGGGACGTCGTACCACGCAGAGTTCGAGCCGGCAGGAAGCCGACACGAATAATGATGGCACGATCAATGAAAGCGATGAGCAGGAGACGGAGGATGTCATTGAAGGCTCGACCGTTCAGTTGCCACAGTTTGCTTTCACCACGGTCAGCACGACTGTCAGTGTTCCCGATGGCGGTACAATCCTGCTTGGTGGAATCAAACGATTGCGTGAGGGTCGAAACGAGCGTGGAATTCCAGTGCTTGGAAAGATTCCCTATCTTAGCCGGCTGTTCCGCAACGTTTCCACCGGTCGTGAGGCACAGAGCCTGATGCTGATGGTTACACCAAGAATTATCATTCAGGAAGAAGAAGAGCAGATGCAGACAGGTTTCAATCCTGATTCGCAGTAATCTTCAGCCTTTCGGAAAATCAACGATGACGCCGGTGATTCCATCACCGGCGTTTTTTTATGGTTGGAACCAAACGTTGCGTCAGGCAGGATCTGACTGCATTTGTTGAATCAACATCGCGACTGCCGCACTGGACATGGGCGTACTCATGCTGGCTGGTGTGCCCTTGTCTGCTGCTGCCTGAGATGGCGCTAGCGGAATGTGGATGAACAGACTTTTGGTCCGCAGACCACAGCTATGCGAGTAATGTTGGCTCAGATAAAGAGCGGCGTTACAGAGGTAGGTTCCCGCGTGGTGGGATACCTCATTCGGTATTCCAGCGGCAATCAGGCCGCGGTGATATTGCTCGAGAGGCAGACTGGAGCGGTATGCTTCGGTTGCATTTGCGATCAGTGGCGAACCGTTGCTCCGAACGTTCAATCCAACGGATTCCAGTTTGATCAGCGTTGAACCTGGAGCCTGCCCAAGATGGATCGCAAAATCAAAATTTGCCTGCAAATCTTTTCGCAGGCTTTCGCTCATGCGCGTCAGGTCGACAGGGTACCTTCGCGTGGTCAATTCGGCATCACCGTCATACCAACGGGTCAGATCAGCCAATGCCAGCCAGCTTGAGTTGTCTGGCCAGCGATCGTAGGGTTCAAAGGCGGTTACCAGGATTCGTGTCACGAGCGGGTACGTTCAGGGCGGAAAGGGCGCGAAATGACGGAATATTCCCAATGATAGTCCGAGAATGGAAGCAAGCGGCCTTTGTTTTCCGATTACAGAAACCGATCATTCTTTTTTCTTGACGATTTTAGCGGGCAATTCTTGCCCTTTCTTGATGAATTTCATCGAGATTGAGTTGACGCAATGGCGGGTGTTTTTGGCTGTCATTCGCTCCCCTTCGAATACATGGCCGAGATGTCCCTTGCAGTTGCTGCAGATGATCTCAACTCGATATCCATCCGCATCAACCCGACGGGTCACTGCACCTTCGATCTCATCATCAAAGCTTGGCCAGCCGCAGTGGCTCTCAAATTTATCCTCTGCCCGATAAAGTTGAGCGTTGCACTGGCGGCAAATGTAGGTGCCAGGATCCTTTGTCATTGTGTAACCACCGGGGCCGGGCGGTTCGGTCCCCTGATTCAAAATCACGTAGGCTTCACGTTGATTCAGCTTGTTATATTCATCGAATACAATTTTCTGTGGCTCTTTCTGGTTCTCTGTCATGTTGGGTTTCCCCCCGGGGGTTCCTGCGGTCGCGTTGTCACGTGATTTGGATTCCAGTTCCAGGCTGTTCAGGCAGTTGGAAAGGTATGAGCGTGAACGATTGATCTCGGCTGTCACTGCCGGAGTGCTGTCGAGAATTGGTAGGCCACGCGGCACGGGGTGCATGAAAATTTCGGTCCAGCCTTTGAACTTGATTTCTTTGAGAGCAGCCAGAAGTGGTAAAAAGTTCAGACGTCCTCGGCCTGGCATCTGCAATAGTTCGCGTGACTTTGGAAGTTTTTCCATGCAGCCCATGCCGTATTGCCACGCGTAAAAGACCGCGATGGAATTGCCCAGAGTACGAATCAGATCACTCAGAATGACCGAGTCTTGTGGCAAATGATACGGCGCCAGAGCAATCTTCAGATTGTCTGATGGCCGCATGTCCATCAACCACTTCATCGAATCGATTGATTCAATCAGGTTGTTTCCATGATTCTCGATTGCGATTGATACACCGGCTTCTTCTGCCGCAGCGAGATGTGGCTTCATCTTTTCAATGAATTGTCCAACAGCCGTTTTTAGAGCGGCCCCTTGAAGACCACGTGGACCGGATGCGCCGGTGACGATCGTTTTACATCCCATTCTTTTGGCGAAACCGAATTCGTCCTTGAGGCCGAATGGGCCAAGTTTGTACTGGGTGATGCACTCCACCCTGGTTTGGTTTTTGCGAAGCAGTGCAGAAAAGGCTGACTCACCCATCTCCTCCGCCTGTTCACGCTGATTGCCGTGGATCTTGGGCCACAGATCGATTCCGTGTGCACCAATCTTGGAAACTTCCGGCAGTATCTCAGCAAGATCGCTGTAGCCGTACATGCAGGATGCCAAAAGGTATTTGAGCTCAAAAGACTCCCCCGCCTCGCTGCTGGACTCCTGAGCGAGTAACTGCTGGCTGGTCGTGGTGGCGAGGGAAATTCCCGCGGCACCAGACACCAATGCCTGTCGGCGATTCATGGCTGATTCTGAGGACATGCTTTTGGTTTCCTGAATTCGGAGGAATGTGTGCGGGATTCTGTTGGTTGGGCGTGGTGGAGGGGATTGGATTCCTCCGCCGTAGGTGACTGCAATTGTTGGAAATTGACCCATGATTTGCACTTCAGCTGACCTGTGAAAGCAAAACACGGCATTCGGGCAAATGCAGTCAAGGGGCGGAACCGGGATCAGATTCATGGGCTGCCTGATAATCCAATTTCATTATTAACCAGATTTTGTTCTCCTTCCAGCGTCTCCAGTCAATTCTGGGGACGTTACAGTGTTACAGATGACTATTATTCGTGTGAAAAATGAGCGATTGGGATTGGTGATGTTTGATCGAAGCTTAGGTATGCGATTTCTTGTGGTCTTCACTCTGTTCGTCTTCACTCTGTTATCGAGCGGCAGTTCGACGCTTTGGGCACAGACCAAGGGATGGAGCCAGTTTTTGGGGCCGGCTCGAAACGGAATCAGTAACGAAACCGGGCTCTTGAAGAAGTGGCCAAGCGCAGGTCTGGATGTTGCTTGGCGGGTTGACGGGGGTGTGGGGATGTCAGCGGTTGCTGTCGCCGATGGCCGTGCTATCACCATGTGGAATTCCCCGGACGGGCAGGTGGTTGCGGCTCTTCGTACTGAGGATGGTCAGCTGCTCTGGAAGACGGCCGTATCCACGACCTATGAGAATTCGATGGGCAATGGTCCTCGAGCTACACCATCGATTGCTGGACAGCATGTATTCGTTTACACGGGGGAGGGAGTGCTCGCCTGCCTTGATGTAAAAACCGGAGAGAGGAAGTGGAGCAAGTCCGTGGTTCGTGCGGTTTCTGGTCGACCAGCAGAATACGGAATGGCCAGTTCGCCCCTGATCGTTGACGACATGGTGATTGTGACGGCAGGTGGAAATGACAAAGCGGTGGTCGCATTGGATCAGGCGAATGGTGAGCTTCGCTGGACAGCGGTCGACGGGCTGCCCGGCTATTCGTCTCCGGTCTTGCTTGATGTTGCGGGTGAACCACAGGTTGTCTCATTCACAGCACGTGGGGTCACCGGTATTCGTCCGGCGGATGGCGCTGAACTTTGGAATTACCCGTTCAAAACGCCCTATGATTGCAACACCGCCTCACCCATCGAAGTCGGCGGAAAGGTCTTCATATCTGCCGGCGAGAACCATGGTTGCGTGATGCTAAACGTAGTGAAAAAATCAAGTGGTTATCAGGTGGATGAAGCATGGGAATCAGTTGATACCAAGAGTGTGATGCGCAATGAGTGGCAGACATCGATCCTGTTGGATGGCTACCTTTATGGGTTCGACAATGTTGGAAGCGCGGGGCCGGTCACGCACCTGACGTGTATCGAGGCGGACACAGGAAGAGTTGCCTGGACCAAAACACGGTTTGGAAAAGGTAATCTGGTCGCAGCTGATGGAAAGCTGTGGATCACAACCATGAAGGGTGAGTTGGTGGTGGTCGAAGCGAATCCTGAAGGCTACTCCGAAATTGGTCGGCAAAAACTATTTGGCAAGACTCGCCAGAATGCGTCTCTCGCCAATGGGTTTGCTTATGTCCGTGATGATTCACAAGTGATCTGCATCAAAATCAAATGATGCACGAAACACATTTACCATCAGAACACTGACTCCAGCAGCACATCGCTTGCCAATTCGCAGGCAGATTCACGAGGCGTGTGTGGTGCAGGTCCTGTCTGCTGGTTGCTGTCCTGCGAAGTCTGATTTGCGTATTTGTCTTGTGCTGGCTGCGTTTGTTTCAGCTCCTTGAAATCGTCAATTCTCACCGAGCTGATGAACGGTGTTGTGGATCACTCGCCTGAATTCACTTCCTTGCTGATCCTCAAGTCGGCAGGAAATCTCCATGCCCCATGTCGGAGCCAGTTCCGGGATGGTGAGCCGTACGGTCTTTCCGTCAGGAAGTAATCTTGCGGCGACAATATTCAGTGATTTCTCGTTGAAGTGTTTTGAACCGTAGTTTTTGGTGCGTTTCAGGTCCCAAGTCTTGATTTTATAGCGGCCTGTATCACTTGCTGATTCAGAATTGAGTGGTTCGCTGAAAGTGATATCAATTGTTTCCTCAGTCGCTTTCAGTCCGGTTGGCATGCGGACGGCTTGGCCCTTGTAGCTGACACGGAAAAGTCCACCTTCCTGTTCCTGTCGGCTTCCTGCCCATGAAAACATTCCGCCGAGATACAGTTGCCCGTCAGATGGTGAAAATCTTCCACGAATCATCCCGGTTGGAAGATCTGGGATGGGCAGTTGACACATGCCACCCTGTGGTTGCCGCTCACCTGTCGGTGTTGAAAGGTGTTCATGTGGCACAACGTAGATCCGTCCATATCCGTACGACAAATTCAAAAGCTGCCCATTCAGCGGCCCCCACCTTTCCGTGTTCGCCCAGAGTAATTCAGCAGGAGATCGATCAAACGAATTGGTGATCCAGCAGAGTGGTTTTTGCATCGCTTCGTCGGAAGAATCAGTCACATCGTGATAGCCATACATGTTTCCATAGAAGCCGCCCGGGCGTACCCAGTTGATACGATTCTTTGGATTCCAATGGCCTTCCTGGTCAGTCACGATGAAACTGCCGTCGTCATTCAGGCACACGCCATTGGCTGCCCGGAAACCAGTAGCGAGAATATCAGTTTGCGCCCCATCAGGCGTAACCCGAAGGAGTGTACCGTGGTGTGGCACAACAGCAGTCAACGCATGTCTGGCGGATTTTGCATAGTACAGATTTCCATTCGCGTCACGTTGCAGACCCATGGCGAATTCATGGAAGTGCTCTGTCACTTGGTGATCGCTGTTGAAGCAGCGATAGTCGTCCATTTCACCATCGCCGTTGTTATCTCCGAGCGATACGATCTGATCTCTGCATGTTACCAGCAGTCGATCGTTGTCGACGAGAATTCCAAGTGGCTGAAACAGTCCGGTGGCGATCCGGTGCCAACGCAGCAAACTGTCTTGCTGGCCTAGTGTGTTGATGCCTTCCACCTTCCAGACATCACCGTCCCAAGTGCATGCAGCCAGAGATTTCCCGTCCGGGTAAAAATCCATGCCAGTGATTCTCGTTCTCGCTCCCCATGGGTTACCTTCGGGACGAACAAGTTCGTCAACTGTCCACGCGTCCGACTCAAACCACTTTCTGGCTGGCACTTCAATCGCTGTTGTGTATTGAGCCGGACCCCCATGTGTATATACCTCGAGATTCGTTTCCAGGTTTTTCAGCTGTTCGTCAATGTCCGACAGCACACCAGAATCCAATTCGGAATCACTGAACCAGACCGAACCTTTCAGCGGTGCGCTGCCCTTCTTGAAGGTCATGACCAGACGATTGTTACGCAAACTGAATTCCGCATCCTGCTGGAAACCGGGGGCTGCGATCATCATGGTCTTGTTTTTCTGTCGAACCGTGGCGATACCCGCCTCAACTTCAAGTTGTGCGTCGTCAGTCAGTTCCATGACCGACATGTCAAGATCGGTGTCGCGCTGTCCGATGTTGAGGGTTCGGACAAATGTCGTAACACCCGGCGTGTCCCATGAGTGAGGATATTCCAGAACCGTCGTGCTCCCTACGGTGTAGCTCAAAATCACTTTATCCAAATAGCGGTAAAGTCCACGGAATTTACCCCAATTTTCAGGGAGAGGGCCGTACTTTCTCTTGTCTCTTCCTTCGACGCGCATGGTGTCATCAAACGAGCGGCTCGCCGGGTTAGCCCAGCCGGGGCCAGTCGAATTCGTCGCATGCAGGTCGCCATTGGCACGCAGATGTACACCGTGCCGTCCATTGAATTGGATGCCATTCCAGTCAAGGAATTTGTCACTCCATGCTGCAGCCATACGGAGCGTATCGTGCTCGAAAACCATCCATCTGGATCCGCGTGCTACTCCCCCAGGGCCTTCATCAAGCCGGATTGCAATCGCCTTTTGAGCGATATTTCTTCCATCGCTTCCAAATTCAATGGTGGTTGTCAACATTGGACCGTAGTCCATGGTGGTCCATGGTTTGATCTCAGTCGGCTCTGGACCTCGCGAGTCGCCCGCGGGCAGGCTGTTGAGGTAACGGTCATTTATTGCAATGTACTGACTCGGGTTTTTTTCCCGCAGAAAGTGCTCGCGAATGTAGTGAATCACATCATACTTCTGCTGCGGTACCATCCATGTTTGAGGAACCATCAGCCCGCCACCATGAGTCAGAGTCTGATACATGGAGTAAGGGTCCTTGCCAAACTTGAATTGTCCACTTGCAAACCGCAGAGAGGTCGGTAGTGATCCAGCTTTTTCCGTGGTTCCATGGCAATTGACACATAGTCCCTGATAGATGGCACGACCCCGTTTCATTGCCCCATCATCCCATGACGTAATCATCCCTTTGTGGTCAATGTGGGATTCGTATTCCGGTATTTTCAGTCTCAGATCTTCTTCGGTTGGTTTCAGCTTTTCTGCCATCTCAATGCCGCCATCACGAAGTGCAATCAGGTAGGAAGCCAGATCAAGAAACTCCTGTCGTTGCCTGAGTGCATTGACTTGCCCGGCGGGCATGATGGAAACCTCGCCAATTTTTTCAGCTTCGATATCGTCCAATGCAATGGATACACGCGTGCCTTCGCCCGGGCCAGTCTGTAGCGTCAGTTGGGTGTTGGTTCGCTCCACTTCCAGGCCGACAAATGTGCGCCCGTCTGATGTCAGGACAAGAATGTTCTGGTACTCGGGTTGTATTTTGGCCGAAGGTTTCAGAACGGACTCAATGAGATGTTCGTCATCGACTTTGCGTTTCCAGTGCGTCAGGTTGGGGCCGAAGCCAGTCAGGTCAGTGTTGCTGTGACACTTGATGCAGCCGATTCTTGGCGAGTGGAAGATCACTGCGCCCCGCGCCGGATCCCCTTTTTCCCGGGCATCTGCGGCAAGATCCGCCAGCGGTTCGCTGAGCAAGTCTCTCTCCAGTTGCTGGCCTTGGACCTGATTACCAATCAAGAGCGCAACGTTAAGCATCAAAATGCAGCATGGGAGTAGCCGCAGAGAAACGGGTAAAGATCTGATTGAAGATGTCGTGATCATTTCATGTTCATGTAGGAGGTAAAACGTCTGAATGGATTATAAGCGGCTTTTCCATTCTGAATCACGGAGGTAACGTGACCGGGCAGGCATTTGCAGCAAAATGTGATTAGACTGAGGGCGTATAACGACTTGCTTTTTCTCTTTCATGACAAATCTCATGTCACTCCTAACTTGCCGATTGATCATTTTTTGCGTGGCCAATCTCCTCGTTTTTACTGCTGTCGCGCAGCCTCCAGCAAACCAACGCAGTCAAAAGCCAAAAACGCCGCCAAAAAGGCCCAAGCTGCCCGAGGATCCGCAGTTGCTCAGCCTGCACAAGGAATTCGTGGTCAAGGCTGAAAAACTTGCCGTCGAATATGAACGTAAAAAACAGTTCGACAAAGCGCGGGAGGTTTACGAGTCGATGGTCAGGCTTGTGCCAAACTTTGCAGCCGCAGAAGCCGGGCTGGAACGGATTCTCGGGAACCAGAGAAGTCAGGACCGGAAGCTGGTGACCGTGGAGGCCGACCAGATGTGGCAGGATTCTGGTGTCAACCTGCAGGTTGGTATGCCCGTTCATACTGAGGTGAAAGGCATCTGGAAAGTTGTTTATGAAACCGGGCCGAAAGGTATCGAAATTCCGAAAGAATTTCAGCAGCGAGATAGCCGGATCAAGCTTGGATCGTTGATCGGAGTCATTGTGAATTCACCCACGGAGCTCAAAGCAGCAAAACCATTTCTGGTGGAGCATGGGAAGAACTTTACCGCTAACAAGACAGGACGTCTTTTCTTGCGTATGTATGACGTAGATCACACTGACAATGAAGGCAAAGTGTTGGTTTTGATTCAGAGTACTTTCGCCAATTGAAATTCAGTGCCAAGGCATCGTGGGGGGCTCATGCTGTCATGGTGATTCAGTGCTTGCTCGAATTTGGGCGTCATTCAAAGTGGCAGCTTCTTGAGGGAATGTGGTCTCCGCACTCGCTTCCAGTGGTGGTTGTCCTCTGAGAATCATCAATAAGGCCACGCCGACAAGGGCAATAGCAACAAGACCCTTGAATCGGGCCGCCGAGATCCGTTGACTTGCCAGCACGCCTGCCTGCACACCGACGACTGATAAGCTTGCAAGCGTCAGAATTGAACCCCATGAATCGACCGTCACATGCCCGCGAAAAAATAGCAAACCAACTTTGTACAGTGCAATGACAATCAAACACTGTGTAATGAACGCTTTGAATCGATGTTGAGGCCATTCCTGCTTCAGTCCAAATGCTGCGATTGGAGGGCCTGCGATGCTGACCGCACCGGCCAGAAAGCCTCCCGTGGCACCAGCGAAGAAGCAGGGAATCAACTGCTTTTCCGTATTGTTTGCGACCTCGTGCTTCCTGAGGCTCATCCAAACCATTACGAGTATGCCCATGCCGGTCGCTCGTACCAACCAGTCCAGTGGCAGCCATTCAAACAGTGCAAAACCCAGAGGAAGGAAAAACGCGGCTCCCAGCAAGGCTGGCCATAGCGACTTCCAGTCAAACCCATCTCGATAGACCCATGCTGCCATGATCAGCATGGGAACGCTACTCAGGGACACGATTACATGGGTTGATCTTCCGTCAATGAAAAATGGCAGCAAAGCGATGGCGACGATTCCAAAACCAAATCCAATCGCGCTATGGATGAAGCCAGCGAAGAATGCGATCGCTGCAATCGTTGCCAGCAGGGTGAATTCAGCCACCACTACTCGGGTAGCTCCTCGCCCCGTGTTTCTCTACCGAATAGGACAACGACGGCTCCCAATAAATAGAGAGGGGATAAAAGCAATGCTTGCGACTCAGGTTCAAGTTTGATTGCAAATCCGAAAATCAGGAATGCTGCCGCAGTCCCAAGTCGGCCCATGTTGAAACAGAAGCCTGTTCCAGTACCACGCATGCGAGTCGGGTAAAGTTCTGGGAAGTAAACTGCGTATCCGGCATGCATGCCGAGCGTGAAAAATCCAAATACCGGAAGTGCAATCGCAAGCAAGGTGGGGGAATCACTGTGTGGTACCAGATACAGGAACATCAGCAATACCATTGCGAATGCGACTGTCTGATAAAGAATGAATGCTCCTCTCCTGCCGAGTCTGGTTGAAATCCAACCGAAGAGAACCAGTCCCAAACCACCGCCAATGGTGTTGAGTGCCATGCTGAGCATTTCTGCACGTTTGATTCTTGGTTTGTTCTGCTCGAGAACCAGTTTTTTGCTGTTGTTGTAGTTCTCCCGTGCTTGCGGAGATGCATCATCACCCGGTGGGGTAAGGTTCGCCTCTTGTATCACGTCCTGCTGGGCTCGCCTGAGCAACGCATTCTTTCCGTAAATGTGAATGCCCCAGAAAGTGACCAAACCAATCGTTGCCAGCGATACACCCACAACGGTGGCACGCAGGTTGTCACTGGAAAACAGATCCCTCAGTCGGCCAGTGGCCTCGTTGTCATCAGTTGCAGCACGGTCTTTTGCTCGCTGCCATGATTCAGGCTCCCGTAGTTTCCAACGAATCCAGACAGTTAGCAGAGCAGGCAATACACCAATTGCAAAACCGATTCGCCAGCCCTCCCAGCCTGCTTCAGCAAGTTGCGCGTTTAGTTCTGGATTGCCAATCAACATCGCTATCGTTGCGGCGGCCAGTAATGTTCCAAATACACTTGATGCGTGAAAAATCGAGCTCATCACCGGGCGTGACCGTGTCGGCATGACCTCCGCAACCATGGCCGAAGCAACTGCCCACTCACCACCAACTCCCATCGCGACCAGAAAACGCAACAGCACCATTTGCCAGGGAGCCTGCGCGAAAGCGCTAAGGCAGGTGAAAAGGGAATAAAACAGAATGGTGTAAATCATCGTTTTCGATCGACCGATCCGATCGCTGACGACACCAAAGAAAACGCCACCCACTGCACCACCTAACAGGAAAAATCCGAAGGCGATATTGTTCCACGCTGTCACCGATTCGTTGTCAGACTCCAATCCTAGCAGTGCTGGCATCGCGTCACGCATCGAAGCGACAAAAATCTGTCCTTCAAAGACGTCGAAGACCCAACCCAAGGAGGCAATCAGAAGCACGAGCCATTGGTATTTGGTTATGCCTTGGTACCACTTCAGTTTTAATTCGGGGTTGTTCATGATGGGCTGGGCGGATTGCAGGAGAATGAAGGAGGTGTGTTCTGAGGAATAGTGGGGAAATTATGGTGCAGAGATTCAGCAATTGAGAGCGAAATCTTGTGTTTGCATCTCTGCCAGAGACGCGACAACTTTTCGCTTGCCCTGGAATGGTCGTCGCGCATGCATCGCGATTGTGTTGTCGATCAGTACGATGTCCCCAACCTGCCATTCATGATCGAACGCCAGGTCTTCAGCCATTTCCGTGGTTGCCAGCACTGCATCGCGATCCACTGGTGTACCGTCTCCGTGCTGGATCGCCTCGGATGGGTCATTGCGGGCATCTTTCCAGCCACTGAATGCGGCAATTAGCTGGTTGAAGAAGACTTTGCGACCGTCAGATACTTCCATCACGGCAGGGAGCGGTGGAGAGGTTGACCTCAGGCAGCCATCAGGCAGCCACTGCCAGGTGTATCCAAGATCGGCAAGTCGAAGTTCTGCTGCATTTCGGCTGTCGACGCCGAGGGTACTTCGCCAGCTTCTTCCCATGCCAGAATTGGCGTCATCATCATTTGGCATGACATTCGTGTAACGAAGCCCTTTCTCTTCACACATGGCGGCGAACTGCGGGTACGTGTTACGGATGCGTTCATACAGAACGTCGGATCGGCAAAGTGGGGTTGCACCACCCTGCGGTGCAGCGACTTCACAATTGAAAAAAATCCAGCGTGGGTACAGTGGCGTCTGGGCCATTTCGTGATGAAAGAAAATACGGACTTCCGAGGGAGCTTCATTTGCAGAAAAGACCCTGTCGGTCCGGTTGATACGAACAGCATTGGATAGGGATTTCCTGTACGGGAAATTATTTAACTCCAAAGCACACACCATCGCATCGAAGTCAATGGCATTTGAAACAGGAAAGTCTCGCAGCAGGACAGCACCATGTTGAGTCGCAAGATCCAGTAAGTCGGTTTTCTGTCTGTTCATCCAGGAGATTGCATCCGCTAAAGACGCATCGCTTTTCTGGCAGCATAACGCATACGGAAAAACCGTTTCCCCATGCTGTTGCTGGTTTTCCAGGGTGACCGTGACTGGAGATAGCTCAATCATCGTTGTTGATCACTCATAAATTGGGAAAAAGGTGTTGAACGCTGATTCACAGAAATCACCAGGATCATTGAAACGACGGTTTCGATTCAGCCCTGCGATGGATGCCATTTCCTGGCTGCTTAGTTCGAAGTCATGAACAGCGATGTTTTCCCTCAATCGTGCAACATTGCTGGTCTTCGGCACTACGGAGGTTCCACGTTGGATTCCCCAACGCAGAAGTACCTGTGCCGGAGAACACTGGTGCTCTGAGGCGATTTCCTTGATCACATCATTTTCCAAAAGAGACTCGCCGGCTTCTGCCATGTTCAACTGGAAATAGGATTGTGCTCCCAATGGTGAAAATGCGGTGATGCCGATACCCGATTCTTTACAGAATCGGGTCAGTTTTTCCTGTGTCAGGTAAGGGTGCATTTCGATCTGAAGCATTGCCGGCATTATGTCTGCCTGATTCATCAGATCACGCAACAATGAACAACCGAAATTGCATACTCCGATTTCTTTCACCAGTCCTGCCTCGACGAGTTCCTCCATCGCTCGCCATGTTTCGATAATCGGAACACGGTCGGCTTCCACGATCGGGTGTTCCGCATCGGGATCTGTGAACCAGCCAGGTGGATAACGGGTCTCTATGGGCACATGCTTCTGTGCGATCGGGAAATGCATCAAGTACAGATCGAGATAGTCAAGTTGAAGGTCGTGCAGGGTTTTTTCCAAGGCTGAACGTACATGCTCTTTTCGGTGGTATGTGTTCCATAGTTTGGATGTCACCCAGATATCTTCCCGCTGCACAATTCCTTTTGAGAATGCCGCGGTCAAGCCATGTCCTGTCTGTTCTTCATTGCCATAGTCACACGCACTGTCAAAGTGGCGGTAGCCACATTCGATTGCTTCTTCAACTACTCTAGCGGTCGCTTCCTGCTCGATTTTCCAAAGGCCAAGGCCTACCGCAGCGACTTCGCGACCACTGGCAAGCTGAATCGTTTCCTGTCCGATGACTTTCTCTCCTCTGTGATGTGTTAAGAATTGCTGTGATGCATCGTGGATATGCAGCCTTCGGCAATAATGTAACGGATCGGCATCAGTTCGGGGCGTATCCTGAAGATTTGGATGTCATTGGAGTCAACGGGATCAGCTTTTCGTCCGGGTGATTGGAACATCTTTGGAATCAGATTATGTTTGGCGGAAGCAATGAATCCGACGCGTAGTTTGTTTTGTGAATCGAATCACAGCACGCTTCGTTCATGGCAAAGGTCGAGCCGGATTGATTTTGAAATGATCTGTTTTCAGAACTTGGGGAAAGGAAGTGCGGAACGATGAATGAAAAGCACTTGAAAGCCGGTTTGGTGGGTTTTGGCGCGTGGGGGCAGCATCATGCCAATGCCATAAAAGTCACTGAAGGAGTTGACCTGGTGGCGATTGCAGTTCCCAGTGACGCGTCAGCATCTGCGGCCAAGGATGCTTATCCAGATGCAGATATCTACCGTGATTTTCGCGAATTGGTGGCGAGAGAGGACCTGGATTTCGTCGACGTGGTGGTACCAAGCCATTTACATCACGAGGTGGCTTCAGCTGTGTTGGAAACAGGAAAACATCTGCTGTTGGAAAAGCCCATGGGAGTTTCGGTCGATGAATGTGATGACATGATTCGTCTGGCACGTGAAAAAGGCAGCCTCTTTGCCGTGGGGCATGAATTGCGTTTGTCATCGATGTGGGGCAAGGCAAAATCAATGATTGATGAAGGCTACATTGGTGATCCACTGTACGCATTGGTTGAGCTTTCGCGGAATCCATACCGTCAGGGAGCTGACGGTTGGCGGTACGATATAGATCGCGTCGGTAGTTGGATTCTCGAAGAACCGATCCATTTCTTTGATTTGGCACGTTGGTACCTCGAAGCTGCCGGGCAACCCGAGAGTATCTATGCCACCGCAAATTCACGACAACCAGATCACCCTGAATTGCATGATAACTTCAGTGCAGTCATGCACTTTACTGGTGGCGCCTATGCTGTCGTGTCTCAGACGTTGGCGGCTTTTGAACATCATCAGACTATCAAGGTGACAGGAACAAAGGGCGCGCTGTGGGCCTCATGGAGTGGGGCAATGGACCGTACGCGGCATCCCACTTTTTCGCTTCGCGCTTTCAATGGTGACGAAGTCGTTGATGTCCCTATCGACAAACCCACAGGTGAACTGTTCGAACTTGAGGATCAGATCGAAAGAATGGTCCACGCGATCCGTGATGGTGTGCCACTGCACTGTTCAGCAGATGATGGCCGGTGGTCAGTAGCGATGTGCTTGGCTGCGGAAGCTTCCGTGTTGGCAAATCAAAAAGTGTTGCTGGCGGATTATTTGTAAGCCCTTCATTTGTAAGCCCTGTAACCAGTGTCCGGAACAGATTATCTGTTTCGGGGCCGTGTCTGGCAGTTGCTCGCGGGTAGGTGGGGATTACAAATCAGCTCTATCCGGCCAGCAAGGATCGAACGCCGGTTTTGGCTGATGACCCGATTTCCAGATGAATGCTGTTTTCAACGAGGCAACCTGCGTTCCAGCCAGTCGGTTGCGCGGTCTTTCCATGAACCAATGTTTGAGTTTGGACGTTCACGTGTGCCGTAGCCATGACCACCGGTTTCGTATACGTGCAGTTCCGCAGGCACATTGTTTCGTTTCATGTCAGCGTAGAGAAGCACGCTGCCAAGCGAAGTTGAGGCATCATCGTGAGTGTGCACAATGAACGATGGTGGCGTGTTTTTGTTGACACGGATGACCGGCATCAGTTGATCCGTTTCTTTGTTGTACATGTTCCACGGGTATACCAGCATGGCAAAGTCCGGTCGAAACGGATGCGTGTCAGTACTGTCAATGGACTCATAGGCGGCGTCTCTGTTGGTGATCATGATCGCCCCCACCTGTCCTCCAGCGGAAAAAGCCAGGAGCCCGATTTGTCCAGGGTCGAGATTCCATTTCTTCGCGTTGGCACGTATCCATCTCATCGCCCGTTGCGCATCTTGTAGAGGCCTTTTCCACGGTGGTTCACTGGTGTTGCCGGGAAGTCGCGTGCGGTAGTTGAGGACAAAACACGTAACCCCCATTTGGCAAAGCCACTCAGCTGCTTCCGAACCTTCCAGATTCGGTACCACCTTACCGAAACCACCTCCGGGCAAAATCAAAACAGCTGCTCCATTTGCATTTCCAGTAGCTGGATAGACATGCATCGGTGGTCGCCTGATTTTTTCAATACGCAGGATGGGAGGTTTGTCGACCGCTCGCATCGGTAATTGAGTACCCGTTGTTCGTTGTGTTTCCCCAGGTGCCAGATCGGGCCAGACAAAAATTGGAGCTTCAGTCCCATTGATTTGTGCGAATGTGCAGCTCGGAGACACACACCAGAGACCGATTGCCAGGACGGCGAGTAAGCTTTTCATCGGATGGTTACCAGTGAGGAGGCGTTTTGAAAGTGAAGAGGTAAATGGCCGGAAATTGGGCGGCATCAATCTGTTTTGAGCAAGGTTCGAAGTGCTGCCAAATCGGTTTTGATTGCTGCCAGATGCTCTGGGACCAGTTCCGGATTTCGATGGTCCAGATACTCTTCGTGAAGCGAGATCGGCCCGGAAAATCCTGTTTCTGCAAGCATCTTGAAGAATTTCTTGTCAACACGACCGCTGCCAAGTGAAACGTTCGCAGGCCTCTTGTCTTCTTCTTTCCAGACAAAGTCCTTGACGTAGACGGTGTCGATGGAGGGTTGGATCATCTTGAACGTGAGAGGCCAGCTCATGCCACCTTCTGCCGTTGCATGACGTATGTCGTATGCAACTCCAATGTCCGCCGGGCTGATGCCCTTCAACGCAAGTTTCAGATCCCATAGGGGAGCGCCGAGATAGTTGCTGCCAGCATGGTTTTGGTAAACAGCCGTGATTCCAAAATCATGATTCATGGCAGCAAGTTGCTTCAGTTTCGGTCTCCATTGTTCGATCTGTGCGAAAATGTCCCCATTCAGATCGTACTTGAAGTATTTCATCCGGTATCGTTTGATCCCAAGTGTTGCAGCAGTTCTCAGGACCCGTTCTGTCAAGGGATCATCAGGGTCGTTGATGTCAGAAGTCAGGACTGTGATTTCAAGCTTGCGTTTATTCAATGCTTCAACAAGGGCAGGCAGCTCTTCGGTGACCTTTTCAGGTTCAATGTGGCCACCCTTGCGAATGGGGGCCTCAATGCCGTCGAATCCCAATTCTGCGATGCGGTCCGCAAGTTCGTCAAACGAAAGCGAATTGAATGGTTTGGTGAAAACGCATAGCGGATTGCTGATTGGTGTTTCCGGCTTGTTTGCAGGTGCTGCAAGTGCATTGGCTGCAAGTGACCCAGCAGCAACCGCAACCGATGCCTGCATGAATTGACGCCGGTTTTGCCGGGCTTCAGTGCGAATCACGCTGTTCATTTTTTTGCTCCCAGAGAAAGGTACGCGAAAAGGTCTCGAAGCTCTTGCGGAGTCATGTCCTTCAAAACATCTGTTGGCATCAATGACGTGCGAATTGCCTTGAGTGTTTCGATCTCGTCACGACTGATCACGCTGAGTTGGTTGTCAGCATTTCTCAATGTAACTGTTTTGGGGTCCTGGGCAGCAATCATGCCGTTGAGCACCCGGCCGTCCTTGGTAAGTACCAGATAGGACTGGAATCCCTCACGAATTTCCAGACTGGGCTCCACAATCGCGTTCAGCCAGAAAGTGAGGTTTCCACGTTCGTAACCATCCAGTGGCGGCCCCACTTTCTTGCCTTCCCCAAACAGCTGATGGCAGTTGCCACAGCGTTTTGAGAAGTGGGTTTTGCCTTTCTGCTGATCTCCGGATTTCGTGGTCAGGATTTCACGAAGTCTTGTAAGCTCAGCAATTTTTTCAGATGCTGAATCAATTGACTTTCCAAAGGCCTGTTCGACAAGTGCCGCGATGTCCGTGTCTTCGTATGCACGCAGTTGCTGTACAACATCAGCTGGAATTTGGTCGCGTCGTAGACGCCACGCGTTCAGTTCTGAAAGCAGGACTTTGGCCCATGCGGGGCGGCTTGCCAATGTGCGACACGCGGTCGCTCTGAGTCCGTGTTCTCCCGAAATACGGCTGCCAAAAGCTGAAACGAGTGATTTTGGGATGGATGCATCGTCGTACTGGGTGAGCGATCGCATGGCAACGCGTTGCAACGCGGGTTCCTGTGTGTATTGGCCTGTCGCCAATTTAAGCAGTGTCGGCACAGCAGCAGAGTACTTCACTTCACCAAGCGTGTTTGCAATTTCCAGTTGGGTTCCCAGGTCGGCAGTTCGGTTTTTCAGCAAACCAATCGCTTTTTCACCAGCCTCTGGATTGCCCTGACGCATTCCGAGTACAAGCCCGGAATCACCCAGTCGTTTTTGGTAAGTGTCCAGCGCTGTTTTCAGGGCAGGTGGAAGCTGTGGTAATGACTGTCCTTGAAAGGCACGATTCAAGCCGGTCATGAGCAGGTCGCGGTACGCCTCGTCTGGTGCCATTGCAAGAATCTCAGCACAACGTTCCAGTTCGATGGGAGTTCCTGATGCCGCGTATCGCTGCATCAGTCGACTGGCGATATGATCCCGGAAAAGAACAGATTTCCAGGTTTTTTCCTGTGAAAGTAAATGCCCGATTTCAGGCCATTGTGAAGCCTGGCTTTCCAGTGCCCACCAGACCATCAATGGCATGTGCGGGTCAGAGGTGTCCTCATCATTGGCCAGCAGAGCCTCAATGATCGGCAGGGCGACTTTGCCATCGATGCGTTTGGCAGTAGCAGCCAGTTGACTACGCACCTGAACGTCAGATTCCTGCTTTGCCGTCTCAATCAGGGCGACATGAGCTCGGTGTTGATCACCCAAAAGACGAATTACCCAACGGCGAATGTCGGCGTGCTGATTCGCCAGCCATTTTTCAGCACGATCATCCGTCAGTTCCCCCAGCAGGTTGATCGCCCACAGTGCCTCCAGCGAACCCGTTTCGACAAGATTGGCAAGTTCGCTGACCACGCTCTTGTCACCCCGCCATCCAATTTCCAGTGTTGCCCTTTGACGAATCCATTTGTTGGGATGCTGAAGACATGAAATCAGATCACCTATCTTGCGTTCGTGCAGATCACCCTTACCGTATCCCGGCAATCCTCCCTTGGGAACAATGCGGTAAACCCGGCCACTCTCTTTGTGCCAGTTGTCGACTGGACTGACATGGCTTAACCGCGTGTCATACCAGTCTGCTATGTAGACCGCTCCGTCGGGTCCTACTCCAGAATAAACCGGTCTGAACCAGCGATCTTTCGTGGCAAGAAGATCTGGTTGATCGACGGTGCGATACGTTGATCCGTCTGGCAGTCTCTTGCTGTGCCAGACAAGATTATGCAAGGCGTTTGGCGCGATGATTGAGCTGTCGAAATCTTCGGGGAACGCCCCGCCTTCGTAGATGCAGAAAGCTTGCGGAAATCGTCGGCCGTCACCTTCAAATTTCATCGGCGGGAAGAAACCAAAGGCGTAGGGATTGGTCAGCGGACCATGCTTTCCCCAGTTTTTTGCAGAGTAGCTGCCTTGAGGAAAGTACCATCCCCGGGTGTTTCCACCGTTGGTGCCAGTGAACACGCGGCCTTTGGAATCAATGTCCAGGCTGAATGTGTTGCCTCCGCCTTCAGCGTAGATCTCAAAAACCAGTGTTTTGGGATGATAACGCCAAACACATTGGCCCTGAAAGCGTACCCCTTTGGTGACCGCTGAACTGACATCACCAACGGTTGTGCTGCCGTTGCATCCATAAAGCCAGCCATCAGGTCCCCACAACAGACTGTTGGCGACAGAGTGCGTGTCCTGAATACCGAAGCCTGAAAGATGGACTTCCGGATCACCGTCGGGAACATCATCCCGGTCTGCATCCGGGTATCGAAGCAGGTAGGGTGGGTTCAACACCCAGATTCCGCCGTTTCCCACTTGCACTGAAGTGGCAATATTGAGATTCGATATGACCTCTTTGTGTTTGTCAAAAAAGCCATCCCCGTCTGTGTCCTCGTGCACTGTAATTTTGTCGAGCCCTGGTGTTCCCGATGGAGGAGGGTCGGGGACCTTGTCGAATACTGCACGCAGATGCTGGTCAAAGCGGATCACTTTCAATCCTGCCGGATATTGATACTGACGATACTGGACAACCCACATCCGACCTCGTGAATCCCAACTGACAAACAGTGGTTGAGCGACAACGGGTTCACTGGCAACGACATCAATTTCAAAACCTTCACGAACCTCAAAAAGCTCGACAGCCTCATCGGCCGAAGTCGGTTCGGAATCATCCGCCATCACTCCTCTGCCACCGAATGTCCGCATGATTTCGGCTACTTTTTCATTTCCTGCGCGTGTCGTGTCAGGTTCCTGCGCTTGCAACGGATCAATGACAAGATGTATCGCAAGCAGGGTAAGAAATGGAAGCGATGATTGATGCATCCGTTTTTTCCGGAGAGTCAGGCGGGAAGCAGAGGTGATGTGGTGAGTTGCTGATTTTACCGGATTGGCGGAAATCATGCAGATCAAGAGTTGCAGGTTGTCGTTGGGGATGCGCTGCGGTACACGGAAGCCACTTGCTCCAGATCCGTTTGTGTCATGGCCTGGACTTCCCGTGATCACTATTTCGTCAGGGGAGATTCTGGGAAATTAACTTGCCAAGCTGTGTCGAACTGAATGGCTTGTGCAGAATTGCCACCAGGCCAAAACGCTTCGTCAAAGCTGGGCCGTCGATTTCGTAGCCTTTGGCGGTACAGAGGATGGTTGGCGGTAATTCGGCTTTGTCTGAATTGCCTGCTTCCATTCGCTCTAAAACTTCAATTCCCGTGCAACGGGGCATCTGGTGGTCAAGAACCAGAAAAGTAATTCCCCCTTGTTGCAGTCTTTGATATGCCTCCTCGCCATCGCAGGCAGTTTCCACTTTGACTCCCAAACGATCCACAGCCATGGAAAGTAAGCGACGAAAGACGGGGTCATCTTCGGCAATCAATACCGTCGTATCTGGATCGGACTGTTCTCGTGAATGCGACATGAAAGAAAAATGGTGTTCTTGTCGGCAAGGCGTTGTCGCCCTGTTCGGACGGTGATGAAGTCAGCGGTGTCAATGTCAGTTGAGCCAAGAGACTTGTGTTGTCGAGTTTGCTGGCGGACCTTTATCTATCGTGCGTTTTCTTCAATCATGCATAAGAACAGTTCGAGGTGCGTTGCATCTGGAAATCTATACAGGAGTTGGGCGAGAGTGCATGAAAAGCAAACAACGCATTTTGGATCAGTGTTCGTGATGCCGTGGAACACGTTGTCAGGGTTTGGGCTCTCTGGATGGATTTTACCCGGTTTGCCAACGCGGTGCTGTGGGCATGATCGGTAATTTGGGCGTTCCTGAGAGGGGGGGCGAGACCGGCGGTGGCAGGTTACTTGGACGCAGTGTTGGGCGGGCCCTGGTTGGCGATGCTTTTTAAGAGCATCGCGACACTTTTTTGGTGTCTGCGGAATAGGTTTGGGTGATGGGAAATACCCTATCCCAAGCGGCTTTTGGCTTGCCGATGTAGCCATCATTCTTTTGGGAAATTGCCCGGCGGTGCGATGAATCGGATTGAGTTCGGCGATTCGGGTAGTTTCTCACCGGCAGGTACACTGAGCACGACCTACTGCAAGGCTGATTGGTTGACACCCGGTCGGAAGATCGATAAGGTCTGTGCAACGTCGTGCAAAATCGCTTGCCCGGGCCCGTAGAAGGTTCGGGCAGTTTTTTTGTTCGTATCCAGCGGTCGCTCCTTTCAACTCTCTTAAATCGATATGAATCCACAAGATATTCTTCGATACGTAGACTCTCTGCATCGTGAGAAGAACATTGATAAGGAGCTGGTATTCATTGCAATCGAATCAGCTTTGCAGACCGCAGCTAAACGGCAATATGGCGAGGAAGCTGATATCACCGTCCAGCTGGATCGGGAAAACGGCCGTATTAATGCCTCGCTTGCCGGGGAGCAGTTGGGCGAGGATCAGATCGGACGAATCGGTGCACAGACTGCCAAGCAAGTCATCATCCAGAAGGTGAAGGAAGCCGAGCGTGATTCTTTGATGCTCGAGTATCGCGAGCAGATTGGCGACATCGTTAGCGGAATCATTGGTCGAGCCGACGGTGGGGTTGCGACGGTCAATCTTGGCAATGTGGAGGCGATTCTGCCTCGTAGTGAGCAGATTCCGGGCGAAACTTTGCATGCTGGTGAGCGTGTGAGAGCGGTCGTCTTTGAGGTTCGAGCAACCGGCAACCGAGTCCGCGTTGTCCTGAGCCGTACACGGCCACAGTTGGTCCAGAGGCTGTTTGAGCAGGAAATACCCGAGATTGGTGAGGAGATCATTTCCATCCAATCGATCAGTCGTGAGCCTGGGTACCGTAGCAAGGTGGCCGTGAGCAGCGTCGATAGCCAAATTGACCCGATTGCGGTCTGCGTCGGTTATCGCGGCAGTCGCATCAAGGCTGTGCGTGAGGAGCTTGCCGGCGAACACATTGATGTAGTCCGTTTCAGCGACGATCCCGAAGTCCTCATTCCAAATGCATTGCAGCCTGCGGAAGTCGAGCAGGTGCTGCTCTGCGATATGATCGGCCGCGCCATCGTTCTGGTGCAAGAAGATCAGTTGTCGCTTGCCATTGGTCGCCGAGGCCAAAATGTCCGTTTGGGCAGTAAGTTGTGTGGCTGGGATATCGAGATCATGACTGGCTCGGAACTGGAAGATCAAATCGAGCGTGCCGTCACCGGCTTCAGTCAAATTGAGGGGGTCACGGAGGAAATTGCCCAAAGTCTGGTCGAACAGGGCTACCTGTCCTACGATGACCTTTCCGTCATCGAGCCGGATCAATTCATGGAAATGAGTGGCTTGTCGGCAGAGGATGTTGACCGGGTGGTCGACGTTGCTGAAAAAATGGCGGAGGAAGCTGAGGAGGCTGCTGCTGAGGAACGACGTGTCAGGCGAGAGCGAGAGCAGAATCAGGGGGATGCCGCAGCCGCAGCGGGGGAAGAGACCGTAGAAGGTGAAACGGAGGCCGAAACTCCACCCACGGAGTCCGATACGCCAGCAAGTGAGCCGGAAACGCCAGATGCTGATGAACCGGCGGTCGCTACCGAGCAGCCCCCCCAAGAGGCCGTCTCTGAGAGCAGCGATGAGTCCGCTGAAACAACACCCGAGAATGGCTGATTCGGCCACGGAAAAATCGATTTATCTTCCATGATGCGGAAAACTTGCCGGGTTTCCGCAGGAAAGTGGCTTGGAAGACCTCTGCGCCAAGCATGTTTTTCGCTATTCTAGGTGCGAGTTGGCCCAGACGAGAATCTGGGAGATCGTTGGATGATCCCCGACGTGGGAGGTTTTTTGACCTGCCGCGGCGATGGAGGAATACCAGTATGTGACCGAATACAGACCATTGAACCCGCCCGCGAATCGGGCATTTCCCCGTACGAATCTCAACGAACTACAACGTTCGCACGGCGGGTTCCCAAAACGAATCGACAGGATTTCCGCACGTGCCCGCACGCATTTACGCGCTCGCAAAAGAACTGAAAGTTGACAGTAAAGATCTTGTAGATCTTGTCAAGAAAGTCGGTATCACCGGCAAAGGCTCAGCATTGGCTAGCCTCTCAGATGAAGAGGCTCAGAAAGTTCGAGACCACCTCTCTGGGGCTGGAAAGCCCGAACCAACCGCTGCGCCTGCAGCCAAATCCGCGCCAACCGCTGTTCGGGATGTTGTTCCTGCGGAGCGGAAGCATGTCGCCATCAAGGTAGGCCGCAGTTCCAGTCGGAATGCTGCGAGTGAAGCATCGGAAAAGCCGGTCAAACGCGCGACGCCTGCACCGAGAGCTCCGGCGCCGGTTGAGCCATCGGTGGTGAAACCCGAGGAGCAGGGGCAAGCGGGCCAGAGTGACGCCGCTGCTGCAGAGACGACCAAGCCAGCTTCGCTGGGCAGTCGTATCAAGAATCGGATGGGGGCCCGTAAAGGTGGTGGTTCCGGCACTGAACCCGTTGCACCAGTGCGGCGCGATTCAACTGTCGCCGGTGGAAAGATGAGGTCTTTGGATAGGCCAGCATCGACTGGCGAGAAAAAAACTGAGTCGGCAAAGGGTAAGCGACGCGAACCCCGAATCAACGTGAAGATGGCGTCACTCCCGGAAGTCGCTGAGCCAGCACCGAAGAAGGCTGCCAGTGGCGAACCAAAGGCTCAGAAGCCAGACGTAAAACTCAGCAAGGATGTCATCGCTGGCCATCGCCAGGGCATGCGGGCACCGCTGGAAGAACTCGCGTCGGACGACAAAGAGAAAAAGCGTTCTGGAGCTGGCAAGCGGGGTTCCGGTCTGAGCGGATTCACTGGCGATAAAAAACGTGAAATGGACGAGGACAAGCCTCGTCGCAAGCTGGCCGGGATGGCCAGTCCACGGGCCGAACGTGTTCGTGGCAAAGGGCGAGGCCGGGCTGCTATCGAGCAAAGTAGCGGTTTTGGTTCGCGAACACCGAGAAGTGGAAGGCAGGGACAGAAACGCCGTAAAGGTGTCAACACTGCCGCGCCGAGAAAAGATGCTGTCGTTCTTGAACTGCCCTGTACCATTCGTTCCTTTTCCGAAGCCGCAGGCGTACCCGTCGGGAAAGTGTTGGCAACCTTGATGGGAATGGGACTTCAAGTTGGATTGAATATCAACTCGGAGCTTGATTTCGAAACAGCCGAATTGGTCGCTGCCGAGATGGAGCTTCAGTTGGAACTGAAAGCAGCAGAGACGCTCGAAGATTCGCTTATCGCTGGGTTGGAAGAGCAGGAGGATGATCCAGACGAGCTCGTGTCGCGAGCGCCAATCGTGACATTCCTTGGACATGTCGACCATGGAAAAACCAGTTTGCTGGACTATCTGATCGGAATCGATGTTGTCAGCGGTGAGGCTGGTGGGATCACCCAGCACATTCGCGCTTACGAGGTTCAGAAGGATGGCAGAAGTGTGACTTTCGTGGATACGCCCGGTCACGAGGCGTTCACGGAAATGCGAGCACGCGGTGCAAACGTCACCGATATAGCCGTTCTGGTCGTTGCTGCGGATGACGGCATCATGCCGCAGACCGAAGAGGCGATCAGCCACGCCAAGGCGGCCGAAGTTCCGATCGTAGTGGCCATGAACAAAATCGACCTCGAGGGCGTGGATTCCAATCGAGTCATGACACAACTGACGGAGCATCAGTTGACCCCTAGTGAATGGGGTGGCGACGTCGAGGTGGTGCCAACCAGTGCGATCAAAGGCACCGGGATGGATGAACTGCTGGAAACGTTACTCACGATTGCTGAACTCAACGAGTATCAGGCAAACCCGGGGCGTTCTGCTTTGGGTGTCTGTCTTGAGTCCGAACAGCAGGGAGATCGTGGTGTCGTGGCCAAGTTGATCGTTCAAAATGGAACGTTAAGTGTTGGTGACGTGCTGGTCTGTGGTGCGTCCCATGGACGCGTTCGGGCGATGTCAGACACGCTCACCGGCGAACCCTTGGAAAGTGCTGGACCGAGTACACCGGTAAACGTCATGGGGTTTGATCAGGCACCTGGTGCAGGTGAGCGATTCCATGTGCTTGATGACATCAGTAAAGCACGCGAAATTGCGAGCAGTCGTGCCCATGCAAGCAGTCAGGAAAATCTGTCTGGAGTGACCACGAAGGTTTCGTTTGAGAACTTTCAGGAAATGCTTCAGGAAGGCCGTCTGGGCCAGCAGGAAGAAAAAGTCAAGTTGAATCTGATCATCAGAGCAGATGTGAAGGGATCGCTCGAAGCAATCGATAAAGAGCTCAGCAAACTTGATAACCCGGAAGTCGAAGTCCGTGTTCTGCAAAGAAGCGTTGGTGGTGTGACTCTGGCAGATGTGACTCTGGCTTCGGCATCAGATGCTGTCATTGCTGCCTTCAATGTCATTCCAGATGAGCAGGCTCGATCTCTTGCCGACAAACGTGATGTTGAGGTCAGGCGATACGACGTCATCTACAAACTGACCGATGATATCAAGGCCATGATCGAAGGTCGTTTGAAACCGGAAGAACGCATCGTTGAACTGGGGCGTGCTCTTGTCAAACAGGTTTTCTCGATCAGTCGCGTCGGCAGCATTGCGGGTTGTTATGTGGCTCAGGGATCGATTCAGCGTGGCTGCCGTATCCGAGTCAATCGCGATGGCAGGACCATCGGTGATTATCCGCTCGATTCGTTGAAGCGTATCAAGGAAGACGTCAAAGAAGTGCCGCGTGGAATGGAATGCGGTATTCGTCTTTCAGGTTTCAATGATGTGAAACAGGATGATGTTCTGGAAGCTTATCGCATTGAAGAGGTCGCGAGAACGCTTGATTGACAGCCAGAAGGCACAGCGACAGAGTTTGGTTGAACGAATTGATTGAACGAAGTCGTGCGGAATCCGGGATGCGAGACTGGAACGGGTAGTTGCAGGCTTCTCCCAGTCCCGCCAACTTGAAAACTTGATGACACAACTGGAGCCCGGTTCAGCGGGAATGCCAAGGGGCAGCGAGACAAAATGACGAAGAATGATGTACCGTTGGAGTCCTTGGTTGTTCATGAGTTGACATGAAACCGAGCTTCCGATCCTGTGCGATTCTTAATCCCCCTCCCACTTTACCCCAACCCACTTTTTGTCTGTGACCAGTAGACGTTTGTTAAAAGCAGCTGAAGCGATTCGCGAAGTCGTTGCTGCTTCGATTCTGACTGAATTACGGGACCCGCGGGTGCAGGATGTCACCGTCGTGGGAGTGAAAGTCAGTCCTGACATGCGTGAAGCACAGATTGCAGTCAGCATCATGGGAGATGAGTCACAGCAACAGCTCTCACTACGCGGACTCCAGAATGCGGCGGGATTTTTGCAGAGTCGCATAGCTTCGAGGATTGAAGCAAGATACACCCCCCGCTTGCAGTTTGTGATTGACAAGGGAATCCAACACTCACTGCTGGTGGGCGAAATACTCGAAAAAATTAAACGGGAAAACGAAGAGGAGGCAAGTGTTTCTGCTGATAGCGTTGCCTCGGACGATCTGGTCGAAGCCGAACAGATCGACAACCCGGTGACGCAGGCAGATTCCCCCGAATCGGACCCTGACATGAACATACAATCGTGATCGCCTGGCGATTCATTCCACCCGACATTACCTTTGATCTGACAAAACGAGATGTCTGCAACTAAGCGTGCAACCCTGATTGGCAAGCTCAACACTGCCCTCAAAAAACATTACAAACCACTGCCAACGCAGCCCGCCCGCCCCCTACTTGAGCACGTGCTCTATGCATCGCTTTTGGAGGATACGCCAGCCGATCTGGCCGATGAGGGCATGGCGAAGTGTGAGCAGGAGTTCTATGACTGGAACGAAGTTCGTGTCACCACGGTTACAGAGCTGGCACAAGTCCTTTCGCGATTGCCTGAACCGGTGGTCGCTGCACGTCGCTTGAAAAGCAACCTTCAGGCCATTTTCGAAGAATTTTATACCTTTGATTTGGACCACTTGAAAAAAGAAAATCTGGGCAAAGCGGTCAATAAGTTCGAGAAAATGCCGGGAATGACACCTTTTGTTCTCAGTTACACGGTGCAACAGGGCCTCGGAGGACACTCGATTCCAATCGATTACTCAGCCATGGTAATCATGTTGTGTACCGAAATTGCTTCACAGCAGGAGGCGAACTCCGGGAAAGTACCAGGGCTTGAACGCGCCATTCCCAAGAGCAAAGGAAGCGAGTTTTCCGGGCTCCTGCACCAGGCTGCTGTCGCGTTGAACAAGAATGTAAAAGACAAGTCTGCGCGGGCCTTCATTGATGCGGTCAGCAAAGGGTCAAGTAAGAGACTCGATGAGTGGTTGGCCAGCAAGAAAGCGGCAAAGAAACGTGTTGTGAAACGTAAAATCGAGGAGAAAGCTGCAGCAAAACTGGCCGCTGAGGCAGCTGAGCGGGCGGCCATTGAAGCTGCCAAAAATCCACCGAAAAAGAAGAAGGTAAAAGAACCGGTCAAAGAACTGCCGGCGGCAGAAGCGGCAGCAAAAGAAACAGCCAAAGCTGCTGCCAAGAAGGCTGCAGCCAGCAAGGCAACCAAGAAAAAGGCTGCAACCAAGAAAGTCGAACCTGCCAAGAAGCCGGCGAAGAAAAAGGCCGAATCCAAGTCAGACGTGACCAAAAAAGCAACCAAAAAACCAGCCGTTAAAAAGGCGAAAGCCTCCAAGAAGGCCAGTAAAAAAGTGACGCCGGCCAAGAAGGCTGCAACCAGGAAAGCGACAACAGCTAAGAAGTCGCCGGCCAAGAAAGCAACGCCAACGAAAAAGGCTGCGAGCAAGAAGGCTGTGAGCAAGAAAACAGCCAAGAAAACAGCCAAGAAAGCCGCAACAAAAAAGACGACCAAGAAGAACGCCGTAACCAAAAAAACGACTTCCAAAAAAACATCAACGGCAAAGAAAAAAACTGTTGCGAAAAAGACGGGGCCAGCCAAAAAAGCCAGTTCCAAGAAATCATCGAATCGAAAGTTGACCAAGCGTAAACCACGTTAGGTAACTCGGCACCTTTCGTATTACCCTCGTTCCGCCTTGCAGACTCCGTGGAGACTGTTCGGAGCGATTCTACTCCCGAAAATTTGACAAGATTTGCCATGGCAGGACATTCAAAGTGGGCCAATATCCAGCACCGTAAAGGACGTGTCGATGCGCAAAGGGGAAAGCTCTGGAGCAAGTTAAGCAAGGGAATCATCGTTGCCGCGAAAAATGGCGGTGGAGATCCCAATGCGAACTTCCGGTTGCGGAAAGCGATTGACGATGCAAAAGCTGTCAGCATGCCCAAGGACAATATCACCCGAGCTATCAAACGTGGAACTGGAGAGCTTGCGGGAGGAGATCTCGAAGAAATTGTCTACGAAGGCTATGGGCCAGGTGGTGTCGCAGTGATGTGTGAAACACTCACTGACAACCGCAATCGGACTGGTCCAGAACTGCGATCCATTTTTTCAAAGTTGGGTGGCGAAATTGGCAAGTCTGGATGTGTTTCCTATCTTTTTGAACGCAAAGGGCTGTTCATTTTTGATGCTGAGGCGGTCGACGAGGAGACCGTCATGGAAGTTGCTCTCGAAAATGGGGGTGATGATGTCGAAACTACGGATGATGGAAAACTGCAGGTCACTTGCGCGCCAGACCAGTTTCACGATCTGGAAGAAGCCCTGTCGAAAGCAGAGTTGGCAATGGAAGTCAAGGAAGTGACTCGCTTGCCCCAAACAATGGTTGACGTGGAAGCTGGCATCGCAAAGAAAGTAGTGCGGTTGTTGCAGGCGATTGATGAGCATGATGATGTGCAAAACGTCAGCACGAATCTGAACATTCCTGATGATGCTGTCGACGAGGAATGAGTCTGTCGAACGCAGGGTGTCCACGCGTGAGCGCACGTCCCTGGCTGGTTCGTGGTTTGTGTTTGCGGTGATGGTCGAGTCAGTGATCTACACCATTTCAGCGGAAAATGACTTTGGCGGCGGCTGTGGTTCCTGCCGCTATCTTTCATCGTGTCACTGCTGCTGAACATGGATTCCGAAGGCCGCCCGTGACAGGTTTCTGGTGTCGCAGAGCTGTGTTGGCCTGTCGCTCCATCGCTGCCATTGCTTTGGGCTGGCTGCTGTTCAGGCTGTTCCTTCGTGGACTGATACGCCACACAGGGCGAGCAATCTTGCGTAGAGCAGGTAGAAAGTTGGCACGAGTAGCAAAACCAGGAAGGTGGCCAGCGCTAAGCCGAACGCCAGGCTGGCAGCCATGGGAATCAGAAGCTGGGCCTGAAAGGAACGTTCGAGCATCAATGGAATCAGGCCGGCGATGGTGGTCATGCTTGTAAGCATGATCGGACGGAAACGGCGTTGGCCGGATTCCAGCAGCGCTTCGCGAATCGGAATGCCATCTCGCACTCGCGTATTGATGAAGTCAATGAGCACAATGGAGTCATTGATGACGACTCCAGACAAGGCTACCAGTCCGAACATGCTGAAGAGTGTCAGTGGTAAGCCCAGCAAGGCATGACCCCACACCGCGCCGATCATCCCGAACGGAACGATGGCAAGAATCAGCATGGGCTGGATGTAGCTGCGGAACTGAAGCACGAGTAGGACAAACATGGCCAGAACGGCGATGCCAAAGCCCTTCATCAGGCTTCCCACAGAATCGCGACTTTGTTCACGTTGTCCTTCCCAGCGGAAGCTGACGGCAGGATAGGCCCGATTCCAACGCCGGAGATATTTTCCTTGAAGTTCGTCAATGATCCGGTTCGCGTTGGCTTTCGTTTCATCCAAGTCGGCGGAAATGGTGATGGAACGAATTTGATCTACACGGTTGATTTCAGAAAATCCCCTCTCATAGTCGATCTCGGCAAGTTCCGTGATGGGGCGTTCGACACCATCGGCTGTGCGTATTCGTATTTCGCGGAAGTCAACGAGGCTTCCTCGTTCATCTTCAGGGTAACGCACCATGAGCTTGACATCGTGTCGTCCTCTTTGCAGACGCATGACTTCTGCTCCGAAGTATGCATTGCGAACCGTGGTCCCGAGGTCGGTTGGCGTAACTCCGGTCGACAAAGCTCGATCTTTCACGCGGAACTGGAACTCCCATTTTCCGGGTGTATTGTCATCGGCAATGTCGTACACTCCAGCGAATTCGCCGAGTTGTGTTTTGACCGCCTCTGTTGCTGCCAGCAATTGATCGACTTTGTCACTGGGGGCCAGCAATTTGAATTCGATTGCTTTGCCACCGGGCCCCACACCCACAGACCCGTAAGTGATTCTGTCCGCTCCGGGAAAAGTGCCAGCTTCTTCTCTCCACATGTTCAGCAGGTCATCACTGTGGATGTCCCGTATTTCCGTGTCAAAAAGTTCAACAAAAATCTGTCCCACGTGGCTTCCCGATCCGCCTCCACCAGCAGCATTCTGCAAATTGGTGATTGTGCCGACATCACGGTACATGAGGCGAACCGGCCCCGTCCCCTGCCCTTCCACTTCAGAGTTGTAAATGTCTTCGATAGCGATTCCGGATTTTTCGGATCTTGCTTTTGCAATTCTGGCGGACACTCTCTTGAGTGCTTCCTCCATTTGACGCGTCGCGTTATCGGTTTCTTCGGCCGTGGTGCCATCCGGGAATGCAATCGTCGCTTGCAGATTGTTGTTGTCAGATTTGGGAAAGAGAATGGAAGGAACGATGCCACCTCGGATCATCCCGCCTGTCACGATGAACATCATCATGGAGACGGCCAGAGGTACAGAGGGGTGTTGCAGCGAAAATCGGAGTGTTGGAAGGTAAAGCGACTTGCAAATCCACTCCAAGCCTCTTCCCGCCCGAGGACTCAGCCAGCTCAACGCAATCCCTACAGGTCGAAGAGGGTAGATAAGGATTGAAAGCCAACGAAAGAATCCTGTGTGCCGATGCGACAAGTGACAGGGAAGTACGAAGATGCTTTCCCAAAGCGAAATCGCTAGCATGGCAATTACCGCAAATGGTATCACTGCCATGAACTTGCCCATGACGCCGGAGACGAAGAACATGGGAGCGAAGGCAATGATCGTGGTTGTGACCGAGGCAGTTACGCTTGGCATGACTTCCACGGTGCCATCGATGGCCGCCTGCACCAGAGGCTTCTTCATCTGAATGTGGGCATAAATGTTTTCTCCGATCACGATTGCATCATCGACCACAATTCCCAAAGCGACAAGAAACGAGAACAGACTCAACATGTTCAGTGTCTGGTCACCCCATGCGAGTGCTGCCCCCGCGCCAAGGATGGAGATCGGGATCCCCAGTGCGACCCAAAATGCCAGACGCATTTCAAGAAATATCGTCAGCACAAGAAACACCAGCAGAAGACCTGAGAATCCGTTGCGGAGCAGCAGGGCCAATCGTCCCCGGACTTCTTTGCTGCTGTCTCCCCATACCTCGAATTTGTATCCCGGTGGTAGCGTTTTGTCAGCGATGTAGGCTTTCACTGCATCGACCATGGCCAGCAGGTCTTCTGTTTTTGCTCTTTCCACATTCACAACCATGGCCGGTTTGCCGTCGATCATGCTCACAGATGTGGTGTCTTGGAAATTGTCCCGGACCGTTCCCAGATCGTTCACGGTCAGGACGACGCCACCGGCCTCAGTGATGAGTGGCAGTTCACCGATTTCTTCACCCACTCGCCGCTTGTTTTTCGCTCTCAAAAGGATTTCCTGGCCGTCGGCACGTAATTGCCCGCCTGGTAACTCAATGTTGCGATTGCGGAGGATATTCGCGACCTGCTGGAGTGAGAGGCCATAGCTGCGCAGTGTTGCCTCGGGGATTTCGACGTCGATCTGGTAAGGGCGTGCACCCATCATTGATGCGGATGAGACAGAGGGAAGTCCCAGAATGTCATCCCGTACTTCCTCGGCAACTTCCCGAAGTTTCCACTCGGCTTCGGGGGACCGGTCATCGGGTCCGACAATGCCGATCCGAATGGCTGCGTCTCGAAAAGTGATCTGCTGAATGATTGGGTCTTCCGCCAATGCAGGAAAACTCGGGATGCGGTCGACTTCACGGTCGATCTCCGCCATCACTTTCTGAACGTCCTTCACGTTGCTACGCAATTCTGCCAATACAAATCCCGAGCCTTCCTGAGCAATCGAAGTTACTTTTTTGATCCCGTCGATCGCCCGGATTGACTCTTCGATTTTTTGGCAGATCGCTTCTTCACTGTCCTGCGGCGTAGCACCGGGATACGGTACCGTGATCATCACGATCTCGAGTTCAAATGCCGGGAATACTTCACGGCGCA
Organism: Rubripirellula sp.; assembly: GCA_012270065.1. Lineage (GTDB taxonomy): Bacteria > Planctomycetota > Planctomycetia > Pirellulales > Pirellulaceae > Rubripirellula. The sequence goes on along the minus strand of JAAXJB010000003.1, from coordinate 126,441 downwards.
TGTTCCAGAGTGATGTGCCGCCAATCAGCATCAGGGCAAGCATCAAAACATTCATGCCAGGCGAATTGGAGATAGCCCATGCTACGATACGCTTCATGCTCATTCCCCCCTTCCTGTGGACTGGATTTGGCTGACCAAACTCGCATCATCAATCGCTGGTGCATCTGCTTCTACGACGGTTGCACTGGCACGGGCGGGGGCAAAACTGTCTTTTTTAATTCCCTCAAACGGAGACACGACAACGAAGGGATTGCTTTGGATCAAGTTGGCGGATTCACCCGCAATTTCGCAGACCCAAAGACGCTGACTTCGTTTGTCGAAAGTAGACACGCCCTCAGATTTTCCTGTCTGGCTGACATTGGTGGAGCCGTTGAGCGGTGCGATCGGATTGATGCCACTGGCAAGCGTTACTTTTCCCGGGACCCATGCTTGTGGATGAAATTCCAAGCCAGTGTTGTCTGCTGAATCAGCGATTTGTGACTTCGTGTCTGCATCTTCCGCCGGTTTGTTCTCTGAAGTTGTCTTGTGGTTGGATGAAGCGGCACCCAGTACTGATTCATCAGGCGTGAACTGCAGAATTCGGTTGTTCACCTGCAGTCCTCTGGCTGGAATGACGATCCAGTCAGGCCGAGGGTTGATCAGCAGTTTGACCCGAACGTACATGCCACGGACCAGAGCCGTTGCACCACTGACTTGACGCGGTTTTCCATTCGCATCCACATGCTCGTTCGGCGCATCGACAACCACGCGGACAGGCACGGTACGTGTGGCAGAGTTGAGCCCAATGCCGTCATAACTCAGCAGCTTGGCGTTCCAGTAGTACTTGATGCCTTCACGGCCAGCGAGTTCATATTCAATGATTGCCTTTGTTTCCGGGAGAATGTAGCCACGCGAATCTGCTTGCATCTTTTCAGAATCCGGTTTTTCACCGGTCGCGTTTTGGGAGGCATCAGCTTCGTCTGGTTTCCCTTGATTGAGAACCCAGTAAAGTTGGTCCATGCGCAGGCTTGTGGCCACTTCTGCTTTGGTCGTGTCGTCGATGGTCACCAGAGTTGTTCCACGGGGGACAAATGAATGAAGCTCTGCGTTTTCGTTGACGATCACCCCGGAGATCGGTGCACGGATTTCTGTCCGTTCAAGATCCTTCTGGGCCTTTTCAAGTTGTGTGATGGCAAGCTGCTCGCTGATGACAATCTTCTGACGGCGTTCTTCCAGCAGGCTCAATTGATTTTCGAGGGTCACCAGTTGCTGGTTTGTTGCCAGCAGTGACCTGATTGCCTTGTCACGCTCGGCGGGACTTGTGAAGCCATCCCCCAGTTGGGTCTGGCGGTCCACTTCCCGCTGCTGAAGTTCCACATCCTTTTTTGCCAGGTCAATGGATCGTTTCGTGTTGTCTTTTTCCTGTTCAATCTCTCTCAACGCCTGATATTCCTGCTGCCTGACTTGTTGAAGCCGTTGGACTTCAAAGGCATAGTCGGTGGTGTCGATTTTCATCAGCAGTGTGCCGGCCTCAACATATGCACCCGCCTCACAGATCGATTCTTTCTCGATGATTTCGCCGGAGACTTCCGTTGCCACTTTCACTTCACGGAACGGAGCCACGCTTCCATCGACGATGAGTTCCAATTGCTGGCCCAGTGATGTCAGCGTGTGCAGACGCTCCACGCGAACTTCGCTGAGCGCTTTCAGACGTGAACTGTAGTCCGTTCCAGCTTCGGGCCGTTTTTCGGGTTTGGCATTGCCAAGCAGCAGGAATGAGGCGATTCCCACTGCGAGCAGAATTGCCGGTAAGATCAAATCGAAGAGAATTTTTTGACTGGTGATTGCCAGTTTTGATATCAGACTTTGGGGGTCTGGAGACGCCGCCTCTGCGATCGGATTTTTGTCCGTGTTGGGTTCGGGAGGCGAGATCAAGGTGTCAGCCATCTGTTGTCTTTCGGATAAATAAAATTGTGTCCTGAAGAATGCGTGCGGGGATGGAAATCAGTCCCGGTTTTCTCGCGGTGCTGGCAATCTGGAGACATTCTTACAGGCTGCCAGCATGACAGTAGTGATGTGTTGGCTCAAAGAACCAATTTCATAATGCAGTTGTCGTTCGCTTTCAGGAATCAACACGCGTATCGCCTCGGCCCCCACGCGATAGTAAAGACACTGGCCGACCGTACTGAAGGCCAGGTGTTGCAACTGATGGTCTGGCAGTTCTTCCTTGACCAGCAACCGCAGCGTTTCGAGTAGCTGGTCGAAGAGAGGCCGGAAGAAGTCTTCGACGATACTCTCGAAGATAGGAGTTGGATTTTGCATCTCACGCATCAGCAGTTCAGTCTCCCAGGCTGATTCTTCAACCGTTAGCATGCGCGACAGGAGGGTGTGTACGAGCGCATGTAAAGTCTCTTCGGGTTGCTGTCGGTCAGTATTAGGTGCTGGGAACCGTTTCGCCCGCGCTACACGCAGATCGTGGATAACTTGACGGTAAAGTCCCAGTTTGTCTCCAAAGTGATAGCCAACCGAGGCCACGTTGACCTCAGCAGAGGAGCAAATCTCCCGGACGGTCGCTCCGCTGTACCCTCGAGCCGCAAAAACGGGACCGGCGGCTCGCAGGATGCGGCTGTGCGTGTCATTTGATTCTTCGTGAGTTGAATTGCCGAAATCCCGCATCCGGGGTGGATTTGCAGTTTTTCCCAGTGAGTTTGCCAAAGTGACCTCGATGTGCCGAGCTGATGCAGTTTAAACGCCTGTTTTAAACAATCGTTTAAATTGTCATTTTGTCAACCGCCATCCATTGAAAAAGCAGCTCACGTCAGACTCGCTCGCCTTCATTTTGATTCGGGATTGACGGTCCATGGTTTCCGAGATCATCCTTTGACCCTCGGGGAACTCGCCGTTGGTATGCGAGGTCCCATCAGAATCCACTAAAATACGGTGAAATGCGATGAGTTCCGCTTCTTCTTCCATGATTCAAATACAGCTTCCCGACGGCACGGTTTCGGAGCATTCGGCTGAAACCACCGCCATGGATGTTGCGACTGGAATCAGCGAGGGCTTGGCTCGCAGCGTTGTGGCTGCGGATGTAGCTGGACTTGTGGTTGATGCGGATCGCCCGTTGGGAGAACTTTCTGATGGCAAGCAGCCTCTTTGTCTGACCTTGCTCACAGGGCGCGATGAAGCATCCTTGGGGGTTTTGCGGCATTCGGCGGCCCATGTGATGGCTCGGGCGGTGATGCGTCTTTATGAAGGTGTCTCGCTTGCTTTCGGACCGACGACTGAGGGTGGGTTTTACTATGACTTCGATCTTCCTGAAAAGATCAGCGAAGATGACTTTCCCAAGATCGAAGCGGAAATGAAACGGATCATCAAGGACAAGGAGCCTTTTGAGCGTTTTGTTCTGGATCGTGAGGAAGCCCGCAAACTGTGTGATGATCTGGATCAGGATTTAAAGGTCGAGCACATCGAAACCGGCCTCGCAGATCAATCGAGTGTGAGTTTTTACCGTCAGGGCGAGTTCGTCGATCTGTGTCGCGGACCGCATATTCCTGATGCTGGCAAGATCAAAGCCATCAAATTGATGAGTATCGCCGGTTCTCACTGGAAGGGAGATACATCAGGACGTCAGTTGCAGCGTCTTTATGGAACTGCATTCTTCGATAAAAAACAGCTCAAAGCGTATCTGGAACAGATTGAAGAGGCCAAGCGTCGTGATCACCGCGTACTAGGCAAGCAACATGGTTTGTTTTCGATTAGTTCGGATGTTGGCCAGGGGCTTTGTTTGTGGCTGCCCAAAGGTGCCCGAGTTCGTATTGCTCTCGAGGATTTTCTGCGGCAGGAGTTGTTGTCACGTGGTTATGAGCCAGTGTTCAGCCCGCATATTGGTAATATTGAGTTGTATGAGACCAGCGGACATTTTCCCTATTACAGAGATAGCCAATTTGCTCCTTTGTTTGGGAGTGAAGTTGGCGGCATGCTTGATTCATGGAGCGAGCGTCTTAAAGAGGGGACACTTGATTCCGAAGGGGAAACGAAATTGCTGGGAGCGGCGGAAGTTTTCGGTGTCAAGATTTCAGATTATGACGTGTCGGCATCAGTCGATGCAAAACGAAATGTTCTACATGATTGGCAGGTGAAAAATGAACGTTATCTGCTCAGACCAATGAACTGCCCGCATCACTGCCAGATTTTTAAGGCGCAGCCTCGATCTTACCGGCAGTTACCTTTGCGTTTGTTTGAATTCGGAACCGTCTACAGACATGAGCAGACCGGCGAACTTAATGGGATGCTGAGGGTTCGTGGTTTGACACAAGATGACGCGCACATTTTTTGCACACCTGACCAGGTTGAGCAGGAGTTCCGAGCTACGATCGAGTTGACAAAGTTCGTCTTGGAATCCGTTGGTTTGGACGACTACAGCGTCCAGCTTTCGTTGCGCGATCCTGACAGCGATAAATACGTGGGCACGGAGGAAAACTGGGATCAAGCGGAACAGGCACTGCGGGGAGTTTTGCAGGATTCGGGTTTGCCTTTTACTGAGGAGGCTGGTGAAGCAGCTTTTTATGGTCCAAAAGCTGATTTTATGGTGCGGGATTGCATTGGCAGATCCTGGCAACTCGGAACAGTTCAGCTGGACTACAATCTGCCCGAACGTTTCAAGCTTGAGTATATCGGCAGTGATAATGCAGCCCACCGTCCTGTGATGATTCACCGTGCACCCTTCGGTTCGGTGGAACGATTTACAGGAATGCTGATCGAACACTTTGCAGGAGCATTTCCCCTGTGGTTGGCGCCTGAGCAGGTTCGCGTGCTCCCACTGAGCGACAAGTCACTTGATTATGCCGTGCAGGTTGCCAAGGAACTTGAAGCCGCCGGGTTGAAAGTCACCGTGGACAATAGTGGTGGGAAGGTTCAGGCAAAAATTCGCAACGCCCAGTTGGACCTCGTCAATTACATGGCTGTCGTTGGGCCGAAAGAGGCGGAGGCGGGGCACATTGCGTTGCGTGATCGCATCGATGGCGATCTGGGGTCGATGCCGACGGCAGAGGCGATTGAACGGCTAATGCAGGAAATTGCCAGTCGAAAGGTGCGTCAGGTTGTGAAAAGTGATTTTTCTGCCGCCGCCGTGGATTCTGACGCAGTCGGAAACGAGTACTGAGGCTGTTTCATCCGGTTTTCCTCCCCTTTTCGGGTTTGTCATGCCGCTTTTTACGGTATTTCTGGCTTCTGTTGGTGTCGAAAGACGATTCCCGCAGAAGCAGTCCCGTGGGCATGCTGATGGGTACTTATACTGTCGGCATGCGTTAACAACGTGAAGGTTTCCCAAGCGAAGCCCGGTTCCTCACCCTCTCTGGTTTGAATCTGATGCGGTCATTGATCTCTCAACTCTGCTTGTATGTGACACTTTTCTTGCCGGTCCTCTGTTTCATGGAAGTCCCGGCCAACGCGGCGGGACTTACACCGCAGGAGAAGAAAACCGTTCAGTCTGTGAATGCCAATGTCCTGAGAGCTGGGAAAAGCTACGCAGCTGACGAATACGAGGCTTCCGCCGAGTATATTCGGGCTGCGATCAAGCAGATTGGTGAGGCGGTTGATGGGGGGTCGCCAAGGTTATACGACGAGTTGGTTCCCGCGATGCAGCGGATCGAAAAAGCACGGACCCTGCTTGACCTTGAGGGTATCACACTTCCAGCATTCAAGCGGCCAACCCGTCCGGCGGAAAAGCCGGAAATGAACTCGAAAGATACGAAGCCGGCACCCGGAAAGCCTGCACCAGTGCCAGCGGATGGTATCAGCTTCACAAAATCAGTTGCGCCGATTCTTTCGAATCGTTGTGGTCGTTGCCACGCCTCCGACAGCAAGGGAGGATTCAATTTGGCGACCTATGCGGCGCTGATGAAGGGGCCTCCCGAGGGTGTCGTTATTTTCGCAGGGGATACCGTGGGCAGTCGCTTGATTGAGACAATTGAAACCGGGGACATGCCGCGTGGGGGTGGGAAGGTAACCACAGCTGAGTTGAAAATTCTCAAGGACTGGATCAAGGCCGGAGCCAAGTTTGATGGGACAGATCCCGCTGCTCCGATTGCGGCAGGCACGGCGCCCGCGGAGGCTCCACGACCACGGCTCAAGGCGATGAAGGCGACCGGAAAAGAGACGGTCAGCTTCGCCGGAGATGTTGCTCCGCTTCTTGTTGAAAGCTGCAAAGGTTGTCATATCAACGCCATGCGTGCCAGTGGTGGGTTGAGCATGGATACGTTCGCCCAACTGCTCCGCGGTGGAGACAGTGGTGACATCATCATTCCAGGCAAGGGTGAAGAAAGTCTGTTGGTCAAGAAACTCCGTGGGACCATGGGGCTGAGAATGCCTGCTGGGGGAAGACCGGCTTTCTCCGAAGAATCCATCAAACTGATTTCCACATGGATCGATGAGGGAGCAACCCTCGATGGTGCTTCAGATAACCAGCCATTGCAAGTCATGAGCCAACTGGCTTGGGCGGCAGCGGCAACACCACAGGAGTTGAGTGATCGGCGTGCTGAAATCGCAGGTGAGAATATCAAACTCGTCGTTCCGTCCGATGCGGATGTAACCGAGGAAATCACAGAACACTTCCTTGTGGTCGGCGATGGCGCACCAGATACGATCAAGCTCGTCGCTGATCTCGCTGAGCAGCAGATGAAGGCTGTGAAGTCGGTCGTTTCTGCAGATGCAGGCCAAGCGTTCTTCAAAGGTAGAGCCACCATTTTCGTGATGTCCAAACGTTATGATTACAGCGAATTTGCCAAAATGGTTGAAGGTCGCGGAATCCCAACGGGCTGGAGCAGTCACTGGAAATATGATGGGATCGATGGGTATGTGTCCCTCGTGGCTACTGATCGTGATGATGAGGATGCGATTGAGGCACGCTTGACGTCTCCTTTGGTCAGCTTGGCCGTTGCGACCCGGGGCGGTGATGTTCCACGCTGGTTGGCAGAAGGTACTGGGAAGGTGATTGCAAAGCGGCATGGAAACACCGAGAAGAGCCCACGTGGTCGAACGAAGAAGCCAGCCGTGAATCAAGAACTCGTCGAGGCATTGCGTGCGATGGGCAGTGCCAAACAATTTCTTGATGGACGACTGACTCCAGAGCATTCGGATTTGATTGCAACCGATTTGATGTCGGCGATGCTTGATCGGGCACAGCGGAAAGGATTCGATGGGCTATTGAGAAATCTGAGTCGTGGGCTTCCGTTCGAAAAGGCATTTATCCAGTCTTTCGAGGCAACACCACAGCAGTTCGTGGAAGCGTGGAAACGCTGGCGGACTGGCAGTTGATCCGGTTGCTTTCTTGCTGATCCACATGGCGTCCTGGGAATGTCGGTAAGGCCGAGTCCTGGGAATCACTTGCTCTGGATGCTGAATTCAGAAACACAGAGTTCACCAGCACGAACGAGATAAGTGTGCGTTCGATACCTGGGCTGAAATCATGTTCGCGTTCTCGCGACAGCATTGATCCCGGTTCTGTGTTCTGGAAGTTGTCTCCATCACGCTGGCATCCAGTCAGGCGTCCAGTAAAAGGCAAGTGTTTGCCTCTTCTGCAACGCTTCACGAGTGTTTTTGGCCGACTTGATTGCTCTCTGGACAGGATTCGCCGGCCAAATCTACACATTGCAACCAGAATTGCCTTGAAGCCCCGGTGACACGTCAACTCGTTCGCGTTCTCATGGTGGCCGCAGCATCTGCGTCCAGTTGCCTGTTTCAGGGTGAGTTGCCTGTTTAGGGTGAATGGAGCCCGTGTTTGATCCGGCTTTCCTGTCCCGATATTCGAGTAGAAACATCTAACCAAGGTGAAATGATGATTGTTGTGATGGAACCCAATGCGACAGATGCCCAAGTCGAGGCGACCGTTCAACGCGTGGAAAGCATGGGGCTGAAAGCGAACGTGATTGTCGGAACCGAACGCACCGTCGTGGCCGCAATTGGCAATAAACGAGAGCATTTCAAGGAATCGATTGAGAGCAGCGCGGGGGTTTCCGCCGTGGTGCCGATCGCCGCGCCTTACAAGATGGCGAGTCGTGAAGTCCAGCAGCATGCAACACAGATTCGTGTGTTGGATTTTGTCGCCGGTGCAGGTGAGGTGGGGATCGTTGCGGGGCCATGTAGTGTGGAGGGCGAAGAGCAGATCCTGTCCACTGCAAGAGCAGTCAAAGCTGCAGGTGCGACCGGATTGCGAGGGGGGGCATTCAAGCCGCGAACCAGCCCCTACAGTTTTCAGGGCCTCAAAGAAGACGGCTTGAAAATGCTTGCCGCGGCACGGGAGGAAACGAATCTCGCGATTTTTACCGAGGTGATGGGGACGGATGATGTGGATCTGGTCGCCCGATACGCTGATGTATTGCAGGTTGGGGCCCGGAATATGCAGAATTATCGCCTGCTTGAGGCTGTCGGTGCTGCGGGCAAACCTGTTTTGCTGAAACGTGGTGCTTCGGCAACGATGGACGAGTTTTTGCTGGCTGCAGAATACATTCTCAATGAGGGAAATTCTCAAGTCATGCTGTGCGAACGTGGAATTCGCACGTTCGAAGGGCACACACGCTTTACTTTGCCGCTTGCCAGTGTTTCGTATTTGCACCGGAAAACCCACTTGCCGGTGATCATTGATCCCAGCCACGGGACTGGCCATGCCTACATGGTGCCGGACATGGCTGTTTCCGCTGCTGCGGCGGGAGCCGATGGGCTGATCATCGAAGTTCACCCGGATCCAAGTGCCGCGCTCAGCGATGGCTACCAATCATTGACGTTTGAAGAGTTCGAAAGAACGATGAAACGTTGCAACGCGGTGGTGGATGCTTTGCGTGCCACCGAAGCCTGAGAAGAAGCAGGGACCTGAGAAGAAGTCGAAGCCTGAGTAGAGGAAGTTAGGGAGACCGAGTCATGAGTGCACAGGATAAAACTCTGGATCAGTACCAGCAGTTCATGAAAATCAATGCGGCTGCGCATTTATTCCGGAGTGCACGCGAACTCGGCGTATTGGGCGCGCTGCGAGAAGGGCAGCAAACGCTGGAACAACTTTGTGAAAAACTCAAACTTGCGTCTCAACCAACAAAACTCGTTCTCGACGCACTGGTCGCAAGCAGCATCATTGAGCAGTATCAGGAAGATTATGCGCTTTCGCGTGTGGCTCATCTGCTCTGCCAATATGACGAAGACCTTGGTGATGCGACTTGGAATCGGTTGGGAGATCATCTTCAGCGAGCCGAGGAATCGGAGGTCGATGATCAGGCATTTTTGAATTCGCTGGCGGCGACCCAGTGGGTGCACACTCCTGCTGCGATGCAGGCCGCTGAAATGCTGGATTTGGGGGATGAACAAGGGCTTGGTGCTCCGAGGATTCTTGATCTTGGATGTGGTTCGGCAGTTTGGAGTGCAGCGATGGCACATCGTGATCAGCAATCGACGATCACTGCTGTTGACCATGCCGCAGCGCTCAAGGCTGCCCAGAGCACGGCAGATTCGATTGGGTTGGGTGAGCGTTTTCAGACAGTTGAGGCGGATCCCGTTGATTTCGAGGTTGGCGAAGCTGAGTTCGACTTGGTTCTCATTGCCCAACGGCTCAGTTGCCTGGGGACCGAGGAAGCCCAACGCCTGCTTGCCAAGGCATTTCAATCGCTCTCTGGCGGTGGAAAACTGGTTGTGATTGACCTGTTTCGCGGTCCTGCCAGACCCGATATGAGCGAATGTGTGGAGGCTCTCAGGCTGGAGTTGGGCACCAGACACGGGGGCATGAGGACTTTGGAGAAAATTGAGGCGGAACTGGTCGAAAGTGGATTCGAGAGTGTTCAGGTCACTTTTTTACCTGACAGCCGGGTAAATATGGGAATGGCGGTCGCAAATCGACCATCAGAGAGGGCCTGATCGCTGTTGTTTCCGGATTTCAGCAGAGAATTTGCTTGGTTTCGAAAAAACCAGCGCTGGACGCGTTGACGAAATCGGGGCACTCAACCTACGATACGCGGCTCGATTTCAACCTTTTTTTGAAACTAGCCCGGAAGAACACAGCGATGGCTGTCCCTAAACGTAAACACTCCAACAGCCGAACCGGAAAAAGACGCTCACACGATCGTGTCAACAAGCGTCAGATCAGCTATTGCCCCCAGTGCAGTGCCCCCGTGCCGACCCACACTGTTTGCCCGAAATGCGGGTATTACATGGGTCGCACCGTGGTTGAGCAAGAAGATAGCTAACCGGCGTTGGCAAGCCATGAAATCCGTCGGCATTCTTTTCCCGGGACAAGGCGCACAGGCTATCGGCATGGGCCGTTGGCTGCGTGATACATACCCGGCGGCCAACAAACTGTTCGATCAGGCTTCCGAAATTCTCGGTTACGATCTGGCGGTTCTTTGTGAACAAGGGCCTGAGTCCCGGCTGAACGAAACCGTTTACAGCCAGCCAGCTCTGTTCGTCGTTGGAATGGCCGCAGCTACCGTGATGCGTGAGCAGTATCCCGAGCGGGTCGCTGCAGTGAAGGCTGCTGCCGGTCTGAGTCTTGGGGAATATACAGCGGTTTGCTTTGCGGGTGGGTTGGATTTTGCAGACGGCGTCCGGCTTGTCCAGCGGCGTGGTCAAGCCATGCAGGCCGCGGCAGACGCCGTGAACAGTGGAATGGCCAGTATCATTGGATTGGATCTGGAAGCGGTTGAGTCGGTCTGTCAGGAATGTCGCGAGGAAGGCGAGGTGCTGCAGCCGGCAAATTTGCTTTGTCCCGGCAATATCGCCGTTTCCGGTCACTCATCAGCAATCGAGCGTTTGGCGCCTGCCGCCGAAGCCGCTGGCGCCATGAAAGTGGTACCGCTGAGCGTTGCAGGAGCTTTTCACACCTCGTTGATGCAGCCAGCTGTCGAGGCTTTGAGCGAGGCACTGGCAGAGATTCCCATTCAAGACACTCAAATACCCGTCTACAGTAACGTCGACGCAAGTCCTCATCAGGATGCGTCTGAAATTCGAGACCTTCTGAGTCGCCAGGTTGTGGGGTCAGTCCGTTGGGAAGATTCCATTCGGCGGATGCTCGAAGACGGAATCGATGGTTTTGAAGAAGTTGGAACTGGGCGAGTCTTGCGGGGCACGCTCAAGCGAATCAACCGAAAGCTGCCAACCGATGGTTTTGGGGATGGCTGAGTCCGGATAATTCCGGCCGCCAATAGCACCACCCCCGCCCCACTTTTCACGCCGAAACAATGCGTGTCATGCACATTGTGAAGCATCCAAGTCTTTAACACCGCGGAAGTAAGCCATGGAACTTTCTCTTACCACCGACCTCAAGGGTCAAGTTGCAGTTGTCACAGGAGCCTCTCAGGGGCTTGGAAAAGCGGTTGCTATCGCTCTGGGCATGAATGGAGCTACCGTGGTTTGTCTGGCACGCAATGCCCAGAAACTCGCCGATACGGTCGCAGAAATCGAGTCTTCAGGAGGAAGTGCCGAGGCAGTGGCGTGTGATGTGACTGATCGGAATGCCGCCAAAGCCGCGATTGAGGGAGCCAAAGAAAAGCATGGGCGGCTTGATATCCTCGTCAATAATGCAGGCATTACCCGGGATAAGTTGATGCGAGGCATGTCAGACGAAGAGTGGGATGACGTGATCGCGACCAACCTGACGAGTTGTTTCGTTTGTTGCCGGGCCGCCGCCGGTATCATGAGACGCAGCAAATACGGCCGAATTATCAATATGGCGAGTATTTCGGGCCTGATTGGCAACCCCGGGCAGGCTAACTACTCCGCTAGCAAGGCGGGCATGATTGGCCTCACTCGAACCCTCAGCAAAGAGCTGATCAGTCGTGGAGTCACGGTCAATGCGGTGGCTCCGGGCTTCATTGCCAGTGAAATGACCGCTGAATTGGGTGATGTTGTCCTCGAAGAGGTGAAAAAGCGTATTCCGGCCAAACGCGTTGGTGCTCCGGAGGATGTGGCTGCGGCGGTTCTCTTTCTCGCTTCCAAGGACGCGGGCTATGTCTCCGGACAGACGCTGGTCGTCGATGGCGGTATGATCGGGTAAATTATGATCAGGAATTGTCAAAACGGGCGGCGGATCTCGCCGTCTGTGTATTGACGCGTTTTGCTGGTTTGACCTATCCTTTTCCGCGAAAGCGATCGGTTGCAGGCGGCTCTTTTTCATAACAGGGACGCATGCGGCTCACATCGCCTGCCCTCAATTGAACGAATAAACACTTTCAGCTTGCTGACATCCCCTAGAGACTGCTCATGGCTACCGTTGAAGAACGCGTGATCGATATCGTGTCCGAACAACTCGGCGTGGATAAAGAAAAGATCACCCGCGACACGTCCTTTGTAACCGACTTGGGTGCGGATTCCCTCGATACTGTGGAATTGGTCATGGAACTCGAAGAAGAGTTCGATATCAGTATTCCCGATGATTCCGCCGAGAAAATCCAGAAAGTCGGTGAAGCTGTCGATTTCATCGAGAGCAACAAAGGCGACGACGAGGAACAGGACGACACCGCCTGATCGCGTTCACCTTCCGGTGAACTGTATCTGGTGTAGCCACCGATCTGCCGCCCCTGAATCCAATCGCCCTGCGCGGCTTGGTGCTTCGCGGGTGGCATTTGTTTTGTCTGCTGTCCGGTTTCAGTCGGGACAGATTCCGAATACTCCAACATGGAACATGCGTCCAAGGCATCCGTATGCAACAAGAATTGCAGCGTCGCATTGTGGTCACGGGCATGGGCGTTGTCTCGCCCCTGGCAGTTGAAGTCGAGAATTTTTGGCGTCGTCTTACGAACGGTGAGAGTGGCGTTCATCAACTGACAACTCTCGATACAAGTGCATACAAGGTTCACTTCGGTGGTGATATCCCCGATTTTGATGCCACCAAGTGGGTTGATCGGCGTGAGGTCAAGCGTCTTGATCGCTTCACGCAATTCGCTGTCCACGCGGGTGGTCAGGCCATTGAAGATTCCGGACTGGACTTTGATCAGGTTGATCGATCCAAGTGTGGTGTCATTCTGGGGTCGGGTATCGGTGGTTTGGGAGAAATCGAGGCACAGATCGAGAAGATGCTCAGTAAAGGGCCGGACCGCGTCAGCCCGTTTACAGTGCCGAAAATGATGCTCAACGCGGCGGGTGGAAATCTGTCGATCACGCACGGTCTCAAAGGTCCCAATTACGCGGTCGCCACCGCGTGTGCGAGTGCTACCAATGCAATGGGAGACGCGTTGAGGAGTGTTCGGCTTGGCGAAACCGATGTGGTGATCACTGGGGGTACTGAGGCTGCGATCACCCGCATGGGCCTTGCGGCTTTCCAAAACATGAAAGCGCTGTCTACTCGCAACGAAGATCCCGCGGCGGCCAGTCGACCATTTGACGCCGACCGAGACGGTTTTGTGCTTGGTGAAGGTGCCGGCTTGCTGGTTTTTGAAGAATTAGAACATGCCAAGGCACGCGGCGCACGCATTTATGCCGAAGTGCTCGGGTATGGAACGACCAGCGATGCAGGCCATATCACGGCGCCGGACCCCGAGGGGAAAGGTGCTGCTGCTGCCATGAGAGCGGCCATCGATGACGCTGGGGTTTCTCCTGAAAGTGTTGACTACATCAACGCGCATGGCACGAGCACGCCGCTGGGAGACAAGGCCGAGACACAGGCCATCAAGGCCGTGTTCGGAGATCATGCCTACAAGTTGAAGCTGAGTAGTACCAAAGGAGCGTTGGGGCACTCCTTGGGGGCAAGCGGTGGTATCGAAGCAGTGATTTCCTGCAAGACGATCCAGGAGTCTCTGATCGCGCCCACGATCAACTACACAACTCCAGATCCGGAGTGTGATCTCGACTACACGCCGAATGTTGCTGCCAAGAGCGAAGTCAATGTTGCGATGAGTAACAGTTTTGGCTTCGGTGGCCATAATGCGTGCATCCTGTTCCGAAAGTACACATGAGCCATCTGGAATGGACTCGCCAGCGAAGACGCTGGAAGTTCATGATTGCTGTCCGATTGCGTGCCGGAATCCTTGCCATGCATTCATAATCCGAAGCAGCAACCAAAATGCCAATGTCGCTGGTTCATCCGGGTACTGAGGGATCGTGCCGCAGGAACCGGGCAGGTTCAAGTCTTCATTACAATCCTTGCGAATAAGCATGGCCCAGCCACTTCTCGATCGTTCCGAGTATGTCGAACAGGCTTATCTGTATGAAATACTGCGGGAACGCGGTGAGATCGAACTGCCAATGCAGGAATTGTTGGAGCAGATTCGCCACGAATTGCTGACAACGACCAAGTTGCCACTCGCCATAGATTATTTATTGACCGAGTTGAAGCATTCGGGACAGATGGCGCCGGCAATGAAAAAGCTCGCTCATTACTTCACGCCATTTCAGGCTTATCTGGTTGAGGAGGCAGAAAAGGAATCGGGCCGATTTACCATGGGAACTGCATTGCAGGTGCTTGAGGGAGAGGCCAAATACCGTACCTCTGAACACAATGAAGCGGGACTGTTCTTCTATCAATTTGAAGTGCTTTGCAGGAGCCGGCTCAATTATGATCGCGGTTTGACTGCAATCAGTAACGACCCAACCTTTGATCGAACGTGGGCGACTTGGATTCTGATGCTGAGGGCTCAAGTGGGGTTGGTGGATCTTGCGGACCTGTTGTTTCTTGCCAGTGATGAATATCGGGTCAAACTGGAGGCTGCGGGGCAGTCGAGCGAGGGTAAGGGGCCATTTCTGTTTGGTCGAAAAGAGGGACGGATTGCTTTGGGCAATCGTCGCCGGGAACCGCTTTTTCTTTTCGCAGCCATGCAACGACATTTGGGTTATCCGAGCGTACCACGTCCAAAGCCTGTTGATGAGAATAAAGACGCGATTCCACAGTTGATGCGAAGAATGGAACGGCTTGAATCGCGAATCAAGCTGATGGAGGAAGAGCGTCGCGCCGGGATCGATATCACCAAATTCTATGTCGACCCCAATGAAAGTGGCGGTTCCTAGTCAGGCGATGATGATGAAGCGTGATTCTTCTGATGTCCGATTCAGGTGTCCGTCTGACCTGGCAAGCGTTTGACGCTTCACCATGAAAAAATGTCGCCAGAGAACAAGCTCTGGCGACATTCATGGTTACTTGGATGCGGTTCAGAACGCTCAGGCACTCTTGGTTGTTGGCATCTTGAACAGATCGCTGGAGCCGGAAACCACACTCTCGTCGATCGTGAATACCGTCCCCTCTTCCTGTTCTGGCAAATCGTACATGATGTCCAGCATGATATCTTCGAGGATACCTCGGAGACCGCGGGCTCCGACGCCCTTGGCTAGTGCCTGTTGAGCTACGTAGTGCAGTGCACCATCCGTAAATTCAACTTCGCAATTTTCCATCTTGAACAGAGCCTGGTACTGTCGTGTAAGAGCGTTTTTGGGCTCCTTCATGACTCTCACGAGACCTTCTTCATTCAGGGGTTGAAGATAGCTGACAACTGGCAATCGTCCCACAAGTTCCGGGATCAAACCGAATTGCAGGATGTCTTCGGTTTGAACCTGCGTCAACAGTTCGGAGTCGGTTTGTTCATTGCGGACACTGCCACCGCCAAAACCAAGGGTCTTATGCCCGAGGCGTTTGCGGATGATGTCTTCAATGCCCACGAATGTGCCACCGACAATGAACAGGATGTTACTCGTGTCCAGTTGGATGTACTGCTGCTCAGGGTGTTTGCGTCCGCCTTGGGGTGGCACGTTTGCTACTGTTCCCTCAAGCATCTTCAGCAGGCTCTGTTGCACACCCTCGCCTGACACATCACGCGTGATGGAAACATTGGCACTGGTCTTGCCGATCTTGTCAACTTCGTCGATGTAGAGGATACCACGCTGGGCTGCTTCCACGTCAAAGTCAGCAGCGTGCAGAAGTTTCAAGAGCAGGTTCTCGACATCCTCTCCCACATACCCTGCTTCGGTGAGTGTGGTTGCATCTCCGATCGCAAATGGCACATTGAGCATTCTTGCAAGAGATCTCGCCAGCAGTGTTTTTCCGCTGCCAGTTGGCCCAGCGAGAAGGATGTTGCTCTTTTCAATCTCGACCTCGGAGTTCCCTTCCCAATCACTTGTCAGACGCTTGTAGTGATTGTGAACGGATACTGCGAGAACTCTTTTGGCTGCCGTTTGGCCGATGACATACTCATCCAGGTGTTCGACGATCGAACGTGGTGACGGAATCTCGTTGAACAGGGATTTCGTTGGTCCACGTCGACGCTCTTCCTGATCCAGAATCGACTGGCAGAGTTCGATACACTCACTGCAAATGTAAACGTCGCCGGGGCCTTCGACGAGTGGTCCCACATCGCGGTAACTCTTCCTGCAAAAAGAGCAGAACGCATTCTTCTTGCTGGATGAAGTTCCACGGCGGGAGGTTGGATTATCCTTAGAGGGCATACACGACTCCTAATATGCGATCGGCTCATTCGCGAACCAGTTCAGGTGAATGCCTTGTTCCTGAGCTGACGCTCGACATTCGGTCTGGACTGTGATCACAAAGTCCGAATTCCGCTTCAACGGTTTCGGGCCACGGCTCGAATACTCTCCCAGTCAGTTACCAACATTGCAACTGGTTGGGATCGGTCATCCTTTTTCCTCGAAAGCTCGAGCCTGGTGTGGTTTAAGTTCAAAAACGATTTATTGTTTCCGAATGTAAGCCCAGCATGGAATTGGGAGGGCCAACAGGCGGAGGGGTTGTCCTTCTAACATTTCGATTGAAAACGAGTCACCTTTGCAGGCATGCCAAACAGCAGGAACGTAATCGGTGACGCTTCATGGGGTTGCGACAAGTCGTAACGATGATGCATCGGGAAGGGATTACGGACAGTTGAAGGGCAAACTTTACGTGGTGGTTGAGCGATCGCCGTTGGGCAACCGGTCATTTGAACTCGTCTCAGCCGAAAGCTGATGGTTTCTCGATTGTATTGTTCGGAATTCCTCGTCGCTGATGTCACCTTTGGCGTGCATTTCTTCCAAGTTTGCGATGCCCATCGGAGCCTCTTCCCGGTCCTCAGCCGCGTAGTCCCGAAAGATTGACACCGTGTAAGCGCCAATCACAAGCAAGACGCACAGGATCAGCAGAACAAACCCAGACTGATCAACGATTGCCGTCAAAAAATCTGTTACGACCGTCACTGGAATGCCTCATTTTCGTGATCCACACAGGCTGCATCGTCGTAGCGTTGGGGGATCTTCGTCTTCCCCCTCTCAAGCAGGGTGCCCCTCTGCTGGGCAGCTTCGTGTGTCCGGTTTGTGGTTAATTTCAATGTGATTTGCTGGGTCACCATTCCAGTCCCAGATCATCCTCTTGAATCGGCGCGTGTTTGTGGGGGAGTCGGCCGTGACAAGCGTTCAGACAGGAGGCTTCCATGTTGGCCCCCGTCAGCCCTGTCACTCCTTCCCCATTTTCTGTTTTCAGTCCCGCGTGTTTTCAGTCCACTGCATTTCCGTTCGTTGTTCCGTTGGTGGTGCTGCCATGCTGAGGCGGGTTTTCTTACGGTCAAGAACACTGTCAGAATCATGTGTTTTCTTCGAGGGCACCCGGCTCTTCCTCACATCCGAATCATACGAGTGTCCAGTGGGGTCGGTCCAGCATTTTCGCCGTTTCTTGTGTTGTTTTTTTTGTTTCACAGACAATCGCCATGTTTCACGCAGTGCCCCTTCAATCTGCTGTAATCACTGGCCATCATTCGCTCGCTGTTTCCCTGTAGGAGCGAGAGGTTAGCACGGCGGAAACACGGAGATGGGACAAATAAGAGCGTTTCTTCACCGGGTTTCGATGCTGCCACGTCAGGGTGTTTTGAAAAGTTGCATGCCCTGCTCTGCCAACGTCAAGCCTTGTTGACTGTGTCCTTCGATTCTGACAACGACCGGGCCTTCGAAATTGATTTCCCGTAGGCTCGAAATCAGTCGGTCCTGTGCGATATCACCTTGCCCGATCGGTTGATCCACTGCTTGGTCCGTTCTGCGATCACACAGGTAGACACAGGCAAGTGCTTTGCGATTACGATCAAGCCGGTCCGCAAGGGGGATTTCGTGGCCGAGCAGCATCTCTCCGATGTCGGCTGCGAGTCCGAGTACGTCGGCATTGAGCCACTGCTGAAGTCTTTCCCATTGAGCAACCGTTGAAATGCAATCACCATGTTTTGGCCGCAGGGCGATGGTTACTTCAAGTTCATGGGCTGTGCTAACCAAATGATCCAGTTCATGTGCCAGGCAGGTCAATGTTGACTCGGTATCTTGCCCGATGGCTCCATTGCTCTGACCGCTCGCAAAAGTTACCAGGCATGCCTTGGCTTCGGCAGCGATTTTCAACCAGCTTTCGATCCAGTCTCGCGCGAGTTTGGCCTCGTCGGGATTCGACGATGCCAGTGCTGGACCACGGTTCTTCCATGGATCGTGTATGAAGCTTGAATCCAGATCAAACACAAGCTCAAGTTGATGTTTCGCAGTGACGTCTGCCAAACGAAGGATTTGTTGCCCGAACCAAGGGTCGGCTTGCGCCAGTTGCCCACGTTGAGGCCGGACGGCGACAGCACGGTACCCAAGTGCCGCAAGCTCTTCAATTGCAGTCGTGAGGTCGTGTTGCAGTAGCCCAACGGTATGGTAGCCCGGCAGCATGTTTGGATCTAACGCTCAAGTGGGAACGATCAAGTCACGCGAAACCGCAATGAAAAGTAGAGAGATGGCATGGTCAGGCCAAACAACGCCAAGCCCCACCAGGGACCAGCGCCGAGAAATCCGAACGATGCTGCCAGAGGAATGATCGTGAAGATACCTATACGAATGGTCGTTTGGATCTTTACAGGGGTGGGATCGCGTACTGCACGGAAACCACGAAGAATGACGGGAAACGAAATGGCCCCAATCATCATTGGGAAAACGCCGCTGGTCGCAACGGCCCATCCCATTTGATTTGCTTTGAGTTGCGGTGCAAACGCCAGCATCACGGCTCCAAGTGCTGTCACGACCAGACCGATCTGCAGGTTGGATGAGTGGCCACCTTCTGCTTCACGTCGTGCCATGGTTGTGATGCCCATGATGTAAACGCCGAACCCAAGCGCGATTCCGAACAGGTATTTTTCAAACAGCGGACTTCCTGCCTCGATCGCAAAAAACGGTGATGCTCCCAATAGAAAACTGAGAACACGGCAGCCACCCATTGCGACCGGTGCAAGAGGCGTTTTTTTCAGAGGGCCATCGTAACCAATGATCATCACTGCCAAGGCAAACGCGGTGAAGGCAGGCAACCAGGTGATCGGTGCCCCATCGCTGGGAATTCGGCCGGCGGCAGCGGCGATCACGACTCCCGTGAGTAACAAAATCCAACCAGCGGTTCTGGCATGTCCCAGAGAAACAAGTCCTGCTGGAATCGGACGCGTCGGACGCTCCTTGCGGTCTTTTTCTACGTCGAAAACATCGTTCAGAATCATTCCAGCCCAATATAATGCTACACCTGCCAGAACAATCAGTATGAATCGTTCGATTGGCGTAGGCCCCTGATGGACCAACAGGAAAGCCGCGCTGACGTCGGCCAGTACCGTAAAAACGTTAGGAATGCGAACCAACTGCGCCCACGCAGCAATTTGAGATGTTGGCGGAGATGCTGTGGTGGTAGGCGATGGATCAGTATCGGGTGGATTGGTTGTCAAAGTGTCGTTTTCAGCGATGGCGTAATGATGCAACTTTGGCGTGTAGGAGGACACGCAGAAATCGCCATTCTAGACAGTTCCGCATGACATGTGCAGGACGCCATGCAGGCAGATGTGCAAGTGCAGGAGGTACCGACTTTTCAACAGCCGATTGTAGGAGCAATTGCTTTATCGTCTCGCTGCCGTCCCGTTTTGCGTCATTTGAGCATCATGGATTTCAAGATAGCGGTCGGTCTCGTTTGTGAAATCCACGTTGACATTATCGAATCGGAATCTCTCTGCTGATGGAGTTGTAATCGGACGAATGGAATACAGCTCCACCAGCGTGATCAGTCGGCGTTTGGTTTCATGGACGGCTTGGGTTTGATCTCCATTTTCCGTCAACGGATCACTCCAGAATTCGATGCGGACAGGTAGGTAACGCCCGAAATTGGTCTCCTCATCAGCCTCCGCATTGACTGCAATGCGCATTTGGGTGGGGTACAGTGGCGGCCAGTCTGTACGTCGCGCCTTGCTCAGAATTGTGTTTCGAGCCTCCTGGCTCAATTCTCCGGATATGACAAAAACGGGTTTTTCTTTCAGCGTGGCTGTCTTGATGCTCAGATCAAAATCCTGTTCCAGAGTGGTGAGCATTTCGGCCCAGGCACCTACCCTCAGCCGCGGGGGAATCGTCTGCTGAACTGAGGAGCCTGGTTCCCACCCCGGCAATTTGCCCAGTTCCACCCGCGTCAGTTTGATGGCTTCAGAGATCTCACTCCGCGTCCAGACCAAACGGCCGTCACTTATCTGTTGCAGCCGGTGTTTACCTTTTCCGTCGTGCATGGTGAGCTGCAGGTTGAACCTGCCGGTGTTCCCCCCTGCCTGCTCGTACGTGCCCACACCGATTACTTCTCGGCCAGTGGTCCAGACAATCTCTCGGACTTTGGCATCAAAAGCAGGCCCTGAAACCAGTTGACGCAGCACCAGTTGCAGCAATCTTTTGGCGTCTGATCGCGACTTGGCCACCCGATTGGCCTCGGAATCCCTCTCTTCTGCTTTGGTTGGCAAAGATTCTTGTTGATCGTCTTGTCGTGAAACCGCTGTTGCGGGCGAGGCCTGCTGAGCCCTCAGTAATCGATTGGATCGCAGGTAGCCAACGCCGATGGCAATGGCCGTGATCAGCAGCAGGATTCGTGCTGGGGATGCCTGGCGACGTTGCATGGGTTTCCTCACATTGGTTCCGAGCACCAAATTATCCGGAGACTCGCCGCAGCGTTCGTCGGGTTTCACGCCCTTAAACACCATGGTTCTGATGTAACGATCGATCTTCATGAACCGGTTGTACTGATTTTCTCAAAGATACCGTGTGTGACGTGCCGATGAATCCCACAGAAGCCGGTTTGCCCGGACTTCAGGGACTACCGCACCGTCAACTCTTCGATCGTAGATGAGTCCGGCTGGTGAAGTCCACCCAGATCGAAATTTAAGACTGATTTACCACTACTCAGCTGAGCAGAAGCCCAAGGAACGGGGGATACGATGAAACGAATCGTCACTCATATGTCGCTACTGGCGGCCTCGGCGATACTCGCCACCGGGTGTGTACCGGTTCGCCACAACCTGCCACCCGAACAACAGCTCATGGAGCCAGGCCCCGGAGTCGGAGGTCCAGGACCCGGTGTGCTCGGTGCGCCCGCAATCGCTCCGGGAATGATGGGAGCATCGATGATGGGTAATCCGCCCATGATGAATCCACCCGCGATGCCAGCACCGACGCCCGCAGCGCCCGTTGCAGCCCCAACGCCGGACACTTCTGCGGCGGCTGGCACGGGCCAAGTTGACCTGGTCAACTACCACGTTGATCACGGTGTTCAAGTTCCTGCCGGGGGCGGTGTTTTACCCACCGCCGGAATGTTGCCAGCTGTGCCACCCACATTACAAGTCACTCTGGCTCAGCCCGAAGGAATGCAGGTCCGTTACGATGCTTCCGGAAACGGCGGCTTCGACAGCGAGCCGCTTGTGGTTCCCGCACGGCAGAACTTCCCTCAAGGAGGGCTCTACCGTCTGAAATTGACAAACATTCCCGCTCGTGAAGGCGTGGAACTTTATCCCACCGTTGAATTGGCTTATGCCAATCCGAGGACGGGGGCTTACCTGGCTCACAATTCAGTTCCTCTTCAATTCACCGAAGAAGACTTTGATCAGGTTTTGACTGGTAACTTTGTGACCAAAGTGATCTATCTTCCCGATCCTGATTTTCAAGGGCCCGCTCTGGCTGGGATTGATACTCTGGTCAGTACTCGTCTTGATCCCGGCATCGATCCTATCGTTGAGGCAGATCGGCGTGGTTCAATCCTGGCCATCATCCGACTTGGTGACAAAGACATCGAGATGAGTGGATCAAACGAGATGATGTCGGCAGGACGAGGCGGCATGGGGGCACCGTTTGCTGGACTGCCTGCAGCCTTCGCACCTGCGATGACCGAGGGATGTGGACACTGTCAGGGAAATGGAGCTGCAATGCCACCAGCCCTGCCCGGAATGATTTCTGGTGTTACCACGCCACAGTACGGAATGACGATGTCTGGTACTCCTATCGGCTTGCCAGGACCACCGCACCTGCCTTTTGGGCAACCTGCTGGTTTGAAAAAGCACGTCATGCGTAACCACACCTCGATCAACATTCCACGCCCGGTGGATAAGGTCAAAATGAATGTCCGTATGCAACCTGGCATGAGCTATCCGAACCCTGTCAGCCGTGTACGGATCACAGAGCAGAACATCACTTCAGGTGTCCCTGCAGGTCGTGGCTTGTACCAGCATGGAAGCCAGCCAGTGGGTCCGAACAGCGTACCTCGCTAAGTCGGGCAAAGTTTGAGACACATGCGAAACGCGGTGCGGATTGATCCAGTCTCACCGCGTTTCTTTTCATAACGATGTTGTTCGCTTGTCGGTCGATAAGCCTGTTCGCCTCCCTTGGGTTTGACTGTGATGGCATACGGAAACGCCCGGTTGCTGGAACTTGCCTGCTGCATCATGGCTCTGTGCATGATGTTCAGTGATGTTCATGCAGCCGATCCATCTGATTATCTCAGCAGTACCGGTAGGCATCGGTTGTTGACAGGTGACATGCCACCCGGCTACGTGGGTCAAGCAAGGCTTGCCGGCCGTGGATTCGTTAATGGGTATTACCAGCCTGTGGCAGTGACCGGGCCAAAAGGCACTCGATTTGCTTTAACGCGAAACGGTCGCTACGAGGAAGGCACCGAACTACTGCAGGCAGGTTTTCTGGTGGGAAGCGTTTACCGCTTTCAAATCACACGAATACCCCAGATGGAAGGCGCTGAACTCTATCCCACCCTTGAGGTGATTGATCGGACTTATCCTCCAGCAGGCCTTGCAACCCGTTATCCGATTGTGATCAATCTGGATCAGGAAGATCTTGAATCGGCATTGGAGGGAAAACTGGTGACACGTGTCATCTATCTGGAGGATCCGCAGACCGCTTCGCCCTTGCCGCAGACTCCCATCACCAATAACCCTGTCGAGGTCGCAGAATATCAAGATGCATTGGAGGTTGCTGATCGCCTGGGCAGGCCGGTGGCAATCGTGCGTATTGGCTCGGTCGCGCCACCGAGAAGTCCTGCTCTCATGCCACGATTCTTCTTCGGGTTTCCCGCTTGGGCCCCAATTCGGGTCACCGGCGAAAGCGTCGGCGATATTCCAGCACAGACATACCGTGGTCCTGTGCAGAATGGTCGGCAGAGTTCTGCGGAGCCACTTCGCTCGTTGCGGCCAAATGCTATTCAGCAAAGTGCGCAGGCAACACCTGTCACAGATCGACCTGTTGTTAATTAA
The DNA here is from genome assembly GCA_012270065.1 of Rubripirellula sp. Lineage (GTDB taxonomy): Bacteria > Planctomycetota > Planctomycetia > Pirellulales > Pirellulaceae > Rubripirellula. The sequence continues at coordinate 102,970 of JAAXJB010000003.1, read as the reverse complement.
TTCGGCGTCCACCCTTCACGAGATGATGATGCGATCAACTAACTATCTGCTGCTTGTTGGGGGAGTGATTGCGATCCTGAGTACGGGTTGTGCCTTTTCAGGCAAACAGCCAGTACCACCGCCGGGGGCGATTGGGCATCAAAATCCAGTATCACAACCGGCGGGTCAGGTGGCGACATCAAATCTGTTGAGTGCCCCGGCAGGGCATTTTTCGAATTCCGGATATCGTCCCGGTATCTCATATCCAACACTTCAGTCGATGTCCGGTCCACAGGCGACTGCTCCTGCTGTTGCACCAGTAAGTTTCAATCACCCTGCGGTACAACAGTCAAACGCCGCTTTGGCAGCTCATCAGTTGCGGGGCTGTAACTGTAAGCAGTTCGGTAGTTGCCAGAATTGTGGACCTGTTCCCTTCGGCTACAGATTGCCGACTGCCGGACCCACCAACGCATTTGGGATCGATCCAAGCGAATTCATCTGCGACGGAGGAGATAATCCCCCGAACGCTGCGGTCCGTCGTGATGATACGCTGGTTGGACTTCAGCCGGAGGACACCGTCGTTCACTACACAACCTCCGAGGGCGATGTCGAGATACAGGCCAGTAACAAGGTCTGTTTGTACTCGCCTCGTTTTTTCTCGGTGCGAAAAATCACAGGAGTTCATGCTGGAGGGCGTGCAGTTACTGCTGCACAGTTTGACAAGCCGCAAGGGACCAGTCGATTCGATCAGCCCTTGCCTCGTCTGACCATGACCGACAGCGTCGAACTGGGGCATGCTGACGTTGCGCGGCGAATCGATGCGATGAGAGAGCGGGTCCGTGGTGTTCCTGTCGAATCTGTTTTACAGTTGGAGCAGGCAAGCGACGTGATGGCAGCGTTGGTCGGATTGACGTTTGATCAGCTGAGTCAACTGCAGGATGAAGAAAAGGCTATTCTGGAGCAGTTCTCTCTGGCTGCGGTATCGTGGACGTTGGATGAGAGTGTTGAAGCTTCCATTGCAGATCAGGCGGCTCCCTCCCTGGTTCGGGACGAGTCACTTCAGGGATTGGCGATTTACGAATTTCCGGATGCCGGTCGGCTTCAGATCCACAAAATGGCTGACCGAACCGACGCGCGACCAGGCGAAATCGTGAACTTTGCAATCCGAGTCGAGAATGTTGGTGACACTGAGGTCAGTGGTGTTGTCTTGACTGACAACTTGATCACCCGCTTGGAGTATGTCGAGGGAAGCGCCACTTGCAGTGCTGGTGCGGAGTTCCAGACGACGGTGAACGCGGGTCAGTCTCTTCGCTTGCAGTGGAAATTGACTGATGTGCTGCGGGTTGGGGAAAGCGCCACGATTCGCTTTCAGTGCAAGGTGCGTTAAGGCCTGAGCCTTCCCTGCTGCGGATGCAAAGGCCTCCGTGTCAAAAACGGCAGGTTTTACTTTGGGCATGCATTTGGCGGGGTTGCTCCGATTTGGCAGACGATGCAGGTCGACTGTCGTTTTGCGGTTCCGCGTCTGGTTCGAATTCGAATCGGCCAACGCCCGGCATTTCCAGATTGCTTCGCGAATCTTGGCAAGCAGTTTGTTGTGGTTGTTGCATTTTCGCGGTCATCAGCGGTGCTGCCGGGACTTCTCACTCGTAGTCGAATGATCATTTGGTATTTCCAGTGGAAAATACCCCGTTCGAAGTGGTGCATCGGATGATGTGGAAGGTGGGCCGTACATCCCCATTGCAGGAATGGTGTTGATTCACGCCGGGGGCAGCGTGTCCCGCAACTCTCCAATCAGAAAAATCCCCGAAGCTGATGGAAGATCAACCCGGAAAATTGACCGTAGTTCTGGTTGTTTCGTTCTCTGTTCTTTTGTTGTTGTGCGCGTGTGCCACCTTCACTGGTGCGTTGTTCTTGCCCGTCTTGAACGACGCGGCTGATCGCTCAAGTCAGAATCGGTTGGTTCTGCAAATGAGGCAGGTCGGATTAGCAATTGATGCCTATCACGATGTTTACCGTGATTTTCCTCCATTGCATTCCATTGACGACGAAGGCAGGCCTGCGTGCAGTTGGCGGGTGTTGATCGCTCCCTTTCTTCACGAGGCAGAACCGGCACGCTTGCCGGATTGGTCCCAGCAATGGGATGACCCTGTCAATCGAAGCACAAAGATTACGGTCCCCGAGGAGTTTGTTTCGCCTTTGGTTCTTGATCCGTTAACAATGACGGAAACTCATGTGTTTGCACTTGTGCGACCTGAGGGGCCGCTTCGCCAGACCGGAAACACCGGTGCAGGAAATCACACTGGCGATGATTCCCGGAAAGAGCTGCATTCTGTGGTTGCTGTTTATCTTCCAAATCACACGGTTCACTGGGCGGCACCGGTGGACATTACCCTGAAACGATTGCAAGATGAGGTATTCAATGCGACCATTGAGAGTCCGGTTGCATTGCTTTTCGTCGATGGCAGTGTTTCCCTGATCGAAAGCTCCATGGATCCACGTTTGCTGCAAGAACTTATTTTTAACCCGACAATGTAGCTCAACGCTCCTTTTCAACGCTCCTTTTCAACGCTCCTTTTCAACGCTCCTTTTCAACGCTCCAGGAACGCAGGCGTCGAATGATAGTCGGTTATCGAAGTCAGAGATTCAGTCATGGTACATAATCTTCGCTCGAGAAATTGCTTGAAATCTGGCTGTTTGTATTTGTTCATGTTCCTTGGAGTGCTGGCTTCTGGATGTCGGGAGCGTTATCGGGAGGACCTCGACTACTCATACAGTGTTGCCCAGACTTGGACAATCGATGAGTTGCCAAACATTGAGTTTGTCCAATTCGAGTCTGTTTTTTGGGAACCAGATGACACAGTTTCCCTTCGCAAATTGATCAGTGAGGATCGGATTGTTGCCGGTTGCGATGTTCTTGAAATCGGAACCGGAACGGGTCTGATTTCAATTCTCTGTTTGGAAAATTCAGCCAAGTCGGTCGTTGCCACGGACATCAACCGAGCGGCCGCTGCTAATGCAGAATACAACGCAGCAATGATTTGTCCGGATCAAACTTTGGATGTGCGCACAGTGACAGCGGATGATCCTGGTGCTTTTTCGGTAATTGAAGCAAATGAAAAATTTGATCTCGTGATTTCCAATCCACCTTGGGAAGACGGAGCAGTGAACAAACCTGCCGATCACGCTTTCTACGATCCCGGATTCCAATTGATGGATAGTCTTCTTGCCGGACTCCAGAGCCACCTCAAGCCAAGTGGACGCTGTTTGTTGGCTTATGGCAATGTGCAAGCAATCAAACGCCTGATTGCGGAATCGGAAAAGAGGGGATTCCACGTTAAGATTCTGGATGATCGGAAGATTGATACGCTTGCCGACGATTTTTTACCAGGAATGTTGCTGGAATTGCGTCCCGAGGTACCCATGATAAAAACAGGTGCGGACGAAGTTGCCCCAGTGGGTAAAAAAGAGAATGCAGATGCTGATTCAACGGACTCGACAGAATCCGGAACTGCAGGTTCGGATACCTGAATGTCGAAGCTGGAGCGACTTTCCTGCTGAATCTCATCTTTTACCAGTCGGCAAGCTGACATTGAATCGCGATCGCAGGTTGTTTTCTGAGCTCTGCTGATGACGATTTTGTGATGCGTAGCAAGCGTTTTTAGGCGGCTTAATCGGGACAGGCCTTTCTGCGAGGCAGCCATAAGAAGCGTCTTGGAAGATGGAGTGAACCGACTTGATCGCGTCATTTTTTCGATGTTCGGTACCCGATGGGTTGCTTTGAAGCACCCGACACTCCCGATTGTCCGCGGTTGAAAACGGGTCAGGCGTCCTCTCCGTGGAAGTCCAGTTGCCTCGGAGATCAAAAAGAAATGCTTATTTGGCTTGCGAACGCTGCTGTAGCGTCACTACTATAGAGGTAGTCTTGCGGTGCATTTGTTTTATTTATCATTCCGACTGGGTTTGTTGCCAGTCACGCCGCGGGAGACCTCCAGACGAGCTCTTAATAAATGATCCACTACACATGTGATCGTTGTAAGCGCCAGATCAACACTGACAGTCAGACGCGTTTCATTGTTCAGATTGACATACAAACCGCGAGCGAACATGCCGAGGCGGAATTCGAAGATGATGTCGATCACCTGAATGAACTGCACCAGATTCTCGAAGGCACGCATGAATCGGTTCTTGCAGGTAACGATGAATCAGAGACCAGTCATTCTGGTCGATACGACCTTTGTTCGGAGTGCTACCGGCAATTTCTGAAGAATCCATTGGGACGTGACACTGTCCTTGCATTGGGTTTCAGTAACAACTGATGGTAGTGGTCTTGATCTCAACCTTGATGGTCAACCGAAGCTCTTGAAGATTCCAGTATCATTCTCGTTCTGCCAGAACTTGATCGATTGGTTGTTCATTCAGCTTTGTAAATGAGTTTTGGGCATCTGAGTAGTCGAGTGCCGCGAGTCGGCAGTCCACCGGCAATTTTCGAAATTCCTGCTCCAGATGCGGATCTCTCTGGTTCAGCATCAGGCGCTCAAGAAGAACTGTATCTTCAGCTGATTTCCTGAAGTCCATCTTTTCTGTCATGTGCTGCCAAAGCGTTGAAAGAGAGTGGCTGGACCTGGCTGAATGAAGTTCGGTGATCTTGGTTCGAAGCACATGTTCAGCCTGAGCCATTTTTCTGGCGATTTGACGAGCGTGTTGATCATCTTCGCGATAGACTGCGATCACGAAGTTCGCTTCGCCCAACGTTTTTGAAGATGACTCCCAGTTGGCAAATGATTTCTGTCTCGCCTGGGCGACGACAGAAATGTCGATCAGACCTGTCCTCCATGATTCGGGGACATCCAATGTCAATTGGAAAGCTTTCTGCCCTTCAAGTATCTGTCGTGCAGTCCATCGCAATTTGAAATAAACTCCTGTGCCCCGGTTGATCGTACCGGAAGCTGTGACTGCATGTAGGGGAGCGAGGCGGTCGAACTGTACTGAGTCAACGTCTTTGCTGTTGTGGTCCAATCCTGCATTGCCATTCAATGGCAAGGGACAACTTCCGTTCATGCCGATCCCAAAGCTCTGGTTTTTTTCTTTGGTTTGTTTGACCTGAATCGGGGAAGCCAGGTCGGAACCGGCTTCGGTTCGTGGGTGATAGTCGACGATTGACGCGAAATGCCCACGCGGTTGGCAACGTACAAGCCACTGATCAATCCGACCTGATTCGGGATTGCTGATCATGGAAGACAGTAGCAGTTCCACCTGAATCAATGTTCTTCCATCACTGCAACTGAGAGTTTTAGCCGCTGTGCTTGGTGGGATGTCAAAACGCACTTCCGAATGCGTGTCTGCTGCCGTTCTGTTGTCGTTTGTGCAAATATGAACGGCAAGCATTGCGATGGCGAGATAGAGACGATAGTGCATGAGTTTCCCTTTTCCATGCGATCATGGCTTTGTCATCTGGGTGGAATGTTGAATCGCCCGGCTCCTCCGGTGTCGAATCAGGGGCGTCGATTCGATGCCATTCCATCATGGAAAGGAAGTTGCAGGAACTTCTCCTGTGATCATGAGACGCACTGATCATGAGACGCACTGATCATGAGACGCACTGAGTGC
>JAAXJB010000003.1:66810-97284 GCA_012270065.1 Rubripirellula sp. | reverse complement strand
TGATCATGAGACGCACTGATCATGAGACGCACTGATCATGAGACGCACTGAGTGCTGTGTTCTGCAGCAGAAAAATAACGCTCTGTCTCACCACGTCAATTCAAATGGCTTTTTTCAACTGCGTGTGCAGTGCGTTTGCCATTGGCCTGACTCTGTGAAACTTCGGAAGCGAGATCGTGAGAAGCAACTTTATTTTTCGTGAAACTGCCGTCAGCTGTGCATTCTCGGGAGTTCACTGCCTTGTGCAAGAATCGCTGCTTCTTCAGACGACAGTTGGGATAAACGTACACGCACCGATTCCCGGGAGGCGAAGTGTTCTGCCAGGCGAACATAAGTTGTGTGGTGCCTTGCTTCACTTTCAAACAGGCTTGCGTAAAACTTTGACAAAGCCGGATCACGATCACGCACGTGCTCACTCAGCAGGCTGAATCGTTCACAACTGCGGGCCTCGATCAAAGATGCAACCAGCAAGCGGTCCACTGCGCGTTCCGGTTCGTGGGTGCGAACCAGCGCATTCAGTTTGCGACCGTATGGTCCCGAAGCGAGACGCCGAAAATCGATTCCGCGTTCATCGAGGACACACAGCACCATTTCGAAGTGTTCTAGTTCTTCTTCCACGATCTGGGTCATTTCCCGGCACAGTTGCCGGTTCTCTGTATACGAATTCATCAAGTTCATCGCGGTCGTCGCGGCTTTACGCTCGCAGTGCGCATGATCGATGAGGATTTCATCCAAATGATGATCAACTTGAGTCAGCCAATTCGCAGTAGATTCGGATTTCAGGTGGAGCATGTCTGGTTCTATTGTGCGAAGAGTGCCTTTGCAAAGGCCGCTGCGTCAAACGCGGCGATGTCGTCAACTCCTTCCCCGAGTCCGACATACTTGACGGGCAGTTGGAACTTCTCGCGGATGGGCAGGATCACTCCGCCTTTGGCCGAGCCATCGAGTTTTGCGAGTACGATGCCTGTGCAGCCGGCAGCTTCACTGAAACCTTGAGCCTGACTGATAGCATTCTGTCCCGCTGTCGCATCAAGCACGAGCAGGACTTCGTGGGGAGCTGTTTCGATTTTCTTTTCGACAACCCGTCGGATTTTTTCAAGCTGCTGCATGAGGTTGCTTTGGGTCTGCAAACGTCCGGCAGTATCAATGATTGCCACATCGGCTCCCATTGCGATCGCCTTGTCCACTGTCTGGTAGGCGACACTGGCTGGATCCGCTTCAGGCTTTCCTGTCACAATTTCACAGCCAATCCTGCCAGCCCAAACCGTGAGCTGTTCAACCGCCGCAGCCCTGAACGTATCACCAGCCCCGAGGACAATCTTTTTGCCCGATTTGTGAAGGTGATTGGCGAGCTTGCCGATTGAGGTGGTTTTGCCACTTCCGTTGACTCCCACGACCAGAATGACCGTTGGACCCGAATCGGTGTACTGGATCTCCGTCGATTCCTGGAGCAACATGGCCTCGGTTTGTTGGGTGATTGTGTCGAGGACCTCATCTAATGAAACAACCCTTGCTTTCAGTCGCGTTGCCACATCATCACGGATCGCTTCGGCTGATGCGACTCCCATATCAGTCCGGATCAAACGTGAGAAAAGCTCTTGGAGGAACTCGTCATCAACAAGCCGGCCTTCAGTTTTGAAGAGGTCCCGGATGTCAGTGCTGAGGGCTTGCCTCGTTTTTGATAGAGCCCCTCGCATTTTGGAGAAAAGCCCGCCAGATGTGGGCTTGGGAGCAGCGGGGGTCTCGTTCGACGTATTTCTGGAGGTTGGTTCGGCAGCCCGGGCTTCAGTCACTTGGTCATTTGCGTCGTTGGCAGTTTCACCGGCGGAAGCTGACTGACTTTGCCCAACAGTATCTTCATTCTGTGTGGTTTTTTTGGACCGCCAAAACGCCATCGAAAAGCCCATGTAGAGTCGAGTAAACACAAATTGCTGACCCGCGCGGGGCAGTCGAACAGCAATTCTGACTGATCGCGGGCGTATCGGGTAGGCCGAGGTCTTTTTGTCCAACGGTCGAGTCTCGGGCCTTGTTGCTCACAAGGAAGTTAATCAGCGGTCGTTCTTGTCTGTTTCCTGACCAACTGACGATGCAGTCAATCCACCCCGATGTCCCGGGTGATGTGCCAAGCAGCGGGTTTTGACGCGGAAAACAGTCCAGATTACTTGCCTGCCGGCACTTAATTACATGCATTTCTTAGCTAACCCGCAATCTTTAACAGGCCTGCCCAGAACCATCATCTGGAACTGTTTCGTTAACCAGTACCGAGTGTAAGTTTGCGTCCAGATTCTTACGTGTTTTCTCTCTAAATCACGTTCTTACTGCTTCGCTTGTCCGATACCTAGTTGTGTTAAATGAGCATGGTTCGGGACTCGTTGTCGCTTTATTTGCGATTGACGCGGCCTTGAGCAACCGATTGCGGAAGCGTTTTCGCACATCCGTCGACGTCTTTTGGTCGCACGGAACCATGTAGTGCAAATAGCACCTGAACCCGAAATGGATAACTGGGGAGTTAATAAAGCAAATGAAGCTCAGCAAATTGGCGCTTATTGCCGCGATTGCGTGCGGTACTTACGCCGGCAATGTTTTTGCCGATCAGACAAACGATATTCAATTGGTTTCCTGCGAGTCGAACTGCGACTGTGACGAGCCAGCTTGCGGTTGCGAGCCTGTTTGTGACGACGCATGTGACGCAGGATGCGATTCCGGCTGTGACTCAGCTGGTTGTGGTCTTGGTCTTGGTGACTGTGGACTGATGAGCCGCCTTGGTTGCGGCGACTGCTGCCTGGGCGACCCGTACACTCTCTTCGGTGAGTGCCGCGGAATCACCGCTGGTGGTTGGTTGCAATTGGGTTACTTCACCAACCCAACTGCAAACTTCAACACTTTGAGCGATAACGTTCAACTTCAGCAGGGCTGGTTGTTCGCAGAGAAAGCAATCGACGCTTCCTGCGGATTCGATATCGGTGGACGTGTTGACTACGTTTACGGTACAGACGGACCCGACACCAACTCGTTCGGAAACCCTGTGCCAGGCTACGATACCAACAGCGGTTGGACTCGTGGTGGACAGTACGGAAACGCCATGCCTCAGCTTTATCTTGAAGCTGGCTACGGCGACCTGTCGGTCAAAGTTGGTCACTTCTACACCATCATCGGTTGGGAAGTTGTTCAGGCAACTGGTAACTTCTTCTACAGTCACGCCAACACCATGTACAACAGTGAGCCTTTCACACACACTGGTGCTTTGGCTACGTACAACCTGAATGATGACGTTACCCTCTACGGTGGATACGTCGAAGGTTGGGACAGTGGGTTCCAGGACAATGGCGATGCATTCCTTGGTGGTGTTTCGCTTACACTGACTGACCGTCTTGCTGTGACTTACGCCAGCACTGGCGGACGTTTCTCACTGACAGAAGAGGGCTACATGCACTCGATCGTCGCTGACTACGCTCTGTCCTGCGACGTTCAGTACATCTTCCAAAGTGACCTTTTGGACACCAACGAGCGTGAGTCCATCGGCGTCAACCAGTACTTGATCAAAACGATCAACGACTGCTTGGCTATCGGAACTCGCTTCGAGTGGTACCAAACCACGCCAGACGTCACCGTTGGCGACACCTTCGATACCTTCAACCTGACTGCAGGTTTCAACTACCGTCAGACTGCAAACCTGACTTGGAGACCGGAACTGCGATACGACTGGTACGATGGATGGCAAGGTCTTGACGATAGCTTCAAGTTTGCTGTTGACGCTGTCATGACCTTCTAAGGCACCAAAGAATCCGTGCACGGGGGGTGCCGAGCGTTTCTCCCCGACGTTAGCATTCGCCGAAATCACGGGTTCAGTGAAAATTTTGCCCGGCCACCTCGAAAGAGGTGGCCGGGTTTTTTTATGCGCTTGTTGGTCAGCTGTATCCCCAGGGCCAAACCTAATTCTCCAGCTGATCCGGACAAATAGACGACGACTTGGCTCGCGTGAGATGCAATGCCCATAAGTCGCATCACGCATTGGATTTGGCACATTGAAGCACCGATCTCTGAAGTAGTAGGGTAGATCGACGTGTGTCAGTTCGAATAGGCGGGCGTTGCTATTGACATTTCGCTGCCTGAAAGTTTGCCCAAATTGACCGGCTCGGGCCATTCTTCCATGGCCAAAGTTCCTATCACGCGGAGTTGATGAACGATGAAACTCACGAAACTGGCGGTGTTTGCGGCAATCACATGCGGATTCCATGCCGGAAATTTGTTTGCTGAGCCGACACACGAGGTGCAATTAGTTGGCTGCGAATCCCAATGCGACAACGTTGACCCCGACTGCGGGTGCGAAACTGCCTGTGACTCAGGTTGTGACTCTGCTGCCTGCGGGCTGAGCCTTGCTGATTGCAGCCTGTACGACCACATCATGAGTATCGCATGTCGCGATTGCTGCATTGGTGATCCCTGGCACCTGTTTGGTGAATGCAATCGGATTTCTGCTGGTGGCTGGTTGCAGACCGCCTATCAGACAGATCAGCAAGGATTTGGTTTGGGGACGCTCGGCAGAAGCAACTTCAACAGCTACCCGGAGCACTTCCAGTTGCAACAGGGATGGCTGTTCGCGGAAAGAGCGATCGATGCTTCTTGCGGTTGGGATGTCGGAGGACGGATCGATTACGTTTATGGCACCGATGGACAGGACGTACAGGCGTTTGGGAATCCTGGCGGCACGGGCTACGACAACTCATGGGATAACGGTTCGCATTACGGCTCGGCACTTCCACAGTTGTATTTGGAAGTCGGGTACGGTGACCTCTCTGCCAAAGTCGGCCACATGATCACCAACATTGGCTTTGAGACTGTCGAAGCCACAGGTAATTTCTTCTCGAGTCGCTCGTTCGCCTTCAATATTTCCCAGATTTCGTACTCAACCACTGGTGTGCTCGCTACCTATTCAGGGTTCGATAACATGACTCTGACAGCAGGCTGGATTGAGGGTCTGAATACCGGATTTGAAGACAATGGCGATGCTTTCATGGGTGGCGTTGCCGTGAACCTGACTGACAGGCTTAACGCAAAGTACAACGTCATCGGTGGTAAGGTTTTTGACTCGCTCGCGGGTGGGCCTGCGATTCAGGGATACGCTCATTCGATCGTCGCTGAATACGATATTCGTTGTGATCTCAAATATGCCATGCAAACAAGCCTTGTTGAGCTGAATGATGGAGCAACCAGTGCTGCCGGGATCAGCAACTATTTATTCAAGACACTCAACGATTGCACGTCCCTCGGAGCCCGTTTTGAGTGGCTCAATAGTGACGGGCTGGCAAATGTTGGTGTGGATGAAGATCTATATGAGTTGACGCTTGGCATGCACTATCGCTGGTGTGCGAATCTTACATTGCGGCCTGAACTACGCTGGGACTGGCGAGAAAATGCTGTCACTGGCGTCAAGGATGATCAGTTTTCCTACGCGACTTCCGCGATCATGACATTCTAGGTCCGCTGGAGTATCTTCCACCTCAGCCTCGCCGTTCTGATTGAGCAGGTCTAGACGGCAGGTTACGCAGAGATGAAAAATCTGAGCCCGGTTTCCTTCGCTGGAAATCGGGTTTTTTTACGTTGGGACGCAGCAACGGTCTCCACGCTCATGGATTTTCAACCTCCGTGCGCTTCCATTTTCATAGCCATGCCACTAACAGCGAGTATCAGGCCGTCCAAATCCGTTTCGGTTCGGTGTAGCACTCTCCTGTTGCCTGAAGAATGGGCAGTCGCGTCCTTCGCAAGGGAACAAGATGCACCGTAATCGGTCGGCTTGTGTCCACCATCAAGACTCTGGTGTTTTGCGTTGCACGAATCAACGGCACTCCCCAAACGCAGATGCTGGAAAAATACCGTGTTTTGAGTCGGCCTGCTTTTTTATGAGGCAGGTCGCTGGCTTTGCTGCCTTGATTTAGTGCAGTCGGCTTCCGGGGATCCGCGTGGCGTATTGACGCGGACAGCAGTTTCTGGCCGGTCTCAAATTTTTTTAAAGTCCTTTGCTCACTGGGTTTACAGCTTCTTCTTTCGTTCCTTCGGTCGTCATTGGCGCGCCGCTTGCCTCTGGCCACTCTCGACACATCGATCACCCATCGCATCAACGCCGTTGACCCAATGAGCGATCCATGTATGGCCCGGGCAGGAGAGGCAGCTGATTTGTGAAGTCCGATTTGTCGCCGAGTTAGAAGTCCCACAACACGGTGGGATGGCTCGTTAAGGATTCATTTCGCAGAAGGTAAACCCAAGATGTTATGTACGTTGCGAGCACCAGTGCTCACAGGAATTTTACTGTTAGGATTGGCGGCCTTCACCGCCGCCTGGAGCACACCTGCTCATTCACAGGAGACTGATGCTGCGGTCGCTGCGGATGTAGCGACGGAGGCGACAAGTGAGGAAACGGCGGCTGTCGCGGAAGAAGAAGCGGCCGAAGCCGAGGTAGTTGCATTTGATGCGGCGGATTCGGCCTACACGATCAACACGCTGATCATGTTCATCTGTGCTGTTCTGGTGCTGTTCATGCAGGCTGGTTTCGCCATGGTCGAGGTTGGTCTTAACTCCGCAAAGAACACAGTAAACATTCTTGCCAAGAACGTGATGGACCTGTCGGTCGGTGTCATCCTGTTTCTGTTCGTTGGATTCGCCTTGATGTATCCGGGTGAGTGGCTTGTCGATGGTTACCTTGGGGAGCCCACCTCGTTCGTCACACGCGACAACCCGGATGCTCCCGGCGACTACAGCTCGTCTGCCGACTTCCTCTTTCAAGTGGCATTTGCTGCAACAGCAGCGACAATCGTTTCTGGTGCCGTCGCTGGGCGGATGAAGTTTGGTGCTTACCTTGTTTATAGCGCTCTTCTGACCGGATTTATCTACCCCATCAGTGGCTCTTGGAAGTGGGGTGGAGGTTTCCTCGATGCAATGGGCTTCCAGGACTTTGCTGGGAGTGTTGTCGTGCACGCGGTCGGTGGATTTGCCGGTTTGGCAGGTGCGATTGTCCTTGGGCCAAGGTTGGGTCGGTTCACCTCCGATGGGAAAAGCGTGCCATTGCCAGGACACAACATCGCATTCGCTGCTCTGGGCGTCTTCATCCTGTGGATCGGTTGGTACGGTTTCAACCCTGGTAGTCAACTGACGTACGCTGGTGCCGCGAACGCGGAGGCAACAACCTACATCGCACTGACGACAACGCTTGCTGCTTCTGCCGGGGCTGTTGTTGCGATGCTCACAGCCTGGGCTCTGTTCAGCAAGCCTGACTTGACGATGGCTCTCAACGGCGTCCTCGGAGGCCTGGTAGCCATCACCGCGAACTGTGACCGGGTTGCCCAGTGGGAAGCTCTCGTCATCGGTGCCGCAGGTGGAGCATTGGTTGTTCTCGGAATTCTGCTGCTTGAGAAATTGAAAATCGATGACCCAGTCGGAGCTTGGCCTGTCCACGGGCTTTGTGGCGTCTGGGGCGGCATCGCAACAGGTATTTTTGGCGATCTACCAGACGGAATTGAGTCCGTTGGCGCCTTCATCATGGTGCAATCAATCGCAACCGTTGTCATCTGTGCTTGGGCTTTCTTCACCATGCTTGGCGTGTTCCTCGCTCTGAAAGCTGTTGGTGTGCTGCGAGTTTCAGCCGAGGAAGAGCAAGCCGGTTTGGACATTTCAGAACATGGGATGCACGCCTATCCCGCCGATGGAATTTCAGGCGGTGCCATGGCTTGATCACGACTACCTACCGCGGTCCCGTCGCTGAACATCAAGTCCAGCGGCGGGGTCACCGGTACGGGTAAGAAACCAGAAAACGTTGAAGACTTCTTGGCTCTTGCCTGGGCCAGAAGCTCCCAGTAGCCCGAGTGAGCGTCCGCCTCGCTCACTCGGGTCTGGGTTTCACCAGGCAAGGCCAGAGGACTTCATTGAGCCAGCCCATTTGGGCTGGCTCTTTTTCTTGGGACAACTTGTTTCACCGGCTTCTTTCATGGCACCCTCATACGTTACTTTAATGGGGTCAATTCGTCGTTTCCCAATATCCCCGGGTTTCTGTAGCCGTGAAATTGATCATCGCCATCATCCAGCCAAGCAAATTGGAAGCTGTCAAAGAGGCATTGACTGAGGTTGAAGTGTTTCGCTTGACCGTGATGGACTGCCAAGGATTTGGCCGCCAGCGCGGACAGACCGGTTTGTATCGAGGGCATGAATTCAGCGTCAACCTGCTTCGGAAAGTCCAACTGCAGATCGCTGTCAACGAAGAATTTGTGAAGCCGACAGTCGATGCCATTGTGTCGGGAGGTCGAAGTGGTGAAGAAGGTGAGATCGGAGATGGCAAAATCTTTGTTTTGCCCATGGACGATTGTGTGCGCATCCGGACGGGAGAACGTGGGAGCGAAGCGATCTAGCTTTCGAAACAGGCGTTTGCCCCATGTTCCGGATTAACGAATATTGGGACTGTCATGTTTTCTTCGAGTTCGACTCGGAAACTTGCTGGCGGCCAGCGTCTGAAGCAGTCTGGAGGTATTGTTCAGGCACAAATATATCTTGTTGGTATTCGTTGGGTTTTAGGGTCGCAACTGATGCGGAAAGGGTTGAGTAAGAATGGCGGATGATGAACTGGAACTGGATGGAAAGAGTGTATTGATTCTTGTCGGTGAAATTTACGAGGATTTGGAATTGTGGTACCCGAGGCTGCGACTTGAAGAGGCAGGTGCGGAGGTGGCCGTTGCTGGTCCCGAAGCCTCGGTGGTTTACCTCGGGAAAAATGGCTATCCCTGCAAAAGCGAAGCCTCGATTCCGGACATGAAGGCGAGTGAATTTGATGCGTTGGTCGTTCCGGGAGGATTCATGCCCGATAAATTACGCAGAGACCCTGTCGTGCTGGATCTGGTAAGAGATTTTGACACGGCCGGAAAACCCATTGCTGCAATCTGTCACGGCGGCTGGATTCCGATATCTGCTGGTGTTTATTCAGGCATTCGGCTCACAGGTTCGCCAGGTATCAAAGACGATCTGGTCAACGCCGGCGCTACGTACGTGGATGAAGCGGTCGTGGTGGATCGTCATCATGTGACGAGTCGCCGTCCCGGTGACCTGCCCGACTTTTGTCGTGAATTGATCAAACTGATCCGGCGGGCCACCTGAATGTCACACGAACCCAGTTCGAAATCGATTGTCCAAACGTAAAGAAAGGGAGCGAGATTCATTCACCTCACTCCCTTCTTTCTATTTTAAATGTGGCTTATGCCACGGGCTCGCATCACAGCAAGATTATCGGTTGAACGAGGACCACGATTTACGGGTTTCGATCCGGACAGGTTCCAGTTCCGTTGTTCGTAGTTCGCGTGTTCCGGTTTGAATCGCGGTTTTCTCAAGCCAGGCTGGCAAAGCAACCTCGTTGTTGACAACTTTCATCACGGGTTGCTTGACAGACTCTGCCTTCGCACATCCGGCATCGCAACCGTTGTCACAGCCACCTGACCCATTGTGACTCCAAGAGTACTTGCACTCTGGACACGTGTACTTCTTCTTTTTGATAACGCGAATGCAACGTGTTGTCGCACCATTGTTGATGCAGGTGTTACAACCTTGGCCGTCACAAGAGTCACATGACCCGCATGCTTTCTTGCGCTGCCAGGGAAATACGACCTTGGGAATGCAGATCGTCTTGGTTTCCACTTCAAAACAGGATTTTTCCACATCGACCATTTTGGCTTCCAGAGCACAGTCGCAACTGGGACACTTCGTGCACACACCAAGGATGTTGATCTCTGCCTGAGCGGTCTCGGATTTCATTGCCAAGGTTGCGATCATGGCAACTGCCAGCAATGAACTTGTAATACGAAAACGATTCATGGTAATAGCCTTTCCTTTTGATTTGATTCTCTTCGAATCCTGAGTATCGGACCCGGTTTTTGAATGTTGAGACGGTGGTGGTAAGGCTTAGAAGTCGACCATCCAGCGTACACCGTAAATGTCATAATCACCGAACACATCAGGTGTTCCATCGACGGTTCGATCGTTGATCTTGCCATTGATGTAGTTGAACTGCATACGTGCGTTTGGATTCCAGTACCAGTTAAGTCCGAACGTGAAAGACTCACCAATTCCGCCGAAGACATTGTCGTCCGTGTAATCGGCTTTGGAGTAACGAGCGGCGATTTGCCAAGCACCCCAGCCCGCTTCGCGACATCCATCGCAGCGATTGACCATCCAGAAATTCTGGAAAGGAACAATCCTTGCCAGCGTTCCCGATTTTCGGTCCCAAGGCATGTGTTCGCCTGTCAGGAAATAGCTGACATAGAAGTAGCCACCATTGAAGTTGACGTCATTGCCACCGAAGTCACGGTTGACCCATACGCTCTGGTATTCGCCCACAAACTGAACTGGGCCTACGTTGACTACCGTTTCCAGACCGAGCAGATCGTAGTAATCCGCACCTTCAATCTGGTTGGTGTTGATCCACCGGTTCGAAGATCGGGCTTCTGGCCGAGTGCGGAATTCTGCTTCGTTGGTGTCGTTTTGTGCTGTGTCAGCGTGAGCACCTGAGATTGCCAAGTGCATGTAACCTCGGCCACCACTGATGTCGTCATACCAGACAGTGCTTGCAAGTCGGCCAGCAACTTCAAGTTGAAGGTGATCGCCGACATAATTTCCAAGACCCTGGACATTTTGCTGGTTCCAGACACCGTAACGCCAGTTCCAACGCAGGTCATCTGAGACCCCATAGGAAGCAAGTCCAAGACGACGGGCATCCTGGTTGTTTGCTTCGATTACGAAGGGACGCTCAAGGAAAACGTTGTAGCGTGAACTGTTCAGGTGATCCAGGCCATAAGGGCGTTTCTGGTTTCCAAGAAGCAATGTCTGCAGGACGGGAAGATTTGTCCAGCCGAGATAGGCGTCTCTGAATTCTGACTTGTTTCCACCAGCGAACTCCATCTCGATCTTGTAGTTCATGTTGTCACGGATGTTGCCCTTGACACCAAAACGAAGACGTCGAAACCCGAGTCGGTTCTGGGGGTCGATTGCCTGACCGCCTTTGCTGTTAAGCTTTGCTACATCACCAGCAGTTGGGTCGAAGCCCCATGCATCGACGTGGACACGACCACTCACCTTCATCGTGGACTTGCTTGATCCGCTGTGAACAATGGTCGTATCGCCGGCTTCTTCGGCCACCTTGCTGAGTTCCGCGTCCATGGCCGCAAGTTGTTCCTGCATTGCCGTGAATTGCTCTTCGATGGATGCATTGTCATTCCCGGCATCAGCCCAATGAGTGACAGGGGAAACGCTTCCATGCGAACTTTCCGTTGAAGGCAACATCAGAGCCTGTTGAAGGGCGTCAGGCTCCACTGCCTTGGTCCCCTCGGCTGCAATTCCAGCGGCGCTCCCGACGACGGCTGTTGCTACTGCATATCGTACCCACCTGCTGATCCGTTTCATGCGATCACTTCCTTGTTTACACTCTGTACTGGAGGCTGATGATGTGAATGCTTCCTGCATTCGGGCAAAGGAAGAGCAGCAGTAAATCCATGCGTGCACATCCTCTCCGCGAAGTGAGGAATCGGCAGAAATGAAAAGACATGGTGAAAATTCAGCGAGGGAGTGCCGCCAATCTTAACATTCTCGTACCTACATCAGGATTAATCGATATGGCCGGATGTGCTTTTGGTGTGCCTTCCGGTATTACCAGAGAATTCGTTACATTTTGACAGCGGCTGCGGAGAAGGTGATCGGAGCTGGATCCGTCGAATCATTGCAAGCTGCGATCTTGTCTGGTTCAAGGCCGAAACGGCAGCGATAGCGTGCCCATTGCGGCGCAAGTCAGCAAGTTGTCCATCCGAGTAAGGGAGTTGGGTGCCGTTTCAGCCGGACTCGATTCTCAGTCCTTGCGAGCCTTTCTTTTTGCGGCCAGTAGACGCTCTGTGTAAGAGGGCTCGTCAGGATCGGGTGCCAACTTTTTTGTCTCATTTATGGTTTGCTTTGAATCTTTGACGTCAGCGTTCCAGTCACCCGCGTTGTTTTCATCAGGGAGCTGTGTTGGTTCGAAGCGAACACTTGTGCGCCGTCGTTGCAGTTCTTCATCCAAAAGTTCTTTGTTCTTTTTCAACGCGTCCAAGCGTGCTGTGGTTGTTGCATCTTTTGCATCAGGCATGCCCCGGATTTTTTTGATGGCTACACCGATCCAGTCAAAATTGATCGCAACTCGCCTCACAAATATGTCCCCTAGAAAAACACAGCACCCGGCCAGAACAAACCAGGGCCAAGCGTCACGAATGCTTCTTGCGAGGGACAAGCCGCCACGGAAGGCGTTGCGGGATTCAGGATTTTCGTCGGGGGATGCGCCGAGTGGAGCAGTGACTTCTCCTGTTTCCCCCCCAGCGGGCTTCACCGATGCAAGTTCCGAAATCAATGCTTGATTTGTTTCACGAATTCGGAATTCTTCGCTGTAGGGAATGGTCACACCAACGGACAGAGGTGCGGATTTCGGACCGGGGATGACGTTGACGAAGTAACTGCCCGTCTTTGTCGCCGGGAAGGTGCCAATGTATCGGCCTGGCGCGGTCTGTCGCATTCTTAATGAAACAGGCTTCAGATCAGGGTCAAGAACCGAACCATTCATGTTGAGGAAATTGAGAAACGAGTCATCTTTGCTCAATGCATTCACCACGACTTGAACCTCTCCGTCGCGAAGTTGGGTTGCAATGGTGAATTTGCCAGTATCGCCTGTGGGACGCATCAGCCATCGGACGAGTTGACTGTAGAAAGCTTCGTAACCGGGCCACGAGGCCCAGTCGGATGCCCAACGGGCACCAGCGTCTGTTGTCAGGACGGCTGTGCGACCGAGACCGTAAGTCCAGACCGCCAAAATCGTCGAATTTTCAGGGGAGTCGGGTTTAGGTGATTGAATCAGCACTTGGGCCAAAGGACTGTCCTTCACCTGCGTTAGAACAAATCCACGAGTATTTGGGAGCTCGCGATCAATGCCCTCCAGCATGGCATGCGGGAAAATGACTTGGGGAACGGTACCACCATCCGGTTCGTAAACCAGTGGGCGAGACACGCGTCGTGCTTCACGTTGGAAAATTCTTGGAAGCGCTTTTCCGTTTGACACTTCGTAGTATTTTCCGCCAGTCTGAGTAGCGATGCTCTGCAGTCGTTGGCTACCTACGCGACCATGTGACGCCACTGCCACCGTGCTGATGGTAATATTATTTGAGATGAATGAATTGATCGTGCCGTTGCCCGGTGGAGAGGGGTCACCGTCACTTACAATCAGGCAGTGTTTTACAGATGCCGGGGTGCGAGCTAGTCCGGCCGCCGCCATCTTCATTGCTGGGTCGAATTGAGGCATATCACCGGGTGTCATGCTCCCTATCTTCGCAAGCATTGCTTTGCGGTAGGGACCCACTTCCAGTAATCCCTGGTTGCCACCCCAGAGCCAGGCATCGCCACCCCGTGTCCAGTGAAGTACACCCCCGTAATCGCTCGGCCCCAATTGTTCAATTGCTGCTTTGGCGATGACTTTTTGCCAATGATTACCCTGAGCCATTTCACTCGCGTGCATGATCAAGGCCAGTGCGCCGACCGCCTGGATTTTCGAATTCCGGATCTTGAAATCCACTGGCATCGCTTTTTCAATTGCAGTGCCTGTCCACCCACCGGCGCCAAAAGCTTCCGGACCACCAATCATCAGGAGTCCCGCACCGAGTTGTCGCGTGTTGCTGACCAACATTTCAATTTGGGCATCTGAAAATGAAGTGATTTGGTCAGAACTGTCGCCTGATACTCGAGGAACACCTGCAAGAATGACCGCGTCGTACGGTTGAAGTTCGGCAATGCTTCCAAACAGTGAGTCGCTGCGCATTGTGTCGACTTCGATGTTGTTTTTGCGGAGAACATCTGCCAGCAGATCAAAGTCACCTTCCCGTTTCGCGTCCTGAATCACAAGCACGCGCCCTTGACCACGCACGTAGGTATAAGCGGTGGCTTGATTGTTTTGAGAGAGTCCATCCTCTCCATCGGTGTCAGGAATGAATTCGGCATTGTAGACGTACGCGGCTGGTTGATCGATTTCATGCTGCAGGGGAAAAACATTCTTTCCCGGTTCGAGTGTGATCTCTTCTTCCAGCAACAACTGAACGTCGCCACGAACCTTCTGCGTGACTCTCAGTTTTCCTGTTGCTTGCTTCTTTTCAGCATTGTCGGAGTAATTGTTGACCACAACGCGGGCTTCGAATGGTTGGCCGCTGCGAAGATTGCCCGGGATATCTATTTTTTCTACAAGTACTTCGTTTTTGGTACTGAGCATCACAGGGACGACGTCAATTCCAATCCCTGATCCAGCCACACGCGCGGCAATCTTTTTTGCTTGGCCCACGTTTTCGTTACCGTCAGTCACGATCACAATCCGTCGGGCTGTATCTTCAGGCATGGATGCCTGGGCAAGATTCAGAGCTGATTCGAGATTCGTTGCATCTGCCCGACTGCGCATGCTTTCCACACGTCGCAGTTGTGGAATGTCATCGTCGTATGGAGGGATTTCAATTGAAGCGTCGCGACCAAAGACGATGATTCCCGCGCGATCTTCTCTGGCTTTCTCGCGGTGCTTCCGGACATTGCTGATCACATACTCCAGCATTTCAGAACGTTGCGTTCTTGGAATGCTTTCCGATTGATCCAGAAGATACATCACGGTGACGCGATCGTTTACCCAAACCATTTGCACTCCGGCTACTGCAAATACAATCGCGATCCAGACAATCGTGCGGAACGTCAGCGCAAACATACGCCGGAACTTGCCTAGAGCTCCCAGCGACCCGTATCCAACCCACCATAAGAGCGGAAGTGCAAGCAGCAGCCAAAGATAGCCGGGGTGATCGAAACCAAGTTTAGGGAACATGTTTCTAAGCCAATGGATGGTTTAAACAGGTTGGATATCAGATTCAGAAACGGTCAATTTTGGGCTTTTGTACATGATGGAAGCGGCCACCGTTCCTGCGATGCCGATCACACCCAGAAGCAAAATCCCAAGGGTGAACTCAAGAGCCGGCAGGGACAGTGTACCGGAGTCTGCCGCCGGAGCCATGATCGTGGCAAATACTGCGACAAGGTTGTTTCCGAAGTGGGCGAGTATTGCTGGGAAAAGAGATCCACTTTGCCATGATAGCCAACCAAGAAAAAAACCAATCGGAGCCACCGCTATCACATGCACCGGATCCATGTGGAAAGCTGCGAAGGTAAGCGAAGCCAGACCGATACCAAAAACCGGAGGAAAAACCCGGGTCAAGCGACTTTGGACGTAGCCTCGAAAAAGCAGCTCCTCGCATAAGGCTGGTGTCAAAGCAACCATCAAGATCAACTGTGCGGTGAAGCCAGCCTCCCCCTGCTGCCTGAAAACGTCGGACATTTCGCGAAGTGTTTCGCTTTCTTCCAGAAAAATACCAATGACGACACCAGAAAGCATGCCAATCAGTGGGGTTGCCAGAGCCGCAGTAAACCAGGCCCATACCGGCCAGTTTCCCCGTACCAGAGCCAGACGTTTGAGTGTCGGCTCTGGTGAGAAATGAGCCGCCAGCAAACACGGCGTGACGAGGGCAAGCTGAGGTACCACGATGAGCAGAAACAAGCCAGCTGTTGACCGCATTGTCTCACGCATTGCACTCGGATTGGCAAAGATGGAGCCCGAAATACTTCCATTAACGTAGAAGACCGCAACGATCGTCATCACCACAGTTGCGGCGATGAAAATGAGCAGTGAAATACCGATCACGGCGATGCTCGTCCACCAACGCTCTCTTGTTCGATTCAAAGACATCGCAGTACTGGCAGACGCCGGATCGATAACCGATGCAATGATGAAATTCTCAGTCTCGGTCGGACTGGGCGTTCCACGTTCAACCGAATTGCTTTCTGGTTTGTGGTTGTTGCGGTGAGGATCGCTTTGAGGGGAATCCATGGCTACCGTGCAAGATGCGTTCCTGACCAAGTGTTCGACCCTCCTAGTTTAAACATCTTGATGCTGGTCGTCGCTGTTGCATTTCCTCGTTTTTCCCCGGATTCTGCGGGAATCGACCTCAAAACAGCTAAATGAGACCCGTTGTTTGCTCGAATCCAAACATGACATTCATGTTTTGGATCGCGGCCCCGCTTGCTCCTTTGGCGAGATTATCGATCGCGCAGACGAGAATGGCCCGTGAACCTGCGGTTCGAACAGACATCTGCACATGGTTGGTTCCTGCAACATGCTTTGTTGAAGGCAGATGGGGGACTGGATGTATGAAGGGAGAATTTTGGAATCGATCCTGCCAGCATGCCATGATGTTGCTTACGTCCTTGCAAGTTGGTCGAACGTAGATGGTGGAGAGAATTCCACGATCCATCGGAGTCAAATGCGGCGTGAAAAGTGATTGGATCGACTTTCCCGAGACACGCCGGACGATGTCATCAATCTCCGGCTGGTGGCGATGGCATCCAACAGCGTATGCGCTGATCGCTTCATTCGTTTCGCAATAAAGAGTTGCAATCTTGGCACTGCGGCCTGCACCGCTAACCCCGCTCTTGCTGTCAATGATAATGTCTTCCGTTGTGATTAATCCCGCTTCCAGTAATGGCACGAGTGGCAAGATGGCTGTCGTCGGGTAGCACCCCGGATTTGCGACAATGTCCGCATCGCGAATACTGTCTGCAAAAAACTCAGGCATGCCATACACGGTTGATCCCACGCGTTCGGGCCACGGATGCTGAACCTCATACCACTTCTGATAGGTATCAACATCTGAGAGGCGAAAATCTGCGCTGAAGTCAATTACTCTCACCCCACGCCGCGCGAGTTGCTGAACTGTTTCAGCTGAGGCACCGTGGGGCAGGCAGCACATGGCAACATCGCACTCGTCCGCGAATTGATCGGCCACGAAACTCTGAATGGTAAGGTCACAGCGACCCGAAAGTGATGGGTGTACGGTTGATAGTGCTTCACCTGCATGAGCACGACTCGTGGCTAAGACAACGTTGGCGTTGTCATGACCCTGTATGAGCTTTGCTACTTCCAGGGCCGTGTAGCCAGTTGCACCGATGATTCCTACGCGAATGTTTTTCATGGTCTGATCTGTAAACTCAAGCCTCTAAAGAATGTCCTGGTCAATTGACTCACGCTCACTTCGAGTCAGTTCATACATGTCACGTATCAACTGCCTGTCGCATTCACGCTGTTCTACTTTGCGTCTGGCAAACATCCGTTTTTGTGTGTTGATCATGACATCAGCCGGTAACAGCGATGTTTGGCCGAAAAGTCTCGCATAATTTACATAGCTCGGCACATTTGATGTGACAAAGCCGTACATCATGCTGCAAACACCAATCACTTTCCCTGTGAAGATACTGGTGTTGATTGCTGTCTTGGAATAATCACCCATGAAACAGCCAAGGAACTGCATGTCGGTGGGAGTTCTCGAGTTTCCGTATTGGATGTTGATTTTTCCGTAAGTGTTTTTGAGGTCGCTGTTGCAGGTTCCGGCACCAAGGTTGATCCAGCTGCCAAGGTAGCTATGCCCCAGAAAACCATGATGCTGTTTGTTGGTATAAGGTTCGATGATGGACGCTTCGACTTCACCGCCAATTTTCACTGTGTGGCCCAGGGATACACCGTCCTTCAAGGCTGCATGCTCAATGACTCGTGTCCCGGCACCCACGAACACGGGGCCTGACAGATAGCAAAATGGTCCAACTTGAACTTTTTCACTCAAGAGAATAGGACCTTCCGAGGTGTCCACTACCGGGTAATCACCGATTTGAACATCACCGCGTGAAAAAATACCATCCTGTATTTCCGTGAAGTCCTCATGAGCAAGCCGCCAATTCATCGATGATGGCATTGCTTTCATGTGATGTTGGATGATGTCATGTGGCCAACGGAAAACGTCGAGGTCAAGCTTCGACCGTGAAAGCTTTCGCGACAAGTCAAGCAACTCGCTGAAATCCCCCACTGGAACATCCGACAAGTCCGAGCTTTTGATGGAGGCTACCAGGACGGCTTCCGTTTCCGGATCGATCACAACCTGAGACGGGGCAGACTTGCTCCAGTTCTGGAGATGAAGATCCAGATCGACAGTTGGTGCTAATCTTGCATTGACCAGCAGAAGGTTGGAATCGCTTGCCAACGGGGGAGTAAACTTTTCAATGCTGTAGTCCAGTTGCTGGATCTGGTTGAGATGGGGCCGAACATGCCCGCTGAATGATCCTGGGATTCGCTTGAGCCAGTCCAACAGGCGAAAGCTGGCACTGGTGATCGCGTACGCCGGCCTTGCCAATGTGATTGGCCGCAGATTGTCAACTTCTGCATCTTCGAAACAGATAATTCTAGTGTTGTTCAAGATGATTCAGGATTTGCAGGCTTATTGGTAACACTTCCGCAGTTTAACTGCTTTCGGGTTTTCCCTCTGCGCCGAATATCGAAGGAAGCAGGCGAGATTTTTCATGGCCGGTATCTTGGTGCGATACCCTAACGGACACATTGGAATCGTGCCTGGTTCGAGCAGCGATTTTCCGGGCCGCAAACACTTGCTTCGGTTTTTATCGAAATATCCTTAACGGGCAACAATGGGTTTGCAATTGCAGTGTGTTGACGATTTTCTGCGTCGGCTGGTACGCCAATGATCTCCGCGAATTGGGAATTTCACACTTCGGAAATATAATGAGACTGTTCTGATTGAGGATCATTACCTGGCACCGGAGTGGGCCCAATTTCTGGGCCTCGAGTGTCCTGCCGATTGAGCGACAAAATTTGTATGCATCGATTTGTATGCAGCGAAGCGAGTGATATTCTTCTGCGATGATCTGTGATTCTGTGTATCAGGAGATGTGAATGTGACTTTCATCAGGTTTCGACAGCACTCGCGAGAAACACCTTTTGCGTTTCAGCGGCAGGGTGTCTTTGGGGTGGCGATTACCGTCTGTTCTTCTTATCGTTTCTATCTGTAAGGACTGTGTATCTCGATGTCTTTTCACCTGTTTCCTTTTTTACGTCGAGCTGATTGACGGTAAAGGTTGAGAGAGCCAAGTTGTCTTTCCAGAAAATTGATCATGAAGGCAGTGACCAGAAGCCCGCTACGGGTATTTATCTGGTGGGCGCTGGAGTAGTGGGGGCTGCCATTGTGCAGGCACATCTTGATGCAGGCGTCTCAATCTGGATCGCTGATCAGGATGAAGCTGCTCTTGCTGTTGCGATTGAACGTCTCCGTTTTTCCGATGCTGAATGGCAAGTATCCAGCCCCAGAGAACTTGGTGCCTCTTTGATGGCAGTCGAGTTTTTTTCCCGTCAGGAGCAGGTGGCCATTGCGCGGACACTTGTGATCGAATCGATTCCTGAAAAACTGGATATCAAACGCGCTTTCTTTGAGGAAGCTGAGGAGGTTTTTGGCGACGAGGCAGTATTGTGTACGAATACCTCAACATTATCCGTCAGCCGAATCGCAGACTCGTTGAAACATCCGGAGAGATTCCTCGGCATGCACTTTTTCATGCCCGTTCATGATCGACCAGCTGTTGAGGTAATTGCCGGCAAAAGAACGGAAGAGAACACGATTCAGCAAGGTTTCAGGCATGTTGAACGTCTTGGGAAATGGCCTTTGCGGGTCGGTGACAGCCCCGGTTTTGTTGTGAATCGTCTGCTTTCACCTTACCTCAATGAAGCGATGTTGTTGTTGTGTCGGGGAGTATCTGCAAAACGAATCGAGGATGCGGCCTTGGCTTATGGAATGCCGATTTCGCCGTTGGAGTTGATTGACTGGATTGGCACGCCCACCATGTTTGATGCAGGAAGAGCTTTTTGGCAAGCGTTTCCTGAACGCATTGACCCCGCACCGATTCTCGTTGCGATGATCAAGAACAAACGTTTCGGCAGGGCCACTTCAAAAGGTTTTTATGATTACGAGAATCAGCACCGCTCATCGGATCTTGCCGATCAGACATTTGGTCTCAGTGAGAAGTATCGTCGTGATGAGCAGGATTTCACTGAAAGTCACTTGCTCGAAATGCTGACGATTCCAATGTGGATTGAAGCCAGTTTGGCTCTGCGTGCTGGCGTCATTGGTGACCATGCAGATTTCGATCTTGCGATGCGCGGCGGTCTCGGTTTTGATTCCGGTGAGCCATGGCACACGTTCTTTGATGCCATGGGCAGTCAAGCGATTCTCGCTGCAGTTGAGAAGTGGGCAACGTTGACAAAGTCAATGAATGCTCCCTTTGAGCTTCGTGACTTGTTGTCCAGAAAACCGCCCACCGACGCAATGATCGCGTACGGTGGCGAATCTTGAACTTGATGGTTGCCAGTTTTATTGCATCACTCACTGGTCGAGGGTGCGGATGCTTCCGTGCCCTCAGATGGGGTGTCACTGCGGTCCCAGAACAGCAATGCAAATGCAACCATGACACCCAGCGCGAACAGTGCTGGTGCAAACCAGAGTCGCGACCAGTCCACGACATCATCAGCTGAGGTGCACTGGGCCATCCACCGCCCAAAGGCTTGAGCACCAATTCCCAAGCCGAGGCCCTGCGTCAACATTACGATCAGTGATTGAGCTTGACCACGTACTTCGGGTTGTGCCTTCTTGTCGGTGTAAATCATCCCTGTCACGAAGAAGAAGTCGTAACAGATGCCATGCAGCAGAATGCCGAGAAAGATCGGGGCAGTAAGCAGAGGTCCATCCTGACCGAAGGCGAATCCCCATAATCCGTAGCGAACGGCCCACGCAAGCATGCCAATGATCAGCATCTTCTTGACACCCAGTCTTGCGAAGCAGAAAGGCATGACAAGCATGAAAAAGATTTCACTCATTTGACCGGTACTCATGGCACCTGTCGCAGAACCAAAAAGCTTTACGTCCATGGCATCGACAAATCCATACCCCTTCGCGTAGTAGCCGGCCAAGGGAATGCAGACTAGAAACGAAGCTGCTGCAAAAACGAAAAACGATTTGTCTTTCAATAAAGCCCATGCATCGACGCCCAGCACTTTTGATACCGAGATTGGTTCCCCTTTTGCCGGTGGAGTTGTTTTGGGAAGTGTCAGGCAATACACGCCCAGGATTGCCGATGCGATTGCAGCAGCATGGAAAATGTGTGGTGAATTGTCGGAGAATTGAATCGTACTCATCACCGTGTCAAAAGCTTGCTGGGCGGCATTGAGCGCCGTCTCGTTGGCTCCTGCGGCCGCTTTCGCCTGCTCAAATTCTGTTGTTGCTTTACGTATGACTTCACTTTCTCCGTTGAACAGCCGGCAACCCCACATGACCCAGTTGCCCGCGATCCAGCCGATGGTTCCAAGCACTCGAACGGCAGGGAAGTCCTTTTCACTGTTGGCAAGATGTTTGAAAGACAAACTTGCTGTGAGCCCCAAGGTGGGCATGAAGCAAAGCATGTAAGCGAGCAGGCACAGGATCATGGGCTGAGTGAACTGACTCAGGAAACTATCGGGTGCTCCTGCTTCCGCTAGTGTGGGAGCAAGCCAGAGCAAAGCCGCTCCGACGATATTCAGAATCGCGAGTACACGCTCTGTATTCATCAGGCGATCACAGATCAGTCCCAGAGTCAGCGGAGCCAGAATCGCAGCAATGGGCGCGACTGTATAGGCAGCAGCATCGAAAGAGCCACCCTCGCCTATCTCCGTCATGCCTGCATCATTCATGAAGCCATACATCGCGACATACCAGGATCCCCAGACAAAGAACTGGAGAAACATCATGATGCTGAGGCGGACTTTGATGGACATTTATCGTATTCCTTCGCTCGATTTTTGCTTTGCGTGTGTGTGTTGATCTTCGCCGTTGAAGATCTCGCGCCAGTTTCGCAAGTTTGTTCTGGCCATGATTGGCAATGCCATGTTTCGCCGGATCTGACTTCAACCCGCCAGATTCTACTCCAGATCTTTGAGGACCTGTTGTGCCGGCACCGGTTCAATTTTTTCCAGTGGACTGTCGTCCCGGGCGAAAAACATCAGATGCTGCCATGGCAGTTCGTTGAATTCTCTCACCAATTTGAATCCATTAGCGGTGTATTCCTTCATGATTTGCCGTTTCGACATCTTGTGAAGTGGCTTGATAGGAACGTTCGGATCCTCTTCACGGTATTCAAGTAATGCCACAACGCCTTCGGGCTTGAGGGAGCGACGGATCCCCCAAAGCATCGATTCAGGATGGGAAAACTCGTGATAAACGTCGACCATCAGAACAAGATCCATTTGATTGGCTGGCAAATTCGGATCATCGACCTTGCCAAGAACCGGTTCAATATTGTTCAGTTTGTATTTGCTGGATCTTTGTCGGAGCTTCTGGAGCATTTCACGTTGGATGTCAACAGCGTAAACCTTTCCGCCCTCCCCCACATCGCGAGCCATGGGAAGGGTCCAGTATCCATTTCCGCATCCCAGATCACAAACCGCCATGCCGGGCGCGAGCTTGAGTTGTTTGAACGATTCTGAAGCTCTTTCCTCTTCTTCGCGTTCCGGACGAATCAGCCACGGCGCTCCGAGATGGGACATCGGTTTGGCGAGAACGCGTCCCAGATAACTCCTTCGCGCTTCCTCAACTGGGCGCGGTCGTTCTTTTCTGTTGGATTCATCGGACGATTCTCCGTCCGTTGTCTGTTTCTGCCCGTCGGAGGTATCTTGAGCCACGCAGTGATTTGCCTGATGTATCCAGATCATTCCTGCCATGACAACCAGAGCAGGGCTGACGAAATGCCTGAATCGCATTCTGCTGCTCCGGATTCGCGGAAATATCAAACTTGTCATGTCAGTTTTCATCTTCTGCTGCGAGTTCAAATTCGGGCTCGAAGGCGTCGTCAAAATCGTAGACATCATCAAAGTCCTCTCTTTGATCGGATTCACTCTTTCGCATCTGCTCAATGCGGATCAGGTTGTACACCAGCTCGCCAAAATCGCTTGTGCTTTGAATTCCCCATTTGGCCAATACCATTTTGGTCAGATAGCCGTACTGCTCCATGCCATAGAGTCGGCAGGCTTCGCAAAGTTGTTGGCCAGTGACGTGACGTGGCCCGGTTTTTTCGCCCGAGTCATCTTCTTCCAGTTCACCCATCATGTGATCATGGGCGTACTGGAGCGATTCGCGAATGAACTGGTATGCATCCAGTTTGTAGCGTTTGTCTTCCGCAAGTAAATCTCGCATCGCCTGCAATGAAGAAGTCATGTTCTCTTTAACTTTCGGCGTCTAGGGTGCAAGCGGTTCATTGGTAGGAAAGATTACGAGCGATTGAGGTCGTTCCCGAACTGCTTCTGGTTCGTCTCTTATTTACTTGTTTTTTTTGCCTGATCATCCTGTTCCATCACGACCTGCAGAACATCTTCGCTGGAAATGATGATCCGGCGATTGTCTTCTGTCTTGACAGTCAATTGTCCTGCCAGCAGGTCCTGAGCGATTACCCTCATGTGCCCCTCTCGGGTCAGCACCTTGCTTCCCGGAGATGGCAACTCTTTGGCGATCTCCTCATACGTATCATACTCGTAACGTAAGCAGCATTTGAGTCGTCCGCAACGACCCGAGATTTTTGAAGGGTCAAGAGTGGCTTTCTGGAGTTTGGCCATTTTCATGGAAACGGGCGGCATCTTGCTGAGAAAGTTGGCACAGCAAATTGGCTGACCGCAGTCTCCATAGTCAGCAAGCAGTTTTGCCTCGTCTCGCACGCCGATCTGGCGTAACTCGATCCGTGTTTGAAATTCTTTGGCGAGGTCACGGACAAGTTGGCGAAAATCAACCCGCCCGTCAGCCAGGAAATAGACAATGAACCGCTCTCCACCGAGCAACCGTTCAGTGTCTACGAGTTCCATTGGTAATTTCAAAGAGTCAACACACCGTTGGCAGGCAGCCATGTCGTTTCTTGAATCTTCTTCCAAACGTTGAAGATACGCCCTGTCCTGCTGGTTGAGTTGCCGCAGAATCCGACCCTGAGTCGGTTCTTCCATGGCTTCAAAGGCAACCGGAGTTGCCTCGCAAAGGACCGTGCCAGGTTCGGTTCCGCGATTGGTACGGGCGACGACCTCATCCCCGTAACGAAAACTGTGTCGGGAAGACATCACTCCCAGAGTGCGCAAAGAGCCGAAACGGACAACATATTCTTTCTGTTGCTGCGGGGGGTGTTCTGGTTGTTCTCCCGCGACTTCGGGGGCACTCATTCTTTCTTCTCAGTTTTGGCAGGTTTGCCAGCATCTTCTTTGTTTGTGTCAGGTTCTTCTGTTTCCTCTTTCGGAGGAGTTTTGGCTTCCTCTTCTTTTTTGTCTTCCTGAGCTGCAGTTCCGTCGGCTTCCTTTGCTGTATCTTTGACAGGCGGCTTCGGCTTGGCCTGCGTTGCAGGCTCCGTCCATTTCCACGATCGGCCGGCAGTGAGTATCCCATTTTTTCTTGTTCCGACCAGCAATTGATCATCACCGCCCTGACCCAGCGAGATCCATTGCAATGCCCAGATACCACTTTTGGCTTTCATGGAATCATCACCCAAGGTGTCAGCCGTGGTGTCGTTTTTACTGGTCTCACCTGCGGGTTTTGGAAAGTGGACTTTTCCACCGACCTCTGCGGCTGCGACTCGTCCGGCTGGAGAAATGGCAATTTGAGTGATCCAGTCAGAACCTTTGCCGACACTTTCTGCTTTGCTGTCAGCTTTGGCTTCGATTTGATAGAGATTGCGATCGCTGCTTCCGGCGATGAGTTTGCCGGGGGCCGTGTATGCAACGCACCAGACTGTTTCGTCACTGACTTTGACTTTTCCTTGAGGTTCCATCGCGGGCCAGGAGAAAAGGTGAACATGACCAGCCCCATCGCTGACTGCCAGTTGTGATTCGACCTCGGGGGAGAGTGTCAGACCTGTCACTGCGTGCCCATCAAGCTCTGCTGTTTTGGTGATCTTGCCAGCAGCAATGTCCCATACAAATAGTTTCCCCGCCTCGTTTCCCGCAATCAGGAACTTGTCATCCGGTGTCATCAGTAACGCTTGGCACCAACGCTCAAACGCTTTTTCATGCGTGGTCAGTTTGGCTTCGGGACCAGCTTTCCATGGATCGCCTGCAGATGCAATTGGCTGATTGCCCGTATCGTAGATACCGAGGTTTCCGCGATAGTCCACGCTGGCGATTTTCCTTCCGTCACTGCTGCTGACTACCTGCCAAACCGCTGCCGGGTGCTTATAGATCGGCGTCATTTCACCGGGGTTAGATGCCTCGAACCTGTAGACGGTGGCTTCCCTGAGCAGCAAGCCATCCCCTGTGCTTGCCACGCAGGTGCTCGAGTTGCCGATCTGGGCCAGGTCTGTCACCCATGGAGACTGAACTCCAGTCGTAACTTCTTTTTCCGCTTCAGCCCCGCTTTCTTCCTGGGCACTTGTGACATCGAGTGCATTCGCGAATAAGGTGCATGTCACAAAGAACGCGATAGCAGTTCGGTACATGAAATAACGCCTGTTGGGTGAATGTGAATTGGGAGCAATCTGAGCGGACACCGATATCCGCTTGATAAGATATCAGAGATTGGGGAGGGCAGCTTTGGTTCGCTGAAGAAAACGCTGTATCGCCTGCGTTCCGAAATGTTGTCCCACGTATCGCCCAGACGGAGCAACCTGTCTATTTGCCCTATTTCTTCCGCGGGACATCTCTTTGCGCGGGTCAGGATCGGCAAAATGCCAAGGCAAGAAGTGCGTAGGCAGTTACCAGTTGGCGATCACCTTCCATCCAGCGATCGTTTGCCTTGTTGACCCATGAGCCATCTGGCTGCTGCATGCCAAGTATCTGCCGGGTCAATTCCTCTCTCCATGAGTGTGGTTTACCATCAGCATCGTCGATGATTTCTACATTGGCAGCGTCAAGAGCTTTGGCAAATGTATGGTAGTAATAGAACAGTCCGGCTTGCCCCATGCCCGGATTGTCTTTCAATGAGTAATTCTTTCGGATGAATGCCATGGCGGCTCGCACTCTGGGATCATCCGCTGAAAGTCCCGCATAGATCATGCTTTTCAAACCAGCGTAGGTCATTGATCCGTAACTGCGCAGCCCACCTGAGCCATCTTCGCCCGCCTGACTTTGGCCTCCAGCAGCAGGCGTGTAGTAGAACCCGCCGTCGTCAATTGAATCGGCGTGCTTCGTGTCGTTGCCTTGCCCTTTGAGATTCTGGGTGCGAACTACAAATTTGAGTGCTTTTTGAATTGCTTCGTCATCACTGTCGTTCCCCAGTTCCTTGAGCGCATCAATGAGGAAGGACGTATTTGATAAGTCTGGTCGTTCGTGCTTTCCGTAACCCGCGCCGCCATAGGCAGTATCCGAGGATTCGATACCTTCCCCTTCATCCCATTGAATCTGCTTCAGGAATGCTTCGGCCCGTTTCAATACGCTGTCGTAATTGCCTTCCCGGTTGGCTTTCAGCAGGGCGCCAACGGCAACAGAGGTTTCGTAGTTCCGATAACGGGACCCTTCAGCATAGATTCCACCATCACCCTGGATTTTTGAATTCAAAAAGTTCAGAGCTTTTTTCACGACCTGATCATTGACCGCGTCGGGGCGGTGTTCAAGGATCGCGCGGACACACAGAGCAGTTACCGCTGCTCCGGTTTCCGGACTGAAGGCACCATTATCTGTTTGACCCCGATTACGGAGAAACTCAATTCCCCGATTGATCGCACCGTTGATATCCGAATCAGTGATTGTTTTTGATGTGGGTTGATCCTGAGCCGCAGCCGGCTTCATGGTGACTGTAACGACAGATACAAAGCACGTCGCAACGGCAGCACACAGGCAGACACTAAATCGAGCAGGTTGTGGTAAAGACATAAGCGCTAATCGGACACTTGAAAGCGAGTGAAGCCAACCAATTTGGTTGATTGGCGGGGACTGATTTGTACAGCTGGTGCAGGCTGCACCAGCGTGCAATGCGTTGCGACCGTCACACTGACTGTCCCTATCTTATCCGCTGCGGCCCTAAAAATGCAGTGGAACGAACTGTTTGACGATGGAGGGAAGTGGGAAAGTGCATTTTCTTACTGTTTTTGCCAATTTTTTCGACCACGACCATGTCGGCTGATTCTTCACCGTTACCGGACACATTGCATGCGGGGTACCTCAGGCCACGCAGGCGTTCGGTATGGGGGCAGGAACGAAAAGACACGGAACAGCTGAGCGGTAGTTCCGCGGTCAATGCGACGGTTAGACCAAAGGCGATCGTTGGACGCCAGGGGATCAAGCCAGGCACTGGGTTACCGCATCGCTGTAGTGTGGACTCGGCGGGTGGTGCAGGCAAAGTCAAACCACCGCAACACCGCGTGGATCACGCACATCGCAAAGTGAGGAAACCGCGTACAGCGATTTCGCCGAGGCGTCGACTCTCGTTTCAGGGTCTCTTAGGAAAATCAGCTGCGGATGATCGCCCCGAAGTCATGGTTCAGGAAGGTTTCGAGTCTCGACATCGTTCCCGGGAATCATTGTTGGCAGTTGAGGCAAAGAATGCGGATGACCGAGCATTTCTTCTAGTACACGGCGATACAAATGAGTGCGGCGATGTTCGAAAGGAGATGGACTCAGGTTTACCAAGGATTGCTGATTCTGAAATCCATGATGCTGCGTCGGGCATTGATGAGTCCATGGTCATGGACGACTCAATTGTTGAAGAGCAAATGAAAGCTGATGATCCTGAAGCTTGGCTCAGGTTTCATGCTACTGACTTGATTCAGCGTATTCAGGCATGGGCGGACTCGCTTGCCAAAAAGGAAGCAAGTCTGAAAACTCGCATGATGCTGCAGGATCGGCGTGAACGCCGTTATCGCGCTCGTATCCAGTCCTGACTCAAGCCTGTTCGCAATGCTCCGTTGAACCCGCAGCCAGTTCATGGGTCAGACGGAATCCGGCATGAACTGGTTTCTGACTTCTCGAGTGTGGGCCCGGGTTCCGAGTGCTTGGCTGAGTTCTCATCGTTTCCTGCCCTTTGCTCACGGCTGGAGGGGAGAAACCGCCTGGCAGTCTGTTATCTACGTCACTCTGGTTTTCCCGGTTTGCCTCGCGGACATTTCACGCTTGGGAAAGCAATATGGGTGGAATCCGGCTTGTTTTTCAGCTTTCATCCGAGGGAAGTGGTTGTTGAGTTTGTTTCGAGAGCGATGAAAACGTTGGCATGTTGCAGATCAATGGGGTACTGGCGCACAATACTGCTCCTGCTTTGCCTTCAAATCATCCTCTTTTCCTGACAGTGGAGACCGATCATGGCTCGACCCGTAACTCTTTTCACCGGTCAGTGGGCTGACCTTCCGATCGAAAAAATGGCCCGCATGACGAGCGAGTTCGGTTATGACGGTATCGAGTTGGCCTGCTGGGGTGACCACTTTGAGGTGGATCGCGCGTTGGCCGAGGATGGATATTGTGATGGGCAACGCAAATTATTGGATGATGCTGGCTTGCAGTGTCACGCTATTAGCGCCCATCTGGTCGGTCAGGCGGTTCTGGACAACATTGATGAACGTCATGAGGCGATTCTGCCACCCTACGTTTGGGGTGATGGTGATCCCGCCGGTGTCAACGAACGGGCGATCGCGGAGCTCAAAAACACCGCTCTAGCTGCTCAGAAATTTGGTGTCGAGGTGGTCAATGGATTCACCGGCAGCAGTATTTGGCATCTCCTCTATTCGTTCCCTCCCGTGCCACCGTCGATGATTGACGCTGGATTTGACCTGCTGGCTGAGCGATTCAATCCCATCCTTGATGTGTTTGGTGAGTGTGGTGTTCGTTTTGCCCTGGAGGTACACCCCACTGAAATTGCTTTCGATATCTACACTGCAAAACGGGCTTTGGAAGCTCTGGATCATCGACCTGAATTCGGCTTCAACTTTGATCCAAGCCACCTGATTTGGCAGGGGATTGATCCTGTGCAATTCATCCGCGAATTTCCTGACCGTATCTATCATGTGCATGTGAAGGATGCGATTGTGACTCTGGATGGCAAGAGTGGGATCAACGCCAGTCATCTGAATTTTGGTGACCATCGCCGCGGTTGGGATTTCCGAAGTCCGGGACGTGGTGGTGTGAATTTTGAAGAGATCATCCGCGCACTCAACGACATCGGCTACGAAGGTCCTCTTTCGATTGAGTGGGAGGATAGTGGGATGGACCGTGAATTTGGCGCAAAGGAAGCGTGTGAGTTCACCAAAAAACTGGATTTCTCACCCAGCAACCGTGCCTTCGATGCGGCTTTTGATGAAGGAAACTGAGAGATTTCGGACGCATGATCAGAATCACAGTCAATGGCAAGGTCATTGAGTTGGAACACTCGATGACTGTCGAGCAGATGTTGGACAGTGTTGAGGTGCCACCCAATTATCTTGCCGTTGAAGTGAATGCGATGGTTGTTCCCCGTGAACAATACACCACTCACCCGATCGAGAACGGTGACCAGATAGAGTTGGTGACGTTGGTGGGTGGAGGATAAGTGTGTGGCTGTCAATCAGATGGATGGTTGGAAACGTCAAACATGCTTTTTCGGTGTAATAGTCCACTTTATGAATGTAATGATGCGAAAGTGATGCCGTGTCCGTGACCACGACGACAGATTCTTCTACCGACGAGGTGCCATCGGAAGATACGCCGTTAGTTGTTGGTGGACACACTCTACGCAGCAGAATGATCGTCGGCACGGGACGTTATGACACCATGACGCAAATGCGGGATTCACTGAATGAGTCCGGTGCGGATTGTGTGACCGTTGCTGTTCGACGAGAACGCCTTTACGACAGGTCCGGCCAGAACATCCTCGATTTTCTGGATCTGGATCGCTATATCCTCTTGCCAAATACTGCCGGTTGTTACAACGCCACTGATGCAGTGCGAGCTGCGCGATTAGGTCGGGAAATATTAAGAACGCTTGGCAATCCTGGTGCTGATTGGGTCAAGCTCGAGGTGCTCGGCGATAGCAAAACCCTTTTGCCGGATCCCGTGCAGACAGTCGAGGCCTGCCGCGAGTTATCCGCGGATGGGTTTCAGGTGTTGTGTTACACCAGTGATTGCCCTGTGACTGCCAAGCGACTGAAAGATGTGGGGGCGGCAAGTGTGATGCCTGCGGGAAGTCCCATTGGTAGTGGGCAAGGGTTGCTGAACAAGAATAATTTGCGAATCATTCTGGAGTATCTCAAAGAAGACGATCCAGATTACCCCGTGATTGTGGATGCGGGGGTTGGAACGGCCAGTGATGTCAGCGAGGCTTTCGAACTAGGTGCCGATGGTGTGCTGCTCAATACGGCAATCGCTCACGCAAGAGATCCTGTTCGTATGGCAAGAGCGATGAAGCATGCAACGCTTGCAGGTCGTGATGCTTATCTTGCAGGCCGAATTCCAAAACGGTTGTACGGAACTGCCAGTAGTCCGGTAGAGGGGATGATCAGTACACGACCTTATGGAAGCAAAGGTGACGGGTAAGAGTGTTACCGGTTCTTTGCTCCCTGCCAGCCCACTGGTTG
>JAAXJB010000003.1:63012-66710 GCA_012270065.1 Rubripirellula sp. | reverse complement strand
TCTGATCCGTTGGTGAAAAAGCCTTTGTTCTGCTGGCTTGCATGCTCAACCCGTGACTGCTGTGTGGAACTTCGAAACGATGCATCAGCACACAGGGCATCAGCGCACAGGTTTGCGGGGAGCTGATGAAACCCTGGGGACACCGTGCTTTGATGGTGTTTTTGCATGCTCGCTCCTGCGTGATGCTGGAACGTTCTGTTCGTTGTCATGCCCTGCAAATATTTTCTGCCACTGCGAATGACACCTTGGCATTCAACTTCGGGTAAGCTTCCTGTTCCAATCATTCAATCCTTGTGCCTGATTTGACCAGACAGATGAAGTATCTGATTCTTGCCGTTGGCCTGTTGTCCGCCATTCTCGTTGGCATCGGGACATGGCTTTTCGGGCACTCCGGAAACATTGCGGTAACGGCAGCCGTGATCGTGGTCTGTGCGATCTGGTGGGTGTTTGAGCCGATTCCGATACCAGTGACATCCTTGATTCCTCTCGCCGTTTTTCCAATGTGCGGCGTGTTGACGCCTGAGCAACTCGGCGCATGCGTTGGTAATCGTCTGGTTTTGCTGATGATGGGTGGATTCATGCTGTCGATGGCCATGGAACAGAGTGGTACACACCGACGTTTGGCATTGAATATGGTCGGCCTTTTTGGAGGAGGTGCCAGTAGTCGGCGACTTGTGTTTGGCTTCATGGCGGCTTCAGCTTTCCTCAGCATGTGGATATCCAATGCGGCAACGGTCCTGATGCTGTTGCCAATCGTTGCTGCCGTGGTTGAGAAGAGTACTGACCATAAACTCAAGGTTGCACTGCTGCTCGGGATTGCCTATTCGGCGAGTGTGGGCGGAATAGTAACGCCCATTGGCACGCCGCCAAATCTCGTGTTCATGTCGGTTTCCAGTGAGACTTTCGGTAAGGAATACTCTTTTACTGAGTGGATGATCTGGGCCGGACCGATAGCCGCTGTCATGTTGCCGTTGATTGGGGTCTGGCTGACGCGTGGTTTGAGTTCGGGGGCTTCGTTGCAGATGCCAGCCGTAGGAAAATGGCGGCGTGAAGAGAAAGTAACGTTGACCGTTTTTGCCGTCACTGCCCTGCTGTGGATCACTCGCCAAGAGCCCTATGGCGGATGGAGCCAATGGGTACCCGAGGCCAACGATGCTACGGTTGCCATGTTGGCTGTGGTTGTGATGCATGTGATTCCCAATGGCAGGGGGCAAACTCTGTTGACATGGGAGAGCGCGGTGAAGATTCCCTGGGGCGTACTGCTCCTGTTCGCTGGCGGTATCGCCATTGCAAGAGCGTGCATTGAATCCGGGCTAAGCCAGCAGTTGGGTGAATCGCTCGGTGCTATCTCGGATTTGCCTTTGATACTGATGATCGGGGTTGTGTGCTTGGCTGTCACGTTCCTTACAGAGGTGACCAGCAACACCGCAACTGCCACTCTGCTGTTGCCAATTCTTGCCGCGACGGCTGTAGCAACCGGTATCGATCCCCGCCTGATCATGATTCCTGCGACAATCAGCGCCAGTTTCGCTTTCATGCTTCCGGTTGCCACACCGCCAAACGCGATTGTTTTCGGGAATGGTGCTTTGTCAGTGCAAGACATGATGCGTCAGGGGCTCGTGCTGAATCTTCTTGGAGTTGTCGTGGTTACTGTTGTGTGCTGGTTCTTTTTTGGATGATTTTCAAAAGCAGGAGAGAGATTTGATTTATCCGGCTTCAACAGTAGCTTGCTTTGATCCCACGTGCGGAATGTTACCCCGTCGAAAGCTGGATCCTGAAAGGCTTCGTGTTTTCTTGAACCAGCTTTGGGTGGCCGGGGCAGAATCTGTTTTGATTGCTGCGTCCACCGGACAGGGACATTTGCGGACGATTGATGAGTTGATGGAGTTCTTTGTTGTTGCTGCCAAATCAGCTCCACCTGAATTGCAACGCATGGGGTTGCTCCGGCCGGAGGACGGTTGTGAAGCCAATGCCGAGTTTTTGCAGTTGCTGAAGCATCTTGGCTACACGGTCGCATTCATACGCCCCGGAAATGATCTTGGGGCGGGATGCTCGGAAGATAAAGTCGTTGAGCAACTTCAGCCAATAGTGCAGGGAGCGAGTGATTTAAGGTATCCAGAGGGGCTTAATTACAACTAAGAACTGAGATGATGCTCGTGGACTGCATCGATGGTAGATCGGTTGGTTGCGGGGCCGGGGGGGGATGGAATTGTCGCGGTCAAGGTGACGGAAGCGTCCTACGAAGACAGCACGCTTACGTTTCTGGAACACCCCGCTCTGACTCATTTGCGCATTGTGCAAGGCTGGGATCCACACCTCGCCAGGGCTCTTCAGGACGGAGCGAGAAAGGGGGAGCAGAGATGCGGTATCACCAGCGGCCCCATGTCCTTTGCCATTTATCAATACCAGCACATTCTCGATGCTGCTTCACGGTGTGATTGGCAAGAAGTGGAAATGGCTCAGAAGGCTGTGACGCATTTGTTTCAGTCCATGCAGGATGATCCTGCGCATTTTGCCGACTTGCAGCGAGCCAAATACATCATGGGACTTGGGCATCCTGTCGCGGGTGAGGTGTCCGACAATCAGGTTGCGAGAGTCTTGAATGCACTGCGGCAGCTGCAGCGGCAGGCTGACCGCGATCGTTTGTCGCGAAGTCTTGACCTCATGGGAGACGGACCCTGTCATGAAATCCTGCAGGGAATGATTGATCACTGATGTATGCAAGGCCACGGCAAGGGCAGCGAGTGCATGCTTGGCAATGATCCTGCGGGGAAGGCATTCCACACCACTTGATAGCTTCGACGGAGGATGCGTTTGTGATATTCATTTGCGGCGTGGGAACAACGGGGGTTGGCCATACCACTGTGGCGTGTTCCCTTTGCGAATCGCAAGCAGAGATGCTTTTCCGTGAAGGTGCTCTGGACCGTGTGTGTAGTCCCATTCAAGCCGTTCTTCATAACGAAGGATGCGGAGGTTTGCTGAAGCTTCGCTTGCCCACATTGCAAGCTGATTCGGCTGGAAGTAATTGACCACGGCTCCTGCTGTTTCGCTTTTTGGTGCATCGGAATGACATCCAGGGGGAAGGTCAGAACCCGGGTCTTCCGAACTGTGGACTTCGACGGCCAGAAGTCCGTTTTCCGTCAGGCTGTTGACAATTTTTTGCCACACAATTTTGGCATCACTTGCAGGGATGTGGTCCAGCACGGTGGTAGCAATGATGGCGTCGTACTTTCCCGGTTCAAAGTTGAAATTCCGCACGTCTTCAGCTCGAGTCATGATGCGGGGGCCGACCCCGGCAGCTGCGGCTCGCTGATTGATGCGTTCAAGTCCCATCTCACTGAGGTCGACCGAAGTCACTGAAAAGCCGGCTTTCGCAAGAGCAATCGAGTCACGTCCGGCACCCGCGCCAAGATCGAGTGCCTGAGTTGTGCCTGACTCTGTCGCACGGCTGATCTCCAGGATCGACTGAACACCAGGAGCCGGAGTTTCGCCGTAAGCAATGTCATCTCGGTGATAGGCTTCAAAGAAGAGGTCCGATGCGTCTGGCATGATAACGTCTGGCTTAGGAAGGTAAACAATTGACAGAGGAGCACTGACAGGCCAGTATTCTAGCCTTCCCTGTCGATTTGGGGAGACGTTCGACGGCTCTAGCCAGGATGATTCGGCCGTGCCCAGTGATTCGGCCGTGCCCAGTGATT
>JAAXJB010000003.1:10397-62912 GCA_012270065.1 Rubripirellula sp. | reverse complement strand
CCCAGTGATTCGGCCGTGCCCAGTGATTTGATAACCCATTCCGGCAAGGAATCAGATTGTGAGTACAAGAGTCCGGTGGCCTTGGCTCTTGGCCGTCTGCATCCCCATGCTGATCAAGTTTGGAATTTACCCTTTTTGGTTCTGGTGAATGATGGTTCCTGAACGTGAGTGTTTTGTTCCACGGCAATCTGCCACTGCTTTCTCCTTGCTGCTTTTCTTGATGCCGATGGTGCCCGTCATCGGAGCAAGTGTAGAGCAGATTGATGAATCCAATCGATATCCGCTGCTGGGAAAAGAGGTTGATTGGATTGACGGTGATTACGTCTTGCGCAACGACGAGGTTGTTGCCGTGATCGCACGCCCCGATTCCAGGCGACACGCCAACATGACGGTTCGAAGTGTGGGGGCCTGTATCATCGACTTGACGCGTCTGGATGCTCAGTCCGATCAGTTGAGTTGTTACTATCCGCTAGGTGGGCGGTACCAATTTCATGATGCAGGACTGGTCGAAACTGGAACCTTGGAGGGAGGTGGTGTTTTTTGGCGTTGTCGTTCGACTGGTGCGACCGCCCGAAATGGGACGGTAGCGATGGTGGAGTATCAGCTCCGCGACGGCGATCCATTCTTGACCGTGATCAAACGCGTTGAGGGCGAAGATGTCAGCAGGGTCACAGCCGCAGACAGGATTCGAGCCGACCGGACCTTCGTTGCCGGAGTGCTGGCAAAAACAACCACCGCCTATTGCGAAGATGAACACTTTCTCCAAACGTATGGATTTCAAGCAGTAGGTGCTAAGCAGACACCGCAATGGGCTGTCAGCGGCAGCAACCGGCAATTGAATTATCCGGATGATGCGGCAGTTTCTGCTAGCGGCACCGTGCAGTGGCAAACACGTGTTTATGCAGCAAGTTCACGGCTTGATCTGTGGGGATTGACCACGGGAGCAGCCAAGCAGGAGTTTCTCGTCGATGGAGCCGTCGGCGAGCACCCTCGGATAAAGTTGAGTATTCTCGCCGGAAATGTGGGGCCCCTTGATTTGCCTTGCAAGTGGCGTTCGGCTGATACAGGTAGCTCGTTCGTGCATTTGCCACCGGGAAAGTACCGGGTGAAAGCCGAAGCAATTGGGCATCAGCCCGTTGAAACTGATATCCAGGTGGACGCGGACTCAAAGTCATTCAGATTGCAACTCGGGCCGGCAACAACGGTCAGCGTGACCGCAGTCTCGGAGGATGGAAAACCGGTTCCGTGTAAGGCAAGTTTTTATGGAGCGGCATCTTCAGGGAGTGCAGCGACCCGCGATCCCATCTTTGGCATCGATAGCCAAAGTGGTGCGGTTGGAAACTGTGTTTATTCTGCGGACGGACGATTTACCCGCTCGATCCCACCAGGCACCTATGATTTTCTGTTGAGTCGAGGGCCGGAGTATGACGCGGTATTTGAACGCTTTCAGATTGCAGAGGGGCAACACCATGAAATCAAAGCTGTTCTGAAACGTGTCGTTGATACAACGGGTTGGGTGAGTGCTGAATTACATAGTCACAGCAGTCCTTCCGGTGATAACACGTCAGACCAGCTTGGTCGTGTGGAGAATCTGGTTTGCGAGCAAATTGACTTTGGGCCCTGTACGGAGCACCAACGCATCGAATCGTATGATGACCAATTGAAAAAGCTGGGAGCGGAAAGATTCATGGCGACCTGCACCGGTATGGAACTGACTGGATCGCCTCTCCCAATCAATCACCAGAATGCATTTCCATTGAAATGGAAACCTTACAGTCAGGATGGTGGTGGACCTGCTATCAGCAGCAACCCCGTTACGCAGATCGCAAGACTTGCGATGTGGGATGATAATTCAGACAAGCTGGTGCAGACGAATCATCCCGATATCCGGCAAATCGTCAGCGACCGGGACCTTGATGGAGAGCCAGATGGCGGCTTTGCTGAGATGCTGGATTTCATGGATGTGATGGAGGTTCATCCACCGGAAGACATATTCATGACCGCTCAAGAGAGGGCAGAAATGAAACAACCGGGAAGTCAAAGGATGTTTCCCTGGATGGAATTATTGAAGTCAGGCCGCCGGATACCGGGTGTTGTCAATACGGATGCTCATTACAACTGGAATGGCAGTGGTTGGTTGCGCAACTGGATCCGTTGCAGTACCGATGATCCTGCAAAAATTGAGACATCCGAAATGGTTGATCGGTTGGAAAGAGGGCAGGTGATCATGTCCACAGGCCCGTTCATGACCGTGGAGTTGTTGCATCCAACCTTGGACAGGCCTGCTGAAATTGGCGACAGTGTGACAATTCGTGGTGAGGGTGCTGAAATAGCCATCAAGATTCAGTGTGCGAACTGGATGGACGTGAACCGGGTGGAAGTGTTTGTGAATGGAGAAATGCAACCGCAACTGTCACGAACGAGAAGAAAACACCCCGATATGTTCGGCAAAGGAGTGGTCAAGTTTGACCAGCGTTTGAAAGTGTCTTTGCCCGACCGGGCGTTTGTGATCGTTGCAGCAATCGGTGAACGCATGGAACTGGGGAGGGTCATGGGAAAGCAGTATGGGCGACGTCCCCCTGTGGTCGTCAGTAACCCTGTTTTCGTTGTGACTGAGAGTAGCCAGCAATGACGTGGCGTATCGTTGCCATTTTGATCGGGACCGCAGTTGGTTTTGATGTTGTGGTTCATCAAGTTTTTTGATGCTTCCTGTTCGACTGGTTTTCATTCAGCCAGCGAGCCAGATTCTGCTTGATGAAGTCATCATCAGTTGGCTGGTCTTTCGTGATTCGATTGAGTTCTGAAGCCTGATTTGGTGAGAGAATTTCGTCAGGGTCGAGGCACACGTTGGAAGGCAGGAGACCCTGGCGTCTGAGCATTTCATTGACTCCCGGAATGCAGCCTGCAAAACCATTGGCGGCATCGAAAATGGCAGCGTTCGCATCGGTCAATGACGCGTTGGCGGTCAGCCATTCAGTTGGAACGCTCCCCTGTTTTCGGACCGCTTTGATTTTCTCGAGCATTTTCACAGCTTGTTGAGTCCAAACGGCCCATTGCCCCAGTAATCCGCCAGCGATCCATCGTGTTTTGTTGTCAAAATGAAATGGTGTCAGCAGATCGTTAATGATGTTGTCATCGTTGCCGGTATATAACGCGATTTCGTCACGTCCCGACGCAATGACTGCTCTTACAACATCCAGTGTCTGATAGCGGTTGAAGGCAGCGATTTTGATTGCAACAACATTCGGAATTTCACAGAATTCCCGCCAGAACTGATGCGAGTAGATTCGACCACCCGCGGCAGGATGGAGGTAAAAACCGAAGACGGGGATGACTTCAGCAATGACTCGGCAGTGTTCAATGATTTCCTTTTCCGATCTCTCGCGGATTGCATTGGTCGTCAGCAAACCAGCATGAAAACCAAGCGACTTGGCCAATTCCGCCTCGGTGGTTGCCTGTTCTGTGTCTCCACAAATGCCTGCGACCTTGATGAACGTGCGCGGATTTTTCGTTTGACAGTGATCGATGCAATCTGCAGCACATGACAGAACTGTCTCGTAAAGACCGTGGTCACGAATCGCAAACTGGGTCGTGTGGACTCCCAAGGCAATGCCACCAGCGCCTGATTCATAGTAATATTTTGTCAGGGCACGCTGGTATCGTTCAGCCCACTTGCGTTGACTCGTCAACGCAAGTGGGCTGGCTGGAATGACTGTTCCCTCGTGGAGTAGTGTTCGCCATGAATCATTCATCGATCAATAGTTGCCATCACGAATCTGGAAATGGGTGGGTTTGTTCAATGTTTGTCCGCCCGCGTTCAGCCATGCGGAAACCCAGTCCAGCATTTGTTCAACGCTGGTGCTGGGAGGGCCAAACAGTTTGCAGGCTTTTTGGTTGTTGCTCAGCCAGCAGGTGGCCGATTCTGTTCCCGAAAATCTGGGGGAGCGGCCAAGGCGCCGGCCGAACTCCAAAGCTATCTCCCGCACGCTCAGTGTTTCTGAACCCGTAATGTTAAGGATATGTGGTGGCGTGCCCGCATGGGTGGCTGACTGGATGATCTGTTGAATTGCGTCGCCTTGCCAGATTACATTCACGTATCCGGTCTCGATGTTCACAGGGACGTCATGCATTACCTGCTGAGCGATGTCCAACAGCACTCCGTAACGCAAATCAATGGAATAGTTGAGCCGAATCAGGCAGCATCTTGTGCCATGGCTTGACGAGATATCAGTGAAAGCTGTCTCGCGATCCAGGCAGGATTGCGCGTAAGCACCTGGAGGCGCGGTGCGGTCGGTTTCGGTTGAACCACCGCAGGTGTGGTCAACAAATGAATAGACACATCCTGTTGACATCGCAGTGATGGTTGAATCTGCATAGTGCTGTGCTACCAGACGAGGCATCGCACCATTCATCTGCGTCAGCAGTTCTGGCTGATTGGCTGTGCCAAATTTGACGCCAGCGAGGAAGAAAACCCAGGGAGTCACCGGAAGTGACGTGACTTGTACCGGATCGCACAGGTCTGCCACGCGGGTTGCGATTCCTGCGTCCTTGAATTGGTTCAAGGACGCAGCGGACGAGAATCGGGAAACAGCGAGCAAATCGTTGTCTCGATTCAAGTCAGTGAGTGCGCGTTGGAGCATCCGGCACAGATGGAATCCCATTTTTCCACCCGCACCCAACACAGTAATTGGGCCGGCAAAGCGTTGCACCGCGTCCCGCACCTGATCGGTTGGGCGAGTGATCCTCTCGTCGAGTTCAAGGGAGTTTGACGGTGTTTTCATGCCGAATGAATCCTGTTTTCATTGAAAAACACGTCATTGTGCTCAAATGTGCGGGAAAGCATGGCAATCACGCCGAAGATGCAGATAGCAAGCGTATTGGCCCATGAGCCAAAAGCTTGCCAGATACTGCCCCTTTTGGCTATACTTTTACGAACGAAAACGCCGCACAGGGACGATT
The DNA here is from genome assembly GCA_012270065.1 of Rubripirellula sp. GTDB lineage: Bacteria > Planctomycetota > Planctomycetia > Pirellulales > Pirellulaceae > Rubripirellula. Next base: position 57,953 of record JAAXJB010000003.1, on the reverse strand, counting down.
GGTGCGGTGGATTCGCCCACCCTATGCGGTCATTTGACTTGCTCTCACCCATTCGAACTCCAACGTAGGCGACCCTGCTCATGTTGTCGATTCTTGGCCAGAAGAGCCGTTGCTGTGATGGCGTATCCCGTCGCGGCTTCCTTAAAATCGGTGGTCTTTCTTTTGGTGCCGGTGGCTTCACTCTTGCCGATTTGATGCGAGCAGAGGCCGCATCTGGCAAGCGGCAGTCGCACAAAGCGGTGATCAATATTTTTCTCGGAGGCGGTCCACCACATCAGGACATGTGGGAGATCAAGACAGAGGCACCGTCAGAGGTCCGAGGAGAATTCAAGCCAATCAAGACGAATGTGCCGGGCATCGAAATCTGTGAAGTCTTTCCGGAGTTGGCCGCACGGATGGACAAGGCCGCGGTCATTCGCAGTGTCGTCGGCTGCGCTGGAGGCCATGATGCTCATCAGTGTCTTACGGGATGGCATCAGAATGATTTGAAAAGCATTGGTGGTCGGCCAGCGATCGGGTCTGCCGTGTCAAAGCTGTTCGGCCCCGTGGATGCTTCGGTACCGCCAAACATTGGATTGGCGAAACCTACCAAACATCTGCCCTGGTCGGATGCAGGGAACCCGGGATTTTTGGGTGCCGCCTACACCCCATTCAAACCGGACGGGCCCGGCATGAAGAACATGACCCTCAACGGCATCACGATGGAACGTCTCAAAGATCGACGCAGTCTGTTGACAAGCCTTGATTCGATGCGTCGAGACATCGATATCACCGGTGCAATGGCTGGCATGGATGTGTTCGGTCAGCGGGCCCTCGACGTTCTGACAAGCAGCAAGCTGCTTGATGCTCTGGACCTGAGCAAAGAAGATCCCAAAATCGTCGAACGTTACGGCGACGGAAAACCCTATCAATATCAGTACGATGGAGCACCGACGTGCAATGAGCAGCTGCTGATCGCTCGGCGGTTAATCGAGGCAGGTGTCAGGGTGGTAAGCCTCAGTTATGGACGCTGGGATAGTCACGGTGCCAACTTTGATCTTGTACGTGATCACGGAGGAAAATTGGATCAATGCTTGAGCGCCTTGATTGATGATCTTGAACAGCGTGGCATGTTGGATGACGTGACCATTGTGGCATGGGGTGAGTTCGGTCGTACTCCCAAAATCAATGATAAGGCAGGTCGTGATCATTGGAACAAGGTCAGCTGTGCGTATCTTGCTGGTGGTGGCATGCGTACAGGTCAGGCGATTGGTTCAACAAATCGTCTGGGTGAAGAGGCCGCTGAACGGCCAGTGCACATTCAGGAGGTAATGGCCACTCTGTACCATAATCTGGGCATTGATACGGCAACTGTAACGATTCCTGACCCCACGGGACGCCCACAGTATCTTGTTGATCACGAACCAGTACGTGAGTTGATCTAGTGTCGATTGATAAACAAGCTTCGCAGACAATGAAGATCTTCCGGAGAGGTCTGATGGATATCTTGGAGAGCTCGGGTTCGCGATGTGATCGCAGGTTGCATCGAGCAACCCAGTGGCTGGTCGTTCTGGTGTGCGTGATTTCAGGACCGGTCTCAACGCGGGCGGCCGAGGCCGGAGACGTTGTCCCCCAAGGCACGAACCCGCCATCCTTGCAGTTCGATAATGCTCTGCCATCTGGAACTGCATTTAAACTTTCGGGATCCGACGCAAGGCTGCAGTTGATCGTATCGCATCACCAACCAGGTCAACTGCAGAAAGACGTGACTCATCAGGTGGAGTACCGTGTTGACCAGCCAGATGTCATTCGCATTGCCGATGGTATGGTCATTCCGCTTCGTGACGGTGAGGCAGTCGTCACCGCGGTGAATCGGGATGGATTGACCGCAGATTTTCAAGTCACCGTTGAAGATACCGGTAATGAGGCAGCCATCAGTTTCCCCGGTCGAGTTGTGCCGATCTTCACAAAGCTTGGTTGTAATGGTGGAGGTTGTCACGGCAAGCTTGCTGGCCAAAACGGTTTCAAGCTTTCACTGCTCGGTTTTGAGCCTCGGGAAGATTATGAGCATCTGGTAAGGGAATCCCGGGGTCGTCGCCTTTCACCTGCTTCGCCGGACCAGAGTCTGCTGTTGCAGAAGTCAATCAATGCTTCTCCGCACGGTGGGGGAAAGCGATTGAACGTCGATAGTCATGAATACCGCATTCTGTCGAGGTGGATTTCTCAAGGGATGCCATACGGGAATGATGACGAACCGCAGGTGGTTTCCATTGAGGTCGTGCCTTCACATCGACGTCTGGCAGCCGCTTCCACTCAGCAGTTGGCTGTTCTGGCGACTTATTCAGATGGAAAAGTAGAGGATGTCACCCGTGGCGCGGTTTATGAATCCAACGACTCCGAGATGGCCGATTGCGACGAGAATGGACGGGTGGAATTGAAGGAACTGGTCGGCGATGTTGCTGTCATGGCACGCTATCAGGGACATGTCACGGTATTTCGTGCCGACATACCGGTGTCGAAATCAACGGTTGCCCAGGACGCTTTCCCGCAAACCACGGAAAACGTGGTTGATCGCCATGTATTTGCAAAATTGCAGTCCTTGGGAATAGGTCTGTCTCCAGTTTGTGATGATGCCACGTTCCTGAGGCGAATCACCCTTGATCTTGCTGGTCGAACACCGACCGTTACAGAGATTGAAGGCTTTCACGAGAATAAGTCACCGGACAAACGCGAGCAGGCAATCGATCGTCTGTTGGCGAGTGAAGACCATGCTGATTTTTTTGCAGGCAAGTGGAATACAATTTTGAGGAACCGCCGCTCCGGCGGCGCTTTGCGTTTTGCGAATCTGGCGTTTCACCAGTGGATTCGGGAGAGCATTGTTGCGAATAAACCGTATGACAAGTTTGTTCGTGAAATCATCACCGCGTCAGGGAGCGTGGCGAGTCATCCGCCGGTTGCCTGGTACCAGCAGGTAACGGATACGAACCAGCGAATTGAGGATGCTGCGCAACTGTTCCTCGGTCAACGAATTCAATGTGCCCGGTGCCATCACCATCCGTATGAAAAGTGGAGTCAGGCAGATTATGCCCAGTTGTCAGCTTTTTTTACGAACGTATCGAAGAAGAATGGTCGCGATCCACTTGAGCCGGCCGTTTTTGCCAGATTGGGTGGAGCATCTGCACGACACCCCAAGACGGGACAGGCTCTGCAGCCAGCTGGACTCGATGCCGATGAGGTCGCAATTGGCGCCCACGATGACCCTCGTTCGCACTTTGCTGACTGGATGACCAGCCCGGACAATCCTTTCTTTGCCAAGGCGTTGGCAAATCGGTACTGGAAGCATTTCATGGGACGCGGCCTGGTTGAACCCGAAGATGACCTGCGCGTTACCAATCCTCCGTCCAATCCGGAGTTGCTCGACGCGATGGCGCAGGAATTTGTTGATTCCGGGTATGACCTGAAAGCATTGATACGTCTGATCGCGACGTCGCGGTGCTATCAGTCAGATAGTGATGCGATGCCAGAGAACATTGGTGACAAACGCAGTTATTCGCGTTTTTATCCAAAACGCCTTCAGGCAGAAGTCTTGTTGGATAGCATTGATCGTTTGACGATGAGTCCGACAAAGTTCGCAGGGATGCCACCAGGAGTTCGAGCGGTTGCTCTGCCTGATACAGGATTCGCATCCTATTTTCTGACCGTGTTCGGGCGACCCGAGTCTACGACTGCTTGTGAATGTGAAAGGTCACAGGAAGCCAATCTGTCCCAGAGCCTGCATCTTCTGAATTCGGAAGAAATTCAGAACAAACTTGCCGGCGATCAGGGTCGTGCAGCGCGGTTGGCGGCAGATGAAACGCGCTCAGATGAGGAAAAGATACAGGAGTTGTATTCGATTGCTTTCGGTCGCCATCCGGATGATCGGGAATTGAAAGCGACTCTTTCTTACGTTGCAGGAAAGGAGAACCGACGTGAAGCCTTTGAAGATTTGCTGTGGTCCCTGATTAACTCCAAAGAGTTCCTGTTCAATCACTGAGGTGGGCGATTAACGTTCAAGTCAAGCAACCTGGTTGTTTTCGTGCGCTGGTGATCTGCGCACTCTTCGCTGGTTTTTCCACTTCTGCATCCGCCCAATTCAATGTCTGTGAGCTCAGAGCATTGTCACGAACCGGTGGTCAAAGCGGTGCCGAGTTCGATTTGGATATCGTTGCCGGTGATCGGCTGAATGAAGTGAGTAAGCTCGTTTTTTCGAATTCAGGAATCGTAGCCCAGCAGCGAGAGGGAACTCAACTTCCATTTTCCGGCCAGCCCGTTGGACTTTCGGGGAAATTTCGCGTTCGCATCGATCAAGCCGTGCCAGTCGGTGCATATGAAGTCCGTGTCTCTGGGCGACATGGACTTTCCAATCCGAGGGTTTTTCTGGTCACGTCGTCCGAGAGCCAGTTCTTGCCGTCTGTTAGCCACGATCCTCTTGCGCCCACTTCACTGACAGTCGGAACCTTCGTCAACGCTAGCTGTGTCACAGCACAGCAGGACTGGTTTCGTTTTGAACTGAAAGAACCAGCCGATGTTCGAGTCGATCTTTTCGCTCAGCGAGTCGATTCGCGAATGATCGGGCAATTGAAGGTCATTGATGCTGAGGGAAAGTCGCTGGCGGTAGCCCGCGGTTCCGATGAGTTCGATCCAGCGATCACACTCTCAAAGCTGGATGCCGGAGTCTACAAGATCATGTTGCATGATTTTCTCTACCGTGGTGGTGCGGAGTTCCCATATCAGTTGGTGGTTTCCATGGGGACCGATACAACGTCAGATGTGCGGGCACTTCTGGAAGATCAGAACCAGAAGATTGCCGGCCAGTTACCCGTCAACCGTTTGCCATCGTCCGTGACTTGTGCACCAGAAACTGCGGGTGCACAGGATGCTCTGGAACCCTCGGTAGTTCAAAGATTGGAAGTGCCGTCAGACAGCGTGTGGTGGTTCCCCAAAGATCAGAGGGGGCAGGTTTTTGAATTCACGGCCAAAAAAGGTGAACAGATTTCGGTCAAGCTTGCTTCGGATCGCTTGGGGGAACCGTCCGATGCGAGGTTGTTCGTGGAACGGATTGAACCTCAGGAGACAGGTGAGCCGAAATATCACGCCGTTGCACAGTCTGACGACAGTTTCAGCTTGGGCAGCGAACCTTTGAATCTGGTGACGAAGGATCCGGTTGTTTTATGGACAGCCAGTCACGATTCCGATTATCGGTTGATCGTGCATGACATGGATGTTGGTGAGATGCTATCGGAACGTCAGTTTTTTGAACTCCATGTCGGAAAGCCTGAGCCTGCGTTTGATCTTGTTGCCTATCCCGCATTTCCGACCAAGGATCCAAAACTGTGTCGTGGTTTTGGTTCGAAGTTGTTCCGTGGTGGTGCCGAGGCGATTCATGTGATTGCCGCAAGGCGAGATGGATGGACAGGGCCTATCAAATTGACGGTTGAAGACCTGCCACCCGGGGTTACCGCCAGCGAGGTGGTGCTTGCTGCAAATCAGCACGAGACACAGATAACACTGACGGCAGCTGAAGATGCGAAAGCTGTGGACTTCAATGTCACGGTTGCGGGGGTTAGTGCAGACAGCACGATGAAGACTTTGGCAACCCCGATTACCCAGGTCTGGGGACGTGGAGCTGGTCGTGATTTTGTCCAGTCTCGAGTGAATGCAGATTTGGCCTTCCGCGTATCGGATCAAGATGTCTCTCCCCTCACAATCCGGATCGGGGACGGTCAAATATCGAAGGTCAAGAAAGCAGAGAATTTGAGTGTTCCCATTACTCTGGCCCGACGCGAAGGCGGAGCCGAAGCCTGTATTTTCAGAGCAAAAAATCTGCCGCCGGGTGTCACGATCGCGGATGTCACCGTCCCAAAAGATGCGAAAGAGGGAAAACTTGAACTCAAAGTTACTGATAAAGCTTTACCTGGAACTTATTCGCTCTGGCTGCAAGTTGAAACTAAACTGAAGGTGAAGCCGAATGTTCAGGCTCTTGAGCGAGCCGAGGCATATCGAAAACACTTGCAAACCCTGCATGACGATCCGTCAAAAGCCTCGCAATTGGATTCCATCAAGGCAGCGATCACCGCCGCAGACAAGCTGGTGGAAGCAGCTAAAACGGAGGCCAAAGAGCAGCAATTGACGGTTTATATCCCCTCCCCCAACTTGACCATTCAGGTCATTGATCCATGATTCGATCCAATCCTGTGAACGCCCCTTGTTCTGGTTGGCGCCTGCCTATCACATTCTTTTTCCTGATTCATGCTTTGATGTTGGCATTGGTATTTTCGGATTTGGCTCAAGCAGTGGAGCCACCTTTGCCAGTTGCTGAGCTGAATCGTTCCACACCCGTCGACTATGCCACGGAAATTTTGCCACTGTTGAAGCAGAATTGTCTGGCTTGTCACCATGCCAAGGAGGCTGAGGGTGGTTTGGTGATGGAAACGATCGAGACCATTCTTCAAGGTGGAGACACAGGTCCAGCACTGGTGTCTGGAAAGTCAGCCGAAAGTCTGCTTTTCACGAGAGCTGTGGGTGGAGACGAGCCGTTGATGCCCCCGGAAGATAATGGGGTCGGAGCCAAAGCACTTAATCCTGAGCAGCTCGGCTTGCTCAAGTTGTGGATTGATCAGGGCGCGAAGGTTGGCATGGAAGAGCCGGTCGAGTCGATCAAGTGGCAGCCGATTCCCGAGTCCATTCGAACCGTATATTCACTGGATATCGCCCCCGATGGGAACTTTGCCGTTGTAGGCAGGGGGAATCGAGTGGTGGTCATTGATACGGATACCCACGAGATCAGCGGCCGACTGGTTGATCCGTCCTTGGACGTTGGCGAGGTTACGGATGTTGATTTGATTCAATCCGTCGCTGTTTCCCCGCAAGCCGACTTGATTGCTACCGGCGGTTTTCGAACGGTGAGACTTTGGCGAAGAGCCTCTCAGAGCATTCTCTCGGATAATGTTCCTTTCACGAATGCTGTTGGTCTGATGGCCATTCATGGCAATCAGGATCTGGTCGCTGTGGTCAATGCAATTGGTGACATTGAAATCTGGAGCCTGCAGGACCAGAAACTGAAAATCACACTTCGTGGCAATGCAGAAAAAGTTGTCGACCTGATTTGGTCAGATTCCAACGATTCCCTGATTTCAGTGAATCAAATTGGGCAAGTCACCTGCTGGGACATCAATGCCGGTACCCGACGTTTTGAACATGACGCAGGAAGCCCACTTGTTCAACTTGCGTGGTCAACCGACGGAACATCCGTAGCGTGGATCACTTCGAAAGGTGAAGCAAAGTTTCTTCAGTTTCAACCTGATGGATCTGGTTTAACGCTGAAACAGGAGAGCTTGGGTGGAATCTCCGGTGCAACTGCTATCGCACTGCTGACGAAGCCCAAGATGGCAGCGGTGGTCGCTTCTGGTGCAGGAACGGTATCTCTCATTGATGTCGTTGAAAATAAACTCATTCGGAAAATTGAGCATGGCTCCAGCGTTGCTTCTGTAAAAGTCACCCAGGATCAATCCAGAATCGTTACTGGTGGAAGTGATGGAGTTGTCCATGTCTGGAATTCGGGAGATGGAAAACAGGTTCTGACTGCCCGTGAAGGCCGCGCAGACAGTTTGGAGCTTGCGAGGGCGACACGTGATGTCGAGCGTCAGAAAGCCGCAATCACACGTCTTAATTCGCAGACGGATGCCTTGAAAAAAACCTTGGAGAAGGAAGATGCTGCTTTGAAAAAGGTGACAGAAGAGCATCAAAAAGCGGTCACTGCCTTAAACGAGGGAGAGAAGAAACGGACTGAAGCAGTAGCCCTGGTGGCAGCAACTGAGGCAAAAATCTCAAAAGCGGCGATGGATGCGACGACAGCCAAGACGGCAATTGATACGGCGTCGGCTGCCTTGGTAACGACCCAATCGAAAGCCGATCAGGTTGGCAAACAGATCGAGACTCAGAAAGCCGATCTGAAAAAAGCCATGGATGAACTCGCCAACGCCACCAAGGCGGCAGAGGAGGCTGCAAAACTGAAGGAGGCCGCTCAAGCCAAGGCGGCTGCTGTGCAGAAGATGATTGATGATTCGAATGCTGCACTGAAAAAAGCGAAAGAGGAGACTGCTGCTAATCAGGCGAAAATCGATGCGTCGAAAAAGATGCTTGCTGAAGCGGAAATGATTTCGAAGAAATCAACCGCCGAGCTTGAAGGACAGAAAAAAGCGGCTGGCGAGGCTGAAACGGCGAAGCAGAAAAGTGTGTCTGAAGTCGCGAAACGCAAGCAGGCTCTGGACACAGCGACCCTTGCCCAGCAGCGCGCCACCGCCGAGATTCCCAAGCACGAATCTGTTGTGCGTTCTGAAACCACTCGACAGGGGCTGCTTGATCAGCGTCTCGCATCTTTGCAGGCAAACCTCGCTGCATCAGGAAACGCCGTATGCGATTTGATGATCGTAGACGATGGAATCGTGGTAGCTGCAAGACAGGATGGAAGTATCGATGCTTTTCGTGTAAGCGATGGTCATGCTATCGCCGAGTTTTCATCTGAAAACAGACACCCCCTACGGTTAGCGCGTTTGGGAAATCGCGTCTTTGGCATTTCATTGCAGGTTGCGCCCAAATCATGGTCGCTTGAATCAACTTGGGTTCTTGAAAGAACCATTGGCAATGTGGATGATCCCAAAGTGATCAGCGATCGAGTCACCGCACTTGATTTCAGCCCTGATGGAAAATCAATTGCAGTTGGCAGCGGACCACCGAGTCGGTCAGGTGAAGTCCTCGTTTTTGATGTCAGAAATGGTCAGTCGGTCAGGGATTTTGGTGATGTGCACAGTGATACTGTTCTGGGCTTGTCATTTTCGCCCGATGGACGCGTCCTCGCATCATCAGCAGCGGACAAAACAATCCGTTTGCTGGACATTCACAACGGCGGTCTCATACGCTCACTCGAGGGGCATACGCATCATGTTCTGTCGATTGCATGGCAGGACGATGGGCAAACTCTCGCATCGGCCAGTGCGGACCAGACGGTAAAAGTCTGGAACGTAGCAACGGGTGAACAGCGTCGGACAATCAGCGGGTTTGCGAAAGAAATCACATCGATTGTGTTCGTTCAGGCAACAAATCAGGTTGCTCTGGCCTGTGCCGATGGGCAAGTTCGGCTTTATGACAGCTCAAATGGAAAGTCGTTGCGTTCGTTCAATGCCGCAGGTGATTTTCTCTACACGCTCAGCGTCACACCAGACGGGACAGGAATTGTTTCAGCCGGGCAGAGCGGAAAGGTCCGCTTCTGGACAGTGAAAGACGGTAAGCTCGTTTACGAGTTGGAGTAAGCTTGACAACGTTGTTGTCAGTGCCGAGTCACCCGCGAGTCACCCTGGTGTGGGACCGGTTGTCTGAAAATTCATGGTTGACCGTGAGGACGCAGTATCGGAATTCGAAGTGCATCCGGTTGCTGACGTACACGCCCCGCGGCAGCGGATCTGTTGTGGATCTCGACCGTGCATGACCGCATTTTCCAGCCCACGGAGTTCATGCCTCTGGTTTTCGCGGCCGAATCGCCCCTTGAGGTGGCACAAAGATTGGCGGTTCGCCGTCAGCTGATGAGTTGTTGAATCATCTTGCCCTCATTCACGGTGGGGCGTTCAAGTCGACCCTGATGGTTGTAGGAGAGTTCCAGTCGATCCAGGCCAAGAAGGTGAAGAATGCTTGCATGGATATCATGCACGTGTGCACGGTCTTCGGTTGCATAAAGCCCCAGTTCGTCCGTTGCGCCGATGACTTGCCCACCACGGACACCACCACCGGCCATCCACATGGTGAATCCCGTCGGATTGTGGTCCCGGCCGGTTCCTTTTTCACTCATGGGAGTACGTCCAAATTCACCACCCCAAACCACAAGTGTCTGATCCAGCAGTCCGCGTCTTCGCAGGTCTGTGAGCAGTCCTGCAATGGGCTTGTCCACGCTGCCGCAATACTTGGTGTGATTTGATTCGATTCCCGAATGCGCGTCCCATCCGCTGCCGGTACCACTGAACAGCTGGATGAAACGCACTCCGCGTTCAACCATCCTTCTTGCCAGCAGGCAGATCTCACCGAAGTTGGCGGTCTGTTTTTCGTCCAGACCATAGAGGTTTCGGGTTTCAGCTGTTTCCCGCGTGAGGTCAACTGCCTCGGGTGCGGCGCTCTGCATCCGGTAGGCAAGTTCGTAGGATCGGATCCGCGCGTCAAGGGTTGAAACATCTGGTAGTCGTGCCGCATGCATCTGGTTGATTTTTCGTATCAGATCCAGTTTTTGGCGTTGCCGTGTTTCATTGATTCCTGCGGGTAGTTTCAGATTGGCAATCGCTTCGTCGTTGGCGCCATCACCGACGGGCGTACCCTGAAAGGTGGCTGGTAAAAATCCGGGGCCCCAGCTTCGAACGCCATTGGTACCAGATTTTTTCTGGTCTTTCATGACCACGAACGCTGGCAACTCTTCCGTTTCGCTGCCCAGACCATAGGTAACCCATGCTCCCAGAGACGGGCGGCCGGCAATGATGCTGCCGGTATTCATGAGGTTGCATCCGCCGGAGTGGTTAATGCCCTCGCCATAGCAGGATCTGATCACTGCCAGCTCATCTGCGTGTTGTGCAACGTGCGGAAACCAGTTGCTTATTTCCAGTCCACTTTCCCCGTAGTGGTCCCATTCCCGTTTGCATTCCAGGAGCGGTGCTCCTTTCTCTCCCATCGCGGTGATCGGTTCACGAAACGAGGCGGGCAGTGCCTGGCCCGCCAGCTTGTTGAGTAGAGGTTTTCGATCAAATGTATCGAGTTGACTCGGGCCGCCTTCCATGAAAAGGAAAATGACACTCTTGGCGGTCGGCGGATGATGGCAGCCTTGCACGGCCGAGCCTGATTTCAATGTTTCAGCCTCTGCCAACATGCCGTTGAGGGCTACCGCACCGAAACCGGCACCTGTCTGTGCCAACATCTGACGACGGGTCAGCGCAGGTTGAAAGTGTGGGATGTCGAGTCGTCGGCACAGATTTGAGTTCGAGTTGAGTGTCATTTCGTTTCGACGTTTGTAGTAGCTGGGCATGAGTCACTCGATGAACAGAAACGAGTTGCTGTTGATCAGAATGTGGCATACGTCTGCCTCACCTTCTTGTCCATTGGCAGCCAGAGGTGCGAGCAAGTCGATCGTCTTCTGGTCCGCTGGCATGCCACTGATGATTTCACAGGCAAGCATCACAAATGCAGATGCGCGATTTGCCTCGTCGATATTGAGAACCTGTTTTCTGACATGGCCTGCGAAACTCTTGGCAGCGTTTACGATGCGTGGGCTGTTCATCATCATCAGGGTTTGCGGGGCAGTCGTCGTGACGTCGCGTTTGGCAGTACCTACAAGACCATTAGGTGAGTCCAGAGCATTGAGCATTTCATCTGATGAATTCCGTTTGCGTTGCAGGTAAATCGACCTTCTGCCAGGTGTGCCGGCAACACTTGGTCCTCCGTACTGCGTCTGCAAAGCATTCATTGCGATTAGAAGTGAGTCTCGATACTGTTCTGCATCCAGGCGTTGCACCGTGCGATGCCAGTGCAGACGGTTGTCCGGGTCAATCTCAAGTGCCCTGCTTAGTTGTGGATGATCTGTTGCCTGTCGATACGTTTCGCTGTTGACAATTTCGCGTTGCAGTTCCTGAATATTCCAATTTGAATCGATGAGTGACTTGGCGAGGTAGTCCAGCAGTTGGGGATGTGATGGCAGTTGTCCCAGGCGACCAAAATCGTTCGGGCTGTCGACCAGTCCCGTACCGAAGTGATATTGCCAGATCCGATTGGCTAGTACGCGTGCAGAGATTGGGTTTTCCGGTGACGTGATCCATGCCGCCAACGCGGTGCGCCGTCCGCTGGTTTGTGTGGGCGAGTCACGCTGTTCAGGGAATGACTGTCCGCCAAGAACCTGTGGCGCGCCCGGCTCAAAAGCCTTGCCATTGGAACGACCCGGTAAACGCGTGGGGCGGATGCTGCCGTCGGCATCGGCAACAGTAATCAGGTCAGCCTTTTCGTACGGATTAGCACTCAATCGTGAAAGCTCTTGCAGAATCTCCTTGCGTCGCTTGGAACGTTCTTTTCCAAGTGCTGCGGTCACCTTGGAATCAGTGAGCCCCTCGTCGATGACCTGACGTGCAACCAGATAGGCAATCTGGTGTTCGTAGGTTGTCCGCTCGCTCGCAGGTTTTCGATACATGTCCTGGACGTTGAGAGGAAAACGGTCAACAGCACCGTTAGCGAGCGATTGGAGATCATCGCCTTCCACGGACGCCAGTTCATCAAGCAGTGTTTGGATTTGTGCGTTTGATTCCGAAGTTGTGCGTTCAGGTTTGCGGTCAACGAACAGAATTGGTTCGAATACACTCCGAAAGCGGAAGTAGTCACTGCGTGGGATTGGATCGAATTTGTGATCATGGCACTTCGCACATGCCAATCCAGTTGCCATGAAGACGTCAGCGGTGACATCCGTGAGTTCGTCCACAATGTTCTGCCACTGACCCTCAGCATCACGCTGGTTGAATTCGTAGATGCCAAGTCTCAACAGGCCAACTGCAGCCAATGCCCTGTCGTCACCCGGCGCGATTTCATCACCTGCCAATTGAAAGGCAACGAACTGATCGTAACTCATGCCTTCATTGAAAGCATCGGAGACGAATTGTCGATAACGCCATGCTTGTGGTCGGAACGCATCTGCACGCCATCCATCCGATTCTGCAAAACGCACCAGGTCCAGCCATCTTCGTGCCATTCGTTCCCCATAGGCTGGTTCAGCGAACATCCGATCGACAAGGCGACCGTACGCATTCGGATGACGGTCATCGAGAAACCGCTGGATCTGTTCTGGTGTCGGCGGCAAGCCCAGAAGATCCAGAGACAGACGCCGGATCAAACGACGTCGATCTGCCGTTGCCGCACGTTTGAGACCGGCCGAATGCAATTCCCGATCAACGTAGAGGTCAATCGCGTTTCGGGATCGGCTTTCGTTGCTGGCCTCTGGTGTCTTGCCGGGGGCTAATGGCTGTGCTGCCCACCAGACTTGTTCTGCGACTGGTTCTGTGTTGTGTGCAGAATCCGATTCTTCCGGCCAGAAAGCTCCGTCACGAATCCAGTCGATCAGCACTTGCTGTTCGGTCTCTGTCAGCGGAGCTTCAGGGGGCATTTCCAAGTTCTGATATCTGATCGCATCTACCAAAAGACTTTGGTCCGGATTGCCCTCAATAATGACTTTGCCGCTGTCACCGCCCTTTCTCACATGCCTGCCGGTATCGAGCCGCAGACCTCCTTCTGCTTTGTCAGCCGAATGACATTCGTAACACTTCGCAAGGAGAAGGGGTCTGACTTTGGATTCGAAAAAACGCAGTTTCGCATCATCCTCTGCACCGTATCCAACGCTTGTGATGAAAAGAAAGATGATCGCAACGCCCATAGCGATACAACTTGTTTGCAGAATTCTGTTCCAACAAGGATCGCTGTTTGAACCGGTTCGCCGCAATCGAACACCAGATGGACGTCTCATCGAAATCGATGAAATGGCAGTTTGATGATTTACCGATTGCTTGAATAAGCGGGACATCACGGGACCTGATCTGGGGGTGGGGAGATCCAAGGGAGGTGGTTGATGGTGTTCGACTTAATCGTGTTGGCGGGGTTACTGATGGAAAGCAGCGATTCCGGTTCCCTGTCAATGCAGAACCACGTTCAGTGCAGTTTACTCGATATTCTAACGGGTAATGAAGTCATTCCAGAAATGCCCGGCTTTCACGCACAATCGCCTGTGCGATTTGTTGACCGGCGATACTCAGGGCATTGCAACACCTCCGCAGAATGAAGCACCATTCAGGCTTTCCGGGTGGTTTCAAGCCTTTCGTTGCGAGCTGTAAGAATCAGCTGCAAAGCATCGTAGGTAGCATGGGCAGCGATCGGGACCAGCAGATTTCCGGTAAGAAGTAGCAAGCCTCCAAAGTACAGGCCCATCAAGGCAGCCAAGAAGATGTACAACTTGGTGATCGGGTGAAAAAGTCCGAAAACCAGCGAGGAAATCACCAAAGCGATCCAGATTGATAGCGGTACATCATTGCCACCTGTCAGGCCGAGTCGCTCCAGTGAGTCAGCGATCCAATACATCAGCCACCCCCGAAACAGCAGTTCTTCGCCGATTCCGGCGCAGAGACTGACCATGATCAGTTCCGGCGGACGTAATTGCAGCAGGGTGCGGAGCATTCCATCGTCCGTCAAACGCTCGAGTTCCTTGATTGGTCCCCACGGAATGCGGCGGATAATTTCGATGAAAAGGAGGATGGGCAGCGCTGCAGCACATCCCAGCAGAACATCACTCAGAAGCGGCCAGAGTTGTTTGAGATCAAGTTCCGGTACCATGGCTCTGGCAGAGGGGCCTATTGCCCAGCCTAAGAATAGAGCCAGTGCTGCAAGCGCCAGTTCGAACAATGCAGCTGAAAGAAAGACCCTATCGGGATTCTGTTCATCAATTTGTTCGTCTTCTGGCGGCATGGTGAGGCTAGCTTGGCACGCAACGGAATCCTCGATCATCCGGAAAGGATCAAGGCAGACGATCGACCTCTCATTGTCGCACAAAAACTTGAGAACGCCCACCTCGCTCCCGGCAGGCAGGTGTCAAATTCCAACGACGATCCCGGCAATTTGACTCTATTCGAGGTGCGATTCGCCGCTTAGATTGTGGGTCAAGCTGTTGGGCTTGTGCGGTTCCGGGGCTGTTTGCAACCGGTAGCGGTGATAAATCACCGCTTTGAGAAGATGCATCCGGATGGTTTGTGAGGGGCGGTCCACGCTCGTTGATGATGATTAGATGATGATACTGATTGCGAGGTTGGCATCAGGGAGTCACCATGTTTGACCATCTTGAAGGCCATTGTTAATTACGCGAGTGAAACGGCATCGTGAAGGCTCAATGTTTGATCAGTTTCGGCAGCAACCTTGGCGATCGGCACGCCGTGGTCGCTGATGCTGCCCGAGCAGTTGCCAAAATTTCCAATGTGCACGAACTCCAAGCCAGTCGCCTTTTTGAAACACCTCCCATAGGCGGTCCAACCGGGCAGGAGCCATTCTTGAATGCTGTTGCGGCATTCGAAACGGAAGCCTCAGCACGTGATGTTCTGGAATCTTTGCAGGTCATCGAAAAGGCTCTTGGACGCGAACGACGGCAGCGTTGGGGAGCACGAGTGATTGATTTGGATGTTGTGCTGCATGGTGAATTGGTTGGTGGTGGTACTGGTTTGATTGTCCCGCACCCGCGATACACGGCTCGTCAATTTGTGCTGAAACCCGCCTGTGACGTCGCTGGCCATTATCGGGACCCACGTTTTGGCTGGACCCTGAGTCGCCTCGCTGAACACATTGATCAAGGTGTTCCCTCTCTGGCGTTGGTCGGAGGGGACCAGGCAATTCGAGAAGAACTTTGCGCTCGTCTTTCAGATCAATTCGGAGTGACCACGTTCGCTGCCTCGCCGCTGGCAAAACCGATGAAAGTACTCGGAAATGCGCCGATGCCGGTGCGCCGCGACGCCGGGCAGGAGCGTTCGAGTGCTGGGAGGTGGTCCTTGAGTGGGCCCGAGCAAGCCGGGCGCGTTCAGGAATCCGATCGTCAATTGGAGAGCGGCATGGCAGAGGGCTCAGTTGAGGTTTCGAAAGCTACTGAGCCGTGGGTTTCCGCGTTTTTGCCTTCCTTGCCACCTTTGGATTCATCGCAGGCAGCATCCCTCAATGTGCCTCGATTGGTGGCACGGATGCAATCGACGACCGACCAGACAAAGTGGCCTGCCCCGCATCAAATGTGGCCATCCGGGTGGTGTTGGCCCGAGTACCGGCTCGAGATTGATGATCTGGACTGGGCAGTCAGTGAGCTGGAGTCTGCTTTGACCTCGATGCGTTGTCCGGTACAGCCTGTCACCGCTGATGGTGAGTGGTGGAAGTAGGAAGCTGCCTGCTTTCGCCGTTTTCTGGCTTCGGCTCAGTTCGCCCGCCAGTGGTTTCTGGTGGCTGGTGGACCGGTGAGTCGCATTGGAGAAGCTGCGCATCCCCGGCAACGGTGGCAGCTGCCGGTAAGGAGTCGGACCGACTTCGCTGAGGGAAACTGGGGTGTGATTGGAGAGTTGTCCTGTGCGGCACAATGTCGCGACAGGGGGAAAGTTGCCTGATTTATGCGACACAATGTCGCTCGATTCGACGCTGCCATTGCCAGCTTGAGGGGGGTATCTGCATACTGTGACGTATCTAGGTTCAAGTACCAAATTTTCCCTCATCTTTCAGGGTGGAAGTGGGCCACGAGCTGATCGCTGGCCAGACAAATCATGCAACGGTTTCTGTTTCCTCGTTGGGTCAATCCCCTTCTCGGCATTTTTGCGGTAGCAACAGCTGCGGGCGTTGTGTTTGCGGGTGCCATGGGTGGTTTGATTACCGACCCCAAGACATTGAATGTCGGCTACGAGCCGACTCAGCCCGTCCCCTTCAGTCATGCGATCCACGCTGGCCAGTTGAAACTGGATTGTCGCTACTGCCACAACACAGTGTTCGAGGCTGCCCATGCGGCGGTGCCGCCCACGGCAACCTGCATCAACTGTCACAGTCCCGCTGATGATGCGGGGCAGACCGCCTTGGCCGCAGTGCATCCTACCAGTGTCAAGTTGGGGCCGATCCGCGAAAGTTGGTCGCTCGGGCGTAGCGTTGCGTGGACACGCGTCCACAACCTGCCTTCTTTTGTCTATTTCAACCACGCGGCTCACGTGAACTCGGGTGTCAGTTGTGTTACTTGCCATGGACGCATCGACCAGATGGAGACGGTCTATCAGGCAAAGGAACTGTCCATGGCCTGGTGCATCAGTTGTCACCGCGAGCCCAATGAGCATCTGCGACCGATTGAGCGTGTTACAAAGCTCGACTGGGAATGGGATCCCGAGGAAGTGATCGACGGCAAGAAATTGGGCAAGCAGGAGGATTGGGCAGCGTCGCACCGTCTGGAGAGCGACATCAATCCCCTGGTCAATTGTGCGGTTTGTCACCGCTAAGGCCACCGCGTACAGCAATTCAATCATCAATACACGACCTTTCGACAGTCTTTCAGATATGATCTCCAAAGAATCGGACTCAGTTGCAACCGAGAACACCGCTGATTCAGCCGTTGCGGTCAAAGCCTCGGGGTCCAGTTACTGGCGTAGCATTTCGCAGTATCGCGGCGAGGCCGAGTTCAGCGAATACTTGGATCGCGAGTTTCCGGTTGCTGCATCAGAGTTCCCCGAAGGTGTTTCCCGTCGCCGATGGATGCAGTTGATGGGGGCTTCTTTGGCGATCGCCGGCGCCGCAGGGTGTCGCTATCCCAAAGAAACAATCGAGCCGTTTGTGATTCGGCCTGAGGGGCGAGTGCCGGGTGAAAGTTATCAGCGAGCAACCAGTTTTGAGTTGGCGGGGCGAGTTTATAACCTGCTGGTCAGTTGTGTTGATGGTCGCCCGTTGAAGGTTGAGCCAAATAACGCACATCCCAATGCTGCCGGTACCGACGCCTACTCTCAGGCTTCGGTTTTGCAGTTGTACGATCCTGATCGAGCCCGTGGCGACGAAGGTTTTCTGCTCAGGAAAGGCGACGCTAGCGGTGAAGGTGACCGCAGGTTTGAAGTTGATTGGTCGGAATTTGACCCGATTGGCAAGTCGCTGATCGATTCTGCGGGTGATGGAGGGCAGTTCGCTGTGCTCATGTCGCCCACAAGTTCGCCATCGCTGGTGAGGATGGTAGAGACGCTCAAGAAACGGCTGCCCAAGGCGACTGTCTGTCAGTATGACGGTGTCTCCGGCGGTGTCATGGGGCAGGCCACCAAGGCGTTGTTTGGCAAACAAGCTCAACAGACGCTGAATCTCGCCGATGCAGATGTGGTCGTCGCACTTCAGGCGGATATTCTCGGGTCTGACCGCGCAATGCTGTCAAACGCTGCGGGCTTCAGCACGCGTCGGGATCCCGATCCGAATGCAAAGCAGAAGATGAACCGCCTCTATGTTGTGGAAGGTGGGTATACCGCGACCGGTGCTGCCGCGGACTCGCGTCTCTCGCTGCGACCAAGTGAAATCCCCAAGTTTCTGGCCGAGTTGGGGCGGCGTGTTGACAAGCTTGCGTCCGAGACGGCTGATGCCGCAGGTGGTGAGAACGGTTCTGGCGATGAAAACGAGCCGGCTTTTGATAAGATTTCAGTCGAGGATCGGCTTGAAAGGTTCTTGGATGTCCTGGCTGGGGATGTTTTCCGTGCTGGTGGCAAGGCTGTGATAGTGGTCGGCGAGCATCTTGGTGCTGACGCAGTCGCAGCGGGCGTTCGCATGAACCAGAAGCTTGGTTCTTATGGGAAGCTGCAGAAGTTTGCTGTTCGCGTTGATGATGGCCTGAGCACCGGCGTTTCTTTGGCTGGTTTGGTCGAGAAAGTTGCTGCTGATGAGATCACTGACTTGCTGATTCTCGGCGACAATCCTGTTTACACCTCTCCTGGTGACGTTGACCTTGCCAGTGCGATCACCAAGCTCACTGATAACGGTTCGACGATTTACCTCGGTGAGTATGACGATGAGACGGCGTCATTGTGCCGGTGGTCCCTGCCGCTTTCGCATCAGTTGGAGTCCTGGGGCGATTGTGTTAATGACCAGGGCTATTACGGTGTTTGTCAGCCCCAGATTCTGCCGCTTCTGGGCGGTCGTTCGGCAATCGAGTTGCTGGCTGTCATGCTGGGAGAAAAGGTGATCGATGGTGGCGCGATTGTACGCAGCACATCAAACGGGATTGGTGAGAGTGGTTTGAGTGACCGTGAGTGGCGTGAGCTACTGCACGATGGTTACAAGGACGGTTTGGTGCTTGCCAGTGACTCATTGGAGTTGTTGGCTGCTGCTGGTGAGCTTCCGGGTGAGAAGCCGGTGGCTGATACCAAGGTGGATAAGAATAATATTGAGGTGATCTTCAGTCCCGCTGATGGGTTGTATGACGGGCGTTTTGCCAACAACGGCTGGCTGCAGGAAATGCCGCAGGCGCTGACAAAGCTGGCTTGGGACAATGCTGCGGTCATGAGTCCAGCGACCGCCCGTGGTATGAGTCTCGATGGCGATGCTACCGATGGAACCGCTAGCAGTGGTCGTATGCTCAAGCATGGCCAGATGGTTGCTCTTCGGATTGACGGGCAGAAGGTCGAATTGCCTGTTTACGAAATGCCGGGTTGCGCCCCGGGTGTAGTAACCGTATCGCTCGGTTATGGCCGAGAACGGGTAGGGATGGTCGGCGGTGATCCTTCCAAAGGGGTTGATGTCGTTGGTTTTGATGTCGCCGCAATTCGGCGTGGTGAGGATGTTCTCGTCGCCTATGGTGTGGAGGGGCGTCCCCGGTATACCGACTACGAACTTTCTACGACGCAGGATCACTGGGCGATTGATGAGCGTGGCAAAGATGAAGTCGAGACGCGTAGCTTCACGTTAGTGCGTGAGGGTACTGCTGCTCTGTATGAGAAAATTCCAGAGTTTGCCGAGGCGAAAGGGCCTCATGTTCCGCATGTTGGCGAGAATGGTTCGCCTTGGCGAGAACCGGTGGCAGAGATCCGGGAAACGGATAAGCAGCTCCCGCAATGGGGCATGACCATTGACCTCAATAAGTGCATTGGCTGTAACGGTTGTGTCGTTGCATGCCAGGCCGAAAACAATGTGCCGATTGTGGGTCGCGAGCAAGTGCTCAATAGTCGTGAAATGCACTGGTTGCGCGTCGATCGATACTTCCAGGTTGATGGGCCTGCCGATGATGATGATGCTCACGCGCAGGTTGTGCAGCAACCAGTTGCGTGCCAGCACTGCGAAACGGCTCCCTGCGAGCAAGTGTGTCCGGTGGCAGCAACGGTCCACACCGAAGAAGGTATTAATGCGATGGCTTACAACCGTTGCATTGGAACGCGTTACTGTGCCAATAACTGTCCGTTCAAGGTCAGGCGGTTCAATTACTTCAATTACAACGAAGACATCGGGACTGGATACGGAATCGATGCCTATCCGAGCAACATTGAGAACGCGAATCGCAAGCTTCAAGCGCTGGTCATGAACCCAGAGGTGACCGTCCGCGGTCGCGGGGTCATGGAAAAGTGCACTTACTGTGTCCAGCGGGTTGAAAAAGCCAAGATTACGGCGATCAAGGAGAATCGCAAACTGGAGGATGGAGACGTTGTGACGGCCTGTCAGTCAGCTTGCCCTGCCAAGTGCATCGAGTTTGGCAACATCGCGGATCCCGACTCGAGCGTGGCGAAGTCCATGGAAAGTCCTCGTAACTACGGTTTGCTGGGTCAGTTGAATCTGAAGCCTCGCACCCAGTATTTGGCACGCGTGAGTAACCCTGATTCCCGATTGATGACGGCGCAACAGAGGAAAGATTTGGTTGAATTGGAGGCTCCTCACCATGGTGAGCATGGTCATGGCGATCACGGTCATGATGAGCATGGTCATGGAGAGCACGATCATGATGATCACGATCATGATGAGCACGGAGCCAAAGAGCATGCCGAGGGCGAAAAACACTAGGCCATTGAGCAGATTGTGGGTGCTGCGTAGCACCCACATCATTAATTCAAGTCATTTAATATTCAAAGAAGAAAGAGTCCATGTCACTTGCCATTCCCAACGGATTGGATAATAGCGTCGAGCAACCCGGCGAACGAGCGCCTTTGGTGCTTGGTGATACGACCTACCATGACATCACTGAAGCGGTGTGTCAGGTGGCTGAACGCAAGCCGAGCGCGGGTTGGGTTTTCGGTTTCCTCATTTCCTTTGCATTGCTGCAGTGGTTGGGGATCTGCATTCTTTACCTGATCTACACCGGTGTTGGCGTTTGGGGAAACCAGTCTCCTGTCTTCTGGGGTTGGCCGATCGTGAACTTTGTGTTCTGGGTCGGTATCGGTCATGCTGGTACCTTGATCAGCGCGATTCTGTTCCTGTTCAGGCAGGAGTGGCGAACAAGCATCAACCGTGCTGCCGAGGCGATGACGATTTTCGCAGTTGCTTGTGCAGGTACCTTTCCCGGGATCCACGTCGGTCGTGCCTGGTTGGCTTTCTGGTTGGCGCCCTATCCAAGTTTGAACCTGTGGATGTGGCCTCAGTTTCGCAGTCCGCTCCTGTGGGACGTTTTCGCTGTCAGTACTTACGGTACGGTTTCCTTGTTGTTCTGGTACATGGGAATGGTTCCTGACCTCGCAACATTCCGGGATCGTTCGACCAACAAGTGGAGACGAATGGCTTATGGTCTGCTGTCTCTGGGGTGGTCTGGTTCCTCCCGGCACTGGATGCGGTACGAGAAGGCTTATGCACTTCTCGCTGCTTTCGCTGCCCCGCTGGTGCTGTCTGTGCATACGATCGTGTCGTTCGACTTCGCGGTGTCTCAGGTTCCAGGCTGGCATACGACGATCTTCCCGCCGTATTTCGTCGCGGGGGCGATCTTCAGCGGATTCGCGATGGTGCTGACGTTGATGATTCCTGCCCGGACCATGCTGGGGCTCGAGAAACTGATCACGATCCGTCATCTCGACAACATGTGCAAAATTATCCTCGCAACCGGCTCAATCGTCGGGCTTGCGTATGGAACTGAGTTTTTCATTGCCTGGTACGGCCAGGTGCAGGAAGAAAAGTTTGCTTTCACCAACCGTGCTTTCGGGCCGTACTGGTGGGCTTATTGGACGATGGTCACCTGTAATGTGATCAGTCCGCAATTGTTCTGGTTCAAGAAGCTGAGGACGACACCTTGGATCATCGTGCTGATCTGTATCTTCGTGAACATCGGCATGTGGTTCGAGAGATTCGTGATTGTTGTGACGAGTTTGTCGAGAGATTATCTGCCCAGTGCATGGTCTTACTTCACGCCCACGTGGGTCGATGTTTCCATGCTGATCGGGTCTTTCGGTCTCTTCTTCACGCTCTTCCTTCTCTTCTGTCGGTTGATGCCGGTGATCAACATGGCGGAAACCAAGTCGACGCTCGCGAAGCAGTACCACATGACCCAGCATGGTGATCACTAGGAAGCGATAAAACAAAGCGAGTTGATTCGGGAGCACCGAATTAGGAAACCACTGATGCAAATCAGCCTTTTACAACTGTGAATTGATGTCAGAGAATAACGAAAAGAAAGTCCACGGAGTCATGGCCGAGTACACCTCGGTAGATACTCTGCTGGATGCATGCCGAAGAGTGCGTGACGCGGGCTACGAGAAAACGGATGCGTTTACTCCTTTCCCGGTGCACGGAATTGACAAGGCCCTGGGGATCAAGCCTACGATCCTGCCATGGATCGTTCTGGGGGCGGGTCTGACCGGAACTGCAACTGCGTTGGTCATGCAGGTGTGGATGAACGCGATCGACTATCCGTACATCATTTCGGGGAAACCGTTCATTTCGTTGCCGGCATTCATGCCTGTGGCATTCGAGTTGACGGTTTTGTTCTCGTCATTCGGTGCATTCTTTGGGATGTGGGCTCTGAATGGTTTGCCCAAATTCAGCAACCCGGTCTTTACCGATCCTAGATTCGATCGTGTGACAGACGACCGTTTTTTCCTGTACATCGACTCCAAGGATGGGCAGTTCCAACGGGCGGATGTAGAAAAGATACTCGGGGACACGGACACAGATTATGTCCAGACGGTTGTCGATGATGATTCTTCCGACAAAGTGCCGAAGCCGTTTTTCATGATTTGGGGCCTTGTCGTCGGTCTGTCAATGGTACCGCTGCTGATCGTTCTCAAGATGCGTGTCAGCCATAGCAGCCAACCGCGATTCCATGTTTTTTATGATATGGATTTCTCGCCTGCCAAGGGTGCTCAGCAGTATTCTACGCTCTTCCGTGATGGTCGTTCGATGCGACCGGATGTGCCGGGAACGGTCGCTCGTGGCGAGATGCAGGCGGATCTGGACTTCATGACCGGGATCGACATGGATGCTCTATCGATGATCGATCAACCGCGGGCCGAGCGGCTCGTGAGAAAATTCAATCCGCTTTACGTTGCAGATGCTCAAGCCGAACAGGAAGCCACTGCCGAAGCCGAACCGCAGCAAGCAGGCAGCGGTGATGGTGATGAGCCCGGTGGTGAAACAACTTCCGGGGACGCGGCTGCAGACAGTCCTGCGACTGATTCAGACGCGAACGAAAAGGCCGAAGCCGAACCGAGCGTCATGGACACAACTCCGTGGCTGGGTAAAAACCCGCTCGTACTGACTGAAGAAGTGCTCGAAAATGGTCGTAAGAATTTCGGCATTTACTGCTCTGTTTGCCACGGCATGAATGGATACGGCAATGGTCTCGTGAATGTAAGAGCACAGAAGATTCTCGCGCAGACATGGGTACCGCCCTCATCGCTGCATCAGGATACGCTCTATGCGGACAAGTACCCCGACGGAAAGTTGTTCAGCACAATCAGCAACGGCATTCGAAAAATGCCGGGGTATTCCGGGCAAATCAAGGCACGCGACCGTTGGGCAATCGTTGCCTATGTCCGGGCTCTACAGCTCAGTCAGAATGCATCCATTGATCAGATCGATGAAGGCCAGCGAGAAAGTCTTCTCCAGGAACAGGCTGCAGTGAAGAAAACAATCATGGAACAGGCAGAGGCTGAAGCAGCCAAGGCAAAAACCAAGACATCCGAATCAGAGGATGATGCTGCACCAGAGCCAGAGAAAGATTCTGCACCAGCGCCGGAAAAAGATTCTGCCTGAAACAAACGTGGTAACAGAAACTCGATTCAATCAATCACCAATCGA
Organism: Rubripirellula sp.; assembly: GCA_012270065.1. GTDB lineage: Bacteria > Planctomycetota > Planctomycetia > Pirellulales > Pirellulaceae > Rubripirellula. Next base: position 34,151 of record JAAXJB010000003.1, on the reverse strand, counting down.
CCAAATACAACACGACTCCGATGTCTGAACATAGCTCACCTGCACCGAAATCTGCCGATGATCCTGCTTTCACGCTTCCCGCATCGCTTGCGGCATTGCGACTGCCCCTTTGCGGAGGTGGTCTGGGTGTGATGCTGTTGGGCTGGTGGCTGGCCAGGGGGGTTGGCGAGTATGGCGACAACTTTGCCATGTCGGTTTATCTGACGGCAGCCGTGTATTGCACCACCATTGTTCTCGGTTCGCTGTTTTTTGTGATCATTCAGCATCTGGTTCGGGCTGGATGGAGCATTGTTGTCAGAAGAATTGCTGAACTGGCCATGGTCATGATCATTCCGATGGCGATCCTGTTCATCCCCGTCGTCGGATCTCTGTGGATGGGGGAAGGCATTCTCTACAAGTGGGACAACCCGGGCTACGGGGCCGAGCACGGCATTCCGGAGGAGGTTTGGACGGAAAAACTCCGCTGGTTGGATGAAGGTTGGTTCGCTGCCCGAACGGTAGGATACTTTACTGTCTGGACCCTGCTTGCATTGTTCTTTTTCAAGAACAGCGTACGGCAGGATCAAACCGGTGATAAAGCAATCACCGACAAAATGCAGTATTGGAGTGGTCCCGCAGTGATGCTTTTTGCGGGGACAACGACTTTCGCTGCCTTTGATTGGGTGATGAGTTTGGCCCCCATGTGGTTCTCGACCATGTTCGGTGTTTATCTGTTCGCGGGAAGTATTCTGGGCGCGCATTGTCTCCTCGCTGTGGCAAGTTTTGTTCTGCAGAAAACCGGAGCGATGAGAGACGAGGTGACTGTCGAGCACTATCACGATCTTGGAAAACTCATTTTCGGATTCGTGTTTTTCTGGACGTACATTTCGTTCAGTCAGTACCTGCTGATCTGGTACGGGAACATTCCTGAAGAAACGGAATGGTTCTACGTGCGGCAGTTGGGCACTTGGGGCGGAGTCGCCCTGGTGTTGATCTTCCTGCACTGGATGCTGCCGTTTGCTGGCACGATGAGTCGGCATGTTCGACGCAAACCGGCTCTGGTCTGCGGTTGGGCAGTTTACCTGCTGATCATGCACTACGTGGACGTCTATTTCATGATCATGCCCGCGGCCGCAGAGGGAGCGGCTGGCGGTGCGAACGGAGTGATTGCGAGTATTTTGTGCGTTGTAGGGATGGTTTCTCTACTGACGGGACTGGCTCTCGGGCTCGCTCGCCAAACCAAAGTGGTGGCGGTGCAAGACCCGCGGCTGGGTGAATCGATCGCGTTCGAGAATATTTGAGTCAACTGGGGATGGACGCGAGTCCGTGCCTCGACAGGAAAAATTTGAGCAGAAAACAGCAACCTTGGAATTGATGGTCCGCCATGGCAGCCTACGACGATCTTAATGTCAAACGAATTTTCATAGTGGGAATTGCGTCAATAGTGGTGACAGCAGTGACCGCTTTAGCGGTTCAGGTACTGTACTACTACCTGGCAGAGGTCCAAATTGCCCGGACTTCAGCCAACAGCAGCTATACACGGCAGAATAATGCTCTAGCGAGGCAGACAGCGCAGATCTCCAAAGAGCAAGGCGTAGACGCCGAGACCGGTAATTTGACGATTCCCATCGATCAGGCGATGAACGTCATCATTTCACAATCAGACGAAAAGAGCGGCAGTGACGAGACTTGATCCGACCCGATTTTTAGCTAGCCACATTTTGGTTGGTTACACGCTGGCGATCGCCCTTATGTGGGTGGCGTTCGGTGGTTGTTCGCGCGCAATGGCGCAGGCGGAAGTCAGGGAGGGAGGAGAAGTCACTCTCAATAATGGGGTTCCCAGAGAGGTCCAGGACGTCAAAGTCGACCAGAAACTGGGCGGCCAGATACAGCTGAACTTGCCATTGACCGATTCGAGTGGACGTCGAGTCAAGACCGGAGCCTTCTTCGACGGCAAGAAGCCGACGATCATCACGCTCAACTACAGCGATTGCCCAATGCTGTGCAGCGTGCAGTTGGATCAATTGACCAAGTCACTGGCCGAGCTCGATTTGAAGATCGGACGGGATTTCCAGATGCTGACTGTGAGTATCGATCCAAAGGAAACGACGGAAGCTGCTGCAAAGACCAAGAGCAAGTACGTCGATCTGCTTCGCAAGACTCAGCCATCGGTTGATCAGGGTTGGACCTTTTGCACGGCCCAAAAGTCGATCATCACGCGATTGGCCGACAATCTGGGTTTCCGCTTCACATACGATTCAAAGTCCGGCGAATATTACCATCCCGCCATGCTGGCGTTCGTGTCACCCGAAGGTGTGATTAGCCGCTACTCGCTGGCGGTTGACTTTCCGCCCGAGGACATGAGAAAGGCTTTGGTGGAAGCAGGTGAAGGAACGATCGGGACACCGGTGGATCAGATACTCCTCTGGTGTTTCAGTTACGACCCGGACAGCAACAGCTATGTGCCACAGGCGTGGAGGATGATGCGGCTTGCGGGAGCTGGCACTGTTGGGTTGATGCTTGCCTGTCTTGCCCCTTACTGGGTGGGGCGGAAAGCGTTTCCGAGAAAGAAGGCCGATGCGGAGAGTGCTTCCGTAGTGACCACCGATCAAGAAGTCGCCACCGATAAACCAGAAACAATTTGATTTGCGTGGAGCTAACAGCTCACGAGATATTTTTACCGATTTGACAACGCAATGTTTGCAAAAATGAATAACGTGTTTTCCTTGCTCGGCGACCAGTTCTCCGGCTCCGAATGGTTTCCCCAACAGGCATCGACCTTTGCCAAGGAAAACGATGACCTGTTCTTTGCCATCACGTGGCTCTGCGTGTTGTTTTTCGTCCCGATCGCGGGATGTCTTTTTTACTTTGCGTTGAAGTACAAGAAGCCGAAGGGTGCGAAGGCAGAGAGTAACACGGCTCACAACACGCCTCTGGAACTGGCGTGGTCAATTTTGCCGTCGTTCTTCCTGGTGGCGATGTTTGTTTATGGTGCCCAGAGTTATTTGAATCGCCGGACGGTACCGGATGGGGCAAATGAGGTCGGTCTAAGGGCACAAATGTGGAATTGGCAACTCGATTACGGGAACGGTGTGATCAATCCGGAACTGCACATACTTGTCGACGAGCCGACGAAACTTGCCATGCGGTCAACGGACGTGATTCATAGCGTCTTCATCCCCGCTTTCCGAGCCAAGAAAGACGTTGTGCCAGGTCGCTACAACTACATGTGGTTTGAGGCCGATGTGGCCAGCGAGAAAGTGTCTGACGAGACGCTGGCTAGTGCCGTGAAGGAAAACGGTTCTGACGAGTGGGATTACGACAAGTGGCAGTTCACCCCAGACGGGTACAAGTTCTTCGACCTCTACTGCACGGAGTACTGTGGAAAGAATCACTCGATCATGCAATCGGTTGTGGTCGTACACGAGACGGAAGATGACCTCAATGCGTGGATCAAGAAGGTCAGCAAAAGGCCGGACGATGGATCCGTCTCGCCCGCCGAATGGGGCAAGAAGCTTTACAACCAAAGGGGATGTAAGGGATGCCACTCACTTGACGGCAGCAAGCGTGTTGGTCCGTCTTTCAAGGAATCTTATGGAAACATGCGGCAACTGACGAATGGTGACTCAGTGAAGGCGGATGCAGAGTACATCCGAAATTCAATACTGGAGCCTAAGAAGCAGATCGTGGCAGGTTACCAACCTGTGATGCCGAGCTACAAGGGACAGTTGAGCGAAGACGATATCGCATCGATCACTGCCTTCCTCGAGACGGTGTCCGATTACGGTAGGAAGGTCGGTGCGGAGGACGAGGGCGGCAGCACGACTGAAGAACCAACGGAAAAAGAGTAATTTTGAATCACGCCAGTTGTCATGGCATTACATGCAACTGGACAAAACCAAATCAAGCTGTAAGCGGTTCGATTGAAGAGGCTATTTTATGTCAGCTGGATCATTACCATCAGATTCGCAAGTTCGCGATCCGGGTTATCCAACGCCGAGCGAAAACTACCTGACGAATTCCAAGGGGATTCTCAGTTGGGTATTCACGTTGGACCACAAACGCATCGGAGTCATGTACCTTGTGGGCGTGACACTGGCCTTCGCTATCGCGGGCCTGCTCGCATTGCTGATTCGATTGCATCTGTTCCAACCCGATGGATTTGTCTTCAAGGGTGAGGAGGCGAACAACTGGTACAACCAGGTGTTCACACTGCACGGTGCCATCATGGTCTTTCTATTCATCATCCCGAGTGTGCCCGCGGCGTTGGGTAACTTTCTTGTGCCGGTGATGCTCGGTGCGAAGGATGTTGCGTTCCCCCGATTGAATCTGTGTAGTTTTTACCTTTGGGTTTTTGGTGCTCTGTTTTTCGTCTCAGCCTTATGTGCTAGCGGTTTGGACACGGGGTGGACCTTCTACACGCCGTACAGCACCACGACCAACAGTTCGGTGATTCTCGCAACATCTGGTGCATTCATCCTTGGTTTCAGTTCGATTTTCACGGGATTGAACTTCATTGTGACGATCAACACGATGCGTCCTCCAGGGATGACCTGGTTCCGCATGCCGCTCTTCCTGTGGGCAACTTATGCGACCAGCATCATTCAGGTGCTGGCGACGCCAGTGCTGGGAATTACGCTGCTGTTGCTGATTGCAGAACGCACGATGAAAATCGGAATTTTCGATCCGGAATACAACGGTGACCCGGTCACGTTCCAGCATTTCTTCTGGTTTTACAGCCACCCGGCTGTCTATATCATGATTTTGCCGGCCTTCGGTATCATCAGCGATTTGATCAGCGTGCACAGTCACAAGCGTATTTTCGGATATCGTTTCATTGCTTATTCATCGATTGCAATCGCCTTGTTGGGGTTCCTTGTTTGGGGACACCACATGTTCACTGCCGGGATGAGCTCGCTGACGACGATCATCTTCAGTGCTTTGACGTTCACGGTTTCCGTGCCATCCGCGATCAAGGTATTCAACTGGCTGGCAACGATGTACAAAGGGTCGATCAGTCTGACGACACCCATGTGCTACGCACTTTCATTCATTTTCCTGTTCACGATTGGCGGTCTTACCGGGTTGCACCTCGGTACTCTCGCGACCGACATGCACCTGCACGACACCTACTTTGTCGTCGCTCACTTTCATTACGTGATGGTAGGGGGAACTCTGGTTGCCTTCCTCGGTGGGGTGTTCCATTGGTGGCCGAAAATGTTCGGGAAAATGTACAGCGAGTTCGGCGGTCGCTTGTCGGCTGCTCTCGTTTTTGCAGGGTTCAACTTGACGTTCCTGCCTCAGTTCGTGCTCGGCAGTCGGGGCATGCCTCGGCGTTACGCCACCTACGATCCGGAGTTTGCATTCCTGCACCAAATGAGTACGTTCGGTTCAATGCTTCTTGGATTTGGCCTGCTGGTGGCTCTGATCGTGCTCGTGAAGTCACTTCGCAGTGGAAAACGCGCACCTGCCAACCCTTGGGGCGGGGCGACTCTGGAATGGCAGTGCACGAGTCCACCACCGTTCTACAACTTCGAGCGTGCTCCCTCGGTCGGCGATCCGTATGATTTCAGTGATCTGGAATGGGACGCTGAAGATGAGAGATACGTGAAGGTCGAACCGAAGCGTGAAATTGTTCCGGAGGAAAAGCCCGAGGCCACCCCCGTGCACGCGGATGACTCCAACTAGCTGGCAGTGCTCCGTTTCGACGGAGAGCAGACGAATATCACTTCCTTTTTATATTTCCAATTAAAATGTCAACTATCGAAGCCAGTCCTGAGGTCGGGCACGACGATCATGGTCATGATCATGACCATGATCATCCAGCATTCCTGGCCCATCACTTTGATACTCCAGAGCAGCAATTCGACAGCGGTAAGCTGGGGATTTGGTTGTTTCTCGTCACCGAGGTACTGTTTTTCAGCGGTATGTTCTGTGCTTATGCGATCTTTCGGGCGTTGCGTCCGGAGGTGTTCGAGGGCTGCAGCCAGTTTCTCAACACCAAGCTGGGCGCGATCAACACGGGTGTGCTGCTCTTCAGTTCACTGACCATGGCATGGGCAGTCAGATGTTCGCAACTGGAACAGCACAAAGGGCTGGTGGGCACTCTGGCGGCCACGCTCTCCTGTGCGATGATTTTCCTCGGCGTCAAGTCAATCGAGTATTCCCACAAGTGGGGAATGGGCCTGCTGCCTGCAGGCTTGTTCGCTTACGATCCAAGTAATCCGCATCCGACGGATCATCCGAACTACCTGATGTACATCTGCATTCCGTTTGCGATTGCACTGGCTGGAGTCCTGTTGTGGTTGGTTGTCAGTGCTGGGCTGGGCAACAAAATGCACGTTGCCATGGCGATGCCATTGACTGTGGTTTGCCTCTGCTTTTTCGTCGGTGTCGGCTTGGGGATGGTTCTTGAGAGTGGAGATGAGACAGCCGAACACATTGATGTCCACGCAGATCCTAACGGCTTGGCGAGTGCTCCGGTAATGCTGGAAGCCGAGAAAGCCGCGGCGGCGGAGGCTGCACCTGCCATCGCAGCTTCTGGGGCAATGGTGTCGGTTGACGAGAGTGTTTTGGAGATACTGGCCGGTGACGCCAGCAACACGGGGGTCACGAGTGGCCTGAATGCACTGGAGCAGCAGAACGCCGCTGCGGGAACATCGACGATTACAGGCGATGAGGCTGTCGTGGGTGCAATCACGACGACTGAAATCGATGTCATGACACCTACCACAGCTGGTGTCTTCTTCAGCATCTATTACTGCATGACTGGAATTCACGCGATCCACATTCTTGCCGGAATTGGTGTGTTGGTCTGGTTGCTGGTGAGAGCTGTCCGTCTGGACTTCAACCGGCAGTACTTTGGCCCTGTTGACTACGTTGGGCTGTATTGGCACCTGGTTGACCTGATTTGGATCTACCTGTTCCCTCTGCTTTACCTCATCCGCTAAACCCACCTGAATTGGTATTAAACATGTCCGCTCACGCACACTCCGAAGACGATCACGGTTCAGAAGGCCACGATTTTGCCCACCCGATGTCGGTGCAGACACTGCTTGCAGTGTTCTTTGCGCTGACATTTCTGACCGTCATCACAGTGGCTCAGGCAAGTTTTGACTTTGGAGCTTTCGAGGTCGCGACCGTGATGTTCATTGCCACCATCAAGGCAGTGCTCGTCATGGCGTTCTTCATGCACATGATTGCTGATAAGCCGTTCAATGCGATTATCTTCATCGGTTCCTTCGTGTTTGTGGGGCTTTTCGTGATCTTCACGTTGGGCGATTCCATGATGACTTCCGGTTCATTCGAGCCAGTAGTAGAAGAATTGGCTCCCGCAGTAGCCGAGCCCATGGAAGTCAAGGTCGACGGCGCACCATGATCGGTATCGCGGGCTCTGGGTGCTGAGTTTCAGAGGGGATGCAGGGTCGATCTGCCTCATGGGCCGTAAGGCAAGGCTGGCAGACTGGGAAGCTTGAATGTGCTTTTCATCGGCAGAAATTCCTGCGAGTTCGCTGGTTGAATGTGATCTGTACCACCAAAACGAGCGGTACACACCAAATCAACCTGCTGCACGGCGTTAAAAGACGGTCTTGGGGTAGCCGCTGTGGCATCTGCGATAAGAAACAGTAGCACACCTATGGAGTCTCGTTCGTCCCTCGCCTAAAGTGGGCTCGTAGGCGAAACGTTCATCTGCCTTTCGGTATGAATTATTTGCCGGATTTCCAATTATTCCAGATAGATCAGGCGTTTTTACGATGGATCTCATCATTCTCCGATGTGTATTCCTGCTCTGTGCGGGAGGCGTATCTGCGATCATCAATGCTTCACTCAACACGGCGAGTTCGACGGAGGCGACGCCCTGGTTGGTGTTTACGGGAGTCATGTCTCTCGCGCTGGTTGTGGTGATCGGCGATATTTATGCACCACGGAAAAGAATCGATACCATTACATCGGTGTATTTCGGAGTTCTTGTTGGCGTGTTGCTGACCTACGTCCTGTCCATCGCTTTGGCCCCCTTGTTGCAACAGACTTTCAATGTCACTCCGCTCACCGTTCAGTTGGTGATCGCATTGGTCCTCTGTTACGTCTGTACCAGCGTCTTGCTGCAAACCAAGGACGACTTTCGCTTTTTGATTCCCTACGTGGAGTTTGTCCGTGAGGTAAAGGGTTTCAAGCCACTTGTGCTTGATACCAGTGTGGTGATTGATGGGCGTATCGCAGATCTTGTTTCGACCGGGGTCTTTGACAACCAGTTGATCATGCCGCGTTTCGCGTTGAGTGAATTGCAGGCGATTGCCGACAGTGGGGATAAATTGCGGCGGATTCGCGGACGTCGGGGGCTGGATGTGCTGAACCGCATGAGGGCTGACGAAAATGTGGATCTCATGATCTTTGATCGTGAATTGCCAGAATTGGCAGGTCAGACGGTGGACTTGAAATTGGTTCTTCTTGCCAAGCACCTTGAGGGTAAAGTTGTCACGGGAGACTTCAATCTCAATAAAGTTGCCAAGCTGCATAACGTGTCGGTCATCAATCTCAATGAAATCAGCAATTCACTGCGGCCAGTTTTCCTTCCCGATGAAATATTCAAGTTGAAGGTGATCAAGGCTGGCGAAGGTCCGGAGCAAGGTGTTGGCTATCTTGATGACGGTACGATGGTCGTGATTGAGGGAGCGAGGAATCGAATTGGAGAAGAATTGGAGGTTCGGGTTACCAGCACGTTGCAGACAAACGCAGGCAAAATGATCTTCACGAAGTTGGAGTCTGAGTGAGTTTGAGTTTCGGCCCAATGTCTTTGTGCGGGTTCATTTGAGTCGCTCATCGCTTGAGTCGTCGGTCAGCAGGTTGGTTTGAAAATTTCGCCTGTCGGATTTTCCTGTCAATTCTCGCACGCGTGAGCTGCATGCTTGCAAGATTTGCGGTGCCAGCAAGTCACGTGAGTTGCCCGCGGCCGGCATAGCTCAACAGTGACCAGCTCAACAGTGACCAGCTCAACAGTGACCAGCTCAACAGCGACCGGCTCAACAGTGACGATGGCTCATGGGTAACGACGGATCTCTCTATTTCCTGCTTTTGATACCGGCTGCGGCTTTTCTGCTGTGCTGGGTGTTGGCAAGTGTGAGTGGTTGGACGCGACTCACCGCCCAATACAGGGAAAAACAGCACTCCGGCAAGTCGCGCTCAGCAGAGAACGAACGGGCTCACATGAGAACTGCTCGAATCGGTGCGATCAATTACCACTCGGTTTTGTCATTCACCTGTACTGATGATGGGTTGAGGATCTCTGTGTTTTTTCTCCTCCGTGTCGGGCATCCACCTTTGTTCATTCCGTGGACTGATTTTCATCAGGTGGTGCCGGACAACCGTTTGTACTCAAATCGGATCAAAGCATCGATTGGAAACCCGACTCTCGCGCGTGTTGTGTTGCCAGCCTGGGTTCGTTATCGGATGCCGCTGAGTCTCCGGGGTGTTGCTGATGATTGACCGCTTGGTGACTTTGTCCTGTGTCTGAAAATGACGTTTGCGTGGTTCATGAGAAGGCGAAGACGCCTGCTTGGGAATGTTTGATTTCGTTTCTGCAACGTCAGGTCATTTTTAATGGTGTTCGTTGGCTGATCATTTCTGCGAGATCAACTAGGATATCTGGATCAGATACTCCTTCAATGAGGTTTGCGATGCGATTCGTTTCAGGAATGTTGTTAGTTGTTTTTTGTGCCATGCCGGTTGTGGCAGGTGATTGGCTCGAGCTGTCCCAGGGCAGCAAACTGTCTGACTGGAAAAAGGTTGGTGGTGGTGCGACCTATGTCATCGAAGATGGGGTCATTACCGGTACCACTGGCCCCGGGAAAAATACTTTCCTGACGCGTGGTCCCTACTCGGATTTTATTTTGGAATTCGAAGTTCGCTGTGATGCAGAGTTGAATTCAGGAGTCCAGATTCGCAGCCATCAGTACGAAAAGGAAACTCCGCAGGAGTCGAAGCCAGGTCGCATCAGAGAGAAGGGTGAGGTGTACGGATACCAGTGCGAAATCACTTCCAAGACGAATCGTGAAAATGGTTGTGCTGGAAATTTTTGGGACGAGGGCCGACGTACACGCTGGCTCGATACCACAGTGAATGCTTCTGAAAAACAGGCAGTTTACAAGGCGGGTGAATGGAACCGGTTTCGTGTTGTGGCGCAGGGGAATCGCATTCGCAGTACCGTCAATGGTGTTCCTGTTGCAGATTTCAAAGATGATCGAGATGACTCGGGGTTCATTGGTTTGCAGGTGCACTCGATCAAGCCCGGAACGGGACCGTACAGTGTTTCCTGGCGAAACGTCCGTATTCGCAAACTCTCAGACGGAGAGCAAGTTCCCTGAACCTTCGACGAGCCCATTTTGCCATCTGTTGTTCTGTTGGGTAAACGCGATGCTGGGCATTTGCCGAGTAACAGCCTTGGGCAGGCATCAGTTGTCCATATTTTCGATGCGTTTGAGTTCTGCGCGTAGTCTTGCGACGATTTCCGGTCTCTGCTGATACAGATTGCGGGTTTCGCCAAGATCGTCCCTCAGGTTGTAGAGCTGCCCGGTTGGCCCGTTTGGATCGGGCTTGATGCGACTGGGTTTCGAAAAACCACCTGAGCCGAGCTGAGTGATCAGTTTCCAGGGACCCTGCCGGATTGTCATGGCTCCACTGCCGCTTTTGATCACCAGTGGCGGCCGATCGGACTCAGTTTGCCCAAGGAGTGTTTTGTAGAAGCTGATGCTGTCCGCCCAGTCTTTCTGCTCGCGTTCTGATGAAACAAGTTCTGCCAAGGTAGCAAGGAGGTCGGTGAAGCAGATGAGACGCTCATTTGTGGTTCCGCCTTTTACGTGTCCGGGCCAACGAACGATAAATGGCATGCGGTGTCCACATTCCCAGGCGTCAGCTTTCATGCCTCGCAATCCACCGGAACTGTCGTGATCAAAGCGTTGAACGTCTTCTTCAAACCAGACGGGGCCGTTATCAGAAGAAAAAATAACGAGAGTGTCATCGGTCATCTCGGCTTTTTCCAAAGCGGAAAGCACGCGGCCGATCATGTGATCGACCATCATTGTGAAATCGCCGTACATTCCCGCACCGCTTTTGCCCTGGAATTGTTTTGATGGTAGCCACGGCGTGTGTGGCGCGGGGTACGCAAGGTAGAGGAACAGCGGTTTGTCGTTTGATTTTTTTTCGTGATTCTCGATCACGTCAATCGCCTCGTTGGTGAAACGCGGCAGTACATCTTTGAGTTGAAGCCCCGGTGCGATGCCCCCGGCACGCCAGAATTCACCTTGGATTTTGCTCCACCCCTCGGTGTTGCGTGCATCAATTCTCTCCGTAGGCGGGGAGACTGCCTGGTCATCACGGATGTAGAAGTACGGTGGGATATCTGTCGAAGCACGGATCCCAAAGAATGAATGGAAACCACAGTCGACCGGACCGCCAGGCAATGGTTGGTCATAACCGTTCTCGGCAAAGCCGAGATGCCACTTGCCCACCATCGCAGTTTCGTAGTTGTGGTCTGCGAGCAAGCTTGCGATGGTGGTCTGATTCGATTTGATCAGGGGTTGCGTTCGCCAAAGTCCTACATTGGTCCTGAAGGGAAAGCGTCCTGTCATCAATCCATAACGCGACATGTGACACAAAGGGCCAGCTGCATGAGCATCCGTAAATCGCATTCCATCACGGGCCAGCCGGTCGATGTTTGGGGTGGGGATTTTGGATTTCGGGTTGTAGCACTTGGCATCTCCGTAACCCATGTCATCAACCAGAATCAACACAATGTTGGGAGACTTGGCATACGATTGATGACGCCGCCACTCAAGTGACGAGATCAGACAGGAACTTACCACCAGCAGCAGGCAGGTCAGCGGGAAGCGGGCGAAAGGTGGCGTAACGAAAGGTGGCGTCATGGATGCGGTCCGTAATGTCAGGATGACAAGGCAATTCGCGGGTTCGGGTCACAAGTTGGGATTTTCATGTCTGGTTGGTGGCACGCTCGAAAATCTGATCAAAGACCGATCGATTGTTCTGCCGTGTCTGGGTGCATTGCGCCACAATCATCTCGGGATCGGATTCATGCATGAGAAATGCCAGGTTTTTCATGAGATCCGGGTCTTCCGGAAGTTCGTGTCGAGCGTTTGTATTCATCAGACGCAGGTTCGCTTCGATTCTGCGTAGTGTTCGGTATCCATTGATCAGTGTGATTGATTCCGTCTCTGTGAGGTGTCCGGCATCTGTGAGTGCAATCAGGGAAGCTGTTGTTCCCTTTTGAAGAATCTGTGGAGTTTGTTTTGCGTGCTGCAATGTGAGCATTTGGGCAACGAATTCGATGTCGACGGTGCCCCCCCTGCCACGTTTCAGGTTGTTTTCAGTTGCCGTCTGTTGCATGCGTTCGCGCATTTCACGGATTTCTTTTGCCATTTCCGGCTTCCAGTCCGTGCTGCAAATGATCTTCGCGACTGTTTCATCTGCCAGATTTCGAAGTTCGCGTGAGCCTGAAATGGACCGCGCTTTGCAAAGAGCAAGACGTTGCCAAAGCGGTGCAGTGTTGTCGAAGAATCGTCGACTGAAATCTGCAAGCGTCATGGCCCAGACGCCTTCTTCACCTGTGTCACGTAATCGTGAGTCGAGTTCATAAAGTCGACCGTCAGGACCGGGCTGATTGATCCGGGTGATCACGCGGTGTGTGAGCTGATTGAAAAACTGTTGATTCGTCAAAATGGACCGATGTCCACCCATGCGACGTTGTGTTTCACCATCCGAGGAATAAAGAAAAATCGCATCAAGGTCACTGTGATAATTGGGCTCTCGGCCACCGAGTTTGCCCAGTCCAAGTGTCACCAATTCGGCGGGATTCCCTTCCTCATCACATGGATCACCGTATTGAGTGGCGAGGATTTCCTGTTCGTGTTCAATCATGCGACGAACACATGCTTCAGCCGTATCACCGATTGCCTGATGTGTGGCCTCAAGTGTGTCCTTTCCAAGCATGTCGCGGACGCCAATGTTCAGATGCGCACTGTTCTTGAATGTCCACAGGATGCGCTCAATATCACTTGCACCGCGGCAGACTGCGATCGAGTGAGCGTCCAGACGCTGAGCTGATGGCATGCGATTCATCAGCAGCGAGTCGATCAATTCATCAATCATGCCGGGGTTGTCCGTCAGGATGCTACTGAGGTACGGGGTGGTCGCACAGAGCCGAACCATCAGTTCCATGGTTGGATGACTGCTGCCCAGCAATTCCCAGAGAGTCGCTTTTGCTCCAAGCGAATCGGTGACTTTTACAAGTGACGACAGCGTTGCATCCGGATCAGGCGTTCGCGATACCTCGCCAAGTAAAGCTGGTGCGATCGATGTGAGGAAATGACGGCAGCGATGAGGAGACAGGAAAGGCACTGACTCGGTGCTCAGGGCAGCCAGATTTTCCATTGCATACTGAGGGTCTTTTAGGCCGTGCCTTGATAAAGTGCTTTCCACCAATGTGGGGTCAGGGTTGGGGTCAAGCAGCAATTCTGTCTCACAGGCAACCATGTCACCATCGCCGGGAGCATCAAGCATCAGGTGATTGATCATTCGGCGATTTTTGTCGAAGGTGTCGCGGAGAAGGTTTTCAAATCGCTCCATGTCGCCACCAGAACCATCGGTGGCGCGGATGCCGAGTTGCCAGGCAAGGCGTTTTCGTGCTTGTCGTTCTGTGGGAAGAATGCTCCCGGATTGGTCGAACATGACCGACAGATGGTGTTGCAATCGACAAAGGCGGGCGTAGTTTTCCGACAGCAGGGTGGATTCCTGATGGGTCAGGCAGCCCGCCTGCTCAAGAGCATAGATCGCGTCATAAGTGTTTCGGCAACGTACGCTTCCAAGATTCCCTCCGTGGAGAAGTTGAAGGAACTCGACTGTCAATTCGAGATCATCACGACCACCTGGGCTGCGACTGATGTCCTCTCTGATCTGTGAGTCTTGCGTCAGTGATTTTTCAAGTTTGTTTCGTAGCGTCCGGATTTCAGCGATTTCTACCCGGCTCATGAATCGTCGATAAATCCAAGGCTCAAGACGGTTGAGGAAGGTTTTTCCCAGTTTCTGGGATCCGGCGACAACGCGGGCTTTAACGAAACTAAGACGTTGCCACGTACGTCCGGCTGTTTCGTAAATCCGTAAAGCTTCGCGGAAACTGCAGATATGAACCCCAACCTCAAAACGGGGACCCTCACGAAGATCGATGTTCATACCGTCATTACGCGATTCATCTCCTCGAAGAAGTGTCAGAAGATCAGTCACAACCGTGTTGTAAAAGTCACGATGCCAGACATTACGGTGATCGATGGAATCGTAGAGGAAGACAAGTTTGATCGAAGATCCGTACCCCATTTCCTCGCCGCCAAGGTGCCCCAGACCAATCACGGTCAGTTCTGGAGTTGTTCCGTCGGGACGTTGCGGCATTCCGCGGCGGTCTGCCAGGCGTCCAAGCGTGAAGTGCAGACCGGCTTCGATCACGGCATCGGTCAGGTCAGCGATCTGGCGACCCACTCGTTCAGGGGTTGTACCGCGGACAAACTCGCCGTAGGCGATTCGGATCATCTCACGCGAGGAAAAACGGCGAATTGCAATTGCTGCCCGGGTTGGCTGCTCCAAGCTCTCAAGTTCTCGCAGCAATTGTTCGGTCAGCATTTCTCTGGATGTGGCCTGTCCATCGCTGGCTCGAAGCAGATCGAAGGATTCCGGGTCGGAAATCAGTCGATTTGCGAGTGTCGGACTGGTCGCGAAAACCTGCAGAAGTGCTGGTAAAGCTTCGGAATCCCGCTGAAAGAGTGCCAGTAGCGACTTTGGATCCGCACTTGATTGGACGAAGCGGCTGAGGTGGCTGATCGTTTCATCCACGTCATCGAGTTGGTCAAGGTGGTTGGCGATGCCCTGCTGAAGACTCTTGAACAGCTCAGCAGACGCCCCTGAATTCCAGATCGCACGTAAATTCCGTCGCGCCCGTTCAGGATCGTTGAACCGGGTCAAATCAAGCCAGTCCAGGGCAAAATCGTCGGCGTTGGCGGCATCAGGTTCCATAGCGGAATAAACTCGTCAGTTTCTTTGGTGACCCAACCTCAAAAACGGAACCCGAAACCCTGCATGCGCATCAAAACAGGCGAAGAAACGCGCAAGAAAGGCCTGAGTGGAGGTTGTGTTAGGACGCGTGAACGATATGGACCGACCTACCGCACCAAAAGATAAGTGTAAATCCATGAGGACAAAGCGGGTAGAGCACGCAAAGTGACCTAGTATTGGACACCGAGGCAGTGAGCGACGCAAATCGCGGCACTGCAAGCGATTCGCCAAATCCACGTGCGTTGCTTTTTTGCAACGACTGTTTGCGGTGAAAACGCAACGTCCGGGGGGATGAAAACTCGGTCCACTTTTCACGCAACTTATTCGCACACAACAGTTTGCCATGATTTACGCATCCCCCTCAGAGAATTACGGCACTGCGCCTGCTTGGTCTCCCCCACACCTGTCAGATCAATATGAAACGGGTTTTGAGGAACCAACAATGGCGAAGAGAGCTAGCCAACGAAGCTTGCAAGACGACGCATTTGACGCAGAAGAGTCGAACAGTCGACGGGCCCGCGTCATGGGGAAGAATTCAGTAGAGACCAGCGAAGCTGAGCAACGAGGAAGCGACGATCACAGTCGAAGGCGGCAAGAATCCACCGCGGATCCGACCGAAGACCCAGTCCGCATGTACCTGATGCAAATGGGGCAAATTCCTCTACTGACCCGAGAACAGGAAATCGCTGCTGCCAAGCAGATCGAGTGCACCCGGGACCGATATCGGCATTCGATGCTGGCAACGGACTTTTTGCTGCAAGGAGCATTGAAGCTTCTCGAACAGGTCCGGGATAAAGAGTTGAGGCTGGATCGTACCATCGAAGTCAGCGTTACCAACGCAGCCGAGAAAAAGGCGATCATGCTGAGGATCGTTCCCAACGTCCGAACTTTGCAGCATTTGCTGAAAAAAAATCGCGTCGATTATTTGAACGCCATCAACCTCAAATTGCCAAAGCGTCAAAGACGTGCCGCCTGGAAGAATCTCGTCATTCGACGTAACAAGGCGGTTCGACTTGTCGAAGAAATGAATTTGCGTACCGGTAAGTTGCAGCCACTTTTTGAGAAACTGCGGCATGCTTCCGAGCGAATGGATGAAATCAAATCTCTGCTTGCCAACGACGCGGCAATGATCATGCCGGGCATGCCGTCGCGTGACGAGTTGCGCAGTGAGTTGCGGTATCTCATGCGAATGACCTACGAGTCACCATTGACTTTGCGTCGCCGCATTTCGAACTGTGATGCATACCGGGAAGACTACGATGCTGCGAAACGCGTGCTGTCGGCCGGCAACTTGCGATTGGTTGTTTCCATCGCCAAGAAGTACCGCAACCGTGGGCTCTCTTTCCTTGACCTGATTCAGGAAGGGAATACCGGTTTGATGCGGGCAGTTGACAAGTTCGAACATGCTCGTGGCTACAAATTCAGTACTTATGCTACATGGTGGATACGTCAGGCAATCACACGTGCCATCGCTGACCAGAGCCGGACTATCCGTGTGCCAGTGCACATGATTGATACGATGAACAAAGTGCGGCAGATCACGCGTGATCTTGTTCAGGAGATTGGTCGCGAACCAACAGCCGAAGAGGTTTGTGAGCGCAGTGGATTGTCCATTGAAGATACTCGTGTCATCCTGAAGATGAGCCGGCAGCCTTTGTCGCTGGATCAGCCAATTGGCGATCAGGAGGACAGTGTGTTTGGTGAGTTTCTCGAAGATCACCGTGATGATGATCCGTTGATGGAGACAAATCGTCTTGCCTTGAAAACGCAAATTGATGCTGCCATGGAAACGCTCAATTACCGCGAACGTGAAATCCTCCGATTGCGGTACGGGCTCGCCGATGGTTACACCTACACGCTTGAAGAAGTCGGGCGTATTTTTCAGGTGACCCGCGAGCGAGTCCGCCAAATCGAGAGCAAAGCTGTTCGCAAGTTGCAGCAACCTTATCGTGCCAAGTCATTGGTCAGTTTCCTGGATGGTGCTGAACTCTCCATGTTCGAAGGCGGCGAACTGGTTTGATGGGAATGATGAGTTTCTGCAGAAAAGCAGGAATTCAGTCAATGCGTTGCTGTGTCAGTTCATGAAGACAGATCGCAGTGGCGATCGCAACATTGAGGCTGTCCGTGCCCATTTGCATTGGAATGGTCACTCGATCAGTTGCAATTTTTTGAATCTCTTTCGCGACGCCTTTCGCCTCGTTTCCAGCGATCAGTATTCCTGATTGCCTAGCGAGGCGAAAGTCGCGTAGCGGTGTCGCATCCGTCGCCAGCGTTGAGACGATTGTCCTCAGTTGATGCTGATTGGCCAGTGTTTGCAACTGTGAACTTGGGTCACTCAGTTCGTAGAGTTTCAGGCTGAACACCGACCCCATGCTGACGCGAATGGTGCGGCGGGCATATGGATCAGCCGTTTGTGGTCCGATGAAAATGTGTTTTACGCCCAACGCGGCCGATGTGCGCATGATGCTGCCGACATTTTCACGCTCGCTGATTCCTAGCATGGCAATTGCCAGTTTCGAGCGGCCATCTTCGAGTTTGAAGGATGTGAACTCGTGCAAAGGAGGCCTGCTGGCGCAGGCCATCACGCCCCGATGAAAGTCAAAACCCACAAGCTTTTGCATTTCTGGCAATGGTAACGAATATACGGGCACCATGGCGGGCACATGCTCATGAATCATCTGTGCCCTGCCCTCCGTTAACAGGACGGAATGGACTGTCAGGTTGCTTCGTAGAAGACGCTCGACACAGTAGCGACCCTCCACGATGAAATTGTGCGTTTTTGTGTCGGGATTTCGATTCCAACGCAGATTCCGGTAGTTTTCCAGTCGTGGGTCGGCTGCTTCATGCAGTGTTACGATTTCGTCCAAGGGAACATTCTCGAAGTCGCGAAGTCAGATGAGAGAAGGGTCGCGTTAAAAAAATTGCACTCAAATGCGAAATTTGAGCAGCACGCCATAAAACAGGTGCTAGATTTGAACATGCAGGACGCGAATGCTCATGAACGGCCAATTTCCTTGTGGGGCAATGAAGTTTGGCTTTGGGGCAATCGCATCTTGTTTCCGCGACCTGTTGCACAGACCGCTGGTGTTCTCTTCGCCACCATGGTTCGCTCTGGATCAGTCGGACAATAGCTTTAACCTGGAGCGTGAGTGAGGTGGGGCAGTCATAGCCTCGCTCACGCCTCGGGTTGATTCTCTCTCGGAACGTGTCCGAGCAGCGAAGAATACCCTTCTGGTCATTCACTGATCACCGTGCATGTGCATGTTGCTGTCGCAACGCGTTTCCCTCTTGCACTGCGTATCTCGCAATCGACAAAGCCCACCCGCAGGCCCCTTTCCAGGACCTTGGCGTCTGCCGTGATGAGCCCGTCTTTGACTGGCCTGATGAAGTTCACCTTCATTTCAATGGTCGAAAAATCTTCGTGTTCCAACAGAGTTCGCCCAAAAGCAATTCCCATGGCTGCGTCTGCCAGAGCGGCGATGACGCCACCATGTACCCGGTGCATCGGGTTGTGAAGGTGAGGGCCGCAATCGAGTTCAACACGCGCTTCACCGATGTCACCCGGTTGAACCTTGAAACCAACGAGACGGGAAATGGGAGCATCAAAAAAACGGTCAGGTGAATCGGTCAACACAATCCTCGGGGCAACTGAGTTGAATGGCTTCAATAACCGTACTGTATGCCGAAGTGAATCCCTTGAAGGTAAAAAGTGCCAAATCGCATGTCCGGGCTGGGGCGTACGGGATCACTGGGAGAAACTGGGTTCGTGTTTACCCCGAGTTCAGGGTCGATCGTGCCGGATACTCGCACTGCATCAGTCATCATGATCAAGTGATAACCAAAGGTGGCATCCAGACGGGAAGAAAACCGGTAGCCGAGAGAAAGGTCAAGTTCGGGAATCCAGCCAAATGTTCGGTCTGAATATTTACCCGAGTTATTGTTGTTCACCAACAGACCTTCATTGATGGTTGTTGTGTCGGATCCTACGATGGTGGTCGTTGAGCCACGCCGCTTCGCGATTCGATTCAATGATCCAAACCCGAACTTGATCATGGAGTTGAACGACCAGCACTGTTCGCGATAACGGCTTGCGAATCCAATCTGGGCACCATGGAACTCATTGATGGCCTCGAACGAATCGGTAACATTCACGATGGCGCCAACAGGAATGGGGCCAACTTCCAAGTTGGTTGCTCCACTTGAAATTGAGAGATCTTCGTCCAGTCGCATGAATTGATATCCATACACCAGATCAATTGTGCCCCCGAATTTTCCATACAGAAACTGGTGCACGGAGAGATCTGCACCCATGACGTCACTCGTGCCGCTGACACTGATTCTTCCGTTTTCGCGAGCCGCAGGAAAAGCAATCACGAACGTGTCCTGAGTTGGTGTAGGAGACACATTCAGAAAGGGCCTGGCGATGACCGGGTTTTCCTGCTCAGTCGTTGCAAAATGGGTGGATTCACGTCCAGCGAACCAGTATCTGCCAACAAGCCCCTGGCATTCCCGAGAGTCCAGCCATGTGCCGATAGTGAATCGCCCTCCGGCACGGAGGTCAGCCAATGTGCGTTCTTGTCCAAAGAGGATCTCCGTACCGGCTTCCCCCAATCTGCCGGCCGTTGCAATGTCCGAATCCGGCCCAGTGGTCACAAGCGCTGGCAGGCGATCACCACGCCGCCACATCATCATCAGTTCGGCGGTTGCGAACCAGTGATCCGTTTTGAAATGATCTGTGATCATTGAGTGCCAAGCGTATCCGCCATGGCAACCCATGCTGTCGCAGTGCATGGAATCACAGCTCCACAATTCGTCATGTCCGTGTCCGTCATAGATCGTGTCGTGAAGAGGACTGAGCGATTCCAGTACCATCGGTTCACTGCTGGAAGGTGGGTCACTCACGGAACCGGAGGGAGTGAGCGTGATCGGCCTGGGTGGAACGAGATTGATTTCGGTATTGCCAACCTGCTGGATGTCCGTGGAAACCGGATCCGGATCACCAATTGGGAGAGGTTTTACGAGGGGATCGATTCTCAGTGGCTGCAGTTCCGACAGCGGGGGAATTCCGCCACGAACGGTCCGGTCATCAAGTTGTGTGTCCACCAGTTCGGACCCACGTTTGTCTGGCTCAACCGATGCGCGAGCAGTCGTTTTGACTTGGTTGAATACCCTCAGCGGAGCTTCGTCCTGTTCATTCGCTGTCTCACCCGGACTGATCAACCGGGGTTGGTATACAGCTCTGTCCGGTTTCTTCGTGCGTACCTGGCCTACAGCAATTCCAGGGCATAACAGGAAAAAGGCAGGCAATAGGAGCCACGTGCCTGAAAGAGGTTCATGGCGAAAACCGAGGAACGATTTTTTCGTATCCATCTTGATTCATGCGGCAAGCGAAAGATGCGGCAGGGGTGCTGGCGCACCTGATCCCGTGTTGTCCTTTCTCTTTCTTCGACCATGCCGGTTAGTCCGGTTGAATCGATCTGGTAAAGTTTGTGGTTTGCGCCAAGTCTGTGTTTCACGCCGGGTTTGCGTCTTGGCCTCTCGGATGACTCCAGACGTTGATATTTGCTCTCAGCCAAGTGCCGCGATTAAATCACGTGCGCAATTTGCCCTCTCTGGAGGCTTGCCAGGTTGCCCCGCTAAAAACGTCCAGCCCGGTGAGCCAACCACCACCGTAGCAGTAGGTGTCGATACAAATCAGGTGTCCATGGTCAAGGATTTCTCCATTCTTGTTTGCAGTGTGACCCACGACTGCAATCTTGCCATTCAAGTGACGGGTGGGCAGGGATTCATGAAGCGAGTGCCAGCGAAGCATTTCCGCTTCCTGCTCACTCAACGGAATTTTGGGTGAATAGGCCGCATGGGTGAAAAAATGGCCGCTTTCTTCGTGAAATGGCGTTAGCGATTCAAAGAACTCCAGATGCGATTCTGGGAGAAAATCGAGGTCACCGCGAAATTCATAGCTATCAAGTGTCTCCACGCCTCCATGCCGGAGCCACATGTCGTGGGGCATCTGTTTCCGGATAACGCCAAGCATCATTTCTTCGTGGTTCCCCATCAAAGCGATATGTCTTGTCTCTTTTCCGAGCTGGATCAGGCGATCAATCACGCCACGCGAGTCGGGACCCCGGTCCACGTAGTCCCCCAGTGTCACTACGGTATCCCGGGGCGACGGATTAATGGTGTCGAGCAGGCGATCCAATGCGAGTTTACAGCCGTGGATGTCGCCAATGGCGATCAAACGTGCACTCATTCGGCTCCGTGTAGCTCTTTCTGGGGGTGGGGTGTGTGTCTGGTGAGGAGTCGCATTTTAGTCTTGAGGCAGACCGTCAGGCCTGTTTTGATTGAATTACTGCAAGATCTCAAAATGCAAAATCATCTTGGAGTACATGAGCAGACCTTCAGCGTTACAATCGTGAGGCTATTTTCACCGGAACACGAAACTTATCCAGCTTCTAAGTTGAAAGTTTGTGCGGACTGGATGAAAATGTCTGGTTGGTGGGCGGCGAACGCCGATTCCATCAGAAGCACCGTTATTGGGTGAATTCCTCGTCAAAGGCAGTAAGCGATGTCAAGCA
This sequence comes from Rubripirellula sp., assembly GCA_012270065.1. Taxonomy (GTDB): domain Bacteria; phylum Planctomycetota; class Planctomycetia; order Pirellulales; family Pirellulaceae; genus Rubripirellula. The sequence continues at coordinate 12,489 of JAAXJB010000003.1, read as the reverse complement.
TGACCCCTCCTTCTTCAGGTCCAGAGCCGAATCACAAAGCCAATGTCAATTCTGAATCTGGCGCTGAGAGTGTGGACGCCTGGAGCGAGACTGAGTTGGAAGATGAGTCCCTGTTGGAGAATGAGGAGGCAACGGCACTGATCGGCAGTATGCTTGTACACCTGATCATCATTCTGACATTGGCTCTTGTGCCACTTCGAAGTCAGGTTGATGAGGAAGCTGTGGTTCTGGTTTCTCCTCCAGAGTACGAGCGTGAAAAAATCGAGATGATCGATGAGATCACCTACAGCGAGGTGGAACAAACGCAGGTGGGAGCCAACAGCGATGCAGAGATGGAGATGGCTGACGCTTCCGCTGAAATTTTTTCCGACGAGGCCGAAATACCAAATCCAGTTGAGCTCGATCCTACCGAACTAGGTCAGATTCAGGTCAACAACATGTTTGAGCAAGCTGTTGCTCCTTTGGACAAGCTTGAGGATATGAAAGGAAAGGTTGGTCAGGGAACTCAAGGTGCCAAGGGTGCCGTGGACCGCCTCACTTTTGAAATTCTTCAGTCTCTTGAGGAGCGTCCTACGCTGGTGGTTTGGCTCTTCGACCAGAGCGGGTCATTGCATCGCCAGCGTCGTGAAATCCGAGATCGTTTCGACCGCATTTACACGGAGCTGGGAATCGCCAAGGAAAGCGAAGTTGATGCTTTTTCTAAAGACAAGAGCGACCAGCCTCTGTTGACATCGGTGATCGGTTTCGGAAGCAATGTTACCCTGTACACCGAGGAGCCAACGGATGACCTTGAGGAAATCAAGGCCATCGTCGAAAGCATCCAAGTCGATTCGACCGGCGAAGAAAAAGTGTTCAGTGCGATCACATCAGCAGCTGACAAATACAAGGGTTTGCGCCGGATGAGATCAGGTCGCGAACCACAACGAAATGTTTTGTTTGTCGTGGTCACCGACGAGAAGGGTGATGACGGAAACATGCTCGAGGCTTCAATCAGCTCCTGTCGAAAACTTGCCATACCCGTCTATGTGATCGGGGTTCCTGCCCCATTCGGCAGAGAGCACAGTCTGGTGAAGTATGTTGATCCCGATCCCAAATATGACCAGTCGCCACAGTGGGCACAGGTTGATCAAGGGCCAGAGACCTTTCTGCCGGAACGTGTGCAGGTTGGCTTCACGGCAAATTTCGAGGCCGAACCTGTCATTGACAGCGGTTTCGGACCATACGCATTGACAAGACTCTGCTATGAAACCGGTGGCATCTACTTCACCGTCCATCCAAATCGCAACGTGAGCCGCAAGGTCAACCGGGGTGAAATCGATCCTTACGCCTCGGATCTCAAGTACTTCTTCGACCCTGTTGCAATGGCTCGGTATCGGCCCGACTACCTGTCTCCCAAAGACTACATGAATATGGTCAAGACCAGCCCGCTGCGGCAGGCCCTGGTTACCGCTGCTCAAATGAAACCGGCGAGTGGGTTGTCGAGACCGAAGACACGGTTTGTGCGAATGAGTGAGCCACAGCTTGTTGGTGAACTTACCTCAGCCCAACAGGATGCCGCGAAACTGGAACCGACGCTCGTCCGGATGGCTCAGACACTCAACCCAGGCATGAAGGTTCGGGATGAAGAAGAAAGTTTGAGATGGAAGGCGGGTTTCGACTTGGCCATGGGACGTGTGCTTGCCCAAAAAGTCCGAACAGAGACTTACAACGCAATGTTGGCAAAAGCGAAACGTGGTATGCCATTCACCGATCAGAAGAACAACACATGGTTGCTCGCGCCTAGCGAAGAAATAACAGTCGGCAGTAAATGGAAGAACGAGGCCGAAACTGCTCGTAACCTTTTGCAGGCTGTTGCTGATGAGCATAAAGGCACGCCATGGGCGCTTCTTGCACAGCAAGAACTTTCAGTTCCAATTGGTTGGAAGTGGGAGGAGTCGTTCACCGACTTGGCACCGCCGGCCCCTCGAAATCCGGGCAACAACAACAATAACAACAACGTGCCGCGTCCTGCTCAGGATGAAAAAGCACGGATGCTCAAGAAAGCGACCAAGCGGCCTATTCCAAAGCTCTAGATTTTCCAAAGCTCTGGATT
>JAAXJB010000003.1:0-10297 GCA_012270065.1 Rubripirellula sp. | reverse complement strand
AGAAAGCGACCAAGCGGCCTATTCCAAAGCTCTAGATTTTCCAAAGCTCTGGATTATTTTCCAAAGCTCTGGATTGCTGGCCAATGCGATCTTCATCAAGCAGCGGTGTTCAGTGTCTTGCTCCGAACGCCGGGTGCGGCTCAGACTCTAGCTCAACTGAACGATTCTGTCATTCGACCAGGATTGGTTCGAAGATGGACATTCTGCCCGGACACCGATTTATCATGTTTGATGATGCCGACGGTTGGGCGAAGCGTGTTCGGGGCGGCTAGCGTGACCCCGATTGTACGGTTTGAAGTCGCAGGCCTCGTCTGCCAATGCCGAATTCTAACCTTCTTGCTGGGTTGGTAGTTCTGTCCAAGTCAGGCGCAAGACCGAAGCCATGACCAAGCCGGCTGAAATTGTCAGCAGAACGATGATGTGTAGCCATGCTGATTCCTGACCACCAAGGTTCTCCGTTACGGTTCTTGCGGTTTCCCAGTCCATCCATTCAGCAAGTAAACCTCTCAAGCGATAATTGACCGTCAAGCGGTTCGCCATTGCGGGAACAAATGCCAGGCCGTACTCGACGGTGAGCGTGTAGAACACTGCTGTCACCATCGTGCGTCTGAAAAAGATTGTTCCAATGATCAGATAAAGAGCGGCATGTGCAAGACAGGACAGGAAGGAAAGGACACAAATGACCAGCCACAGCTTGAAACCACCAGTTGATCCTAGAAGGAGCGTGCAGCCTGTTGCTGCCGCCCAGGCCGCTGAGCACGACCAGAGTACTGCTGTGGCGTATTTGCCGACCAGGACAAGATTTCTGCCTGACCGTCGCATTGCCAGATAGATCCATGTTTGCCCCTCGACCTCGGTGCTCACGGCTGGCGTGGCCCAGAGTAGCAAGCCAAGCAGACAGACAACTTCAGGAATCAGGAAGTAAAGTATCAGACCCCATGTTTCCGGATTGTCCTCCCGGTTTTCACCGAAGAGTCGAACGGTAGCTACAAGGGCAACCGGAAACAGAACGAGGATCGTCCAGATGGTTATCCTGCCGATCGATAAAGAGCGGCGAAGTTCGAAACGCACAACGTCGAGTACAAGTTTGGGGTTCACTTGGATTCTCCACGGTGGTGTCGCAGTAGTGATTCGAAGATCGCAGTCAAGTTGCTATCGGCTGTTTGAAATTCATCAATCTGCAATCCCTCTTTACTGATCCAGTCCGCGATGCAGTGGTAAAGCGTACCCGGATCACGAAGACCGATTCGGAGTTGTGTTCTTTCCGCGAGTAACTGGATGGAATCAACCCACGCTTGATCAGCGAGGTGAGGAATCAACTTCGGTACATCAATGCCAATCAGTACTACTTCCTGAGGTGTATCAGCGATGATCTGTTCAATTTCCTGCGCCGTACCAGAGGCGAGCAAACGGCCTCCGTGGATCAACAGGAAAGAAGAAGTGATCTCCTCGATTTCGTGAAGGACATGACTTGCAAAAAGGAGACTGGTGCCCTGTTCTGACAGTCTGATGAGCAGTTGGGTCATCTGGTGTCGGCCTACAGGGTCAAGGCCGTTGTAAGGTTCGTCGAGGATCAGGAGTTCGGGTTGGTGTGCCAGAGCTTGTGCGATTTTTGTGCGTTGCCGCATTCCCAGTGAGTATTCACCCATCGGGCGATGCATATGATCCGTCATCCCGACAAGTTCGAGGCTCTCAGATGCAGCTTGCCTGCTTTCTGTGCGCGAAAGATCATGGAGTCGAGCCTGATAAGTGACCCATTCATGAGCAGAAACATTTGGGTAAAGAACGTCCGTTGCTGGACAGAGTCCAATTCGACGGAGGATTTTTCGGTTGCGCCATGGATCATGGTTCAATACTGAAACGCGACCAAGTGTCGGTTTTAGCTGGCCCGTCAGCAGGTTGATCAATGTTGTTTTGCCAGAACCGTTGGGACCAACGATTCCATAAGCACCCGGTTCTAAACGGATGGTCAAATCATTCGCGCCGATGACCGTGCCATACAGTTTGGAAACCTGATCAAGTTGGATCATCAGATACTCAGCTTTGCGATGAGGCGGCTACGAACAAAAAACGTCCCGATCGCTGTAATGGCAAGCAGGACAAATATCGCTGGCCATACCGAGGCTTCACCGGTGTCGAGACCAAAAATCCACGATTCAACTTTTCCCAGAGTGTGGTAAGGCGATATCAGATGCCAGCGTTCTGTATCAATCATTCTGTCGCCCATTCTGCCGCGTCCCCGGCCTGAACCTGGCGGATTGCTAAGAATTTGATGAGCCACAAACCCCATGATCCATGTCGCAAACCAGGCAAAGGATGCGTAGCGATTCTCAACTGTGCAGGCTGAGTAACTGAGTGCCAGAGCTGTTGTCGGGACAATCAACGCTACAGATGCCAGGAGAATACGAATTGGGATATCCCATGTTGTAGTGACGACCGAAAGTTCAGGGGAAAGAAGAATGCCAAGCAGGTACAGTACCAGCCCCGGCAGTGTTGTGATCATTCCGAGAAAGAACCAGATAACCGCTGATTTCCCCAGAATGTACTCGCTGGGTGACAGAGGTCTCGAGAAATATTGAAGGTAGGCTTTGCTGCGAAGGTCATAGGACACCAGCAGAGGTGCGATGAGGCCAATCAGCAGAATCATGGAGTACAGCTGTGGCGCACGGAAAAAACCGAGGATCATGATCGACCAGAATTCGTGCCGGACGCTGACAGGGTCTTGGAGCATTTCTACTGCAAGATCAGGACGTTGAAGAGGGCCACGCAGCAACTGAGAGAGCGGTCTCATGTATTGCGGGTCGGAAATCGCCTGTTCAAAGCAAAAAACACCGAGGCTCGGAATGATGATAGGAAGCCATGCGACCATCAGCAGCAGTTTGAGCATTTTGCGCCGCCATATCAGCATGATGCCACTTCGGGCGACATAGAGTGGGCGAATCAGAGGATGGTTTCGCTTACCTATCCACTCCCGATAGCCAAGGTCATGTACGGGCATGCGGGTGATCCTCTGATGCAGACACTGCTCGAAAGAAGATTTCTTCAAGCGAGTTTTGGGCGGGAGCGAGACGGCGTATTGCCGTTCCGGTTGCTGCAGCGAGATCCCAGATGCGGTGGACGTGATCAGTGCCGACGCCGGTGATCTTCAAGGTTCCGTCCGGTCGCACCTGAGCGGTGTGACCTGCTGTCCCGAGTGCACTTAGGAATGGCTGGTTGTCACCATAAATTGTCACATTCAGCGTCGGTTCAGCCGGTTTGCTGAGATTTTCAATTGTGTCAAACACCTGGACCTTGCCACGAGCAAGTATGGTGACCTGATCACACACTGCCTTGACGTCCGGAAGAATGTGAGTGGAAAGCAGGATCGATTTTCCGTGGTCACGGGCGAGCGTTCGGATTCGGTTTAACATCGAATCCCGTTGATCAGGATCAAGACCCGTGGTTGGTTCATCAAGGATCAACAGTGGTGGGTCATGCACAAGCGCCTGCGCGAATTTTAGTTTTTGCCGCATGCCTGTCGAATAGCCTTCTACAGGACGGTACTTCTCTTCGCCGATGTCACAGAAATCTGTTATCTCATGTGCTCGGCGCAACCCTTCAGTCCTTGGAAGGCCAGACAGGTTCGCCATGAAGGCAACAGACTCGATACCTGTGAGGCCTGCGATGTAGCAGTCGTCTTCTGGCAGATAGCCAACGAGGTCACGGATTTTACGAACCTCTTCCGGCCAAGTCAGATTCAGAACGCAGCCGGTGCCCTGATGATTCTGAACCAATCCGAGTAGCGATTTGATTAACGTGCTTTTTCCTGATCCGTTTGGACCCAACAGCCCCGTGATTCCCGTTTTGATTTCAAGGGAAACATCATCCAGTGCCCGAAAACCGCCGTAGAGCTTGGTCATGCCGGTAAGTGATATGATCGGACTCAGGGGATGGACTCCAAATCAGTGGAAAAACATTTCTTGGTGGATATGTGCCGCATCAAACACGGGATGATTACCCATCTCCCGTGCTTCGAATGTATCCTGTGATATGAATTTTGAAAGGCCACCCGCGGATCATGGGGGATTCGAATCATTCACCTTGAAATTGCTCGAAGCCATATCTTGATTTGGGGGCGCAGGATAGACGCAGTATAATCGTGATTGTTCGATAGTCTGTTTTAGTTTGTTCGGTCATTTCATGTGTTGGCGGATTCGATGATCATTGCAAGTCGACTGGTCTTTTTCTGTTTGTGCCTGCTGGGTACTGCCTGGGGGGCCGATAATCGCCCAAATATCGTTGTTATTCTTTGTGACGACCTTGGGTATGGAGATCTGGAGTGTTACGGCCACCCAACGATCAAAACGCCTCATTTAAATGCTCTTGCTGAAACAGGCGTTCGATTCACAGATTTCTATTCCACTGCACCGGTTTGCTCACCTTCACGAGTCGGATTGTTGACCGGAAGGAGCCCGAATCGTGCGGGCGTCTACGACTGGATTCCTGCAGCCCGAAAAGGTGCGCCCAGTCAGCGTAATCTGGTTCACATGCGATCCTCTGAAATCACCCTTGCCAAACAATTGAAGGATGCTGGCTATCAGACATGCATGGCAGGAAAATGGCACTGCAATAGTGAATTCAACAATGACCGGCAGCCACAACCGGGTGACTTCGGTTTCGACCATTGGCTGGCAACGCAAAACAATGCTTCACCATCACACCGGTTTCCCCGCAACTTTGTCCGCAATGGGAAGGCCGTCGGCGAAATTGAGGACTTCAGTTGTCAGATAGTTGTCGACGAAGCGATCAATTGGTTAAGCGTGTGTGATCCGGATCGACCTTTCTTTATCTACGCAGCCTTTCACGAGCCACACGAACCTGTTGCTTCCCCTGCTCACCTTGTTGAATCCTATCAAGGTGTATCACGTGATCTCAATGAAGCACAGTACTTTGCCAATGTTGCCAATGTCGATGCCGCTGTGGGCAAACTGCTGGCGGGTTTGGAAAAACTGGATCGGCGGAAGAACACATTGATTGTCTTCACTTCGGATAATGGACCTGAGACGTTGAAACGTTATCGTGGTGCAGAGCGTTCGTATGGGAGCCCCGGGCCGCTGAGGGGCATGAAATTGCATACAACCGATGCCGGGATTCGTGTCGCGGGGATCATGAATTGGCCCGGGAAAATCGCAGCCAGCGGAACATCTGTTTCGACCCCGGTTTCAGCTCTCGATCTGTTTCCCACGTTTTGTGCTCTGGCAAATGCAACGGTTCCTGAGGGTCTTGTTCTTGATGGCGCAAACTTCATGCCCGCGTTGGAAGGCAGAAAGATTGTGCGTGAGAAACCTTTGATCTGGATTTATTACAATGCAATCAATCAAACGCGTGTAGCGATGCGGCATGGCAACTGGAAAGTGCTGGCAAGGCTCGATGGGGGCAAGTTACCCAAAATGACAAATGTCACGAGCAAGAATAGAGAGCTCGTGCGCGAGGCAAAAATCACTGATGTCGAAATCTATGACCTTGCAAAGGACATCGCCGAATCAAGAAATGTTGCTGAGGATGATCCAGCCAGGACTGCTGCCTTGAAGCAGACGCTTGAGAAGCAGTACCGTGAACTTGTGGATGGCTCTCACGTCTGGTGAGGCTCAGAATGTGTTTTCAGTTTTTGCTGAGCCTCCAGCAGGAACTGCATCGCATCCATAGGTGTCATTGCATTGATGTCCAGTTTCTGGACTTCTTCCAGAAGCGGGTGATCTGCAAAACCGAACAGAGTCAGTTGGTATTGGCCATTGCCGGTGTCAGGACCGGGAGTCTGGATGGTTGGACGATCAAAGGCATCGCGATGGTCTGCTTCAAGCTGTGACAGAACGTCCTTGGCCCGCTCGTTGACTTCGGCTGGGATGCCTGCAAGTCTGGCTACATGAATGCCGTAGCTCTTGTCTGCGCCGCCCTCGATGATGCGGTGCAGGAATACTACCTCGTCATCCCACTCTTTGACTGCCACATTCAGGTTGGATACCCGCGGCAGTGATTCAGAGAGTTGCGTCAGTTCGTGGTAGTGTGTGGCAAATAGCGTGCGGCACCCAATTTGTTCGTGCAGGTGTTCCGTGATGGCCCAAGCAAGTGAAAGTCCGTCATAGGTGCTGGTGCCACGACCGATTTCATCGAGGATGACCAGACTGCGGGAAGAAGCGGTGTTCAGGATCCTGGCGGTTTCTACCATTTCAACCATGAACGTACTTTGTCCGCGACTGAGCTCATCGCTTGCTCCTACCCGGGCAAAAACACGGTCAGCAATTCCGATTTCAGCTGATTCCGCAGGTACAAACGAGCCTGCTTGGGCTAGCAGCGTGATTAACGCGATCTGTCGAATGTACGTGCTTTTTCCAGCCATGTTGGGGCCCGTGATAAGCAGGATCATGCCGCTTTCAGGCGATTGAATGCAGTCGTTGGGTACAAATTCACCTTGTGGCAACGTCGCGTCCAGCACCGGATGACGGCCACCGTTGATACGCAATACGGATTCATCGTTCAAAGAGGGACGCACCCATCCCCTGCGGCTGGCAATTTCACCCAACGCGGCAAAAGCGTCCAGCTCGGCAATCGCCATGGCAACTTCCTGAAGCGTTGAAAGCTGGCGGCGTGTTTCATCACGAAGTTGTTGAAAGAGCAACTGTTCGCGTGTTGAAGCTTGCTCGTCTGCGGCGAGAACTTTCTCCTCGTACTCTTTCAATTCCGGAGTAATGAAACGCTCACAGTTTTTCAGCGTTTGCTTGCGAATGTAAAAATCCGGAACCTTGTCCCGGTGAGCGTTTGTGGCCTCCAGGTAGTACCCGAATACTTTGTTGTATCCTACTTTCAGGTTCGTAATTCCCGTCTGTTCCATTTGCTCATGCTGATAGGCAGCAATCCACTCCTTGCCACCTTTCGCGAGCTTCCTGAGTTCATCAAGTTCAGCGTCGAAGCCTGGGCGTATGAAGTTTCCATCAGCCGCAATCAATGGGCATTCATCAGCGAGTGCCTGTTCAAGTGTCGAACGCAGTTCCGGGCAAAGATGAAGATGGGCGTTGATGAAACAGAGTCGCTCGGGTTCCCTGCCTTCCAGTTGTGCTTTCAACTTGGGAAGGTTGGCGAGAGTACGCGCTATCTGTTGCAGGTCACGAGGACCAGTTCGACCGGTTGCGATACGACCCAAAAGACGTGTCAGGTCGAATGTCTGATTCAATGTTTCGCGTGTGTCCGACCGAAATCCGATTTCAACGGTGAAGGGAGCCACAGCGTCAAGACGCTGGTTGATGGCATCTGCGTCAATCAAAGGTGCTGAAATCCAGTCAGCCAGCAGTCGTGACCCCATCGGAGTACAGGTTTGATCGATGACTCCCAGCAGGGAACCCTCGCGGGATCCGGATCGCAGGGTCTGCGTGATTTCCAGACTGCGCCGGGTAGCTGCATCGATTTGCAGGAAACCACTGCGGCGATGTGAGTGCAGCGAACGAAAGTGTTCCAAACCGCTGCGTTGTGTTTCAAGAAGATAGGTCAGCACTGCACCGGCGGCACGGATGGCCGGAGCATCGGACGGTTCAAATCCGAATCCTTCAAGATTGTGGACCGCGAGTTGCTTGCACAGTGCTTCGGTGGCAGAGTCTTCTGCGAAGCTCCAGGCTGGTCGAGGAGTCCAAGACCACGGTGCAGTTGTATCGGGTGAGAAGTGCACGTCGTCTTCCCGATAAATCACTTCGGCGGGGCCAATTCTGGCCAGCTCATCTTCGATACGTGATCTTGAAAAGGTCCCAGCTTCAAATCGACCGCTTGAAAGCTCGGCCCAAGCGATTCCCGCTTTCGGTTCATCAGCCGTTTTACCGCCACTTCTGTCGTGTTGAAGACAGACGGCTGCTACATAATTTGCTTCGTTTGGATTTAGCAGCCCATCGTCGGTAAGCGTACCTGCACTGACTATGCGGGTGATTTCACGTTTTACCAATCCCTTTGCGGTCTTGGGATCTTCAACTTGCTCACAGACGGCGGCCCGATATCCGGCTTTGATCAATTTCTGCAAGTATGAGTCAAGTTGATGATGCGGAAATCCAGCCATCGCGGTCGGATTATCACTGTCCTTGTCTCGACTCGTGAGATTGAGACCCAGGATTTTTGCTGCAATCTTTGCATCATCCAGAAAGAGCTCATAGAAGTCGCCCATGCGAAAAAACAGCAATGCGTCTCCGCATGCTGCCTTCGCTTCGTGGTACTGGCGCATCATTGGTGTCATGATGGAAATCGTAGCGGTAAATCACTCCGATTCCCAGCCTGAGCATTGACGGAAATCCTGCTGATGAGCTGAAATCGGCTTCAGGTTTAACGACTGGGCAATGCGTATTGATCTGAGTCGACATCTTTCGCGGAACGTTGGAAAATGCGTTCGTTTGATCAGATTTGTGAATAATCAGCTGGGACCAGAACATACTTGTGGATTTTGCTGACAGTACCCTGATACAGGGTTTTTTTCTTCAGGATTTGCCAATCAGGGTGTGCTCGAAAAGCGACCCACGCCTCCTTTCGGGCATCCTCGTTGGGGTAAACCGTCAAATAGCTGAGATTTGGGGTGAATGGACCGATGAGAGCCTGGCCTATGAAAATCGGTTGAATTCCACAATCGAGAAAGATCGGGACCTCTCCGTTGTTGAACATATGGACCTTCAAGTCACCGAGGCGTTCATTTGAACTCTCGTAAATTCTCAGTTCAAAGACCCTTTTGTCATTTTGTGTTTGTTCTTTCGGGGATTTCAGCAGAGGCATGCAGTCCATGGCGGAAAGCAATTCACTTTCGATTCGAAGGTAGGGTGGATTTTTGGGATCCCGGTTCAGGTACGCCTCGGCAGACTTTCGATAGGAAGCATCCTGTTTGAGGGACGCTCTGCACTGAGAAATTTCATCAGCGTTTTCATACGGGATCACGACCACAATGCGTTGGCTGTCCGACTGGTCCTCCGAGGAGTTGTGGAAAACGCCGATCGGGCCTACTTTCAAGCGATTCATCGCCGGTAGAAAAGCATCTCGCAAATAATCGTGAATCGCTTCCGGATCACCCTGATCACCGAGTACGTAGCTTCGGATTTCGTAGTGCTGGGGCGAAGCAGCTGTGGAAATTGACATGGCTTGGGGGATCGCAATGCTCAACAAAAGTAAACGAAGGAAGTTTTTCATCTGGCTCATGACGTGAATCCGGGATTGTGCGGTGGTCTTATGTGATTAATCGCATCATACTCTGGCTAGCACCCCGGAATCCATGGCGTGGCTTGCCAACGCGGTGGGTATCTTTGTGTCGCAATCGGTTCAGGAGACAAGGTCATGTTGGAAGTATTCGATCTGTTGGGAATTCTCTCGGGAACAAACTTGCTGGCGGAAGCACCTGCCGACGTCCCGGTCGCATCGCCCGAAGCACAATCGTTCTTTTCGTTTTCCGGCCTTTTTACACTAGGCATGTTGGTCCTGCTGCAGGCTGTTCTTGGTTTCGATAATCTGCTTTACATTTCGATTGAGAGCAAACGCGTGCCCCTGGAACGACAGTCCATGGTGCGGCGTTGGGGGATAGGCTTGGCAATTGCGTTTCGAATCTGCCTGCTGTTTGTACTTGTCAATTTGATCAAGCTGCTTGAGGATCCCCTGCCCGGTTTTCCATTGCCGGAGAATGATGTTATTTCGATGTCGTTGAGCGGGCACAGTCTGATCGTCTTGCTTGGCGGGGCCTTTATCCTTTGGACAGCGGTCAAGGAAATCTATCACATGTTGGCAAGTGATGATCTTGGCAATGCGACGGGAAAAACAGGTGGAACATCGGTCAAGAAGGCTGTGGCATTGATCGTGATCATGAATCTGGTCTTTTCATTTGATTCCATCCTCAGTGCGATGGCTCTGACCGAGAATTTCTGGATCATGGCGGTCGCAATTGTCGTCAGCGGTCTGTTGATGATGTGGGCTGCTGATTTTGTTGCCGAGTTTCTCAAGAAGAATCGTATGTACGAGGTGTTAGGCCTGTTCATCCTTTTCATTGTCGGTGTGATGCTGGTGAGTGAAGGGGGGCATCTGGCAGAACTTCAGGTGGGGGGGCATCACATCACGCCAATGGCGAAGAGCACGTTTTATTTCGTGCTGGCAGTGCTGATCACTGTGGATGTGGTCCAGTCGAAGTATCAGAAGAAACTGCTGGCGCAGCGAGAAAGACTCGATGCTGGTTCAGAGAACCCTGTGCAGTGACTAACCCTGTGCAGTGACTTCTGCAGTGAACTGTGACACCTCGTGGTTTTTCCGTCCCGAGCGT
>JAAXJB010000064.1:138719-144009 GCA_012270065.1 Rubripirellula sp. | reverse complement strand
CAACGCTTTGTTTGGGGCACAAAATTTCTGTACTCGTCTGAGTGCTCGTCTGAGTGCTCGTCTGAGTACTCGTTTGGGCGCTCGGCTGAAGGAGCCGCTCAGATCAAAAATCAATCAGCAGCCGGTGCTGCTGCTGTCACTGTCCACCATGTCTGGCGTCCTGCTGGATTTTTACTGCTGGCCAGGTGATTTGCCAACTGTCGGGTTGATGAGGACCCACATCTGGTGGATGGCCATGGCATTTTGCCTGCTGGTGCTCATCCGTATCCGCGGAAAAAGCTTCAACCGCTCAATTGCCGCGGTGTTGGTTTTCGTGCCTTTGGGTGGTTTACTTCACCAGCATCAAATCACGAGCCATCAGCGGGCGGGGATCAGGGACTATCTGTCGGCAACAGATCAGCCGACCATCATCTGTGGAATTGTGGATCAACCACCGAATCTGGTCTACCACAATGTGGCTCCCGGTCACCGGCGGTCATCGTGGCAGACTCAAATGGAAGTCCAACTCACCAAGCTGAGAGTAGGACAGTCCTTCACATCGGAAAATGGACGTTTGTTGATCGTCATCGAAGGACGTTGCGACAAATTCCTGCCAGGCGATGTCATCGAAGCCTATGGCACACTCTGCCAACTCAAGGGCCCCAGTAATCCGGGACAGCAGGATTTTCGTATTTTCTATCAGTATCGCAATGTGCAAGCAAAGTTCAGAGTCGCTGATCACAGCCAGATCACGACCACTCACCGACAAACCAACTTGCGAAATACACTGCAACGTCTGATGGCAAAGATTGCTGCAAAGGGACGCGATGAACTTCTCGAAAACACATCCGACTCGGCCGGTCCTCTTGCGATGGCAATGTTACTGGGCCAACGCGACTACATTGATCATGCAACACGTGACCTGCTACTGGTAACCGGAACGGCACATCTGTTGTCGGTCAGTGGTATGCATTTGGCGATTCTGGTCATGGTGGCAAATTTCTTTGCTACTTTTGCTCGACTTCCACTGGGTTTCAGAATCTCAAGCATTCTCCTTTTCTGCCTGTTTTACACCTTGCTGACGGGAGGCCGGCCACCAGTCATCCGGGCTGCTGTTCTGGTCACAATCTTCATGACTGCGGTTTGGTTACAACGCATGAACCAGCCGATCAATACGCTATCGTTGGCGGCTCTGATTCTGACATTGATCAACCCCGGCAATGTTCTGAACGTTGGTGTGCATCTTTCTTTTCTGGCTGTGCTTGTTTTCATCATTTGCGGACGCAAGGTTTTTTACGGAACCGGGGATGATCAAGACGTTTCCATGGACAGCCGACTTGATGACCTGATTGCAACAGGAAAGAGCTCATCCCGTCGATACTTTGAAAAAATACTAGCGAAGATCGGTAGCCTGTTCTGGCTCAGTTGTTCCGTGACCACGATCTGCATGCCTGTCGTCTGGTATCACTTTCACGTCATCTCGCTGATTTCCACCGTTGTCAATCTCTTGTTGGCGCCATGTTTAGCTGTGGCCCTGGTGTCTGGGATGCTGGTAGTCGTTACCGGTTCCTTTCATGATTCATTGGCGTTCATTCCCGGGTGGATCTGCAGCAAGACAATGGAAGTGATGCAAGGTGTGATGTGGGTAGCAGCCGACATACCCTGGGGCCATGTGTGGTTGCCTGCACCGCCTGCTTTGTGGGTCATCACGTTTTACGCTGTGCTGGCAATATCGTTTTTCGTGCCGAAAAAAGAAAAATGGCTTCGTCGAATTCGTCGCGGTTGGATTGTGATCTGGATCCCAATGGCTTACCTGATGGCCATCAACGGGACAAATGTGACGAAGGACACTTTGGAAGCAACATTTCTGGACGTTGGTCACGGGACGTGCGTGGTAATACGCCTGCCATCCAATGAAGTCTGGCTTTACGATTGCGGACGTCTCGGTAATGAAACCTACAGCAGTGCCGGCATCGATCAGGCCCTCTGGTCCATGGGTATTACCAGCATTGAAGGCATCATACTGTCACACGCAGATGCTGATCACTTCAATGCCCTGCCTGGGATTTTGAAACGCTTTCAGGTGCGGGGTGTAATCACACCACCAGGAATGCTCGAAGAACCTGAATCCTCATTGTTGCCGATCCAGAAGTCGATTCGTGACAACGGAATCCAAGTCGGGGAGATCCATTGCAGAATGTCATCAGGCGACATGGCAGGTCTGAAGCATGCAGGTCTCAGTTTGCCACCATGTGCAGAAGTGCTGCATCCTCCATTGAATCGGATACCTGGCAGCGACAATGCGAACAGTCTTGTGTTGCATCTTGACTGGGGTGGACGCAGCATGATTCTGCCTGGTGATCTTGAACCTCCGGGTACCAGGATGTTGGTGAATCTTCCCCGGCCAAAAGCGGGTGGCATTTTGATGGCACCTCACCATGGAAGTTTGCGAATGGACGCTCAGTCTGTTTTGCAGTGGGCAAGACCTCGAGTCACCATCGTCAGTGGCGGCAATCGGTCCAGAAAACCCGAAGTTCGCGAAATGCTATCTCGACACGGATCCACGGTCCATGGAACGGCAATGGTGGGAGCCATTCGTGTTCAAATCGGCAAACAAGGTAAGGTTCGTGTTCAAGAATGGAATTGTGCGGGTTGGTAGAGTAAGAATCCCCACCCAAAGTCGCCTGAAACGCAAAGCGGCGTGCTGACAAGGCATCCAGAACGTGTAGGATTGAAGGTTGGTTACAGTACTGACGAGTTCCCCCATTCCAGCAGCAGATTCATGCTCGCCTTCCTCAGCGAGATTTCCATCACATGCGTCTTTGCCAGCTACCTGGTAGTTCTGGTTCTGGAATTGTTGCGTCTGTTCGGTCGGATTCCCGGCCGCGGCCTGTTTGTGATTGGAATGATGTCGGTCGGACTGTTCACACACGTCTGTTATCTGCTGATACGGGCAACGGTCGTGGAAGGCGGTGGGCAGGAAGCTGGCCTGTTGGCAACATGGTCAGATTGGTCACTTCTTGTGGCGCTCGGATTGGCAATCGCTTTTTTTGTGCTTTACCTGAGACGTCCGGACACAATCATCAGCTTCTTTTTCCTGCCTGCTGTGATGGCTCTGCTGGGGATGGCAATTGCTCTCGGCAATCGACCTCCATTCAGCCGAACAGAAGCGATTGAGGTATGGCGTTCGGTACACGCAATCGCGATGATGGCGGGTTCGATCGCTGTGCTCATCGGTTTTCTTGCCGGGATCATGTATCTTGTGCAATCCCGAAGGCTGAAACAGAAAAGGGCAGGATCCACATTTCGTCTTCCAACGCTTGAATCGCTTGGAAGGTTGAATCGGAGATGTCTTGTAGGAAGCACGGTCGCAGTAGGGATTGGCCTGATTGCCGGCGTTGTCATGAACCTGAATCGCTGGGGAAGCGTGGGCTGGACCGACCAGGGTGTTCTGCTTAGCACACTGCTGCTGGTTTGGCTGCTGGTGGCGACTGGCATTGAATACTTTTATGCCCCTGCAAGCCGTGGCAGGAAAGCAGTCTATCTCACGATGGCCAGTGGTGGTTTTCTCGTGCTGGCAATGATTGGTGTTCTTACGACACCACATGGCCAATCTGAGCAAGGAGCGGCAGCCAAAGACAACGTTGAACTGTCATCGTCGACCCCAGCAGGGTGGTTGAAGTCAACGGAGGATCTTCGATGAAATTGCAGATGATAGGCTGCAGTCATCATGACGCCGCCGTGGAATTCAGAGAAAAGATATCTTTCACAAGTGACCAGATCAGTCATGCGTTGAGTGCTTTCCGCACACGTTTTCCTTCTTCTGAAATTGTTTTGATCAGCACGTGCAACCGCGTCGAGCTCTATGCTACAGCTGGTGATAACGAGGAACTTGACCGCGATGACGTCGCGGAATTTCTTGCTGATCAGCACCAACTGAGTGCTGATGAGATTGTTGATCAGATGATTTATCGCGCTGGATCCGATGCGGTCGAGCATCTGTTCACGGTAGCGGCAAGTCTCGACAGTATGGTCGTGGGAGAGGCCCAGATTTTGTCACAAGTCAAACAGGCTTATGACACCGCATGCAACTCCGGATCAGCCGGGCCTTTAACCCACTCGGTATTCCAGGCGGCAAATCGTGCTGCAAAGCGTGTTCAACACGAAACCTCCATTCACCGTCGAAGGGTCAGTGTACCAAGCGTCGCTGTTGGCGAAGTTGCTACTGAGGTATTCGAAACACTCCATAACAAGCGGGTGGTGTTATGCGGTGCTGGAGAAATGGGTGAAGAAACCCTCAGATACCTGAAACAGGCCGGTGCAAATGACATTTGCATTGTGAATCGAAGTTACGATCGTGCAATTGCACTGGCCAACACGTTCAGCGCCGAATCGGCATTGTGGGATGATCTTCAGGAACAGATCGTAGATGCCGATTTATTGATTTGTACGACTGCAGCGACCGAACCCATTCTGGACGAAGCAACCTTCCTGCCGCTTCACGCCAAACGTAAAAATCGCCTTTTGCTGATTCTGGATTTGGCAGTACCAAGGGATGTGGAGCCTGCGATTGGGGAATTGTCGAATGTCTACCTGTACGGAATCGATGATCTTCAATCCGCCTGTGACCGTAATCGCCGGGAACGGCAGAAAGAGTGGCCAAAGGCCAAACAGGTGATTTCGGAAGAAACTCAAAGATTCATGCAGGCCTTCAATCACAAGGCCACCGGGCCTGTGATTCAACGGCTTCGAGAACAGGCACAGGATCTGAAAAATGATGAGCTCGAAAGATTGATCAACAAGCTTCACCTTCAAGAGCTCGATCCGTCCGTTCGTAAAGAGATTGAAAAGTCATTTGACCGATTGATCAACAAACTGTTGCACCCACCGTTGGCATCTTTGCGGGACGATGCAGCAGAAGGTCATCGCCGTGGTCTGTTGGAAGCTTTACGGCATCTTTTCAACCTCGGTGAATGACCTCCATTCGACAGAAATTCGAGAAGTCATCCCGGACATTCCGACACGGTGATCGAGAGACCGCTGCTATCGACATGGATGCTGGCGTAACAAGATGAACGACGCCAATCCACATGGATGCATCAGTCGTGGTCACTCATTCCAATCTTCGTCATCGTCGTCGTCGTCGTCGTCGTCGTCCCAGTCTTCATCATCATCATCGAATTCTTCATCGCCGACTTCGTCATCGACCTCTTCCCAGCCGCCATCGTCGTCGTCATCTTCAACAAGATCAACTTCCAGGTCGTCGACGACGAGCTCTTCGTCATCTTCTTCGTCGTCCCATTCCTGGGCG
>JAAXJB010000064.1:72052-138709 GCA_012270065.1 Rubripirellula sp. | reverse complement strand
ATCCTGATCCACAGACTCATGATCTCCTACTTCTCCTCTCTCCTCCTCCCATCCTCCCTAATCTTCGTCAGCTTCATTTATATCCTCTTCCTCCTCGTCGTCGTCGTCGAGATCGTCGTCGTCGTCCCATTCCTGGTCATCCCACTCGTCGTCGTCGTCATCGTCGTCGTCCAGGTTATCGTCGTAGAAGCTGTCTTCTTCATCTTCGATGACAGCCTGAGGCTCAGTGCCGGTTGTGACCGGATTCAACTGATCCTCTGCCAATTCATTGGGATGGCTGATGCCTTGCTGGGACTCTGAGAGAGTTGGGGCGACAGTAGTACTCACAACGAGCTCCTCCTTTGATGTCGATGATTCATCATGGGTTGAATCTTCCGGTCTGGGATCATCTTGTAACGCCTGCCACTGGATCGCCGGCAAGCCATCGATATTCGCAAGTCCAAAAAGTTGTAAAAAACGTTTGGTAGTTCCGTAAAGGTAGGGTCGACCCAACTCTTCGCCACGTCCAACAATTCGCACCAGATCTCTTTCCATCGTCTGACGCAACAATTCACCGCAGCCGACTCCTCTGACTGCCTCAACATCGGCACGTGATACAGGTTGACGATACGCGACAACGGCAAGAGTTTCCATCATGGGTGTCGATAATCGTATGGGAGCTGGCAAGTGGCCCAATCGTGCAAGCCAGGGTGCGAGAGCAGACCTCGTCATCAAACGGTATCCGCCAGCGACCTGCTCCACACGGATTGCACGACCATAATCCTCGAACTTGATATTCAGCTGGCGAATCAGTGTACGAGCCTCTGTTGCGTCCGCCAAGTGAGCCATTTGGCACAGTTTTCGAAGGCTGAGTGGCGTTTTTGCCAACAACAGGACAGCCTCCAATCGCATCTGGGAAAGTCTCGGATCATTCCCAAACTGAGACTGATCTGATTTGTTCGGCTGGGAAGAATTATCGGCCGGATTTGGCTGGCAGGTTACACGATAGGGTCTCCAAGGCAGTATTCTTCCCGTTGAAACTGCATCAAGAATCGAATTCGCAGGCCTCGGTAATGCAATGGAATTGCCCGAATCACCGGACTTCCTGCCAACAGAAGGGGTTCTCGAACGCATCATCGCTTACAGTAGACTAGTGAGTACAAATTCCATTCGCTCCCCGAACATCTCCCAACAAGCCTTCTGTGTCCACCTCGGTTTCCAAATCTGTTCAGCCTGGAACATCAACTGCAAAGAAAAATCGCAAAATCAAGAATTGGGTCACGATTTGTGCAGCCATTCTGATTTGCATTGTTCTCGGTCTGGTTATCCGGATTCAGGGTCACGTTAGCGGTAGTGAATTCGCGCCCAGCCACTTGGTTCGGCGAAACTTCAGTTTCTACGAAATTCCGCTTTTTCACTGGCAAATTACACCCATTCGCCGGTCCGACTCGACGCCAGCAACTGCCACGTACGTGAAAACTGCTGTTCTGAAGAAAAAACCCAAAGGCTCGCCCAACAATTGGCATCTGGTCACACTCACCAGAGGTCTATCCGAAACAACCAACGCAGATGCACATCTTCTGATGGCACAATTCGATCTTGACGATGGACAGGGAAAGAATTCTGCGTACTGGCGAACCTGGAGCGTAAACAATCCGCAGCAGGCAGCTGTTCTCTGGCCGATCATTCATCGATTGGCCCAACGCGAACTCTACATTCTCATGCCCAGAATTTTTGCCACGGCTGATTCGGGAATCCAGACACCCACGGAGTTGCAGAAAATCATCGATCAACAGTTGGCAGACGAATACCTCAGTCTGATCACTGACATGCGGGAAGCTGGAGAATCGAATATCGCCGCAAACCTGCTCAATGAAGCGCTTTCTGATTACCCGAATCACGCTGGCTTGAAACGCCTCTCAGAGAACAATTGAATGTGACGACACCTCGAACAATGATCGAGGTGTACCGGCAAACCGCAGGAAGATTTTGTGACGACGATTTATCTGGATAATAACGCCACAACAGCGGTTGATCCCCGTGTTGCTGAATCGATCCTCAAGCAGTTCACACGCGGTCCTGCCAACCCATCCAGCCAACACGCATACGGACGAGAATCGCGGGGTACGCTGGATGACGCAATCGAAGCAATTGGAACCTGTCTGGGCACCCGATTTGACCAGCCCAACGGTGCCCGACTGATCATCACCAGCGGTGGGACTGAATCAAATCATCTGGCACTGACAGGATTGGGTGATTCCGGGTCGCTTGCTCTGACTCGCATCGAGCATCCCAGTGTCGTTGCCACTGCGAAATGGCTTGAAAGTCAGGGACGCCCTGTGCATTGGTTGGATGTAGACCGGGACGGTCAAGTAATCCTGGATCGGTTGGAAACGCTGTTGTCCCAAACGGACCATGGTGTTGGATTGGTTTCAATCATGGCCGCAAACAATGAAACCGGCGTTATCCAGCCCATCGACGAGGCGGCAAAAATCTGCCAGACCTTCGGCATCCCTCTACACGTTGATGCCACCCAGACAATTGGGAAACTGCCTTTGAATCCATTGGTATCGGGAATTTCGGCGGTTACCTTCACCGCCCACAAATTTCATGGACCAACGGGTGTTGGCGCTCTCTGGCTGGCGCCGCAACTGAAAATCCACCCAGTTTTTCACGGAGGTGAACAACAACTCGAGACCCGTCCCGGTACAGAACCAGTGGCTTTGGTTGTCGCGATGTCTGAAGCATTGAAATTGGCTGTCGATGAAATGGAATCATCCGCTGAACATTGCCGCAGGTTGCGCGACCGCCTCGAACAAGGGTTGATCAACCAGCATCCCGATCTGGTCATCCAGGGAAAAACGCACGACCGCTTGCCCGGAACAAGCTCCATTTCGTTTCTGAAAACGGATCGGCAGTCGATGCTGATGGCATTGGATATGGCCGGTATTGCCTGCAGCAGTGGCTCCGCTTGCAGCAGCGGCAGCAGTCCACCGAGTCACGTTCTGATCGCCATGGGCCGCAGCAACGAGGAGGTTGAGTCAACGCTCCGCTTTGGTGTCTCCAAGTTTTCCACAATGGAAGAAATTGACCGGGCAATTGTACGTATATCCAATGTTTACAGTAGGTTACGACATAATAAAAATGTGGATAACTAGCATGATATTGCTCGCTTTCCACGGATTGGTTCGTAGAATGGAGGGACTGTTCAAACGAGAAGGTCTCGTTCGCCCACCTCTGAGCCACCTTTCATGTCCACCGCGACTAATCCATCCACCACGGTTCATTCATTTCCGCTAGAGCGTCCTCTGGTTCGCCAGCGGAAACGACCAGCACCTGTTCCCAGCGGAAGCCTGCCTTATTTCATCGCCGGCGATGAAAATCGGATGGTTCATTTTGTAGCCTGCGCGCAGACCTCGGTATTCGAGTTGGGCAATCCTCTGTTGCTGATCGGTCCCAGCGGTTGCGGCAAAACAGCCATTGCTCTGCATCTTGCAGCCAGAGAATCAAGCCGCTCTGAAACCGGGGAGCCGAAACCGGTGCTGTATTACCCAGCTGTAGATTTTGCGAGGCTTTATGCCGAGGCTGTGGGTGCAGATGATCTTCCGCCTCTACGCCAGGAACTCAATGAAGCACCCATTCTGGTCATTGATGATCTGCATTTGATCAATGACAAACTCGCTGCTCAGGATGAACTGGCTGCCAGAATAGAAGAGAGAGTGAGTCGCGGATTTCCAACCTTGTTGACGTGTAAGCGGCTGCCCTCGGAAATTCGCGGGATGAGGCCACTTCTGGTAAGTCGAGTGCTGCCCGGACTGACAATCCCTCTCGAATTGCCCGCAACGGCTGCCCGGTCCCAGTTGCTTCGCGAGTTGGCCGTGCATCTGGATTTGCCTATGAATCCAACTCTGTTCGATCTGCTGGATCGTAAACTGGAGCCCAAGTTGCCAACACGTTCACTCGAAGCTGCCCTGAAACAGATCGCTCTTTGGTGCCGAATGCACGGTACAAAACCCGACGAAGACGCTGTTTCGTCCGCTGTTACCGTCGTTGGTGAACGTGAAGAGGTCTCACTGGCTTCGATCGGCACGACCGTTGCCAGATATTTTCGTCTCAAAATCACAGAAGTTCGCAGTAGCTCACGAAAACAGAATCTCGTTCGAGCAAGATCACTGGGGATGTTTCTTGCCAGAAAAATGACAGCGAAAAGCATGCACCAAATCGGCGAATACTTCGGAGGCCGGGATCACACCACGGTTCTCCACGCGATCCGAAAGACAGAATTGCTGCTCGAAACTGATACTGAATTACAACTCGCGGCAGCAGAAATCAGTGAAAAATTCAACGACACATGACTTTTTCTGAGGTGGATAAAGTGTTCCGGACCTGTTCGTTCGATGGTGTAACTCGAGCCAGAGTTTTGATGTCCACCAGAACCTGATGTCACCCCGTGTTCAATATTGGCTTGCTTTACAACACTTCCACGACACTTCACTAACAGGTTTTCCACTGTCTTCTCTCGGTCGTAAATCAATATCCTGTAAGCGTTTAGATTCTGATAATGCTGTTTTGTAACAGACTTTTGCCAAGGGTTACGATGACGACGATAGATAAAATTAATTGATAGCAAAGAGCAAAAGCCAAAACCCCAACTTTGAAGCTTGTCTGTCCCCATGCAAGACACGCAACAACGGGGTACAACATGCAAACCTGATTGATAGAGAACTTCCACGGTATCGGTTTGCATTTCCATGAAGATCACCTGCCAACGAGAATCACTGACAAACGCGTTCGCTCTTGCAGCCAGCATTGCGCCGGCTCGGTCACCAAAAGAGATTTTGCAGAATGTAAAGGTCACTGCTGCTGGTGGAAAAATCACCCTGACAGCAACGGACATGGAAGTTGGGATCCGACTGGACCTGGAAGAGGGTGTGACCGTTGAAACGGAGGGCACGGCCTTGTTGCCAGTTCAACGTACCATGGCGATTCTTCGCGAGAACAACGATGAAGAGTTGGAATTCGAGACCGACGAGTCAGGAATTCGCGTGAAGGGCAAACGTAGCAAGTTCAAACTGCCAGGGAACAACCCGGATGAGTTTCCAAGCGTTACTGGTTTTGATGAAGACAAGTACCACGTGATACCGACGCGACTATTTCGCGAAATGGTGAAACGCACGGTATTCGCAACTGATTCGGACAGCAGTCGATTTGCACTGGGCGGTGTTCTTCTGGAAATGGAAGACACCAGAGTCACAGCGGTGGGGACTGACGGACGCCGATTGGCACGCATGGAAGGAACTGGTGAATCAGTTGGTGATCATCAAACGACTGGCTCCAGTACCATTGTTCCGACTCGAGCGATTCAGTTGATTGAGCGGGCGTTGAATGACAAAGATGAAACCGTGGATGTAGCTGCCAGAAATAATGACCTGATGGTCCGCACACCCCAGGCTGTCATTTATTCTCGTCTGGTTGAAGGCCGATATCCGAATTGGAGGCAGGTGTTTCCGAGCCGGGAGAATGCAGTTCAATTGGATATCAGTATCGGTCCTCTTTTCGCCGCTTTACGTCAGGCAGCGATTGTGACCGACCATGAAAGTCGTGGCATTGATTTTACGTTTGCTGATGGAACTTTGAAATTGGAAGCCAGCACTGCCGAGATCGGGGAGTCACAAATTGAATTGCCAATTTCATATGACGGAGAGTCAATCACGATGACGATGGATCATCGTTACCTGGCTGATTTCTGCAAAGTGTTGGATAACGAAGTGAATTTCACGATGGAAATCGAATCGGGCTCGGCACCTGCTCTGCTGACAACCGATGATGGTTACGGATACGTCATCATGCCAATGGCTCGAGATCGTTAGGACTTGCGGATCGGTATTCATGTGATTCATCAGGCATTGGCGCAGCTTCAAACAAAGTTGACTCTGGAAGTTCCTGGAACACATCCATAAAAAAAGCGGCGAATCAAAGTTCGCCGCTTCGAGAAGTCGATTGGACTATCTTCCGATTCAGCCTTCGCTTTCGGATTCATCGCCTTCGGTGACACCTGCACTGACAGGTTCGCCGTCATCGGCGGCTCCACGCGTTTCGCCACTGAACTCGAGTCGGATGATTTTCACCCGTTTTCCATCCGGGTCGTGCATTTTGCCGTCTTCGTTGGTGGTGACATCCTTGAGGTCGACTCGATCTCCATCGGCGTTTTCCAGCACACCGGAGACTACGATCGTGTCATTGCCTTCGAATGCGCCACGCAACAGCTCTTCACTGAGTGGATCCTCGATTCTCTGTTCCAAAGCCCTGCGAAGTGGCCGAGCCCCGTAATCGAGATTGCTTCCTTTGGTGACGAGGAATTCTTTTGCTTCATCGGTCAACTCAATTGCCAGACCACGATCAAGCAATCTTTCACGTACTTTGGCCAGTTCGTAGTCGATGACGTTCTTGAGATCATCTTTAGTGAGGTGACGGAAAATGATGGTATCATCGAGTCGGTTAAGAAACTCAGGTCGGAATACTCTTTCAATTTGATCCATGACCCGCTGTTTCATGGAATCATAGCTGGCATCACCATCCGGTTTCTGGAAACCGAACGCTGATTCGTTCTTGATTGCTTCTGCACCGGCGTTGGTGGTCATGATGAGAATTGTGTTCCTGAAGTCGACGTTACGTCCAAAGGAGTCTGTCAATCTTCCTTCTTCCATGACTTGCAGCATCATGTTGAAAACATCGGGATGTGCTTTTTCGATCTCATCAAAGAGTACAACAGCGTAGGGACGTCGTCGGATTTTTTCTGTCAGTTGGCCGCCCTCTTCGTAACCAACGAAACCGGGAGGAGCACCGATCAGACGACTGACATTGTGTTTTTCCATGTACTCGCTCATATCGATATGCACGAGCGCCTCGGAATCCCCGAACATGTACTCTGCCAGTGCTTTGGCAAGCAGTGTTTTACCAACACCGGTTGGGCCAGCAAAAATGAATGATCCCGTGGGTCGCCGGGGGTCTTTCAAGCCACTTCTGCTCCGTCGAACAGCTTTGGATACTGCAGTCACAGCAGCATCCTGGCTGACAACGCGTTTGTGGAGTTCTTCTTCCATCTGCATCAGACGCAAACTGTCTTCAGTTGACAAACGGGTCAGCGGGATACCCGTCATTTTGCTGACAACTTCAGCAATGATTTCTTCGTCAACCACTCCATCGGTCTGCTGACTCTTATCCCGCCATTCCTGCGTAATCTGATCTTTCTTCTTGCGCAGTTTTTCGGCTTGATCGCGCAGATTCGCTGCCTTTTCAAAGTCCTGATTAGCGACGGCGTCTTCTTTTTCCTTGTTGAGTGTTTCGACTTCTTCGTCGATTTCTTTCAGATCCGGTGGACGTGTCATTGTTCGGAGACGGACTCGTGCACCCGCTTCATCAATCACATCAATGGCTTTATCGGGAAGACAACGAGCCGTGATATATCTTTCGCTCATTTCTACAGCAGCTACGACCGCATCATCCGTGAACTGCACACGGTGATGTTCTTCGTATCTGCCTCTCAGCCCTTTAAGAATTTCAACGGTTTCATCCTTGCCAGTGGGTTCCACGATGATTTCCTGGAAACGCCGGGCCAAGGCGTTGTCTTTTTCGATGTATTTTCGATATTCATCCAGGGTTGTGGCACCAATGCACTGGATTTCACCGCGGGCAAGTGCCGGTTTCAGCACGTTGGCGGCATCAATTGCACCTTCTGCTCCTCCAGCACCGACCAGAGTGTGAAGCTCATCGATGAAAAGGATCGTGTTTTTGACGCGTCGTACTTCGGTCATGACCGCTTTGATTCGTTCTTCGAATTGACCGCGATACTTCGTACCGGCAACCATCATTGCGAGATCGAGTACTACAATCCGTTTTTCAGCAAGTATCTCGGGCACTTCTCCCGCAATCACGCGTTGTGCGAATCCTTCAACGATGGCTGTTTTACCAACACCGGCTTCACCCAACAGAACGGGGTTGTTCTTGGTGCGTCGACAAAGAATTTGAATTGCACGCTCAATTTCGCGGGCTCGACCAATGACCGGGTCCAATTCACCCTTCTTGGCCAGCTCAGTCAGGTCACGGCCAAAGCTGTCCAGTGCAGGGGTTTTGCTCTTTCCACTTTTGCCGGAGCTGGAAGGGCTTTCACTTTCGCCAGCACGCCCACCGCGTTCGCCGACTTCTGCACCTTCCAGGCCATGACCAAGCAGGTTCAGTACTTCTTCACGAACATCTTCCAGTTTCAAGCCAAGGTTCATCAGAACCTGTGCAGCGACACCTTCCTGCTCACGCAACAAACCCAGCAAAATGTGTTCCGTGCCAACATAGCTGTGATTGAGATTACGAGCTTCTTCCATCGAATACTCGATGACTTTCTTTGCTCGTGGTGTTTGTGGCAGTTTTCCGACGGTGACCATTTCGGGGCCACTTTGAACCAGTTTTTCGACCTCGAGACGGATCTTTCGCAGATCAACTTCAAGATTCTTCAGTACGTTGGCAGCGACGCCACTGCCTTCTTTCACAAGGCCCAGCAGAATGTGTTCGGTGCCGATGTACTCGTGGTTGAACCGCTGAGCCTCCTGATTAGCCAGCTGCATGACCTTACGAGCGCGATCTGTAAATCTTTCGTACATATGTTGTCTCTAATTACCCTTGTCATATCTGACGCGGTCGGGAGTGGGTGACTCCACGGTAGGTCGTTTGTCTTTACTCGGCGAACCGATGCTTTCGAGAATGAACTCAAAAGGACCAGTCAGCTTTGCAGCTGATAATCGGCGATGAGTGCTGTCAAATTGGCGAACGATTGACTTCTGGACGAATACCCCAGCAAACCGTACGCCACTTCCCAGTATTCCCACATCCTGATTTTGGTTCTGGACCTGACTTCTCTGCCTCCATGGTGTTCCAACCAGCTTAGCGTGATTCTATCGGTTACGGCGAGAAGCGGGGATAGGAGCTTTTGCGTGCGATTTACCGAAAACTTGCGATGATCGTCGGAAATCGTGGTTTTTCGTTGCCTGATATTGTTTTCTGCCGGCAAGCATTGCCCATTTCAAGCTTTTATTCTGTCATTTAGGCAGCATCAGTCCGATCAGACACGTGGTTTTCTGGTTCTGGGTCGTCCTGTGACTCTTTGGCCGCGGCTGCTCGTTTCCAGCGTTCGGATTCGGTCTCGATTTCGAGTGACCAATCATCGGCAATTTCCAGCCGGGATATTTCGCGTAGCAGTAACTGGGCAGCCTCCAACCGTCCCGTGTGGCGGTAGACACCAGTGAGAAGCAGAAGTGCCGGTGGATCACGCGGTTCTATTGCTAGCACATCGGTGAGCAACCCCTCAGCTTCTTCCCATTTTCCGCTGAGATATGCCATTCTTGCATCCGGGAACTGATCGGGTCTCTCGGAAATGTCACGAGGATTGATCAGTGCGGGAAGCTCGCGAGCAGTTCGGATGATGTAAAAAAACAACGCGATCAGGCCACCCCAGAATGTCAACGAGACCAAACCAGCATGAATCCAACCGGGGTAAATGTACCTGGCAACCAGAATCAGGTTGACGACGAGCGTAAAAGCAATCGCGGCCGGAAGCGCGGACAATCGCCCACGCCACCAGAGTTCGGCGAGTCCGGGCCAAATGCACGTTGCGTAATGTTTTAGTTCCATAAAAACAGTGTTTACGCCCACAGCGGTCCCAAAATCAAGGTGATTTGGCAGATTGCAGCAGCGTCGTGTCAGTTTTCAGCCAACTGCCAAGCTGACCCCTTTGTCGAGATCTTCAGATATCCGGGAATTCCCAAACAGATCGATAGGCATTGAGCGATTCAAAGTTCTCCAGCATGCCCTCGTAGAACCGATGGGCCGCAAGGGTGGCGCTGTCCCCAATGACGATCAGCTTTCTTCGTGCTCGGGTGAGTGCCACATTGGTTCGTCGAGTATCAGCCAGAAAGCCGATTTCCCGTCTTTCATTGCTCCTGACCATCGTGAAGATGATCACCTCTTTCTCACGTCCCTGAAAACCATCAACGGTATCGATTTCAAGTCCGATCACATTGAGTTGACCGCGGAGGAGTCGGACTTGGGCAGCGTAGGGTGCAATGACGCCAATCTCAGCTGGTGAAATGCCTGCTTCAATAAGCTCACCTACCAATTGAACGACAAGGCGGGCTTCACCTGGGTTGAGTTTACTTTCACCATCGGGTTCCATCTGTTCGTCAAATTCGGCGCCTGCTGTGTCAATGAATTCGACTGGTAACGTGGTCAACGGTAGTTCAACTACATCAGGCAAGTCACAAAGTCTGTGCCTTTTGATGGAAACATCGGCAATGAGCTTTCCATCATAAAAAGCATTGGAAGAAAAATTCATGATGGATTCATGCATCCGGTATTGGACCGTCAGTTGCCGAAGAATGGACTCACCGTCACGTTCAATCAATCTTTGCATCAGAGAATTCTTCATTCCTCTTGCAGCAGCCCGATCACTCAGAACGGTGGGAGGCAGTTGGCAGTGATCACCAGCAAGGACGATTTTTTCGGCACGGAGAACAGCCTGCCAGACGCTCGGTAGTGTGCATTGGCATGCTTCGTCAATCACCACCAGATCGAATGTGAGATCATTCAGGAGATCATCGTCAATGGTGGTGGTCGTACAAATGACATCTGCTGAATCAATCACATTGCGTATCACGGTTTTTTCCAGCGATCGGATCTGTCCACGAAGTTGACCAGCTTCTGCAAACAGTTCGCGTCTTCGTCTGTAACCATCCCGGGAACGGAATCCTTTCTCTGCGATGCGGATCAATTCCTTGACTTCGCGACGCATATCCCGAATGACTTCGGTAGATGGATCATGATCAACCAGTTCATCCAGGGTGTGGCCTCGCAGCGCCTCAAAAACACGAGCGGGATGTCCGACTCTCACGACAGCGGGTATGAGCCCAACAAGTTTTTCAAGCAGATTATCGACGGCAGTATTACTTGGCGCGCAGGCGAGTACTTTTTGGCCGCTTTGCACTGCTTGAAATATCAGTTCAGCCAGTGTTGTTGTTTTTCCGGTTCCTGGTGGTCCATGAATCACCGCAACATCTTTGGCAGCAAGACCAAATTGAACAGCATCGATTTGGGGTGGATTGAGTGTGGTGAGACACTTGATGTTATGCGGGATCGGACTGAATCGCATTTCCCTGTTTCCCAGCAAAATATCTCTCAGCTTAGCGGTGCGTCCACTCGCCAGCCGGGCTTTTGCCATCGCTGCGGATTGTCGTCTTCTGGTGGTTTCATCAGGCGAAAGGTCGATCCGATGGACCTTTCCCTCCGGCCAGACATCGGTAGCAACCTGAATGGTCTGGTGTTTCCGACGACTGATGACACCTGCGACTCCTTTGTCTGCTGGATTATCGTTATCAGACACCACCACGGGAGAACCGACTTTAAGTCGATTCATGGGCAGAGAAGTTGCTCCCGGTTTGCCAAAATCAAGCAGTAACCGGCCTGCCAAACCGGTCCGATGATCCTGCATCTGCAATCCGATCAGGGTTTCTCCGGTTTTTTCAATGTGTGTTTGAGAGCGAATTCGCCTCCGCCGCGCCATGCGTTCCCGCTCTGCTTCCCCCTCCAGTTCCAACCAGTATTCAAGTTCATCAAAGTAACGGTCAGGATCGGGATTCTGTTCAACGAGAGGGTTTGACATGCAAGACTTGTAATGGAGTTGGACATGGAATGGCTGGAAAAAACGCAGCCACAGAATAAATGGAGCATCAAAATGCCGGGACGAAAATCATCTTAGTAAACGACGCATTTCTGTATACACTTTTCAGACGTTCCGACGATTGTGACGTTGATCGAAAGTTCACATCTGTGTGCTGTGAAACTGTTTCCCTTACTGCCAGCAATCCGGAAGACCGGATTTCAGATTCACTCAGTGGCTGATGTTGTGAAAGATAATCGATGGATTTTTTAGAGATAGAGTGGAATAGCAACCTTTACCGGCAGGAAATCGAACTCCGGGACCGGTTGCTGAGAGCACCCCTTGGATTGAGCTTTACGTCTGAGGAACTGGAAGAGGAGTCCGCAGAATTCCATTTTGTATTGGTTGAAAACGGGGAAGTATGTGCCTGCGCAGTGATTGTTCCCATCTGTAACGATGAAGTGAAACTCCGACAAATGGCTGTTACCGAACATCGTCAGCGACAGGGTCTCGGAACAAACCTCATACGCCAGATTGAATCGACGCTGGTCAAACGTGGAATTCAGAAAATACAACTGAATGCACGGGAGAAAGCGATTCCTTTTTACCAGCGTCTGGGTTATCAGACTGTGGGAGATCCATTCATGGAGGTTGGAATCACCCACTGGAAGATGCACCACCATCTTGTCGATTGCTGAAATGGTGTGACAAGGTTGCTAATCAAACACCTTCATTCGGATTTGTGCTGCCGGATCCATTGTTCCACTTCGGAGCTGAGTTGAAGATTCTCCAGCCGGGTTTCACCTAGTTCGTCGTCAAGAATATCGAGCAGGATCTGACGCAGAACCGGATTGTTGATATCGGCAGCGTCGGCATTCCGTATCGGTCTTGCGATGTACTCTGCAAAAGCGAATTCGCCATCCGCTATCAAGCCGCGAGCGATGGACATCCGGCGTTGCAGTTCTGACCGGATTTCCGGAGCTTTTATCTTCAGCTGCTCGATCCGTTGGACTTCTTTGAGAAAGCGTTTTGAATCAACTGGCGTTATTGACTGGGTCTTGATGTAACGATAGGAACCTCCGCTGGCTTTTGCAATTTGTTCCATTGAAACCCTCGTGAAAGGGTTCTCAAACGAAATCGTATGAATGGGAATCGAGGACATCAACTTGTTAATCCCATCCAGTACATTCATGTGGGAACGCGTACCATCGGGAAGCAACCAACCTGTATCTGGCAATGGCGTTGTGGGGTGATTGAATTGACCATCTGATAAAAGGAAGATTGCATCAGGATTCATCGCGTTGGCCAGCGACAACGCCAATCGCGGATCAGTACCGGAATCAAGTTGAGTATCGTTCAGCCAGTATTCCAGTTTTTTGATGTGTTGATTTTCAGCTTTGATCCAGACAGGTGTTCGTGTATATGCCATCGACCTGGTATGCCAGGAAAACAGAAATATGCAGTAACTCTGAAAATCCTTCAAATTGGAGATGGAACGGATCAGCTCATCTTTGGCTCGTTGATATCTTTCCATGTTTCGAGCATCCATGCTGTAGGAATTATCGATGATGAAAACAAATCTGTTGCCGACGGCTTCTGCCCCGAAAAAATCTGCAACGGGCTTGGATTTGAGATCCTGATCCGCGTCATCAGCGTTTTCCGTTTGTTCCGGATCTTCGATCACCCGATCCGCCAGGATTTCCACAAGCATTTCCTCGATGGCGGAATCACTCGACTTCGCTGGCTGATTGCCATCGACTGTCACGGGACTGACCGGTTGTACCGTCTCGCGTACTTTCAGAGAGACAGTGCTGCTGGGGGTGCTGAGAGAGGCAGTGAGTCGAATGGATTTTGCGGATTCGATTCCAAACACCAACGACCATAGAATGAACGCCAGAACCGCATGTAACATCAAGGATGTTACCAAGGGTATCAAGTGACGCTTACTCTTGAGATCTTCATTATCAAGGTCTTCAAAGACCATGGGATAATCATGGTTAGTGGTAGTGTAAAAGTCTTGGTGTCACTTTTTATCGTAACAATTTCTCACATCTTTGCGGGGAGACTTTGACAGATGTTCCCAACGGTTGCGCAAAAAGACTCACCCGTAATTCTTCCATCATCCAGCGGAATTCAGAAGTAGCCTGATGAGCCGGATTCTGATCCTTTTCAGGGATATTCTGGAGCCAACGATAGTTCAATTCCGTGATGATTTGTAGTGAGTCGCTGTCACGTGCTCCCGATCCACTGAGCAGTTTATCAAGGCGATAAGTGATTCCCTGCATGTATCGGGGGTAATGTTTGAGCCACTGCCACGGTGTACAGGAAAGAAAACCCGGATAGATCAGCCACTTGAATTGGCGTTGAACGTCGTCATGGATCTCTGTCATCCGGACATTGCCCCGTATATTTTCAAGTGACCGGCGGACAGTGAATGCATGATCAGCAAATCTGTTAAGCCAACCAGCAACATCCTGAGTAGCAATCGCAATTCGGTGTCCGCGGTTCTGTCGTCGCAAATTGAACTCGTCTTGTGTGCGAACAACAGGAAGGTTTTCAACAAATGCTATCCTTGCAAGCAGGTCAATGAGCGAATTTTCAAATGTGTCGACTGTAATCAGGCCAGAAAGCTTGACTTTGATCGCCTGCAGATCTGGCAACCAGCGCACCTGATTCCGGAGTTCTTTCCTTTCGACAAGGGCATAAAGCCGTGTTACTCCATTTCGAATCGTGGTTTCGGCAGTCAGTTGATCCGGAAACAGGTCTGTCGCGACCGAGTTGTCATTGATCAGGAAGCCAGGATACTGGGCGACCTGCACTCCACCTCGCAGCCGCACAACTTCGGTTGGCAGAATATCAATATCGAAGTCTGTCAGTGAAGTACGCGTCCATGTTTCATCAGCTGGTTCGATACCAGCGTCTTCAGTTTTGGTTATCGAATGATCAAATTGCTGTTGCAACTCGGCAAGTTCTCTGCCGTGGGCAATTGTCTCCCCCTCATCGTCTACCACTTTCACAAGCATTCTGAAATGATCTGCCATCTTTTCAGTTTGAAAGTCGTCAGCATGGATTGGAATCTCGGCATGCCGCGTCATGGCTGAACAGACGGCTGCCATGAATGGCACATTTCCGAACTCCGACTCCAGTTCAATGGCAATTTTCTTTGCAACATCGGCTGCCGGTACGAGGTTTCGCCGGATTCTTTTGGGCAGTGATTTGATCATGCTGATCAACTTGGGTTCAAGTAGACCCGGTACCAGCCATCCAAGACGGTCATCACTGATTTGTGATAATGCAGACTGATGCACAGTCATGCTCACACCATCCCTCTCTGAACCTGGTTCAAAACGGTAGTCGAGAGGCAATTTCGAATTTCCCACATTCAACATGTCAGGAAATTGATCGGCGATTACGTTCTGGTATTCAATGTCAAGAACGTCGGTTGGACGCATGTAGAGATTGGTGGAATCAGTCAGTTGATCAGGTTCCGCGAGGGCTCTGGTAACCCAAGTGGTATCGATTTGGTTTTTTGACCACGTTGGTGCGACGGCTTCCCGATCAAGTTTTTCCAAGCGTCCACGATCAACGATATTGTCAGGCAGTCTGGCCTGATAGAACCTTGCAAGTTGATAGCTGTCAACAACATACTCTCGTTTTCTTGTTTTCGCTGCGAGTTTTTCAATCGCATCTAACACTGCGTTGTTATGTGCGATGAATTTTGCTTTCGTGTTCAAGAGTCGTTCAACCAGACCATGATCAATCAAAAGATTTCGAGCAGTGATTGGGTCCAGAGGTGGCAGAGGAACACGTCTTCGGGTGATGACAGGAAGCCCGAACAGAAAAAGGTTTTCATAGCAGAAGGCTCCACCAGCTTTTTGACTCCAATGAGGATCTTGATGGTTTCGTTTGAGGAGATGTTTTGCCGTTTTTTCTATCCATCCCGGTTCGATACGGGCAACTGTTCGAGCGAATTGTCGTGATGTTTCAACCAGTTCACCAGCAATGATCCATTTCGGTTTGGAATTGGAAACACTGCTTCCCGGCCAGAGGAACAACTTCAATCCGCCTGCTCCGGTGTATTCATTCCGGTCTCCAACCATGGCAATGCTCGACAGCAAACCAGTCATCAATGATTGGTGAATAGCTGTGTATCTGTCTTCGTCTACGACCAGTGACGGATTTTCGCTGTACTGGATGGCGGGAATCAATTTTTTCTTTTTGTGTTTTCGTCCTTTGGACCTGACTGACAAAACCATCTCCCGTAGCTGTCGGTAAACGTCCGACCATTCCCGCATCCGGTTGGGTGATAGGAACTGCTGGCGTAGAACACGCGTAAGCCGGTTTCGACTGTGTTCAGTCCGGGCCTGGTCGTAGTAACGCCATAATCTCAGATAAGACAGAAAATCACTTCGCTCATCTGCAAACATTGCGTGAGCTTCATCTGCGGCCTGTTTCTTCTCAGGCGGTCGATCGCGGGGGTCCTGGATTTCAAGTGCGGCAGCAATGGGAAGCACTTCGGCCAACACGCCATTTTCGTCAGCGGCGATGATCATTCGGCCAACGCGGGGATCAACTGGAAATTGTCCCAACCGGATTCCTGTTTCAGTCAGTTGCTGTTTGTCGTCCAACGCTCCCAGTTCAAATAGTGTGCGGGTTCCTTCCCGTATTGCCTCGGGTCGAGGCGGATCGAGTAGAGGAAATTCTTCCAGCTTTCCAAGCTTCAATACCTTGGTTTGCAATACGACGGAGGCCAGATTGGTACGTCTTATTTCTGGTGTCGTGAATTCGTCTCGTGCCTCATAGTCATCTTTGGAATAGAGTCGCACACATAATCCTGGTCCGATGCGACCGCATCTGCCCGCGCGCTGGTCTGCGCTGGCACGGCTGATCGCCTCGATCGGCAGGCGTTGCATTTTACTTCGAGGACTGTAGCGGCTGATACGCGCTGTTCCCGAATCGATGACATAGCTGATCCCCGGCACTGTCAGGGAACTTTCAGCAACGTTTGTCGCGAATATGATCCGACGCTTCCCTCCTTGAGGATGAAAAATACGTTGCTGTTCGGCTTGAGGAAGGCGAGCGTAAAGAGGCAGTAAGTCGACCTGTTTTTCCAGACCGAGGCGGTGGTAGTGCGATCCAACACGGTGCGATACTTCGCGGATGTCGCGTTCTGTCGGGAGGAATACAAGCATGTCGCCTGCTCCATTTCGTGCCGCGTTTTCGATTCCGCTGATCACATGCCGGGCAAGATCGTAATTACCGGTTTCATCATCGATGATGTCTTCCCAGGGCAGGTACACCATTTCAACCGGGTACCCACGTCCTTCCACGTTCACGATGGGAGCAGGGCCCAGTTCATCGGAAAAGTGTTCGGCAAACCGTTCGGCATCGATTGTCGCTGAAGTGATGATGATTTTGAGATCGCTTCGCTTTCCCTGCAGGCGGCGGAGGTAACCCAACAGAAAATCAATGTTGAGTGAGCGTTCGTGTGCCTCGTCAATGATGATTGCATCATAAGCATCAAGGAATCGATCAGATTGGGTTTCCGCCAGCAGAATCCCGTCCGTCATGGACTTGACCAGCGTCCGTTCACTCGTCTGATCTCCGAACCGAACCTGATAGCCCACCAGTTCCCCCAGCGGGGTCTGAAGTTCTTCAGCGAGTCGGGTAGCGATACTTCGAGCAGCCAACCGGCGCGGTTGTGTATGACCGATCATGGCTTGCCGACCCAGCCCTGACTCCAGCAGAATCTTGGGCAGTTGCGTGCTTTTTCCACTTCCGGTTTCGCCGCAAACGACCGTCACCTGCCGCTGTTGAATGAGTTCTATCAACTGCGTCCGATGTTGGCTGATTGGTAATTCAGGGGAATAATCAATGCATGGCCTGGCAGCCTGTCGGGCAGCATGCAGGTGGACAGATTTGCCGAGTTGGCTCTGGAAGTCATCAGGTGCCAGTTTTTTCCGGAGTCGTTTCAACCGGTACTGATCGACTCGCATGGCATTTTCGAGCCGCAGTTCCAGTGCTGGATGCTGCTCTTCTGAATCCCGTTGATGGTCAGCCGGTGGTGTTGCTCGGAGAGAGGGGCTCTGCGGACGGAATTTCATAGCGTGGTGATCGCCAATCGCGACAGGATCAATGGGGGATGGCATTGGCTGCTCGAAGCAGCTTGTGGATCAACGGGATCAAATGGAGAAGAAACATGGAGCCTCACAGTGGCCAGACTTGCGGTACCACCAGCATCGTGACCATGAAAACAATGACGCTCAAAGGCAAGCCAAACCGGACATAATCAAAGAACCGGTAACCCCCAACGCCATAAACCATCAGATTGGTTTGATAGCCGAATGGGGTAAGAAAACTTGCCGAAGCGGCAATCATGACCGCGATGACAAAGGAGGTTGGATTGCAGTCCAGGCCCATGGCGGTTTCTAGAGCGATCGGGAACATCAGAACTGCTGCGGCGTTGTTCGTGATCAATTCGGTGCACAGCATGGTTGCCAGATAGACTGCTGCCAGTGCGAAAAACGGGTTTTCTCCGGCAAGGCTCAGTAATCCGTTGGCAATTCCCTGAGCGGCCTGACTTTGCTGCATTGCCATTCCAATGCCGATTGCGGCTCCGATGACGATCAGAACAGACCAGTCAACGCTTCGTCTTGCTTCACCCGTGGTGCAACAGCGAAAGGCAACCATGGCGACTGCAGCCAACAATGCAGCTGTCAGGATCGAAACCCCGGTGGTCGTGGCAGTCAGGATCATGGCCAGCAGAATCGTAATGGAAATCCATGCTTTTTCAGGGCGGCGGACGGTACCCTGCTCAACAGCACTGACGAGGAAGAAATCAGGAGATTCACGACGTCGATGCAGGAATGAGGGTGAGGCCTCGAGCAGCAATACATCTCCGACCTCCAGACGTACGTCTCCGAGTTTGCCTGTCAATCGTTTATCGCCACGTGCAACCGCGACCACAGCTGCGTTGTAATGAGATCGAAACTGTCCTTCCCGGATGGTTTTCCCAAGCAAACCACAACGCGTGCTGACGACCGCTTCGACGAGTGTTCGCCGCCACGCCGGTACTTCCAGTTTTCGCGCCTGATCATCGGGGATGGTCAAACCACGGATCTTTCGGAGATCAACAACACTTTCCAGCGCGCCTACCAGAATCAACACATCATCCGGCCGCAGTCGCTCGTTCGGTTTGGCTGCTGCGATGACACCGTCTTCGCGCTGAATTTCAGCGATGTACAGCCCTGGAAGGTGACGTAGCCCCGCGTCTTCGATACTGCGGCCCACAAGAGGGCCAGTCGGATCCACTTGCATTTCGACCGTGTATTGACGGGGGTCGTCACTGACGCTGACAGCCGGCCGTCGCTCTGGCAATAACCACCGTGATGCAATCATCATGTAGATCAAGCCGATGATTGTTGCTGGAAGTCCAACAGCGGCTGGTGAAAAGAAGTGAAGCGGTTCAGAGATGCTGCCACCAGCGATGGCCTGAGTATTCAGGTCGGCAATGATCAGGTTGGTACTGGTGCCAATCAAGGTGCACATGCCACCGAGGATTGCCGCATAACTCAGAGGCAACAACAGGCGACTCGTACTGGCCGAAATGCGCTTCGCCAGATCGTTCACCACGGGCATCAACGCCACCACAACCGGCGTATTGTTCAGAAAACCACTCAAGACAGCCACGGGAACAAACAGGCGGGTTTGGGCAGCCGTCACGTTTTTGGCCTGATTAAGGAACCAGCCAGTTGCCAGTTCAGTGCCACCAGTGCACTCCAAGCCGGCAACAACAGCAAACAGAAGTGCAATCGTGATCAGGCCCTGATTACCAAACCCCGCCACTGCCTGCTCAGGTGTCGGCAGTGCTTCCGATCCGGTAATGTTCTGAACAAGGACGAGAATCCCGAGGCAAAACAGTGCTAAAAGATCGGTTGCCGCCACGCGCACCGCCAAACCAACCAGCAATGTGCAGGCCACGCCGATGGTCAACCATGCTTCCCAAGTATCCAAAAATACGCCTTTTACAGTTTTCTCTTCGGTTTACTCTACTCGATCGAAGTCAATCTTTTGCCACGAGTTGGACTCTCATGACAGCATATTCACCCTTGTCCGGTATCGTACGCTTGCTCTTGGTGTCGTGAGCCTAATTTTGTCTTGCCTTGCTGTGAACTACACTGCTCCCATCTGGTAGCGAGCATTTGCATCGCCCAGAACCCGTTTTCCTACCCTAGATTTCCCCATTCCCATGACGCAACCGATGAAAACTTCCAAGCCCGCAGGGCCGCTGATCATCGCTGGTCTCGTTTTGCTGTTACTCATCCTGCATCAAGACAACTGGTTTTGGACCGATGCCACACTGGTCTTTGGCTTCATTCCTATCGCGCTTTTCTGGCATGCTTGCATTTCTCTGGCGGCGGTAGGTACCTGGTTTTTGGCGACATGCATCGCATGGCCTCTGCCCGATGACCTGGAAGATCATGAGGGAGGCGAATGATGGAACATCCAGGTTTACCCCAACTCATCATCATCCTTGTTTACCTCGGTTTGCTTCTGGGTCTGGGACTCTTCTCGAGTCGTTTGTTCAAGGGCACCAAGGAGGATTATCAGGTAGCCAGTCACTCGATAGGTCCGTTCCTGCTTTTGATGAGCATCTTCGGAACGACGATGACAGCGTTTGCCCTGGTTGGCAGTAGCGGTGAGGCATTTCGTGAAGGGGTGGGTGTTTATGGCATGCTTGCCAGTAGCAGTGGGATCATCCATTCATTGTGTTTTTTCCTGATCGGTGTCAAGGTTTGGAAATTGGCACGTCGTTACAAGTACACGACTCAAATTGAGTTCTTCCGAGATCGCCTCGACAGTGATTTTGTTGGTTATCTGTTGTTTCCTATCCTCGTTGGGCTCGTGGTTCCCTATTTGTTGATTGGTGTAATCAGTGGAGGTGCGGTGGTACAGTCGTTGACTGCTGGCTTGGCGCCCGACCTCGCACTTTTTCAGTCCTTTGATGCAGACGGGAATATCAATCGGGCTTTGCATGGTGGTGTACCACCTTGGCTGGGATCGATGGTCATTTGCATTGTCGTTCTGATTTACGTCTTTTTTGGTGGCATGCGTGGCACGACCTGGGCCAACACATTTCAAACTCTGGTTTTCATGGTTTTGGGTGTTGTTACTTTCTTTGTGATTGCGAACAAACTGGGTGGGCAGGAATCCCTTCTGGAAAATCTCAGGGTTCTGGCAGACTCAATTCCAGAGGATAAGGTGACACGGTCAGAGATGAGTAAGACCAAATTCTTCACCTACCTTCTCATTCCTCTTTCAGTTGGAATGTTTCCGCATCTGTTTCAGCATT
The DNA here is from genome assembly GCA_012270065.1 of Rubripirellula sp. Taxonomy (GTDB): domain Bacteria; phylum Planctomycetota; class Planctomycetia; order Pirellulales; family Pirellulaceae; genus Rubripirellula. The sequence goes on along the minus strand of JAAXJB010000064.1, from coordinate 117,677 downwards.
GGATGACAGCCAAGAGTTCCAGCTCTTTCAAATTGCCTGTTGTCTGTCATCCGTTCTTCATCATGGTTGTGTGGGTGCCATGTGTTTTGGTTGGCATCTGGGCGACTGGGTTACCCGCGAGCATGAACCTGCCGGCCAATCCCAATACCATTTTGCCGTTTCTGGTGAAGACCCAGACGGGCCCGATTTTAGGAGGGTTTCTTGCTGCTGGTATTTTGGCGGCGATCATGTCCAGTCTGGACAGTCAGTTCCTGTGCATCGGCACGATATTCACCAACGACATCGTGACCCATGTCGCCGGAAAAGAGAGATTCAGCGACCGTCAGCAGGTCATGTTCACTCGGTTCTTTATCATAGGAATCGTGGTTTTGACCTACTTTCTCAGCCTCGGTAATGTGCGTAGCGTGTTTGCTCTGGGTGTCTGGTGCTTCAGTGGATTTACCGCACTGTTCCCTATTGTGGTCGCGGCCTTGTATTGGCGTGGCTTGAGCGCAGCGGGTGCAATCAGCGGCATATTTGCAGCGATCACCAGTTGGTGCATCCTGTTCTATCAAGGTTCACAAGTACCAATCGAGCAGGGTGGACTCAGCAAATTCGTGCTGAAACTGCCGATTGGTGGTGAGAGTTATGAAATCATGCCAGTGGTTGCAATGATGATCAGTTCAGCTGTCACCATGGTTTTGGTTTCGCTTTGCACAGCAAAACCAAGTGAGGAAAAGTTGGCAAAGTTTTTTGATTGAATGCCTTTGCCGCAGGCTGGTCGGTAAACGATACCAGCCTGTCAGACTGTGGTTCCGGTTTCCGTGCGTGAGATGGCATTATTCGCCAAACATGCAGGATTGGCTGCAGACCTGGCATGTCAGGTGAGGGCTGGATACCGGCAACTACTTCAGCTGGATCGTTCCAAACGTGGATGTGTCATTCCACGAGTCATCCTCGGTGTGGAACCATTTTGCGATTGCATCACGTTGTGCACGATCACGCTCGTCATTGACTTGGAATTCGATTCCCATCGTGGTACCTGACTTCATGTCGGCAGCATGGGTTCGAATCGCCATTTCAACGATGTATCCCATTTTGTTCTTTTTTGTGACGGCCTTGATGTCCGTTTCTGCGTAACCAGTGCCCTGTCCTGAGATCCTGCCTTCATAATTGACCCGGTACTGCGCATCATCAGCTTCGTAGGTGGTGGATTTCGCCTGATTCTGGTCCAGAAACAGTTCCACTGAATCTTGAGCCCAATCGTCACCAGCTTCTGCAGATAACATCGAGTCTTTGACAACCCACAGTACGTAAAGATGTTTTTCATCCCATAACAACCTAACCGTAGCTGTTGCCATTTCTTTGGCGTCAATTTCCAGCAATTCGGCGATGGGTTGGTTGACGCGGAACTTTGGGCATTTCTTCCAGCTATCATCAATTTCTGCATCAATGACAGGTGTTCCCTGGTTGGCGATGGCGACCCCTTTCGGTGATTTGGTTTTCTGATTTTGAGCTGATGACTGACTCATCAGACAAATGACCATGCCACAAAAGACCATGCCGAGGTACAGGAATCGAATCATGTCAGACCCATTGTGTTAAGAGGTTGTCAGAAGAAAGGTCGTTCGGAAGCATTCCACGAATGCAATGAAGGACAAGAACAGAGCTTTTGTTTCGAGTTGCGAAGGAAGTGTAGTTCAATTCGGATCCAAAAAAAAAGACGGCGAACAGTGAAATCTGTTCGCCGTCGATTGTTGTTCCGGATGATCGTCTTTTGTCGGACAGAATCAGTTTCCGAATGGATTGCTGCCGCCGAATGGGTCAGCACCGCCACCGGCCGCACCTCCACCACCGAATGGGTCAGCACCGCCACCGGCCGCACCTCCACCACCAAATGGATCACCACCACCAGCGGCAGCAGGTGCCGCGCCAGCTGCTGGCTTAGGCTTTTCATCAAAAGGCTCTTTCATGGCACCGGCCAGAGCATCATTGTCCATTTTCTCTGCAGTACCCTGCCCGAGTGTGCCAGAGGCAAATGGGTTGGTTGCCACTGGTGGTTTTGGTGGGGGAACCACCGCTTGGGGTCGGACGCGAGGTGCCGGCTTAAAAGCTCCTGCGTTTTCCGGTGTGGCACCAATTTCACCATAACGTTGTTTCGATCTTGCGTTTGCCTCAGCAAGAGCCTTGATGCGTGCCGCCTGGCGGATCTTTTCAAGTTGGATCCGACCAGTACCTTGATACCTTGCCAACGAACGACCAATCGATGGATTGGATCCGGCTAACGCTTCAATGACGGCCCCAGCCTGCCAGTCCTTCTCGGCGTCTTCCGGTCGTCCTGAGACCTGATTGACGATTCCGCGATAGTAGAAGACTCGCGGATCCTGGCTTCCGTTGTCGATTGCAAGGGAAAAGAAGTTGAGAGCATCACTCAGCCGCCCACTGTTGTAGGCGTGTACACCCTCACCGTAGGTTTCGGCCAGGATAGCACTTGAACTTTGGGCATGGGCGGGCGCCATGCCAAGACTGCTCAGAGCTGCCAAGGCAAGTGCCATGGTGGTCAATGCATATGTTTTCATCGCGGAAGCATCCTCCCCCAGAAAGATGTAGATGGGGCCTCAAAACGGGCAACGGTGTTTTGCACACAGCAGGCAATGGGCCCAGAAAAGTTGTGTTGATTAATCACCCAAACTGTAATCTTGAGAACGGTTCACGGCAAACGTTTTTCGGAAGGATACCGGTCGATGACCCCAATCAATTGTGCCATGTGGTGGGGTTATGACGTCACCCTTTCCTTTGACAGGTGGTTCAAACATACCGCAGGTGGGACGGTAAGTGTGTGACAGAAAACCCATGCTGGAGCGGGTTCAAACGATCCAACCGCCGCCGAGAACCCGGGTGCCATCGTAGACAACCGCTGCTTGACCGGGAGCGATTGCCAGTTGTGGCTGCGCAAAAACTGCAGAAAAACGGGTTTGGTCATCAGGATCCAGCCGGATTTCTGCTGGCTGTGGTGGAGCGTTGTAGCGAATCTGGACGGAGACCTGACGCGGCAGGGTTGATGGTTCTACCAGCCAATTTGCGTCATTGGCCGTCAGGCCCGGCTTTGCCAGCTGTTCTTTCGACCCGATCACGACTTGATTGGTTTCGGGGTTGATCTCAGTCACGAAAAAGGGTGTACCCATGGCTACCCCCAATCCTTTGCGTTGTCCGATCGTAAAAGCTTCATAGCCAGCGTGTTGTCCGACTATTTCACCGTCAGTGGTCACAATTTGACCACTGGTGTTCGCGGCCCGTTGCGGTTCTCGGGCTCGAACAAAGTCACTGTGGTGGCCTTGCGTCACAAAGCAGATTTCCTGACTGTCTTTTTTGCCAGCGACTCCAAGCTCCAGATTTTCGGCGATTTCACGGATTCTGGGTTTTTCGAAGCCACCGACCGGCAGCAGCATGCGGGCAAGCAAGTCGGGCCTGATGCCAAACAGCGCGTAGGACTGATCTTTTCGGGAATCGAGGCCTCGATGAAGTTCGTGTGAATTTGGATTCCCGGGACTCGATATTTTCCGGGCATAGTGGCCTGTGGCAACGAACTCAGCATCGACACCATCGGCGTAGTCGAAGAGTCGTCCAAATTTGATCCACTGGTTGCATCTTACGCATGGATTGGGCGTACGACCTTCCAGATAATCGTCCACAAAATAGTCGACAATGCGGCGGAAATCTTCCTGCAGATCCAAAGCATAGAACGGAATGTTCATGCGAGAGGCCACGCGTCGAGCATCAGCTGCATCCGATGCCGTGCAGCATCCCTGTTTGTGGTCGGCTCTGCCCTGAGCCATTCCACTGAGAACGGGAAGGCTGGTTTTTCCCTCTTCCACTCGACAAGCCTGACTGGATTCTTCCCCATGGCGCATGAAAACACCAATCACTTCATGACCGGATTTCAGGAGCAAGTGGGCAGCGACGCTGGAATCCACGCCTCCACTCATCGCGAGAACGACTCGGGCCATGTATATTTCAACTCCAGTGATTGGTTTCGATTGGATCCCATCGCCTTTGCGAGGGGGCTATTGCCATTCATCAGTTTTCGATTGCTGCTGTTTTCGATTGTCGCCGCGACCGAATTTCCACCCTTACCATCATACGCATGGAGACCGTGACGAGAATGGATGCTGAATTGGTTAATCGCAGTAATGAGATTCACGAGCGTCTGAAACAGCTCGGAGACTCTCTTTGACTACGCTTCCAAACAGGAAGAAATCAAGCGAATTGAAGTGAAAATGGGGGATCCCGGCTTTTGGGACGATAACGATTCGGCGCAAAAAACCGTCTCGGATCTCAAATCGCTCAAATCCATCGTAGGTCCTATGGATGAACTGACTTCATCCGTTGAAGACCTCGCTGCGCTATTTGAGATGGCAGAAGAGGACGAGTCGATTGCTGAAGAGGTGACGGGTGAGATTGTCCGTCTGGAAAAGATTCTGGAAGAACTTGAACTCAAAGCACTTCTCAATGGTCCCAATGATTCGGCCGGTGCGATCCTGTCGATCAATGCCCGGGATGGTGGAACTGACGCCAACGACTGGGCAGACATGATGTTGCGCATGTATTCAGCGTGGGCTGTGAGTGAAGGTTACAGCATTGACCTGCTTGATCGGCAGGAAAATGAAGAGGCCGGCATCAATCATGCTTCCATTGCTGTGCGTGGTCCGATGGCCTACGGCTACCTCAAGGGTGAAGAAGGCATGCACCGGCTGGTGAGAATCAGTCCTTTCAACAGTGAGGGAAAACGACAAACCAGCTTTGCAGCAGTCAGTGTGTCACCAGAAATTGATGATTCAATTGAGGTGGATATTGAAGAGAAAGACGTGAGGGAAGATCGTTACCGTGCTGGAGGCGCCGGTGGTCAGCATGTCAATAAGACTGACAGCGCGATCAGATTGACGCATATCCCTACCAACACGGTTGTTCAATGTCAGAATGAACGTAGTCAACATCAGAACAGAGCGACTGCGTGGAAAATGTTGCGGGCAAAAATGGCGCGGCTTGAAGAAGAAAAACGCGAAGCCGAAGAAGCCAAGAAATATGAAACGCAGGCGCGTACCGGCTTTGGAAGTCAAATTCGGAACTATTTCCTTCATCCGGACCAACGGGTCAAGGATTCCCGTACTGGACACTATGTTGGCAATTTCAACAGCGTGCTTGATGGAAGCGAGCTTCAGGGATTCTTTGACGCATTTCTTCGCTTGAAAGCAGGAAAGACATCCCAGGAATCATGATCCAGGTTTGATTGGCGGAACACGCAATGGTACCCAGTGGCAGCATTGGGGATCCAGACAACGAATCTTCCGCGCGGCTCTCTCCAGGTTACTGAGGTCAAGACAAGGCAGGCTGTCTGTGGATTGCCGTCAATGCCTGAAACTGACTTGGTGGTTGGCAAAACGGTATTCGCGGCTGTCCATTCCACCGGGCAATGATTCGTTTGGGAATCATCTGTTTCAATTTGAATGGGTCATCAAGCAGCTTTGCGATCGGATTCGGGCTTGATGACGGGACTGTCGGTTTCACCCGAAGATGGGGAACTACGATGCCGACGCAGTTCTCGAATCTTCTGGACGTGCTCGTGTAACTGGTTTTCGAGGTTGCGCAAACGGTCCTGCCCTTGAGCGTTGCTGTCCAGACTGTCTTCCAGTTCTTCGCGCAGACACTCGATATGCGATTTCAATTCTGTAACTTCCAATTGCAGTTGATCGCGCTCGACTCGATCTGATTCGAGAGTCTTGAGTTCTGCTGTCAGTTTTTCCATTTCGTGGTTTTGTTCGGCAATCCGGTTTTTTCCGAGGTTGTAATCATGGATCAGTTCTTGATGCTGTTTTTCAAGCTCCTGTATTCCGGCTTCGAGCTTTTCCGTTTCCTCGTGAGCACTCTCCATGTTTTCGAGTGCACTCGTCAATTGTTCGATCTTCAGTTGCTGATCGTCCATTGTGACAGTTTTCATCGCCAAGTCATCAACAGCAGCATCATGCTGTTTTATTCTGTCATCAAGTTGTAGTTTCAATTCAGCGATTGTCGCTTCCCGGGAAGCGACCGCCTGGTGAAAACCTTCTTCCTGTTTCCTGTACTCCTCCGTTTTCTGTGATAGACATTCCCTGATCTCTCTGGTTTCAGTGAGATGGGTCGTGATCTGATTACCGAGTCGACTGACTGTTGCTTCGAGACCATCTCTTGTTTTGACCAGCTGATCACGTTCTTGCTGGACTGTCAGTAACTCCATGGTGGATTTTTCGAGCAACTGATGACTCGATTGGAATTCTTCCAGCTTGGCCCGCAGTTGGATTATTTCGCTGGCAGATTGCTTGTGGTCAGCGGATAACAGTTCATTATCCGTTGCAAGTGAGACAAACTCTTCGGACATTGTTTCAATCCGTTTTTCCATCAGATGGATTTCGGCAATGGCAGAAGCCAGTTCGGCCTCATTGTCTTGAAGTGCTTGATCGACTTTCAGGACGTTTCCCTTTTGAATTTCAATTTCACTGGTGGCTTGTTCGACTTCAGCCTGTTTGAGTTTAAGTCCAGATTCCAGATTTTCCAAATCGCTGGCTCTCTGTCTCAGCGTTGTGATCTGGGCTTCCTGCTGAAGAATCACGCTTTCGTTGGCTGAATTGCGGTGATGGTATTGTTGTATCGTGGCTTGTGCTGTTTCCAACTGTTGGTGATTTTCAGTCCATGCAGCCAGCTGTTGTTGCAGTTTTGCAACGTTCGCAGTTTCATTGGCCAGTTCTTTTCTGGTTTGGGAAAGTTCAAGTGTCTGGGCATTTGCTTCTTCACGAAGAGCATTCACGTCATGAAGTTGCTGTTCCTGCTGTTCGACAAGTCTCTGTAAATCAGTGATTTTGGTACGTAGGACAGTCTGCCTCGTTTTGGCCTGTTTCTGATCATTGAGCAGAATCTGGATTTGGTCCTGTGCTTCTGTCTGTTCGACTCGAGCGGTCCCCAGTGCTATTGAGAGACTCTGGCATTCTGTTGACTTTTCATTGAATAGACTTTCCAGTTCATCAAGGCGGTTTTGGCAGGCCTCATTGAATTGCTCCAGTTGCAGCCGGTGTTTCTGAACTTCCGCCAGTTGCAGCGTGGTTGTCTCGATGGATTTTTCCATGTCGTGGATTTGTGCATTTTTCTGCTCAAGTGTGGCTTCACATTGCTCGAGTGTCTGTCTTTGTTCTGACAGTGAGTTTGCAGCCTCAGCCAGATCATTTGCGAACTCATCCCGCTCCATCTGAATCCGGGTTGCCATTTCAAGATCGGTTTCAAGCTCGTTGATCTTTTTGTGCTGCTGCTGCACGTTTTCTTCCAACTGCTCTCGATCAATCTGAATAGCATCAAGGTCTTTGCATCTTGCTACCAGATCCTGTTGGGTTCTTTGCAATGCTTCCTCTGTTTCTTTCAGCGTTCCATCCTGAACGATGTTTCGTTGCTCCAGATCGCTGATCAACTGCTGTTGCTGTTTCGACTCCGTTTCGGTTTCATCGGCACGCTGTTGCAACTTTGCGATTTCAACATGAGTTGCTTCAAGGTCTGCCAGACACTCCTGATATTGCTTCTCCAGCAGCTGAAAGCCGTGTTGATGGTTTTTATTTTCGCTGACGAGATTTGTATTCGTCTCGATCAACTCCTGCAATTGACCGATCACTGTCTGGTTTCTTTTTTCTTCACTCGCCAGTTTTATTTCAGTATCGTTGAGCGCATGGCGGAACTCGTTCAATTCGTCCCGCGAACTTCTCGAAAGCTGTTCCAGTCGCTTATTCTTGGATCGAAGGGTCGAGTGTGCCTTTTGAAGGATGGTCAAATCCTCGCTTACGGATTCATGCTGTTTTTGCAGTTCCCTGAGTTGCACCTTGCGCTGTTTGAGTGAACTCCGGAGTTTGATGTAGCGTGATTCCAGTTCCGGTTCATCAGAGCTTTTCTTGCTGCGCTCCCGATACCAGAGCAGATGACCGAGTAGCAGCCCTGCTAACAGGAAAAGTGCGGCAGACGACAGAGGCATACCCAGAAATTGAACAGAAATACCAGGCAGGTCGATCATTGAAGGTTCCATCTTCGCGGGGTTGCGCCAGGCGCGCAACGGTATCCAGAGCCAGAATCCTTCCAATAGCAGGAATTGATACGACACGTCGACGTTAAATTCCGACAGGCTGTTTCACTGGGATTGCGTGAAACACGCGCTGCGGGTTCAGCCGGGCTGATTTGGAATGGGCACGACTCGAACAACCACGCCTTTGAAGGCTGGTGTTTTGCTGCTCGGATCTGTATGCCGAGAAACGAGAATATTGGCTTCTGGGAAGTACATCAGGGCATTGCCCGGCCGTATCGATTCGTAGCTTCTTGCCTGGATATTGGAAAGAACACCAGTCTTACTTTGAACTTCCACGCGATCTTCATGTTCAAGCCCAAGCCGTTGAAGGTCATCGGGGTGAATCAGGATTACATCGCGGTGTTTCTGATTCCGGTAAAGGTCCTCTTCTTCGTATACCACTGTATTGAACTGTCCCTCACTTCGGACTGTCATCAGGCGTAATTCCTGATCCTGCCGACCGTTGAGATCCGGAATGGAATGCGTATGCAGATTTGCCAGCCCATCATTTGTGGCAAATTGCGGTTCGTGGAAGGTACGTCCACCAATCTGAAATTCCTTGCCTGTCTTGTCGATATCTGCAATCTGTTCATATCCGGGAATTACATCGGCGATCCACTGCCGGATGGTGCTGGTTTCCTGCATTTTCTGCCAGGCAATCCCTTGAGCCTCAGGCAGCAGACGCTTCCCAAGTTCGGCAATGACCTCGACTTCGCTCCGTGGACCCGGCAGCCTTCTGGGGCCTCCATCGCTCAGCCGCACATAATTGAACATGGATTCCTGGGTCGTCGGTGTGGGTTCTTCATCACGGGCGAGGACAGGAAGAATGTAGGTTTCAGCGGCAAGACCATTCACATGGCCCGTATTCATCGTGGTGCTCAACATGACGCTCATGTCCAGACGCGAAAGCGCTTCCGCCGCGAATCCGGAATCAGGATTGGAACCAAACAGATTGCCACCAAGTGAAAATCCGAACGACAACTCGTATCTGCTCGCTGCTTCCATGCACTCGAGGGTGTCTTTTCCAATAGAAGTAGGTAACTGGAGCTGATATTTCTTTTGCAGGGCATCAAAAATCTGTGTCTTCAGTTTTGGGGTCACACCGACGCTGCCGATTCCTTGCACGTTGCTGTGACCACGAATCGGCATCAGGCCACATCCGGCCCTTCCAACCATGCCCCGACAGAGAGCCAGATTTGCAATGGCTTGAACATTCTGAACCCCATGTGCGTGATGGGTGATGCCCATCGTCCATGCAAACACGCACCGTTTTGAACTGGCATAAACACGGGCGATGTCCTCAACTTCGCTCCGCGGTACACCCGATTTAGTCTCGATTTCCTCCCACGTTATTTCTTCGACGCGCTGTCGCCACTGATCAACGTCACTGCAATATTTCTGAAGGTAGTCGTCATCCAACGCATCCAGTTGTTTGACAGCTTTCGCGATTCCCCACAGGAGTGCCAGGTCACCGCCGATGTGGGGTTGGATGTAATGGCTGGCAATCTTTGATCCTTTTAAAAGCGAAACAGGATCACTTGGAACGCGAAACTTCACCATGCCGGTTTCGCGTACCGGATTGATCACCACGACTTTTCCGCCGCGCCGCCGCAGATGCATCAAGCTGGTCATCAGGCGTGGATGATTGCTTGCGGGGTTACCACCGATCACAAAAATGCAGTCTGCTTGATCGACATCTTCAAGAACAATGGTGGCTGTTCCACTTCCCACCGCCGACTGCAGCCCAACTCCGCTGGCCTGATGGCAGTAATAGCTGCAGTTGTTGACGTTGTTGGTACCGTACACCCGTGCCATGAGTTGCAACAGAAAACCAGCTTCATTGCTGCTTCGCCCGCTGAAATACCAAAAAGAGCGATCCGCTTCCGTTTGCCTTAGCTTTCCGACAATCGACTCATAAGCTTCCTGCCAAGTGACTGTTTCGAAGTGAGTATTGCCTTTGCGGTAGCGGATGGGGTGAATGAGGCGCCCGAGATTCTCCAATTCACGCGGTGAAAGGCGTTTCAAGTCCTCGATAGTGTTCTGTTGCCAGAACACAGGCTCGATTCCCGGTTGCATGTCGGCAACCATGGCTTGAAGTGATTTTTTGCATACTTCGGGAAACGATCCGGTTTCATTGACCATCCCTCCTTTCTGACCACCCATTCCCAGTGCGCAGGTTTTGCAGGAATTCCGCGTGCGCATGGCCTTATAAAGTTTCAGCAGGCCACCTGCTTCCCGTCCTTTTTTCCAGGTGTAGTGGATCGCTCGAAATCCTCCTCCACTGCCAACCTTCATCACAACACCTTTCCTTCACTTGGAATCATGGATCCTGTTGCCCGGCGTATTCTTTCAGAAATTGGAACGGTAGGCCATCAGATCCGCGAAGTGGGACTTTTCGTTGATTCTCAAAACGAACCAGTTGAATATCGACGCGTGTTTTCTTTGCCTTCTCGATGAGCTTGCGTAACAGTTCAGACAATGGTGCGCTGTTGCCCAAGGTTGGCGAGCCGGATTTTTTTTCATTTCGGAATGATCAACCGGCTTACCGGTTTGGCATCCAATCAGATGGGCATGACAGGATTCCATATCGTAAATCACACCACATGGATTGGTGACTCATGATGGGTGGAGCCTGACAAAGGATTCATTACCGGCTTGTTGCTGTTCCGGTTTGCCATCAGCAGGTGACCGTTCAGGGTCTCAGGCTTTCACCACGCGCGTGTCGAGCGAGTGTTTCCTGATATTTCTGTTTGCCTTCTTCGACGGTCTTGCGTATTTCCTTGGCGCTTTCTTCAGACTCTTTTCTCAGATCAGCAATCATTTCAAGTGATTCAACCTGAAAGCCGCTGATCGCGTCGACGAGTTTTTGCACGGATTCGGGGTTGATGGTACTGCCATATCCTGCTTTCAATGCGGCGCGTTCCAATTCCCTTCCCAGATCAGCGATGTCTTCAAGTCCCTTGTTGACTCCCGTTTTCATTGCTTCGGTTGCCTGTGTGACTTCATGCAGTCCATGTTGGCTGGTGTAGACCGTTCCGAGGATGGTAAAAACGTGTTCGTTCGTCGTGAAGAAGGTGACAGACCTTCGATAGACTCTTTCCTTGACGTCGTGGGTCTGTTTCAGCTTGGTGATCAGGGTTTCACCGACGTCATAGCCGACCTCGAGATTCTCGGCGATATCCTTTAGCAACTGGAAAGTTGCGTCTTCCTTTTCATAGGCGTAACGGGCTTCGTCCCTTGCCAGTTCGAGTTTGCTCTTTTCACTCTCATCATCACCGGTATAGGCGTCCAGATCATCCTGGGTCTTACTCAGGGCAGCCTTGGCCTGTTCGAGAACTGGTTCCTGCGCCTGATAAAGATCTCGTGAAAGAATTTCTGCTTCTTTCAGGGCAAAGCGAAAGTCAATGTAGCCCTCCATGATGGTTTCTTCACGTTTCAGTTGCTCTTTCGTATCTTTTGCAACTTCACCGTAAACCTCAATGATCTTTTCAAAGCGATCACTGGGTGTTCCCCGTCGCATCTTCATCCACCAGTTCGACACTTTTTCAGTGCCACTGATTTTTCCATCATCCAGCTGGTTGATTAATCGTTTACTGTCTTCGCGGATCGAATCGAACATCTGGGTGATATTCATGTAACGGTCACCCACAGAGATTCCCTCGACGTTTTCGCGCACGAGGGCATTGAACGCACTCATGTGCTGGATGACATCAGCGATCGCAAGAACTTTGGGTTCGTCCAGATGCTTCACACTTTCCAGCAGTCCGATGAGTTCCTGCGGCGCCGTTTCTGAACTGTTGATGCCAAATTCTTTCAAGACATTGACTGCCCGCCCCAGATATTTGTGCATGGAGGTGGAGTTCTGGGCTTTGGTACTCGATGCATCTGGTTCAGGGGCAGGTTGTTGTGCTTGGTCTGACATGGCAGCAAATTCTCCGGGAAATGGTCTGTTGGAGCAGCGATTTTTCCGCAAGTTCTCAACGGATATTAGATTAGCGCGTGATTCGTGTTGCTGCAATCAGCTAGACGTTGATCAGGGCCATTTCCGGTGAAGTCGGACTTTTCGCACTCCCCGAATGCGTAAAACGAGCCAATTGAATAGACTAATCACTGGTCAGGACCCTCCAAACCCACCTGCGAAGATCATGGCTAACCAGTCACAGGCCCAAGCAAACGCATCCATGCGATCCTCAAACGTTGATCGCAGGAAGACCAGCTTGTTGCCAGAGGAGAATCTATCTCTTCAAGAAACATTGAGAGTCATGGATGTGGCTCGAGAAATGCGGGACCAGCGCGAGACAGCCGAGGAGATGTTTCGTCGTGACGATCTGAGGAAACAGTTACGCGATAAACTTGTACGCACGGCTCGCATGTCTGGCGACGATGTCACCGAAGCTGAAATAGAGCTTGCGATTGAGCAGTTCTTTGAGTCCGTTCACAGTTATGAAGATCCTCAGCCGGGCTTTCAGTCCCTTTTAGCGCACTGCTGGGTTTATCGCGGTCGTTTGATGCTCGCGACTACAGCGGTTGCGACTGTTGTCGGTGGCCTTTTGTTGCTGTTTCTTTAAAGCTCCGTAATTCAAGGTTACTTGGTAGATGTCGATTCCCGGTCCTGCTGTGTATCAACAACTGATGGATGCGCACAAACGTTTGTCCGAGCAATTGGAAAACGAACGTCTTGGTATGAAAGGCGTAGACGAGCAACATCAGCAGTTGGATGCTGAACGTGATGAAGCACTGCGCAGTCTTGCTGAACATTATCTCCCTGAATTGACAGCAGATGCTATTGATTCAACATGGCGAGAGGTTCAGCAGGAGTTTTCAGAAATTCTTCTGCAGAAGGAAGATGATAATCGTTTGTTGAGTGACAAACTGATACAGCTGCAGGGAAACCGGGATGCAACGGAACAGAGGTTGGAAAAAGAGGGCGGTGCCCTGGATGCTGCTGTGGCAGAACAGAATGAGATATCAGCGGTGGTTGAGTCGCGTCTGCAGGAAGATTCCAGTTTTGTTCAGTTGGCAGATCGCGCTGCTGCTGCTGAAGTAGCACTGCAAAGAGCAGAATTGAATCTTCACGAAATTGATCAGGACGCCGTCCGAAAACTGCCCGCCTATCAAAGCAGTGCATTATTCAAGTATCTGTACGACCGTAACTATGGGGAGAGCGAATATCGCAGTCGTGGATTGACACGCCGCATCGATCGTTGGCTCGCACGATACATTGGTTTCACGAAAGCAAAACAAGGTTACGATTTCTTGAAGCAGACGCCCGATCAGATGCGGAAAATCATCGCTGACGATCGCAGTGCATTCAATGTGGTGATGGATGAGCTCGAGCGCAAACGGGACAAGGTTGCTACCGCTTTTGACCTGCCAGAGAAAATCAGACTGACTGAACAGTTGACTCGTGAGCGCGCTCAGAGCGTTCAATCGATGGAGTTTATTCTGGAGTCAATCAGGGAAACGGATCAGCTTCTGTCCGACATCGCCGACCCAAGAGGTTCCTACTATCAGAAAGCGATCGAAGTGTTCAGGAAAAAGCTCGTCAGCTTCAAATCAACTGATTTGAAAAAGCGGGCAGCAGCAACCGCCGATGATGTGCTGGATGATCAGATTGTAGCCCGACTCGCCGGGGTGGAGTCAGATCGCGGAGATCTGGAGGAGGCTACCCGACTTCGTCGTGATTCTCAAAAGCAGAAACAGGATGTCATCGACGAGGTGGGACGCGTCATCCAACGGTTTCGGGCGGCTCACTTTGATTCCGCGCGTTCGAACTTCCTTGATTCGCTGAGTATCGATGAGGAAATCTCATTTACCGAAACGGTGGAAGATGCACGTAATCTGTGGCAAAAGATCCGTCGCTCGCAGCGATGGGGCGATCACGAGTCAGACGAGGAGCAGGGAGGATCTTCTTTGAAGCAGGTACTCGTCAATGCAATGGGGAAAGCCGCGGGTCAGGAACACGCAGAGGAAGCGCGTCGCGCCGGGTCACGTCGTCTGGATCACGGTTCAACCAGCGACGCAAATTCCATTCGTGATGGAGCTTCCGATAACAGCTCGGATGATCCGAACCGCTGAAAATCAGTTTGTTGCTTGAGCTGTCTTTGATTCCAGTGGTTTTGTAACTGCCGAGCGGACTGTGAAATATCGGTGATGCGCCCATTTGGGCATGACATCCAAACGCCAACAAGTCTGTTCCATGGGGGTCAGAGTGCTGTTGGGTTGTGGCAGTCCCCCAAGAGGTACAAGCGCAATTGCACCATTGGGGAACGCGATGAAACGTGTGAGCAAAGATTCAAGATGAATCTTCTGGATCATGCCCCCTATGGAAACATAATCCTGCATTTCTGCTGATGAAATGGCATCCATGGCTGCGAAAGAAAGAGCACGGTGTTCATCGTTGACCAACAATGATTTTTTCAGGGCAGCAATTTCATTTTCAGGCGATAGATTCATGGCGACATTTGCGTAGTGTCCCTTTCTGAACTGGATGATTGCAGTTGGGCTGCCTTGGGCAAGCCGTATCAGATGATCTTCCTTGATCGATTTCCCTGCCAGTCTTTTGCCTGTTTCATCGAGCATCCAATCGGCGGGCTCGTTGAAAGACGGTGAAACCATCCGGGTTTCTCCCCCAGATCGTCTGGCAAAGTTTGGGCGATTGCCAGTGTCCGTTGGGCCTCGGGAATCCAGCAGTGCATCCGCAGCCGGATACTTGGTGGAAAGAAAGCTTGCCTGCGCAGACGCAAAACGGCTCCTCCATTTCAGGGGTTCAGAGGTAGCTCGAGTATACGCTTCAATCCGCTCAGCAAATTCCGGGTTCTTTCGGGCAAGCTGCTGCAGAGCGTTCTCGCATTCTGTCGAAACCTGATGCAGTCCCGTGGTTCGGTGGTCCAGCAGACTGATTTGGTAAAGCAAATCGGTATAAAGTTCCGGGATTTGCACAGGATCTGTGTGTTCTGCCAGTGACTCAATCACACTGGCAAGTGCAGTCAGTGCAGTCTTCTTCAGTTTTTCAGTTTCAGCGGATTGTCCATTGTCTGGTTTGTTTGTAATCATCCATTGAAGAGCATTCGCGCGGATCAAATTGGCTGATCCTCCATTCCACAGTTTAGCAACGTGTGAAAAAACCTCTTTGCTACCAATCTTCACCTCACCATCAAGTGTTGCTGCCCCTTTTTCTTTCAGCTCCTGACTGATGCGCTTCATTTCAGTTTGGGCAGTGGCAGCTTCAGCAAGCTCGGCCTTCATCTTTGCGTTTGCCTGTTGAAGGTACTGTGCTCTTTTCAGCTTATGGTTCCGCACATCTCCGCTGTTTAAAAGTGATTCAAAATTGAAGAGATACTTCTTGTGTTCGGTAGGACGGAAGAAAACCAGTGATTCGCGCATCTGCATGCCCCGAGCTTCCATCTGTTGTATGAATACTTCCGGGTCGCCTCCGGTTTGCAGGCTGTTTGAAGCCTGTTGCAGAAATTTCTGGAAGCGTGGTGACTCACGTTGGAGTCGGGTGATGAGTTTGGACATCATCTGGCTTCCGCGGGGAGTCCTCGAATATGACAATCCAAATTGATCAACTTGCACAGCAAGCATGAACAGCTTGCGCGCCAAATCGGCACCGATGGGTTCGGACATCAATTCGAGCACTTTTGCATCGCGTCTGGCTTTCCAAAGTCGAGCGGCGGACTTTGAAATCTGACGGTCTGAGAAACTTGCTGGATCATTCCGTTTTTCATACATGCGCGTGACGATGGCCAACTCTTCCAGATAGATCTGATGCAGATCATCGGCCAATGTCTTCGCACCATCGATGGTGGCGTGTGTCTTCAGAGGCGGCATCGCATTCTGGGCGATGACTTTGTCAAAAGACGTGACGCAACTGACCAGGACGGATGCGATCAACAACGAGGCAAAGGTGAAAAATCGGGATCCAGTTCCTGATGTACGTGTCTGACAAAAATTGAACATGTTATTTGTTCTCCCCACGAATGACTGCCAGTACTTTGCCACCAGATATTTCCATAACACTGTCATCAGACCCACGTAATGAGATCACTCCGAGATTTGCCGTCAGTGTATTCTCAACAGAGTTGTATTGCTGAAAATCAACCACGATGGCGTGTCCTGGTTCTGTCATTGTTATGGGCGACGTTTCGCTTTCCTGAAGATACAAATCACATGCGATCTTTTCTCCTTCCAGACTCGATGCAGTGGAAAGGTTTGTGATGCCATGCAAAAGCAGGGCTGGATAACTCCGCGAAGCACTGCTGGGGTTGTAAGAAGTGATCTGTACAACATTGGGTCTTCCATCTCCAACGGAAATCAGGGTGATATCGGCTTGTGAGATGGTCACGGGTTGGGGGGTTCGGTCCAAGGTGATTGAACCTGATTCTGGCAGTTTGTCTTCCACTGCTTCCACCGCCGAGGCCGTCATTGCCTTGGTTTTTGACTTGGCCGATTCCAAGGCCTGACTCATTTCTTCCTTTGAACACCCAAGTACAAGAGGCACAAGAAGCATCCACAGAAGTGAAACCGTTGACAACCATTCTCTTCGGTCGAACATGGGTTTCGTATCGGGGGGAGAGGAATTCCGTCTCCAGTCATGGGAGTTGTTTGCGAATGGAATCATGAGACTGCCAGATAAAATTGAAAAGGAAGCTCCCGGAATGAACTTCACACACTTGAAAGACGTTTCATCATCGCAGTGGCGAACACAATTCCGGAAAAACTTCAGATTAGCGAGGATCGAACCGGCATTGCATGTTTCGATCGAAATAAATCCATGAAAGAGGCAAGAAATTAGCCGCCTCATTCCGCTCGGCTTGGGGATGTTGCCAGAAAAGCGAGCACTGAGAGGAAGGTCATCAAACCAAGAAAGAAATACAGTGCCGGATCAAAATTACCATGGAAATCGCGTGCAACACCCATGAACAGGGGGCCACACCCGCTGCCGGCTACCGTGCAACACCAGACCGTTCCACGGATTGATCCCAGATGGGTTCGGCCGAAGTAACGGACCCAGATGACATTGCCCACTGCCAGCAACATGCCCTGCCCTGCCCCAAATGATGCTGCAAATGAGTGCAAAGCGGTTTCGGTTTGACCGAACGCAACAGCCCACAAACCGGCACTGATCATGATGGTTCCAATGGCAAGCAGGCGGTTGAGAGGCAAGAAGTCAGCCAGTACCCCACCAACCAACTGTGTGGCTAACATCGTCAATCCCAATGTCTTGAAAAGGCTGGTCGGAACGCTGGCCGTAAAACCCAAATCGTCGCATAGGGTGAACAGATAAAAGACGATACCTGTTCCTGCCATCGCCCAGACCGTATTGCAGCCGGCAAGGATCGGGAATGCGCGACAGCGAATGGCTTGCCGAAGATTCATGCATGGTGGGGTCGGTAAACTGGTGTCGGTTTCCTGTTCAGATTTGGATTTGCCGGTTCCATCAACGGTTTGACCAATGTCTTCAGGTCGATTGCAAAATAGAAAAACCACCATTGGAAGCATGGTCACTGCGACAATGATTGACAACCATTGAAAAGTGCCTCGCCAACCGGTCATTGCGATGCAACTGTGGATCCACTGGGGAATCCATGCAAATGCAACAGCGGTACCAACACTCATGACAGCGGAAACTCTACCAATGCGATCGCGAAACCACATTGAAATCGCATTCCCGCTGAGCAGTGAAAGCGATCCCTGTCCCAGAAAACGAAGCAGAAAAAATGCAGCCAGTAGCGAGTAGAAATCAGTGACTCTGGAAGCAAAGAAACAGGCCGCTGCGAGCATGCAAACCGTAACAAAACTGATTCTCTGCAAACCATAACGATCTGATAACGGGCCGACCAACATGAGAGGAAATGCCGCGAGCAACGTACCCAACATGTAGGCCAGAGAAAGCTGACTGTCACTGAGTGCGATTGCAGTGCGTAGGTGGGGAGTGAAAGCACTGATGGCAAATGTCTGGCCGGGACTGGTTGCAATCTGCAGTAGCATTGCTACGGGAATCATGACATAGCCATAGAAAACAGGCAGACGCGCGGCTACTCGATGAGAAAAGGCAGGGATCACGTTGTAAGCTCGCCAGTCATCCGAGCACCAGCCGGAAGGTGGTTCTTACCGATTCTGCCGTTCGCTTTTACCCATCCCAAGGGTCTGCCATCGAGCTCGATAGCATTCCAGCCGTTTGCGTTCATGGGGATTGGTTCCCCTCGCATGAACTGTTTGCATGCTGTGCGGTCAACCTGGATTCTGTTGAGGGGTTTGACTGCGGCCGATCTTCGCAAGGCGCCAGCGTGTGCCGGCTTCCAGGTCTGTCCCGCCCGGTGTGCCAGTTCAGGACCAGCGATGGCAACCGTTTCAGTCCATTCGGGCGCAAATGGACTGAACCCCAGAATGACGGAATCTTTTGTGTGGTGGCGTGACCCGAACGAGGATTGCGTGTACCAGTGGTTCAAATCGACGGGAATGCGGTCTGGCTTTTTTTTCCATTTTTTGCGTGTAGACCCGGGTGGTTCACGATGTCGAATCGTCAGGGAGGCTGCAAAACTGCCGGCACATTCATGAAGATGTGGCCAGCAGCGATAGCATGCTGGATCGGTTTCATGATGCTGCAGACCAGAAACAGGTCTAGGTTCTGCGATTCCCTTTTTTATCAGCCAACGTATTTGGGCTTCATTTTCGGCTTCTGCGAATGTGCACGTGCTGTACACCAGGTGCCCGCCATCGCGAACCAGTTTTGCAGCAGCTTCGAGAATCCGTTGTTGTCGTGATGCGTTGTGCTGTATCTGGTTGGCTGACAGCGACGATGGATTCTGTTTTCCGCGTGACATCATTGCCTGGCCACTGCAGGGTGCGTCAACCAGAACCAAATCGAAACTCTGCGAAAGTTGGTGGGCAAGCTTTTCAGGATCCAGACTGGAAATGGCATAGCAATCAGAACCGGTACGAGCCAGATTCAGCTTCAATGGGGCAACCCGATTACGGATAACTTCGTTGGCAAGTACAAATCCGCGCGACTCGATTTCGATGTCAGTGACTGCTTCCAGCAGAGCGGAGGCCTTTCCCCCGGGGGCCGCGCACAGGTCGCACACAGTTTTGCCGCGAAGCCCTTCTCCATCTGCTCCGGCCACGGCAAGCGCGAGTAATGATCCGGCATCCTGGATGAAAAAGTCGCTGCAGGCATAGGCCACACTGCGGGCTGGTGAGCCTGCATTTTTATCCGGTCGACGTCCAAGGCCATACCAATCGACCGCGGTGCTGGGAACAGGAAGCTCGGATGGCGCAATCTCGCGCCGATGTCGGATCACGTTGTGCCATGTTTGAGTCATTGCCTCGGAGAAGTCCTTCACGGAACCGGGACAAGGTATCTGGCCCAGAGCGTCACGGACTTGTTCCAGCGAAAATTCAGGACCGGTATGACTCATCTGCGGCGTTCATACCAACGCAGGGCAGTCACGCTGATGGAAATGGCACCAGCGAGCAGCAATGGAGACGTGTATGTGAACATGACAAACGCAATCTGTGCCATTCGTCCAGCTTCTTCTTCCGAGCCATCAGTCACTTGTCCCGTCATGAACATCGAGATCTCATTCTGAATGGCTGGCACGCGAGAAGCGTAAAACAGTCCAGCTGAGATGAACGAGAAAATCAACATCAACATCATCATGAAAGCGATGCTGATCTGAGGAGGTCGGCGATGTGATGAAGTTTGATTCATGGACAGACTCGAAGGCTTGGTTCCGTTCCAGTCTAATCTCTGGTTGCAGTAACGACGAGGCGGGAAAATCTGACTATTGGGATCCTCTGCGATGCTCACTGGTTTGTCGTTGATGTTCGTACAGCACAATACCGGCGGTTGTAGCGAGGTTCAGGCTGCGAACATGTTCTGATGTTGGTAATCGAAGTGCTCGGGGGTCCTCGGGATCGAGGATTGATGCCGGCAAACCTGAAGTTTCGCGTCCGAAAACGAACACGTCGCCAAGACGGAAGTCAGCTTCCCAAATTGTTCTTTTGGCGAATCTCGATAGAAAGTACATCGGCCGGGGGTGGAGCTGGGTTACCAGATCATCCCAATTGACGGCATCTCCCCGTTCCAAGTGGGCCCAATAGTCGAGTCCGGCTCGTCGCAGTTTGGCGTCGTCCAACTGAAAGGCTGCGGGGCGGACAATCCACAGTTTTGCATTCACTGCAACACAGGTACGTCCTATGTTTCCGGTATTCTGGGGGATCTCGGGCTGGTAGAGCACCACATGCGCAGCGGGTTCGTTTTCTTTGCTCCCGGGGCTGCACGTTTCTTTGGTGGCTTGGGTATCATGGTGGATGTCAGGTATTTTCGGTTCGATTTGGCCCTCGGGTTGCGGGGCCATGTGTTTACCTGACAAACTGTTCTGTGACGCAGCGTGAGTCCCATCGCCTGCGAATTGAGACTCTTCACTCGGGCCTTGTTGTTCATTCATGCCGATTCAAGTCACCTGTCCAAGTTGTCTGAAGCGTTTCCAGGTTAGCGATAAATTTGCTGGCAAGACTGGACCCTGTCCGAATTGCAAAAAGCAGATCAAGGTGCCCGACGCTTCCGAAGAAGTTGTCATTCATGCACCAGATGATGGTGCTCCCAAAGATCGGCAGGGCGTGAGTATTCTCAAGCCCCTGAAGCGTACCGAAACTGATGTGACCCGAAAGGGTATGTTCATCACATTCGGGGCAATTTTGTTGGCTCTTTCAGCCGCAATCGGTTTACGTTGGGGAATGGAAACGATCCCCGTTTACATTCTTGCACTTGGGGCCCTTCTTCTCGCTCCGCCATTGATCTGGTCTGGTTACAGTTTTGTCCGTGATTCGGAATTGGAACCCTACGTGGGAGCGGATTTACGGAACAGGATATTGATTCTGTCCGTCATTCTGGCCGCTTTATGGTTGGTCTACTGTTTTGTCCCCAGTTATGTGCTCGAGTTGGATTCCCCAACAGAGATGGGCTATCTGAGTTTTGGTATTGTGCTGATCGTGATGATCGGTTTGGGGACGCTTGCGTCAGCCGCAACTTTCGATTTGGAACCCGTCAATGGGCTGACACTCGCGGGTCTTTACTTCATCGTGACGGTCATCCTGGCGGTGATTAGCGGCCTGAGCCTGTATACAAGCACGTAGTACTGGATCTACACTTGCTGGCACGACCGGCTCCTTCCCACCTCCAGCCACACTGCCCGTCCATGTTGCCAGAAGTAGTTGCTCTGCACCGAATCGGATCACTTGTGCGAATCCCACCAGCGCAGGATGTACCGGTTTCAGATCGTGTACGCCGGATTCTTGATCTGGCACCCATGAGGCGATTGGCGTCCATCAGCCAGCTTGGAATGGTGTCGCTGGTTTATCCGGGCGCTACACATTCGCGTCTTGAACATTCGCTGGGTGTGTACCACAACGCTTTACGGGTGTTAGCAAGGTTTTCATCCGATACCGAGTTCACGCAACGAATCAGCCCTGCAATGGCAGAAGCTTTTGTAGTTGCTGCACTGATTCACGATGTGGGTCACTGGCCGTATTGTCACCCGATTGAAGACATGGAAATCGGAGAGCTCGGTGAACATGAATCGCGTATCCGACAGATTATCAACAACACTGGCCTCGCAGATTGCATTGAGCAGGACTGGCAATGCGATTCATCTCAAGTGCTTTCGCTGCTTGAATCTGAATTGCCGGATCCGTCTCAAGCGACGGAAAAGGAAGCATGCCATTTCCTGCGCAGCTGTATCAGTGGTCCGGTCGATATTGACAAGCTTGATTACCTTCAGCGAGACAGTCTGCATGCTGGTGTACCCTATGGAAGAAACTTTGATGCTGGTCGATTGATCAGTTCGCTTTGTTTCAATGCGGCTACATCGCGGTTGGCGATCATGGACAAAGGTCGTACAGCTGCAGAAATGATGGTGTTCTCACGTTATGTCATGTTCAGTGAAGTTTACTGGCACCATGCCGTCAGATCGGCCACTGCCATGCTGCAGCGGTGTGTCTTCCTGCTCCAGAACCGGATAGATCTGCCATCAACACTGGGTCTTGATGATGCTGCATGGGTAGCAATGTTGAGACGTGCTGCGGAGGGAAGTGTTGCGGAGCCGCTTGCCGAGGGACTGTTCGGTGCGCGTCGCCGACTTTACAAACGGATTGCGGAATTCAACGTGGTTGATGGTTCTGAGGTACACCAGTCCGTGGCTCGCAAGCCTTATTGGTGGTTGGTCGCATGTTCCGAGAAGCTTGCCGAGAGAATTTCCAGCAGAACAGGGATTCCCATTCACCCGGCAGATATCCTGCTGGATGCACCGCCCGTCAAACTGGAAGTCGATATCGATGTAGATGTACTCGGTCGGGACGGGACGATTCGTACCTTGGGTGATGTATCACCGGTTGCATCAGCGTTGGCGAGCAGGCAATTTGATAATCAGGTCAAACAGGTACGGGTATTTGTTCGAGATGATTTACGGTTACCTCTGCGCCAGGTTTTGGGACCCCGTGATTGGACTGATGAATTGTTGGCTTCTGCGGCTTTATTGGAACAGGATGTTGTATGACCAGGGTTAACCAACCAAGGATATTGATTGCTTCTGATCAGGAAGATGCTGCTCGTTGTACGGCAGACTTGATGCAGGAGACGCTTCGTGAAAAACCTGCAGGTGTGCTTGGGTTGGCAACCGGCAGTACACCGATTGGAGTTTATCGCCTGCTGGTGAATCGACATCGAGCCGGCCAGCTCGATTTTTCCGACGTGACCACCTTCAACCTTGATGAGTACATCGGTTTGGGGCCGGAGCACGATCAGAGTTATCGGTATTTCATGCAGCAACAACTGTTTGACCATGTTAACGTGGTGCGTGAACGGACGCATGTTCCAAATGGCCTTGCGGCGAACATTCCAGAACATGTCCGGGATTATGAGGAGCGAATCCGGCAAGCTGGCGGAATAGACCTTCAGTTGCTGGGAATTGGCAACAATGGGCACATCGCCTTCAATGAGCCTGGTTCAGCCATTGACAGTCGCACGCGGCAAGTGGATTTGACAGAGGATACGATTGAAGCCAATTCCCGGTTTTTCAATTCAGCCGCAGAAGTTCCCAGACATGCCATCACCATGGGTATCGG
Organism: Rubripirellula sp.; assembly: GCA_012270065.1. Lineage (GTDB taxonomy): Bacteria > Planctomycetota > Planctomycetia > Pirellulales > Pirellulaceae > Rubripirellula. The sequence goes on along the minus strand of JAAXJB010000064.1, from coordinate 94,441 downwards.
GACGATCCTTGAATCCCGTCGAATCATATTGATGGCGACGGGGAAAGCGAAAGCCAAGGCCATTCGGGTAGCGATCGAAGAACCCTCTGATCCCGGGAATCCGGCCTCATTGTTGCAGGGACATTCGAACCTGACTTTTGTACTTGATCCTGAATCAGCAAGTGAGTTGAAGCGCTGATTCCAGCGTGCAGGATGAGGATGGCATTGCCACCGCTGAGGGGCACCTTGAAGGTTCGCTTTCACGTGATGATTGGCCGGATGACCCGCGCTGGTTCAACACCTGTCAGCTTCATGTCCAGTCCCTGGAATTTATGTGTGAAGTTGCGGTGATTGATACCCAGTTGATGCAACATGGTGGCATGCAGGTCCCGGACATGCACGACATCATCTACGGCGTGATAACCAAGATCATCAGTGGCACCATAGCTGGATCCGGGCTTGATACCTCCACCGGCCATCCACATTGAGAATCCCTTGATATGATGATCACGTCCTGCGCCACCTTTTCCCTGGAACATGGGGGTTCGACCAAACTCTCCACCCCAGATGATCAAGGTGTCTTTGAGCATGTCACGCTGTTTCAAATCGGTCAGCAGGGCCCATGTTGGCCGATCTGTCAAACCGCAGCAAATGTCCATGTATCGTTCAAGCCCGCCATGGTGATCCCATCCCCGGTGGTAAAGCTGAATGAAGCGAACACCGCGTTCAGCAAGTCTCCGTGCAAGCAGGCAGTTGGATGCGTAGGAACCATCTCCGGGTTTAGCACCGTACATGTCCAGAACGTGTTGCGGTTCATCTGACACGTCTGCCAGTTCGGGCACTGACGTCTGCATGCGAAATGCCATTTCATAGTTCGCCAGACGGGTTTCGATTTCCGGATCTCCTGTTGGTTTCAAGCGATGTTGGTTGAGCTGGCCAATGGTATCAATCAGCCGCTGTTGCTGTTCGCGTTTGATGCCCTGAGGAGCGTCGACGTAGTTCACCGGTTGTCCACTGCCACTGAACTCGACTCCCTGATACCGGCTTGGAAGGAATCCTGCCGACCATTGCCGTGACGCGATGGGCTGTGGATTACGACCACCCACACTGGTGAGCACGACGAATCCGGGCAGGTCTTCGCTTTCGCTGCCCAGACCATAGGTGACCCATGATCCCATCGATGGTCGGCCACTGATAGCCGTTCCCGTATTCATGAACGTATGAGCTGGATCGTGATTGATTTGTTCCGTCACCATGGATCGGATGACACAGATTTCATCAGCCATTTTCTGGTGATAGGGCAGAAAGTCACTGATCCATTGACCCGACTGTCCGTACTGTGCGAACTTGGTCAAATGACCCTGGCATTTCAGTTCTTTTCCCTGCAGCTGCGCGATCGGTTGGCCAGCAGTGTAGGAATCTGGCATCGGTTGACCATCAAGCTTCTGAAGTTCCGGTTTGTAATCGAAGGTTTCCAGATGGGATGGACCACCAGCCATGCAGAGGAAGATGACGCGTTTGGCCTTTCCCAGATGGTGTGGCAAGTCTGTTCTCGCACTGGCGTTGACCCGGTCAGCTGCAGTGGAGTCGTCTGACAGCAGAGAGGCCAGAGCAGCACTACCCAAAGCGACTCCATTGTTCGAAAGGAAAGCACGTCGGTTGGTCAGATTTGAATGCTGTGTCATGAGTATGGCTTTGGACCAGAGATGGAAATGCGATTGCGAGAGTGGTGGCTCTGGCCTGTTAGTATCGGGTAACGGTTTCCTGCAGATTCAGCAGAGCGCGGGTGATGGTAGTCCAGGCAGCAAGTTCCGTCGGATTGAGGGATCCGATGTCAATATTCCTGTCAACCGATTTCAGCAGTGTTTCTGCATCGTCGGGTTGGACACGGTAATGCCGGATTTCGGATTCCAGTAGCTTCAGAAGCGCATCAAGTTCGAATGCATCTGGTTTCCGTGAGACCGTCAATTCAAACGCCCGCTGGATTCTGGTTTCCGGTTCCTCCTCCTGAACCGTCAGCAGACTGCTGGCAAAAGCCACCGCAGCGTCAACCATGGCGGGGTCATTGAGTAGGACAAGGGCTTCCAGTGGCGTATTGGATCGCGCCCTTTGCGCAGTGCACTCTTCGCGGCTTGGTGCGTCCAGTGCTTTCAGCATTGGGTGCAGAAACTGTCTTTGCCAGTGGACGTATACTCCGCGGCGATATTGCCGTTGGTCCAGGTGAGGTGTGTAAACACGTTTTGGAAAATTCAGATGACGATAGTAGCCGGTGGGTTGCATTGGTTTGACACTCGACCCTCCGACGGTATGAACGAGAAGATTGCTTACCGACAGCACGTTGTCACGTACCATTTCGGCTGGCATCCGATAACGTGATTGCCGCCCAAACCATTGATTGTAAGGATCTTCACGCAGTTGCTTTTCTGTTGTATCGGAGGCTTGTTGATAGGTGCGGGACAGAACAAGACGCCGCATCATCCTCTTCACGCTCCAGTCATCCTGAATGAAGTCCAAAGCAAGTTGGTCGAGCATTTCGGGGTGATTGGGAGGTTGTCCCTGGCCGCCAAAATCGCCGAGAGATGGCGAGATGCCACGTCCAAAAAGGAGGTACCAAAAGCGGTTCACAAAGACTCGGGCAGTCAGCCCGCCGATTCCGTTGTCGACATCGAGAAGCCAGTTGGCAAGATCGAGTCGGGTTGCTCGTTTTCCCTTCGTGTCGAGCTTTCCCAGAAAGGCTGGTATTGCTGGCTCGACGATCGGTCCACTTTCATCCAACCAGTCCCCTCTCGGGAGAATCCGAATCTGTCTCGGAGCCACTGATTTGGTAACCATGGTGAGACGATGCGATGCCTTCAGAGTCTTGAGTTCATTCTCGTATTCCGTGATTCTGCTGCTGACCTCGGCAGCCTGATCAGAAGTACTCGTCTTGAGTTGACCTCTCAGAACCTTCAATTGGGATTCTATTTCATTTGCCCGCTCGCGTTGCCAGCGGATTCCTACCGAGATTTCGGGCGGTCGTTTCGTTGGCAGCGAATTCGTGCCGACCTTGAAATGCTGCTGTTCGTCAATGTCAGCAAAAAAAGCCACCATTGAATAGAAATCTCTGCTGGAAAAGGGATCGTACTTGTGATCGTGGCATTGGGCGCATCCTATTGTGGCTCCCATCCAGACTGCGGAGACATTTCGGATCCGGTCCGCTGCATAAATGGAAAGATACTCTTTGGGCTGCAATCCTCCTTCATGCGTGGTTTGCAAAAGCCGGTTGTATCCAGTCGCGATTTGTTGTGACAGTGTCGGGTTGCTTAGCAGATCGCCTGCCAACTGTTGGCGTGTGAATTCATTGAATGGCAGATCATCATTGAAACTGTCAATGACATAGTCGCGGTAAGGCGAGATGTTATGATCCTGATCGCCGTGGTAGCCCACCGTGTCAGCATAGCGGACGAGGTCCAGCCAGTAGGTCGCCATCCGCTCTCCGAAAGCCGGCGATGCGAGTAGACGATCCACCGCTCTTTCATAAGCCAATGGTCCCTGATCGGCGATGAATGTGGCAATTTCCTGTGGTGTTGGTGGCAGTCCGGTCAAGTCAAACGTCACCCTGCGAATCAGGGTGTGCCGGGGACTGTCGGGCGAGGGTTGATTCAAGTCCGGTGGCAGTTTCGCCAGAATGTGGTCGTCGACCGGATCCCGGGGCCATGAACTCCCGTTGTCTGGAGCGGGATGTGGTTCAGGTGCGACGTAGGCCCAGTGTGGCTCATAGACCGCACCTTGGTCGATCCAGCGGCTCAAGAGATCCATCTGCTTCTGGGTCAGTTTCTTCCCTGATTCCGGCGGAGGCATTCTTTCGTCAGGATCGTTTGACGTGATTCTTGCAATCAACTCACTCGCTTTTGCGTTCCCGGACTCAATGGCACCCTGCTTTGCTGTTTCCTCCAAGTCGAGTCGCAAGTCGGCTTCGCGGTGCTCTGCGTCAGGACCATGACAAAAAAAACAGGCGTCCGAAAGAATGGGACGTATGTCACGATTGAAAGAAAGGCTCTCATCCGCATGGCAGTGCATATCGCTGATGCAGGTGAGAACGATGATGATGATCGGAATAAAACCGCGCATGTGAATGATGGGTCGTATGGGTTTTTGATGAACGGACGTTACTGACAGTGTAACCGCAGTCATTCCAAAACGGCTACAAATCACCAATGTCAACTTGCTGAAAATCGACAACGCTGGATATTTGACTGGTGGGATACTGCCAATGTTCCCAGTCGCACTGAATGATTCCTTCGTTGGTGCATGATAGGGGATCGTGTCAGTACAGGGTCCGTATCCAGCGGAAAATTGTCTCAATTCTGGTTCGGGTAGAATCGACCTTCCGGGTCGTTGCTCATGATCAAGGACATGACGGGAATTGCCTGCTTCGTTTGAGGGTGATTCCGTGTGCATGGGAAGACCAACCCGGTTGTTTGTCGACGAGCGATGTTCAGCATTTGAAACGGATCGACAGTGGGGTGGAATGCATGATCGGAGTCATCCAGTCAGCATGCCAAATTACTCAGCAGAGTTTTCTCTTTCGACTGAATCTGTTTGTTTCGGGAACCCGGAGAAAGCATGTTTTCACTTGCCCGGTTCCGGCAGAAAAGGTTGCGTACAGCGGTAAACGAAAGCTGGCGGCAGGTTCAGCCAGACACTTGGACTTCGTTCCACCTTTGCAAAAGTGTTCCGTAGTCTTCGATTGAAGCGGATGCCAGCCGGAAGCACGACTCCCTGCCAATAAGCGAATGTTGCGAATTGAGCTTTCGGGGCAAGCACAGCCAACATGGATTCCATGATTTCGGTCTGAAGAGATTCGGGAAATGAGGCCCATGGCAGTCCGCAGATCACAGCATCAATCTTGTCGATCGACTCTTGCTCGCAGAGCTGAGCGATGTTTGTCACGCTGTCGTTGTAGACCTTGATTTCGGGGCATCGGTTTCGTGTGACTTCTGCCATCTCAGTGGATTTCTCGACTGCGAAAAACTTGCTTTCAGGGTGGAGCCGTTCAGTGATGGCCCGGGTGAAGACACCTGTTCCAGGTCCGAATTCAACCACATTGCGGATTCGTTCCCACTCAAACCAGTCCACCATCATCTTGACCAGATGGCTGCTGCTAGGTGCGATCGCCCCCACTTGTCCTGGATTTCGCAGGAAGTTCTTCAGGAAGGTTGTATTTTCGCCCATGAAATCATGTTCCAGTCGTTCGGACCCGTCGCAAAAGCAGAATTCAGGAGTAACAGGGTATCGGATTGGAACCCGATCGTGAGGTACCATGGGAGAATGCAAATTCCCAATCAAGGAAATCGCCGCAGTGTTGGCGCCAACATGACTCCGATGATTGACGTGGTTTTTCTGTTGATCATTTTTTTTCTTGTTTCCAGCCATCTCGCACGGCAGGAAAACCGGTTACCGCTGGACCTGCCGGTTGCTTCCACGTTTGATCCGGTTGATCCAGAAAAAGCTCCATTGACGATCAGTGTCGATCAGGATGCACGTTGGCTGGTTTCCGGGAATGTCGTCGATTTATCCAACTTGCGGGCAATTTTTTCTGACCTCAAGACCCGGCAGGGTTCGGCTGCAGCCATCCGCATTCGAACAGATGGTGCCGTCGAGTATCAACAGGTTGAACCGTTGCTTCGAGAGGCTGCCTTGGCTGGAATCACGGATGCCAACATTGCGGTTCGCGAGGGGGCCGGACCATGAAATTGCCACCCACTTCCAATGATGATTCATTGGAATTGAAAATGACCCCCATGATTGACGTGGTTTTTCTGCTGCTCGTGTTTTTTGTCTGGACAACCAGCTTTGAACTGCCCGAGTTTGATTTGCCTGGTTCGCTGGCTGAGTTACCCATGGGAGCGGCGGAAGAATCCAGTGATACGCCACCAGTCGAAAAGTTTGATGAGATCATCATTCGGCTGTTGTGGCAGGCTGAAGGAGTACAAATTGTTCTGAATGGGGAGGAGCTTGGGCAGATGAGTGATTTGAAAGCCCGGCTGACTGAGATTACTGCACTGGGGGTCCAACCCCCAGTGATCGTTGATCCAGATGAAAAGGTTACCATGGACATTGCTGTGGAGGCTTATGATGCGGCACGCGCCGCTGGTCTCGACCGCGTGCTCTTCGCCGCGAAGCCGGAGTAAGCATGATTCGATTTGGACAATGCAAAGTCATGCTGACGCTTGCCATGCTTCTTGTGTGGTTTGGCACCCCGTGTTGGCGTAGTCTTTTGGCTGATCAGAAATTCGCAGATGTTGGTCGTAAGACTCGGGATCTTGATCAGGATCTGATTCAGGCTCTGTTGGATCGTGGAAGGTTTGATGATGCTTTGGAGCTTTGCCGTTTACGATCAAGCGGTATACCGCTTCAGAGCGATTCAGCTGCCAGATGGAAGATCAGACAGTCAGAGACTTTGACAGCACAGCAGATGATACGCGGTACATTTGACGAGGCAGAATTACTTGAAGTTCAGCAGCCTGTCAGTGACTTGTTGCGTGCCTATCCTGATCACCCACGTGCTTTATTTTTAAAAGCACAGTTGCTGGAGAGTGAGAAATCCGCCGCTCTTTATAGTGTGCTGCGAGCAGTGGTATCCCCAAGTAACGAAAACGTTCAGGAGTTTGCCACCAGACGGCTGCTGACGGCAATGAACCATGTGACAACGCTTGTTGATGAAATTCAGGAAAGCACAGCGGCCCTTGCATCGGATCGAAGTGCCGGGAGTCGGGGAAAGATCGCCGATTTGAATCGGCTTGGACAGCAACTTCAAATCAAAATGGTCACACTCGCTCTCGTGCAAACGGATCTGTTCCCTGACGGTAGCGCGGAATCGATCGCTGCGGCTACGAAAGCAGAGCAGGTCGCTGATGATGCCATGGGTCGCTTGCCCGCTGGGACCATGGCACGAAAAGAAGTTGAGAGATTACGCATCGAAGCTGTATTCAGAGCAAAACAGTTTGAACGTTGTGATGCTTTGTTGAACGAATTGATGCTCCAGTCCAATGGTGTGGTCCCGACCAGATTGCAGGCTCTCAAGGTGAGGTTGTGCATTGCTCAGGGTCAGACCGAGCTGGGGCGAAAGCTGCTGAACGAATATTTCGGTGATGTACCGGAGGCGGCGCCACAGGCGCCGGAGATGGATTTGGCCCGGCTGGAGTTTCTGTTGGTGGTCAATCAGGGGCGTGGTGTTGGTGATTGGCTGGATGCGATTCAACGGCGAGGTGGACCGTTCGCACGACGTCGTGCTGATGCTGTTGCATTGTCGCATCTGAATTCCACTGGCCAGTCACCATCCACAGTGGATCCCTCACTCATCGCAGCGCAGGGCCAGGATTGGTTGCGTCGTGGCGATCCCAGCAGGGCTGGCGATCTGCTGGCAGCTGCGGCCGCAGCCGAAGGAGATCCTGATCGTGCCATGAAGCGGGTTGCTGAAGCGGCTGCTGCGTTTCTGGCTGCCAAACGGATGGATGATGCCATCGATTTACTGCAGAACATATCGTTGGCAAAACCCGACGCAAAACAATCGCAGGCAACACATCTTCAGGCTGCCATCCTGCTCACCAAACAGGATCTTGCAGACCCACAGATCGTGAAACGGCTGGAATCGATTTTGAGTATGAATCTGGAGCGGTGGCCGGACAGTTCCAATTCCAGATCCATTCGCGCATGGTTGGGGAACATTCTCAAATCACAGAAACGTTATCTGGATGCAGCCTCTGTTCTTTCAGGTGTTGACGCGGGAAACATTGATCAGGACCTGGCAAAGACGATCGCTGACTCATGGCTGCTGGTTTTGCAGAATACGGCGTTAGAATCAGTTCCAACAAACGCAGAGAGTGGTCGACAGGCAAGTTTATCTGATCGCCAGAAGTCAACAGAGTTGTTCCTGGCCACCATGAACAGGCTCGCCAGTAATGAGACGATGCGAAGCTACTTTCGTCTGATCTGTGGCTTGTATCTCAAACGTTCTGAACTTGGCAATCTTCAGGCGAACGGACCGGATAAGTTGCCACAGGATCCATTCATTGATTCGCTGCTCGAATTTCGGCGCAGTGGAAAGCTGCCCAGCCAAAAACCACCGGGTGATTTACTCGGTCAGGTGGAGCGGCGACTCATGAAGGATGCCCGTTCTGATCCAGCTTTGCGGAAAAGAACGGTTGCGATATTGACGAACTGGTTGAACGCTGCACCCGTTTCCATGGCTTTAGCAGAACGGTGTCTTTGGAGCGATGATGTCAATCGGGCAATCGAAGTGCTCAAGGAGGTGAATCAGAAGTCAGAGAATCCCTTGCAGTCGCTGAAAGCATCAGCTGAAATGCTGGTGGGAACGGCTAACAGGGGTGCGCAGGAGGCAGGAATCGGATTCTGGGATGAATTGGCTTCCGGTTTGCCGCAGGGTTCAGATAATTGGCATGAAGCAAAACTGTCGGCCATTGATGTGTTGCAGCGAATGGGGAAGAAGCAGGAAGCATATCGCCGAGCGCAATTCATTCTTCTTACCCAAAAAAAGATGGATGAGCGGTTTCTCAGCCAGTATCAGGCAGTACCAAAACCATGATGCTGCTGTTGAATGGGTGTCATCTGATGACATTGGTTTCGAGCTGGTCGATCAAGAAGCAGAACGGGTAGAAAATCACAAATGACTGATAAGAGTGATTCTGCGCAACGTTTCGTCGTTCTTCTGCATGAGGTTGGACCACAATTCATGCGAACAACAGAGACGCATTTGGATTGGCTGTTCGAGTCAGGAGAAGCACTTACCACCTGGTCGACGAAAGTGGTGACGGACTTTGGGACTTCATTCGAGCTGCCCTGTCATCAACTGCCTGACCACCGATTGATCTACCTTGATCGTGAAGGCGAAATTGGCGGGGGCCGAGGGAGTGTTCGAAGACTACTTGCTGGCGAGTTCACCCATTTGAAAAAAATATCAGGCGACGTGGCTTTTCACGCGCGTCTGGCGTGGCAGCTGGATTGCGATTCCCGATACGCTCGAGTGGAGATTACTCAACGGCGTTTGGGGACTGAGCGGGACTTCGAGCCAGCTTTTGAATTACGATTTTCGTCAGAATGATAGGTCACGAAGCGATAGATCGGGCTTCTTGGCTGATAACAACCTGCAGCTCTTTCACCCGTCCGACCCGAAAGAATGACTGCTCCGTTGGTGAAGCGGATTGATTCAATGATGACAGGGCCATGAGCATAATCGGGATGCTCGCTGGGTATTTGGATCAAAGCAATTGGTCCTTCGTCGGTGTGATCCCAGCGGAGATCAACCCCACTCTGGTCAGTTTCCTGAGTGACTTCATTGATGAACTGACTCAGCGGAATAGACACGGCACCCGCTTTCAGTTCACTGACATGGACTGCAAGCAGGTTTGGTTGTTCTGTCAATTCAATTTGTAATCGGCAGGAAAGGACTGTATCCAGAGTCGAATCGGAGTAGCGTGCCGCTGCCAGCAGGTATTCGTTCTTGATGCAGATTCTCGGATCTCTGGCCCCGGCCTTCTGGAGCTGTTGAAATTTCAGTGGTAGCTGTTCGATGAGCCATGCATTGATGTCACTCTCGTTGAAGGTTGCCTCCCAAAACCCGGGTCTCGCCAGATCCTTTTGCAGCTTCGTGACGTTGGCCGTCAGTGCCTTGCTTGCGGCTTCAGTATTTGCAGAGCGATTTTGCGTTGCTTCCGTGTAGAATTCCGGAACGATCTTCGTCTGTTCCAGTAGCCAGATTACTGCGAAACAGACAAGTACAAGAATCACCAGAACAGTGAAGCCGATCCGTTTGATCCATCGGTTCATGGTGGATTACCTGTTTGGCAGCCAGTTGATCAAAAACGCAAGGTTCGAGGAATCCAGTCGCGGATACGCTCGGCGATTCCCGGTGCATCCTGGGGCTCAGTTTTGTCCACTTCTGTTGTTGCCGGTGCTGTCGTCTGTATCTCTGACAACTTCAATAGATGTTGTGCCCATCCGTTTTGCAACAGGCGACCTGCCGGGGCAAGGTTGTTTTTTTGCAGGCCTTGAACAGCCAGAAAAGCTTCGCTTTGCAGCTCATCGCGTTCACTGATCGTGGGAAACTGATCATGTAACCGGATGTCATCGATCCAGATGCGACCACTTGAAAGACTGTCAATGGTAAGTCGCAGGGAATGCATTTTGCTGGCATCGATGTTGAGAGCTTCAAGGCGTACTTCCCGATTTCCCCATTTTCCGTTTTTTGGGATATCGAATTCACTTGAATAGCGGACCGGTTTTTCATCCACTGTGGCTTCAAGTGATACTCTCAGGCGGTGTGTTCCGATGTTCTGACCCGTTTCGGCCAGACACGCCAAGGAGACTGCAAGTCGTCCCGATTCGGGTGGCGTGATGGTTTCGCTCACGAGCCAGGTTCTTGCTGTCGTATTTGTTTCGGTAGTAAGCAAAATCGAGTTTTTTCCAGCAAGAGACTTTGCATCGTCGACACGAACACATCCTGCGGGATGCTGGGCGTGCAACCATCCCACCAATCCCATTCCGTTTGCATTTTCGAAGCTCCCGTTGTTCAAGGCGTCATATGAATCGAAGTCGAACAGGATTCCAATTCTTTGAGCGATCAACGTGACCTGGCTCTTGATCTCGGCCAGCGTTTCAGATCCTCCACTGAGCCGGGTTTTACATGATACGATTTGAATTTCTGCAGCTGGCTGTCTTGAACGCAGCAGGATCAACTTTCCTTCCGGTACTTTGAATCTTGCTGTCGTTTTGCCCAGTTTTTCGATTTCAAAGTCATTTGAATTTCCGCTAATCAGTTCCCACTCGACCGGTTGACTGGTTTTGACTTCCAGATCGTTTGCCCAAGGCGTCAGACAAAGACACGCCAGATAAAGGTACCCATCACTCTGCACGCGTTTCAGGCAGACCACGTTTTGGGCCTTGCTCGCTACCTCCACTGACTCCAGCCCTTTTCTTGGCATCGCCTGAAAGGTTTGCAGCAGAGTTGCCAACTCTGACTGTAATACTCGACCATGCAAGGGAAGCGTGATCACAAGATTGCCGGGATCACGACGTTCAATGAGATGGCAAGTATCCTCGAGAATGACGCTCTCAGGTTGAACAAGTGGTACTTGGTTGACCTGCATTGCCGTATCGAAAAACGTGGTTGCCCCGGATTCAGGCTCATTGACTTTTGACGGAACACGTAGCATTTCGCGTACCAGCGCTGGTGGTTCGCGGTAGGCAAAAGACCGTCCAATAGCAACCGGGAAAGTTTCGTCCGGTTGGAATGTCAGCAAAGAAGCTGCGTCAGTTTTTCGAGCCGAATTCTGATGCGGTTCAAACTGCAGGTTGAGTGAGATTTGTGGATCAATGCTCTGCAGTTGCTGGAAACAGAGATTCGTCGCTTGCATCACCCATTTCTCATAGGTAGACCTGCCATCAGTTTGCGACCATGAACGCAGTTGTTCGATATTTACGTTCACCTTGAGTGATTTAGCGAATGCGATCAGAGTTGCGTCATCACTGAAAATCTGCCGAATGGGTTGCAGGTGGCTGTTGGATCCGCAGTTGATCGTGATCCCGGCGAAGTGTTCGAAATCACTGCATTGAAATGTCAGCTCGGCGACCAGTTTCTGCAGGTTGTCCTGCACGAGCGGATGTAGCAGATTGTACTGAAAGACATTACGATTCTGCGTTCTGGTGAATTGTTGAATCAGATCGGGATTCTCGCGTATCGCCTGCTCCACAGGTGTAAGCTGAAAGTTGGGGTCAAGTCTGACTTGCGCGGTCAGATCCTTGTTGGCCATCAACGCAATTGCGAGGGCCAGCTGGTTGGATTCCGGGTATCGGGAATCTTTCCTCGGCAGCATGCTGCGTGTTTGAAACAGGGTCTTTCCACCAGTGTTTGCCGGGAACATGATTCCGTTCATGCCATTGGCTTTGGCAAGATCACAGATTCGATGCAAAGCAACCCAGAGTTTCAGGGCTTGAATGGTCTGGATGTCGAACTCATCGTACGAATTCCCAGTCGCTACATCCTTGGAGAGCGATTCGACCCATTCAATGTCGTCGAGATGCAGGATGGATGTACGATGCTGATTGAAAACCGGTTGGGCGACCACGTTGTTGGCAGATTTTGTCAGTGCAGGCGGTCCGGCTTGCACGTCAATGGACTCGATCAGCAATTCATCTTCTGAAAGATTCGTGAGCCATATCTGGTCATCTTTCGCAGGATAATGCACGAAAGTGCAAGTTCGCCATTGTTCATTCGAGTCGATGGATTTTGTGTCATTGAGCACGAAATCTGTAGCGGGGTCATCTCGATCATAGAGTCCGCCGACTTGGATTTGGAGCTTGACATTCTGCGTTGCTGGCAAACGAAGTGTAATTTTGTGTGGGTTTCCGGGTGTCAGAATTGGCAGAGTGGCTTGAAAAGGGGTCGCGGATGACAGAATTGAGACGGTTTCGTCTCCGTGTTGGGTTTTTCCAAGCTGGTTGGTTGGTTCAGCAGAATTGACACCGGGAATGAAGCGTGTTGTCGTTTTAGGTAACCATTGGCCCACGGACCAGGTGGATTCCGATGGTCTGATCGTTCCAGCTGTCGTCCAGGACTCTGTCGACAAGGAGGTAGTCGACTCTTTTCCGGGTAGAACAAAGAAGGGACGTCCCGTTTTCAGGAGTCGGGATTCGCGTCGTCTCAAGCGGTCCCAGATGCGCTCATCATCCTCACTCAGATGACAGCTTATTTCGTATACCCCGGGAGCATCGGGGACGATAACAGAGATCGGAATGGTCTCGCTGTTGCCCTCCGTATTGACACTGACTGAACGCCTATGTCGTTCAATTGTTTTTTGGCTGGACACCTGAATGATTGAATAGTGCAAGGTCAGAACTGACGATGAATGCCGGTTCATTGCGTTGATGGCAGCTGTCAGTTCCAGTGTCGCACCCGGTTCATAGATCGGGATTACAGGGAGTTCGGAAATCCGAAGTTCGTCCGTAACAGCGCGTCTGATGGACCACGTTGGCTTTGGTTGTCCAGTTTCGGGGCTGGTGATCGGAGTTCCGGATGAAAGCGTTCCAGTTTTGAGAATTTCATTCAGACTCATCTCACGCTGGTTCCGTTGAAATTGGCTTGTTTCCGGATTGCGTGGATCAGCCAGAACATCAACTGTAACGCGTGTATCTTTTGTGCCCTGCACGAACAGGCGGAATCGAACAGACTTGACTTGACCGCGCGGTTGAATGTCCAGTCGTTTTCCATCCGCAGTCAGATTGAATGCGGCAACAGTGTCATCGGAATCCGACAGGTTTTCCACTTTGCGGATCACGCATTGATGACCGGCTGACTGATCCATCAATTTCAGTCGCAAGTGACAATACTGGGAATCCTGGCTCGTCCATTCGAAATCCAGAGCGACGTCAAGAGTCTGGTTCTGTGATGTGTACAGTTGGGGTGCGGCATCACTGGCGAAAACCTGTTCTCCTGCAAGCATGGTAACAAGCAGTGGGAACAGGATGACTCGTATCCAAGTCAGACCACACTTTGACCGGTTCACCTTGAAGGGTGATTTTGAGATCGGATTGCGGGGGCAGAGACTTCCGTGTCCGGCCATCGATGAAATTCGAATCAGTAGAAGTTAGCGCGGGTAAGAGAGACGAGCATCTTCTCATGACACTCGGCGTCATTCCGGACAATAGCGGGATGAGACCGAATAGGTAAAGATGAATTCGCGCTGCTGACGTACGGTTTCACATCAGGTTTCACGTGAATTCTGATCTGGCGGATTGGATTCCCACGGATTTGTCCAATCACTCCAGCTGGCCAGATAGGATTCGTATGCTTCGCACTTGTCTGCTCTTTGTTGGATCCAGTGCTTAGCTGCTGTGACGAGTTCATTTTCCTCTTGCAGAGTAATTTTTCCAGTCAGGACCTGGGTTCGCAGAAAGACAAAATACGTGTCCAGCACATCACAGCGGCAATAATCACTGATGGCCATTTTGTGTCCAGCGTCCCATTGTTCCTGCACTTTATCACCGGTCAGGCCCATTTTACCGGGCTTACCCAGCAATTGTGCGACGAGATTCAGACCACCATTGCAGCGAGCGGCGCCGTGATTGGTCAGAACATCTTGAAGGTCCAGATGAGCGGTCGAATTGAATCGGTTACGTGGCGATTTGTAACCATCTGATTTGAACCATTCTGGTAAGGAGACACCGTACCGGAATGCGGCAAGTTCCATCAACGGGATATCGAATGTACGTCCGTTGAATGTCACCCACTGGGGATGTTGATACGCTTCCCATCCTCGCCAGAAGTTTTCAGTGATCACATGTGGACGAAATTCGGGTTCGTCAATCGACACAACATCCAGCAATTGCAGGTTCTTCGCGACTTTTGCAATCACCACTGCAATGGGTATTTGGAACGTGTGGGGTATGAAGGTAGTCCCCCGTTGTTCCATCAATTCATCTTGATAAGTTGCGATAGCTTCGCGGGGCGTCAGATCCTGCTCGGGGTAGCGGACTTTTGAGATCAGGTCTCCGTCGGAGATGCTCTCGACGTCAAAAACGAGGTGTGCGACTTTCTCGCTCATCTTCTACTTGCCCGGTGATGTGTTAAAACCAGTTTCCGCCACAGCGACACAATGTACAACGTTTCGGGTCTGTGTTCTAACGTAGCGGATTCATCCGTCTTCTTTCCCTGTTTTCTGCAAAACACCATTTTCTGCAAAACACCATGACAGATACCATTTCTGATCGCGTTCAGATCAATCAAGAGAGACTTCTTCAGCGATTTTTGTCTTACGTACAGGTGGGAACTTCAGCCGATCCGGGCAGTGATGACTATCCCAGTTCAGCAGGTCAACGGGAATTGGGTAAGTTGCTGTTGGAAGAATTACGTCAGCTGACCATCGAAGATGCCTGCCAGGATGAAAATGCGCTGGTCTGGGGCACCGTTCCCGCCAGCAATGGAGAATCGGGACCAACTGTCGCGCTGGTGGCCCATCTCGATACGTCTCCGGAAGCTCCCGGAGATCATGTCAAACCGCAGGTGATTCGGTCCTATGCTGGCGGTGATATTCAACTGCCTTCCGGTAATGTCATTGATGTTGCTTCCTGTCCGGCCCTTCAATCGATGATTGGGATGACTCTGGTAACGACCGATGGATCAACCTTGTTGGGAGGTGATGATAAAGCTGGTGTTGCGATCATCATGGAGTTGGTTGCTACTCTGGTAGAAAATCCTCATCTGGTACACGGTCCAGTCAAGGTATTATTCACGTGCGATGAAGAAATTGGCCGTGGTACAGACAAAATTGATTTGCAGAAACTTGATGCCACTGTCGCCTACACACTTGATGGCGGTGGCGCTGCGATCATCGATGAAGAAACTTTTTCAGCCGATGCAGCGACCGTCCGCTTTGAAGGACATAACATCCATCCTTCCATTGCCAAGGACCGCATGGTGAATGCTGTCAGAGCTGCTGCTGATTTTGTGGCAAGACTGCCCAGTGATACCTGTTCACCTGAAACAACGGACAAACGGGAAGGTTTCATTCATCCGTATGTGATCGAGGGTGGGGTTGGAGAAGCGACCGTTGAAATCATTCTGCGGTCGTTTGAAACCGAGGATCTGTCGGCTTATTCCCGGCAACTTCAGGATACAGCCGACGAAGTTGTGAAGATGATGCCAGGACTGAAGGCAAACGTGGAAATAGTCAGGCAGTACCGGAATCTTCGGGATGGTCTGAAAGATCTGCCTGAGGCAGTAACGCTTGCGCAGCAGGCGTTTGAAAATCTGGGCATTGAATACAGGAGCGAGAGTATCCGGGGTGGAACTGATGGCAGTCAATTGACGGAGAAGGGATTACCCACTCCAAACCTCTCCAGTGGTCAACATAACATTCACGCGGTTACCGAATTTGCCTGTCTGGATGAAATGTCTGCAGCGGTTGACCATTTGGTGGAACTACTGTCGCTTTGGAGCCAATACCGAAGTTGATGCAGATCGACGAGGTGTTGGTCTCGCTGTTGAAGGCTCACGTGCAAAAGCAATCAGGTTCAGATTGCCGGAGGTTCAGGGCGCGAGTCGTGTCAACTCGAGAGCATCTGCACTGACCGATATCGTTGCTTCGATTTCCGGTCGTCCGTAAGTCGCTGCTCCTGTGAAAACCTGAAGATTATCAGACATCTGTGCGACTCCAGCGTGGTGCGTATGTCCGCACAGCACGGTGATTTTACATTCGGGTCGTTGGTGACAGAATTCTGTCAGGGTGTTGCCAATCTGCCCTGCTACAAAGAACGGCGCCCAATTGTCGTCCGTTGTTTGACCCTCGTACCAGCACGCTTCACGAAAAGGCGGCACATGGGTAAGCACCAGCACCTGATTGGCATCCCGTGGTAACTGGTTCAGTTTGATTCGCAATCGTTGAGCGGATTCGGATCCGATTCTTTGAAGCTGGTGTTTCCAGTAGGAAGGTCCGGTCGCCGCGAAATCGCCGATGCGTTGAAAGTCTTTCAATTCAATGGTCGATTGTTCATAGTTGCCAACCGTTCCATCGGCCCATCCATCTTCGCCCAACAGGTAGGCTCCGCTTGCAATCCGAATCGGTGACAGATCTGTCAGATAGTGCAGCTGACTGGATTCACGACACGAGTGAACCAAATTCTGCCGTGTGGCCTGAATTGTACTGCCATAAAAGTCGTGGTTGCCCAGCACGAAATAGATGGGCAAGTTGCTTCTCTCCACAAACCGCAGCAGTTGCCTGATAACATCATCGCCTTCAGAAATGTCGCCAGTGATCAGCAGGCCATCGAGCTGCAGCGATGAGATGTTCTGAAACCACTGTTCCCACGCTGGCGTGGGAACAGAATTCAGATGCAGATCGGTTGTCCATGCGAGCCGCACAACCTAGGCCGTTGCTGCAATTCCGGCTGCCGTTGCCAAGGCTTCGGCTTTGTCTGTCTGCTCCCAAGTGAAACCTTCGCCTTCCCGACCGAAGTGGCCACCAGCGGTAGTTTGACGGAAGACAGGACGTCGCAGTTCAAGATGCTCAATGATTCCTTTGGGTGTCAAAGGAAAGTGTTCTCGAACGAGTTCGCACAGTTGGGCATCATCAATCTTGCCGGTTCCTTCACAGTCGACGTGTACACTCACAGGCTCACTGACGCCGATGGCATAGGCGAGCTGGACTTCACAGCGTTCAGCCAAGCCAGCTGCCACGATGTTCTTGGCAACGTAGCGAGCCATGTATGCTGCCGACCGATCCACCTTGGTGGAGTCTTTCCCACTGAATGCTCCGCCACCGTGCCGACCCCATCCACCGTAGGTGTCAACAATGATTTTTCGTCCTGTCAGACCACAATCACCATGAGGTCCACCAACGACAAATTTACCAGTTGGATTGATGTGATAATTGATATCACCTTTGTCCAGCTCGGAGGGTAGCGAAGGCTTGATCACCTTTTCGATGATGAATGACTTGATTTCGTCATTCGAAACTTCCGGGCTGTGCTGTGCGCTGACGACAACCGTGTCGATTCGAACAGGCGTATTGCCTTCATATTCGACTGTGACCTGACTTTTGTTGTCGGGTCGCAGCCAGTCAACTTCCTTGTTGAATCGGGCATCGGTGATGCGATTGATGATCCGATGCGAAAGTGCGATCGGGAGAGGCATCAGTTCAGGAGTATCTTTACATGCATAACCGAACATCAATCCTTGATCACCAGCACCGATTTCTTTTCCAGATGCGTCATCCGAATCGACTCCCTGAGCAATGTCCGGGCTTTGTGTATCGAGGGAGACCATGACGGCACAGGTGTCACCACAGATTCCCATCTGGTCATCGGTATAGCCAACTTCGTTGATGACTTCCCGCACGACATCGGAGTAACTTACCCGGGCGTTGGTAGAGATTTCACCAGCAATCACTGCCATTCCGGTCGTTACCATTGTTTCGCATGCGACACGGCTGTTTGGATCCTGTTCCAGCAGCGCGTCAAGAATACCATCAGAAATACGGTCCGCCAATTTGTCAGGATGGCCCATGCTGACGGATTCACTAGTAAACAGATATCGAGCGTTGCTCACGACGGGATTCTCCAAGCTCTACCACCCAAAGGGTGGAAATTGGTTTTGTGAAAATGTGTACGGCCATAAATTAGTTGGCAAATGGGCTTCTGAGAAGCGTCCTCACTGAATTGTTTGCCGACATGAGCGCACTTTTTGCTCAAATGGGTTAGAACAATGAATGCCATGGAACCGCTTGAAACCTCGTCGACGCCCGATATGAACGCTGATTTAGCGGAAATGGTCCCGCCAGAACGGACGGGATCTGCCTTGCTGATGTCGGTCGTCCTGCATGTAATTCTGTTGACAGCTTTGGGCCTGATCTGGTCCCAAACACCCCGCGGAACAGATGGGGTGGAGGATCGACCTGTTGGGATCGCCCTGGTTCACCGGCTGCCAGATCGTGACCGATATCAGGAAATCAAGGAGGTAGTCGAGCCGCAACAGGAGGTGACCAATGATCAGGCAACCAGTCTGTCAGCATCCTCGGCAGCACCGCCAGCCGATTTGTCTCCGCCGCTTGATCTGTCCGGCGTGCTTGAATCGATGCAGTCAATTCCCAAGCCAGTATCCGGTGATGGCTTGGCCGGACAAACTGACCTTTCAGGAGATGCGTTTTCAACAGGGACAGGAGTTCAGCGTACAAGTGACTCCGCCGAAGCTACCACGATGGTTTTCGGAGTATCCGGAAGTGGTTCCCGGTTTGTTTATGTGTTTGATCGCTCCGATAGCATGAATGGTTATGGAGGCAAACCACTTCGTGCGGCCAAAAGGGAACTGATTCGCAGCCTGAGAAGCCTGACGGATCGCCAAAGTTTTCAGCTCATCTTCTACAATGAAAAACCTCAGGCGTTTCGGCTTGCCGGTGTACCTGATCAATTGTTTTCCGGAGATAAATCTTACGTTGCACTGGCAGAGAATTACATTCGGTCGATCTCGGCATTTGGTGGAACTGAGCACGAGTCAGCTTTGAAGATGGCCTTGCGGATGTCACCTGATGTCGTATTTTTTCTGACCGATGCGAGGATTCCCCGGTTGTCGAATAGTGAATTGAGAGAGATCAAAATTCTCGCTGATGCCAGTGGCGCCACGATTCATACCATTGAGTTTGGTGCTGAGGCAGCAGCTCCTGCCGATACTTTTCTCCGGGATCTGGCGAAGCAGAATCGTGGGCAGTATCAATACGTTGATGTCCGCAGTTTGCAAACGGCGGTTGGTGATTCGGACCCCGGCGTGCCCGCAGATTTGCCATGAGTACGATGAGAGAACAATCCCGGTCTCTGGCAATCAGAAAGCATGCCAATTCTGGCATGCTGTCGCTTTTCCATTTTCGGATTCAAGCAGCTTCACTTTTGCTGGTTGCTCTGTCGTCGGTCAAAGTTGACGTGGTGTCGGCCAAAGAGCGTATCTGGCTGGAACCGGCGCCTCCAACGGTTGCTCAGGGCAACTGGTTTCCCCGTGATATTGAAGTTTTTTCCGGAACTGTGATTGGTTTCGATTCGCAGCAATTTCGTTTTGTCCGTAACGGTCAAACGAGGGAAATTGTGGTCTCTGGTTCGAGGGTCGTGTGGATCGAACCCGATCAGATCTCCGATCTTGAAAAAGAAATGCTCACCCTTTTCAAGCAGGGACAGTATGCCCAATCACTTGCCGGTTTGCCGGCTGTACTGAAAACTCGACCAGCAGTCTGGCGACAGCAATGGCTCACGATGTTGTCGGCAACCAGTGCGTGGAAGATCGGCAGAGCTGAACTTGCGCTGGACCTGGTAGGGCAATTGGATCGTCGACCCTTGCCGGCCATGGTACTTGCCTGGCTCCCGATTGCATGGGAAAGCGGCGTTCAGACACCGGAATCGATTCGCGTTGCCAAACAGCGAGCTCAGGATCCTTCCAGTGCTGTACGGCTGGTTTCAGCGAGCTGGTTATTGTCGTCAGTTGATCGCAGTCAGGGGCTTCAGATCATGAATGACTTGGTGAAAGATCCCGAAGCTCCCCAGTTGATTTCCCAGCTTGCCGGAATCCTGGCCTGGCGAATGGCCGCACCAAATCAGGTAGCTCCATCACGCTCTGGCTGGGAAAAACAGATCAATGCCCTTCCCTTGGCGGTCCAGACGGGGCCAACCCGTTTGTTGATGGATAAACTGCGGGCAGCAGGCCAGACAACGGAAGCAAAACGCCTGAAGTTGTCATTGGAGCTGACACCGGTCTATGGACTCAAAAAGGTCCCCACCGAACAGAATGAACGCCAAAGAAACAATTGATTTCTGCGCGACGTTGTCGGTCTTGGTTGAAATATGAGGCTGTTGACTTGATTGCCTCGTGGAAGTCAAGGACAGCGTGCTTTGTTTGCAGTGCCGATATTCATGATTCACTTGCTGACTGGGTAGACTCGAGTCGAGCTAGTTGTAAAGCGGCGATCGAACAGTTGGATGCGTTGGTTGGCGAGCTTCCCAAACACGGAATTCAGCCCATACAGGCAAATGATCCGATACCTGCAAAGCCTGATCACGGCTTAATCCAAGGTTTCTCTCCAAATCATAGACTCCCCACCGGCCAGTGTATTCCTGAGTGGCCTGCCCCTGAAAAAGAATGTTGTCATAAGCCTTGGTTTTGCGTGTGTTCGTTGTCACACCAGTCACTGTCCAACGCATTCCTGGAATTCGACCGAGTCTTCCCAGCTGTTTTTCATTGGCATTCAGGTCACCAAGCAGGATGACATCGTCTTCATCAGATCTTGCCTGTTGCATGACTGTAAAGACATCTGCCAGAGCATCCACTTCTTCCGGAACTTCATCGGGGTCGGTGTGAATGTTGACCATCCAGAAAGTAAACGCCTGCGCTGGTGACTGTGTTCGCGCACGGAATCGCGTCACCAGCGGTTCGCGATGCAGCAAGTCATTCGGGTCATTGATTGTGCCTACTGAAGATGGATCGTGTTCGACCGTATTCGTGTTGAACACGTAGGCGTATTGTTCTTTGCTATTGCTTCGCCCCAGTCTGGGGCCGATGACAAAGTTGTACCGACTGCCATTGGCATTGATTGAAGAAACCAGATCCGGAATTACATTATCAGCTTTGGCACGTACTTCCTGAATTGCAACCAGATCGAACTGCCTGATCACGTGTGCCAGTTTTTCTTTCATGCCTGGTTTTGAAATCTTGGATTGTCCCAGTACTTGAATATTGAAGCTTGCGATTAGCAGCGTTCCCGTATTCTGTCTGCCAGCCGATGTATTAGCGGTAATGTAGCCTTGTGCTTGACCTTGGTTGGGTTGCTGCATCGAGGCAAGCCGACCGCTCACTGCCGTCTGGTTTCCGGATGATTGATTGCCAAGCAGGCTGTTTGCGGAGTTCGTGAGAAGTGTTTCGCTGTTCTGAGCGACACTTTCACCTTTCGCGGTCAGCTTGGTGATCATGGGGCCAATGAGTGGCACATTGGGTTTCAAATAGCCGGTGATACCACCACCTGAAATGCCACTGATCAGTAGCCATGTCAGCACCGAGAATCTTGATTTCCTGCGAGCCATGACAGGCCTCCATGCCCGTGATCGCGTGAATGATTGAACGTTTCTATTTTTTTTCGATCTGCTTCAAAGCTTCGCTGCCCATACGCGATAGCCGTTTCTCAGGTGAGCGCGCTGCGACTCGCAAGGCGAGTTTTGCTTTTCGCGAATCTGCTTTCATGCGCCCGAGTGCCCATGCAGCTTTTTCTCTCAAAGCAAGCTCACTTGTTCCCATTAACAGAATTGCCAGAATTTCCTGGCAGTCTGCTGCTTGCCGGCCTGCGCGACCCAACAAAGTGACTGCCCAATAGGCGGTCAGCGGCTTGTCGGATTGAGCCAGGTCACCCAAAGCAGTGATTGCCGACAAAGGAGGTGGCCCCAATTCTTCCAATGCAGCCACGGCCCATGTGCTGACTGATTCTGTGTCCTCGCAAGCGGCCAGCAGGGCACTGACGGCATAGGCAGCATCCGGTCCTTGATGGGCAAGATTTTCTGCGGCTTCCGCACGCTCGCTTGGTGTTCCATGCACCAGTTGTTGAAGCACTGTGGCAGAATTCATCAGAGGCCATTCATTCAGTGTTTTGCTGTCATTGGGCTTCGGGCCTTGATTTGGCTGAAAAGGATCCAAATTTCCAGCCAATCAACGACTTTGTTTGGTAATTAGTCAAATCTGCGATGTGCGACAAGATCCACCCTCGGTAAATCTGAAGGGCCAACGGTTTTAGAAATAGAAATGCAGTTTCTGACGCAAATGGAAGTGATCACGCACTGGGGATCCCACGTACTGGAGATCCCACGTACTGGAGATCACAGCATCGTGCAAATTCA
>JAAXJB010000064.1:19469-71952 GCA_012270065.1 Rubripirellula sp. | reverse complement strand
GATCCCACGTACTGGAGATCCCACGTACTGGAGATCACAGCATCGTGCAAATTCAGCCATGACATCTGCAAACAGTCGTCGTTTAACGATTCGCCTTGAATTTTCGACGCTACATTTGAAGAAATTGGAACGATGGCGTGGACTGATGCCATGATTTCCGTTGGAAGTACTCAGTTTGTTTGTGTACTGATTTGGTCTTGGGCCCTGATCTGCTAGTCTGACAGCACCTCGCTTTGGATGGAAGTTGGGAAGAGGGGTTGGCACTTGCAATGAGCTGCATTGAAAAGTGGCACTATGTCGTGCGAGCAGATTTGCCGTTCTGTTGCTGCATTTTTGAGGCTTGCGAAACTTCCTGCCGAGATTTTTCAGAGAGTTTTGATGACAACAGTTTTTTCAAAAATCATCGCGGGGGAGATTCCTGCTGATGTACTTTATGAAGATGACATTTGCCTTGCATTTCGGGATATCAATCCGAAAGCCCCGACGCATTTTCTTGTGATTCCCAAAAAAGAAATCGTATCATTGGCTGATCTATCAGATGAAGATGAGGCGATCGTGGGACGTTGCGTGTTGGTTGCATCCCAGGTAGCAGAATCTGAAGGTTTGGTAGGAGGTTATCGTCTTATCGCGAATACTCGCGAGGATGGTGGTCAGGAAGTGATGCACTTGCATTTTCATGTTTTGGGTGGTCGCAAGTTGGGCTGGCCACCGGGATGATCATCGTCGCAGATCTTTTCATTCGCCCAATATTGAGCCCCGATGAACGATGACCAGTTTTGATTACCTGCAGCAGCGCCAACAGAGTCTCAGGGAATCACAGCGTTTCCGAACGCTGATTCCGCGCGAGCGCGAAGGTGTTTATCTGGTTGAATCGAATGGCCGCCGCGTTCTGGATTTCGGGTCAAACGATTATTTGGGTCTGGCGATGGAGATGCGCGGGCGGGGTGATAAGAATGCTTTGCCAAAGACGAGCTTTGGCGATCTGGATTCGAAAGCAACGGCTGGCAGTGGTGCAAGCGCGCTATTGTCTGGATGGAGCATGGAACATGAGCTGTTGAGCAAGCAACTTGCCAGGTTCGAGGAAACGGAAGCAGTCGTCCTTTTTCCTTCGGGCTATGCGGCATGCAGCGGCACGATCAGTGCTTTGGCAGAGTCTGGAGACCTGATTCTGAGTGATGAACTCAATCATGCATCATTGATTGATGGATGCCGCCTGGCTCGGGCGGAGTGCGTGGTGTATCCGCACGGCGATTGGCGGAAAGTTGACTGTCTCCTGCAACAGAAACGCCATCAGTATGGTCGAGTCTGGATACTGACGAACACGGTGTTTGGGATGGATGGGTGCATCGCACCTCTTTGCGATTTGCAGGAGGTGGCGCGAAGGCATGATGCCTGTGTGATTGCAGATGAAGCACACGGTACAGGCGTGCTCGGAAAAGATGGTTCAGGTGTCTGTGATGCGTTGGGCGTGAAAGATCAGATTTTGATACGAATCGGCACATTGAGTAAGGCGGTTGGCAGTCAGGGAGGCTTCGTAGCAGCTCCACGTATCGTGGTTGATCACTTGATCAATCATTGTCGACCGTTGATTTACAGCACGTCTCTGACTCCCGCAGCAGTTGCATTTGCCCAGGCTGGCATCAGTGATATCGTCAATCGACCTGAACGTCGGGAACGGGTCCAGCAGTTGGCACGCCATGTCAGGTCGGAACTTTCCATTGAGACCCGGAGCGATCTGGAGGCGTCTGTGCCCATCATTCCGCTAATCATCGGCTCGGACTCCCGAGTGGTTGAGGTGTCAGCGGAGTTGGCGAAACATGGATTTTATGTGCCAGCAATTCGACCACCGACTGTGGCAAAGGGAACAGCCAGATTGCGGATTTCTCTTTCCGCCGCGCATCACAGCGAGATGATCGACGAGTTATTGGTCAAGATCCGAAAGCTGATTTAATCCATACCTCAGGCTGCGTATTACACGGGCTTCACCTGTTTTTTTTCGCAATGATGACTTTTCCTGCGATAATGTGAGTCGAACTCCAACACTTTCAAATCGCATATCTTTCCTAAGAAGTGGGGCGTTGCTTCGTTGGCTGTCTGGTGGTTTTGTGACGGGACTGGTGGTTTTGTGACGGTTTGATGTGGTGGTGAAAAATCATTAGCCAGAGAGTGTCACGGTGTATGGCGTCGTTCGGCATCCGGTTCCTGCGTTCTTTTCAACGGAAATATTTACCATGTTCATGGTTTCCAGGTCGTGTATTCGATGGTTTGTTCTTTCTCCGCTGGCAGCCTTGCTGGTTGGATTCACAGCGGTTCATGCTGAGCCAGTGAGCTGGATGGAGCGTTACGCTCTGGCAAAGGATCGTGAGGCCATGTTGGCTGAGTTGATTCCCGGAAGTGATGATTATTTCTTTTATCATTGCCTGTTCTATCAGACGAACGGAAAACTGGAACGTAGTGAAGCCATGCTTGCAGAATGGCGCGATTCCAAAAATGGAAAAGAAACGGCAGCCATTGTTGCGATGACTGATCGTCAGCGTCTGCTGACCTATGAGGCTTCGCCAAAAAGGTCAATCGACTATCTCGTCAGACGTTTGGGAATTGACCTGAATCACGCACCGCCAACTACCAGAGCGGAACGCCGTTTTCCAAGTGAATTGGACAGTGCCAGACTGGCTGAAGATGTCCTGCTCAAAGATGCCCTAAAAAGACGGGATGTCATCAAAGTGGCTGGATTGCGCTCCCTTGGAAAACGTTTTCTGCAAGACCGAACAGCTGGTTTCAATATCAGTTTGCGAGACTTTCTCGGAAGGGTAAAAGGCGCCTACATAGATCAGTTGGGAGAACTTGTCGTTCGGGAAATCAAGAGTCGTCCTGCCAATAAACAGGTGTTTGGAGATCTCAACGCACATCAGTTTCTGACACGCAAAGAACTGGAGGTGCTTGGCAGAGAAGTTCCGAAGGTCGCAGCAGATGAAAAATTCGTGTCGGCAATGCTGCAGCGTCTGCGTCCGACGGCGGATCAGGATCTTGTTCAGCAATTGGATGTCAAGACCGATTACCTTGAGCGAGTTGAAGCTTATGTCCGCCGATTGCCGGGAAGTTATGCCGGCATGCAGGCCGCAGCAATGTATCGCCTGCTTGAAGTGAATTTGCAGAATGGCATCTACGATCGTGAGTTGTTTGAGCGCTATTTGAAGCTGCCACGTCTCAGTCCTCTGGTACATGAGGATCTTGTTCGTAATGTCGGACAGAAAGCGCGTTTGTCGGATGACTTCACCGATCGCGCTCTACTGCCACCCGTTGGCAATGAAGAACCGGTGGTTCGCATGCATCTGCAGCATTTTCTCAAAAACGAGAATGATTCAGATGAGTTCAAAAAATATCTCAAGCCTGAGTATTTGCGGCGTGTCTTTGCTGAAACCAAATTATTGAATGGAATTGGCAATGATGAGCAATGGTACAAAATGCTTGATGCGAAACAGCGCAAAGAACTGCGTGATCGTGTTGAGTTGCAACTTTCAATCGAGAACCCGAGGTATTTTTCTGATGACGAAAAAACGCAATTGAAAGTTGACATCAAGAATATTCCCGAACTTGTTGTGCGCACCTACAAAATCAACACGTCTTCGTATTACCGTCATCATTCAGAGTTGTTGAACACAGACATTGATCTTGATGGTTTGGTTGCGACGCAGGAACAGAAAATCAGGTTCAATCATCCAGCGGTCATCCGGCATGGAGAGACCATCGATCTACCCGGTGTCGCGAACCGTGGCGTGTGGGTAGTGGACCTGTTTGGCAAAGGCTTGCGTGCTCGAGCGCTGATCCGGCGTGGCTTGATCGGTCATGTGCAATCGACGGATGCCAATGGAATGGTGTTCACCATCATTGACGAGCACGGTGAGCCGATTCCTGCCGCAACAATGTGGGTGAGTTCACGGGAGTTCATTGCAGATGACAATGGGCGCATTGTCTTGCCGCCTGTGGTGGATCAAGGCATCAGGAAAGCCGTTATCAGCGATGGATTCATCGCTAGACCTGTCCAGTTTTCAGCATTGCTGGAGAACTATGAATTAACTGCAGGTTTTCACCTGGATCGTTCCTGTTTGCAGGGTGGTGGTGAAACCGATTTGGTCATTCGTCCGCGGCTGATGCTGGGCAATCAGCCAATTGCGCCAGAAACGTTACAGGATGTCGTTGTCCAGATTTCGGCAAGAGATCTTGATGGAATCGTCATGAAGCACGAAATGGGTGATCTTGAAATCAAGCAGAATGAGGACCTTGTTGTTCCCCTTCGCGTACCGCTGCGACTGTCGAATCTTGAGGTCACGTTGAGTGGTTCCCTCGTCAAACTGGCCAACGGGCAGCAACAGACATTGACAGTGTCGAAAAGCTGGGACGTTTCAGGTATCCGACAGACCAACCTTACTCACGATGCGTATCTTACTCGCGATGATAAAGACTATCTGATCGAGGTAAGAGGTCGTAACGGAGAGCCAATCGCAGGAGCCAGTGTTTCTGTTGCATTCACCACGAACGTACGTAACAGCGCAGTGAACGATACATTTCAGTCAGATGACCAGGGAAAAATCCGCTTGGGTGAGCTTCCCGGCGTTGATGTGATCAGTTTTTCTGTATCGGGTGGTCTGAGGCATCAGCGCGAATTGCAAAGAGATGGAACGCACTGGGCGGATGAAATCCATGCTGCTGTTGGTCGTGATATTGTTCTTCCGTTGCCCGAATTTTTGGAAGACGCGTCCGGGCGTTTCCGCTTCATTGAACTGCGGGGAGGTGCTTATGGGACTGATCGCACGGGCCGGCTGCTAGCAGGAAGTGGATTGCTCAGCATCCGGAAAGTCCCTGCTGGTGACTATCACCTGATCGATCTTGAAACTGCGCGGATTGTCAAAATTGCCGTGGTCGACGGGCCAGTGATTGATTCCGTTGTGGTTGGAAAAATCCGGCACGGGCAGATGTCATTGGGCGCACCCCTTGGCATTGCCTCAATACAACAAGATGCAGAAGGGTTGAAAATCCAGTTGTCCGGCGAGACAGACCTGGCTCACGTTCACCTGTATGCTTCCCGTTACATGGAAGGTGAATCTCCAATGCGGGATCTTGAACTTCCCCATCAGACACTGTCGGGTCGCCGTCTCTATCTGCCACCTTCAGGTTATGTCAGTAATCTGCGTCTGGGTGATGAATATCAGTATGTGCTGCAACGCAGGTATGCCAAAAAATACTCCGGCGTGATGCTGCCTCAGCCCGGAGTTCTGTTGAATCCATGGGAGACCGAGGAAACATCCAATGTGAGCCAACAGCCTGAGAAATCCGAGAGAATGCCCGCGGCCAATCAGGACATGGACCGGATGTCGCGACTTGCTGAAAGTGCAAAAGAAAAAGGCCGCGAGCAGAAACTAGGTTCGGATTATGATTTTCTTTCGGATGCCGGATTTGTCCTCCCAAATCTGATACCTGATGAAAACGGTGTGGTTTTCGTTCCACAGGAATTGCTTCAGGACTTCCCTGTGCTGCAGGTTGTTGCCTGCACTCCGGCTGTGATCATCCAGAGGACATTCACACAGAAAGCCAAGCCAGCCAAATTACTAGATTTACGTTTGGCTGAATCTCTCGATACTGAGCTTCCCTTGACGTTCAAACGCGGAGTTTTGATTGCGGGTCCAGATCAACCGCTTGATCTCGCGAGTCTCGGATCAGCGCAATTGCAGGTCTATGGATCAGTAGGCCAACTGATGAACCTGTACAAAAATCTGGTTCCGGATCCACGATTGGGTGAGTTTGATGAACTGGCAGCTTGGCACACCCTTGACCGATCCGGCAAGTTGCGTGTGTATTCCAGACTTGCAAGTCATGAGTTGCATCTTTTCCTGCGTTTTCATGATCGCGACTTCTTTGACAAAGTGGTCAAACCACTGCTCGCCAACAAGAAAGAAAAGCAGTTCATCGACCATTGGTTATTGGGCAGCGATCTTTCACGCTACAAACAGTTGTGGAACTACAACCAGTTGAATGCAGCAGAACGCGCCCTGTTTGCCATGCGTGAACCACAGGTACGAGAGACGGTGCGTCGACAGCTGAGCGAAATCGTTGCCACCCAACCCGAAAACCATGAACTTCAGCGGCTCGGTATTGAAAGCGCCTTGAAGTCCATGGATCTCAGCGCCTTTGACGATGCCATGGATGATGACATGGTGGAAACCGAGGAAAAACTGATGCTGGGTGGCGGCATGGGAGGCATGGGAGGCGGTGGATTTGGTGGCCGGCCTGCTCCTGGAAACCAAGCAAGAACACGTTTCAAGCGGTCAAGAAAATCGGCAGATGAGCAACTCGATGAAGAGAAAAGCAAAGCCAAACTTTACATGGGGCGTTCAGATAAACGTCAAGCCGGATCAGCAACACCGTTTTTCAGAAAGCTGGACCCGACCAAACAGTGGGCTGAATCACAGTGGGATCATGTCCGTACCGTTGGAAGTCTGAGTCCTGGCGATTTGATCGCAGCAGGCCCATTCTGGAGAGACCTTGCAGGAATGGATGTCGAGAGTTTACGAGTGTCAGATAATTTGCTGCGGCCGGTCACCAGTCGCCATGATGCGTTGGTAGCCCTTGCCCTTTCCGGCTTGCCATTATCAGCCGGCGAAGTCAGCGTGCCCGCAGATCGCAAACGTGCATACCAACCTGAACATGAAGTCGCTGTTGTTACAAAACAGCTTCAGCGTCTCGAGGTGGATGGCGAAGCAAAGAACATTCTGCTGGGTCAGCGATTTGAACGCATCAAGGCAGGATCAGGAAAACAGGTCAACAGTGATCCTGATGAATTTCTTGTCGGTGTTGGTTACCAGGGTCACATCGTTGTTTCGAATCCCACAGTGGAAGAACGGACAGTGGACATTTTCTGGCAAGTGCCTGCGGGTAGTCTGCCACTTGGAAAAAACCGTTTTACCGATAGCCGAACGATTAAGCTTGAGCCTTTTGGTGTGCAGGCAATTTACTACCAGTTCTATTTTCCAGAGGCAGGCAAATTCACGCATTATCCGGCAACCGCCGCATTGGATTCAAAACTTCTTGCACGGGGCGATGCCAGGGAATTCGCAGTCGTTGAGGAGTACACCAAAAGCAATGAGGTCACGTGGCAAAATATCGTTGCCAAAGGTGATCCCGAGGCAATTCGCGAATTTCTGACCGAGGCAAACTTGCGGGAAATTGACTGGTCACTGATTGCGTATCGCATGAAGGATGCGGAGGTCTACAAAGTTGTGACTGGTGTTCTTGAGGCAGAGAAGATCTCTGAGCCGGTGCTTTGGGCTTATGGATTTGCCCATCAGGATGAGGCAGCGATTCAGACCTATTTAACGACCCGCCAGGATTTGTGTATGCGTGTAGGGCCGGTTCTTGAAAGCAGCCTGTTGCGCATTGATCCGGTTGAAAGAAGGATGTTTGAGTTACTGGAGTATTCGCCACTGGTTCGGGCCCGTATTCACCGTCTCGGGGACGACAACCAGATACTGAATTCAACATTTCGCACGCAGTATGAGCAGTTCGCCCGCATGTTGGGCTTCTCGCAGAACATTGATGATCAAAACAAGCTGGTATTGGCGTACTACCTTTTGATCCAGAATCGGATCACCGAGGCGATTGACACTTTTGATGAAGTAGATTCGGCAAAGATAGAAACCCGACTGCAGTATGATTACATGGCCGCGTACTTGGCCATGCATCAGGGCGAATATCAAAAAGCACAGGAGATTGCTGTGCAATATGCAGATAATCCCATTCCTCGTTGGAAAATGCGTTTTTCACAGTTGTCCACGCAGCTGAAACAGCAGAAGTTGCTGGCGCAGACCCAAAAACTTGTGGGTGCTGATCGGGATTCAGCACGAGAGTCCTTCGAGGACGAAACGGGTGATCTGTTGATCATGGATCGTGAAGCCCAGCAGGCAAGTGCTGCTGAACAGCAACCGGAGGTGTTGCTCAGCGTCGAAGGCAGCCAATTGCGGATTGATCACCGAATGACCAAGCAGGTGGATGTCAATTTTTACGGTGTCGATCTGGAACTGCTTTTCAGTAAGGCACCATTCGTCAGGAGCGATCTGCAACGTATGGCGATGGTCGAGCCGGCTTACACCGAAAGTTTGAAATTTGAGTCGGTCAATGGCATGGGACTGTTGCCGCTCAATGAGAATCAACAACGTCAGACCCTTCTTGTCGAAGCTGTTTCTGGTGCCTCGCGTTCAACTGCTTTGTACTATGGCGGCGATTTGACGACTTATGTTTCGGAAAGTTTTGGTCAATTGCAAACGACAGATTCCGAATCACATCGGCCGATCCCTGCAACTTATGTCAAGGTTTATGCGAAGTACCCGAATGGTCAAATCAAGTTTTACAAAGATGGATATACAGATGCTCGGGGCCGATTCGACTATGCGAGTGTGAGCGCTTCCGATGCACAAGGTGCAGTCCGTTTTGCGATCCTTGTGCTTAGTGAAGAGAAAGGTGCGACTTTGCATGATGTTGCCGCACCAAATCATTGAGTGTGGTACGTCGCTGTTTTCCATGCATTGGGAAATGACCTCGCGGTTGAGGCGTCTCCATGAGATGCTTCCGCAGTTTTTGTGATTCCAAGTGAATCAATTGTTGGTGTTTGTCGATCTCAACTTGGTATGATCGGTGGTTGCCCTCGATGGATGCCATTGTCTGGATTCTGCTGAAACCACAGCTGTGGTGGGCTGTCAATTTGTTTACCGGAGGTTGATTCCATGAAGACTTTTTTCTTTGTCGGCCTTGGGCTGCTGATAGGCGTCTTGATACCGGAATCCACTCATGCTCAGCAGATTTTTGATCTTGTTGAGCCAACGGGTGAAGTAACAGCGACAGCTGAAATTCAAGGCGGTCAAATGCTGGTCCGCAGCCGTACCGGTCAGCAGGCTTCTTTCAGTCGAGATCCCTCTCTGGATTCCCTTGGTGGAGAATTTGCAGGTTATTACAGCGCGAAGATGCATCGTGCGCTTCGGTTTCCACGTGCTGGTGTGGGAATGATGCAAACAGCAGCTTTGGGTGACCCGCAGCCACGTTTCATGAACACGCGGCGAAGTGTGCGATTGCGACGTGGTCAAATTCTGTCACCTTGGACCTTTGGCCCACCGGTGTTCTTTTCTGGGCAGTTGTTCCCCGTGATCCATCCGTTTGGTCAGCGTCCGTTGAATCACTGGCAACATCTTTCGCCGTGGCAGTGGTACGGGCTGCCTGTTGATCCCTACTTGCTTGGTTACTCTGGCTGGTGGCCCATGCCACAGTCCATTCTGGTTGACGCGGTGGTTGTACCTGATCCACCTTTGCCACCAGCCCGGATCAAGCTGGTTAACGATGGCCGCCGGGAGATTCAGGTGGAACTGCGTGATCTGCAGGCACCAACACAATCCCGCCAGATGCGTCTTCAAGCTGGGGCGTCGACCGATGTCGAACTGGTCCGTGACGTTGGGGGACGAAGGGTTGAGCGATTTAGAGTCATGAACCCTTTTGGTTATTCTGCAATCCGTGAATTTGTCACCGAGTATGAACCGGCAGTCCGATATGAAATCGTTGTTCATGAATGGGCGATGCAGTCAGTCGCCATTGACCGAACAGGGAAAAGCCCCCAGGTCATCGAAGATGTCAATTTTCAGGGTCGGGGAATAGGGCGTTTTTTTCTGCCTCCGGGACCCGCGCTGCAGTCAGGCGTGATTGGTGTGCATGGCGCTGCTGCAAGACAACGAAACAGTGGCACTGTACCTCCGCTTGTTCCCGAAGAAGATTTGCCTCGACGTGGTGGTCGGGCGCTGGAAGATGCTGTTCTCGAGGCACAGCGAGCGGCACAACAAGCGGCACAACGGCGCTCGTTGGGGAATTAGCCCATCATGCTGTTTTGACAACATGACCGTTCATTTTGGAATAGGCGACTGTCTGTGGTTGCCTATACTTTTCGAATGAACTCTTCGGCATAGCTTCGAACTTCACTGCCGTTAAGAACGTGGACTGTGCGTAATTGCTGGACCTGTTCATCACTGAAAGAATTCAGTGGGACGTGGACAAGGTGTTTGCGGTATCTGCGCGCCATTTTTCGAAAGCCATTTCCCGGTGGCAGAGCCGACAGGATTGCGATTTGCTTGCCCCGTGAATGGATACATGCAGCCGCAACCAGACGTTCTTCGAGCGTTTCGGTGTAATCCAATCTGGCATCGGTCCAGATGTCCTGAATGACCACTGGTGGGTAGAGAAACAAAGCTCCCCCGTACACGCTCAATCCAATTCCTGGACCGACCATTTCTTCTTCGTAATTGGTGGCATAAAACGATAAGGTCGACTCATCTTTGTGTTCAGCGAACCACGTTGTCCTCCAGGGATAATCCCGGGGATCAGAGGGCGAGTCGAACAGCATCACACAGGCATCGAGGGTACCGCGGCTTGGCGGTACGACTTTGACGTAGATTTGCTTTTCGTACCAGTGCCGCAGCGTATCCCGGATATCAATTCCGTCTTTCACGCTGGTGGTGAATTTTTCTGTTTTGGCGAGGTCGTTACCCATGATGGAACGCGCGCGTTCGAACACACGGGTTCTGAAATTTTCTATCCGGTCATCTTCTGGTGGATAGCTGCATTGGCTGTAAGGGTTCCAGCGGTATTTCCATTGATCCTTTTCTGATTTGCTGGGTCGACGTTTGAGTTCGAGAGTGCACCACGTCATGGGTGGCCCAGGAAGTCGATTGACCAGCGAGACAATTTCTCCATCGGGAAGGCGCGCTTGATCGATTCCCAGAGTGACCTCCTCAAGCGCGGTGTGTTCTTCTTCTGCTTCAGAATATCTGTAATCATTTGCGAGTTCCGCAACATGCAGTGCAAACTGATCGCCCAGAATCTGCTTGGCTGCGGTCACAATTGTGATCAGGTCGGGTGTCATTCTCCGATGAATCAATGACAGGTTGCGGATATATTGCAAGCACTTTGAAAGGTGCAGCGGTGTGATGCGTCTGGCCCGGTTCCCAAGATCACGGCGATAAGCTTCCCGTGCCGCTATCAGAAGTTCCTTGACACCGTCAATCTGCAAGTCATCGTCTTCTTCAAGTTCTGATCTGGCGCGTTCGTATAGTCCGGTGATGTAGGGCAACTCTCCAAACAGAAACATCAACGTGCGATTCTTTACCGCGTATCTCACTGGTTCTTGCACGTCATCGTCATCA
The DNA here is from genome assembly GCA_012270065.1 of Rubripirellula sp. GTDB lineage: Bacteria > Planctomycetota > Planctomycetia > Pirellulales > Pirellulaceae > Rubripirellula. The sequence continues at coordinate 60,721 of JAAXJB010000064.1, read as the reverse complement.
GGCAATTCCAGTGAGGCAGTCACTTCACTTTTTGGTTGCCCATCGGGACCACTGACCAGTTGGCTATACGCATCTCGAATCCATGGCCAATGAAGCACGCTGGTCACGAGCAGAATTTGCTTGTATTGATTTTCCAACTGATGTAACCGCCACGCCATGTGAACCATCCGCTGTCGAGTTTGTTGGTCTGCTGGCGGAACAATGGTTGGCAATACGGCCGCTGCGAATTTTTCCGGTGCCACATGTCGGACCGCAAAGGGGTCTGGCATGGTGGTAGCGTAAGGAAGGAAAGGATCTGTTTCCAAATCGATGTATTCTCGTGGAATATGTTCACCCATGGCGGCACGGATAGACATGATGACACTTTGGCATGGATCGATCGGGATGTAGCTGCAAGTGGCCGCATCCGGTTCGTCGGTTTCTGGTTCCCATTGATTGAGCTGCCAATCTGTGTGCTCTGCCGTCAAACGGGTGGTTGGCGGTTGGATCACGATGGAAGGACGTGGCAATTCCAGAACCGCCGCTTCCACCGCACTGCGAAATGAGGCAGGTAGTGGGACAGCGATGCAGTCAAATGAATGTTCGAGCATCCACCGACGCACCGTGACGGCGAATTGCCCGCTGCCGTGAATGATGGGAAGAAGAGAGATTTTCTGCCCGATTTTCAGCAATTCGGGGATTTTGTTGTCGTCATGTGATGTCATCTCGATTCACCCTTTACAAGGATGAGCTTCCTGTCAATAATTTTCTTGTCTGGTGAGGCCACATACATTGCTTTGACATTGCCGTAACGATTGTTTCGGGTGTCGGGTGGGCAACCAGATCTCATCTATAACCAATATTATATTAGCGGCTATTCTATTGCGAACGCAGGTGTCGATTGATGCCTGCGTTCTCTATTTCTACTTGCCCTTTCGGGGGGAAGCATTTGACTCGGCTTGGTCATTCACCTTCTGGTGAAGTACAGATGATTTCACGGGAGTCATCCTCGCGAATGAACCCTCGTTGTCGATGTTGGCTTTTTGTTGAGCCATGGCGGGTTTTGGATGAGAAGAGTCTGGCACTGCCGGATGGCTGGTGGTGGCCTGATTCCATTGGGTTGAGGTGTTACCAACCAGTCTCAGGGCAATCTGTCACGCCGTTCTGCCATCGCAAGCAGTGCAAGTAGCCGCTGGGAGTGTCTAATGCGACTTCAGGAAATCAACGACTATTTTTTGCACCTGTGGATTCTTCATCAGGGTGCTATGGACGACTGGGACAGTGACGAATGACTCCTGACCTTCCAGATGGGTTTCGTCCACCTGCACAACAAAATCGCTTTGTTCGGCCAGAATCGGATTGCGTATGTTTTTTTGACTCAGATCACCTGCGACGACGGCAAAAGGAAAATCTGGAATAGCGAGATCTCCCACCAACTGTTGCCAATTGGGACCCAGTTCCAGACCGCTCTTCCCCGCAACGATTCCGAAGACTTTTGTGCGAGCCAGGCTGCGAGCGATGGCGGCACCCTGATTCGGAGGTCCCAGCATGACCATGCAGCGAAATCGTTGAAGCAAGCCTTTGGGATCATCTGTTTGCTTCAAGTCCGCCAGCAAATGACGGACAACGATATTCCCCATGCTATGAGCCACAAATGAAATTCTTGCATCCTTTGGCAAGCCAGTGAGCACTTCGTTAAGAGCCGCAGCGTGATCACCAATCGTGTTTCTTGTGCTGGCGTATGAAAAACGCAGGACGGTTCCGCAGTCTGATTCCTGCAACACCTTTTGCATGGAACGCATCGACTGGTGAGATCGCATCAGGCCATGCAAAAGAACGACATATTCCTTGTTTTGCGGCTGTTCGGTCTGGTCACCCAATATTTCCGACAATGCAGCATTGCACTGTTGTCTGGTTCCCCAGGCTCGACGCACATCATTTCGATCCAGCAGTCGCCAGTGGCCTGTCACCCAATTTGATTGAATACGATAACCCTGCTTGTGCTGGTGGTCTGTCCAGAATTGAGTACCCCCATAGGTCTTCAATGGGACATTGAAGGGCGCAGACTGATCAGCGGCAGATTTCTGATTCAACGGATCCGGTTCCTCGGACAGTTCATGATGATCCGGTGTTTGGGCATCCACTTGCTTGTACTGCATGAGGAGATGAGCAACAAACAAGCCGATAGAAGCAAGAACGAGATTGTAGTGCATGGGAAAAGTAGTTGTTTTAGATGGCAGTCCTGCCCGATCGGCAGTGATTGTATGACGATCTGACCTTTGGTTCATTGCGCGTGCTTTGCGATTCACTTCAGAGCCCGTCTCCGTCTTGATGTCATGCTGGATATTGGCCAAATTTGGAAAAAACACTCTACAGCTGCAAATTGGCTTCTGGATGATCAACCAAATCGACTCGGCGGGTCGAAAACGTATCATTCACACGCCGGATGTGACAAGATTTAAAAACTCTTTCTCATTCACAATCTGGAAAGCATTGCTGTCATCTTCACCATTTTTTTCCAGCGGCTCTTCCCGGCTGAAGTCACACATTTTCCGGGATGAACCAATGACCACGTAATCTGTTTCCTCGTTGACTTTGGCCTGCCAAATGCCACCTAGCCGGGTGGTCAGAATTTCTGCATCACTGTCACTCATGCTTTTCAGTTTGCCCACAAATGCGATCCGTTTGCCATGGAGTGGGCGGACGAATTCACCACGAATGAGGATTCGCTGCATGTCAATTTCATACTCTGGCTGATTACCTGAGGAGGCGTGCTCTGTATTTTCCGATGTCTGGTTCGGAAATAGAAACGGAAGACCAGGTGCCGGTTTTGGTGAGGTTGATTGGTGATTCTTACGAACAGGACGTTTTCGGGAATTTGTGGTGGGACCCCGGAGTCCCCATGAACCGGCCCTTCCACGACTCAGTTTCAAGCTCTGTTCGAGATCGTCCAATGAACTGACCTCGCGATCGATTCCAGCAGCAAGCAGAATTTTTGCACAGGCGAGAGAATCTTCCAGTGCATCATGGTGCTGAAAGCGTATGCCAAGCCATTGGGCAAGCGGCTTCAATCCGAAACGATGACGGTGGGGCCAGGTACGACGAGCAATCGCACGAGTGCATGTGAACTGCATTTCGGGTACGGGATGGCCGTGCGTTCGTAGGCAGGCGAGCAATACTCTGATATCAAAACTGGCATTGTGCGCCACCAAACAGTCGTCCCCGAGCTTCGCGTGAACGTCGGACCAGATTTCACCAAAGGTTGGTTCGTCACGAACTTGAGCCGGAGTGATACCGTGAATTCTGATGTTACTTTGACTGAAGTAGAGCGGCTCTGGTCGAATCATCCACATGAACCGGTCTACGACCTGGCCGTTGCGGACAACAACAGCTCCCAACTGGCATGCACTGTCCGGCTGGCGGCTTGCGGTTTCAAAATCAATCGCGGTGAAGTCAGCAGCAAATTCCATCATTATCGATCATCGAAGTCATTCCGGTGAAAACCGCTTCTTCCAGCGAATTTGATTCTCCTTCTTGCCATGGTACGGGCTGGCGCTACATGGATCAATCAAGAGGTCCAGTGTGACTCGAATGCACTTTTCTGGTGGGCGATGCTCAGTTCTGTGTTTGCCAGCGTCAAATCTCATTCAGGATGAAGCGGTCACCGAATTCAGCTTGTTCATGTAGCGGAATGTTTCAAGTTGCTTGTTGATTGAAGTGGGGAAGCAATGACAGTCCCGTCTGCGATGACCCAAACAGCATCGTCAGAGGTGGGCTGAATTGTGCTGCATCCGGTGAAGTCACCGATCGCAGGCAGAATCAGGCGTTGTCTGTGCCACCAGAAACAAGGCAACCTGCCGATCACGTCCATGGCCGATTTCAGTTGCAACGCCGGATGAAGATGACCGCACAACATCAGGTCCACGTGATTTGGCATGATCTCGGGTTCGTGGCCAATTGCAAGTCCGTCGGCAAATTCACCGCAGGGAACGATTTCGATATTCCACGCTTTGGGCAGAGTCCCCAGTGGGCGATCGTGATTTCCAGGTACGAGCTTGATCTGCAAAGTGGCATGCCGTTCACGGAAAACCCGCAATTCTTCGTGAGTGGTTTTTGACAATGATGACCTTGCGTGAAACATATCACCAAGGATCACGAGCGTTTGTGCCTTTGTTCGCTCGATCATTTTTGTGATGGACTTCAACGTTTCGGCCGTTGATCCATCAGGAACGGGAATGAGATGGGACCGGAAAGTCGACTCTTTCCCGAAATGCGTATCAGCAACAAACAGACAGCTGTGCTTGTCCCAGTAAACCCCTTTTTCAGCCAGCAGTTCAAGCTCGTAATGCAGGATATTGATCTTCACGATATGCTTTCACTTTCCTGTTCTTACAGCCGCGGCTTCAAGTTGCATCTGCATTCGGGCAATGCGATCAGCAAGTGTCTCGCTGCTGACGCGTTCACGCAATTTGTCGACCAGTAATGGAAATGCGAGAGGTGTGACTCGAGGCGGTTCTTGAATCATGATCTGGCTCTGGGAGATGCGTTCCATGGCCATGTGCATCCGAGATGCTTCGAGCTGTTGATCAAGCACTTCCCGGCGACTCTGTTCAAGTAGCAGATTGTCAGGATCGTATTGACAGAAGACATCAAAAAACAGGTTACTGCTGGCTTGCAGTTGTTTCGAATTTTTGCGCATGCCGGGCAGCCCCTGTTGAATCAGCCCGGCGATGCGGGCGATTTGTCGAAATTGGCGTTTTGCCATTTCCGTACAATTCATGCTTTCGAGTATATCCGCTACAAGATTGTCGGTTGAAAACCAGACCCTGGCAGTATCTGGATCGATTTCCGTTTTGGAGTGTGATTGAAGTACGATTCCATAATCATTACACGCCATCGAGAACGTAGTTTTATTATTTCTTGATATGCGATAGGCAGTCAAAGCCGCCAAGCCTTCGTGTACCAGTCGACCTTCAAATGGAAAGATGAAAATCTGATAACCGGTTCGTGTTTTGATCTGCTCAATCAGCAACTGGTTTGATTGTGGAATGATGCTCCATCTTTGCTGGATATCGAGGAGACCCTTCAGTGCATTCATTTCACGGCCCACGAGTTTCTGTCGCGAAGCCTCGTGCAGTTTCTCACGTAGCGCTTCGCTCAGTTCACTCGATAATGGCATGCGACCGCCCATCCATCGCGGAACTGTGTCAGGTGTCCCCTTGGCACGTCTGACATAGGCAATGTTGTCGCGGATGGTGACCATCTCGACGAGCTTGCCCGCAAACAGGAACTTTTCCTGTGGCTTGAGTTTTGACAGAAAAGATTCTTCCGCTGTTCCCAGTGTTTTTCCCTTCAGGTATTTCACATGCATCGATGCATCGGCGACGATTGTTCCGATATTCATGCGGTGGCTGGTTTGTAGTCGTCGTTGTGTGACGTGAAAAAAGTCCTCTTCCCGTTCCACCCGCTTGAATTCAGGATAAGCATCAAGTGAAGCCCCACCGCGGACTATGAAATCCAGCACCCAATTCCATTCGGTATCTGTCAGCGATTCATAGGCTTGTGTTGAGCGTACTTCGCGAAGCAGCTCCTGCGACCGGAATCCTCCTCCGATTGCAATGGTCACCAGATGTTGTGCGAGTACGTCGAGAGGTTTTTTCAAGAGAGGTCTGGCTTCCAGATGTCCTGCCCGGATCGCATCCTGGGCTGCAGCCAGTTCCATCAACTCGATTGCATTGGTTGGAACAAAAGCCAAATGGCTGATTGCGTCAGGCTGATGACCACTGCGGCCTGCCCGTTGCAGCAAGCGGGCAGCTCCTTTTGGGCTTCCAATCTGGATGACAAGGTCGACCGCTGTGTAGTCCACTCCCAGATCAAGGCTGCTGGTGCACACGACAGCCCTCAAGCTTCCATTTCGCAGACCCTGTTCAACCCATTGGCGGACGCTTGTGTCGAGTGATCCATGGTGCAAAGCGATACGACCAGCCCAGTCTGGCCGTTGCTTGAGTAGCTGTTGATACCAGATTTCAGTTTGTGATCTCGTGTTCGCAAAGACCAGCGTACTGTTGACAGATTCAATCCGGTCGACAACCTGCGGGACCATTTTCGTCCCTATATGGCCCGACCACGGAAATGAATCCATGCGTTCAGGAATGATTGACTCGAGCCGCAGACGTTTTTTTCTGTAACCCTCAATGATCCTTACTGGATGACTCGATTCTGCGTTGATCAGATCGGCGCCGATCAGTGACTGTTTTGCCTGTTCCAGATTTCCCAGAGTTGCGGATAATCCCCAAATCCGGAGTTGCGGATTCAATTTTCTCAGTCGGGCCAGAGCCAACTCTGTCTGGATACCACGTTTTGTTCCCAGAAGCTCATGCCACTCATCGACAATCACACCTTCCAGTTTGCTGAATTGTTCAAGAAGTTTCTCATGTGTCAGCATGAGTGAGAGGCTTTCGGGGGTCGTTATCAAAGCCGTTGGCAGGCGTTTGAGTTGACGCGCCTTTGCACTTGCTTTGCTGTCGCCGGTTCTTGATTCCAATCGCCAGGGCAGGTTCAGGTGATCCAGAGGTTGTCGTAATGATGCTTCGGTATCACCTGCCAGCGCCCTCAGGGGGGTTATCCAGAGAACACGCAATCCCGGTGGCCGCTTGGGATTCCACTTGTCGCGATCACGATTTTCATCGAGCCATTTCAGAATCGGACCCATCCAGACAGCGAGTGTTTTACCCGTTCCGGTTGCGGAGTGAACCAAACCACTTGAACCATCGCGATAGGCCCGCCAGGTGGAACGCTGAAAACGGAATGGCTTCCAGCCAATCGACTTGAAAAATCTGTCGATGGTACCTGAAGCCGTCTCAGATGGTGATGAATCAACGGTTTTCATTACTTGGTGTCACCCACGGAAGCTTCGGGAAGCAACGCCATGACATCATCGAGCGTGTTCGCGTCTTTGGCCTGTTTGTCATGTCGCCACCGGATAATCCGGGGAAACCGCGTTGCAATCCCACTTTTGTGCCGCGTACTCACTTGAAGACCTTCAAATGCAAGTTCCATCACCAGTTCTGGCTGCACGCTCCGAACAGGACCAAATGCTTCTCTCGTGTTTCTTCTGACAAAACGGTCAACCTCTCGTAGTTCGCTGTTACTGAGTCCGCTGTACGCTTTTGCAAAGGGTACAAGCTCAGCTCCTTTCCAGACGGCAAAGGTGTAATCACTGAACAGGCTTGACCGCTTGCCGTGACCTTTTTGTGCATAGATGAGCACGGCATCAATGGTGTAGGGATCAACTTTCCACTTCCACCACGTATCTCGTACACGTCCAACATCGTAGGGAGCAGAGAGACGTTTCAACATCAGGCCTTCAGAGTGGCGTTGGCGGCTTTGACCTCTGATGTCGATCCAGTCCTGCCAGGACTCTGCGGGGATCAGGTCTGTGATTTTCAACTGAGGGTGCTCCAGTTGTGCGATCAGTTTTTCAAGTCGGGAGCGTCGTTCTTGCCAGGGAAGTGATCGCAGATCGATTGTTCCCTCTTCGATCAAATCGAACACATGAAACACGACCGGAACATCATGCAGGAGTTTACGGCCTACATTCTTTCGGTTGATCCGTCGCTGCAGTTGGGCGAAAGGCATCACTGTTCCGTCAGCATGCGTGGCAAGAATCTCGCCGTCGAGAACAGTACCATCGGGCAAGTCAGTGGCAGCACTTTCGATTTCTGGCCAGCGATTCTCCATCAGTTCCTCGCCGCGGGACCACAGAAACGTTTGAGATTTCCGGCGAATCAACTGTCCCCGTATTCCATCCCATTTCCATTCAGCGGCATAGTCCGAAAATTCTCCAAGCACTTCTGGATTGCTGTCACGATCGACCGCATGTGCCAGACAGAACGGATACGGTTGGCTTGCATCGGCGTCTCCGATATCGGGATCAGCCAGTTGCAGAAAAGATTCTGGTGAGGGAGTCCACGTTCCCATCAGTCGATGCGCAACAACCTCAACCGGCATGCCAGTGTGTTCTGCCAACGCGCGCGTAACCAGTTTTTTGCTCACACCTACACGGAAAGCCCCCGTCATCAGTTTGAGGATGACAAACCTGACGTGGGCGGGGTTGTCATGCCACATTTCTGTTACCGCAATGCGCTGTTGTGATTCGTCCATGTCTCGTAGTGGCATCAGGCGATTCTGTACCCAGTGGCACAATGAGTCCTCTGGTTCACTTCCCTGATCAGGTATAACCAATGAGATTGTTTCGGCCAGATCTCCCACGGAGCTGTAGGACTCTTCGAACAGCCATGTTGGTATGCCAGCTTCTTCTGCAGCCCATTGACGCAGCAGTTTGCCGGGTATCAGACGTTTGAGTTTTTCGCCCGACAGGAAATGAACAGCCCATGCCGCATCAGCAGGCTGAGCACGAGCAAAATAATCAACCATCGCTGCAATTTTGACGCTCGTACGCGTTGTTGAATCCAGCACCCGGTAGAGTTCAGCGAACAGTTTCATTCCTCCTGTTCTCCCTCGCTGCTGGTTGGTTCGACATCTTCTTCATCACTGGATGAACGTTGCCATCGGTCGAGTGAAATCGCGTTGCGACCCGTTTCGTTCAAGTAACGGGCAACGACGGCAGTGTAGCCGTGGGTAACCCAGACTGTCTCCGGATTGCAAGCGTCGACTGCGGCAAGGAGTGATGGCCAGTCAACATGATCGCTCAGTACAAAGCCGCGGTCGAAGGAGCGTCGGCGTCTTGACCCACGGATTGCCATCCAACCACTTGCCATTGCTGTGCTTGTTCGGCCAAAGCGTTTCAGCCATGGAGTGCCGTGTGCACTGGGGACTGCTACCACCATGGCACCAGCCCAGGAATGGGTTTTTTCTACGCTACCGGTATGTCTTGTATCCGGCAGCGAAACACCGGATTGGCGATAAGCTGCATTCCCCTTTTCGACTGCACCGTGGCAGAATATCGGTCCGATTCGTGGATCCAATCCGGCCAGAATTCGTTGGCTTTTACCAACTGCGTAACCATAGAGCACACTGCATAGGTCTTTTTCACGGTTCTGCTGCCACCAATCATTGATGGCGGCAAAAACAGCTTGCTGGTCCGGCCATTGGTAAACCGGCAGTCCAAAGGTCGATTCGGTGATGAGGAGATGGCAGCGCAGCGGTTGCCAGCTTTCACAGGTCGCGTCGTGACCCAGCTTGTAGTCACCTGTGACAACTTCGACGCGCCCGCGATACTCGAGCCTGACTTGTGCTGAACCAAGCATATGGCCAGCAGGATGCAAGCTGATTGCCACACCACCAAGATGGAAAGTTTCCCCATAATCAGCAAATTGGAATTTAGCTTCCGGGCTCATTCGCATTCGCAGCAGATGTTCACCAGATCTGGCAGCGAGGTACTGTCGGCAACCCCAACGGGCATGATCTGCGTGGGCATGTGTGACTACAGCGCGATCCACCGGACGATGTGGATCAATGTAAAAGTCACCCTGTGCGCAGTAAAAGCCACGCCTGGTCTGTTGCAGCAGTTGGCTCATCTGGTTGTCTCCATGCCCTGTCTGAGATCCTCAATGAGCTGGCTTTCCATCTCACGTTTCCGTTGAACATTCTGCATTCGGAGGATGGCAGCTGGATGCCAGGTTGCAAGTGTCCGTGTACTCCATTGAGTCTTGTGGACCACACCTCTCTGTTGAGTGAGTCGGAAGTCGCGTCCCATCAGAGCTTGTGCAGCCGTTACACCGAGACAGATAACCATTTTCGGTTTCAGCGCCGATATTTCAGCTTCCAGCCATGGTCGGCACGCATAGATTTCCCGCGAGTCAGGTTTTTTGTGTAATCGCCTTTTTCCTCGCTGCTCGTGCTTGAAATGCTTGACCACATTCGTGAGATAGACGGATGTCCTGTCGATACCGGCTTGAAACAGGGCAGCATTGAGAAGTTGCCCTGCAGGTCCGACAAACGGTGTTCCAGTCACGTCCTCGCGATCTCCAGGCTGTTCTCCCACCAGGACAACAGATGCGTTCGCAGGGCCAACACCAAATACTGCCTGCGTTGCATCGTGGCACAAGTCACACGCTTGACATTGGCCGACGGCTTTTCTCAATGAGGAGAGGTCGCGTTGCTCTGGCAGGTAGTGCACTCCTGTTTCGGAAAAGCCCTCGTGGTTATCAATCATCACTTTGACCCGAGCGGGGGCGTCACGCACCAGATCTTCGATCAGGTCTGCTTCAGGGAGAGTGCGCCAATGCCTGACTGGCATTTCACGTTTCATCGTGTCGAGTTTGATACGAGCCGGATTGAAAATGGATGCGTAATAGGTTTTCCATAGTTCCTCCTGCTCGTCTGGTGGTGGAGCTTGACTTGCAGGGATACCCGGTCCGTAGGTCAACTGCTTCTGATCCCAGTGAGCTGATTCATGGGGAGTAAAAATTGTCCATGACATTCCTTTGAATCGGCGAGTGAAGAAGGGTGCGGCCAGTCGCATGATGAGGTGATCTGGCCGATGCCATGCGAGGTAGATTTCCGGAAGGTTGCCAGCTTCGATTTTCCGAAACCGCACAAAGGCTTTCATTTTGTGTACGTCACGCGTCACGGCCTTTTTCATGCGTTGCAATTGATGCACATCATCATCGGTGTCCAGTTCAAGTACGTGTCGTTCGCCATGAACAACTCGCCACAGCGTCTGATACAGCAATTGCCATCGCGATGGATTTCGATGACAGGCAACCGTACGAGCCAGGTCGAGAAAGGCTGAAGGCACATTGAATCGCATCGTATGCGTTCGCGTGTCTTGATCGGCATCCTCTTTTTGAGCGTGTTCAACTTGGGAGAAGCCATCGAAAAGTCCTGGACTCTTGTCGTCCTGTGTCCAGTGAACTTCAGAGGGATGAACCTCGTTACACAACAAGGTTCGTGCCGCCGCACGCCATTCGTCAAAACATGCCACCTGAAGGAATTGCATGAATAGTCAAACCTCACCGGATGTTGCCGACTCAATCGCGTCGAAGAGCATGAGCTGTTGTGTTGGTTGTCGGAGTTTCTGATGCAGATCCAGCATGTCGAGTTGCTTCACTGCGGGGTTATGGTCAATCGTCAGTACAAAGTACTTTGCGCGATTCCATGCGACTTTCAGCTTTTTCAGGTCCAACATCCGGATGTGTTGAAACCGTCTGATCTTCAAGATCCGTTTGACGCTCCTTGCGCCAATGCCCGGGATACGCAGCAGTTCTTCACGACAGGCTGAATTGACGTCAATTGGAAAGCAGTGTCGGTTTGCCAGGGCCCATGCCAGTTTGGGATCAACATCCAGAGAAAGATTCTGATCGCTTTCAGTTACCAACTCTGATGCGTCAAATCCATAAAACCTCAGGAGCCAGTCGGCTTGATAGAGACGATGTTCACGCACAAGTGGCGGTGATTGCCCAGGCAACCTTGCGTCAGCATGTGGAATCGGGCTGTAGGCCGAATAGTAAACACGTCGCAGCTTTTGCCCGTCATACAGTTCGGCTGCTGTCTTCAGAATTGTTTTATCGGGAGTTGGTGTTGCCCCCACAATCATCTGGGTACTTTGGCCAGCCGGTGCGAAGCGCGGGCTGTTGAAGCCCCGTTTACGGTCTTCGCGTGATTCAGTGATCTTTTCAGAGATCCCCTGCATCGCATCGACAATCTCCGGCTTCTTTTTCTCGGGCGCAAGTTGTATGAGGTCCTTTTCGGTTGGTAATTCAATGTTGACGCTGAGGCGATCTGCCCAGCGACCAGCTTCTTCGATCAGGTCTTCGTTGGCGTTTGGAATGGTTTTGAGATGGATGTATCCTCCGTAGTGGTGTTCCGTTCTGAGAACTTTGGCCACAGCGGTCAGTTGTTCCATGGTGTAGTCGGGGTTCTGAATGATTCCCGAGCTGAGAAACAGACCTTCGATGTAGTTCCGCCTGTAAAACTCGAGCGTTAATGAGACGACTTCGGCGACGGAGAAGCGTGCTCGTGGTGTGTCACTGGAAATACGATTGACGCAATACTGGCAATCGTAGATACAGAAATTGGTCAGCAGTATTTTCAATAGGGAAATGCAGCGACCGTCAGGCGTGTAGCTGTGACAGATTCCCATGCCCTCGGTGCTGCCGATGGTGCTGCCAGCTCGTGTTTTTCCGGAGCCGCTACTCGCGCAGGAAGCATCGTACTTGGCGGCATCTGCCAGGATGGCCAGCTTGTCTTTGACGTCCATGATTGGGACCCATGATCGAAAACGGAGCGAGGGGCAGACGGTTTTCCCCAGTTATGCGATCCGATGACAACGAGGGGCGTTAACAGTCCGCATTTGCATCGTTCAAATGCGATTTCAGGATTGCACCGGCGTTTTGGCCCACTGAAACCGTTTTTTGCGTTTCTTCTGTGTCAGGTAACAAGGTTGCAAACCCTCTCACGTAAACAGTTTAGACGTGTGTCCACTCAAAGCCTGGATCACGGGCTCATTGGTTTGACAGCCCGGCAAATTTTGCCATGGCAGGTATTTCTATCCCGCTGAAGGGAACCGGAAAAACCATGATTTTCCCCCAACGACTGGTTGAGACAGATGCGACTACAATGTCTTCTGTTCAGGTTGCTTGCTGCCAATGGAGATTGGCAGGTGACCCCGCGTATTTTGATGTTGTTACTGGTTGTTGAGAGGATTCTCATTGATGGCCCTGAAATGGTCTCGGCTTGTTCCTTTGCTGTTTGTCTTTCCAGGTTTGCTCAAAGCCGATCTTCTTGCTGACGATTGGCCGATGTGGCGTTGCAATGCTCAACGGACTGCCGCCACTGCAAGTGATCTGCCAGATGAATTCGCGGTTCTGTGGCAGAAAAATCTGCAGCCCCGAAATCAGGCTTGGGATGACCCTCTTAACCTCGACTTGATGAGCTATGACCGTGTTTTTGAACCTGTCGTGGCAGGAAACCGGCTGTTTTTGAGTTTCAATGATCGTGACAAGGTTTCAGCCTTCGATACTGATACCGGAACAGAGCTGTGGTCAGCCTATGCCGATGCGCCAGTCCGTTTGCCACCGGTCGCTACGGCGAATGGTGTGTTCTTTTGCAGTGATGACGGTTTCCTTTATTGCGTTGATCCTGCTACCGGTAAACTTCGTTGGAAATTTGATGGCGCACCAAATCGTCAGCAGGCGATAGGCAACCGCAGAGTCACCTCAGCATGGCCTGCGCGTGGTGGGCCTGTGATTCGGGACGGCAAGGTCTACTTTGCATCCAGTATCTGGCCTTTCATGGGAACGTTTCTTTATGCTCTGGATGCCAATAGTGGCGAACTGGAATGGGTAAACGACAGCACGGGCTCGCAGTACATCAAGCAGCCTCACAGTGCCCCTTCATTCGCGGGTGTGGCGCCGCAAGGCGCACTCGTGGCTACCAAAGATCTGCTACTTGTCCCCGGTGGCCGATCTGTCCCAGCGGTATTCAACCGCAGCGATGGAAGCTTCCGGTATTTCGAAATCGATGCAGGCGGTAAAGGTAATGGTGGTTCATTCGTATCAGCTGATGAATCCCATTTCTATGTGCATACACGCAAGCGAGGGACACGGGCATTTCGCTTGAGTAATGGTGCGAAGACATCTTTCACCCCAACAGAACCAGTCTTGCATGACGGGCACATTTATTCATCCGAGCTCGACAATGGAAAGTCTGTGGTTCGAGCGTACGATGAAAAACACAAACGTCTGTGGGAAATTGAAGCCGATGGCACCGGTGATTTGATTCTTGCTGGCAAGCATCTGGTTGCTGCAGGTAAAACACAGGTAACAATCATCGAATTGCCTGCCGATAAGAAAACACCCAGGATCGCCGGCAGCTTTGCGACGGTAGACCCGGTACAACGCCTGATCGCCGCTGATGACAAGATTTTTGCCGTGACGGCAGGTGGAATGATAACCGCCTACGGTGAGCGGGACGAAGATGCTCCCGAGGACACCCGCGTCGTCCAGGATGAACCAGAAAAAGCTGTGCCACGTGATCGTGATATGGCAATCGACGAGTTATTGGCTTTGGGAGATGCCTCTGGCTATGCATTCTGGTTTGGTGACTGCGAAGGTGGCCGATTGGCCGCACTCATCGCAAATTCGCCATTCGATCAGCTCGTGGTCATGGATGATGATCTGGAGGCAGTCGGGCGACAACGTCTGGCATTGGATCGGCAGAACCAGTACGGCAAGGTTACGGTGCATGTCGGGGATCCACAGCAGACCATGTTGCCCAGCTATGTTGGAAACATGATGTTCATTGATCATGACTCCTCCAATGAGTTTGATCCGTCAGCCGTTCGTCGGCTTTATCGAACTGTGCGTCCGTATGGTGGTGTCTTGCACATTCTCGTCAAGAATGGGCGTGAACAGATTGCAGAGCAGCTCGAGCAACTGGAACTGGAGCAGGCCAAGGTACAGATTCATGCGCACGGTGTTTCGGTCAAACGGATCGGTGCGTTGCCCGGAGCAGCTGATTGGACACATCAATACGGCGACGTGGCCAACTCGATCAAGTCGGACGACCGGCGCGTTAAATTGCCACTTGGTGTGCTGTGGTTCGGAGGCAGCAGCAATATGGATGTGCTGCCGCGGCATGGGCATGGCCCACCAGAGCAGGTGATCGGTGGCCGGCTGTACATCCAGGGAATGAACAGTCTCAGTGCCCGTGATGTTTACACCGGACGAGTGCTTTGGAAACGCGAATTCAAGGATCTGGGTACCAATGATGTCTACTTTGACAGTACCTACGAGAACACACCGTTGGATACCAAATACAACCAGGTCCATATTCCAGGCGCGAATGGCCGCGGAACCAATTATGTTGTCACTCAGGACCGCGTGTACATCGTCGAGGGTTCAACTTGCCACGTGTTGGACAGTGTGACCGGCGAGGACCTGAAAGATATCAGGCTGCCTGCTTACGGCGATACAGTCGATCCACAGTGGGGATACATCGGTGTTTACAAAAATGTGCTACTGGGTGGGTATGCCTTTGCATCCTATCGAGACAGGCTGGGTTTGTCGTTTGAGTCAGACAAGAAGCTGAAGAAGAACCGACAGGGATTTGGTTCCAAGAGTCTTGATCGTGCAGCCAGCATGGGGCTGATTGCCTTTGACCGTCACAGTGGTGACGTGCTTTGGAAAATAGATGCCCAGAACAGTTTTTGGCATAACGGAATTGTTGCAGGAGGTGATCAGGTCTATTGTCTGGATCGAAATCCGGCTCCAGTTGAAGATGCATTGAGGCGACGGGGAAAGCTCGATGCTTCGGTGAATCGCATCATCGCAGTTGACTATCTGAGCGGGAAAGTCAGTTGGCAGGTTGATGAGGATGTATTTGGATCGTGGCTTGGTTATTCGGAGCAACACGATTTGCTGCTGCAGGCAGGTGCCGCTGCAAGTGACAGGTTGTCAAGTGAAGTTGGTCAGGGGATGGCTGTCCATTCAGCAGACGACGGAACGATTAGATGGAAAAAATCGTCTTTGAAATATACCGGACCATGCATTTTGCATAACGATTTGATCATCACCAACACGAATTCGTATGCTGAGTCTGGTGGAGCGTTTTATCTACTTGATGGTCGGCAAAAAATGGTACCCAATCCTATCACGGGTCAAATGCAACCATGGAAGATCACACGAGCCTATGGATGCAACAATATCATTGCCAGCGAAAACCTGCTCACGTTCCGATCAGGTGCGGCAGGGTATTACGATCTGCAGACGAACGCGGGTACCGGAAATCTCGGCGGTTTCAAATCAGGTTGCACATCCAACCTGGTGGTCGCCAATGGTGTCTTGAATGCGCCGGATTACACACGAACCTGCAGTTGCGCCTATCAGAATCAGACCTCACTCGCTTTGGTGCACATGCCCGAAGTTGAATTGTGGAGTGTCAATACAGCGGCATCAGTAGAAACGCATGGGGAGCGTATTGAACGTGTTGGAATCAATTTCGGCGCGGCCGGTGATCGACGTGATCCCAATGGCTTACTCTGGTTGGAGTACCCGGTTACCGCTGGTCCATCACCACCACTTAAAATCAAATGGAATGAGGATGCCAGCGTGTTTGGGCATCATGCTTCCTTCGCGGCCAAATCCGAGTACCCCTGGGTCATGTCTTCAGGGCTTGATGGTATCACGGACTTGAAAATTTCCATGCAGATGCGGGATGAATACTCGTTGCAAAACGGTGTTCCGGTCGCGCACGTCAACGACGATGCGATGGAAAATGGCAAGGGTGTGGTTGACTTGGCAAGTGAAGATCTCGAGTTCAGCGAGAAGTCTGGCAATCAGCTTCTGGGACTTCGGTTTAACAAGCTTCGCATGTATCAAGACAGTGTGGTTCGCGATGCCTACATCGAGTTTGCCACTGTTCAACCAGAAGAGAAATCAACGGTGATGACAATTTCGGTAGAGGACACTGGAAACGCGAAGGGCTTTGCGAAGGCGGAGCGGAATCTGTCAAATCGCAAGCTCGGCACTGGGGCGGTGTCGTGGAAAACCGAACAGAAGACCGGCACACAACAGAAGTGGTCCAGACAGAGAACACCCAACCTGGCTGAACTGATTCAATCGGTAATACAGAGAAAAGACTGGAAGGCCGGAAATTCAATGGCCTTTCTGCTGTCAGTGGAAGGTGACCATAAGCTGGCAGCTTACTCCAAATCCGGCCAGAATCACGCCCGGTTGATCATCGATGCAGAAGCAAAAGCAAAAGATGCGAGACCGCAGGATCGTTACCAATTGCGGCTTTTCTTCAGTCAATCCAAACTCGATGGAGATGATCGCCGGGTATTTGACGTTTACGTTCAGGACAAGCTTGCCGTTTCAGATGTTACAATTGAAGGAGCGTCCGGCGAAGCGGGGGACAGTGTGTTTGTCCTCAATGACATCCTCGTCGGTGAAGAATTGGATATCCGCTTTCAGGCAAAACAGGGCAAACCTCTGCTTTCAGGTCTGGAGTTGATTCGTCAGAACTCTGGCGAACAGAAATGAGTTGACGTTCTTCCACATGATTTTCCTGCTTTGAGCTTGCCATGAAAAATACCAAGACAGCTGTGCTTTTCTTGACTGTCTGTACGTTGGCCGCCTCGGTTGCCGTCGCCTGCAATGTGCCTGTGTTCCGGTATGCACTGGAGCGATGGCCCGCTGATCCCTACGAATTGGTGGTGCTGCATGAAGGAGCACTCAGTGCGGAAGATCTTGCTCATGTCGAAGCATTGAAAAACGCTGATATCGATGCCAAGACACCAGCGAATTTCAATGTGCGGACGATTGCCATTGGTGAAACAAATGACACGGTGTTGCGGGAAGCATGGCAGAAACATGCCGCTGGTGACGAACCACTCCTTGTCACGCTTTACCCACGCAATGCACAGGAGGTACCAGATCGGATAGTGAGTGTGCACCCGCTGAGCCGCAAAACTGCGGAGCGAGTCATTGATTCGCCTGTACGGCAGCAGCTGGTGAAGCGGCTATTATCAGGAGACTCGGCTGTGTGGGTTTTTGTCCCCTGCGGCGACAAGGCCCAGGATGAGGCCGCACTTGAGAGGTTGCGTGTCGAGGTCAAGAAAAACGAACAGTCTTTGAAATTGCCTCCACAGGAAGAGTTGGAGGAAGATGACCTTTTTCAGCCAGAAAACCCGATTGAACTGCGACTGGGTTTTTCCATCATTACCCTTGATAGGAATGATCCCAACGAATCTCTGTTTCTTGAGATGTTGATGGGGAGTGAGCCGGATTTGGAAACACTCAATGAGCCCATGGCTTTTCCGGTAATTGGGCGAGGACGTGTCCTTTATGCTCTGGTTGGCAAAGGGATCTTTCGCGACACCGTGGCGATGGCGTCAAGATTTGTGGTGGGACCCTGTTCCTGTCAGGTCAAAGAGCAGAATCCAGGTTTTGATTTGCTGCTTGCGGTCGATTGGAATGAGAAGCTTGGCACTGCGGCGGTCAGTGAACCTGCCAAGGAGCGGACAGACAAGCCGATTCTGATTGATATCCCGAGCGGAAAGAAGTGATGCACTTCGAATTCAGGTACCAAGGCATCCTGTTTCCCGCATTCATCCCATCAGCACCCCATTCTGAATTTCATGAATGAAATGGGGTTTGCATGACTGTTTCATCCCTTTGATTGCCTGCGAAGTGACCAATGACACGTCGGTTTCGAAACATCAGATGTGGTAATTATTCATGGATTGCCGTTGTTCTACTCACGGGTCTGTTCGCCCGGGATTATCAGGCAGTTGCTGAAAATCTGCCGTATGACGCTGAACTGGTGAAGCGTCTGGTAACAGAGTCTCTGGAGAAAGGAAATCCAGGTCGCGGCGCAGTGATCTATTCTGCTCCGACCAGTGCCTGTCTTTCGTGTCACAAAGTTGGTGAGCATGGAGGCGCGGTCGGTCCTGATTTGAGTGATGTGGGAAAGAAACAGAAACTGAACCACATTGTGGAGTCACTCTTCTGGCCACAGAGGGTGGTGGCAGAAGAGTTCCAATCCATTTCCGTTCTGGATGTGGATGGTCAGGTCTATCGCGGATACCGGATCAGCGACAGCGCTACTGAGTTGGTGATTCGCGACAGTGCTACAGGCAAATCAATCACGATCAGCAAAGATGACGTTGAGGTCGTCAAGCCGGTTGGATCGCTAATGCCCGCAGGTTTGATGTCAACGCTTTCTTTGCAGGACAGGCACGATTTGATTTCGTTTCTGGCTGATCTCGGCAAACATGAGAAGCTCAGCAAGGCCGGAATCGATACCCTGCTTTCTCACGCGCATGGTCATCATCCCCAATCCTTTGAAATGTCACGCGAACCACTGGAGCCGGAACGCTGGCCAAACTGGCAGGCCAACGTCAACCGGGACCGGCTTTACGATTTTTATCGTAAACAGGCGCGATACTTCCGTCAGGTCGAACCACGACCCACACTTTTGACAGAGTTTCCAGGCCTTGATGGTGGTGAAGACGGTCATTGGGGTAACCAGTCCGAACCAACCTGGGCAGATGGACGCTGGAATGAGACAGATCTTGGAAATCTGCTGTGTGGAGTATTTACCGGAGAAGGGATTCGAGTGACACGGGGAATGTGTCTGCAGGTAGGGACTGGTGAAGGACGCCTGTCGGCCTGTTTTGATCCTGATACCTTGACCTATCGACGAATCTGGTCGGGTGGGTTTGTCGGGTTTTCGACGGTAAGGCATGGGTTCATGCAGGGGTTACGACAAATCGGAAAGACCTTGCAAGTCGATCTTGGTGACCGCGAATTCCTCGCCAATGCGCAGACAAAAAAATACCTCGGTTTTTACCGTTACAACAATCGCTTGATCTTCTCGTACGCGGTTGACGGTGTGGAATATCTGGATGCTCCGCAGTTAGTCAATGGAAAGTTTGTGAGTGTCGCCTTGCCTCGTGGGAAACACCCAGACCGAGAACATTTGCAGGGTGGTAAGCCCCAGTGGCCGCAGACGATGGACGTTCAGGGTCAACTTGGAAAGACAGCACCCTATGCTATCGACACGATTCCACTGCCAAGTGATAACCCATGGAAAGCGCTGGTTTACGGAAGTGGACATGATTTTCTGTCAGATGGTTCCGCAGTCCTCTGCACCATGCAGGGTGATGTTTGGCGTGCAACAGGCTTGGATGGACTTCTTGAGAAAGTCAGTTGGCGCAGGATCGCCTCAGGGTTATTTCAACCACTTGGCATTGCTGTGCATGAAGATCAGATTTTTGTCATGGGCAGAGATCAATTGACGCGTCTGCATGATCTTAATGATGATGGGGAAATTGATTTTTATGAGTGTTTCAGCCGTGCCCTGGAAACCTCGCCAGGCGGTCACGACTTTACCTGTGATTTGTGGCGTGATGCAGAGGGTCGTTTTTACACCGCGTCGGGAAAACAGGGTGTGATGCGGATTGCTGCTGATGGTCAGTCAGCTGAGGTCATCGCAAATGGTTTACGAAACTCCGATGGTCTGGGTCTGACACCGGATGGTCTGGTTACCATTCCAAGTAGTGAGGGTGATTGGATGCCAGCCTCAATGATTGCAGCTGTTCGACCTGACGGACCTCTGCTCAATCGTTTGACAGGCAAGTCACCGGACGGTCGTGGAATACCATTTTTTGGTCGACCCGGTGGGAGTCTCAAGCAACCTCCGGAGATACCGATGCTGTATCTTCCACGCGGTGTTGATAATTCCAGTGGTGGGCAGGTGTATGTTGACAGCAAGCGATGGGGGCCCGTGCAAGGGCAGATGGTTCACCTGTCTTTTGGGGCAGGTCGTGCATTTCTGTTGCTACGTGACGAATTTGATGGATGGATTCAGGGTGCGGTGACTCCGATTGCTGGTGAATTTGCTTCTGGAGCGCATCGTGCCAAATTCAATCCAAAGGATGGACAGTTGTATGTGTCAGGGATGGCTGGATGGGGAACTTACACCACTGATGATGGTTGCTTTCAACGCGTTCGATACAACGGGGATGAACCACAGTTGCCCATCGGTTTTCATGTCCACGAAAATGGAATTCGTGTTGATTTCCTGAAGTCTTTGAATCGTGATGTGGTCTGTGATCCAGAAGAACACTTTGTTCAGGCGTGGAACTATCGCTACAGTGGCGCCTATGGTTCACCTGAGTATTCAACGCGGCAGTTGGGGTTGCGCGGTCACGATGTGCTCGAGGTGAAATCTGCCAGTGTCCTTCCTGATGGTAAGAGCCTTTTTCTTGAAATACCGAATTTACAGCCGGTAAACCAACTTCATCTTCTGGTGACTTCAGGTCAAAAGCAGGAGCATGACCTGTTCATGTCAGTCAATCATCTGGATGAACCATTTCGAGAATTTCCGTCTTACCAGCCGGCCGACAAGATCGTGCTGCCACATCCGATGTTGGCGGATTTGTCGAGGCCGGTTGTATCCCGACGAAATCCGTACAACAAGGCAATTGCTGACGCTCAGCCTTTGACGTTGAAAGCCGCCAAGAATTTGATGTTTGATCGCCAGGAGATCCGTTTGCCCGCGGGTCAGGCAGTAAAACTGACCTTTGAAAATCCTGATTCAGTGCCTCACAACTGGGCTTTATTGAAATCCGGAACACTGCAGCGAGTGGGAGAGCAGTGCAACCGTCTGATTTCTGATCCTCAAGCAGCTGCCCAGCACTACATTCCATCCTCCAGTGATATTCTCGCTCACACCAACGTGGTGGAACCTTACGCCGAGCATACGATTTATTTTCGTGTACCAAGTGAACCGGGCCGGTATCCGTATTTGTGTACGTTTCCCGGGCATTGGATGGTAATGAATGGCGTTCTTGTAGCGGAGTAAAAGCGGTTGACGATGGCGATAACGATCCAGATACGGATGTGATTGATCGGTCCTGACCATTCGGGGTATGCCAATTCATGGGTGGCCAGTTTGTCTGTATTCCGGTCATGGCTTGCGCGAGTGATCCCTGAGTTGGTAAGATCTTGCTTTTGATTATCCCCCTTCCAAAGCGTGATACCGCCGCCTCGTCGCAAAAGAGGTGCATGCTCATCACGGGAGTCCTGCATTGACCCTTCAGCCGAATCGTATCTATCAGGGCAATTGCATCGAAAAACTTCGACAATTGAAAGCAGGCTCAGTGGATCTGGTTTTCGCGGATCCACCTTTCAACATTGGATACTCGTACGATGTTTACGATGATCAACGCACGACGACGGATTATCTTGAGTTTTGTGAGGCATGGATCCGGGAGGTCCATACGGCGCTGAAGCCCAACGGTACTTTCTGGCTGGCCATTGGCGACGAGTATGCCGCGGAATTGAAAGTGCTGTCGCAGCAACTTGGTTTTCATTCCCGCAGTTGGGTCATCTGGTACTACACTTTTGGAGTGAATTGTGTGCGTGGATTCAGCCGGTCCCACACTCATTTGTTCCATTTTGTCAAAGACCCGGACGACTTTACATTCAATGGAGAGAATCCGGCTGTTCGTGTTGCTTCTGCGCGGCAACTGGTTTATGCCGACAGCCGGGCGAGTACCAAGGGCAGATTGCCGGATAACACCTGGATCCTCCGCCCCCAGGATGCACCGCCTCCAGGTTTTTCACCATCCCATGACACATGGTTTTACTCACGGGTTGCAGGCACTTTCAAGGAACGAGAGGGATTTCATGGTTGTCAGATGCCAGAGCAACTTCTTGGACGGATCATCCGTGTTTCAAGCAACCCGGGTGATCTGGTCGTCGATCCTTTCGGAGGCAGCGGTACCACCTTGGCGGTAGCGAAAAAACTGGGTCGGAGATGGAATGGATTTGAACTTTCCAGAGAGTACGTTGCACGAATCGAAGACCGGATCAACGCCTGCGAAGTCGGCCAGGATCTTGATGGTCCAGCTGATCCACAGAAAAGTGCACCGAAAACTTCGCGTGGTAAAAAGCGGACAAAATTCAAGAACGGCAAACCGGTGATTTCGCTGGATGCTGAAACAGAAGCCGCTGTCATCGAGGCATTCGTCGCTGCTTCCGATGGTCACTCCACGGACTACCTGCTCTGCGACCCGAAATTGTCGAAACGGTTTCTGGCGGTTTGTCGGGAACGCAAACTGCCAGGTGACGCGCGGATGTGGAATTCGTTTTTGTTGAGAATTCGCAAGTCCGGTAAGTTGCCAAAATCAACCAACCCTGGTCGCAAATTGTCGTACGCTGATATGGATCCTTACAGAGATGGCAGTGAGGCGGCGATGCGGCTGGTGTCGATTGACTATGGCATGACGCTTGATGAGATGTTGTGTAGTCCGCAGGCAACCAGTGAGTTTGACCTGCTGGCGGGTCTGTTTGCGCCTGGATATTCGTCGTTTGAGTACCGATGGGCGGCACTGGCTTTACGAAAGCGGGCGGGTACCCGGCGTTATCGAAAACTGGCAGCGGAACAGTATGAACACTGGAAGCAGCAGCGCACGCCGAACCGTGTGGCAATCAGACAATGTGTGAAGGAAAAATATGATTGTCCCGGGGTTTACGCTGTTCTGCAGGGAGATGCAGTGCTCTATGTCGGCGAGACGCAGAGTGTTCGCGACCGCGTTGAGAAACTGTTGACTACAGAGGCATGGATGAACTTTGCACCGAACGCATTGCGATTCTGGTCCGTGCAGAGTGAGCAACAGCAATTCGGGTTACGTTCATTCCTAGTCAATCAGGACAAACCGCTGCTCAATTCCGAGTACCTGCACAACATCTAGCTTGCCGTTAAACGGGTTGTGTTTGATCTTTATCATGACTGAGGAAAAATGACTGAGACACCATTGAAGGGTTTGATTGCTGCGACTGTTACTCCTCTTGATCGTGAGGGTGATGTTGATCTGGATGCCATCAAACCCATGATTGATCATTTGCTGAAATCAGGTGTGAATGGCCTTTACGTCTGTGGCAGCACCGGGGAAGGAATGTCCTTGACCTGCGAGGAACGAAAGCAGGTTGTAGAAGCGAGTGTCGAAGCTACCGCTGGTCGAGTGCCAGTCATCGTCCAGGTTGGGCATAACAGTATCGCCGAGGCATCTTCGTTGGCTGAACATGCTGCGAATGCGGGTGCGAATGTGGTATCGGCGACCTGTCCATCTTATTTCAAGGTGGGAGATACCGAAGCTCTATTGAATTGCATGGGAAAGATTGCCAGTGCTGCTCCGCAACTGCCATTTTACTATTATCACATCCCGGCTTTGACCGGCTCACAGATCAATGTGGTTGATTTTCTTGAGCATGGCGGCAGCTCGATTCCGAATCTGGCTGGTCTGAAGTACACCAACACTCTGATTCATGAATTTCAGGCTTGCCAGAACACGCAATCCAGGAAGTTCGATGTGGTCTGGGGATGTGATGAAATGTTGTTGGCTGCTTTTGCCAGTGGCGCCGCGGCTGCCATTGGTAGTACGTACAACATCGCGGCCCCGTTATATCGGCGGATCATTGAGGCGATTCAAGCCGACGACTGGGTGACAGCACGTGGATTGCAATATCATTCCGTAGCCATGGTGGATGTGATGAAGCGTTATGCTTTTCACGGAGCCCTCAAGGCGATCATGACCATGCAGGGAATGCCGGTGGGTGGTTGTCGATTGCCGCTTCAAGATCTGACCACAGAAGAAATGGACAGTTTGGCCACCGGACTTGAGCAGATCGGCTTCTTTCAATGGTGTGGTCACGAAGCTGAAGAGAGGAGTTAATCGATGCGCGGACTTCTTGGCTTTTTGAGTGTGTTTCTGGTTCACGTTCTGTTTGTGGATATCAAGCTCCATGGGCAGGATCCTTCCCAGGACTTGCTGACCTGGAGCGACGAGATTCCTCCGTTGCCAGATTCGATCGGGGTGGCTGGTCCGTTTGTTGGAGTGCATGGTGAAACGCTGATTGTCGCTGGTGGGGCCAACTTTCCACGACCGGTCTGGGATAATGAAAAAGTCTGGCACGATGACATTCATATTCTGCGGAGGGAGGGCGAAAAATACTTCTGGAAGAAAGCAGGTCGTCTGCGGCGCCCACTTGCCTATGGAGCGGCAGTTTCTACCAGCGCTGGTGTGCTCTGTATTGGAGGCAATGACAGTAACAGCACGTACAGTGAGGTATTCCTGTTGCAAGTGGATCCCAAGTCAGACACGCTCAAAATTGTTGACTACCCTGCCCTCCCCAATCCCTGCGCTTTTGGAGCGGCAGCTCTGTTGGGCAACGCAGAAAATGGAGTGGTTTTTCTCGCTGGCGGTCAAACGGGATCATCGCTGGACACAGCAACCAATCAGGTATGGTCTCTGGATCTTTCAAAACAGGACAATCCAGAGAAGTTCGGCTGGGAACGGGAGCCTGATTGTCCGGGGCCGACCCGCGCGCTGAATCTGACAATTGCCCAACATGATGGTTACGAAGATTCGCTGTATGTCATCAGTGGACGGCGACAACAAGGTGACGGCGTGCAGTTCCTGACTGATGTCTGGCAGTACAAACCAGGTTCCCAAACGTGGCGACCCAGAGCAGACGTACCCAAATGTGTGATGGCGGGTACCGGCATCCGTTGGGGACAAAGCCACCTGCTGATCCTTGGTGGCGCAGACGGATCGCTGTTTTACAAAGCAGATGAACTGCGTGATGACCATCCCGGATTTCCAAAGGAGGCTTGGATCTACCACACCATCACGGACACCTGGGTATCAGCAGGGAAAACGCCCCAGAACCAGGTCACGACAATAGCTGTCGAATGGGATGGTGCGATAGTGATTCCAAGTGGTGAGATCAGACCGCGTGTACGGACTCCCAATGTCTGGAAGGTGCGTGTGAATCCGAAAACCGAACAGTTTGGATTCATCAACAATGCTGTTCTGATCGGTTACCTGCTAGGCATGGTGGCGATCGGGTTTTACTTTGCGAGGCGTACGAAAAACACGGATGACTACTTTCGTGGTGGTAAATCAGTAGCGTGGTGGGCTGCCGGCTGCAGCATTTTCGCCACCATGCTCAGTTCGCTGACCTATACCGGCGTGCCGTCGAAATCGTACGCCCAGGATTGGGTCTACGCGGTGGGAAACTTCATGATACCCCTGGTCGCCATCATTGCAGTGTACGTGGCTCTGCCTTTCTATCGCGGGATTGATGCAACCAGTGCCTACGAGTATCTGGAGAAACGTTTCAATCGCGGCACGCGTTTGTTTGGTAGCGCAAGTTTCACACTATTTCATGTATTTCGCATGGCGGTGGTCATGTCACTCACTGGGATGGCATTGGCGGTTGCGACTCCTCTGACACCAACACAGTCCGTTCTTGTCATGGGCCTGATGAGCATCCTTTACTGCACACTGGGCGGCATTGAAGCGGTCATTTGGACGGATACTGTGCAGACGGTCATCCTGTTGGGTGGAGCACTCATTGCCTTGTTTCTTCTGTTTTCAGGTATCGATGGCGGTTGGCAGGGGTTTCTCGATCATTCTGGGAAATCCGGGAAGTTCAAACTGACGAACCTGACATTGGATGCGACAAGTGCCCAGATCGCATTGTGGGTGATTGTGGTGGGAGGTATCGCTCAGAATGTATCTTCTTACACTGCTGATCAGGCTGTCGTGCAACGCTACATGACCACTGAAACTCCGCGTCTGGCGGCCAGATCGATCTGGCTGAACGCCGGGTTGGCAATCATGGCGACGTTTCTTTTTTTTGGTCTGGGAACAGCATTGCATGCCTATTATCACTCGAATCCACAGAAACTTGATCCGAGTATCACGACCGACCAGATCTTTCCGTTATTCATTGCCCATGAAATGCCAATAGGCATCGCTGGTCTGATTGTTGCGGGTGTTTTTGCTGCTGCCCAGTCGACGGTTTCGACCAGCATGAATTCTACGGCAACCACCGTCGTCACCGACTTCTTGAGACCTCTCAATGTCTTTCGTACCGATCGTGCTTACCTGACAGCGGCGCGTCTGCTTACGCTTCTGATTGGGGTTTTGGGAACCTTGATTGGTCTGTTGTTTGTCAATCCGGAAATCAAGTCACTGTTTGATGAGTTTCTCAAAATCATTGGTCTTTTCATGGGCGTGTTGGGGGGACTTTTTGTACTTGGGGCCATGACGACCCGAGCTACTGGAGCGGGAGCTCTGATTGGTGCCATCGTCGGGGCGATGACGATGTACCTGGTTTGGAAAGCGACGCCGATTCATGGATATCTCTATACCGCTGTTGGTATCGGTGTCTGTTTTGTCGTTGGTTATCTGGTGAGTCTTCTGCGTCCAGCGATGAGCAAAGAAGAGTTGGCCGGATTGACGGTCTACACAATGGCAGGAACAGGAAATAGATCAGCTGACGCGGTCAATGGAACATCGGCATGAGCTGGTTGACTTCAGAGGAACTCGCCGCGATCTACCACGAAGGTCTTCTGGAAGACACGCTGCCGTTCTGGTTGGACCATTGTGTAGATCATCAGCATGGTGGCTTTACGATGGCGTTGGATCAGACCGGGCAGGTAATCGACACTGATAAAGGAGTCTGGCAACAAGGTCGTTTTACCTGGCTCTTGGGTGAGCTGTATAACAACCTGGAGGCCAGAAGTGAGTGGTTGGATCTGGCGCGTCATGGAGCCGATTTTCTGTTGAAACATTGCTTTGACGAAAGTGATGGACGGATGTGGTTTCACGTCACCAGAGAAGGAAAGCCGATTCGGAAACGGCGATACGCGTTCAGCGAAAGCTTTGCAGCAATCGCATTTGCAGAGTTGGCCAAGGCCAGCGGTGAAACGATCTATGCCGAGCGTGCAATCGAGGCGTTTGATCAATTTGTGCAGCACAATCTGAAGCCGGTAAATACACCGGCAAAATTTACGGAACACCGTCAAACGCGATCAATCGGTTTTCCGATGATCACCATTGCTACTGCACAGGAGCTGCGGGAATCCATCAACTTTACCGCTGCCAATGCATGGATCGATCAAAGTATCGAGGCCATCCAGAAGTTCCATCTCAAACCTGAACTTGGTTGTGTCATGGAAACAGTGGGCATGAACGGTGAAGTGATTGACCACTTCGATGGCCGGACACTCAACCCCGGGCATGCAATCGAGGGTGCCTGGTTCCTGATGTGGGAGGGGGCTCACCGCAATGACTCCACTCTGGTTGAGATGGGGTGTCAGATGCTGGACTGGATGTGGCAACGTGGCTGGGACTCGGAATATGGAGGCATCCTGTATTTCACTGATGTTCATGGTCATGCTGTTCAGGAGTATTGGCACGACATGAAATTCTGGTGGCCACAATGCGAGGCGATCATCGCAACTCTGCTGGCCTTCAAGCTCACCGGACGACAGAAATACGCGGATTGGCACCAGCAAATCCATCAGTGGTCCTACCAGCATTTTCCTGATTTGGAGCACGGGGAGTGGTTCGGGTATTTGGACCGCACCGGCCGGGTGACCTCCACCTTGAAGGGAAACTTGTGGAAAGGACCATTCCATTTGCCAAGAATGCAGCAGATCTGCACTACAATTTTATCCTGGTGATTGATTGCTGGGGTGTTTTTCACCGTCGGTTCTACCGATAAGATCGAGGGCAATTTGCCGAAAACAGAGTGGCCCACCCCCAATTTTCGACACTTCCCGTCTACAATTCGGGTATGGCAAACGGATTTCCCCTTCCACCCCTCTGACACTAACCTACCCATTCGAGGACATAAATGACGCAAAACGATTCCAACCGTCGAAACTTTCTCAAGACTTCCACTGCCGCAGCAGCCGGTGCAGCGTTGAGCGGTGCCATCGCCAGAACTGCTCATGCCGCAGGCAGTGATACGATTCGCTTCGTACTGATTGGTTGCGGCGGTCGTGGCAGTGGTGCTGCTGCCCAGATCATGAACACCAAGGGAAATGTCAAGCTGGTGGCTGCGGCTGATCCGTTTGAAGAGAAAGCCAAGGGCTCTCTGAAGCGGCTGAGTAAAGGGAACAACAAAGACAAGGTTGATGTTCCTGAGGAACGCATTTTTGGCGGTTTGGACGGATACAAAAAGGCAATCGACACTGACTGCGATCTGGTCATCATTGCTACTCCTCCGGGATACAAGCCCCAGCAATTTGAGTACGCGGTCAGCAAAGGTCGCCATGTTTTCATGGAAAAGCCTGTTGCTGCTGATGCGACCGGTGTTCGCCGTGTTCTCGATGCAGTGGAAGAGTCCAAGAAGAAAAAACTGATGGTTGGAATCGGATTGCAACGTCGCCACGAACCGAGATACATGGAGACGATTGAACGAATCCATGATGGTGCGATTGGTGATATCATCGCTCAGCGTGTTTACTGGAATGGAGGTGGAATCTGGTACCGCAACCGTACACCTGACATGAGCGAAATGCAGTTCCAAACCAACAACTGGTATCACTTCAACTGGTTGTCGGGTGACCAGATCTGCGAACAGCATATCCACAACCTGGATGTCGGTTGCTGGGTCAAGGGAGAATACCCTGTCGAATGCAATGGCATGGGTGGACGCGAGATGCGAATGGATGGTGATGCATCAAAATCGCAGATTTTTGATCATACCTTCTGCGAATACACGTTCTCCGACGGGACCAAGATGTTCAGTCAGGGACGGCATCTGCGTGGTGCGTGGAATAAGGTTGGAGAGGCAGTTCACGGTAGCAAAGGTACCGCAGATCCTTCGGGTTCGATCGCTGGTGAAACCAACTGGAAGTTCAGCGGAAACAGTCCCAACGGTCACCAGCAAGAGCAGCATGACCTCATCGAAGCTCTGATGCGGGGCGAGATTTACAACGAGGGCGAGTATGGTGCCAAGTCGACCTTCACTGCCATTCTCGGTCGTGAAGCCTGCTACAGCGGCAAGGTGATCAAGTGGGATGACCTGTTGGCACGTGGTCGTGAGTTGGCACCCGGAATCGACAACTACACGCTCGACACCCCACCACCGACTCTTCCCGATGAAAACGGTTTGTATCCTGTGCCTGTTCCTGGCAAGTACGATCCGTTTGCTTCTTGAGCCGGTTGTTCAAACTTGAAAATGAAAATCAACGCCCCTGGATTGGAATGTATCTGATCCAGGGGCGTTTTCTATTGACTTCGCTTGATCTGCCGTGCCGGGTCCTTGCGAGGAAAGTGGAGACGCAGATGACGAATCGGTTCTTCGTCAGTCTCGTTCTCCGCTTCCGTTTCTTTCTGGATCGCAGCTGGGGCACTTCCGGGAGGCGTCTCGATTGAGACCGGAACAACCACGTTCTGATCGTCGGATCCTGCAGATATCGATGGGGCATCGGAGCCGAACTGTCCGGGTTTCGAGGCCCTTTGGTCGCGAGGTTTGAAAAATCGACCCGCGGGACCTGCCAGCAGAGCTGGCAGCAGGATCAGGTCACCCGCCAAAGCTGCGGCAAGCATGACCAGCATCAGTGTTCCAAATCGTTGGGTTGGTGTGAAGGTTGACAGAGCAAAAACGAAAAGCCCGAGGCCTCCCACAATGGTGGTTTGCGTCATCGCGGGTCCGACTCGGCGATAGGACTGTATCACAGCCTCAACTCGACTCATGCCCTCGTCCAGATGTGCCCGGAACCATGACAGGAAGTGGATGGTGTCGTCCACTGCTACGCCCATGGCTACCGAGGCTGTCATCATGGTGCCGATGTCAATTTCAATATTCAAATGGCACATGATCCCAAAGACTACCAGCACAGGAAAGACGTTTGGAATCATCGAAACAAGACCCGCTGCCAACCCGTTGCCGATGTTTCCGGGTTTCATCCATCCGACTGGTAGGCGTCCGGGGTTCAGAAGCCAGACCATGACCATTGCGATGAGTACGAATGCCATCGCAATCGAATGCGTCAAGCTGGTCAATAGTGTTCGTTGAGCTTTGTAAACGACTGGCACAACGCCGGTGTAAATCACCTGAATAGGACCGCTACCCTTCACGTCAGGAATTCTCGCGGCCGTCAGCTGTGGGTTCACTTGCTTATCGCGGATGACGGTGGCGTCAATCAGATTGGGCGACGATTGAAAATCATCGATTTTGAAGACATCGCTACCCAGCCACACGATCGCATCGAATCGTTTTAATGAATCCTGCCATTTTGGATTTGTGACCATCGCGTCGGCTTTTTCCTGTGATACATCAAGCCAGCGAGGGGATTCAATCCGCTCACCATCAAGCAACTCGGAAAGTGTCGCCGCGAAAGTTGTTTTTGGATTGATTTCACCGTCGGCTAAAACCAGTTCAGCCGTTTCGAGACTTTTTGGGTGGTCGGGACTCACGACCAGAATCTGCGATTTTGTATCCAGCTTTCCCGGGTTGCCATCCTGATCAACCGTCAGATGCTTCAGGATTGCATCCCGCGTGTCATACGCTCTGAGGACCGGTTCGACAGATTCCCTGAGTGTCGAAATGAACTGGCCGTAATCAACATCCGAAAGAGCCGCGACGCGGAGACTGATCCTCCAAAGTTCATTGTCGAGTTCACCCGAGGATGTTTCGAGTCGCAGGTAGTCATTCTCCTGCAGATCCTTGCGCCCCGCGAGAATTTCACGGTTGAACTTCGCTCTGATCGGACTGTAGCTGTTGCTGGGTTCCGGCAAAGGTGGAAGAACAGTATCAGCGCTCATCACCTGTCCCACGACACCACGGCCAGACTCACCCAGAATCCGGTTGACAACGGTGCTGATTCGGGAAACAGCCTCAACCCGTTCCAGCATGGTGAGAGCCTGAATGGATGGCTGCTGGTCAGTGGTTTGCGCGCTGGTTTGCGCAGTGGTTTGCGCGCCGGTTTGCTCGACCTTATCGAGGACGGTATCGGTTTCCTTCTGATATTCTGCCTGCATGTTCGGTGGGATGCGGACAATCAGTTCCATGGGAACCAGTTTTCCGAAGTTGTCTTCGAGCCAGCCATAGTCGTCAATGATCCGGGAATCGGGATCAAACAGTTTCAATAACTGCACTGAAGTCTTGATGTTGAATAGTCCGAGCGTGCAGACTGCCAGCATCAGCAAGCAGAGACTGCTGACCATGGCGTGGTGGCCGGTGATCCAGCGGCCAACGCCCGCCCACCAATCTGACAGGCGACTTTCCGGTGCTGGTTGCTGAGGATCCGGGTCACTCTCCACCTGCGAGAATTTTGGGGCGAAGACTTGCAATGCGGCAGGCAGATACGAGAACAGGATGGCGAGCGTCATCAGCACGCCGATCGCTGAATAAAAGCCGAAATTGCTGATGGGTGCCAGGTTGCTGGTAAATAACGAAGCCAGTCCGATTGCCGTGGTCAGAGATGCCAGGGAGCACGGTAATACGGCGTGTCGCAACGCGCGTCCCGGCGCACCTGCCTTTCCGCGCAGTCGCACTTCATCGCGATAGTAATTGACAACGTGAATTGCTCCAGAGATGCCAAGCACGTAGACAAGCGAAGGCATACTCAGAAGAATCGCATCGACTTTGCCTGATGTCCACCAAACCATGGCCATGCTGAGCATGGCAGAGCAGCCGCCGACGATGAATACCATCACGGTGATTTTGATGCTGCTAAAACAGATGTAGGACAGCAAGATCCCCAGCACAATGCTGTAGCCGACCAACCGTACCAGAGTAACGGTCCCCTCTTCATCAATTGCTGTATTGTCGACAGGTGGACCACCGATGCGGAGTGGTGGTAGGCCATCCACTGATTTGGCCGGTGGACGATTGAAAGGTGGGGGTGCCATGGATGGCGGTGCAGCAGGCTGAACGCCGGATTCGGCTGCCAGAGTCAGCAATCGTCCTCGCGGCTGTCCCATGATTCCTCGACCGAGTGCATAGGACAGGTTGTCTTTTGCAAGGTCAGTCAAGGTGATCAGCACGCATGTCAAACGAGGTGGTGGTTCGACTTCAAGAGCATCGTAAACTGAATACCACACGTCTGTCCGTGCATTCAGTGTTGCCTGTTTCAAATCATCAAGCGACTCGTTGTATTTCTCTGCCAAAATCTCATTCAGATGAAACTCAACCTGCGCGTCAAAATCTTCGGGTAATCGGGTTCGCTGATCTTCGGGAAGTGCTTCACGGAACGCGCTGGCCGTCCAGTCGAAATCATCAGTGATTGCGGGTGCGAAAAGGGTTCCAGTCAATCGTTCCATTGCGCGTCGACGGGCGACGGTTGCCCTTCGATCTTCATCGGTCAAGTCGATCGGCCACAGCGGTCCGCCTTCCCGGGCCAGTTCGTCAAGGATTGAATCTCCGGTTTGAACTGAGTGAAACAGGTTCGCGCAGATCATCGAAGGATCAGCGTAAAAAGGATTCTGGAATTGGGACTTGTCAGGGGGATCACCAAAGCCAGTCACAAAAGTACCTTGCAACTCATAGGTGCCCAACGACTTTTTGATCTGTCTGACCAGAGCCGTTGGTCCGTTGCTCGCTTCATCCCATCGGTACAAGTGGCCTTCGGGAGTGATGTAGTACCATTGCCCTGATGGAGAACTCAGCCATTTTTCCTGTTGGCCACCCCAGTTGTAAAAGTCACTGCCAGCTTGAAGTAACTGAAGTTTGTTGCCTACGGCTTTGGCTCGCTGATAGCTCTCGGCGAGTTCCAGTGTCAGATCCGAGGATGGGTCATAGGTTGCACTCTCGTGCAGCAGCTTCTGCTCAAGAAGACTCAGACGCTGGTCACCACTGACACAACCTGGCCAGGTTGCCAATACGAAACTTTCACCCGCGAAGTGCTCAGCAAACCACTCCAGTTCCGCAGTCTCCGGGAAGTCACTCGGAAGCCAGTCTTTGACATCATTTTCTTTCTGGTTCAGGCTCAGTCTGGCAGCACGAAAACCAGACGGCAAAAAGAAGAAAAATGCGACAAGAATCAGCAGCGCATAACTAATCCCCAACGGGCTACGTCGCTCAAGCAGTGGACGTTGATTCATAGAGGAGCGCTACGTTGCATGAGCCGATGGACAAGGCTCGGGTTCGATATGGGGTCACGTTGGTCGGTAAGTTACCCCCGACAGCTCGGGTGGTCTACTTCAAACGGACTCCCTGACTTGACCTAAAGCCGACGAGTTGCCGGATATTCAGGTCGCGTTCAGTTTACAGGCATCTTCGAGTTGTTCGCAACGGAAAAAGAGTGCCGGGATACTTCTGCAAGGCCAACTTAGCCGCTACATCTTGCCTGAATTGGCAGGTGGATGTCCGCAAATCCCCAGAAGGACTGCTCAAGGTCGTTTCCTCAGGTACTGCGTTTCCTCCAGGTTTCCTCCAGCACTTCGCTGGTTTTTGGAGGTTACCGCGGCAGTGGTTGACGGCCATTGGCTGATGATTACCAGTTTTCCAATGAAAGCATTACCAATGTACGGGCATCAACGGCACCGATTTGGGTTTTGCGGTGATCAATTCGCAGTTGTGGTTTGGCTGCGATAAAAACGGTTTCCGAGGATCTGTTCCAGCAGAAAGATTGCCAGGGCGAGCAGAATGGCAGGCGAGTGTAACGATACACGCTGAGTTGCTTTATTTTCAGCAATTTCTATGCCTTCGCGATCATTCACCAAATCGTATTTCTCCGGGCCGAAAATCTGATTGAGTTCATCGGCTCCTATTCGTGTCAGGGAAAGAGAATTGCTGGGAAGGTTGCTCGAGAAACCTGAGCCCGGCTTCAATCCTCGAATCCAGTAGATGCCTGACCTCGAAGTATCGGTGAAAGTAATCCGGTTGTTGGCCGGTTTGAGATTGAATGGGACGGGTGGCTCATTGCCGGGTGGAAAGATCTGAATCTTACGTGTCAGTGAGGGATCATCTGTTGTTGTGCTGGAGTTGCTCTCAACCGTGGATTCAGGGACATCGACGATTTTGGGCTGGCCGACCAGGAGCATGGTTTCCTCACTTCCACGTTGAGTCAGGTATTCGATGCTTTGTCTCATCAATAACCAGGCTGGCCACGGGTCGCTACCAAAAAGAGAATTCCACTTTCGTGTTTCACTGGAAAGACCGGGGACTGGGGTGCTGAGTACGATGATTCGCCCGGACTTGCCACCAGCCTCCGTCGGTACCACCGTGCAGGTCATGGCTGCATGGTCTGTACCTGCATAGCGGATCAAAATTGAATTCTCGTCGGTTGTCTTGAGTTGCCAATACTGCTGCACGCGAAAATCGCTCCACGGTGTATTTTCAGCAAGCACCGAAGTGATGGGGTTATTTGTGTTGGCAATCTGAAAAAACGTGCCAGGTTGAGGTATTCGCCAACGTCGCACCAGAGAGGGTGCAAACGGTGACTTGAGATTGGATCCACTCACTGCTGGCCCGAGTGCAACAAAGACACCTCCGCCAGCCTTCACATATTCGGCAATGCTCTCGTCTTCGAGAAAAGCATTGGGTGGATTGAGCATCAGGATGGTTTCGAAATTGCTGAAACGCACTGCTGGCAGATCGTCAAAGCTGACTGTTTCGACCTGGAATTCCGAGTTTTCCTCGTCAGCCAATCCAGCAGAAGCAGTCATGATCTGACTCATGATCAGGGATTCATTCGGGTCGTCACAGACCAGCAACACTTTTGAAGGAGGAAGAACCTGCACCGTAAAAAAGCGTTGGTCATCGAGTTTGATTCCATCGTCGCCAACAAGCGTGATGAGTCCGTGGTGTGTCCCGGTGTCGAGTCCCGGAATTGTCATTAGCAATTCTGTGGATACTCCTTCTGCGATTTCGACGCTGGTTCGATCGACGCTTTCCATTTCCGGCAGGACGATGGCTTCATTGCGGATGGCAGGCAACGCTGGATCTGTCTTGAAAAGTTTTAAATCCGCGGTGACCGAGTCGGAGTCCATTTCGTTGAATGATTCGAAACTGAGGGTTGTCGAAACCGAAATGGGTGACCCCCTGGGCGGTGTTGAATCTGAGAGTTTTGGTATCGAGAGAGATCGGTTGAAGCCGTCGAAATCACCGGTATCAAAGATGGTCAGAGCAACCGGTGGAGCCGCTTCCATCAAGTTCAGCAGGCTGCTGTCATCCAACGCGTCGGTCCAGGTTGATTCCGCCAGGTCACTCAACAGCAGGATCTGACGATTTGGCAGTTTGCTTTCGCGCACCAGACGCGCCGCCGCATTGAGTCTTGATGCGATTGATTGACTCGTTTCTGTGGGTTGCAATTGTTCGATTTTTGAAATCGCATTGGCCGTATCCATGGAAAAAGAGGCCACCTGCGATGACCGGTCAAGGATTGCAATCCGGCTGGTGCGTGGCAGACGCGTGACCATCCACGTCGCAACATCTTTCATTCTGGTGATCCGATTGTCATCTGGTGTTTTCCAGGCTGATGTCGGCGAATTGTCCACGATGATCGCAATGGCAACCGGTTCAATCGTATCGATTGATGGCGCGGGCCCGGAGGCGGAAGTGTAGCCACCCCATACCAGAGCAATGAACAGAAGCAGTGTCGCGCCACTACCGAGCCCGTATGTGGTCGTTTTGGCTTCGCCTCTGGAAAGAGCAATGGTTGCAAGCAGGAGCAGAATCAGACCGACGAGGGAGCAGAGTCCAATTGTCAGCCATGTGATCGAAAGAGACTGGTGTATGGCAGGTCGGGCAAGAGCAACCGCAAGCATCGCAACGGCCAGGATTCGCAGTGCCAGAAGCCACCAACGGCGGACGCGCAATCGACTGCGGTTCGATTCCATGCGTTTTGTCAGAAAACGAATGGACGGGAAGACAACTTTTCGCGGTTCCCGACGTGCAAGCAGATGCAGTGCGATCGGGACGCTGATCGCGCCCAGACCGAATAACAGTGTTGCATTGAGAAACGTCACGATGTGTTGCAGCTGCAGATGGGGTTGGGATGGAAGTGGATTTGATCGTAGGTGTTGTCCAGTGAACGCTGCGCTTCTGGAAAACTTTCGCGGCAAACAGTCTCAGGATTGGCTCCTGATTCATTGCCAGTCGTTCACTAGAAACGGCTTTGACGTTGGATCAGGTATTCGGTCAGGGCTTTGTCAAAGGGCATGCTCGTGTCCAATGGAACATAGTCGATGCGCAGATTATTCAGTCCTTCCTGATAGGCATCCCGGAAAGCTTTCACCTGTTGCAGGTAGTCATCCCGGAAACCCGTCGCATCGACAGACACGGTTTCGCCACTTTCGGAGTCTTCGAATTGCACTGGCCCCTGATAGGGAAAATTGACCTCGGCTTCGTCCATGACATGGAAAACAATGACATCATGTCCACCATGTCTCAACCTTGCCAAAGCAGAAATGATTTCCTCAGGAGCACCCTCATCATCATTGGATGGCAGGAGATCTGAAAAGAGGATCACCAACGAATGCTGTTTCAGCATTGCTGCCAACTGGACGATGCAGGCGGCCAGATCGGTTTTGCCGGTGGGTTGCAGTTTTGACAGTTGCCCCATGACTTCGCCAATGTGTCCACGTCGACTGCGGGCGGGTAGACGGGCCTGCATTTTCTCATCGAAAGTGATGAGGCCCACAGGGTCCTGCTGCATGGTCATCAAGTAAGTCAGGGCGGCGGCCAGACATGTACAATACTCAAACTTGTTCATCGTCTGTTTTTCGGTGAAGCCCATCGACTTTGAAAGATCAATCACCAGGTAGGCTGTGAGGTTGGTTTCTGCTTCGAACCGTTTCACGAAGTATTTGTCTGACTTTGCATAGACCAGCCAGTCAATCAGCTTTGGGTCGTCACCGCGGTTGTAGCGGCGGTGTTCACTGAACTGAACCGAGAAACCGTGGAAGGGGCTGGAATGCAGCCCTTGCAGAAATCCCTTCACTACCATGCGTGCGCGCAGATCGAGTCGCTTGATCTGTTGCAGCGATTCGGGTGAAAGCAGAGCTGTCATTCGGGGACGGTTCCGGAAAAACGTCTTCAGTTTGTGGGTGTTAGTTTTTCGGGCTCTGGTGGAAGGATGTCTTCCAGCAGACGCGTCACAATGGCGTCCGTATCCATCCCCTCAGCCTGCGCCTGAAAGTTGGTCGCTACCCGGTGACGCAGTACTGGCAGGGCAATCCGTTTGATATCGTCCGGATCGATACTGAATCGGCCATCCATGGCTGCGATCGCCTTTGCACCCGCGATCAGATTTTGACCCGCACGTGGACCTGCACCCCAATCAACCAACTCCTGAACGTACTGGGGAGCTGTCGCATCTTTGGGTCGTGTGGCTCGTACCAGTTTCGAAGCGTAGCTGATGACGTACGGATTGACCGCAATGCTGGAAACCAGTTTCTGAATGTTGAGGATTGCCCGTGAGGAAAGCACTTTGTTGACCTTCACGGATTCGCCACGTGTTGTTGCTGTCAGAATCTGTTCTTCTTCTTCTGCCGTCGGATAGCCGACTTTGATATTGAACATGAACCGGTCAAGTTGAGCTTCTGGAAGTGGATAGGTTCCCTCCTGTTCAATCGGATTCTGCGTCGCAATGGTGAAAAATGGTGCAGGAAGTGTATACGTATCACGTCCGACGGTGACTTGCCGTTCCTGCATGGCTTCAAGAAGTGCGGCCTGGGTTTTTGGGGGTGTCCGGTTGATCTCGTCAGCCAGCAGAATATTGGTGAAAATGGGTCCTTCGACGAATCGAAAATTCCGTTTTCCCTGTTCGTCTTCTTCCAGAACCTGGGTTCCGGTGATATCCGAGGGCATCAGGTCGGGAGTAAACTGGACTCGCTTGAAAGAAACATCGAGGATATCCGAGAGAGTGCTGACCATGAGCGTTTTCGCCAAACCGGGAACACCCTCCAGCAGGCAATGCCCACGCGTGAAGATCGCAGCGAGGAGTTGCTCGATGGTATCGTTCTGGCCAACAATGACTTTGGCGAGCTCCGAACGCATGGTTTTCTGATGGTCGGAGAATTCACGTAACACATCACCAAGGTTCCGCGACGCTGCATGCCCCGCTGATGTTGGTTTGTGTGACGGTTGATTAGGTGGAGGGGGTGGAGGAGTACCGCTCATGATGGAAATGAAACAATCCTTTGCGGAAACACGACCGATGCTATTCAAGGTTGCATTCAGGCCGTTGGGAATTGCAATGGCAGGCCTCTATCGGGTTGGCTGCTATCGTTATCTTAGACCGCCGGGCCAGATTGCGGGAAAGGGGGTCCAATTCTGCGTCTTCGTGATTTGTCTGGTTCTGGTCCTGCTGCCTCCTCAGCGAGCTCGGGCGGATGTGGATGCCAAGGCGGTTGAGCGTTCGATAGCCCGAGGAATTGCCTATCTTCGCAAATCGCAGAATCCACGGGGTGGTTGGGAGGAATATGGTGGCCAGTCTTGCGGTCTGTCCGCCCTTTGCACTCTTGCCTTGTTGAACGCATCGGTTTCCCGAGACGATCCCGATATTGTGCGGGCCATGCGATATTTACGTGCATTCGAGCCTCGGGCAACGTACTCGGTTGCCTTGCAGACGCTCGTTTTTTGTCAGCTGGGTGCTGCGGGAGATCTGCCCAGAATCCGACGAAACGTGGAATTGTTGCTCCAGGGCCAGAAAACTGCCGGTGCTAGGGATCGGGTTGGAAGCTGGGGTTACGGAAGTCAACGCGGCGCGGGTGATCCGTCCAACTCGCAATTCGCTTTATTGGCCCTTGGTGCCGCACAAGATCGAGGCATCAAAATTGATCCGATTGTCTTTGAACGGGCTCACCGTTACTGGATCAAGCGCCAGCAAAGCAACGGTGGCTGGGCTTACGGTAGTGGAAGACAGACCTCGGGCAGCATGACCTGCGCCGGTATAGCGTCCGTCATTATCGCTGGAAGTCGACTGGATCCCGAGGCTGCCGGAGATCAAGTTCAGTGTTGTGGTGGGAATACTACAGATGAGGAGGCGATCGAGAAGGGAATCCAGTGGCTTGGAAGAAACTTTTCAGTGGAAGTGAATCCAGGAGGTGAAGGACTGACCATGTTTTACTACCTGTACGCGCTTGAACGTGTGGGTCGTTTGTCCGGCCGTCGATTCATCGGTGATCATGACTGGTATCGAGAGGGTGCAGATTATCTGATTGGGTCTCAGGACGAATTCCAGGGATTCTGGTCAAATGTGGGTCCAATGGAAAACAGCAACGTTGCTACATCGTTTGCACTGCTGTTTCTCAGCAAGGGAAAACGACAGGTGGTTGCCGGAAGGCTCAAGTACCAAAGTGCGGGTGCGGAAACCGAGTGGAACCAGCACTCGGATGGATTACGCCAGCTCGTGCGGCATGTTGAAAAAGATTGGGGCCGGGATCTTACCTGGCAGACGATCGATGCAAGTGCAGCGAACCTGGAGGACCTGTTGCAGGCTCCGGTGCTGGTGATGAGTGGAACCGAGGCGTTTCAACTGACGGCTCAGGTGGCTGAACTTCTCAAGGAGTACGTTGATCAGGGCGGCTGTATTCTCTTTGAAGCCGAGGGAGGGGATGCCTGTGGGGATGCAAGTGGTTTTGAACGCAGCGTAAATCAGCTCTGCCAGAACTGGTTCGAGGGTGCAGGTCTCGAACGTTTACCACCGGGTCACCCGATCTGGTCGGCACAGCACAAAGTGGATCCGACTCTGCTTGGTCCGGATTTTTGGGTTTATGGCGTGCAGGCGTGTTGTCGGACTGCAGTGTTTTATGTACCCCAAAGCTTGTCCTGTCGTTGGGAGTACGGCGACCTTCTTTTTTACAGGGATCGAGGTGAGAAAGCATTGAGGGAACAGGTGCAGGCAGGGATTCGAATCGGCGAAAACCTGATTGCCTATGCTACCGGCCGCGAATTGAAGGACAAGCTGGACCAACGGATCATTCTGCGGGCTGGACAACCGGTTGCTGCCTCAAGAGATGTGATTCAAGTGGCAATGCTGTCTCTGGATGCAGGTGGAAAAGAGGCAAGTCGCGCCTTGCCCAACGCGATGGCTCTGATCACATCGCGTGTCCCAATTGCGTTGACGTCTCCGGCGCAACCGGTCGGCCTTGAGGCAAGTCAGTTGACCGACCTGCCATTTCTGTGGATTCACGGACGTACGGATTTCAGTTGGGATGAAGATCAGCGTCAGGTGTTGCGGGATTATGTTCGACATGGGGGAATCATCATCGGTTCGGCCATCTGTGGAAGTCAGGACTTTAGCGATGCGTTCCGGCGGGAAATCGCCAAGGTACTCCCCGGCTCGCCCCTGAAACCAATGCCTGCCAGTCACCCGGCGTTACGCGCAACGGGAGGTTTTGACATCCGGAATGTCACCATCCGGACGCCTGCACAGAATGGAAAGGGGGCCTCGCAACGAACCGGGTCCCCTGATTTGGAACTGGCGGAGGTGGATGATCTGGCCGCTGTCTTTTTCTCACCTTTGGACTTGAGTTGTGCCCTGGAAAGCCCGAATTCAGTCCAATGTCCTGGTTACAACACGTCGGATGCGGCGAAAATTGTTGCCAATCTGGTGCTTTATACGCTGGAGCAATAGTCGATCTGCCAGTGGTGCTGATCCTCAAACTCACCGGTTTTTACGGGGATCTGGTGGTTTCCGGAGTGATCCAACGGGTTTTCCGGCAAGCCGGAGGAAGATTCGTTGCCCACATTTCCATTTCTACTTGCCGAAATAGCCCGTCTGGTGCAATAATCCTGATTCGAAATTTCCAAGTTGCCCAGATTGAACGAAGAACCGAGCCTTCCTAATGGCCAGAAGTAAGAAGAAAGCAGAGACGATTTTTCTCGTGTGCGAAGAGAGCGGCGATTACAACTACTCGCTCAAGAGAAAGCCTGGCGGGGAAAAGCTTCGAGTCAAGAAGTATTGCCCACGCCTGCGCAAGCACACTTTCCATACTGAAAAGAAAAAGTAGTAACCGTCGACGAATGTCAGCGTTTCTTGCC
>JAAXJB010000064.1:0-19369 GCA_012270065.1 Rubripirellula sp. | reverse complement strand
TGAGCCGTGTTTGGTTGAGTAGGGGCGAAATCGAAAGAACTTCTGTCTCACCCGAAGAAGCGATTGAGCTAGTACGGTAAGCGATATGGCAGTCGCATTCATGCCTGCTGAGTTTCCGGTGAGCGGGGATTGAGTCCCGACGGTACAGGTGCACAGGATTCAAGGATGAAACGACACTGGCGCATTATCCCGCATGATACTGACCGTGTTGAAGGTCTGATCAAGGCAACGCGATTGCCACCAGTCGTGGCCCAACTTTTGGTCAGTCGCGGCGTGTACACCTCCGAAGAAGCCACTCGGTTTCTTGACACCAAATTGATGGGTTTGAGAGACCCTCAGGAATTGCCTGGAATCCCGGAAGCAACGTCGATCCTTCTGGAAGCAATCGAGAACAAGGTTCCGATCGTAATTTACGGCGACTATGACTGTGATGGCATGACCGGGACAGCGATTCTGGTCAACGGTTTGCGTCTGTTCAATGCTGATGTCAGTTACCATGTTCCCAACCGTCTTGAAGACGGTTATGGCTTGAATGAAAACGCGATTCGCAAGCTGGCTGAACGTGGAAAGAAATTAATCGTTTCTGTGGATTGCGGAATTACCAGCGTAGCGCACGCAGAGCTTTGTAAAGAGCTGGGCGTCAAATTGGTGATCACCGATCACCATACGATTGGTGATCAACTGCCGGATGCCGATGCCATTGTGCATCCACGTCTGCCGGGTACCACCTACCCTTTTGGAGAACTTTGTGGGGCGGGTGTTGCGTTCAAGCTTGCATGGTCGCTTTGCCAGGCAGTTTGTGGAGCGAAAAAAGTGACAGAGCGAATGCGTCGTTACCTGATGCAGTCGCTGTCTCTGACCGCAATTGGAACGGTTGCAGATGTCGTACCGTTGCTTGACGAGAATCGGATCCTTGTGGAACACGGGATTCGTATGTTGCGAGCAGAGCCTCTACCTGGTCTCACCGAACTGATGAAGGTGACCAAGCTTGATCAGGTCGAGAGTCTCAATACCGAGAGTATCGGATTCAATATCGCCCCGAGATTGAATGCTGCAGGAAGACTTGGCCAAGCGCAGCTCGCGGTTGAATTGATGACCATTTCGCCGGGCGAGCGAGCGACCCAGTTGGCCGAGTACATCCATCAACTCAACAAGACCCGCGATAATTTGCAGCGCAGTGTTTATCTGGCTGCAGACAAGCAGGCCAAGTCGGATTTTGATCCGGAAGGTGATCCGGCGCTGGTGCTTGCAGGCGTGGGTTGGCATCCAGGCGTCATTGGTGTTGTCGCCGGTCGCTTGGCTGATAAGTACGCCAAACCGGTATTTGTGATTTCGTTCGACTCGGCAGGGAAAGCTGAGGCAGTTGGCTCCGGGCGTGTGGGTGGCACCAATATCAATCTGTACGAAGCACTCAGCGAGTGCGATCACCGGCTTGTTCGTTTTGGTGGACACAAAGCTGCGGCCGGTCTGACGATAAGCGAACGCGAAGTTGACGCTTTTCGTGGGGATTTCAACGAAGCAGTTGCCAAGCAGTGGACAGAAAAAGAAATCGTGCCTGAAATTGTCATTGACGCTGAAGCCACCCTTGGGCAACTGAATCTTGATGTCCTGAAGCAGATGGAAATGCTCGGTCCGTTTGGCGCCTCAAATCCCAGAC
Organism: Rubripirellula sp.; assembly: GCA_012270065.1. Taxonomy (GTDB): domain Bacteria; phylum Planctomycetota; class Planctomycetia; order Pirellulales; family Pirellulaceae; genus Rubripirellula. The sequence goes on along the minus strand of JAAXJB010000064.1, from coordinate 17,712 downwards.
CGGTTCTTTACTGCCGAAATGTTGAACTCGATCAACCCGCACGCAAAATGGGTGGAGGCGACCGCCACTTGACCGTCAACCTGCGTCAAGGAAAAAAAGTGGTCCGGGGTGTAGCCTTTGGTGCTGGCGACTGGTGTGATGAACTCAATGCAAATGAGGGTCCGATTGAAATTGCGTACCGTCCAGTGGTGAATGATTTCAATGGATTCAGAAAAGTCGAAATCCATCTGGTGGATTGGCGACCAGCTTCGACTCTTGCAACTGTGTGACGGTGAATCGCGTGAGGGATCCGGCAGATTCACTGGCAGGTTTTTTATTCCTCTGGTTCATTATCGAGACGAATCGTGATCCTCGACAGAACGATGATCCACGCTGCATCGGAATTCCGTTTGACAGTGTGTATGATTGAGCAAACACTTTTTGTCTGATGTCAGTGGTGGCTTGCAGAGTCTCGTTCACCCGCAAATTCCCATTCGATGATGCTTCTGAAACTGGTTGCCATTTCACCGGTTTTGATCATCCGGCGTGACACCCGCCATCTCCTTGTTTTAAACGAGAATTCCAGATGCCCGAAGTACTGCGGACCCAGATTGCCTCACTTGATTGCATTGTGGTTGATGGCGGTAAGGCCCCCAGTATCGGAGTTGTGATCTGTCACGGGTATGGAGCCTCCTATGATGACTTGGCTGGGCTATCCCATGAATGGATCAGTCTTCTGGGTGAGCATTCCGAAAAGTTCCGCTTCATTTTTCCTGATGCGCCCAATTCGCTTGCGGAGCTTGGGATGCCCCAAGGTCGCGCGTGGTGGCCGATCAATATGGCTCGTTTGGCTGAAGCCGTTCAGGCAGCAGATTTTGAGGAATTGCATGAGCATGAGCCTCCCGGCATCCACGAAGCCCGGCAGGCACTTTGTGAAACGGTCGAGGTAGCGAAGGAACAGCTGGAAGGTGAGACCACCCGCCTTGCGTTGGGTGGATTTTCTCAGGGAGCCATGCTGGCAATGGATACCGCATTAAGAGGATCGATTCCACCGCCGCAGCTGCTCATTCAGTTTTCAGGAACAGTCATTTGCCAGCCTCAGTGGCGAGAGGCGATGCACCGTTTGTCATCGACCGAGGTTTTTCAATCCCATGGGACGATTGATCCGATTTTGCCTTATGCCAGTGCCACCACCCTGAATGGGATGCTAACTGAAGCTGGCGTCAGCACGCGGTTCCATTCATTTCAGGGACCCCACACGATCGATCTGGAATCAGTGACAGTAACAGCAGAGTTGTTACATAAGATCGCCATGTCATGAGTCAGATGCTTGGACAGTACTGTCTTCCTCGAAGTCGAAGATCACGATTTCATCCTGCCCTTTCCGTCGATTCATAAAAGAGCGACGGCGGTAGTCCTGGTGTGCGAGTCCTGACGAGTTGTCGATGGAGGTTTGATCATCAACCGCGGTGTTTGCTTCGTTGACATTCTTCACGGAACTTGAGATCAGCCCGGATTGATTGAAATGCCGTTCGTTTTTCGCCTCGAGTATGATGGCGTCGGGACAACTCTGGTTTGTACTCGGCTGCAAAAGCACCTGCCGAGCTGATCTGTCGCGGATCACCCCAATTGGCAGGCCGGGCCGGGTTTCCCAAAATGGATGTGGGTTTGGAAAAGGACCGGCTCAGTTGAAACAGATGCTGTCAGAGCCGAGAATGCCTTGCCAGATAGCCATCAATGCTTATCCTGCCGTTTGCGGAGCGAACCCAACTCGTTTTCTCCCTGCATTTGAATAACAAGTTACCCAGCCAGCAGCGACTTCAGATGACTCGAATTGCCAGCCGACGCCCGGAAAAGAATGAAGTGGGCACTGAATATCAGCAGGGCCTGATCGATCAGATGGAGGGTGATTGTGCATTGAAAGCGTTGGATGACCAACTGTATTGGGTCTGTGAGTTGGCCAGTCATTTGTCTACCGAGCAAATTGACAAAATCCATGCTCCTTACCAGTGGACTGTCCGCCAGGTATTTGAGCATTGTGTTGATGCCGAACGGGTATTCGGCTATCGAATGTTGCGAATCGCCGCCGGTGATAGCACTCCTTTGCCAAGTTGGAATGAAAATGCTTATGCTGAAAGTCGCTTTGGCTTGGGAAATTTCAGTGGTCTGGTTGCAGAGTTCGGGCATCTGAGACAGGCTAATCTGCTGTTGCTGCGTCGCATTGTTCCTGGATCATGGGATCTTGATACAGAGGTGGATGGTTTTTCCATGACTGTCCGTGCAATCTCGTGGTTGACTGCGGGACACCTGCATCATCACCTCGGGATCGTTGAGCAGCGTTGCGGTATCGAGGTGCCCAGAAATGCGCAACAAGCGATGAAGCATCAGGAAGCAATGAAAATGCAGTCAAACATGGACACGCAGCAGGCAATGAAACCCTGAAATTCTCAGGGCGCAGCTTGAACTGAAGGACGTGGCATGACAGAAATGCGCAAAACTCCTTAACAGAACAGAAGAATCCGTGTTTGAAGAAAAACTCGAACCACTTCTTGGCCCATCAGCTGATCCAGTCGCAGCCGGATGGCAATTGAGACAGTTGGCCGAATCAGTCGATGGGCAGGGAACCGTTCTGGTGGAGGAACTCGCCAGTCAGTCGGATCTGCTTTCAGCATCGGATCCCGCTATCCTTGGTGGCGTTTTGCGAGTGCTTCACACGACCGTGTTGCGGGCTGGTCCCGAAGCAGTGTCAGAGGTGAACCCCGATCACTTGCAGCGAATTGTAGAAGTCCTTCCTTCAAAGACGACCAACCGTTTTCTGATTCTTCAATTGCTGGCGATGATTCGCAGTGATGATGCGCTCAGCAAACTGGTCCATTTGCTTGGGGAGATACCACCTGGGCATTGGATGGAGGCAGCTCAGGTATTGAGCCCCCTGATGCAAAGGTCTGATTGGTCGATCGATGTGGTTTATCCAGCGTTGTTGGACTCATTGCAACATGCTGCGCTGGCATCTCCAGTTCTGGACCTCGCGAACTACCTGTTCCGTGAAGGCTGTGTTGACACCCATCCTGCGATTGACCGTTTGCCCATGTTGAATCACCTGTTGGGTGAAGTGAGTAGCCGGCTGAGTTTATTTGAAGAGAATCCACGGTCATTTGGTGATGACGTCGAGACCGTACAGGCAACTTTGGGTGAGGCTGTTGCCTTGGCGGTGTCTCTTTGTGACACCGTAGGTTTGATTGGTGATGAAAAATCGATTGGGAAACTGAATCAGACAATCGAGCTTCGGCATCGGCGGGTTCAATGTGAAGCAGCCGGAGCACTCGCGAAACTGGGGGATGAGCATGGCACAAAACGTCTGCTGGCTCTGACCGAAGATCCCGCAGCCCGGTTGCGGGCGATTCATTATGCAGACGAAATTGGCATTGGCGATCAGGTCAAGGAAGATGACCGGGGAGAAAAGGCAACTGCTGAGGCAGAAATGGCTTTGTGGCTGACTCAACCACAACAGATGGGTGTTCCACCTACGTCGGTCGAAGTTGTTGACCAGAGACGTTTGCTGTGGCCGAGCTACAATGATCCCGTCGATGTCTATCTGGTGCGATTCGAGTACAACATGGGTGAGCAGACGTATAGCAACGTTGGGATGACAGGACCTGCCTGCTTCGCCATGTCAGCCGATGTAGCAAATCTTCCTGTTGATGATATCTACTCCATCTATGCAGGTTGGCATGCGGAACATGACGAGATTTTTACGGTGTCAGTGGATCAATTCAACGATGCCCAGCAGCGTGCAATGGAGACATACTCGAAGCATCTGGAGCATCTTGGCTATCGTTCAATGAAGCCGGTGATGCTCGGAATTTTTCTTGACGAGCAGGCTGGTATCTTTACCGCATTGCGGGAAACCACCGAATGTGTCGTGATCACTGATAATCTCGAGACCATTGATCGACCGATTTCAGGTCGTCTGAGACCACTTTCTGCGGATGATCTGTTTAATCTGTATAAAGGCAGGAAAATGTTGCGGACGTTCAATTCGCAATCTTGATATCCCCCAAAGAGAGGGTTTCCATGGCGTTCTACCTCGGGCCCATCAACGACTGTGAAGGGCGAATTCGTCGGGATTTTACAGAGTTCGCGAGACTTTGGACCCAAGTGCGCGAAGATTGGTCGGATGAGCGTTGCCGCAGGTTTGAGCAGGAAAATCTCTCTTCTCTCGGCCCGGCTTTGAGTCGTTTTACCGGAACGCTGAATGAATTCTGTGATTCGATAAGGAAAGCAGATCTTGAATTGAAAGATGATAATCTGCCTTCGGACGGGTTAGACTAGAGAAGATACTTCTCTCCTCTCTCCCACGATCGTGATCATGAAAGACAATTCTGTCAGTCCGACTGGGCTTTTTTCAACAACTCGCCAAAGGCAACTTCTGGATGCCCTGACGAAACGCTTTCAAAGTTGCTCGTCCCAACGCGAAGATCTGCGTGGGCTACATCTGGAGCAAGAACAGGATCAGGAAAAAAGATATGCGCGTAGTCGCGCCGATACGATGGAGCAGTGTCGTGTCAAACGGCGAAAAATGCTTGCCATGTGGGATGAGGCGGAAGAAACTCTGACGAGTACCTATGAAGGGACTGCCATTCGTTGCCGCATGGAACTCAATCGTCTTGAGCAGTTGTTCCAACAGAAGGCAATTGATGAAAAACTGGTCATTGAGCGAAAATTCCAGTCGCGCTGTGAAGCGGTCAAGAACCAGTATGAAAGCCGGAAGAACCAGCCTGGCCAGCAACAAAGAAAAGAAGTCAGTTTGATCGACGAGGCGTTGTTGCCTCTTGCGAAACAGATTGAAGAGGTGAATTACCTGACGATTCGTCGTTTGGACATGCTTCCGGAGGTAGACTCCACCGAAGAACAGCTGGAGGACTTGAGCGAGTCTAAACCTGACACGATTCGAGGTACAGTCGAGTCGATCAACCGCTTGACGAAGAAGTGTGAAAAACTGAAGAACGAACTTCAGACTGGTGCCGCTTCCAAAATTGTCGATTCCTTTTATCTGCCGGCAGCAGTTGCTGTCTTTCTGGTGATCTGGGCGGTCAGCGCGATTCTTATTGTGTCTGATCCATCTGTCAAATGGTTTTGGGCTGCAGGAGGCATTGTGCCAGGATTCGTTTTTGGCTTTGGGGCCTACCTCATCCTGTTGTGGCCGCTGAAACGTATGACGCGCCGAATCTACCCCAAAGTGGTAATGGTTGGTCGTCTTGCAGATGAGTTTGCAGTGAACGCCCGCAATCTTGCCAGGATCACTGCTGAAAATGCATCGACTGAGTTGCTCGAAAATCGTGATGCCCATCTGGTTGAGGCGGAACGTTGGCAGACAGAGCAGCTTGCCGCACTGCAGCAACTTCTCGTAACGGAACAGGAAGCACAACGGGTACGGTTGTCGGAATCATTGAAAAGTGTTGAGGCTGATTATGAAGCCAATGCGACGCGTATCAACACGGAGATGCATGCCAAAGCTGATGTGGTCGCAAATGAGATTTCGCAGGAGTTGATGGAAGCAGATCAGGCAATCCAGACACAGCGCGATGAGCAGTCAACAATACGCAATTCTGAAGTTGAAAATTTACTTCAGCGCATGAATGAAGGCATGAAGCGCGGCTTCCATCGGATCGAATCGACCGACCAGACATTGGCGGCAAGATTTCCGCAATGGGATGCGCTGAAAGATTCGGTGAGTTCAACAACCGGGATCGATTATCTGCCGGTCGGATATCTCAAGGTTGCTGACAGTTTGCGGCAGATACTTGACCAACCCAAGCCGGGAAGTTCTGTCGCTTCCGAAGACAATGACCTGGTTGGTGATGGGAATGATGGTGATGGAGAAAATGTGGCAAGCTTGCTCGAGAAGGTTCAGATTCCCTCATGCCTGCCAGTTGTTTTGCATCGTCGCCTGCATAGTGGACTGTTGATTGAGTGCTCAGAGGCTCACATGGGTCAGGCCATCGAATTGGCGCATCAGGTCCTGTGGCGATTGTTGACTTCTGCGCCGGCTGGAAGAGCAAAATTGACACTGATTGATCCACTGGGAAGAGGGCAGCACTTCACAAATTTCATGGCCTTGGCGGACCATGATCCAGGACTGGTTGGTCATCGTGTGTGGACGACAGATGCAAAGATCGAGAAGCGTCTTGGTGAACTCGCGGATCATGCCGAAGATGTTCTGCAGGCCAGTCTCCGGGATCGTTTTGAACGGATCGAGGATTACAACGAAGTGGCCGGTTCGATGGCGGAGGCTTACCGGGCCATTGCAGCGATTGGCTTTCCTGACTCGCTTTCACGCGAAAGCTATCGTCATTTGATGGCATTGCTGGAAAGCGGTTTGCGTTGTGGGGTGTTTACGATTCTCATTTGTGATCGGGACAAGCCCTGGCCGCCTGAGACCCCATTGCCTGAAAGCGAGAAGATTCTCTCACTTGAAATTGATGAGCAGGGACAGTGGCATCTCAAATCAGACGGGATGGAGGATCTTCCCTTTGTCCCGGCTTCGGGTCCGCCTTCAGCGTCACGTGGAGAGCTGATTCAGAGTATCGGTGCAGCCGCGGTTGCCGCTGCAAAGGTCGAGATTCCACTTGGCAATGTACTCACGGACTTTGAGGCCGCAGCTGGACATTCCGGAAGCGGAATTGAAATACCGATCGGAAGCCAGGGAGCAAACCGGTCACTTTGCATCGACCTCGGCAAAGGAGTCAAGCAGCATGTTCTGATTGCCGGTAAGACTGGTTCAGGAAAGAGTACGCTCTTGCACTCGATTATCATGTCGGGTGCTCATCGGTATCGACCTGATCAGTTGCATTTCTATCTGCTGGATTTCAAGAAGGGTGTCGAGTTCAAGCCGTATGCTGAGTTGGGGCTCCCCCATGTGCAAGTGGTTGGTATTGAAAGTGAACGTGAGTTTGGTCGCAGTGTGTTGCAACGCCTGGATGAAGAATTGCAGCAGCGGGGCGAACGATTCAGGGAAGCGGGTGTACAGGAACTGTCTGAGTATTTGACGGCGACTGGTGAAATGATGCCGCGCATCATGTTGGTGGTTGATGAGTTCCAGGAACTCTTTGTACGTGATGATCGTCTCGCGGGTGATTGCACGATGCTTCTTGATCGTCTGGTCAGACAGGGGCGATCCTTCGGGATGCATGTCGTCCTCAGTAGCCAGTCGCTTGCAGGTGCCTACTCTTTACCACGAGCGACCCTTGGCCAGATGGCAGTGCGGGTTGCGATGCAGTGCAGTGAATCGGATGCTGCACTGATCCTTGCTGATGACAATACCGCTGCCCGTCTGATCAGTCGTCCCGGAGAAGCGATTTACAATGATGCGGGTGGACTTGTTGAGGGTAATCAACCGTTTCAGGTCGCTTGGCTGTCCTCTGCCGAACATCGCGAAATGCTTGCGTCAATCACCGAACGCGACGAGAAATTTCGGGATGGAATGCAACCAATGGTGGTCTTTGAAGGTAATCGTCCCTGCCGTTGGTCTACCGCCATGGCCGATGCTGTGATGGAACCGGAGCACAGCAAAACGCTCTGCGGCCTTCTGGGTGAATCGGTTGAGATCGGTCCACCACAGAGCGTCAAGTTGGGGAGAGATCCCGGACGCAATGTCCTGATGATCGCCGGAACAGATTCGCGAAATGCAATTCTGTCCTCCACGCTTTCGGGAATGGCCAAATCTGATCCACGGCTGGAGGTGGTTTATTTTGATGGCACTCGGGCGGACGACGGAGACTCGGCCTCCGAGTGGCTTGAAGATGCAGGTGTGTCCACAAAAACCGTCAAAACACGTGATGCAGAAGTTGAGATTCAAAATCTTCATGCATTGATCCAGGAGCGAGGCAGCGAAGGAGAAGATTATCCGCCGATCGTGTTGGTCATTGATCCATTGGAACGCTTCCGGGATCTGAGACAGGATGATTCATTCAATTTTTCACTCGATGCAGCAGCACCGGCGTCCGGTGGAGCTGCTCTTCAAGCGATTCTGCGAGATGGGCCAGCAGCAAATGTCTTTGTCGTTTTGATTGCAGGATCTGCAGAGACAATTTCACGCTGGTTACCCAGAGCTTCGCAGCATGATCTGGAGATTCGCATCCTCGGGCAGATGAACCAGTCAGACTCTGCTTTATTGATTGACTCACCAGTTGCTGCCGAACTCTCCGCAGCCACGATGGTCGTTTATGATGATGCGAATGGGAGTATCACGAAGTTTCGACAGTGCAACTTGCCCGATCCGGGTCTTGTCCGGGACTGGTTGAAGAGTTGAATTCCGTTCTGCCTGTCATGAGCCGGTTGAGACAGAACGCGGCACGTTCTTTTGCACCCTTGGCAGATTTTCAGCACAACCACCCTGGCCGCACGACAAGTGGGTTGTCTGATTCACGTGAACACTCACCAACCCAGCGTTCCTGGTCCACCTTTGAACGGGCCAACGATGTCATCAGTGATCCAGCCGCCATAAAAGTTACCGTCCTGCGGTTTCACCTTTTCCCCGTCGACATAACAGCCCTCGGCTTTATGGGCATAGAAGGCGAGGTGGTTCCTGATGGCCGCGAATTTTTCTGAGGGTTGTGCATAGCTCCACGCCAGATCAGCGATTTCGATCCCGTTTGACATGTAAGCGAAGTAGGAAGCGTATCCCTTCCATTCACAAAAAGAGCCCCCGGCGGTCTTCTTCAAGTGATCCATGGAGATGTCATCCATGGGCAGGTAGTACACAGGCGGGTGGCTGGTCTCCAAAACCCGGTATGACCTTGTTGTGTCCGCAAGCGTCTTGCCATCGATGATGATCTGGATGTGTCGGGAACAGGGTTCCACTGCCGGTGGACGCGGGTAGTCCCACGCGGATTCACGATTCGGGCCGGGCTCAGTACGCATGTGTCATGCCAGTGATTTTTGCGTCAAGAAATGGACTTGGCCAATCGCAGGCCAGTGAATTGCCAGCGGGTCTCGGCAGGAAAGAAATTCCGATAACTGTTCCGCACATGGCCGCGTGGAGTAGCGCACGAACCCCCGCGGAGAACATATTGATTGCACATGAACTTGCCGTTGTATTCACCCAGCGCACCCTCGGTGGGCTTGTAGCCCGGATATGCTGAGTAAGCACTGGATGTCCATTGCCAGCAGTCACCAAAGAGTCCGTGAAAAGCACCGTTGTTGACACCGTGACACGGATGGACTGCCTGCCGGGACTCGTGATGATCTTCGGCAAAGCAACCCTTGACAGGTAATCCAGCCGATGCGGTTTCCCATTCAGACTCGGTGGGGAGCCGCGCGTTTGCCCAGCGGGCGTAAGCATCTGCCTCGAAGAAACTGAGATGGGTTACTGGTGCCGCGAGATCGAGATTCTGCAGACCACCGAGGGTAAACTCACATGGTTCACCATGGCGGTGAATCCAGTACAACGGTGAGTTCCAACGGTGCTGATTGATATGGTTCCACCCAAGTGACAGCCAAAGTTCCGACCTCTGATAGCCCCGATCCTCGATGAATGCCAGATACTCTCCGTTGGTGACAAGTTGATCACAGATTGCGAAGGGTTCAAGGAAGACACGATGCCGGGGTGATTCATTGTCAAAAGCGAAATCCTCGCCCTCGTGTCCAATGTCACGAACACCTTCGTGAAATTCGATCCAACGTTTTGGCTTGTTCAGATCACTGGCAGCAGGTCGGAAACCGGATACGGATGGAAAAAGAGGATTTTGTGCGAAAAGATGTTTGATATCTGTCTGGATCAACTCCTGATGCTGTTGTTCGTGGTGAAGCCCCAGTTCGACAATGTCCATCATTCGGTCACCGTCGGGACCCGCCATGTTCAGCATCTCAAGCATCATCGCATCGACACTTTTTCGATAGGCATGTACCTCCTTCACGGTAGGCCGTGTCAGTGAACCTCGCTGTGCACGGGGAAACTGGTCTCCTACCGAGTTGTAATAGGAGTTGAACAGGTACTCGAAGGATTCATCGAATTTACGGTATCCAGATCTTTCGGAAAGAATGAACGTTTCAAAGAACCACGTCGTGTGCGCCAGATGCCACCGGACAGGACTCGCATCAGGCATGGACTGGGGTATGTAATCTTCCACGCAGAGGGTTTCACAAAGTTCTTCGGAGAACGCTCTGACTTCGCGATAGCGATCAAGCAAGCGAAGTTTTCGGGTTTCGATTTCTGGTTCGCCGCAGAATGTTGTGGCCGGAGTATTCACGGTTGAACTTCAACTCCCTTCCAGAACGCCACATGGTCACGGATTTTTTCTACTGCCTGTTTTGGTGTCGGATAATACCATGCAGCATTCGTGTTCGATTGGTCACCCACCACAACATCGTAATAGCTGGCAGTGCCTTTCCAACCACAAGCAGTGTGGTGTTCGCTCTCGCGGAAGTACTGACGGTGAATCGAATCCGGAGGAAAATAGTGATTTCCTTCGATGATCTCCGTAGTGTCACTTTCAGCGATGACAACGCCGTTCCAGAGTGCTTTGGCCATGTCGAATACACAGTGGTGGGTGGAATGAATTTGTGGCTTCGGATTTGCTTAAGCTTCGAGATACATCACGGCGAAATACTTTCTCGAATCGAACCAGAGAGCTCGACAGGACCAGCCCGCCGCATCTGCCATCGTTGTAAATTGCTCGATCGTGTATTTGTGTGAATACTCCGTCAGGATTTCATCAGATTCGTTGATGTGGAAAAACTGATTGTCGATACGGATCATCTGGTTGCCGAGGCTCCGCAGACTCATTTCGATACGCCCTGCCTGTTCGTTGAAGCGGGCCTTGTGCTCGAAGTTGGCAACGTCAACGTGGGCGTCCAATTCCCGATTGATGCGGGTAAGCAGATTCAAATTGAATTGTGCAGTGATCCCTTGAGCATCGTTGTATGCTGCTTCGAGTACATCTTTATCTTTCAGCAAATCGAATCCAATCAGCAGCCCCCCCCTTCTGCCCGCTGTGATCCGCATGGCACGCAGCAATTCACCCGCTTCGGCATGTGTGAAGTTGCCGATGGTAGAGCCCGGAAAGTAGATGCAAGTTCGGAGATCTGCTGAAGTTGCACGTGGCAAATCAAGCGGTCCGGTGAAATCCCCGACCACCGGTGTAATCGTGTGCTGTGGGTACTCTGTTTCCAGTTCTCTTACGGTGGCCCGGAGATGTGTTTCCGAAATATCCACCGGCAAGTACGAATCCAGTCCTGAGAGTTTGTCCAATAAGATGCGGGTTTTGAGACTGCTTCCACTGCCGTACTCAACCAATCTTGACCCTGCGCCGATGCAACTCGCCATCATACGACCGTGGCGCTGCATGATCGCAGTCTCTGTTCGCGTTGGATAATATTCAACCAGGTCGCAGATCTGGTCGAACAGGGCTGATCCCCGTTGATCGTAAAAGTACTTCGAGGGAATTGCCCGTTTCGGCGCATTCAGACCTTCAAGAACATCGCGCTGGAACTGTTTTGCTGCTCCGGATAGGGGCTTCTTCCCCAAGGGGGGCATCAGAGTGGTGGGCATGACAGAGTCTCTCCGGGTTCAATTCAGTTTTCCTTAACGTGGGAGTTTAGAAAACTGTCCAGTGGTACTCTCTTTTTTCCTTTGGGCGATTTTTGCTACGGGTTTCTCCGTGAGGAGAGAATCTGCATGGATTGGCGAAAAACTGGCCAATCGGCGGCAGTTCTAACGTCAGGATGCAGTTCAGCCGTCAGGATCATGCCTGTTCGTCGGTTTCCCCAGAGTCGGCATTTGACTTGAGTTTACGGTAAAGCGTTTTACGGTCGAGACCGAGAATTCGAGCTGCCTGGGTTCGATTTTGATCCACGGCCCGAAGAACGTGTTCGATGTAGCGCCGTTCAATTTCCTCAAGAGGCACCAATTCTGTGGGATCATCTCCACCAATGAAGACGGTTCCTCCGCGATGGTTGCGAATTTTTTCCGGCAGATCTTCGACGGTGACAGAATCATATCTGGTAAGTGCGATTGCTCTCTCCATGATGTTTCTCAATTCCCGGACATTTCCGGGCCAGGAATAGGAAAGCAGTTTTTCGGCAGCTGTTTCCGTGATGCCGCTCACTTTTTTACCTGAGATTTTTGCGAATTGGTCGACGTAATGTGACGCAAGGGTCAGGATGTCAGTCCCTCGCGAACGCAGTGGTGGCAGGTGCAACTGAATGACGTTGATACGGTAGTAAAGATCCTGCCGGAATCTGCCTTCTTCGACTGCCGTTTCAAGGTCACGATGGGTAGCCGCAAGCACGCGTACGTTGAATTCGATTTCGTGATCACTTCCAACAGCCCTTAAACGGTTTTCTTCCAATGCACGAAGCAGCTTGACCTGCATGGACATGGGCATGTCTCCCATTTCATCCAGCAGGAGTGTGCCTCCTTCCGCTTCCATGAAAAGGCCTCGCCGCTCACTGCGGGCATCTGTGAATGCACCACGCACATGCCCAAAAAGTTCACTCTCAAGGAGGGTTTCGGAAATTGCTGCGCAGTTGACGGCTACGAAGGGCTGTTCGGCTCGATTGCTGAGTTGATGAATCGAACGTGCGACCAGTTCCTTTCCTGTTCCACTTTCTCCCGTGATCAGTACGGAGGCATCTGAAGTTCCCACCCGTTTCATCTGGTCGTACAGGTGCTGCATCGGGGCACTCTCGCCCAACATTTCTCCGAAGTGTTTTTCTTCACGTGCTTGTTGCTCCAGCAGGTGGATCTGCTGTTTCAGCTGACGATGTTCAACAGCACGTGCAATCGTAAGTGTCAGCAGTTCCATTTCCACGGGTTTGGTGAGAAAATCGTAAGCCCCACTGCGAATGGTTGCGATTGCGGTATCGAGTGTACCAAAAGCCGTCATGACAATGACGGGAATATCGGGCCGGCTCGAACTGATCTGTTGGCAAAGTTGCAAGCCTGTCGTGCCCGGCATTTTTACATCGGTCAGCACGACATCAAATTCCTTCTGATGCAGGAGTTCGTTGGCTTCCTTGGCACTTTGACACCATGTGGTAACAAACTCCTTCATGTTCAATGAAGTTTCTATGAGTTCGCACATTGCCTTGTCGTCGTCGACGACCAGTACCCTACCCTTCATCAGAGTGTCTCCGTGGGAAGATGATCCTTGTGGTTGATATCTTTGGAGATCGGCAGGAAGACCGAAAACTGGCTCCCGTGCCCTTCCGTACTCTCGACTTCAATCCACCCACCATGTTCCTGAATGATGCCATGGGAAATGGACAACCCCAGACCAGTGCCTTCACCGACGTCCTTTGTGGTGAAAAAAGGCTCAAAGATATGTTCTCGATGTTCCAGCGGTATTCCATGACCGTCATCAATAATGTTGATTCTTCGGTAGATGCAGTTGTCGGCACCAGCATTTCCCGTTGATTCCTGACCGTGGTTTCCCAGCGTGATGGTCACATTCCCGTCATTCCCGGCAGATTGAATGGCATTGATGGTCAAATTGGTTAGCACCTGTTGGATCTGGCCTGCATCGATGTTGGCCGACAGCTGTTCGTCTGGCACTGAGAGGTGAAGATGCGTCTGATGTTCTGCCGCGACGGTTTCCATCAGCTCAGTTGTGCTGGAAACCAGTTCGTTGAGATTCTGCATCGATTTTTGTGGTGTATTCTGTCGGGCAAAATCCAGAAGCTCGCGCACGATTCCAGTGATTCTCTGGGCCTCGGACCGAATCGCCAAGGCACTGGCGCGTGCAGTGGGTGGATCCAATTCACCGCTTGCCAGTAATTCGGCTCTTCCTGTGACGACGTTCAATGGTGTGCCGATTTCGTGTGCAAGTCCGGCAGCCATTCTGCCAACGGTAGTCAGGCGTTCGGCATGTCGGAGTTGTTCCATCGTTTCGATCTTTGCCAGCGTTGCCGTTGCAAGTTCTTCGTGCTGTTTCGAAAGTTGGGCACACATCTCGTTCAAAGCAGTGCCAAGGCGACTCAATTCATCTGCTGATCGAATTTCCACCGGACCTGTGAAATCACCTTCCCCAACACGTTTTACCTTGTCTATCAGCTGATTCAGTGGTTTGCCCACCATGCGAATACCACCGACGAAAATTACGAGACCAGACAACGATGCGACACCAACCAGCGCGATCAGCGATGTCGAAAGCGAATGCTGGAATCGCGTATTCATACTGTTGTCTGGAACCGCAACTTCAATCTTACCTGCCTTGGAACCGCCAGGTCCCCGACTGGTGAACGGCACATAGGTGTAAACAACCCGGTTGCCGAACTGGTCGGGCATGCTGAGAACAGTCGTTTTCTGTTCGGCAATGATCAGATTCAGTGGTGATGGTTGTTGGCTACCAGAATCCGTGGATGCTACCTCGACCCAGCGCATGGTGACCTGTTGCAAGCGGGATGAGATTTGCATGGTGGAGGGAATTTCGAGAACCCGGTTTTCCTGAATTGCCTGATCAATATTTGGTTGAAGCGATCTGACCAGTTCCGATGCAAATTTCTGATGTTCGGCCTGAGCCCGTTGTTCCTGTTTGATGGTCAGATAGGCAAAGAGCCCGACAACGAGGAACAGTCCAGTCAGAAAAAGGAGGACAAGTTTTGCGGCGAGTCGCATCGACGGGCTCTCAGGAGTCTTGAGGGCAAGGCAGGCCGTGTCTGGAAATCACATCAGGTCTACGGTCATGCCAAAGGTTGACATTGTAGCCGGCCGCGAAAGCACACGTCCCATATTCCAGCCCAGCAGCAAAAAGAGCGGTCAGCGTCGGTAGTGAAACCGGCGCTGACCGCATTGTGGGTCCGTTGCCTCCTTGCGGCAGAGGCGGGAGCGTTATCACGATTTCAAAACGATGAACCGTGATCCCTTCTCGCTACGGACCAACAGGAGGATACCTTCTGCAGATTCATCCTTGCGATGCTCAGCCATCAGCCGCTCAAAGTCAGCGACAGAAGCGACCTTTTGTCGGTTGACTTCCCGAATGACGATACCAGGAGCCAGACCTGCTTCAGCCGCCGGACTGTTCTCCCGCACCGAGGTGATGATGACTCCCTCAGTGCCAGCCATTCCCAGTTGCTTGGCAACAGCATCGTCAAGCGGAGCGATCTCAAGTCCAAGATCATCCATCCGTTTTCCCGACTGGTTATCCGCTTCGTTGACACTGACACCAAAGTCCGTGGGCTGCATGGCGGCTTCGTATCCAAGTTGCAGACTCTTTCCACCGCGAACGATTTCGATCACCAGTTCTTCACCGAAGGGTGAACGCTCAACTGCAAGTTGCAGAGCCTGAGGCGTCGAGACCATCTTGTCACCGAATCGAACGATGACATCACCTGACTCGAGTCCGGCTTTTGCGGCAGGTGTATCCGGATAGACGTCTGTCACGATGACTCCGCCACGTGGTTTGACATTCAATTCCTTCGCCAATGCCGGAGTCACAGGCTGGATGCCTACTCCAAGATAAGCTCGTTTGACCGAACCATGATCGATCAACTGATCGGCGACCCATCGAGCGAGATTGGAAGGAACTGCGAATCCGATCCCGTCGTTGCCTCCGCTGCGTGAATGGATGGCGGTGTTGATCCCAACCACTTCACCACGCAGATTCACTAACGGGCCACCACTGTTTCCCGGGTTGATCGCTGCATCAGTTTGCAGGAAGTTTTCGCGTGCCGTGATGCCGATGCCTCGGTGTTTGGCACTGATGATCCCCGCAGTGACAGTGCTTTCAAGTCCGAATGGTTGACCCAGCGCCATGACCCAGTCCCCGATGGAGACCTGGTCGCTGTCGCCCAGCTTTGCTGCTGACAGATCTTTGGCGTCGACTTTGACCACTGCCAGGTCGGTTTTTGGATCTGTCCACACGTCGGTTGCAACGTATTCGCGACCATCATGGGTTCGGACAGTTACTTCCCCGCCACCAGCGACTACATGGTTGTTGGTAAGAATGACGCCTGAGGAATCAATGACCACACCTGAGCCGATGCCGCCCTGGGGAGAAGGAACAGCACGTCCGGGACCCATCGGCGGACCACCTCGTTCCAGCCCACGGAACATGTCTTCGAACGGAGTTCCACGAAAAGGATTCTCACCACGCATGCCACCCTGCGAGGGCTGGGGTGCACCATTCGAACTCCAGCGAGAAGCTACAGCTGGTCGATTCTCAATTGCCACTACTGATGGCAACAATTCCTCAGCAACCGTGCGAAATGCACTCGACAGATGGTGGGCCGAGTCGATGGCCTCTTGCTGCTGAGGAGTTAAACTTGCCAAAGGAGACTTTGCAGACTGATCAGCATTGACCCACGCTGCTCCGGAAAGCAAGCCAGCAGCAGCCAATGCTGCCAAGCCCGTGGAAGCCCATGCTCCTGGTTTTCTGATTTTCATGTTGGTTATCCTCCGAGTTCATTTCTTGCGTTTGGGGAGATCTGCGATGAGTGAATTTGGATCCCCACAGAACTTTGTTGAGTGTGCCGGCACTCAGTCCTGTCGGGCATTCATTTCGCGTAGCAGTTCTACCGTCATGACCAACGGCGGAGACCAACCTGGTTCCGCCCATGCTTGACGTCTCGCCGCAACGCGTTTGCTCCAACCTCTGCGAACTTCAGCTGAGCGCTCGCGGATCTCGTCCGGAGTCGGATCCGATGAATCACGATCAAAAGATTTTGATTTTCTGGACACGAGCCCCTCCCGACTTGAGACATGGAAAGAAAGTGACGCACGTTGCGTCTCTCACGTACTCGTAAGGCATTGCACAACCCGTGCCAGAAGCCAAGAAATTGCAAAAATACGGTTTTTTGCGGTTTCTGCGGCTGCCGCCACGTTGACATTTGCCCCGACGGGGCAGAATGCCCCAACCAACTCTGTCCAAACCGCTCCCGGCAACGAATCAAAACAGGCTTCAACCAAAGAAAGTCGCCAGAGCAATGAACCGGAATCGGAATAATGCATTGAATGGAACATTCATGGTGAAAAAAACATCTGTGCGGAAATCAAACCTGAACCGTTCCGACTCAATCTCACCAGGGTTCATCACTGCCGAAAAAATTGCATGCTGTTGTTACCAGTGGTTGAGATTGGAACGCTAGCAATCCATCAGCAGCGGCGGTGAAATGCATTTGTCCCGGTTCGCAATCTGCTGTCAGTCGAACCTTGCCTCAGATGCAGTCGAAAGCCCGGTTGTGGTATCCAGATGTAAGTACTTTTTCTTGAACACACCTCACTGAGGTGCCTAAATCTTTTGTGCTCGCTGTTTCATGCGGTAAGTGATCATCTGACACGTCTACACGCCATATCATCAACTCCTGGATCATGTAGCGTTCTCATCGACTATCTCCCCCTCCAGATGTAGCAGCATCCCATCTTCCTATCTCTGGGCTGGCTGGTTATTTCACTCTTTTGCCGACTTGGAAGAGTGCTCGGGGAGCCTTTGTCGTCGAATGTAAGACCGAGAGGTTCTACCGTTTGCTGATGAGTCTGAGGTTTTCAATTGGCATTGAAGAGAGCAGCGTCAGCGGTCTCGAACACGTCAGGGCTGATACAAAAGTTTGGGGCCGGAATCCGTACCATCGGGTGCTAATCTGTTGTTTTTCAAGAAAAACAACACACCGTGGATAAGAGAAAACCCCGCCGTAACTTGTTGTCACGACGGGGTTTAAAAAGCGACGCGGACGGGACTCGAACCCGCAACCTCCGGATCGACAGTCCGGGGCTCTAACCAATTGAGCTACCGCGCC
>JAAXJB010000005.1 GCA_012270065.1 Rubripirellula sp. | reverse complement strand
CGGCAAGTGTTTGCCAGGTGTGGCATATCGACGGCGATAGCTGACTCGTTGGAATCACCGGGCCAGTTGCTGTTGATTTGCATTCGCCATCCCATGATGTACGCATCACGCCGGGTTGCTGCAGGGCCCATGCTGGCCCGGCAGTTGAAAGCTCCGAGCGGTCGGGGACAACGTGATGTGCGAGTTTGTTGGTCCTTCCGCTATAGTCAGTTCCATAGGCTGCGACTCTGGATAAAACCGATGTGGTCTGGCCTCCAAGGGAAAAGGTCAAGTGAGAATAGGCTACCGGATTCCTGGCTGCATCTGGACTTTCCGGGGGGAACATCTGGCGATAGCCAGATAACGACTCCAGTTTGGATGCCAGGTTGCTCGGCATACCGGTTGAGGAGATGACTGTGCAGAATCCCCTGCTTCCTTGACGAAGTCCTTTTGCCGCGGATGTGTAAAGAAGTTCTGAGCTCATGACTGCATCTTGTTGAAGCTAAAATGAGTTACTTTTTTTCCTGCTGATTCTCAGCAACCTTATTTCCATAGAAGCCACCCACCAAGCCGCGAGTGGAGCGATGGAATCCCAGCAAGAGCGGCACTTCGACCCACCAGGGATTGATGTCCCGGGGGCGGATCCCCAAAGCGCCCGTTTCGGGGTCGACTTCCGGTCCGTGCCCAGTTGCGCTGATGGGAATGAAAAAGACTTCCTCGGCGAAACCTATCGCCGTAGCAACGATTTCAGGGCAAACCGATTCGAGCATTTGCTCGACTTTGGCGGATGTGTTTATGATTCTTTCGATGTCCAAGGCCTGGATTGGTAGACCAGGAACGACTTTGTAAGTCTCTTCATTTGAAATTTCAGGAAGAAGTTGATGCCATGAATCCCATTTGGTGACGACCACAATCAAAGGTTGTTTGTGAAGCTGATCCTCACGCAAGCCAGCGTGACGCCTTACTCGCTGCGTTGCCTCAACCAGAATGGTGTCCTGACGCACATTGTTTTCACGCTCCAGACGTTGGGCTCGTGGCTGCATTTGCGGGTCACTTGATTTTCCCTCGCATGCTTTGCGAAAACGTGGATCCTGCGTGGGGTCAAAGCAGAAGAAGAGCGCTTTGGAGAGAGCGAGGTGCCTCGTGACAGGACTGGTGGACTTATCAGCCCCAGGCAAAAAACTTTCTCCCGCGTTGTCATACAGTGACATCACCTTGGACACGTTGCGGGAATTCGCGTAGCTAGGGTGCTTTCTGGTTGGTTGAAGCGTGAACATGAATGGACGTGGAAGAGTGATGCTGTGGTCACCCATGTTGACAACGTCGTACAGGTCACCCTGCTCCTCGGTTTTTTCGATTGCGACTGGTTTGTCAGGCTCACCACTTAGAAATTGCATTTCTTCGTAGTCATGCAGTCGAGCATTCGATGACGCATCGGCATCATTCATCGCGACCATGAAGCGTTTGGGAAGCGTTTGTCGCAAACCCCACGTCAGCGAAGCCAGAAAATAACTCTTGCCGCAGGCGGGAGCACCCAGAATAGAAAAACAGATGTTGTTCAACTGGTAATGAGGGGGTGGGAGCTCAAGGTGGCAATGAGGACATGCCATTTTGGTGGATTTATGGCATTCTTCATCCAGTGCATCACCCTCGACCGAGAAGCGAGAGGGGAGAAAACGCTTGGCAAATTGAAATCCGAGTTTCGGGTCGCCAAGTAAATCAGGATGCTCGGATACCCACAGTGATTCCTCAGGAGGGAACTGATGCCAGCAGTGTGGGCAGGTGACTTTGGCCTGAAGCGTCAATTCGGCCGATGGAGGCGAATGTGTCATTGTCCTTGGCGGTATTCAGGCAGCTATTTCAATTTTCATGACTTACCGCACGAAGTGTAGCATAGCTTACCTGCACTTGCTACTTGCTTGCATGATATTTACTGGACTGGCTTCAGTTGTAAGACGCTTCATTGACTTCACGCCTGTTCAGCTATCAAACATCCAAATATTTGGAATTGTTCATTCCGGTCATGCGTCTGTCGTTTGTCTGGTAGTGCATTTCAGCTCTGCATTTTTCCCTGGCACAAACTTGCTATTTTCCGGTGTCTGTCACGGCTTCGATTTTCAGTGCTTTCGTGATCCTCGCATCCCGTGAGTCGACCAATTTGATTACCCGCGACGTCAAGGCTTCCGCGGATCATGTGCAAGCAGCAAAAGCAGATATGAACAAGTGGCAGCGCGGGAATTTTATCCTTGATGCGGAGTAACTCGAAAGCAGATTGAATTCCATCTGCCAGCTTGTGGAATCTGCTTGTGGAAGGGTGTTGAAGACGCTCACTGCGTGCGTTGCCCAGTTCAGCCTTGCTGCTGCTATCCATCGATCGGTGCGTCATGATGGCTTGCGGCAGATCACGGTCT
>JAAXJB010000097.1:33450-47609 GCA_012270065.1 Rubripirellula sp. | reverse complement strand
CGACTAATCGCCATACCTCTACCACTACCACGCCATCGACCCCCATCAACATCACCAACACGATCACGATCACGACCACGACTGCGATGGCGACCACGATACACCGCATGACCCAGGCTGTTCCTGCGGCCAATGCGTTCCGGTCAATCCCAGTTCGTTGGCTGAAAAACCCCAACACAACCAGGCAGATGATGCAGGAAAAACTGCTCCGGCGACGCTTGCAACCCAAGCACCACCAGTCCCGATGGCCAACACCCAGCCTGCACCACGGTTCATTCACGTCGACGTGCCTGAATCACATGAGCGGGCGGTCGGAAATCCAGTTATCGGATTCGCGGGCCAAATTCATGTGGCCACCGATCAACACGGAAACTCATCATCTGTCAGAACGATCGACCTGACTGCGCGGATGAGAAATCAGGACAACAGATTCGAGAGTCCTGCCTTGCAGGATTCGGTCCAGATCCAGGAAGCCATGAGTTCCGGGATCATGAGTTCCGGGATTCCGATGGTTTTCAGTCATGCAGACCATGCGGATGCCATTGATTCTTTTTTTGCGGAGGCACCCGCTGACACCAACTTCCGTGAACTGGGGTGAATATTCACGCCCGCGCGGAACTTGAACTTCCAGCAACCTTGTCAGCACTGACCACATGATGCCATGTCGGCATCAACCTTGGGATTGCTTCGGAACCCTGCAGCAAAGACAGTGCCTGTCCCAGCACCTGGCGAAAAGCAGGACGTTTTAACTCTGGCTGGTTTCTTGACACAGATTGAAGCAATCTCTTGAATCAATCACAGTGAAAACAGAGGCAAATGGAATGGAATGACTGCGTCACACATGCTCACGGCTGTTGGTTCGTCTAATATAATGCGGATTCGGTCAGCGATTTTCTGGTCGAGTTTGACAATAGGTACTCTCAACCTGCGTTCTGATGATTTGCAACAGCACTGCCCCCATTTTGCTCCTTGTTGGTTGGGCAATCCTCCCAACCTCATTTTCTGATACAGCAACGGAGGTGCTTCCCTCTCAGAAAGCCTCTTTGACTTTCAAGATGGTTGTCACGGGAGAGTCCCCGTATCCGATGGACGATCGCAAGAATTTGAGTGTTCATTGCGGTGGTGGGAAGGGTGTCCTGATCTCTCCTCATTGGGTTCTTACCGCGTCCCATTGCATCACGTCACGCAAAGCAAAGGCGGGAGATGTGAAAGTCCGATTTACAACTTCAAAGCGGAAACCAGCAACCATCGGTGTCAACAAGGTATTGCGACATGCAACGAAAGATCTTGCTCTGTTACGTCTAGTCCGACCAGTCAAAATGGATGACCGGCCTCCCGTTCTTTTACTGCGTCAAACGCTGAATCGCGAAGACGGGAAACTGCTGATCAAGAAAGTCGCCGGAAAAGAAACATGGCGAAATATTCCGGCAATTGGCGGCAAGGACAATTTGCGAGTCCCCAAGAAAGAAGACCGTCGCGGAAAAGCGGGCAGCAGCGGTGGTCCCTGGCTGATTCATTCAGAAAAAGTGGGGGACGTTCTCATTGGTATCACCCATGGCGGAGGATATGCTCCGCAGGTGGCTTATGCTGCAAACTGGATACAGGAATCGGTCCGCAAACACAGTAACGACCAGTTACTCTGGGCCACAAAAAATCAGACGTTGGGGAAGTGAATCTGCACTGTCAGACGCATGAATCCCAAGGGCTTTCCCTCTTCGATGTCTCTCTCCCAGGATGGCAGCGTCCCT
This sequence comes from Rubripirellula sp., assembly GCA_012270065.1. GTDB lineage: Bacteria > Planctomycetota > Planctomycetia > Pirellulales > Pirellulaceae > Rubripirellula. The sequence continues at coordinate 45,861 of JAAXJB010000097.1, read as the reverse complement.
TTCACCTACGCATTCTTGACACCTACAGCCAGGTCCAAAAGAAACACCGTACCAAAACAATACACTCCATCATCTACATCAACTCCGTTCCCCCAATTTTTTGAATTCATGCCAGTCTCTATCCATCATGCGTTGTTTTTCTGTCTGACCCTTGCCTGTGCGCCCCTCATCGCACAACAGCCCTTTCACAGGCATGCAACAGACAAGCCAAATGTGATTCTGATCATGGTCGATGACGTCAGTTGGGAAGCGTTCGGCTGTTACGGCGGAGAAGACTACAAGACCCCAAACATTGACGCTTTGGCAAAGAATGGCATCCAGTTCCAGCACGCCTATTCAACCCCCATCTGCACGCCGAGTCGCGTCAAACTCATGACCGGGCAATACAACTTTCGAAACTACACGCACTTCGGATATCTGAACCCCAATGACAAGACGATTGGTCACTTGATGCAGTCAGCTGGCTACAAGACAGCCATTGCGGGGAAGTGGCAACTCAATGGCCTGTACAACAATCTCCCTGGTTCCAAAGACAGCATGCGACCGCGAAAGGCAGGATTCGACGAATCGTATCTTTGGCAGGTCACCACCGGAAAACAGATCAATTCAGGGGGTGGAGAACGTTTCTGGAGCCCTCCCCTGGAGAAAAACGGAAAGATGGAAACAGTACAGGACAACGCAGGAAAATACGGCCCAGACCTTCTTTGCGATTTCCTTTGCGACTTCATGCAACGCAACCAGAAATCTCCCTTCTTTGTTTACTACCCCATGCTTCTTGTCCACGATCCCTTTGTAAAAACACCCGACACCATCGGTAACGCTTCCAGAAACCAATCTGCCAACAAAGCCCCACGTGACAGGAACGAACAAAAGCAGAATTTCGTCGCGATGGTGGAGTACATGGATCAGATTGTGGGACGACTGGTCGAAAAAGTCCGGTCCCTCAATCAACTGGATAACACCATCATCATTTTCACAGCCGACAACGGAACGAATACCCGCATCACTTCCAGATGGAAGGGACAGGATGTCACTGGTGGCAAAGGGGGCATGACTGACATGGGAACTCACGTACCACTGATTGCCTCCTGGCCTGGCACTTCTCCGCAAGGCAAGGTGTCGGATGACCTGATTGAGTTCACGGATTTCTACCCGACACTTGCACAAGCCGCAGGTATTTCCCCAAGAAAAGATGACCCCATTGATGGCAGAAGCTTTCTCCCACAACTGATGGGAAAAAGAGGGGCTCCAAGAGACTGGGTCTTCACTCATTACCAGCCTTACTGGAACAAAACCCCGGGTCAATTTGCACGAACACAGAATCTCAAACTCTACCGGGATGGCAGACTTTTCAATGTCCCGGTTGATCTTGAAGAACAACAGGACATCAGTAAAAGTGAACTGACGCCTTCATTCAGGCAGACGCGGGAAATGTTGCACCAAGTACTGAGTTCGAGCCCACCTGCACCGGTGGGCACTGGATCCAGAACCAGCAAGTCCCGTCCAACTTATCCCGACTGGCGTAACCTTGTGGACCCCAACGACTGAGATTTCACCGGGCAGGTTCTGCGGCGCGTTCTCGCGAAAGCAATCCCACCATCGCCTGTCCCATCGCGTCACCGATCAGAAAGTAGCTTTCGGCGTTACCGAACCAGTGATGCCCGTGACCAACATTCGGCGACAGTTCTTTCGGACGTGCAAACCCGGCTGTCGGCACCAGCACGGCAGATCCCTCCGGTTGAATTTCTGCTGCAGCTTTGGCCTGAGCCTGACGGATCTCGAGCATGTTCTTTCCAGCCTCCGGCCCCATGTTCCCTGTTTCAGCAATCACCACGGGCAGTTTCGGAACGGCGAACGTCTTACGGAAATCCGAAATCAGATGCACGAGGTTCTTCGAATACTCTTTCCTCGCACGCTCATCAAACATGTCATTCCAACCCTGAAACCAGATGAACCCGGCCAGTTCCAACCTGGCACCCTTGAGATCAGGTATTTCATCACCTGCACGGGCCATGACGTGACGCACATCATCAACCATTTTCAAATAGTACTCTCCTGTTTGCCCGCCAGCAGAAGGTGGTCGAAAATCTTTGAAGAGGCTTTTCCCACCCCAGCAAACCTTCACCAGCAGAACGCGTTCCGGCAAGTGATTGCCCAACCGGTGTCCGACTTGCAATTCGGGTCCGATGTGATGCTTCCCCGGATAGACAGCGAAGCCTATCCCAAGATTGCCAACCTTGAGTTCGTGAGGTGTCTGGTACCGCACCCAGACATCGTCTCTGACCGACCACGTGCCGGACTCGTCTTTCAAGTGAGTCATTTTTGACTTTGTCTGTCCGTTTTTCATGGACCAAACCAGAGTCCCCTTCCCACTGTTGTAGTACTCCGGGTGATCGAGATCGACGACACCCTGCCCCTCCATGTTGGATTGTCCTGCCAGCACAAATACCTTGACAGCAGGTTCGGATGCATCGGATCCCGCGAAGCAACACATCGCCCAAATCAATATCATCAATAATCGCATCGCATCACCCTTTTGACCTGAAATCACCTTTGGCGTCCTGGAACACGCAATTTGATTGCCAATGCGTGCACTTCAATCACCGGCCATGATTCTAAATGATGACCAACCGGATGGGCATGTACCACCGGGCACGTCAACAATTGGGTCGACGGGGTTCGCCCCGGTCGTCGTACAATTCCAAATCAGGTTCAACAGAGACTGCAGGACTGACGCTTTCGCTTCATGGTACACCCCTGAACTTTCAATCTTCGAGTAAACTGTGTGTCGTTGAACCTGATTCACACACTCGGCCAATCTGGCTGACGCAAATCATTCCACCAGCCCCCAGAAAAACGTGCACTCTCTTCGATTTCTTTTTGTACTGACAACGATTCTGACCAGTGGTGGGATTCTCAGCGCGGAAGAACGTCCAAACATCATTTTGATCTTCATTGACGATCTCGGCTGGAAGGATGTCGGCTGTTACGGCAACGATTTCATTGACACACCGCACATCGACAGACTTGCCAGCGAAGGCATTCGTTTCACCGACTTTTATTCAGCTGGTGCTGTTTGTTCACCCACACGATGCGCAGTGCAATCGGGCCAGAATCAGGCACGCATTGGCATCACCGCTCACATCCCCGGTCACTGGCGTCCATTCGAGCGAGTGATCACTCCATTGACGACGATGGCACTTCCATTGCAGACGGTGACCATTGCCGAAGCCCTGAAAGACAGCGGATACACAACCGGGTACATCGGCAAATGGCATCTTGGCAACAGTAGGAGCACGCAGCCTGACCATCAGGGATATGATTTTTCGGCTGTCATCAACGGCCCCCACCTGCCAGGCAGGTTTCGCGTACAGAACAATGCAGACCTGAAACCACAATCAGGCCAGTACCGGACTGACTACGAAGCCGATCTTTCGATTGATTTCATCAAGCAAAACCGGGAGAAGCCATTCTTTTTGATGGTTTCGCCCTTCGCCGTTCACATCCCCCTGGGTGCGATGTCGGCAAAAGTCAAAAAGTACCAACAGAGGGCCAAAGAAACTGGCGTTGCACTGCCTCACCCGGTCTATGCTGCAATGGTCGAGCACTGTGACGACATGCTTGGCCGGATCATGGAGACAGTGGCGGACGAAGGAATTGACAACAACACCATGATCGCCTTCACGTCAGATAATGGTGGACTCTACCGCCGTTATGACTATCGGGAGAGTGCTGACGACAACGTCACCAGCATGTCCCCCCTGAAAGGCGAAAAAGGCTCTCTTCACGAGGGCGGTGTCCGCGTACCTTTGATCATCAAATACCCTCCGCTGACCAAGCCTGGCAGTGTCAGCAGTGAGCCATCGATCAGCTACGATTTCTTTCCGACATTTGTTGAATTGGCTGGTGGACAACTGCCAGAAAACCAGATCATCGATGGAAAGAGTCTGACCCCCCTAATGAAAACGCCAAACGCAAAACTCAACCGGTCGGCCTTGCATTGGCATTATCCCCACTTTCACCATGACCGTCCGGCAAGCAGCATACGCGAACGGGATTGGAAACTGATCGAGTATCTTGACGGCACCGGTGATCTTGAACTCTACAACCTCAGCGATGACCTGGGGGAAACCCGGAATCTTAGCGAGAGCAAACCGGGTAGGACTGCAGACCTGAAACAGAAGCTGCAGAAATGGCGAGTGGATGTGTTGGCAAGAATGCCAATTCCAAACCCCCATCATTCACCGCAACGGGCACATGAGTGGTGGAGCATGCGGACCGGCCAACCAGTGCCGAGCGATCAGCGAAAACGCTTCCCCCCGACAGAGCTCGACCAATAGTCCCCACACTGCCCGGAGGGCTCCGCGTTTGCGTGACTTGTCGATTGGTTTTGGAGAATGAGAAACCTCGTGGGCGTGATTTACAGGGAATACCTGTTCATTGTCCGCCATCCTTACGTCGGCATGACGATTACGACAAGCCTTCAAGACTCTGGGATCTCCTTCAACAATCTGCATTTGCGGCACCACCGGGGACGCCTCTATACTGGTGTCTGAAGTCGTCCGTATCACGATTGTGATGGCAACATCCAAAACGCTGGCAGACGTGCGACAAACTTGTCAGTTCAGCGTTGCGGAATCCGCAGCCCAACTCAACTGGTTCATTTTGATGCCCGAAGGTTCTCATCAACCAGAATCCATCAACACGGGCAAGACCGTATCTGGTCCACCCCAAGCCGGTTCTCCTGAGGAACGTCGAAGCAACACGCAACCCGGCAACGAGCCACCAATAGCTGAATGTTATCCGGAATCGTTTTCGTCGGCAGATTTACTTGACACGCCAATTTCAGTGACCGGCTTGAATTCGGTAAAAGAAAGCACTGAAAGTCGCGATGGTGACCCTGAGGGCACGTTTCAGCAGCGAACGGTCAACTCGCGTCCTCTTTCTCTTCAAGGAATCTCCTTATCGATCAGTAACCGCCTGCAAGCCGGAAAAACGGTTCAGTTCGATGATTATGAACTGCTTGAGGAAATTGGCCGTGGCGGCATGGGGGTGATTTTCCGTGCTCGACAAATCAGCCTGAATCGCATCGTCGCCTTGAAGGTGATTCTACTTGGCCAGTTCGCCACCAGAAACGACATACAGCGATTTCAGGCAGAAGCGGAATCGGCTGCAGCGTTGCGGCACCAAGGCATTGTTCCGGTGTATGCGTTTGGTGAATACGTAGGCAATCCATTCTTTTCCATGGAGTTCATTGAAGGGCCAACCTTATCAGAGCTCGCAGCCAGCCAACCAATCCCGAACAGAGACGCCGCAAAGATCCTTGAGTCCCTCGCTGATGCTGTCAATTACGCTCACCTCAAGGGTGTAATCCACCGCGATCTCAAGCCCGGCAATATCCTGATCAACGATCAGGGGAATCCCATCATTACGGATTTCGGTCTGGCGAAAAGAACCGATACGGATCCGAATCTCACCGGTGCTGGACAAATCATCGGAACGCCTAACTACATGTCGCCTGAACAGGCATCTGGCCTGAGTCATCTCACTGATACCCGTTCTGACATCTATGCATTGGGTGCGATCCTTTACACGATTCTGGCGGGCAAACCACCGTTTGATTCCGAGAACATGGTGCAGACCCTCAAACTGGTCAACACAACCAGTCCTGCTCCGCTGACGCGTCTCAACCGCGGAATTGACCGTGATCTTGAAATCATCACACTCAAATGCCTCGAAAAGAATCCAACCAAAAGGTACCAGAATGCAACGGAACTGAAGTCTGACCTGAGGCGTTATCTGAACAACGAGCCGATTCTTGCTGCCCCGGTCGGGATTCCAACACGAGTGTTACTTTGGTGCAATCGCAATCCAGCCTTGGCAGTACTGAGTTCGCTTCTGGCAGCATTGATCATGGGACTTGCAATCGGTGGTCCCATGCTTGCTTATCATCAAATCACTCTCAAAGAACGTGCAAATCAATCACTGACCCAACAACACAAACTTTCCCAAGAACTTCAGAGTTCGACGACAGCACTCAAGGCCAATCTGGTAAGGATTTATACCGAACGTGGTGACGCCGCCATCAACGCCAGCAACGAATTAGCAGCGTTGCCATCCTACACAGCCGCTTTACGCGGTAGCATCGATTCCGGAGAACGGGAATGGGGGCATCGATTTCGTGTTGGTTCCATTCTCAACTACGCAGCAATCCCTGTCTCGATTTCATCGTTTCCCAGTCAGCCCACTGCAACCGCAATCAGCAAAAACAGAGAATTGATCGCATGCACAACCAGAGACGGAGATCTTCTGATTTGGAATACGATCAACAAGAAACAGGTTTTCACCAAAAGTTCAGCAAGGCGAGTTGCAAGTACAAAGATCCAGTTTTTCGCTAATGATAAAAAACTTCTTCACTGCATCGGAGATTCAGTTCAGGTTCTCGCTGTTGGTGCATTTGATTACCCACTGGTGAATATCAAACTCGGTTCCAACATTTTGGCTGTCGCCATCGACGACACCAGGCAACTCTGTGTCGTCGGCACTCGCAATAAAAAAGCGATCGTAGTTGACCTCGCATCAGGTTCGATCATCCACGAATGCAAAAATCATGAAAACAGAGTTCGCTCCGTTGACATTTGCTCAAAAACCAACCGGTTCATCTCGGCGTGTGATGGTGGCAGGATAAATCTGCATGATCTGGGCACGGGTGAACTCATCAATTCATACACTCAGGATGACAGCACCAACTACATCGAGTTCGACGCGCAGGGCAGCAGATATCTTTGCAGCAGCAATGACAACACAGTGACAATACGGAGTGCAGAAACGGGAAACAAACACGGTGAAAAAATCAAGTGCGCATCCAATGTTCGAATTGCAAGGTTCAGTCATTCAGGAGACAGAATAGCAACCGGCACAAAGAAAGGCGCCGTTCAGGTCTGGGATGCAGACACAGGTGTTGAGCTGACAGGCCCCATGACTCACCAGAATTCGATCCGTGCACTTCAGTTCAATCACGATGATTCCCTGTTACTTAGTTCGAGTTCGGACCATACAACCCGCATATGGGACACGAAAAGCGGACAACCGAACTGCCCACCATTGTTGCACAGGTACATCGTCGAAAATTCTTTTTTCCTGCCGAACAACGGCGTTCTGACCGTCAGTGGAGATCGAATGATCCGGTATTGGCAGATGCGGGACAAGACAATGCTGCCAGTGTCGCACAATCCGCAGACGAGCATCACAGTACTGGCGGTGAGCCCAGATGGGGAAAACTTTGCCACCGGAAGCAGCAATGGTCTCATTCAAATCACGGACACCAGAACGAACAGAACCCACCCTCAATCCATCCAACACGGAAAAGAAGTCACCTGCATCGCAATGAACTGCGAAAAGGACATGATGGCAGTGGTCGATAGTGGCAATGACACTTTCATCTATCACTTGAAACAGGCGAATCAGAGGCTGGCAATCCAAACGGCGGTAGCGTTCCAGGAATCGAAAGGTCACATTGATGAGCCGATTCTGTCGATGCAATTCAGTCCTGACGGATCAAAACTGCTGGTCGTACAAGATGGTAAAGCAGCACACGTATTCAACACCCACTCAGGCGAATACCTGTACTCAATTGAACACAGTCGCAACATCCAGAAAGCCGCGTTTTCTGCTGACGGCAAACAGATTCTCTCTGCTGGAAGAGACGGTACCGCAGTCCTCTGGAACAGTCAGAGCGGTACCAAACTGGGAATCGCAGCCTTCCATCGCGACTACATTGACAACTTCGCAATTTCGAATTGCAACACACTCATTGCGACCGGTAGTCGTGACCATACCGTACAAGTTCTAAATGCAAAGACACGGCAACGCATCGGGCCACCACTGGAACACAACGGTGGAGTCATCAGCCTTGCATTCTCACCAGACGGAAAATCTCTAGTAACCGGAGCGCGCGACGGAATCGCCCGCATGTGGCAAATCGACGACTTGCATCATTCGATCAGCATGGCGACCGGGCCCGGACGCGTCATCGTCAAATACAGTCCCGATGGAAAGATCATCTTCACCGCCAATGATGAACAGATCCGGTTATGGGATGCTGCTGATGGCAAGTCACTTGGCACCATTCTGGTGGCCAATTCCGAAATTGAACAATTTGCAATTAGCAGTGACTCGAAAAATGTGATCGCCTACACAGAACACGGAGGCATCAAAATCTGGGAACTGCCTACCGCTGACATGAGACCGATCAGCGAAATTGAAAACCAAGTCGAATTGGTAACCGGATTCCGGGCAGATTTTCGCGAGGGACTCAAGAGCGTCCCCTCTCGCGAACTAGGCGAAATGATTCGCAAAGCCAATACGAATCCTTAGACAATTAAAATTGCCTCGGGCGACAATCATTGTTTCTTCTGCTTCAAAAGCCAGCGGTACAAATCAGGATTCGCATACGCCTCCGTCCATGAGTCGTGGGCTGCATCGGGATAGACGGTGAAGTCGGGATTCCCACCAGCAGCCCTCATCGCATCCACCATCTGCTCAGATTCACGCAATGGAACAGCTCGATCTTTGGCACCGTGGAACACCCAGGTCGGGACACCTGCAAATCGGTTCGCGGTTTCCGGGTTGCCTCGACCGCAAATCGGGACGATAGCAGCAAACCTCTCTGGTTCCCGCTCAATCAGCGACCAAGTGCCACCACCGCCCATGCTCAATCCCGTCAGATAGATACGACTCGGATCCACCCTGCATTTACGCTCGATCTGATCAACCAGTTCACTCAACTGTTTCGCATCCCAACGTTGACCAGCGGGGCATTGAGGAGAAACCAGAATGAAAGGAAAGTCTCGACCTGCAGCCACCAACTTCGGCGGACCATGTTTTTTGACAAGTCCGATTTTTCCCCCTCTCTCGCCAGAGCCATGCAAGAAAAGCACGAGTGGCCAGCGTTCTGAATCGCTGTATTTCTCGGGCAGATAAAGCAGATACTGCAACCCACCCTTTGCCCCATCCATTCGCTCTGCGGTCTGCCTCTCCGCCGTGTTGGCTGAATCTTCTGCCCGGGCATCAGCCCAACTGCAGTTCAAAAGAACACAACAGACAAGAATGCATCGGCGTATCAACATCAAACTTCACTCATTGATCATCAAACAGTCAAATCCAACAACAACACCAGGTGTCATCAACACCAAGTGCCAACACCCCAGAGCACGACTGCGACGTCGGACGACTCGCCACACGTTACCACACGTTACCACACGTTACCACACTTGGCAAAATGCATCATGACAGACAAACTCTCGTATCGTGCAAGATACGCCGGTGCACTGATTCACGCTACTTGCACGCCGAAATTTCTGAACCAAAAACAAGACGTGCAAACAATTGAGATGGATCATGCACTGGGAAAATGAGGTCCACACTCACTCACCGGTAATCCGATGCACCAATGAAGACACCTGCTTCAATCCGCCTTTCCATCCCCATCGAACTGCTGCGGTCGCCTGACATCCAGTCAGCAAGCGTTTTCTCATGATGGCAGGCATTCAAGACAATCAAATCACACATCCACTCCTGCATCAGTCACACCATGACCAGTCACTCTCCCTCTCGATCCGACCTGCCCACCATCTCGGACTGCAATTCATGTGGGATCTGTTGCCACCACATGGGGTACCCGAGTTTCATCACGGAGTCACGCCCAAAACTTTCGGGTGGGGAATCACAAATCGGGGAACCAGCATGGATCAACATGCCCGACAGCCTGAAACAGGACCTGCTCGAATACATCCGCAACTACAAGCCTCCTGCGGGCGACAACCTCGACGGCCCCTGTTGCTGGTATGACGCTGAGCACCGCCGCTGCAAACACCATGAACATCGGCCAGACGTTTGTCGTGATTTTACTGTGGGCGGAAAAGGTTGCCTGGAATGGCGGCGACACTATCGCCAAGCACATCCTGAGTATTTGCCATGAGGCGGGCCTGCATGCATTTGAAGGCAGCAAACCGGTACACGCGAGTGGTTTCACCTGCTTTCAACGGTTTTTAACCGCGGATCGGTGACGGCACACTCCCAGCTCACCTTCATTCGCCCCAATGCTCGCCAATTTTCCGTCTTAGAAACTCTGCGCTTCGAGCCAACTGATCCATCCCATCAACACCGTCTTCAATGCTGATCCAATTGTCGTCGAATCCCACTCTTTTCAGTTCCGAGAAGATCGCATCATAATCATTGAGCCCCTTTCCAACTTCTCCATGACTCAACCTTTTAGCGTAACCCTCGACGCCAAGCTCCTCTTTTCTCAGATCCTCGATCGTTCCCTCGATCAGATACCGGTCAGAAGCATGCATGGTGACAACACGCGACGATATCCGGTGTAATAATTCCAGCGGGTCCTCGCCTGCCAGAATCGTATTGCTCGGATCGTAATTGACGCCAAAATTCTCTGCTTTCACAGCTCCAACCAACTCACAGAATACGTCCATCATCTGGGCGAATTCCGGATAGGTCCAGAAGTCATCCTTGTAATGGTTCTCAATGATCAGGGTGACACCACACTGCTGGGCATGAACAGCACACTTATCGATGCAATCGGCCGCAAACCTGATACCGTCATGGCGTTCTACTTCTGGCCGGCGTTGTCCTGACAGAACGCGGCAATAGCTGCCTCCCATGGCGGCCGTCATGTCAATCCAAAATTTTTCCTTTTCAATTTGTTCCCGACGAAAATCAGGATCTGGATGAGTGAAATCTGGTGAGCAGCACATCATCGGCACTGTCAGCCCTTTCTCCTCAACCCTCGCGCGAATGCTCTGCCAATTATCCTTGTCCTGCATTTCCAGAAACCCCGCGTACCATTCCAACCCGTCAATCGGCAACTCCGCTGCCAAGTCAATCCACTCAGCAAGGCTCATTGATCCGTCCTTGCAAAGAGCCTGCATGTACAGTTTTGGAAAAGCAGCGAGTTTCGGCATGATCACAACACTCAGGTGGAAAGACATCAATGAGAAGGGTCAAACAGGAGAGGCCAGGCCCGCCTGCGCGTGGCAACCCGGTCTCTGAATGCCGTCATGTTATCTGGCATCGATAAACGAAAACACCGGTGCAACTCTCTGACGGAACGGAAATCAACTCGCAGAGAACTGCGGCAACTCCGTGTCACTTCAACACAACAGATCAAAACAGTAACACCAAAAAGTGACTCAGGCTGAAGCTGGCTTGAGAATTGCCTTGACGATCTCACCGCCATGCATCTGCTCGAAGCTCTCATGCCAGTCTTCCAAGCCCCAGCAGCCGCCGATGATGGGAGTGACATCGAGTTGCCCACTGGCCAACAGAGCGAGCACACGTTCCCAAATGGTCCAATGGTGACTGAAGCTACCTTGCAAGGTCACGTTTTTCTGCACCAGGGGATCAATGGAGAATCCAAGCGGCTTGGGTCCCCAGCCCACTTTGGTGATCCAACCTGCCGGACGAACCAGGTCAATCGCCAGCTTCAATGTCTGAGACACACCAGCGGCATCAATGACCACATCGGCTCCCAATCCGTCCCGCTGAAGACACCAATCCTTTGCATCCGTCAGTGTCTCGCAGCCATACTGCTCTGCAACACGAAACCGTTTCTGATCGGACTCGAGCCCCAGAACCGCAACATCGCCACCGGACATTTTCGCCATCGCCGCACAAAGAATTCCAATCGTCCCCGGCCCAATCACAAGTACACGATCACCGGGATTGATTCTGGAATTTTCAACCACCGAGTTGTAGGCAACACAACATGGTTCAGTCAAAGCTGCATGTTCAAAAGCCAGATCACCCGGTACACGATGAAGACACCGCGCCGGAACCCGTGTGTATCGCGTCATCGCCCCATCGACCCCATAACCGAATCCCTTCCGATTGGGATCGAGATTGTAAAGCCCTCGGCGTGACATTGGATTGTCCGGATCGATCACGGCGGCGGTCTCACTTGCAATTCGATCACCTTCTGACCAACTGGTGACATCAGTGCCCACCTCCACGATCGTGCCTGCGAATTCATGCCCCAGAACAACTGGATAATTCACTGGCCAACTGTGCGAAGCACTCCACTGATGCAAATCGCTGCCACAAACTCCAACTGCAGCGACCTCCACCAACACATCGTGGGATCCAATCGTAGGTTTGGGAAATTCCCGGACCTCGACGCTTCCCGGATCAGGAGCGTAATTCACGACGGCGGCAGAAGTACTCACGGGGATTTTTCTCTCTGTCTATTCGGAACTTCGGGGCATTTCTCTCTGGACGAACCAGTGTATCAGGTCAAATTCTGACTTGAGGCTCGGCAACCTCTTGCAGGGTCTCAACTGGCCATTGAAGCCACACATTGCAAGTTTCAATTGCAAGTTTCAATTGCAAGTTTCAATT
>JAAXJB010000097.1:0-33350 GCA_012270065.1 Rubripirellula sp. | reverse complement strand
ATTGCAAGTTTCAATTGCAAGTTTCAATTGCAAGTTTCAATTACCAGTTTCCTGGGCGTGCACTTGCTCACAGATCAATCGAAGCGAACTTTCCAAGTCTCCGTCCGCTGTTTTGAAGGCATCAGCATCAATTGTCAATGGCGCGCCAAGAACAACCAGCGGGGCACCATACCTGGGGCAGGCCACCGCCTGTTCAATGGACAACCCGCCCACCGCTTGGACGGGAACATCGACTGCATCCACCACCGCCCGTAAATCATCCAAGGGGCTTGGCATCCTTTCCCCTCGAGCCGCGATTCCTCTTCGCTCGTCATAACCGATATGGTGGACGATGTAACCGCAACCCAGATCCCTTAGTCGTTTTGCTCCATCCACCATCGTTTGATAACCGAGGTTATCACCCATCACGCCAACACCATAGTCAGCCCCTGCCTTAACAACGCATTTGATGGTTTCCTCGTGAGCCTGCGCCATGACAACAACATGAGTCGCGCCCGCCTTGGCCATCATCTCCGCCTCAAGATATCCGCCATCCATGGTCTTCAAGTCTGCAACGATCGGGACGTCCGGAAACCTCTCTCTCAGTTTCTTTACACCATGCAATCCCTCGGCAAGAATCAGCGGCGTCCCCGCCTCGAGCCAATCCACACCTGCTCGCAGTGCCATCTCTGCAGTTTCCAGAGCCTCATCAATGGTCGTCAAGTCGAGCGATATCTGTACAACGGGTTTCATGCCAATACGGAACCAACAAGAGGAAAGGAACGCGTGATCCAATTTGTCTGCGCCCAGAGCAGATGGGAAGTGAGCTTTGCACATCAAGTTCATCACGCAAGTCAAGCACAGGCCATGCGATTTGACAATGAACCACGAGCCGGCCAGCAACATTGCACCGCTTGCTCATCTTCCTGTGCCAGAGTGTACCGCAATTGAGGTGTATGATGTGCGCCCGGCTCGCATCCTCTTTCCCAACCTCCGCGCAGCGATCAAGGATTTTCGGGAGCCACCACAGCTGCAAGGAACTCCTGCCGTGTGCCTGATCCCGAAGAGGCATGCCGTAACAGAAGTTTTCCATCGGCATAGACGGGAGAAGCAAATGAGCTATCACCCAAAACATTTTCCGCCAGTAACTCAAACTTGTCAGGCGACGCGCGAAAGACAAATGTGAGCCCACGTTCATTCGACGCATAAATGCGATCCCCCACCAGCAAGGGCGAGGCACTCACAGGACCACCGAGTCGCTGCCGCCACATTTCCTGGCCGTCTGAACATCGCCAGCAATATGCGATTCCATTGTCCGCGAATCCGTATAGGTAATCTCCAGCAACAAGCATGGACTGCTCGTAACATTTGACACGATTCTGCCACATCACCTTTGGCCCATTTTCACTCACCATGACGCCATAAGTGCCTGGCTCGGGATAACCGCCACTCGCAAACACCATGTTGTTTTTCCAGACCATGGTTCCACATGTCGTACGGCTAGTTGCTTCCACTTGCCACAACAACCTGCCATCTGAGGGACGGTAGGCTGCAATCCGATGGCCACCACTGATCAGAATTTGTGGTTGGCCCTGGATTTCGGCCAGAATCGGTGACGAGTATCCGGTTTCCTGCGGGCGTGGCGCTCGCCACAGCGGTCGACCATCGACCGTGCTTATCGCAAACAGCCCTCCGTCCCGGTTATCCGTCTCCACTGGTATCACCAACACGTTTCCAACCAGCAGAGGTGATGCGCCATAACCGAACCAGCCATTGCCTGCACGATAGGGTGCGACGGCTCGTTGCCAGATCAGCCGTCCCTGAAGCGACACTGCTGAAGCATGAATTGCGTCCCCAACCTGCACGACAATGTAAATCGCTTTTCCGTCACTCGAGGGTGTTCCTGAAGCACAGGTATTTTTCTTGTGCAGATAAGGCGGCGCGACAACCCCGCGATGCAAAACAAGCCTGCCAACTGGCCTGCCATCAGCCGCGTTGTACTTGAGCAAACAGATCGTCCGATCCTGCTCGATGTGCGAAACCAGAAAGATACTGCCACCGACAACAATGGGACTTGCGTGCCCTTTGCCTGGAACGGCTGCACGCCATTTCATATTCTGCTGCTCCGACCATTCCACAGGAACATTGGCTTCTGCCTGAGTCGGTGCATGCCCATCGAGGGTCGGTCCTCTCCAGACACGCCAATCCTGAGCGTTTGAGACACTCAACTGCAAACAACTCAGTCCCACGATTGTGAAACACTTCACCAAAATGGAACCAAACCGTTTCATCTTCATTCCCTGAATCATTTCAATCACAATCGACCAATTCACATCTGCGTCAGGATCACTCGTCCTTGACCGGTACCTCATCAGATTTGGCTTTGGCACTTTCAAATTCCGCCAACTGTCTTTTCAATGGTGGCGAGTAAGGGTCCAATTCCAACGCCCGTTTCTGAACCCGAATTGCGTTATCGAAATCCCCGAGCGCGAAGTAACACCTGCCACAAGTGTCGAGTTTGGCACTGTCTTCGACAAACTCAAGTGAACGCAGGCTGTTCTTCAGAGCCTTCCCAAAATCTCCCTCTGTGTTGCAAATCAGCCACGCATAATTATTCAGGGCCTCTGCTAAACCCTCTCCTGCCTCAGGCGTACGCATCTGTTTGTACATTGCCTCGCGATTGGCAACCTCGATTTCAAAGGTCCGACTTGTCTTGGCAAGAAGCCGCTTTACATCGGCTCGCCATTGGTCATCCCCCCTGGTTCGAAACATGCGGATCAGCACATCGATGTCCTGCTGATTAGCCAAGAACGCATCCATCATGCCCTTGCGTGCCTTTTCACGGACAACCTCACTCTCGTCCGCGTCATCGACTTCTTTCTCCAGCGCAATCAATGCCGAGTGATAATCAATCTGCGATTTCCACCTTTGGCTGAACCGCCCCAACCCGGGATGCATCATCAGCTTGGTACGAAATTGGGCATCTTTGTTCATGCGGTCCACGACAGGGCTCAACAAGTCGACCAGAGCCTGGTGGCGATTCAAATCCACATGCATCTGTGACAACTCGATTCTGGCCACCAGGGAATTGAGATCGTCAAACGGCATGGACTCAATGATGTTTGTGTATTCCCTTTCGGCCCACTGGAACAAACCGCGTTCCCGCAGTTTGCCTGCAATCTCCCGATGCAGATTGGATTTTTCCTCCAACTCTCTTGGTTGCAGGGTTTTGTCTTCGTCATCCGTGTCAGGAAAAGGATTTTTCTGAAACGCAGCTTCGGCAAGACGTTCTGCTTCGTCTTCATTCCCGCCTACTTTCAGAGCGTGAGCATGACTGTAGAGCAAAATCGGCGAACGCTCAAACATCGGGCGGTTCTTCGTGTAAAGCCCTTCGACAAAAGGATGAAGCCCATTGTCGATCGCCCAGTTACAGGCTTCGATCAGGTTGGTGGTGGTCGCATTCACAAGATCAGAATGTTCCATTGCCAATCGCAGCGCTTCTGCATCGTCGCCTGTTCGTAAAGCTCGAACAGCGCAGATTCGCACCAGGTTCAGAACACTTTCACGAGTGATTTCAGTCGACTGCAAAGCGTCAATCGCATCCCGTTGCGCCCGTATCACGTCACGCCATTGCTTCACTGAATAACGACCATTTGCCAAATCCGCCGAATACACTCTCAGCCAGTCTGCCGACGGGCGTTCGGTTGCTGCGAGACCTTCAAGAATCAGTGCCGAATTCTTCTCCCGTTCCTCGGGAAGCTTCGCCAAAGCTTGCTCCATGATCTCCATCGCGGCTCTTCGGCTGAGCGCCAGAGAAGTCTCGAAACGTGTCACACGCACCAATGCCTTGAGGCCCATGCGATCGGGCAGTTCTGCGAGCATCATGATTCTGCTCAGCCGCTCCGCACTCTTCTGAGCTCCGTATTCTTCCAACGCATCACGAACTGGTTGCGGATCATCACTCTCGTACCACTGAATCGCATAACTGCCCATGATCGATTTGGCAGACAGAGCGATCTCATAATCGAGATGATCCTCGGCTTTTCGCAATGCATCGATTGCCTGGAGTCCCATACGCTGCAATTTTTCGCGTGCCTGCACGCGGGTCACGTAACTGTCGGAACCGAGATTCTCAATCAATCGCTGAACTTCGTCCGACGACCGGGCCTGTTTCGAACCCTGCTGCTGAGACTGGTCATTTCCACCAGCGTTGACAACGGATGCCGGCTGCTGCGCAGTGGCAAGTTGAGTGACCGATCGCCCCACGCCGCTTGCCAATGCCAGAAACACTGCGAAGCCAGACAACCAGCCAAACCACCGATTACCAGATACAGAGCCCATGATTCAAATTTCACCCGTTTCCAAGAAAGAAGCGCACCCCTTCAATTTAACGACTCCTGCAACAACCGGTACAGTCAACTTGACAAATTTCGCGTCCCAGTGCGGCTTTTCCGGGCAGGGCTCGTCCAAGCGTGGTCGTCAATGGTCTGACCGATTGCGCGGCCAGACATCCCTGCCCGGGCGTGCTTTCCACGGAACCTTGTGCGATTCAAAGTTTTTATTGCATTCAGCTCGCAGCTTTTCCATAAGCAGCAGCCATTTCCTGTACCGACTGGGCCACCGCTTCGCGAAACGAGATCGGCTCGAGAACCTCAGCATCAGCCCCCAACGACAGGACCTTGGGAAGAACTTCCCTGGGATGGGAAACAGGAACTGTCAAAAGAGCAGATCCTGCCTCATCAACATCCAGTTTCTGCTCGGGATGCCATGGATCCTCTCTCACCCATGCCGCTGCGCGCTGGCCAAGCTTGATTTTCACGAGCGTTGCTTCTTCACCCGAAAAAATACCAATCGACTTACCGAGATGCTCCGATAGATCAACATTGGGATCAGGCTTGAAATACTCATCAAGTGCAGTGGCATGCCGAAACCGATCCAACTTCCAGTGCCTCAGCCGGTCGGCAGGATCCTCGACTTCGGGGGCAGCTGCAACCACATAAATGCTGCTCTGATAAACAGCCAGACCATAAGGTTCCACCCGGCGGGTGGTGACCGGCTTGCCAACAGACTCGTATTCGATCTCCACCACTCGATGCTCAAGAATCGCACGGTGTACGGTCTTCAACATGCCTTCCTGTTTTTCGTAGCTTTTTTGCGGTGAGCCAAACACATGCAGTGTCTTGCGATATCTGGAATAGTGGTCATAGACACCATTTGGGACTGACTCCTGAACTTTATTCCAGAAAGATTCGATCCCGCGCCAGTACTGCGTCCCGATGAGCGGGTAAATCAGTTCCCGCCCGATGGACAGCGCAATCAACTCCGTGGCTGAAATGCCAATTTCATGAACCCCCGTGTTGTTGGGGCCCAGTTTGTAAACTTTGCCCCGTTCGACGGTATCGTTCTGGATATCGAAACCAGCGGCCTGCAAGGCTTCCACATCCCTTCGCACCGTGCGTTCGTGCAAATTCGACAATCCCAAATCAGCGACAAGATCGCCGCGCAACTCATCGAGCGTTCTTCCGAATCTGGAATACTCAAGCAATTGCAATAATTTGTGCTGACGTATGAGTTGTTCGTTTCGAGCCATCGCGGGGCACCTTCCTGAGGAATGTCTTGTCAGTATGATTGTCAGCGATCGTTGACGTTCTGTGTACCCCTTGGGGTCAGACAGAAAAACCGCAAGCCAGAAGTGGCATGGCAGTGTATCAAGGAAAACTCACAGCCGCGTAACACGAAAAATCGTTCCGTTCCAAACACCAGATTCTGCTCAGACAAAAATATCCATCACTGGCTTTCCCTTGCCATCTTCAGTGACGTAAAACGGCCGACCCTCAATATCGAAACCGGTCTTTGGACTGATTCCCATGGCGTGCATGATGGTGGCGTGCATGTCCGTCACGGTGACAGGATTCTCAATCGCGAGCAACGGTCGCTCGTCCGCGGTTTTGCCGTAGAGAAAACCGCGTTTGGTTCCCCCGCCAAACATCACAACACTTGTGCCACCAGTGAAATGACGATGGAGACCGTAATGCTTGATGTCGCCGAGCTTGTCAACCTTGTGGGTGGCCTGATCGTTGGCCGATGATCCCGGGCGTCCTTCCACGATCGCATCACGACTGAATTCCGATGCGATGATGACCAGTGTGCGATCCAACAACCCACGCGACTCCAGATCCAGAACCAGTTGTGCAATCGGCCGGTCCATTTCACTGTGCATCCGTGCGACCGTCCGATGACCATCCGCATGAGTGTCCCAATGCAGAAAAGGAACATACTCCGTCGTCACCTCGACAAACCGTGCGCCGGACTCAACCAATCGACGCGCCAACAGACAGCCACGCCCAAATCTCGAAGTATCGTACTTTTCGTAACTGTCTTTGGGTTCCTGCGTGATGTCAAAAGCCGATCGTTCTTTGCTGCTGAGCAGGCGATACGCCTTGTCCATGGAACGCAAAATGGACTCCTGATGAAAGTCACTTGCAAATTCACGCTGGGGACTCTCCGCCACCAGTTTTCTGAACAGGCGATCCCGGTTGGCGAACCTTCCCGCATTCATGCCTTGAGGTGGCAACACAGAACGGGAAGCCTGTTCCGGGAAAGGCAGGTTCATGGGACCAAATGCGCTGCCAAAAAAACCCGCCGTTGTGAATGCCTTGAGTTCCTCTTTTTCTCCCACTCCTTCCAACCGTTGTCCGATATTGATGAAAGGTGGAATGACGGGATTTTTTGGCCCCAGAACCTTCGCCATCCACGCCCCGATATGTGGGCATGCCACCGTCTGAGGAGGAACATACCCCGTATGCCAGTGATACTGGTGACGGGAATGCAGAATACTGCCAAGATCCGGCTGGACAGCAGAGCGGATCAAGGTGGCCCGATCCATCACGGAACCAATTTCCTCGAGCCCCTCGCAGATTTTGATGTTGTCGACCGCGGTATCAATGGCAGGAAATGTGCTGACCATTTTTTCGACCGGCAGCCCGACTTCATAGGGAACATAAGTCTTGGGATCAAACGTGTCCGGCGCTGCCATGCCGCCACCCATCCAGATCAGGATGCAGGAATCAGCCGTTGGCTCTGGCTGCACAATCGCATCCATTCCAGGCAGATTCCTGGGCGCTCCCATGGCCATTGTTGCTGTTCCGGCAGCAGCCATGTTTTTCAAAAAACGTCGTCTTTCTATCGCTTCTTCAGGAGCCACCTTGATTACATCTGACGTGGTTTTCGAAACCGATCCTACACAACAACCCATGACAGCAAGTACGTGTTTCTGAGGTGCATCTTCATCAAAATGCATTCATTGATCCGTCACAACTTCCTATCTTACCATGATGAATTCCGGCATCATCAAAATGGCCCAGAGCAGATCCTGAACCACCGTTTCGCGTTCTGAAACATCTTCAACGTCCTGCCGTTGTGTCGTCTTCAATGCATCCAGACAAACCGCCAGTTCATCGGAAGTGGGTGAACGCGTCAACGAAGCAATGAAGATCTGCTCCACCAATTCCTGATCCGGCAAGCCCGCATCGACATACTTTCCTGCTCCCGTCTGCAAGGCCTTTGCGAGGGTCTCTCCATTGGAAAGGTCAATGGCCTCCAGCGTCGTCAACTCTGCCGGTCTGGAGGTAACAATCTGATCACGATTCGGTCTTCCCAATGACCGCATCAGGAAATCGCTCTTCACCAGTCCTGCACGCACCATGGTCGAATCACCCAGAGTTCCTCGGGCTAACCCTGAACGTAACTTACCGTTCACACCGGCATAAACTGCAGGGCGACCGGAGCTGACCACTTTCTTCCAAGGCCCCTCGAACTTTCCTGAACGTGCCTTGCGTTGAATTTGCTTTTCGTCGCTGTAAGTCCATTGCGGTCCCGAAGCCAGAGTGATCATAGACTGGTTCTTCAGCTTCAACTGAGCCTGAAAGAACAAACCGGCGAGATTGGGGCCGGATCCTGCATTGCGGGCCACAACCATGATCTGGTTGGCAGGCACGGTATCATTCTTCTGGACTTTCAGCCAATTCGTCAATGAAACAACACCCGGTTCACTCCACTCGGCGCCTGAAAGAACCTTCTTCCGATTGATGTACAGATCAAATGCGTTGTCAACGGTGATCACTGCCATCGCGGTCTCGATGGCCGAGGGAACGCGCAATTCTGTCTGGAACACCAGCGTCTCGCCTGCAGGCGCAGGTTTTCCCTGGGACTGCGACTGGCCCCAGATCCATTCACCCTTCAGATCCATTCCCTCTGCTGCATCCGGATCCATCTTGCCGCGAATCACAGGCGCATCAATTTTTGACGGACCTCCGCCGGTCAATTGCCAGACCGCGTCCATGAATTGTTCCGCAGTCATGCGATGGGCACGGCGTCTGCCAAAAACATCCTCATCAGCATCGGCCCCGCTGCCCAGAACTGCGGACTCTGCACCATAAACATCCGAACTCGCAATCAGTCGCAACACGGACTTGAGATCATATCCTGACTCAACCAGCGCATTGGCAAGATAGTCCAACAGATCCTCATTCCATGGTTCAGTGTGCATCGCATCAAGTGGATGCACGATCCCGCGTCCCATTAACTGGGCCCAAAGACGATTCACGATGGTACGGGCAAAACGTCCATTGCGATGATCAGTCATCAAATCAGCAAGCTGTTTCAACCTTGCGTCGGGTGATAAACCGGCATCGATACTGCCCAATTCCGGAAACAGCCATGCTGGTGTGGCAACTTCACCGGTTGGCTTGTCACAGCGATGAATATCCAACTTGCGGTTGGAATAGACGGCAGCCAGCGAATAAGCATCCGTAAGCTTCCACTGATCAATGAAACTGTCGTGACAGGATGCACACTTAAGATTGATTCCCAGAAAAGACTGGGCAACACTTTGAGCAAACTGGATCTCAACCGTCTGCCCGGCACTCACCTCACCTCGCCACTTGATTCCATCAATGAATCCACGACTCTCCTTTGTGGGCGGCGCGATCAGCTCTCTTGCAAACTGATCGTAAGGCTTGTTTTCAATCAGCGAGCGATAAAGCCATTTGCTGATCTGCTTGCGACCGCCTGTGATGAACCCCGTTCCCGTGTAATCATTTCGCAGCAGATCATTCCAGAACGTCAGCCAATGCTCGGCATAGTCGACATCACGTCCCAGCAGGTCATCAACCAAGACTTGTCGCTTGTTTGCATTCTCACTGGCCAGAAAACGTCGTCGCTGCTCCTGAGTTGGCAGCAATCCGACCAGATCCAGTGACACGCGTCGTAAAAAAGTGGAATCGTCAACTGGCTTGGGCGGCACAAGCCCTGCCTCTTTGAAGTGCTTTCGCAAAATCTGGTCAATTGGATTGAGCCCCACGGGCCCCGGCAGATTCACTTGTCTTGGCAACAGAGGCGGCACGTAGGAATTTTCCCGAAACGTAAAACCGCTCGTCCACGGCAAGCCTTCATTGACCCAGCGGGCAAGTATCCGCCGTTGCTCCGCTGGCACACGCGGCAAATCCTTGGGAGGCATTTGCATATCGATATCAGCCGACGCAATCAGTTCAAGAAAATGAGACTCTTTTGCATCCCCCGGTTCAGCGGCTCCCCCCTCGAGAAACAGCTTCCTGGTGTTCAGCGAGAATCCACCTTTGGCTTCATCGCCACCATGACATTTCACGCAGTGTGCACGTAAGACGGGTACCACCTCATGTGCAAAATCGATTGCGTGCGAACGGGTTCCCAGCACCGAGGCGACAATCAATATCAGAACACGAACTCGGCAAACCACGCCAGTTATCATCCGCATCATGACTCTACCACGATGGTTCCAGCCATCATGTCCCACAAGGTCTGTCGCTTGGCACCAAAAATCAACAACACTCCGACCAGTCCAAGGACTGGGATCGAAGCAACAAGCTGCCCTAACCATGACCTGACTACAACAGCCTTCACAAAACCGGGAAGCTGTTTGGTGTCCGCCCGTACGATTCGGATTTTGCACAACTTCTTGCCAGGTGTCTGCCCAAATTTAGTCAACATGATTGAGAAAATTGTCAGGGGTAGAATTCCAGCAAGGAAATATGTCAAACCGTAGGCCATTAAAGTACCAGCCAGCAACTGCCCTGCCCGATAGGACTTTTCTTGGTCGGTTTGCGCAGCCTGGAAAGCAGCATTCAAGCCTTCGACATCAAAAGCCATCTGAACAAACAAAAGCCATCCCACCCACATCATGGGCAGCATTATCAAATTAATAATGAAACCATCGATCACCGCAGCACCGAGTCGAATCCAAGGCGAGGCCAACGGCCCGACCCGAAAATTGCCACCGGAACCGCCTCCCGCCGTCGCGGCATGCTCTTGCAACAGCTTATTCGTGTTCCCGGATCCGGCAGGGCCGACCGCTGGCATTCCCGCTTGTCTGATCGGTTGAAGATCACCCTCGGTCAACTCATCGATGAGCCCGTCATCAAATGCTGTGGCCGCTGCCGGTCGTTTCGCAACGGGCCTGGAATGCGACGCAGCCCCAATTGCTGCTGGACCGCTGCCTGCTGGTGCGCTGCCTGCTGGTGCGTTGGGAGCCCGCAACTGTTTTCCGCAGGGACACTTCACAAGCTTGCCAGCCGCTGAAGGCGGAATGTTCAATACCGACTGGCATGATGGGCATTTAATTTTCATGGTACTCAAACAATTCTATCGTCTTCATTCAAACCCGATGAGCAACCTGCAGGTCGGTCCCAACCGGCACCTCACCCCAGTTCATTCACACCGCACAAAACCGTGTCAGGGAAGAGGTGGTCCGCCACCTTGCTGGATCGCAAAAATGATCATCGCACCGTACGCGAGGATTCCAAGTAAGGTCAGCACCAGAATGATCGCTGACATCACAACACCGGCGACGGCCATGCCTTTGCCACCCGCTTCACCACGGTTCGCCTGCTTGATTGCAATGATTCCCATGATCAACGAAGGAATAGCAAAAAGAGCGCCTCCACAACACAGGAGGGTAAACACAATCGAACAGATACCGAGCACCATGGAGGCGATCGCAAGACCTACATTTTCCCCTGGCCCCGTTGGCATCGGCGCCATCGTCGTGTTGCCAGTTGCAGTGTAAGGATTCCCCTCAACCGGGTTTGAAAAAACACTTCCAGAGTCACCAGAAGTCTGACCACCAAAAGTGTTGCTACCGGCGTCAGGAACTTCACCGCGTGCATCCTGCCCCGATGTCGAGCCCGCTGGCTGACCGAATTGCGAGTCACTATCCGTGCCGATACCCGCCCCGGCTTGAGACCCAGCTTTGTCACCAGTGACGTCGCTGCCGCCAACCATCGGCACCCTCAGTTTTTTTCCACAACTGCAATCAACAACCTGGCCTGACATCGATGCCTCGACGTCAACGATCGAACCGCAAGCGGGACATTTGATTTTCAATTCAGACTCTCTCTCGTTTCGTTCGTTACGCTCGTTACGCTCGTTACGCTCGTTGGTTTGCCAGTAACGCTGCTGAGGAACCCGACGGTTTGTTTCGCAACATTGTAATCGAAATCACGATCCGAGATCGCCCCCGGTTTGCCAACACATCAAAATTCGTTTTCCCCAAAAAAGCACCGTCATTAGCTGTCGCACTCGCTCTGTTGGAAACATGCTCCGAAAAAGATTGACAACTCCAAGACGGTGGGATGAACAACCATCCGAATGGTGGTTTAAACTGGTTCTTACCCTGACTGGCTAATCATCAGTTGTAGGCCTTTCCCAACTCCCACTCCCAACTTCCACTCGACGAACAAGTTGCTGCCATGCCATTCCACTCAAACACGCTTTTCTCTCCTGTAATCCTGCGTTCCCTCGCCGTGTGCGGGATCATTCTGTCTGGAACTATCTGCAATGCAATCTTGCCAACTGCAAACGGAGAAGATTCAACCACCGTTTCCGCCGACTCGAATACGGATGGTTTCAAGGACTTGAGCCACGGTGACGAACTCACTGGCTGGAAACACAGTGGAAACTGGAAAATCGAATCAGGCGTGATCTCACGCCTGGGTAAAGGCGGAAGCCTTGTCTACACCGCACAGAAGATGCCTGATGATTTTGAACTGCGATTCCAATGGAAGGTCAGCCGAGGCAGCAACAGTGGTGTTTATTACCGACCAACGCAGTATGAGTATCAGATCCTTGACAATGCTGTTCATGCCGACGGCAGAAACCCGCGAACCAGCGCAGCCTCGCTGTACTTCTGCATGCAACCCTCGAAAGACATGACCAAACCGGTCGGACAGTGGAATTCAGGACGCATCGTCTGCAAGGGCACGGTCATACAGCATTGGCTCAACGGGGTGAAGGTAATCCACTTGGATTACAGAGATCCAAGATGGGCGTTCCATGTCGATTTGCTCAAAAAACGAGGCGGTAACCTGGAGGCACGTGGTGCCAACCTGAGCCTGCAGGATCATGGCGATCCGGTCTGGTACCGAAACATAGAACTGAAAGAACTCGACAAGCGTGACAAAATCGACATGACACCCGTCGAGCCTGCTGTCATTTCACCCGAGGCTCTCGCCGCAGAAAAGAAAAAGCTCGCTGGCATCGTCAAGCGGCGAGAAGACGCCAGAAAACGCCAACAAAAGAAATAGAAGACAAACATCATTCGGCGGTTCCGAGGATGATTCGTGATCACCGAAGTCATCTCGGAAAGCCCTTGAGATCAACTTGCCGATACAGCGTCAGGTAAGCTCGAACCTCGTGG
This sequence comes from Rubripirellula sp., assembly GCA_012270065.1. GTDB lineage: Bacteria > Planctomycetota > Planctomycetia > Pirellulales > Pirellulaceae > Rubripirellula. The sequence continues at coordinate 20,641 of JAAXJB010000097.1, read as the reverse complement.
ATGGTTTCACGTTCTGCGTCGGCAAGTTCGCCGACCGAATGCGTCGCACGATAAGTTTCTGTGCTTTTATTCCCAGCAATGGTCAGTGTCAGCTCGAGAGGTAATTCCCCCTTGGCAGCCAGTTCCTGGTGAAGCGTCATGCGACCAAACGGTGGAGGACCGAGCCGACGAACCAGATTCAGTCGTGAGGCGAGATCAACAAACATCGCGTAGTCGGAAGCTACCTTGGGATCATCAGGTTTTTGACTGGTGGTGTGGTACTCGAGGTTGGCGAACTTGATTCGGTAGCCAGGCTTTTCCTCACTCATTTCTACCTTGGCATCCATTCCCAATTTTTTCTTCTGCTCGGCGTCGGTCACAGCCGCTCGTGCCTGAGCGGTGATCTTGATCAAGTCATCCGTGCTTACCGATGCCTGCACTTGAGTATCACGATCCAACAGGGTTACCTTTTTTTGGGCCGGGTCGAATATCGTGATGAATCGACGGTTCACCAGTGGCACGTCATAGACCAGTCCCTGATCGAACAGGATTTGATGCTCGGAAGCCGGGTCAGACTGATCTCCCACAAATATCTTTGTCTTCACGCAGAAAACCTGATCTGCTGCTGATGCTAATGCTGGCAAAGCGAAGTTCGCCAGAATGCACAGAGCGGTCAACGCTCCCGTGCCAAAAAACGGCTTCAAACTGGTCATATTTGTTACCCAAAGCAGAATTTCGAAGACCACTTTTCACGTCATTCAGCCGCTTTCTGGCGATCTCACCCGAAGGCGACGAAAACGCATGAACTTGCCCCGGAATGAGCATTTGCTCACAAAGTAGCTAGCCAGAGAAAGTACGATCTGGACGCGAATGGCTTGCGGAGCGTAGAAAAGAGGCAGTGAGTCCGTCCAGATCAATGCGGCAAGCCTTCTTTACGAAAAACCTGACGGAACTTCGATGCAGCGAACCCTCTTGCTGATCCCCCACGAACTGGCTGGCATTCCCGTGTTTGGGGTAGGCTGGCTGCTTCTGGTGCTGCTGATCTCGCTGGCCATTCGCCTTGGCGTCAGCAAGTTGCGAGGCCTATCACCAGTAGAAATCCTGAGCCGTGAATGGCTGCTGTGGACTGCGATGGTGGCCGGCATCGTCCTGATCCTGCCAAGAGTTGAATTGACCAACCTTGACGGAATGCCCGTGGGCATGGCGATTCGTGGCTATGGAGTCATGCTGCTGCTGGCTGTGGGAACTGCAGTTTGGCTTGCTGCATACCGGGCCAAGCGACGTGGCTTTGATAAAGAACTGATTTATTCGGTCGCTCCCTGGGCTTTTGCCGGAGGTATCGTTGGTGCCCGCACCTTTTATGTGATTCAGTATCGAGAAAAATTCAATGTCGGCACTTGGGGTGAGAGGCTGATCGAAATACTGACATTCACTCAGGGTGGTTTGGTGGTTTATGGATCCTTCATTGGTGGGGTCCTTGCAGCTTCGATTTACCTTTACCGCAAGAAACTGCCGTGGCTGAAATTCGGTGATGTGGTGGTTCCCTGCATGTTCCTGGGGGTCTTTCTGGGCCGGATGGGGTGCGTGATGAATGGCTGCTGCTACGGTGGTCGCTGCGAGGACCACGCGATGGCATTGAAATTCCCTCCCAACAGTCCTGTGTACACCGAACAGAAACTCAATGGCGAGCTGCTCGGTTTTCGATTTGACCCTGAGTCGGGACGGATCACCAACGTTGTACCGGGCAGTTTGGCTGCCCAGAAAAACATTCGCACGGGTCAGCAGGTCACGTTTTTGGATCATGACGCCAACTCGCTTGCCAGTGCCCCACGCGACATCCCTGCCGAAGACGCAAGAACAGGCATCGTTGCAACCATCGACGGCCAGAGAATGCGTTGGGAACCATCGGAGCTTCCCGATACCGCTCTGCCAGTCTTTGCCGCACAAATTCTCAGCAGCGTCACCGCCTTGCTACTTTGCATCACACTGTGTCTGATCCCTGACTCGAAGCTGCGCGACGGAACAGTGATGATGCTGGGTTTCGCAGGCTACGCCGTCCTGCGTTTTGTGCTGGAATTGATCCGGGACGATGAGGGTGGACAATTTGGAACATCGTTATCGATCTCCCAATGGGTGAGTATCTGCGTCTTGACCGGTGCACTCGTCGGTTTGTGCTGGATTTACCTGGCAAACCGAAACCCGTCTTCGGTGCAGAAAAACGCCGCAAAGCTTGACTGAGGATCAACGACTCGCCTGAGTCTGATGTTCCAACAATTCCGCGCATCTCTTCGTGAATTACAGGCATCAGTTCCCGGCAGCAGGTCAAAACGCAGAATCCTCCCGTTCGTCTGACGCGACCCGAGTTCTACCAAGAATCAGATTTCACACCACAAGTTGGTGGTTTCTTTCCAGTGAAGCCGGTAGAACTAGCAACGGGTGACGACCCAATGCGAAAACGAAACCGGCTGCAGCCCACAAGCCGAAATTTACTTGAATCCGGGCACACCGCCGCGATTCGCATTCCCGTCGAAACACAGCCCCGTCGAAACACAGCCCGCAAACACGTACAGTTCACGCCAACGCATTCTTGCCCGACTTCAACCTCAGGACACGGAACCTGCAACCGGAATTGATGGATGATCCCGATTTACCGCGGGATGATCACGAAGCGGCTTTGCGAGGCCTGGCACGATTGAATCGCTGCAGCGGCGTGGCGTCAGCGATGTACCGTCGGATCAAGCGGATAGCGATGGGTCGTCGTGATCGAAAACTCACTTTCCTCGACGTTGCCCGTTGTTCGTGGGCACTTCCCTTGAGATGGGCTACCTGGGCCAAACACGAGGGCTGGGAACTTCAATTGACACTGCTGGACGTGCGCTCGGTCGCCGTGGAAGAACAACAACGTCGGGCCAAAGCAGCCGGTCTGATGGTGGATTCACTGCAGCACGATTGTCTTCAAAATCCACTGCCGTCAGGGTTCGACATGGTGACCTGTTCACTCTTCATGCACCATCTGGAGAATCATCAGGCAAGTCAACTGTTACAGGCGATGCGAACCGCAAGCAACGGTACTGTTCTGGTCTGTGATCTTGAAAGGAGCCATCTGAACCTGGCGCTTGTCACGGTCGCAAGCAGACTGCTGTCACGTTCCAAGGTGGTCCACACGGACGCCAGACTGAGCGTTCAGGGCGCTTTTACCATCCCCGAGTTTCAAACCATTTCGCAGCAAGCACTGGGACATTCCACCAAAATCAAGCGTCTCTTCCCCTGCCGCTTCATCGCAACCATTGACGAGGTTGCAGTGCAAGACGCAATCCCTTCACTTGCCCGGGCAATCCCGTCCTCGGGAACATCCATGACATGAAACCAACCTCTGTGCTCGTCATCGGAGCCGGCGTTGCCGGCAGTGCCTGTGGAATCCGCCTGTGCGGACAAAAGGTCAAGGTGACGCTGGTCGAGCAAGCAGAATTTCCACGGGAGAAGGTATGCGGGTGCTGTCTTGGCGGTGCAGGTCTTGAAACACTCAAGCAGTTGGGCACGATGCCAATCAGGACACAGCCGGCAAAAGTCGGCGGAGATCTCACCATGGAAACGGAAAACCTGCTCTTTCAGCAGATCATGACCCAAGGGACAGCGTTGACGGGTTGGCATGCATCGATGGGTGGACGCAAGCTCGAGGTCAACCTGCCACGTGGCCTCGCGATCTCACGTTCGACTCTGGACCCCATTCTGCTGCAGGCAGCGAAGGATGCAGGATGTATCGTCAGACAGCCTTGCAAGGCCCGCATCACCGACATTGACTCCAGCAAAATCCGCGTCAACCTGCAAACAGGACGAAGCATCGAAGAACTCGAATTCGATGTTGTCGTGCTGGCCACAGGGCTGAACTCGCAAGGTGTCAACTCTGTCCTGCCATGGACCGAGTCTCCTCATGGACCATTCGGGGTGTCATGGACTGCCGACAATGATGAGCTTCTTCCTCATGTGATCTACATGGCATGTGACGACGACGGATACGTTGGACTGGTTCGACTGGAAAGTGGCCGAGTCGACATTGCCGCTGCACTCCGATCAGGTTCAGACGCGGCCCAACGGGGCACGCCGGCAGATCGTGTGCAGCAGATTCTCCAACGCAGCCGTTTTCCCGACTTCCAATGGAACGACATGTCAAAGGTCATGACGACACCCCCATTGCGAAGAACGCGTCTTGCCGGCTCTGGCAGAATTCTGACTGTCGGGGATGCCTCCGGCTATGTCGAACCGTTCACTGGCGAAGGCATGACCTGGGGACTGAAAAGTGGAATCGCCGCCGCAGACATGATCGGGTCCTGCCTGGAACAGGCAGGTCAAAGTCAGCTTGCCGCCATTGGCGACCGCTGGAATCAGGAACTGAAAATTCTGCTGAGGCGACAAAAGTGGACCTGCCGGATCGTCACCGGTGCCTTGAGGTCCGGTTGGATCAGAGGGGTAGCTGGCACAACCTTGGCGGCTTTTCCAAAACTTGCGACACCACTCATCAGGCACCTGAACTGAAAAGGGCACCTGAATTGAAAAGGGAATGCCCGACGACAGCATTGCTATCATCGGACAGTCTTCGCCCTTCTCCATTTTGAAAAACAACTCATTGCACTTTCAGAAAATGGCGTGGTTTTGGTAGTCAGCAGAGATCATGGACATACTACCTCTCCGCGCCGCTGATTCAGCGACCGCCGCCTCCTCAACACGTTCCAACTTTGCCGGGCTGGATGCCCTCCGCGCGTTTGCCGCCCTGGGTGTCGTGCTGCTGCACGCATGCGTTCCGTATCTGCGTCATCCGATGCCGGGCCTGAGCTGGTCGGTAGCCGACACACCGCATACTGCGATCGACCTTCTGTTCTGGTCGATCGAGCTGTTCATCATGCCGTTGTTTCTGGTTCTGGCAGGATTTTTTGCTTGGCGAACGCTGAAGCAACGCGGACCTCGCTCGCTTTTTCGCGGACGCGCCCGAAGGTTGCTGGTACCACTTCTGTTTGGCGCTGTGGTGATCCTTCCACTGGATCTTTACTGTTGGGTTGGCAGTTGGGTTGCCGAGGGGCTTGTCTCTCCCGTCAAACTGAAGAGCCTGAAAGTGGACCCTCCACTGGGCGAGAATCTCTGGGGCTTGAGTCACCTGTGGTTTCTGCAGTACCTGTTTCTTTACATCACTTGCCTGACAGGCCTTGCCCTCCTGACCAGACGGTATCCACGGATCAAAGGCTTTCAGCCCGACCTCAGAACTTCCTTGATTCTGACCGTTGTAGCTTCCTCCGCTGTGCTTTACTTTGAGCCCCAGGTTGTTTGGGGGTTTCAACATTCATTTTTACCCGTTCCCGCCAAGTGGCTTTACAGCGGCATTTTTTTCACACTTGGTCTGCTGCTTGCGATTCACGATCCCAAACTGATGCAGGTCAGGCAGTGGGCGACACGTTTGTCAGCGCCTGCTTTGATGACTGGGATCGCAGCCTTGTTGATGGGACGATGGCAACTTGCACAATGGGCGAGTTCTCCTGATCCAACCCAACAGGCCAGTTCGATGCTGGCAGGAGTTTTGCTGGCGACATTGACGGCGGTTGCCGCGTTGTTGACGACCCTGTTTTTGATCGGAATCTCAGTCAAAAAGATCTCCAGGATTCCGAATTCTGTTGGCTATCTGGCGGCTGCTTCGTTCTGGGTGTACATCGTTCACCATCCGCTTCTGGGCCTCACCCAACTGGACCTGAAGCTGCTCCTCCCCGATACAAACCCGCTGCTCAAGACTACTTTTTCATTTGCAATCTCCAGCGGCGTTTCGTTGCTGACCTACGAGGGTCTGGTCAGGCGAAGTCGCCTCGGGCAATTACTGGGCTTCCAATGGTCACCGCCCGCCGACAGAGGGGAAGCATCAGAGTCCAATCCGATCCTTTCTATCAGGAACGCTGAGTCGCAGGACTCAGAATCGGAATCGGATGGACAATTCCGTCGCGCGGCTTGAACGTATTCTGGTCGGGACTTTGGACCTTTGCCCTCACAAAATCCCGCACATCTCTGTGTGATTGATTGATCGCCCCGAAGATCTGATTATTTCAGATTGATGACGAATTTAGTCAGAACGCGGATGTATCCTGTTCATGCTGACAGCTTGTCTCGCTATGATGCGTCAAAATTGACAGCCGAGAGGTCCGTTCAACATCCGGATAACTGATCGGTTCTGCACTCCGTTCGAGGAAAGAATGGCCAAAGGATTGTTCACTCAGGGCATGTGTGTCCTATTTCGCAAACCGGTGGAAATTGCTGCGTTACAGAAGCAGCTGAAAGATTTTCTGTGCGTTGGGCAGCACGAATCCATGGATGACGATGACGCGCCGCAAACTCTGGTTTATCAATACGCACCGAAATCCAACGGTCATCTGCTGGTGACACCCGCCAACTCGCCATGGCCAGACGACATGGGAGACCCCGACGAGTCACCGGAACGATTTGTCGCCTGGTCACTTGGGCAGTACTCCCCACTCGCCTTTCCTGGTTGTCTTGAACGTGCCGCCGAACAGTCCTGGGGGTGGGAAGACGGTGGCGAACACGTCAAAGAACATACTTCTCACGTCCGCCTTCTGATCAGCTATGTCCTGGGCGTGGATGATGTAAACGAACAGGACGACGATTTGCCGCTGTTACCCGAAGAATACGATCCCCTCAAGGAACTCCAATTTCTTTCAAAAGCAGTTGCAACGTTGCTGGAGATGCCCGACGCCATCTGCTACTTCAACCCAGGTGGCGAAGTGCTTCGTGATGCTGACGGCCTCCGCCACGGCATGAACTATGCGTGGAGCCACGAATTGCCGCCACTGGACATGTGGACCAACGTGCGGCTGTTTCGGGCCACAGAAAAATGGTCCTTGATGGATACCGTCGGCAATGGCCAGTTTGATCTTCCTGATATCGAAGCCGTTTACAGGACGGAAGACTTCGAACCGAGCGACATTGAGGGTTTCCTGCGGAGTGCTTCCCTGTACATGCTGCAGAGCGAGGAACAGGTCGAAGATGGTGATACGGCAGAAGGCCCGGGTGAAATCAACTGGATGGCCATGGAATGCATTGATGCTCTTTCCGATCCTCCACGACCAACCATCCGCTGGATCCCGGAAAATGATGATAGCCCGCCTGCGGAACTGATGGACCGGGGATCGATTCCAGCAAACGAAGCTCACGATTCGCAAGAAGGACATTTTCTTGACGACGAAGACTCGGAAGACGAATTCAGTGACGACGAATTCAGTGAAGGCGAATTCACCGATGACGCATACATGGATAACGACATCGACGATGATGAACTGGACATCGACTATCCATCCTAGAAATCACACGGTCCCGCAGTTGGCTCCGGAAAGGATTAACTTTCCCGTCACCTAAGCCGAGCAATGTGCAGCCTGTCCAGTCGAATTTCCGGGCACGAAAACGCGGGTCACGACATGGCGTTTCATCGATCAACGCGTTCAATGAATACCGGGTTCCTGGAGGGCGTTTCCGGAATCAATGGACTCCGAAACCCCACCACGGGCTGTACGGAACGGCCCATTCTCGATTGATTCAAATCAGAAGAAGAATCGATCACACGAAACGAATTCTCAAGTCCGCTTCCTGCATCAGACAATGCCTGTTGGTCTTTTGCAGCCACCGTGCGATTTTCATGACCAATTTGTTTTTTCCCAAGCACTGTTTTTTTCTGGCAATCACACGCGTCATGACAGGTTTCCCACGGAACTGACAGCAGCAAGGGTGGCCGGCAAACCGGTGGCGGGCATTTCCTGCAATAATCATCACAGCGAAAACAGAGGGGCACACACACCCGCGGTGATGGTTTTCTGCAGTAGTCATCACAGCCAAAACACAAAGGCACTTTGACGCATGGCGGACACTTGGCACGGTAATCATCGCAACACCACTTGCCAATGCAATCCGGAACGGGACACCCGAAAAACGTCCGGCATGGCTCGACGGCGTTCGAGCTGCTGACAAGCATCATCACTGCAAGCAGTGCTGCGGCACCATGTTTCGTAAAAATCATCACGATATCCATTCCCGTTTCAAAACATCCGCTTTTCATTTCATCCTGTGCCTCAGTGAGTGCCTGCCTGATCAAAGATTTTCGACCAAGACCTCGGGCAAGTCACTTACTGGATCACCAACTTCCGAGACGGGCTTTCCCGACACCTGCTGCTTCGTAGGATCGACATCACCGGCAGGCTGCCCCGTTTTTCCTTGCTGGTCGACATTGTCACCGACCGGCTCAGACTTGGGGGCTTCTGCCTGAGGGGAATCCGCAGCACTTGCCTCACTCCCGGCGGTCGGTTGCTTGCTGTCCTGCTGGGCTGAATTGTCTGCTTCCTGTGACGGTGCCTGTTCTGCTGGTGGGACAGGAACCTGCTCCAGTGATACGCCGCCACCTCCGCGATTTCCGAACCGGATTTGCCATCCCCCCCCGAGTGCCTTGTAAGTCGCGATCACGCTGCGAGCTACCTCACCTCTTACGCTTGCCAGATTGTCCTGGTCTGAAACAAGTGATGTCTGCAGATTGAAGACGCGGTTGTAGTCAACCGATCCCTCCTTGTACTGCGTTTGAGCCAAATCGACTGACTGCTTCGATGCAGTCACGGCCTGTCCGACGAATATCAGACGCTGCTTGGACTTCAAGAAAGTATTGATCGCTGTCTCCGCCTCGGAATTGGCACTCAGCACTGTTTGCTGGTATTGGACAGCCAGATCCTGAAAAAGGCTTTTCTGCAAATTGACGTTATTAGCCAATCGGCCGTAATTCAGAATGTCCCAGGTGAACCCAGGAGCGATCACCCCACCGAAGCTGCTTGAATCGAACAGGTCCGAAAAATCGTTGGCATTCAGAGAGACAGAACCTGTCACCGACAGGTGCGGCAACAGATCAGCGGCTGCCACACCGATTGCCGCGCTCTGAGCCGCCACACGGCGTTCTGCCGCTCGAACGTCTGGACGACGCCGCAGCAGGTTGGCTGGAATTCCGACCACCAGATCTGCTGGCAAGTCAGGGATGGAACCGTCACCAAGCTGATCACTCAAGTCACGCGGGGGAATCCCCAACAGAACACAAAGACTGTTGTTGGCGGCACGCACCTGGTTTTCAAAGAGAGGAATCAACTGCTGCGTGTTTGCCAGAATGGTCTCCGCCTGAGTCGAATCCAGTTTGCTCACTGCACCCGCCTCAAAACGCAGGTTGGCAAGTTTCAGAGAACCTTTCTGGATCTCCACATTTGCCTTGGCATACCGCAGTCTTTCCTGAGCTGTCCTCAGATCCACATAGGCAATGGCAGTCTCACCAAGCAGCGATACCAGAATCGCATCATAATCCTCTACCGATGCGTCGAGGCTGGCATCAGCCGATTCGATGGCACGCCGGAACTTTCCCCATGCATCCAGTTCCCAGAATGAATCAAATCCGACCTTGAACAGATCGGTATTCCGAGGCAACAAGCCAGCGGCGATCGTATCGCTGTACTGACTCCTTTGATAAGAACCAACGGCCTGCTGCTGTTGCGGAAAAATAGTTCCCGCTGTGATGTCCCTGATATAACGTGCCTGCATGACCCGCAAACCGGCCGACTTGAGCGTCAGGTTCTGTCTGGAAACTTCCTCCATCAGCCCATTCAAGACAGGGTCATTGAAGGTTGTCCACCAGTCCGCATAGTTCGGAAGCTCGGACTTGATCTGATCGTCGTATTCGTCAATCCAACTGGTGGCTACCGGAGCGACGGGCTTGGCGTAGTTCGGGCCGACTTTGAATCCATTGTCGATGTATTCCTTCACGCCACCGGTATAAGCACAACCGGACACGACCATCGCAGCCGCTGCCAGACAACAGGCCAAGCCACGAGCATGAAGCCATCCGATAGCTGCATCCGGTCCCCGAAACCCTGCGTGCCAAGAGGACGATTGATGACCCTTTCCACGAGACCACTTGCCAAGCATCTCTTTTTCCTCTGCTGGTTCCAAATGTTGGTCCTTCCAGAAGCTTCATTCAGCCCCGGATCTCTCCGGAGCCCCAGAAGCCATGGCTGCCATACCGGGTAGAGCGTCCATCTGCTTCGCAGCCATGCCACACGACACGGATGCGATTGTGCCCGTCTTTTCAAAAGAACCGTTGCGACAGCAATCACCCGTACAGGTGGAACAATCGCCACATTGATCAGCTTCGGATGAGTGAATCTAGCGCATCGACGATGTGCAACTGCACGGTCCTGCGGGTGCATCCGGTTGAGAGAACAAAGCCAGTCAAGTCGGGTTTAACGATTAGGAAATCCGGACGAGCTGTGAGTCCGGGCGAAGTGTGAGTCCAAGTGGGGGCCCTTGGCTGGTTTGTAGTAGGTAGCACAGAAGTGCAGACACTTGCATACTCGCCTTTTCTGATTCCTCCGGTGACTCCTCGCAGCTCTGTTGCCCACCATTCTGTGTCATATTTGTGTCAATTGCAGTTGATAGCCGCAGAGTGATTTTCGGGTGCAATGGTAATGGCCGCAATGTTTGAACGCGGTCTGCGGCCATAACGCGGTATGCGGCCATACTGAAAATGGTTATCTAGCCAGACACAATGAGATTAGACGTGAGTGATTCGTATTACGCATCTGGCGTTTGTAAATTGTCTTTTCCGGACCACAAAATCAAGGATTGTGAAGGTTGCAATGAGGCTGTGTGCCTGGATTGCATGATAAATATCTCGTTCCATCCGTCCCTTGCACGAACTCGAAATCCTGCGTGGCAAGCGAGAGTCTTTTGACCCTACGACATCGCAGTTGGCGCGGGCCTTGTATACTGACTGTGGCAAGAAGCAGTTCTTGCCCCGTCCATCAAAGCAAAGGCGATCTACGACGTGTGTGGCGATCAGCGAAATGGCTTTCCCAAGCCATCCCCTTGTGAGAAGGCGCAGAAAAAGGCACCCAAATGCATCCCATCATGCAATCCACGTTCTCACTCTTTCTTGGCCTACTGCTCGCCACATCGGTGCTGCATGCCGATGAGATTCCAGCGCCGGCCGCTGCACTATTGGAGCGGAACTGTGTTGGCTGCCACGACGGTTCGTCCAAGAAAGGTAACTTGGACCTGACTTCGCTGGATTTTGATCTTGAGGATCGCGCCACACAGGATCGCTGGATTCAAATTCACGATCGCATTATGAAGGGGGAGATGCCGCCCACCCCGAATGACTTGCCCGAGTCTGAAAGAGCATTGATGGTCACGGCATTGCGCCGTCCTCTCGCGGCAGCAGACCTCGCGAAAATTGCCACAAGCGGGCGAGGTCCGATGCGTCGTCTGAACCGCATCGAGTTCCAACAGAACCTGCGTGACCTCCTGCACCTTCCGCATCTCGACATTCTCGACCGTTTGCCTCACGACCGCCAAAGCCATCATTGCGACAAGGTTTCCAGCTCGCTCGACATGTCGCGTCTGCAACTCATGGCGTATCTCGATGCAGTGGAAATCGCTCTTTCTTCAGCCATCGTTTCCACCAAGGATCCACCACCGGTGGAAAAACTCCGTGTCGAAGGCAAACAGTTGGCCTCCAAATGGTACCTCGCTGGCGGCAGGGAATCATTATTCTTTACTCGTGACTCAAAGGGTATCGACCTCGAATTAAGATCACCTCCGAAAGGGCAGACAAATGAACCGGATCCATCGGTTGAATTGGCTCTGTTTCGATCACCCGGATGGCCATACGCACTGTGGCCTGACAAAGTGATCGCTCACACATCGGGGGAATACCGTGTTCGTTTCTCCGCACGTTCTGTGGTGCAACTGAAAGACTTTGTGCTGCAGATCGGCACGCGTTCGGTGCCGATGACGTTTCGTGCCCGCAAACCAACCAACCACGACATTGCTGAGAACGTACGACCCACGGGCGGCATCATCGACATTCTGCCAGAGCAACGTGTCTACGAAACAGTCGTGTACCTGCAGGAGGGGCAGACGATCGAATACGGGCTGCTTGGCCTGCCCTCACCACAGATCGACGCACTGGGGAAAACGGGGTACTACCGTTACCCACCCTTCCCGGAAGGCGGGCAGCCGGGCGTCGCTTTCCAGTGGCTCGAGATTGAAGGTCCCCTCTCGCCAGAAACGTGGCCTCCCGCCTCGCATCGTGTGCTGTTTGATGACCTTGGCGTTGAAGTGAAATCAGATAATCCGCAGGCAGAAGCCAAACGGCTTCTACGCCGTTTCATCGAGCTTGCCGCGCGTGAGCCCGTGCCGGAGGAGGCCATCGCACCATTTGAGGAACTTATTCTAGGAGAACTGAACAGCGGCGAGGCGCTCGCCGAGGCCTTGCAGTCCGGTTATCAGGCGTTTCTCTGCTCCAATCTTTCTCTGTACCTGCGCGAGCCGATGACGAGCGACAATCATTTCACGATTGCCAACCGGCTATCGCATTTTCTAACAAACTCGCGTCCCGATGCAGAACTAATCATGCTTGCTCAGGACCAGAAACTGCGTGATCCGACAACGCTTCGAGCACAAGCGCAACGTCTCATCGCGGGCGACGGCTTTGATCACTTCGTCAGACATTTCACCAATAGCTGGCTCAACCTGAGCGAGCTGCGCCGGGATGACCCCAACGTTCGCCTTTATCCGGAGTATCGGCTGGATGATTACCTTGTCGAGTCGATGGGCCGTGAGACCCGAGCTTTTTTCGCGACGATGATTCGCGAAAATCTTCCCGTGGATTCGTTGATTGACGCAGACTTTGCCTTCGTGAACGATCGCCTCGCAAGGCATTACGGACTGGACGAAGTGAAAGGTTCCAACTTGCAGCGTGTTGACCTGCCGAGGAGCAGCCCTTATGGCGGATTGCTGACGCAGGCGTCCGTTCTGAAGCTTTCCGCGGACGGCACCAGCACCTCGCCTGTGCTGCGCGGCGTCTGGATCATGGACCGCCTCATCGGCCAGCCACCACCGCCGCCGCCTCCAGGTATCCCTGCCGTCGAACCTGACATCCGTGGCGCGCAAACCATTCGGGAACTGATTGCCAAACACACCGCATCAAAAACATGCGCCGGCTGTCACGCAAAGTTCGATCCCGTTGGTCTCGCGCTGGAAAACTTCGATGTCTTCGGTGCATGGCGTGCACACTATCGCGGCCTGGAAGCAGGAGGACGCGTGTCCGGCATCGACCGCGCCGGCCACGATTTCAGCTACACGATCGCATCGAAAGTGGACGCCAGCGGTAGGCTCGCCGATGGTCGCCAGTTTGACAACATCCACGACCTGAAGACTCTGCTACGGGACGACTCGCGTCAAATCGCTCGCAATCTTCTCAACCAGTTCACAGTTTACGCCACTGGCACGCCTGTTCGCTTCGGAGATCGGGCCGAGATCGAGTCAATACTGGATGCCTGCGCCAACAATGATTACCGCGTACGCGACCTGATGATGGCGCTGATAAATAGCAGGATCTTTTTGGGAGCAAACCAAGGGATGGCAAATCAATGAACGGACCACACATTTCCACCGCCTCATCACGTCTGCCGCGTCGTGCATTCCTACGGGGTATGGGTGTCAGTCTCGCCCTGCCGGCACTGGAATGCATGCGTCCGGTTTTGGTCCGCGCGGCGACACCGGTCGTGGCACCGCGGCGTATGCTCGTGATCGTCAACAATCTCGGTCTCCTTCCGAAGTACTTCGCGCCGACAGGAACGGGGCGAGACTACAAGCCCTCGCCGTATCTTGAATTGTTGTCGGACGTGCGCGACGAATTCACCGTTTTCAGCGGTCTATCCCATCCCGGTGTGGATGGCGCGCACAGCACCGACAACTGCTTCCTAACGGCCGCGCCGGGCGCGTTCAAATTCGGCTTTCGCAACACGGTCTCACTGGATCAATTCGCAGCCGAACAACTTCCCCAGTCGACGCGATTTCGCACACTGAATCTGGGCGTCACTCGACCGAGTGAGGCGGCGAAACGCAGCCTCTCGTTTACGCGTGACGGAGTCCTGCTTCCACCTGAAACCAGCCCGGCGAACGTGTTTCGGAAGATGTTTGTTCAGGGCGCCCCCGGCGACGTGCAACGTCAACTCGATCGCCTTCGCCGGCGCGGCAGCATTCTGGACACGCTCAACCTCGAAGCCAGGCGTTTCAATCGCACGTTGCCCGCCGCCGACCGGGAGCGACTCGATCAATATCTAACCTCGGTGCGCGAGGTGGAACAGCGTCTGCTTACTGCCGGCGAATGGGAGCAGCGACCGAAGCCGCAGACGAACCGATCTCCGCCTGCGGACATCGGCGACAACAAGCGATTCTTCGACCAGCTTCGACTCATGCTCGACATGACACAGCTTGCCTTCGAGAGCGACTCGACCCGCATCATTACGCTGATCGTGGATTCATTCCGCGCTCCGGTCTTACGCCTGCCTAACCAGGAAGAGACAACCACCACCTACCACAATCTCAGCCATCACGGCCAGAACGAGGAGAAGTTGCGGCAGCTTAAGGCCGCAGACCGGGAACATCTCATACAACTGCGAAAGCTCATCGATGACTTCGCGGCCAAGCCCGAGAATGGTCAGCGACTTTTGGACAACACCATGGTTCTCTACGGCAGCAATCTCGGGGACGCGAACATTCACGACACCACCAATCTTCCCATCCTGCTGGCCGGCGGCGGCTTCCGCCATGGCCAACACCTCGCGTTCAGCCGCGAACGCAACCAGCCACTCTGCAATCTGTTCGTGACCATGCTGCAGAACCTTGGAGTCGAAACGGACACCTTCGCTTCCAACACAGGAAACTTGAACGAAATCACTGTGAAGTGAGTCGCACTGCAGATCCTCCGACCGGCCACGACCTGACTGAGCGATATTTTTGCTCCCACCTGAGCCCCCATGGATTTATTAGAAGTGGTTTTCAACCGGTAATTGAACCCGGTTGCGCCGTTCTGCCGTAGTCCTGCATCGCACACTTGCAGTTGTAGATTTGATAAACGTTGATCGTTTCCAGAGAAAGCCGTCGAGATGAATAGCTTCTTGCATCGTTGTAGTTTTAACTTTGGCGATCGCACCTAGTTCACCTTCAGCCTCGCTTGTGCTCCTAAGTGAGAGAAGCTTCCATATCAGACTAAGCTGATCCTCAGCTGATAATGGCTGGAATGAGCTCACCACCGCTTCAAACTGTGTCATATTTGTGTCAGTCGATGCAGAGTCACTCGCACGTCCAGACGGCATTACGGATTCCCCGAGTCGAGGCGGGGCCCGGAATACCGTTGGACGTGTTTCCAGCTCTTGCCCTGCAGTATCCGCCCCCTGCGCCAACCGCATCACTCTGGTAGCGTCTACCTTGGTAACCGTCTGCAGCAAAAGCCGGTCCGAGTTCAGTCACTGCTTTTCCTGCAGTCAGAGACGTTCCTGAAAAACATGCAGGCAGGGACTGTTTAAAGATCGAGGTGCTCTAGTTTAAAGATCGAGGTGCTCGAGAATCCGAAAGAACACAGATCGATTGTCGGTGATTGTCATCACCCCGATCTGCCCGTCGCGAGTACGGCCACTGCTCCATGAGTCCATTGGAATCACACCCATCATCTGTGGCTGAAGGGCCTGAAGCCGTGATGCAGCGTCCTCCGAACTTTCCACGGGAATCGGTCCACCTGATGTGGCTGCCAGAGTCGGATGCAGAACTTTTCGCCGGGCACGGGGCTGCAGCTCTGTCGGCTGCACACGGAATCGATCGCCACCACGCAGGCGAACTGAAACCGGTGTGCCATTGATAGCCGCCTGACGGTAAGCCAGAAGGTCCGCGGGCGCAACGGATGCAAGTAGTTCTTTCTGCTCCGGATCCATGACTCGAAACAGTTCCTGCCCCATCTTCACATAGCATCCTTTGAGTAGCAGCAGGTCAGGATTGAGCACATATCCAGTACGTTCCGCCACGATTTTCATTCCTGCGATTTGCTCATCCAATTCTGCAATGCGTCGTCGCAGACTGGCGGCATTACCGGATTCGGCAGCAGCTTGGGATATCCTGCTCATGCGGCGATACTGCACGGCCTTGCTCTCCGCGATCGCCAACTCATCAACCAGATCACTACGCTGCATGTCCAACTCGGGATTCTCCAGCTCAAGCAAGAGCATACCGGGCAATACCTTTTGTCCAGAGTTCACATGAATTGCTTTGACCATACCATCAGCCATGGCACGGGCGATCTGCGGAGCGCGATTCTGCACGACGACCGGAATGCGTCTCTTCCAAGGCGAGGCATCTGTCATCAGGAAGTTCAAAGCAAATGCAGCAAGAGCGGCCAGTGAAAACAGTCGCAGTCGCTGCACAGTCAACTGCCAAGCCGTGTCTGCCTGATAATGCCACATTCTGCGAACCCAGGCAGCCAAAGGCAGGATGCACCAAAGACAGATTGCTGCCATTGCCACGACAAGACCAAGCCCCCTCATCCAGGAGGAAATCGCAACCACCAGTCCTGTCATCCAAACACACTGAAAAATCACACTCAAGAATGCGTGACAGGTTGCAAAGGGACATCTCCAGCCTTTCAACAGGCTCTGAACAGGCTCGGTACGCATGAGCAATCGGTTTGTCAGGCTGGCAAGTTGCCTTCGACCATGCATTCTCAAATTAGAGATCCCTGTCAGGTCGGACAGAACGTAATACCCATCCAGTCGAAGAAGCGGGTTTGCATTGACCAATAGAGTGCCAGGCCCCGCGACAAGAAAGAATTGGGCAGCCAAATGTCCAACAAGCGTTCCAGGCGTGAACCACCAAACCCATGCTGCGATGGCGGCCAGAGCCAATTCGATATAAACACCACCAAGCCCGATCTGAATTCGCTTCCATTTACTGCTCAATTTCCATGTATCCGTGACATCCACGTACGGCAAAGGCGCTAGAAAAAAGAACAACACGCCAGCCTTACCAACACGCACTCCATTGTGCCGGGCGGCGATAGCATGACCCAGTTCATGCCAAACCTTTGCGAACACCCACAGTGTCAGAAGCATCACCCAAAGATCAGGATTGAAAATGGATGTCAACTCGTCGGCAAATTGCCGTCGGCACGAAACGACAAGCGATATTCCGCTACCCACAAGCAGCAGCCAAGCCACGAATCCTTTGTGGCTAAAAACGACCCCCAGCCTTGCATTCCACCAGCGGGCAATGCGATCACCATCCACGAGTGACAGACGTTGGCAAACAATCAAAGACAGAGCAGCCACCAGGCGTCGATACCAGATTCCTTTTGAATTTCTGGAATCCTGAAAACGAGATTTCTGTCGCGGCTGGTCCGATTCAACCCACGAGGCACTTGGTGATTC
Source organism: Rubripirellula sp. (assembly GCA_012270065.1). Taxonomy (GTDB): domain Bacteria; phylum Planctomycetota; class Planctomycetia; order Pirellulales; family Pirellulaceae; genus Rubripirellula. Next base: position 3,338 of record JAAXJB010000097.1, on the reverse strand, counting down.
GGGTGACAATTTTTCCGTTTCGGCGTCTTGCCTGGGCGAGTCAGGAACATCGATACCAGCCTGGCATCCGTCTGTCGCTTGCCCATCTGAATCGACTGACGCCGGCTCACTCTTCTTTCGATGGCGACGAGGCAGGTACTCAGCTGGTTCGGGTTCATTCGGAGCACGCTGACGCACGGCATCCGGTGTTTCAACAACGGGCGTCGCCGCGGTGGTTTCCGAGCCGCGCGATGATTCTCTTGAGAAACGCTGTTGCTCTACCTCCGACATGGTAAGCGATGTCATCAGATCTTCTTGCTGTCCTTGAGGCAGACTCGCAAGACCGCTGGAAACGAAACAGCCGATGAGTTCCGCAACCTCCGCGATTTTCCATTCGATACCCCGGTTACGCAGCTCTGCCACAATTTCCTGTGCAGATCGAGTCCCTGTCAGCAGGCGGGCAACCTGATACTCTTCCATCCCAAGACGGTAATAGGTTGATCGTGCCATATGCTTCGCAACGACAAAGCTTTCTCCTGCTTCATGTCGCTGCAGAAAGATAACCTCGGATTCGATGGCATAACGGGAAGAGGAATCAGTCATCATGCTGACCCCGGTTCCAGTGGATCGTCTGGACTCATCGCTTCCGTGATCCGGATCTGGATTGTCACCGGCTTGTTTGTTCACGAACCTGTCTCCACTGATGGCATTAGCGTCAATATCCCACCCACCAAAGCACACGCTCCCATGCAGGCCTTACCAGTGACCAGATTCTCGGCCGCAGGGGTCCATAAGCCGTAGCGTTTCCAAGCATTCCCGGTCTCAACGCCCCATCGTGATTCTGAGCCCGGACCTTCGCGATAAACACGTTCTGATCATTTCTCAGTTCGGCTGAGGGATGAATGTCTTCAATCTTCAAGGTCATGGCCTGTCCACCGATGGCATCCAGTTTGATACTTGCCACTGCACCCCGCTGCACATAGCCGATTTCATAATCAGGAATTTCCAATTCAACTTGAAGCGTATGCAACGGTGCGATTTCAAACATGCCCTGCCCACGCTCCACCGGCGCTCCAATGAACTTTTCCAGATCACCACTGATCACCACACCATCAATTGGGCTGGTGATCTCAAGATTTGACAGCCGATCGCTGATCAGATCCCGTTTCCGGTCGAGGCGTCTCCGTTTCAGCGCGAGTTGCTGCGAATCTGCAATCTGCCGGTTTGCAAGTGCAACATCGTGCTCTTTGCGGATTTCCTGTATTTCCGCCTCAACGGCGTCCAGTTCCAGACGCAATGGTCGCCCGTCAAGCCTGATCAAAACCTGTCCGGCCTTGACCTGTTCCCCCGGTTTCACCAGAGCCTGCTCAAGTGTTGCGTCGAAGGGAGCTGCAACCATACGTTGAAAATAAGTGTCAACTTTTGCTTCACAACGAACGCGATACGAAACTGGCCAGATAAGAAACAACGAAGCCAACACAGCTGCAACCGTGCTGATACGTGCAATACGACTGCCTACCTTTCCTTTCCATTTCCAGTAGTCGCGTCTGGGCCTGCTCCACAAAACGTCTCCGATTGCCTGCAGGACTGGCTCCAGCCATCGAAAAGCATTTTCAGATTGCTTTCCGTCCCCTTCGATCCAGAACGCGATTCTCTGCTGACCGTCGGGTTGCTGCAGAAAGATACCCACTTCCTGACTTATCCGTGTGACCGACACGTTCTTTGCGGGTTGATCAGAATCCAGTTCAGAGGTGGTATTCCAACGTCCCGAATATTCTTCAAAGAGTGCGCTCTCCGATTTCAACCAGCCCAAACGGCGGTCTCCAAAACTCCTCAGAATTTCCGCACCAATGCCAAATCGCACATGAACATTTTCACCATGCTCGGCAAGAAATTCAGCGACTGTGATGACTGCCGCAGCACGACTGCCTGCGTTACCGATGGCTGAAAGCAACTGGATCACAGCAAAGGTACGTTCGAGATTGAGCTCGCTGTCCAACAGATACTGCCGTTCCACCTGACTTAGTTGGTCCATTGCCTGATCGAGCGATGACACGAGAGCATCGTGTTCCCGACCGACATTATCACCGCGTTCGCGAACTGGCGCCTTGGATGGATTGACGACAAAGTAATCGGAGTTCATTTTCTCACCGAACCTGTATCCATGACCGCACGTTTTGGGTGAACTCTTTTTGCCTGCTCCTGCCGTGGAAAAACCTGCAACGTGCAACGATCGCCTGACTTGATTTGATGGTCGGTGTTATTGATCTCCAACCTCACCTCGACCGTTCCACTCTCACCATCGATCATGGGCGCAACAGTACTCACAACCGCGTCGATCGTCCGCTGTGCACCCCGCAGATAAACCTTCGCGGGTGAATTGACCGTCACACGGCTGGCCTCCGACACGGGGATATTGAAAACTGCGTAAACCTGATCCACCACCAACAACCTGACCACGGCTGGATCCGCCGGCGTCACATATTCCCCCGGCAGACGAAGAACATCAGCGATGATTCCACTCATGGGTGCAAGGATCTTTCGTCGCCTTAAAGCAACCTGATGCCGTTCAAGTTCAAGCTTGTTCAGCAGAATCTGCTCCTCGGTTGCTTTCATACGACCTTGAGCGATCTCAAGATCCGCTTCAGCACGGGCAAGTTCATCCGGCCTTGCCATTTTTTCAGAAGCAAGTTCCCGGAGTTTCAGGACACGAAGCTGGGCCAGTTTGTGTTCTGCCCGCACTGCTTCCAGTTCACCCGTCATGTTCGCCTTTGCAGATGCAATTCGAACCGCGGAAACTTGCGTGGAATCTTCCAGGCTACCGAGAAGTTCGCCGTCCCGGACTTTGTCTCCCACTTTGACCTCCATGGTCTTCAAACGCCCAAGCTCGGAGGCCGCAACAAGAATTTCGTGCTTCGGTATCGTGAATCCTTCATACATGGTCGATGTTGGTCGTGGACCGGACGGCAGGTTCCGTGTCTGAGCCATCACCACAGGCGCGAAACACAGCAGAATTACAACTTGCGTCGTCAGTAAAACCGTTTTCCTGCCGGTGAACACGCATCGTTTTCCATTTCGCTTCATCATGGCTGCAACTCCAATTCAATTTCAGGAAGTATTCTGGGGTGCGAAAAGTCTCGTGGGCCGTGAGTTTCCGAATTCGGCCGAGTAAAATTTGCCCCAGACTCCGACACCGGTACGAACAATGGAGGTAACTGAGCCACCTCAGCATTCTGGCCCGTGATCCTCTGCAAATCAGAACTTTTCAGGATGGGCGGGTGCAGGGCGGCCGATGGTGCATCCGGGGCAGACATCTGGATACCATCATCATCGGGTGCAGACACAGCGCGTGCAGACAC
>JAAXJB010000109.1:119945-144542 GCA_012270065.1 Rubripirellula sp. | reverse complement strand
CCCAAAACGACTCTTCCCAGAAGGGGTGCCAAGTTAGACGGGTCGAGATTCTGTGTTGACATCGTTTCGCAGACGGGTCCGAGTTCTTGTGCGGTGCCAATTAAAAAATCTGTGATGTGCCAAACGAATCGAGTCTGTAGGCTGGAAAAGCAGGCTTACCCCGGCAATAAATTCGATCCCAGATTTCATGACCTGCGGTGCATTCGTGCGGGATGATCGGGATTGTGCTTTGAACGCGTCACGGCCAGTCACGTTTTTGTCCGGTCGGATACACTGTGGGGATGATGATCGGCTTGTTTTGCAGATGCTGAAAGGGAAAAGGCGTGTTGGGAAAGGTGCGGCGCACAAACAGGAAAATACCAAGCTTTGCCGTGATCCCGGTTATCGTGGTCGGCGTGCTGAGTGGTCAGTGTTTGCCCGCAGTTGCTGGTCATGAAGTTGACCGGGGCCTGCGTGATTTGGTCACGAAGCATTGTGTGAGCTGTCATGAGGGGCAGGCGGCTGAGGCTTCGTTGGATCTGGCAGAGGCTCTTGAGGCCACAAGCAGGGTATCCGGCAAACGGATGCTTCCAGCTGATTTATCGGATGTTTGGGTACGGGTCGAGAAAGTGGTCGCCCAGAGAAGGATGCCACCCGCAGAAGAGCAACCATTATCAGAAGAAGAACATTTGGAGTTTGACCGGTGGTTTCATGAGCGGCTGGTTTTACGTGATGGTCTGTCACACGTAGGTCCAACCAGATTACGGCGGTTGACTCAGGAAGAATTCCTTGCCTCGTTGGAGGACTTGCTCGGTATCCAGATCCGTGAGGGATACAATCACTTGCAAAGTGTGCACGTTGCAGATGGATTCGTGGATCGAGTCTTGCCAGTTGAGGTGCCGGGTGAAAGTGGTTTCACAAACGATGCTGATGCACTGGCTTCCCAGCCCCTGCCATTGCTTGAATACATGAAGTGTGTTGACTTCGCTTTGGCAAAAATGTCTGGAAGTTCAGATTCCCTGCGGATGTTGACCGGTAGCCCAGAGTTGCCATCAGAAATTTCGGACGGTCAGATCCATGACATTGCAAAGCAGTTTCTGCATCGTGCTTTACGTGGTAAGGCAACATCGAAACACGTTGAGCGTGCGGTGGCCTGCTATGCGAAGGAAGTGAAATCGAAAACATCGATGGTTGCATTCAAGAGCATGTTGCGCACCATTCTGCTGTTGCCTGAATTCCATTACCGGTTCGAATCGATCAGGGGTGAAAGCAATCCTTACCAGGTAACCGACTTTGAGTTCGCGACCCGTTTGTCCTACTTTCTGACAGGTTCGACGCCAGACGATCAATTGTTGAAGCAGGCAGCGGACGGCAAAATTCGTCAGTCAGAAGTATTGGATGCTGAGATCCGCCGTCTGATGAGTACACCCAGGCGATTGTCCTTGTCCGAATCCTTCGCTGGACAGTGGGTTGGATTTGATGGCTTGCTTGGCGATGACAACCTGGGAGAACGGCGTCATTCTGTTGCCGTCCGCGCGCAGTACGACGAGTTACTGTATTTCTTCGATGAGATTTTCAAATCGAACCGGAGCGTGCTTGAAATCATTGACTCCGACTGGGTTTATGTCAGCAATTACACCTTGAAGTCCTATGGGGCAGACCAGTTCACCAAGGCACCACAAATTGAATCACTGCACGAAAATATTCTGCAGTCGCGTGCTTTGACCGGTCAGGCAAGACGTGGTATCGAGAGGATCTATGATCCACCTTCGATACGCGGCATTCAAAGTGATCGCTATGGTGGGATCATCACTTCGGCAGCTGTCATGAGCCTTACATCTGCGCCCCAGCGAACCAGTCCTGTTCGACGTGGTGTCTGGGTCCTTGACCGGATTCTGGGCCATAAATTGGAAGCTCCCGCAAATGTGCCTCCCATTGAGCAGGCGATACGCTCCCTGCCGTCCAAAAAACCAGGCAAACTTGAGATCATTCAGGCTCATACGTCGATGTCAGGTTGCAAGGTATGTCATCAGGATATCGACCCCGTTGGCTTTGGACTGGAAAACTTTGATCCTGTGGGAAAGTGGCGAACGGTCTATCCGGACAAAACGGCGATTCAGAGCCGTGGCATGCTGCCAAGTGGAAAAAGTTTCGCCTCCCCGAAAGAACTCAAGCAGTTGTTGTTGACGGATGACCGTGACCGGGTTGTGAGAAACTTTATCCGGCGAATGATGTCCTATGCTTATGGGCGATCACTCAGGCCTCATGACCGGATTACCGAGGACAATATTTTTCAGGATGTGGTAAAACACGATTATCGCTCGAACTCGGTGATTCGTGCGATCATCGAATCACCTCAATTCAACTGCCGGCAGGACGAAGAATCATGAACAGGCAAGGATATCTGATTTCAAGACGTCATCTGCTTCAGGGAGCAGCATCGGTTTCGATCGGTTTGCCATTGCTTGAGATCATGTCGCCGGCGGTTGCGACGGCGTCAGAGAAGGCAAAATCCGAGTCCGAGGCGAAACGCCTTTGTGTGTTGTACAAGGGCTGCGGTGTTTTTCCTCATGCGTGGGATATTGCCGGGGGAACCGAGACTGAATTCGAGCTGTCGAGCCTGTTGAAGCCGCTTGAAGCGGTGAAAGACGATTTGCTCGTGCTGCGCAACCTTGATCATCTGTTTGGGAAAAATAACGGTGGCCATCTGGTTGCTCCTTCACTGAGCATGACGGGGGCCTTGCCAGATAAGAGCAAGAAAAGCTACAGCAGCATTGATCAGGTCGTTGCAGATGAAATCGGTAAGCTTACCCCTGTGAAATCCTTGCAGTTGACTGCGGATTCTCTCTGGAAACAGCATCCGTGGATCAATTACCTCTCGCACGACAAACACGGGAACCCGATTCCGCCAGATCGCGATCCCGGACTTGTATTCGACAAGCTTTTTCGCGGAATGAATAATGAAACTTATCGTCGTCAGACAAAAAGTGTTCTCGATGCGGTCAAGGAAAGTTCTGGGGACGTCCTCCGGAAAGCAAGTCGTTCCGACCAGGTCGTTCTGGATCAGTATTTTCAGTCGATTCGCGACGTCGAAAAGCAATTGCAGTCCTTTTCGGAGGTGACCAGCCCTGAAAGAGCAAAGAAGCTGGACAAGCTCGAGGACTTTTCCATCGATGCCGATCTGAGTGGCAAGATCAAAGCAATGCTCGACTTGATCGCACTGAGTTTTTGGACAGACACGACTCGCGTTGCGACCATGATGATGGCAAACACCAATAGTCGTTGCACCTACGGATTTCTCGGCTTGAACGAAGAAATGCACTACATGTCGCATTACGTGCGTAACCGGGGAATCCTGCCAGGTTTCAATAAAGTCAACCAGTGGCACACGGCACAATTCGCCTACCTGCTTGAAAAGCTGAGAGGGTTTCGAGAGGGTGACGGTAACGTTCTCGATAATTCGATTGTCATGTACATGTCAGGAATCAAGCATGGTGACTATCACACCTTGACCGATATTCCAGTCGTTTTGGCAGGAAAAGGCGGAGGGGCCATCAGCCCGGGAAGGCACGTGCGATATCCGGAGCCGACACCCTTCCCGAACCTTTTGCTGACTCTGGTGAATCTGATGGGTGTTCAGCGAACTGAACTGGGTGACAGTACTGGAATGGTTGATGGAATTTCAGAACCGGCCGGTCACCCGATGACTGTCAAGGATGATGGAACATGGCGAGTCACAAGCGATGATGGTGTGGAGGTGTTTGCTAAAGGGCTCTTGCTTGTCAGTGATGATATCAATGATACCAATGCGTATTACCTGCAATTATCTGACAAATCCAAACTGGAAATCCGGGTTTCCTTTGGTGTCGTTCATCGACTTGTCTTTGATGCCAAGGTAGGGCGCGTTGTCGCCATCAAAGGTAAATGGGGAACACGCGATGGTCGCAAGGTGATTTCCAGTCTCGAATATCAGACTCCGTAGATGATGTCCGCCGGAACCTGTTCTTGCACAGTGACGCACAGCAGGGACTGCCATGGGTATCAATTTGAAAAGCTTTTCCTAAGGGAGAAGCAGGAATGAGCCCCCGGTCTCCAGCGTGATTTTGATATCTTGAGGTGGGGTGTAGGTGCCGATGCGCACCTAGTTTTGGTTGGATGTCACTCCGATCGAAGATGCCCGGTCCACGGCCTTGCTGGTCGCAGGATCGTCTTCAAAGACACCCTGTTTCGATCTGCCTCGTCTGTTTCGATCTGTCCCCGCAGTGGTGATTTTGAGTCAGACGCCAGATTTTTGTCAGGTTCAGGTTTCCCGCCTGTCAGAGAGGAGCGAGCCTGTCCAGAGTGTTTCCAGAAACTTTGGCTTGACCACCGGTCATGAGGCTCTGCTGTGGTTACATTTTAGTGGGTTGATCCTTCTTTCGCATACGGTGATCTGGCAGATGAAACGTTTCGAGATACATTGCAACGTCAAAATGGCTTGTGGTTTGGTGATTGTGATGGTGCTGGGTCCGGCCATCCCCTGCCTGGCGGCCGACGGAAATGCCGCTGGAGATTGGCCGATGTACCGAAAGGATGCTGGTCGCAAGGGTGTGACGGAGGTCGATTTGCCCGAAAATCTGCAACTGGCATGGTCCCGCCGACTGCTTCCATTGGAGCCCGCATTCAATAACAAAAGGCTGCAGTTTGACGCCGGTTATGAACCTGTTGTCGCGAAAGGCAAAATGCTGGTGGCGTCATCCCTGACTGATTCCGTCAAAGCATTTGATACAAAAACAGGTCAGCTTGTCTGGACACATTACACGAATGGTCCGGTTCGATTTGCTCCGGCAGTCTGGGATGATGCAGCGTGTTTTGGTTCTGATGATGGGCACCTTTATTGCGTTGACCTCCACACCGGCTTGCTTCGTTGGAAGCAGCGTGCTGTGCCTAGCAATCGTATGCTGCTTGGAAACCGCCGAATGATTTCGGTTTGGCCTGTAAGAGGAGGTCCTGTTGTTGAAGATGGACTCGTTTATTTTGCTGCAGGTGTATGGCCGTTCGAAGGTGTCTTCATTTACGCAATGGAGATTGAAACCGGAGAATTGGTTTGGCGGAATGATCGAATGGGTTACCTGTTCGGTCAGCAGCCTCATAACACTCAAGCCATCGGTGGTTTGGCGCCTCAGGGATATCTGTTGATTGATGACGATGAGCTCGTTGTGCCATGTTCGACCGCATATCCCGCCAGATTGAATCGGCATACGGGAGAATTGATCGAATTTGAATTGCCTTCTGCCGGACGATACCCAGGTGGTTGGTTCGCAGCATTGGATCCCGATGAGGCGCGGGCACTGAGAAGAGGGAAATTGACCTTTGATGAATCAATCAATAGCCAAAAGCATGAGGACAAGGTGCAAACAGGCAAAGGAGGTGTTGCGGAATTGAGTCGCGAGATTCGGACTGCCTCGCGAACCATCAGGTTTGACCAACCCGGTGTCGAAGTCACTGGTCGTGTGCATGGGATGTTGGTGGCCGATGATGCACTGTTTGTGGTAAGCACCAAAGGCGAGATTCTCTGTTTTCGTGACCGTGAAACGTTGACCAGCAATGTCAGGTCTTCTGAAGTTCATGAGCAGTCAAGGCTTCATGCAAGTCGTGAGGCTGAACAGAAGGCAAAGAGCATCGTTGCCCGTGCCTCGAGCTCGCACGGCTTTGCCGTGGTTCATGGGGTCGTCGACGGAGACCTTACCAGGGCTTTGATTGAATCTTCTCACTATCACGTGCTGGTCCTTGATGATGACCCGGAAACCTGCTTGGCGCTGAGGCAGGAGTTGGATGCCGCGGGCGTCTACGGAACACGGGTAGCGATCATGCAATGTGACTTGGATGAAGTCAAATTACCACCCTACATGGCGACCGTCATGGTGACTGAGAGAAAGCAGTTTCAAACAGCGCCGCCGTTGCAGGCCCTTCGGCCGTTTGGGGGTGTGGTCATTGGCATGCTGCGACCCGAACATGAAAGCGAATTGCTGAAACAGCAGGGTTTTACAATCAACAAGGAAAATGGTCAGTGGATTGTCCAGCGGCCAGGTGCTTTGGCGGGAGCAAATGAGTACGCAGGAGATTGGTCCTTGAGCGAGGATGAGTTGGTCAGATTTCCTTTGGGGGTGTTGTGGTTCGATGATACTCTGGCACATTTCAAACGCTCGCCACAGCCTCGTTTTGATCAAGGCGAGATGATTTCCCGTCCTAAAGACTGGCGGGCGGCAAGGGTCAAAGGTAATTATAAAATCGACTATCCTCTGTTGCCGCCAGTGCTTTCTGATATCTACACCGGCCGTGTACTCGATGAGCGTGAACGCCCTGATTTGAGGGCAACGCTCAAAGCAACATCACCCTCGGAGCCAGAACCAAGTCAGTATCGGCCACCGCGGCAGCAGGACGCCTGGAAACCGAAGCAGCCAGTGGTAGGGCAAAGACGGAATCCCATCACCGGAGCCATGGAACCCCGCGCATTTCTGAAAACCTATGGATGTGATGGGGGGGTCGACTACGGTGATCTGTACACATTGCGAAGTGGGACGGCCGCCTTCTATGACAAAACCGTCGAGAGCGGAACCGTTTTTTTGAGTGGACCAAGAAGTGGCTGTACCAACAGCATCATTCCTTCTGGTGGCGTTCTGAATGTTCCCTACTTTTATGAAGGATGCACGTGCAGTTACCCACTTCCTACTGCGATGTCATTGGTGGCAATGCCTGAGCAGCATGAACAGTGGGCGTCCTGGGGAGGAAGTCTGATTCCAGACGGGGAAATCCAGCGTGTTGGCATCAATTTTGCCGCTCCGGGAGACCGTATTACTCGAAGCGGTACGCTTTGGCTGGATTACCCATCTGTGGGTGGTCCGTCTCCTGAAATCGATGTTCAAGTTGCCGGTAAGCCGGACTACAGGTATCGGCACAGTCTCTGGTTAGAGGGTGAAGCAGAGTTTCCGTGGGTGAATGCTTCGGCTGCTGAAGGCTTGTCTCAGGTCACTATTCCGGGATTGAAGCCGGGCAGGTATCAGGTGAATCTGTACTTTGCCGAATTGGATGATTTATCTGCTGGTGACCGGGTGCAGACAATACGCTTGCAGAACAGAATCGTGAATAAGGACTTTGATGTGGCTGCCGCAAGTGGTGGAAGGATGCAGCCAATCCAGTTGCAGTTCTCTGGCGTTGCGGTTCAGGATGCAGTGGAAATCCGCTTGTCGGCTTCGCGCGGTGAGACTCTCCTTAGTGGAATCGAATTGATCCGGGAACAGTGACAGGACTCAGGTTACTGCTTGAATGAACCGTAGCCGAGTCCATCATTCACTGGAAGATCAGTGAATCGACATTCATCAAGCCGCCGCGTTGCTTTTCGTTCTGAAATACAAGGAAGAGATTATCCGTACCTGTGGATGGTTGCAGTTCGATCGTCTTGTCATAGAACTCTTCCCATTGTCCATTGACTTCAATGGTTGCTTTTCCGAGTAGCGTTCCATTGACACCACCACGTCGTATTTCAATGACGCCTCCAGCGCCGGCACTGGCAACGCTTGCCTTGATGCTTTTTATGTGGTCGAAATTGATGCGATCAAATTGCAGAAAACCATCGTGATCGATCGCACCCATGAACTGTTTGCCTTCTGCGTTTTCGGAGTTCAGTGGTCTGGTTCCTGCAAATCGATCTGCTGCCTCAGCCTGCAGGTGGCGACTTCGCAGTCGGATCGATCCGACGCCAATGATCTTCGGTATCTCGTCGCGTCCCAGGTCCACGTAACTTGCCTCCAGCATCACGCTACCTGTTTCCTTTGGCATGGTGAGTTCATTACGAAAACCTTTTGCATTGGGATTGGAAGAATCGGCGGAGACCGAATAGACATACTCCACCATCATGGTGACCTCAGCCGGGGTATGTTGCAGGTGAGGTAGCATCCCGATTTTTCCCCAGACGCCACTTGAACCCTGCAGGACGCGTTTGACGGATTGCTGAAGTTGGTGGGGCTGGTTTCGATATTTGTCAGCAATCTGCACGAAACTTGGTCCCACGAGTGGCCGATTTTGGGCGTGGCAGTTGAGGCAGTCGCTCTTGCGAATCAACGCAAGGCCGGGCTCTTCAGTGCCTAGCTTGGCTTGCGGGGTGATGGGGATCGCTTCGACAGAAACTCTCATCGACGCGCTGAGTTCGATGAAATGCTTGCCATCTTCCTCGGCTTCATCCGGGTCGCTGGTTCCATCTTCAAAGTCACTGACGACAACCTGATACTCGATGGGCTCACCGGGAGTGAAAAAGTCACCGTCGGACGGTTTGGTCAGACGAACCACTGGTTTGGTATTGCCCACGATAACGGGAAGTGAACTGACGCTCGATGCGCCTGCGGGATCCGAGACTTTGAGTTCGATCGTATAAACGCCAGGTTTTTCAAAGGTCGCTTCTGTTTCCGCCTGATTGCCGATCGCAACAGGAGTGGCAGCATCCTTCCCTGAAAGTACAGCGGTCCACTGGTAAGTGAGTTTTTCGTTGTCTTTGTCAAATGATTCCAGCCCATTGAGTTGAACAGTCAGCGGTTCACGGCCAACGGTGTTGGTCGCCTTGGCCTTGGCAACAGGTGCACGATTACCTCTGACATAGTCGAGTTTGATGAGTCGGGCGTCCGGATTCACTCCCCATGTCTCGCCATATTCAAGTACATAAAGTGAACCTCGATCATCGAACTGCAGATCGATGGGACGCGTGAATTTCATTTCAGGCAGGAAGCGTTCTACCCTTTCAAAATTCGATTCACCATCCAGGTGAACTGCGTAAATCATGCTTCTTGACCATTCAAACGCGAACAGTGTTCGATCGTATTCTCTCGGGAAGCACCGACTGTCCGACGAGGATTGGTTGAAGTAGTAAACGGGACCGGCGCAGGCGGTACGACCGCCATTCGCCATGGCAGGAAATTTTTCAGTGGGTGCGCCGGGATAATAAATCATCGCGGGCATGGCAGGCGGCAAGGTCTGCGAGCCGCTGTTGTTGACTGACCGATTGATGGGCTTGGCTGGATCGAGTGGTGGCGCTATCTCGCCAGTCGAAAAATCAACGATGCCATAGGGATAGTTATCACCGATGAAGTACGGCCACCCGAAGTTGCCAGCTGTACGTGCCTGATTGATTTCGTCGTAGCCGCGAGGTCCTCGGGGGCCGTCGGAACCGGCATCGGGGCCGACGTCACCCCAATACAGGTAGCCAGTTTTCTGGTCGACGTTGATGCGCCATGGATTGCGGCATCCCATCACGTAAATCTCGGGATGACCTCCTGTACCATCTGCGGGAAACAGATTGCCATCAGGAATTGTGTATGTGCCATCGTCTTCGGGACGGATTCGCAGAATCTTGCCGTTGTAATTGTGAGTGTTTCCGGAGGTTCGTTGAGCATCCCATGGTTCGCGTCCCTTGCGTTGGTCAATGGGGGCATAGCCCTGGGAATCGTTGAAGGGATTTGTGTTATCACCCGTCCCGATGAAAAGGCAGCCATCTGGACCAAACTCAAGCGAGCCGGCATGGTGACAGCATTGCAATCGTTGTTCCTCATACTTGAACAGGATCTTTTCGCTTGCCATGTCCAGTTTGTTGTCGCGGATGGTGAAGCGACTGACGTGTTGTCCCGTGAAATCAGGCGGTGAATACTGCAGGTAGATCCACTGATTCCTGGCAAAGTCTGGATCGAGAGCCAATCCGATCAAGCCGTTTTCCTGTTCGGTGGTTACTTTCAATGAACCAACCGTCAGCACCTCTTGCGTTTCAGGGTCAATCCGCTTGATGTCTCCTGCCAGTTCAATCAGGAATATCTTGCCATCCGGAGCGATGTCCAGTTCCATCGGACGCATGAGATCGGTGGCGATCGTCGTAGGCTCGAAGCGAATCGGGTCGAATTCTTCGGACGAGGCAATGGAAGAAGCAAGAAAGGCTGCGAATACTACGACGTGCATGTGCAGCATCCGTCGCAATTGCTGGTGGAGCATGTGATCGAAACAGGAACGGAGGAATGATGGGGAAATACAGGTTGCGATTTCTCGCAGAAGAACCGGTAAGTATAACTTGAGCGTTACTTCATGTCGCTGTTGGGCGATCTGCATGACATGCCAGGGGGAACCCGGAATTCAAGCATGCGACACGTGTTCTTGATTCCAATGCGTGCGATTTGCCGGATTGGGTATTTGCAGACGGGATTAAAAAATCTGGTAGGCCTTGGCATCAAGTTCTGCTGCAAGTTTGTCATCGTTGGCTCGTCGTAGCAAATCATAATAGCCGTACGGGTATTTGAAGACGTGGCCAAGCCCGAGTGTTTTATCACCACGCTGTTTCCAGTACCTGGTTTGGCTCGGCCGCATTTTGGTTGGACGATGATCGGGTATCTTTCGAGCGTCTGCCTGCGGTCCCTTCCGTGTAACCGTGACGTACTTTCGAAATGCCACGCGACAACTTTCGGACCATTCGACGTCCCCCATCGCTGCCAATTCCACCAGCGACTGGCCAAACGTCAGCATGTGACCTGCGAAGCCCTGACCGAAACCGGAAAAGCGGTCGATCGCGGCATTGGCTTCCTGGAGTATGAACCTGGATGCCGCAACCTCGTCAGAGAAGGGCGGGGGCTGGACATCTTCGTCTGGCTCAATGTCACGCCATGGTTTGAACGAGCGAATCAGGTTGCAGACGCCTGCCACTCTTTCCGGGGTCGCGGTTTCGGGCATCAGGCGAAAGCCTTTGATGGCATGCATCGCGAATATCGCATCGTGGCCAACCTGTCTCAATACTCCACTTCCATCGGCAAGCGCCAGCCCAACCTTCTCAATCGCCTTGGGGTCGGGGTCTCCTTCTGGATACGAACCACAGAGCCTGCTTTTTGCCCAATTGAGATCGAAAAGCTGGTTGATTCGTCTGACTGTTTCAGGATCAAGATTGTTATCAACGCAAAGCAAGTGAGCGCTGATCATCGAAGCACCGCGGTGTCCATCCGCAAAGTAGTTCATCTCGTGAGACCGCGCTAACGCGTTGAGTCCGAGTTCGATCAGACGCATGTTCGGCTTTTGCGGATCTGTTGATGTGACCCCCTCTGCATCTTGCGAAATGGCACTTCTGGAAGGTAGCAGGATGCTGCCAGCAGTCAGCGAAAGGCACTTTGTGAAACGTCGACGGTTCAATCCTGAATTCATGTGATTGCTCATGGTTGGATGATGTGCCGCATCACTTTGGAATTGCTGTCCCGGTGAAGCAGCCAGTTGTGACGATTATAGCAGGTTTGTGCGTTGTGCCTTTCGTAGTCTGCTACACACGAGTGTTTGTCGTGACTGATGTGCAGCTTGCTGACGGAGCTGCAGATAGCCCGTTTTTTGAGATTCAAGGGCATGTGATTCTGGTGGTAACGGGACACCGGGGATTCATAATATCGATGTGTCGCGTGCCGCGATTGTGAAGTCGCATTGTGACGATTGTCGTTCGTTTTTTCCAGAAATAGAGGGTGTCATCGTTTGGGAAGCCGGAGCCGCCCGTTTAGGGTAGAGGTTGCCTCTTCCAGGAACCGTTACGCAGCCCAAGCTGGGCCGCATTGGAAGTATGACGGAGGCATGTACATGAGTGGTCAAAAGGTCACCCAAGGGCACGAAGTGCGCCGAGACATCGAGAGTGCTGTGAGGTGGTAGGCAGTCTGTGAATTCACAAGGGGCTTTCTGTGGCGTTCGCAGCTGGGATAGCTGATAGGCTTCAGCGGTGCCACGCGGACGCCCCGGAATCTCATCAACCGTAGAGTCGGTCCAAATACGATGAACAGGGTTCTTCAGAAGTTAAATCAGTCGTTGAACGAGTTGCCATGGCGGGTTGTCGGTTCCAGCGCCAGTGTTGGATGTCGAATCTTCGGAAGCCGTCACGCAAACCCACTCGGGATTTTAACCTATCATCGGGTGGTCGATCTGGTTCCTGGCGTTGCCGATCCCGAACACAATGTCACGCCAAAACGCCTCCGCCATCAACTGGAAGGAATGCTGGCGCGGGGTTATGAGTTTTGGCCACTTGATCGTCTGTTGACGGCTGTCAGGAAAGGGACCGAACTGCATGATCGGATTGCAGTGGTAACTTTTGATGACGGTTACGAGTCGGTTTATCTGAATGCATTCCCTGTGCTGAAAGAATTGAAAATTCCTGCGACGGTCTTTGTTGCAACCAGTTATCTTGATGGAAAAGAGCCGTTTTTCTTTGACGACTGGGGGACTGATTTTCATGGGCAGCTTGACCAATCCTATTATGGTCCACTGACATCTGATCAATGTCATGAAATGCTGGACAGTCAATTGATCGAAATAGGAGCGCACACTCACACACATGAAGATTTCCGTGGCAAGGAAGAGCTGTTTGGGCGTGACCTTTCAACGAGTGTGGAAATTGTCCGTGATCGATTTGGAATCAAGGATGTGAGCTTCGCTTTTCCTTTTGGATGTCCCTATCTTGGTTTTGCAAGTGAAGGACTTGTCCGGCAGGCCAAAAAGGCAGGTGTCACCTGCAGCCTTACGACCGAAGCCATTCCGGTCGATCTGAGTGCCGACCCGTTTCACTGGGGCCGTTTCAATGTGTTTCCATGGGATAGTGCTGCTTCCCTTGCTGCAAAGATTGAAGGCTGGTACGAGTGGGCGCCCCGCTTGCGTCGGCGGGTTTCCCGCGGCGTTGACCAGTCTCAACGCAATGAGACGGAAAGAAACGATTGATGGCACTCTGCATTTCGTGCGCTCTCCATTCCCCGTGCTCGATGCTGTCTGCATGAATTCAAAATGAGAGTACTGCTGTGTCACAATCGTTATCAGCACTCTGGCGGAGAGGACCGGGTTTTTGAGGATGAGGGCTCTCTGCTTGAAAAGCATGGACATGAAGTATCTCGCTTCACCATGAGCAACGATGCCATCACTGGCATGAATCGGCTTGAACTGGTTGCGAAGACCTTCTGGAATAAGGCTGCTGCGAGTGAACTTGGAAAGATCATTCGTCGTGAACGTCCGCAGATCATGCATTGTACGAACACTTTTCCATTGATTTCTCCCGCTGCTTATCGGATCGCCAAGGAACATGGTGTTGGCGTTGTCCAGTCGATCCATAACTATCGAATGTTATGCCCCAAAGCCCAGTTTGTTCGAGACAGTCAGGTTTGTGAAAAATGTCTTGGCCGCAGGTTTGCATGGCCTGCCATCATTCACGCCTGTTACAGGGAGAGTCGCATCGCTACTGCGGTAGTTGCATCCATGACTGCTTACCATCGCGGTCAAAAGAGCTGGTCCAGTCTCGTGGATCGATTCATCGCTCCGACGCAATTTGTCAAGGATAAACACGTCGAAGCTGGCTTCGAACCGGACACGATTGAAGTAAAGCCGAATTTTGTCTTTCCAGATCCGGGAACCGGAACTGGTGACGGAAACTATGTTGCATTTGCTGGAAGGCTTTCAGGTGAAAAGGGGGTGGATATCCTGCTGGAAACATGGAGGCATCTTCAGGCTGATGTGCGATTGAAGATAGCAGGAGACGGACCGCTTGCAGGAGACGTTCAGGCCGCAAGTGATGCCGATCAGCGAATCGAATGGATGGGTAAACTTGACAAAGAGAAAATGGGTGACTTTCTCGGCAGAGCTGCCTGCTTGATCATGCCATCGGTCTGCTACGAAACTTTTGGATTGACCATCGTGGAATCATTTGCCAAAGGGACGCCCGTGATCGCGTCACGCCAGGGAGCCATGCAGGAATTGGTCAGTGATGGACAGACAGGATTCCTTGTCGAACCGGCAAACGCCAAAGCATTTGCCGAAAAGGTCGAGCAGATCTTCAGTATGAGTGCGACAGCTTTACGTTCGGCTGCGCGGAAAGAGTTTGAAATGAAATACACTGCCGATGCGAATCATGAGCGGCTGGCGGCAATTTACACAAAAACCCTCAGCCAGAGTTCCAAGCAGATTGTGCCTGTCCAGCCATCCCTGGAAAACCCGGTTTTACCGCAAGACCATTAGGCACGACAGAATGATGACGGGTTGCACTTGATGCAGGATTTCAACTCAGACGCAGACATGCCCATTCATCCCAGCAAGTCGGATAATGACGTTGTGTTGACTGGAGAAAACAGGCAGCCAAGCGATTTGCGTACCACAGGATCGCCCCTGGTCAGCATTGGCATGCCGGTCTACAACGCCGAGTCCTACTTGCACGAGGCCATGGAGTCACTGCTGAAGCAAACCCATGATGATTATGAGATTATCATCAGCGACAATGCGTCCACGGATCATACTGAAGATATTTGCCGGAGCTATGCACAACGGGATCCGCGCATCAGGTATGTCAGGCAGACCGAGAATGTGGGAGCCACGGGAAATTTCAATCACGTGTTCGGACTGGCAAAAGGGGTTTATTTCAAGTGGGCGTCCTATGATGACCTGTGCGAACCTGATTTTCTTGCAAGATGTGTCGAGGTGCTGGAAACACATCCGGATGTTGTTTGGGTGCACAGTGCCAGTTCAAAAATCAACGACAAAGGTGATGTGCTGGATTCAGCCGCCCCGGAGGCTGAAGGGATAGGGCACACGTCTGAAGCGGGTTTGCCACGCCAGCATCACGATTCGTCGGTTCCATACCTGCGATTTCAGGGAGTGCTGCTCGGGACGAACTGGTGCGTGGACAGTTACGGACTGATTCGCTCCGATGCATTGCGTGCCACCCGGTTGTTTCCTGCCTGCTATGGTTCTGAGAAAGTTCTCATGGGGGCCTTGAGCCTTTTGGGTTGCTATTACGAAATCCCTCAGACTCTTTTCTATCAGAGAGTGCACGCTGCAGCATCCAGTCGCATTGAAAACGCAGCGGATCAACTGACCTTCATGGATACCAAAGCGACATCGCGTTTTGCGTCAACACGCATGAGACTGTTGCGGGGGCATCTGCAGTCGATATCGGATTCAAAACTCAACGCCTGGCAGAAACTCCGATGCCTGATGGTGATCGTGAAATACCTTTGCCAAACCAACAAGTGGGGCTCGGTTGTGAGAAATACGATCACCGGTACTGGTGTGGGCAGAACAAGGACAAAACGTGGCAGTTCAGTTTCTGCAGGTTGATTGCCACGTCACGGCTGTCATGTACCGCCAGTGCAAAATCCTCCTGTCTGGTGCGGATGCTGAGTTTGTCACCCACGCCTGATCCGAACTTGTATTCCATTCTGTATCTGCCAGACATCGAATTGCCGGCTGAAGATACAGCATCCACAGCGATGTGAATCATTACATGGTTAAACTCGAAAAAATAACTTCAGAGCTTTTTCCAAGACTCTACGAAGCGTTTCTTCACGATGATGACCCGTTGTCAACTGAAGATGACTGGAAGAACGTCTTTGATTACGCATGGGATCACGGCGAAGGATATTCTGGCTACGCCATGTTGGACAACGATCAGGTGGTTGGCATGATGGCCATGGTTTTCAGCCGACGCTTGATCGGTGGTGTGGAGCGGAAGTTCTGCAACCTGCATACCTGGTGGGTCCGCGAAGACTACCGGGGTCGTTCATTAGCCATGCTGCGTCCGATCGTACGGTTGAACGAGTACACAATCACCCATTTCACTCCTTGTGACAGGATCCGTGCGGTTACACGTCGACTTGGTTTCAAGGATTTGAATTCCCAATTGCGGATCCTGCTTCCCCAGCCGATTCGCAGTCGCAGAAGCGGTGCGCTCAGTACTGAATTGGAGTTTGATCCGGACCGGATTTCTCCCCATCTCAACGCGGTTGATCAACGGATTCTGCTGGATCATCTGCCTTATCGTACAGGAAATGTTCTTCTGGCCAGTGGCGGGCAGTATTGCTACATCCTCTACACCCATGTCGTGCGACACCGTCTGCCTTACTGCCATGTCCATTACATCAGCAACAAGGGCCTGTACCAGAAGAATGAAACCGCGATCCGGGCTGCGTTATTGAAACGCCATTCTGCGCGTTTCATTGCTGTGGACGAGCGTTTGACGTCCGATATCAACTTTCGCAACAGTTTCAAGTTCTGGGCTCCAGCGCATGCACTCTACAAATCAGACAACGTGAATCCTGATCAAATTGACAACCTTTACTCTGATGTTGTCTTTTTGAGTCTGACAGGCTTGCCTGACATGAGTCATGAGCTGGGACAGAGACTGAGGCGTCTGATGCCGGGAGTAGCCATAGAAAAACCGGTCACGCCACAGGAGGTTGGGGTTTGATGTACACGAGTTATCCAGCTTGTCAGGGTTGCTTCGTGGATCCCATCTATCGATGCGTGCCCAGTTGTCTGGTTCCGGTTCCGCTTGAAGATGACAGGGCGTTCAATCAGTTCGTCCATGATTCCGTTGCCCTTCAGGCTGGATCGGTGAATCAGTATTTGCATAGACGAGTGGGAGTCCTGCCATGAACGAACCGACCATGTCTGATTCGAAGCAACAAAACCAGATTCTGCTTTACTCCACCTGTTGCAGTTCCAAAGATTATAACTCGGAGAGCTACCTCAAGAGTGTCATCGATGTTGCACGCTGGAGCGAAGACGCAGGGTGCATGGGCATGCTGGTTTACGCCGACAATGGGATTGTTGATCCATGGACGGTGAGCCAGGTCATTCTTGAAAATACAGCAACAATCTGTCCACTGGTGGCGATTCAGCCAGTGTATATGCATCCGTTTACTGTTGCGAAAAAAATATCATCGCTCGCATTCCTCTATCAACGGCGCATCTGCCTGAATCTTGTGGCAGGTGGTTTTCGGAATGATCTATTGGCGTTGGATGATCCGACGCCACATGACGAACGCTACGATCGCCTCGTCGAATACACGAAGATTATCCGCGGACTTTGTGAAAATCCCAGGGGCATCACGCAGGAGGGGAAATACTATCGCGTCCGTAATCTGAAGCTGAATCCGCCCGTGCCGCCTGACTTGCAGCCCCGCTACATGATGTCCGGCTCTTCACCGGCAGGGTTGGCTGCGGCCACCGAAACAGGTGTCACAGCCATCCAGTATCCGAAACCGGCATCCCAGAGTGAGGAGCCAGTGGGGGATGTCGGCAATGCTGATCTGTCGACAGGTGTTCGAGTTGGAATCATTGCACGCTCCACAAGCGAGGAGGCATGGAACGTTGCCCAAGAGCGTTTCCCGGATGACCGCAGAGGTCAATTGGCGAATCAGCTGGCGATGAAGACGTCTGACTCACACTGGCACAAGCAATTGTCAGAGCAGGAAGAACGACCTGCGGGAAAAGACAGTCCCTATTGGATGAGGCCATTTCATACTTACAAGACCTTCTGTCCTTATCTGGTTGGTTCGTACGATCAGGTGATGAAGGAAGTTTCCGGGTACGTCACCTTGGGACACCGTACTTTCATACTTGATATCCCGCCATGCAAGGACGAGCTGGAACACATCAGGAAGGTTTTTGAACAGATCAGGATTGGGGATTCATGACACACTTGATCAATCATTACGCAACACATCAAGCAGAAGTGCGTCCCGAGGCAACCGCGATTGTTGCGGGCGCAAAGAAGCTGACTTATGCCGAATTGGAACAGCAGAGTAACCGTCTTGCAAACCTGTTGATCCGTGCAGGATGCGAGCGTGGTGATCGCATCTGCCTGTTCGTGGACAAGACGCCCGCCGCCGTTGTTGCAATGCATGGCGTCATGAAAGCTGACTGCGTTTATGTTCCCATCGACATCACCAGCCCGACCCCAAGGGTGCAGATGATTCTCGAGTCATGTCGCCCGAGGCTGATTCTTGTTGACGAATCAGGGGTAAGGTTGGCGAGTGAATCACTGTCCCATATGTCGGAAACTCAATCGCCCATGGTGGGAACCATGGAAGCGTCTGATGTGGTTGGCAGCCAATGTGTTTTTTATGAGTCTGATTTGCTCGACGCCGAACCAGCACCGCCCGGCAGCAAAAATGCTCCCTGTGATCCCGCACATATTCTCTTTACCTCTGGGTCGACAGGCACTCCCAAGGGAGTCGTGATTTCGCATCAGAATGTAGTTCACTTTGTTGATTGGGGCCGTGAGTATTTTGGAATTGGGCCGGATGACAGGGTTTCAGGACACCCGCCACTGCATTTTGATCTTTCGACATTCGACATTTACGGAAGTATCGCCTCGGGTGCCGAGTTGCACATGGTGCCTGCCAAGGCAAACCTTCTACCCAAACTGTTGAGCAGTTTCATCCGCGACTCGAGGTTGACTCAGTGGTTTTCCGTTCCATCGGCTCTGACAATGATGGCGCGAAGTGAGACGATTGATCACAACGACTTTCCGGATCTGCGCCGGTTGCTGTGGTGTGGCGAAGTGCTGCCCACACCGACCTTGATTCACTTGATGGAACGTTTGCCACACATCCAGTTCACGAATCTTTATGGGCCCACCGAAACCACCATCGCAAGCAGCTACTACACCGTTCCTGAGTGTCCGACCGATCCTCAGGAGCAAATTCCGATTGGGGAAGCGTGCACGGGAGAACAGCTGTTTGTTTTGGATGATCAGTTGCAAGCAGTCGAACAGGGGACCCAGGGTGACTTGTACATCAGCGGAGAAGGCCTCAGCCTTGAGTATTGGGAAGACCGGAAGAAGAGTGAGGCAGTTTTCCTGCAACCTGATGAGAGACTCGGTTTGCCAGAGAAAATTTACAAAACCGGCGACCTTGCCTACCAGGGAAAAGATGGTTTGTTCAATTTTCTTGGCAGGAATGACTCACAAATCAAGAGTCGTGGGTATCGAATTGAACTTGGTGAAATTGAAACTGCCATGAATGCCCTGGGGATTCTCAAGGATTGTGCCGTGGTGGGTGTGCCAACGGGAGGTTTCGAGGGAACCGCTATTTGCTGTGCATTCGTACCAGAAGCCGAGGCTGACGTCACTTCACAGGTGATTCGCAGTCAGGCTTCCGGGCTGTTACCAAGGTACATGCTTCCCGCGCGTTGGCTGAGTTTTGAATCACTGCCCAAGACGGGTAATGGCAAGACTGATCGCAAAAAGCTCAAGGAAATGTTTGCTGAAGCGATGCAAGCCGAGTCTCAAACCGTTTCCTGAATCGGCATGGCAAAGCTGCCCGGAAGTGATGAAGGGAATACTGGTAATTTGTTGATCATCAAAGATGCAGAAAATGTTGACTGACACTGATTTGGTCAAGCAGATCCGCTTGATATTTGCAACGGAGTTATCAATCGAGATTCCCGAGGATGATACTGATCTTCTGGATTCGGGCTTGATCGATTCTCTGACCATGGTTGACCTGCTTGCCCACCTTGAGAACCGTTATGGGTTCACCGTTGACATGGATAGTCTGGACATTGAGTTTTTCCGTACTCTGAAATCAATCGCAGCTTACGTTCAGCAATCGATATGAAGCTGTTTCCATCTCTAGAACTGTCTCGGGGAATTGACGTATGACGGACGGAATTCGGGTTTGTAAACGCTCTGATTTCGAGCAGATTACCGATCTTTATCGATCGACGTTCACAGACTCACCAGCCAGCCAGAGCCCCAGTCTGCAACAGTATCTTGAGCAGGTTTATCTCGATAACCCGTGGGTAAGTGACGAGATCACTTCTCTGGTGTCTGAAAAGAACGGCCGCATCAATGGTTATCTGGGAGTCATTCCCCGGACTTTGCACTTTCAGGGCAGTCCAGTGACCATGGCTGTATCCAGCGCGTTGATGGTTGCGCCCGGGGAGACCGGGCATCGCAATCCTCTGGTCGGCGTTGCACTTCTGCGCAGGTTTCTTGGCGGACCGCAGGATTTGTCGCTCACCGATACGGCAAACGATGTTACCTGCAAGATATGGACAGCTAGCGGTGGCAGCATCGCGCATCCGTACTGCTACACCTGGATGCGACCGTTGAAACCACTTTCTGCCTGCGCTGAAACGTTCTTGGACGCGGGGGTAACGCAGTCAGTTTTGAGGCCACTGTTGAGTTGCGGTGACGCAGTTCTTCGACGAATCCCCCCCATCAAGCCCTCTCCGGTGGATTGTGAAGCGGTGGAGATTTCCAGCGAAGAACTGTTGGCACTCCAGAATCAGGTACCCAAACGGGCAATCATGCCGGTTGGTGAGCAGAAGTCGTTGGATTGGTTACTCGACATGGCAGGCCAGAGTGAGACTGAGGGACCTCTTGCGAAATGCGTTGTGAGGTCGAGAACCGGACAGGATCTTGGCTGGTTTGTTTATTATCGAAGTCGAAATGCAACCGGCAGGGTCTTGCAGTTGGTAAGTCTCGGTAATTCATACGAAGCGGTGCTGGATTGCCTTCTGAATGATGCCAGTCGCAACGGTCTGGCTGCACTCTGGGGGCGAACCGAGCCGGGGAAAAATTCTGTTTTGGCAAGCAGGCACTGTTTGTTCAAAGGCGTTCCATGGATGCTCATTCACTCAGCCAACTGCCAGTTGATTGATTCTTTTTTGCGAGCTGATGCCCTGTTCACCGGATTTGAAGGTGAACACTGGATGAAAACCAACGCCTGATCAAGGTCACAAATGATGAGATTGTTGTTGTTCCTGGAAGAGTCTGCCGGGATACAGGCGTTGCGCGTCGCCCATGCAAGCCAGCACGAAGTTGTCGCTGTACTGACCACGCAGGAACAGCATGGTACGAAACGCTTGGGGGCCACCGTAGCGAAAGTTGCGGACCACCTGGGCATACCCGTGTGGCCAGCTGAGCAAGTCAAGAAGCAGGAATTCGCAGAGCAGGTCGAACGCGATGCCATTGATCTGATTCTGAATGTGCATTCTCTGCACATTGTTCATCCTGCCGTACTTTCTGCAGCACGTTTGGGAGCGATCAATTTGCATCCTGGCCCACTGCCCAGCTATGCCGGTATCAACGTGGTGAACTGGGCAATCATGAACGGTGAGTCGCACCACGGAACCACCTTGCACTGGATGGAGAGCGGTATCGACACGGGTGACATTGTCTTTGAAAAGAGGTTTGAGCTTGCATCGGATGCGACTGGACTCAGTATCAGCCGGCAGTGTACGAAAGATGGCCTCGAACTGATTCAAAAGCTGCTGGAAACCGATCCAAACAGCATTCCCAGTCAGCCGCAGGACCCATCACAACGTCGGTACTACAGCAGGGAACTGCCGTTTACTGGCGGGATTCCCTGGCATCAAGCTCGGCTTGTGGAGCGTTTTGTTCGAGCCTGCAATTTCTATCCACTGACATCGCCCTGGGGAGTGCCCACCGTGACACATGAGGGCGAGTCAATCGGATTGATGAAAGTCGCTGTCACGGATGAGCCGTGTCATGATCAGCCGGGGCAATTGCAGCTCCGGAACCAGAGCTGTTTTCTTTCCACGGGGGATTACTGGATCAGAGTCAGCATGCTGCTCTACCGGAACAGGCTGGTCACCCCGGAGGCTGCGTTCTTCGATCAGCCGACAAGTTGCTGAATTCTGCTTCGTCCAGTTCGGCTTGGACAAGGAATCAGGTATCGGCGCACTGTTTCGAAGTGCACCGATCAACTGTCATGCCTCAAACTGTTTGAGCATGCCCTTCTCTCGCTGATTCCGAAGCTTCAAGCCAGTTCTTCTAGAAAGTCCAGAACCAGTTCACAGATGCAATGTGGTTGGACTGGTCATCCGCGCCCCTACGACGCAGGAACTGGTTGAGATAGCCCACTTCCAGTTTGGGATTGTTCTTGCCTGAGAACTTCCAGCCCAATCCGAGGAACAGACGATTCTGGGAAAAACTGCCTTGCTGGCCCCAGTCCGTCCTGTTCAGATCGAAGAAAGCTTCATCCCAGGCGACGAGGCTCAAGCGAGGTTGGAAATCGAGCGGACGATCCACCTTCATCAGTTGGCGGAATCTCCATCCGGTGTCGTCTCCGGTTTCCACAAAACGCTGTTCGAGCCGTGTTCGACTCAGCGTGCTTGCCCGGTCGAATTTGCGGGACCATGTCAATTGTTGCCACATCCGGTTCTCATTGAAGGCTGGGGCACCGCTGGTTGGCAATTCGTTGATCCAGGCGTAGCCCCACCACAGTGCAGTGTTGGAATTGATGGCGTAACCCAGAGCCGGGCGCATGATGCTCTGGTTGTAACCACCTGAATCATCAAGATAACGCAGGTGACCGTCGAACCACCAACGCCAGCCAGGTTGATGCTTGCAGCCATCTCCCAAAGTACCTTGGGTGTTGGCCGAAAACCACATTCCGCCATCCTGCCCTGTCTGGGCGAAGCCGGTGGAGGGTTGTCCCAACGCCGAAATCAAAAGGATTGCACTGATCCACTGAACGACTTTCCGATGCCCGGTGTATGTGCAGAAACTGTGAAGAATTGACATGTTTTTACCTTCAGAAAGATCACGGCCGAATTTGGAGGAAGATTCTGCGTAGACAACAGGGAAGGAGAATCACTCTAAGGACTTGAAGAATGAGACAATCGACTGACCCAGTTCGCTCACCACACACAGCGCTCCCTAGGCAGAAGATCGACTGGTGCCGTTTCCCGATTGAAAGCGATTTTTGCAGTCACTCCCGTCGATGCGATTGACACCACCTGAACCAGACTGCTGTTGAAAATTCGAATACTGCTCCGAAAATGTTCATTGCTCCCGTCTTAACATCGCAGCATGCCAATGGCAGGTTGAACTTCTAATGTTGATTTGAACGTTCCCTCGTTTGTGAACTCACCGGTGTTGTGAAATCACCAGTGAGGCCAAGACGAAATTTGAGGGATCGGATGGGCACTGATATCTGGAAAGCCGCTCCACCGGTTTGTTTCCATCTTGCCGGGGGATTGCGTCCCACTTGTGTGTGCGGTGATTCAGAAAAACCAATCATGACTCTTTGGAAGCGTGTTCTTGTTTTGCTTCGAGCGGTTCAATTTGGCAATGCGTAGAACGCGAAGCTCACAATCACGGGAAATTCAGTCATGGATCGTGGTCGGATTGGTAGCCAGGAAGCTCCATTTCGGACGCAGTGATACGCAGTGTCAGCAGCAGGAAATCACTTCGGGCGAACTAATGACCGGGGATGGCTTTGAATCGTGATGGTTCATTCTGATCGGAATGAATGAAAACTTCACCAGACTGTGTACCACTGACGAATATCTTTCCGGTTGCGTCGAACGCAGCAATCGTGGTCCACGCATCCGAATTGGAAATTTTTTCGAGTGGTTGGGTCCCGTTGGTTCTGAAATACTGAGTCGATATGGCACCAGAAATTGCGAACTTTTCAGGTGAGCACGCGATGCTGATCAAGGGTTTTTTTGTGCTTGCGATTTCACGGATGCGTTTTCCGTTCCGGATGTTCCACAATTGTGCTGTCCCATCATTGCTCACGCTGACAGCTTCATCACCATTCAGGAATGCTACGTCATTGACTGCCTTTGTGTGGCCGGTGAACGTAGCGATGGAGGCTCCACTGACGGTATCAAAGATCTTGGCAGTGTGATCGCGACTGGCTGTCGCCAGAAATTGACCATTTTGGTGCCATTTGATGGCAAGAACCTGGTCTGAATGTCCTGGCAAGTTGGTTTTTTCCTGACCGGTTTCAGAATCAAGCAGTCTGGTTGAGCCATCCGGCATGGCAACCGCAATGGTTTTCCCATCGGGGCTGTATCTGGCATCCATGATGACCTCGTCAGTCTTAGTCAGCACTGACATGACCTTGCCACTTGAAAGGTCGAACAATCTCACCTCGCCGAGGACACCGGGTGTGCCACTGGCTGAAATGAGCCTTGGCAATGTCGGATGCAGATCAATGGAATAGGTGCGTTCGCCCTGATTACTGAATCGACGAGCAAGTTCGCCATTCATTTTCCACTGCGTGATTTCATGGTACCCGCCAACGAACAGTTCGTTCTGTGACGGATCGAGTGCGAGAGCTGACAGAGGGATCGGAGCCGGATATTGTTCAGGAGGCAAAGGATGTTCCAGATCCGGTAGCATTTCAACGATCGGTTGATTGGTGGACCGGCCGTCGAAGGTGGCTCCCTGCTTGATCCAATCTTTGATCAACGCGATTGTTGTCGCAGGTAATGGATCGCTTTCTGCTGGCATTCTTTCATCTTCGTCAGTTTCCACCAGAACCAGATAAAGTCTGCTCTTGTCAGGCTGTTCCGGGACAACGGCATCAGCACCGTTCACGCCCTTCATCAAATGCTGATAGGTGTCGACCCGATAGTCTGCTTCAGCCAATTCAGAATCATGGCATGTCAGGCAGTGGGTTTTTAACAGTGGGGCAATCGTGGCCGTGAAGCTGATGGGCTCTGAGGCCACGGAGGGAGATCCCAACGCCGCGAACGGTATCAGAATCAACAACAGTCGGGTGTACATGCTGGAAACCGGTTTTGGGTTCTTCATTCGCATCACGGCGGGAGAACAGACATTCAGGGGATGGAAGTTTCAGGCAGGGATGGGATTGGCTATGTCTCGAGCGGTGTGGTCCAGCTGGAGGGGATTTGGTCGGACATTGGGTGGTCCCTTGTTCGTTCCCGTTTGGAGTTTTCCTGCATCGGGAAGTCCGATGATGGGGCAGCCTGGCTGTTGACCCTGCACGCCCTCCAGTCTACCCGACGAATTCACGAGGTGACCAACTGCTTTCGACTTGTTCAACG
>JAAXJB010000109.1:108008-119845 GCA_012270065.1 Rubripirellula sp. | reverse complement strand
TCCAGTCTACCCGACGAATTCACGAGGTGACCAACTGCTTTCGACTTGTTCAACGTTTTGCAATTCATCGTTTTGCGATTGATGGCAGAACCTGGGGATTCACCTGTCAAACGGATTGGCTCACCAGTGCCTCCGGAGATCGTGTTTCCCGAAATTGGTAACTCAGTGTTGAAAAAGGAACTCGGTGCGGTTGAGAATTGCCCAGCAGATATCTTCCATCGCCACGTGAGTGTCTTCATGGCTAGCCAGGTAGTCTCGATGAATCTTCATTTCTGTTTCAGTGGCGGAGCGACACAAGGCACGTTTGTAGAGTGATTGAATGATTTCATCAGTTGCAGTTCCAGCATCGAGTTGTTGGTGGAAAATGTTGGAACGGGAGCTCAGCATGTCTGTGACCAGTTTGCCATTCAGCAATTCGAGAGCCTGTCCGAGACTCACATCGTCACTGCGTTCACACTCGCAGGCACTTTGTCGTTCTGGTTGACCGAATACTTTCAGAAACTCGATATCACCAATGCGACCGCGGTCATGGGGTCGGAGGTCAGGTGCAGGTAACCAGGTTGCCTTTGTGGTTGCAGGAACACCAAAAAACTGTTTGGGTTTACCCGTGACAAACCCAAGTGCGTCGACCAGTTGCTCAGCCGTCAAAATCCTCGCGTTGTAGTGCGATGCATACTTGGCACCATCAAGGTCTTTATCTGCCGGTTGCGATGCAGCCTGATAGGTCTGGCTGTTCAGGATCATGCGTATGATGTGTTTTCGATCGTATCCACTCTTGATGAATGCTTCTGCGAGAAAATCAAGTAAAGGAGTGTTTGCGGGTGGATTGGAGTCGCGAAAGTCGTCAAAGGGTTCGACGACGCCCCGGCCCATCAGGTGCGACCAGATCCGGTTGACTTCGACTTTTGCGAACAGAGGGTTATCATCCCCGGTAAGCCAGTTTGCAAAAGCCCGACGGCGATCACCGACGGGATTGCCTTCGCTGATCTCCGCAAGTGCGTTGTTTGACCCGGGAACCCAAGGATTCACAACTTCACCCGTAGTTGGCAGAGTTACTTCCCCGGTTTCACGGGACCACAGAAGCACCTCTTCTTTGCGTGATGTGCTTGATCGTTCGACGCGATTGAAAAAGGCACTCAGGCCGTAGTAGTTTTTCTGCGTCCATCTTTCGAATGGATGATTGTGGCATTTCGCGCATTGGATGCGCGTGCCCAGGAAAACCTGGGCGGCCGTTTCCATTGCATCGCTCGTGTCACCCGCCGAACGGTAGAAGTTGCCAGCAGGATTCTGTCTCGTGCTGCCCGTCGCAAGCAGAATGTCACGGGCAAATGCGTCATACGGTTGATTTTGCGAGACGCTGTTTTCGAGCCAGCGATTGAATTTGTGTGTGCTCGCTGTTCCGATCAGTTTTGTCGAGATCCGTAACAGATCACCCCATTTCTGGGCCCAGAATTTTGCAAACTCCCTTCGTTGCAAGAGACCATCAATCAGAATCGACCGCTTGTCAGGATTGGTGTCTTCAAGGAACGAGTCGACTTCGGTTTCGCTGGGCAGGATGCCAATTGTGTCGATGAACACTCGTCGTATGAACTGTTGATCCGTGCATGTCCCGGCGGGAAGAAAGTGCAGCTTTTTCAATTTGGCATGCACGAGATGGTCAATTTCATTATTGGCTTTGACTGTTTTCCACTGGTAGTCATCCGTGTCCTCGACGAATGTCATCAGCGGCGTTGCGATGTGGTTGAGATAGCGGATGATGATCGCCGCTTCCCCGCGTCTGATTCCGTTCACAAGGCCACTTCTGGTCGCTGTTGCAACGAGTGGATCGGAACTTTCGTATTTTGCCAATTGGGTGACATCTCGCTTTTGCCCATCTGCAAACCTGGCGATCACGGAGAATTGCTGTTGCCATTTGGGCGAACTCAGCAATCGGTTCTGTTTCGGGAAAACTTCAATCCCAATGCAGTCGGGCTCATCCCTGTCATCACGGCACCCTTCAGCAATCCAATCGTGCAGCACCCTGTAGGGGCGTTCCGTGTCTGAAAATCTCTTTCCACCCTGATGGGCGATTTGCATGCTGGGTTTCTGCAACAGCAGGCTTTTCGCAGGCTCAATGGGATTGATTCGACGCCCGAACATTTCCTGAGTCAATGACACCCTGTCCAGTTCTCTGTCTGATCCGAATAGTGACAACCGGAAGCCAGCCTTCCCGTGCGGCGCTCCATGACATGAGCCTCCACTGCAACCCGTTTGTGCAAGAACGGGAAGGACATCGAAGTCAAACGAAATGGGCTGCGGCTGATTTGTATTGATCACTGTAACTGCCGCTCGAATGGCCATGCCTTGCCAGCTGATTTTGATGTTTGCTTTTCCATCGGTCAGGGGACTGACAAGTCCTGTTTCGGAGATCTGTACCTGATTTCCCTCGGGCTGATATTCGCAGTCGCGAGTGACATCGAAAGTTTGACCTTCATGCGTGGCAGTCACAATCAATTGCAGAGGATCACGTCGACCGGTGATGGTGAATTCCGCAGGATGGACCTTGAGGATTATCTGTTGGCCATCGTCTGTCTCTGCGCAGCCGTTTTTCACGTCAGGACCTGTTAGTCCGAACCACCAGACGAACGCAATGATTCCGCATGAACCTTTCAGCGGGCCTGTGATGGTCTTCAGGGTTTCAGCCAGCCAGCGATTCATTTTTTTTCCTCGTTGTACGGTGTCACGACAACGGCAATGGTATTCGTGATATCGGACGGAAGAGTGAGATAATCTTCAAAGTCCCGTTTTACATGTTCGCTCAGATCCACTGGCACGTATTTGATGCGTCCGTCGACCTTGCATTGACCAAAAATCCTGAGTTTTTTGAATGCCATTTCAGGAACTGGTTCTGGAAGGTGAATCTGGACTTCTGCTTCATTTTTCTTTTCTTCAATTCTTCCGTCGACCGGACAAGCCAGTCCATCGAGTTCAGCACGCACAGTGATCGGGCCATTGAATCCCCGTCTGTCCGCTCTGATCAAAAGAGGCAGTGTTTCATCATTGAACCAGACTTGACGATGCGGTTTGTCATTTCGAATGCGGCGATCACCCTGATTGACGGGAGCGACTCGCAAGATGGATGGTGCAAGATCATTGCGAATCGAAAGACAATATTCATGTCCGGGGCCGA
Source organism: Rubripirellula sp. (assembly GCA_012270065.1). Classification (GTDB taxonomy): domain Bacteria; phylum Planctomycetota; class Planctomycetia; order Pirellulales; family Pirellulaceae; genus Rubripirellula. The sequence continues at coordinate 116,676 of JAAXJB010000109.1, read as the reverse complement.
AACGCTCCAGCACGTCACGGATTTCAATGCGGTAGGTGTCCGTCTCGGGAACAGTGTATTGAAGCGTCCCACGAGGATCCCGACCAAAGTGATGGTCACGGACCTTTTCCGTACCACGGAATAACCTCAAGTCTCCAATGAATGGCCCATCAACTGATTCAAATTTGATGATGAGCTTTTCGGATTTTGCCGCATCAAATGTGACGCTGTCCACCTGTGATGCTGCTCCGATCGTGCCACAGAACAGAGCCGGCACTGGCACCTGTTGACATTCTGCTTCAGTGTAGACGGGTAGATCGGATTTGATGAAAGGAGCCAGGATCGAACTTTGCGGCACAAAACCGAGTCCGGGAGAATCGCTCAAGGGAACGTGCATGATCACATCCGCGAGCGGTGCTGTTGAAGATTCACCCATCGTGAGAAGGCGCCGGGTTTCACCGCGTCGAATGGCAGGAGGATGTGTCCGGCCGACCGTAGACACTCCATTGACCCGCACATGCATTCTCAATCCGCCGCGATATTCGACATCTTTCATGGTCAAGTTGTGTATTCCCGTGTAGGTAGCCTTCCATCGCAACACGGGATCGCTGCCAGTAATCGGGTGATCATCCGCAAAGGCAAGTTCATTACCATCCTGATCCGACAGTATCAGAACCGCATCGACTGCACTTCCGATCCTTGAACCAATGATCTCGGCGCAGAATTGCTGCCCTTGATCACATTGAAATTGAATTGTCTTGTCATTGTTGCCAGGCGACTTGAGATCAAAGCCAAATGGCATTTCTAGCGGATCTGCAGATTCTGGAGGGGCGTTTTGGCCGGCAGGCGAACTGACGAAGAACAGCATGGCCTGAGATACCGATTTCTCGTTGTATGCTCTAATCGTGACCACGCCGCCCATGGGCATCGTTGGTGTTAACCGGTAACGAACGCGATTTCGATCGGCGTTCTCAGTGTCCACTACCTCCACTGTGACAGGTGAGTTGCACCACAGATCTGCTGCCTTGCCTGATTCAGATCGCAGGTCTTGACCGATCAGGGTGATTTCAGTGGGTTCAGTGGGATGAAGGGTTGCCTGATCGGAATCTCTCAGCTCGATTGCCGAAGCAGATTCTGGATTTAAAAGAATCACAAGGATCAGCGTCGTCATTACAGACGGGAAAGTCGCACACCACAGAAACCGCAACTGCTTTGATGCACGGCGGAGCCGATTCAGGCACCTGCCACGCTGTTGTTTGGAATCCAACAGCATCACCGGACCTCAACCATGTACAAGTCGAATTTTCCTGCCTGTTCACCGACATAAACCAGGCGTTTTCCATCCGGGTGCCATGTGGGATAGTCGTCACGTTCTTCGGATTGAGTGATTCGCTTTGTGTCCGAACCGTCAATGTTCATCACATAGATTTCGTAGTTGCCATCCCGCGTGCTGGTGAAGGCGATTTTCTTTCCGTCCGGTGAGACGGCCGGACGGATATCCATCAGCGAATTGCTGGTGAGCCTTTTTTCGTCTGAGCCGTCGATGTTCATTGAGTAGATTTCGTAGTTGTTCTCGCGGCTGTTGGCATAGACGAGACGCTTTCCATCGGGCGTGAAGTTGGGCCAGTTACTTATCCCCTGTGTTTCGTTGATCTGTTTTTTGTCGCTGCCATCAGGTTTTACGGACCACAGATGCTGCGGACCCGTTTCAGCGAACGCATAAACAACCAGATCACTTGCCGGCGAAAAGCAGGGGCTTCGTGTGCCGCCACGACCACTATGGGTAATGTAGGCGTCTTTCTTGTTCTGCTGGTCACGAATGACGAGTCTTGCAGAAAGATTCCCGGTGCATTCCGTGAAAACGACATATCGGCCGTCCGGGGAAAAAAAAGGTTCGAGCTGATGTTTATCACCTGAGTTGTCAAACATCGGCTTTGCCGTTGATTCGTCCAGCTGGATTCTCATCATGCGGATCAGGTCAGGCGCTTCGTCGTAGCAATAGACGAGTTCCATACCACCCTCGAGAAAGCGTGGATCACGTTTCAGCGTACCATCATGGGTCAGCCGTACTGGTTCGGATGCAGCAAGGGAGGCAGCGGACAGAATTCCGCTGAGGAACAAGATTCGTAAGATCATGGTTTTCCTGCCAGAGCGGAGAAATCCGCCAGTGGGATAATGATTAGAGCAGTTCATGAATCAGGCTACCGCCATCGAGCACTTTCATTTCAGCACGTTCTCTTGCCCCGATACCACACAATTCGCTGATCGTCGTTCCTGCCATCAGCGGAGTGATGGGGCGTGTGACGGGGTGTTCAGCTTTGGCATCACTCTGGCCGATGCAACGCCCTGGTTGAATCCCGGCTCCGGCCCAGATCGAGAAGTAGCAGTGCTGCCAGTGTTCGCGTGCAGCCCGATTACTGATTCTTGGCGTTCTGCCAAATTCTCCCATGGCGATGACGAGTGTTTCTTCCATCAGTCCACGGTCATCAAGGTCATCGAGCAACGCGCTGAAAGCGCGGTCAAAGATCGGGCAATGGCGGTCCTGCAAGAGTTCAAAATTGTAGATATGGGTGTCCCAGCCAAAATCTCCGTTGGGCGTGAAGGTCTCTACGTATTCGCTCCAGTTCACTTGCACATAGGGAACCTTTGCTTCCACCAACCTTCTGGCCAAGAGACAACTTTGGCCGAATGTGGTCTGTCCATAGGAATCGCGTGTGCGTTGTGATTCCTGCGTCAGGTCAAATGCTTCACGTGCACCTGACTCGGTCAGCAGTCCGTAGGCTGCCTGATAAGACCGGTTCCAGTCGCGGATGCGGGCGTTTTCCAGTTGACGTTGTGTTTGATCCAGTTGTGCCAGCATTTCCCTTCGGTCTGTAATTCTGTCGGGAGTCATGCCGGGCAGCATTTTCAGAGTTGGTATTCCAACATTGCCGTCTTCACTGCAGCTGACAAGAAATGGGTCATACGCTTTTCCAAGAGTGCCGCCTCCATAACCTTCGATGCGTCTTGGCAGGTCCCGAGGAATTCCCTGACCAACATAAAAGAATGGAGGCAAGGCATCCTGTTGCCCGCGGTGCTTGGCAATGATGGATCCAAAGTTTGGTTGAATGGGACCGGCATTTTCTTCGTACCCGGTCAAGCCAACTGTACCAGCGCCGGGGTGTCCACCATTGGTGGTCCTCATGGAACGAATCACACTGAACTTGTCGCTCCGGGATGCCAGACGCGGAAGGAGTTCTGTGAAATGCATCCCCGTCGTTCGAGTTGGAATCGTTCCGAATGGTCCACGGTACTCCATCGGTGCATCGGGTTTGGGATCGACCATGTCGATATGACTCGGGCCGCCCCAGAGCCACAACAGCAGGACAGATTTTGCCTTGGCACGCCGCCTTGCCTCTTCCGCTTCGGCAAAGGTTGGGATGCCCGCACCCAAAGCGACTGGCACACTGGCGGCGGTTTTCAGGAATCCGCGACGTCCGACACCACCACAGGTATTCGCTTTGAATTGACCAAATTCGAGCATGGAGTCAGTCCGGCAGGTGGGGGTGAGAGGCAGGGAAAAGCCATCGTGGGCCAGTGGAACACAGCGTCGCCGCTGGCTCCCTTGCCACCACTATAGCAACATCCCTGAGGATTGGTTTCAACTCTGAAACAGGCGAAGGAATTGAAACAGGCAAAATCCACGGAAAAACCGGGCAAACTGGCACAAATCGGTGGGTGGCGAGCGGCCCAGTAGTGTGATTGCCGGCAAATTCACCGCAGGAATCCCCGGGGATTTGGAGAAGTTCAGGAGCATGTGGTGGGATTGGATTGTTGCATCCGTCTTGCGTACAGCCGACAATGATCGACCAGCCTGTCTGTCCCGCCAATCGTTTGGGTTTCGAAAGCTTTGCGTTTTGACACTGTCAAACATGTCAATGCGCAAACATGACAACGCGATTGAAAACCACAACATTCATGAGCTTGAGTTTCGACGATGTCACCGAGGTATGCATTCAACCGTCGCGGCTTGTTTCATGCGTCCGCATTAGGCGTGGTCGGTTCGATGTTGCCACCCGATGTCCCAGACGCATGTGCCGATAGGAGCGGGGGGAATGTCGCAGCATCCAACGGAGGCAAGGCCAAGTCCGTTTTGCATGTTCACCTCAGCGGCGGGCCAAGTCAGTTGGACATGTTTGATCCAAAACCCGAAGCACCATCTGAGGTTCGCGGCGAATTCAAACCCATTTCGACAGCGGTACCCGGGATTGCTGTTTGTGAGCATTTGCCATTGCTCGCCAAGCAGATGCAGCGCTGGTCGATTGTTCGGACACTCGCGCATCGCGAACACAACCATTTGCTGGCCACACATGTTGCTCTCACTGGCCGGCCTACACCCATTCCGCGGGGAGGTACTGATCTTGATCGGGTAGAGTCACGCAACGACTTTCCAAATTTTGCATCGGCACTCGACTATGTTCGTCCTCGTAGTGATGGTATTCCGACAGCAGTTTCATTGCCCAATTATTTTATTGAGGGTCCGCTGACATGGCCGGGGCAACATGCTGGATTTCTCGGGGCAACGCACGATCCGTGGCAGATCAACGGTGACCCCAATGCAGATGGATTCCGCATGCAGGCCTTGAGCATGCGCGAAGGGATTACTCAGAAGCGGATGTATTCCCGCCGGGAGCTCCTGGAAAAGCTGCAGGGTGTTCGTAAAGAAGATCAGCTCAATGGCGGTGCTGGTTCGTTTCGGCAACAGCAGGAAATCGCAATCAAACTGTTGACTTCAGGAAAGGTTGTGAAAGCGTTTGATGTTCATCGGGAAAGCGATGCGACTCGCGATCGTTACGGTCGCAACCAGTTTGGTCAGAGTCTGTTGCTGGCGCGTCGCTTGATTGAAGCTGGCATTCCCGTCGTGCAGGCAGCAATGGGCATTGTGCAGACCTGGGATACACATACTGATAACTGGGGCAAGTTGAAAAACAGGCTGTTGCCACAATTGGATCAGGGGCTGGCGGCGTTGATGGATGATCTGGACTCGTCAGGCCGATTGAAGCAGACCCTGGTGGTTGTCATGGGTGAGTTTGGACGGACACCCAAAGTTTCTACTCTGCCGGGACAAACCTTGCCGGGACGCGACCACTGGGCTCACACCTATTCCGGGCTCTTTGCAGGAGCAGGCGTGCGAGGTGGTCAGGTCGTTGGCAAAACGGATTCGCAGGCTGCCTATCCCGTCACTCGATCATTTTCACCGGCCGACTGTTTGACCACTGTATTCAACTCACTCGGTGTTGAAGAAGACACTCAGATCATGGATCCGTTGGAACGACCTCACCAGCTATGCAATGGGCAGGTGATTTCACCGCTTTACACAGGAGTCGCTGAATGAAACCAGGAGCATCGCAAGCCACCTGTCAGCATCCTCGTGTCGCTCGTCGGGAAGCGATCCAGATTGGATCAATTGGCCTGTTGGGAATGGGAATCAACCACTTGACCGGGTTGCGTCAGGCAACCGGGCAAGACGACGTTGGTCCAGTTGGTAAAGCCAAATCTTGCATTTTCATCTTTCTGTCGGGTGGTTTGGCGCAGCATGAGAGCTTTGACATGAAGCCCAGTGCGCCAGAGAACATACGTGGTGAGTTCAAACCGATCTCGACACGGACTCCGGGACTGCAAATCTGTGAACATCTGCCAATGCTGGCTCAACGCAGTGACCAGTGGGCATTGTGCAGGTCGTTGACGCACGGTTCCAACGAGCATTCGGCTGGCCACCACATCATGCTGACGGGACATTCCCAATTACCGCCAGGTTTCAAACCCAATGAACCCAGTCGAACCGATCGCCCATCGATTGCTGCAATCGCGGGCCGCGCGAAAGTTTCTGCGAACAATCTTCCACCGGCGGTCGTGCTTCCCGAACGGCTTGTGCATAACTCGGGAAGAGTGATTCCGGGGCAGGATGCGGGTGAAATGGGATCTCAATACGATCCATGGATGATCGACGCATCTCCTTTCCACGCGAAGTCCTATGGAGCTTTTCCAACTTATGCCTTCGACCATCAGGAACGTGGTGCAGCTGACAAACGCATCTTTCAGGCACCGCAACTGAGTCTGCCTCATGGACTTGGAATGCGGGAAGTCAAAGGCCGCTTGAAGTTGCTGCAGACATTGCAGGACCAGCGACGCAGACTTGATGGACATGCAGAAACTGAACAGTTTGATCGTTTGCGTCAGGGAGCAATTGATCTCCTGACCGACGCTTCGGTGCATCATGCTCTTGATGTGACACGGGCAGATGCAAAAACATTGGAGCGATACGGCAGTAATTCGTTTGGTTGGTCACTCTTGATGGCTCGCCGTCTGATCTCAACCGGAGTCAGTCTGGTTCAGGTGAATCTGGGAAATGACGAAACATGGGACACCCATGGAAATGCATTCCCACACCTGAAGGACAACTTGTTTCCTCCCACTGATCAGGCCTTGTCGGCTTTGCTGGATGATCTGCAGTCGACTGGAGAGTTGGATGAAACGCTGATTGTGATGGCGAGCGAGTTCGGGCGAACACCTCAAATCAGTCTGTTGGAAAAACATTACAAGTTGCCCGGAAGAGATCATTGGGGCGCGGTGCAGTCGGTCTGGTTTGCCGGTGGTGGTGTGCGGGGGGGGAATGTGATTGGAGAGTCTGACGAGCACGGTGGCTATCCAAGTGAACAACCCGTCACACCTGAGAGCTTCGCGGCAACGATCTATCAGGCATTGGGTATTCCGCAGACTGCTGTTTGGCATGACGCTGCTGACCGTCCCCATCAGATCTACCATGGTCGGCCCATCCCCGGCCTGATTTGATTGTCCACTGATATCGTCCTGAAAATCACGTACTCCGAACCTCAGTCCTTTGCGACGATGAGCATGATCCTGATTCGATTCAAAAATTCTGTCATTCGCCTGCGGATGTTGCTTTGTCCGTTGGTTGGCATATTGCTGCTTGGGCTTCCTGGCGATCTGGCGAAGGCTCAGTCGATCACTTCGATTACGCCCCGATCCGTGCAGCCAGGGGTTGCCACTGAACTCACCGTGGCGGGCAAGGGATTTGACTCAACGTTGAAGTTTGTCACTCGTTGCAAGACGCAGTTGACGATCAAGTCAGTTGAATCCGAGAAAGCAGTGATTGAGCTGACTGTGCCGGACACGGTGCCACTGGGACCGATCGGGCTCTGGGCTGCCACCAATGCCGGCCCCATGACGCCATCTGTCATCCTCGTCGACGACCTGCCGGCTGTTTCTGACAATGGCGGAAATCACTCACTCAAAACAGCTCAGGTGATCCCGGACTCGGTTGCGATTGATGGAAAGAGTGACGGAGCAAGGCTTGACCATTACCGGTTTCAGGTCCAGGAAAACCAGGTGTTGACAATCGAAGCACTGACTCAATGCATCGAATCAGCGATGGATCCCGTGATTCGTCTTTTGACACCTGAAGGTGAGACTGTCCTGCTGGCAGACGATGATGGTGTTGGATCGGAGTGTCGCCTGCGTCACCAATTTTCGCGTGCTGGTGACTACATCATCGAAATCAAGGACAGCGGGTACGTTGCAGGGGGAAGCTACCACTTGCGGATTGGAAATTTCCCACTGACAAGCCATTGCTTTCCGTTAGCCGTGCAACGTGGAAAATCAACTCTCGTGGGAGTCGAGTCCTTTGGGAATGATCTGTTACCGGTGAATCAGATCGTCGAGCAGGAGTGGAAGTTGGATGTTGGCGGGAATCTTGCTTTTCGTTTTCCCTCGGGAACCGCTTCGGCATGGCGCAGAATTCATGTCAGTGACGCGCCTCAGTACGTGGAAGGTAACGAAGAAAGTCCGTTGACCTTTCCCGTCGGCATCAGCGGTCGTCTGTTGAAAAGCGGTGAAGCGGATGAGTACGCGATTGCGGGAGTCAAAGATGCAAATGTGCGTTTTCAGTCGAGAACTCGCAGTCTTGGGTCGAGAGCATTGCTGAAAATGCAATTGGTGAACGGGCAAAATGAGGTGGTGGCTGAATCCAAGGTTGGAGATACCGATGAATGGATTTTTGACTGCAAGTTTCCGGCTGATGGCGTGTACCGACTGCGGGTATCGGATTTGCTTGGACGCGGTGGTGAAGGATTTGGTTACTACGTTGATGTGATGCCAGCGGGGAGTGTGGAGTTGGCATTCAAACCGGATGCAAAGACGAGAGAGGAGTTCATCATTGAACCCGATACGGGCGCATGCGTTCTGGAAATGCAGGTCAAGCGTTTTGGTTACGAAGGTGAGCTGCAACTGGAGTTCTCGCAGCCAGTTGAGGGACTGAGGATTCTCAATCCCCGGGTGCCTGCAAAAGCAACCAGTGCAAAGGTTCATTTGGTGGCTGACCAAAGCTGGAAATCGGATAGTGCAGCGTTGGTCCAAATCAACGGAAAAGCTGTCGGAGCAAACTCTGGAAGTGTCTCGGTCAACAGCTTGGCACTTCATCGTCTCAAGCGGCCTCATGTTCCGTTTCCGGATGATTGGCGGGATAACGCTGTGATGCTGAGCGGGGCGACGGCGAGCGAATCATATTATTCGCTCAGCACGGACAAGGCATTGCAACTTGCCCGGCATCAAACCAGCCATCAGGCAACCCTTGTCTTGAAACGTCTCAATGACAAATTCAAGGCTGCCGTGACTTTGTTGCCCAGTGGAG
>JAAXJB010000109.1:48875-107908 GCA_012270065.1 Rubripirellula sp. | reverse complement strand
CAGTAACAGCGAAGCCAGTAACAGCGAAGCCAAACCCAGTGAACTCGTCAAACAGTGGCATGTTGTTACCAAGACGGACAAGGACAAGTACAACCTGACGCTCAGTCGCGTCAATCCTGAGGAAGAGCCAGACAGCGTTTCTCTTCTTGCCTACTCGGACTTCAATGGACGCGGGCGGATGGCGAAGCTGAAGTTTCCGATTGAATGGATCGATCCCGTCAAACTGTCAGTTTCAGTGGATCGTCCTTTGATCGCCGGGAAAACACACACGCTGGCACTGGAATTGGAACGACAGGGAGGTGATCCGCAGCCTGTTGAAGTCGCTTTGGCATCACTGCCGAAGGGGTGGATATCTGAGAAAAAAATTGCCATCCCAGCTGATCAGAATCGAGCCGTCTTTGAACTGACGCTGCCATTTGACAACCAGGATAGCGAAGGCCTGGTTCACGTGGAGGTCACCAGCACCTATCACGGTCAGCCGCTGAAGTTCAAGCAGGTTCTGTCGCCCTTGCCGGTTGCCAGGATGCCGCAAAAGGTCGAAGTCTATCCGAAGGAGGTCGAGTTGGTCGGCGAGTCCTCCGCCAGACAGCTGGTCGTGACTGGTTACGATAGCAACCAGACACCTCAGGACTGGACTCGGGACGCGGTTTTTTCTTGCCTTGATGAGACGATCGCGGAAGTCAGGAACGGAGTCGTTCATGTCAAATCGGACGGCGAAACGAAGGTCATTGTTCAGGTGGGGATGAATCAGATCGAAGTCCCCATCCGAGTGTCTGCTGCCTCGCAACACCGTGACATAGCATTTGAATCAGAAGTCCTTGTTGCGCTATCCAAGCAGGGTTGTAATTCAGGTGCTTGCCACGGTTCGCCCAGCGGAAAGGGCATGTTTCGTTTGTCACTCAGAGGCTTTGACCAGAAACTTGATCTGTTGACGCTGATTCGGGAAGACTTTGGCCGACGCGTCAATCGGATCGAACCTGAGAACAGTCTTCTGTTGCAGAAACCACTCATGAAAGTCAGTCATGGAGGAGGAAAACAGATTCACTCCGATGACCCTGCTTATCACATCATTCGGAAATGGATTGCCGAGGGGGCGAACGCTGATCCACCCGATGCACCACGTTGTGTGCGTTTGGAAGTGTATCCCGCACAAAAGAGAATCATGGCATTGGAACAAGCCAGGCAGCAGCTTTCCGTACTGGCCCATTTTTCAGATGGTTCTTCCAGAGATGTCACAAAGCTGGTGGTCTATGAGAGTTCGGACCAGTCCATTGCTGCCGTTGATGAATCCGGGTGGGTTGAGGGTGCATCGCAGGGCGAGGCGGTCATTCTCGTGCGATTTCTGGAGCACATTGAATCCGTGCCTTTCATGTTTGTGGAGCATCAACCCGGATTCAAATGGGTGTCGCCGCCAGCGAAAAACTACATTGATGAACTGGTCAATGACAAGTTGAAACAGATTCAATATCTGCCTTCGGATACCTGCACTGATTCCGAGTTTCTGCGGCGGGTTTACCTCGATGTGATCGGTATTCTTCCTACCGTTGCAGAGAGTCGATCGTTCCTGGAGAACACCGCGTCTGATAAGCGCGCAGTCCTGATTGACCAATTACTGGAACGTGAAGAATACGCAAAGTTCTGGGCACTGAAGTGGGGAGACCTGTTGAGGATGACCAGCCAGACGGTGGGCAAGGAAGGCGTTTACAAGTACCACCGTTGGGTTGAAGAAGCGTTTCGAAAGAACATGCCTTATGACGAGTTTGCCACCGCTCTTCTGTCAGCTGACGGCAGCACGCTATCCAATCCTCCGGCTAATTTCTACCGCACGGCAACCAGCATGAACGACTGTGTGGAAACAGTGTCGCAGGTGTTTTTAGGGGCACGGCTGCAATGTGCAAAGTGTCACAATCACCCTTTTGAACGTTGGACGCAGGACAATTACTACGGACTCGGCGCTTTCTTTCAGAGAGTGCAACGGCGGAAGACACAACGCCCCGGGGAAATGTTTGTATGGTCGGCGTCTTCTGGCGAAGTGACGCAACCAAGGACAGGAAAGCAGATGAAACCGTGGCTGCCTGTTGACGGCACGGTGGATAACCCGAGCGAGAGTGACCGCCGCGATACGTTTGTGAAATGGCTCGTGAATGTCGAGAATCCCTACTTTGCCAAAATTGAAGCCAACCGTATCTGGAGCGAGTGTTTTGCTCGTGGAATCGTTGAACCGATCGATGATTTTCGTGATTCAAATCCTCCTTCCAACGGACCGCTGCTCGATGCTCTGGCGATGGATTTTGCAAAGCATGGTTTTGATCGTAAACACCTGTTGCGCACGATTTTGAATAGTCGCACCTATCAGGCAGGCTATCAGGTCAACGAGTCGAATCGTGATGACCAGATCTATTTTTCGCATCAGGTGCCAAGATTGATGAGTGCAGAGCAGTTGCTTGATGCGATCAATCATGCCACCGGACTGCAAGAAACATTTGCGAACCTGCCTGCGGGGACAAAAGCGACTCATCTTCCTGCTCCTGACCTCGTGAAGGTTGATTTCCTGAAAGTGTTTGGTCAGCCCGAAAGGAGTACTGTCTGTGCCTGCGAGCGTGCAAGTGACTCGAATCTTGGTATGGCGATTGAACTTTTCAATGGCACGACTATCCACAAGAAGTTGCAGCAGGATACCAACCGCTTTCGTGATGCCCTGAAACAGGAGAAGCCCCTGCCCGATATCCTTGATGAATTGTATCTGGCAGCGGTGTGCCGTTTGCCGACGGATACCGAACGCAATGCTGCCCTGGCGCATTGCAGCACCCGGGAAACGCCTGCCGATGGACTTGCCGATGTGTGTTGGGCGCTTTTGAACACGGACGAGTTCATTTTTCAACATTGATTCGGTGGTGATTGAGTGGGGGGGCGTTCGCGGCAATTCGCTTTCCATTGCCGGCTTGATGCCACAGATTTCTGTCCGTATTTTTCTTTTTGAATCCTGATTGCGAAACAAGACATGAAACCTTGTCTCAGATTTTCCTGGCAGTGTCTGTGGATTACCCTGCTGGCTGTGTGTCTCGGAATTCCCGCTCAGCGCGTACTTCATGGTGAGGAACCCACGATCAGCTTCAAGCGTGACGTGGCTCCCATCTTTCTGAAGAACTGTGTTGCTTGTCACGATGCCAGAAAAGCGGAAGGCGGTTACCGGATTGATACCTTTGCCGAATTATCGAAGCCTGGGGACAGCGGCATCGAGCCATTGAAAGGAAACGCTGATGAGGATGCAGAGTTGTTGCGGCGACTGACGACAACCGATCAGTTCGAAAGAATGCCTGCCGAAACAGAAGCCCTGTCTGCAGATGAAATCAAGGTTGTTGCTGACTGGCTGGCTGCCGGTGCGAAATTTGATGGCGATGATCCAGACAAAAGGCTGGCCTTTGTGGTTCCTCCCCGTGACTATCCGCCCGCGCCCAGTCATTACCCTGCCCCGCTGCAGGTGACAGCTGTTGCCTTTTCCCAGGAGGATGACCGGATCTACAGCGGTGGCTACCATGAAATACTTGTTTGGGATACCGAGGGCAATCTGAAATCGAGGATCGGAAACGTTGGACAACAGACCTTTTCAATTCTGATTCCACCGGAAAGCGACCAGCCACAGGGCAACGGTGAACAGACCGGGGCGGGCACGGCGAAAGCTTTGCCGGGTGCCGGAGATGTTTCGCGCCGGTACCTTGTCGTCGCAAGTGGAAGTCCCGGGTTTGGCGGAGATGTGCGTCTGATCGATCTGGTCGACCAGAAAGTAACCGCAGTCCTGACCCGCTGTGATGATGTGATTCTGGATCTTGCGTTTCGACCTGATGGGAAGAGACTCGCGATTGCTTCGGCTGACAAGACGATTCGTATCGTGGATATGGATACACTGCAGGTAAGGCAGAAGCTCCTGAGTCACGCAGATTTTGTTACCGCGTTGGCGTGGAGCAACGACGGCACAAGATTGGTTTCAGCAAGTCGAGACAAATCTGCGAAGGTCTTTGACGCAGAAACTGGCCAACTGTTGATCAGTTACCAGGGGCATGGAAACGCTGTGCGAGGCGTTTTTGTATTGGCGGACGGAAAGCAGGTTGTGTCTTCGGGGAACGACCGGAAGCTTCATCGCTGGAACATTTCTGACGCCAAGAAAACCGCCGAAGTTGCGATTGGAGGCGAAGGGTATCGGATTGCTGGATCCGACAGTTACGTTCTGATTCCCTCAAGTGACAAGCGATTGTTGAAAATTGATCTGCAACAAAACAAGATTGCTACCGAGTTCAAGGGGCATGAGGATTGGGTTCTCTGCTCGGCTCTTGATTCTGCCCAAACCAGAGTGGTCACCGGCGCGCATGACGGTGAGATTCGTGTCTGGAATGTGACAGATGGCACTCTGCTGAGTCGTTGGCCAGCACGGCCAGAAAGTGTTCAGGGTAAAAACTGAGCAACCGGTCCATGGGTTTGGGGAGCCTGTCAAAACCCGATCAGAATAGATCCATGATCGGTTTTCCCGGTTCCAGAAGACTGTAGGGGCGACCCTGCGAATCATGGGCAATCAGATCATGGGTCCCGGTGGCATGGTAGACTGTTTTTGTGACATCGGCGGGTGTCACTGGGTGGTCACTGGGGTATTCGCCAAATCGGTCACTGGATCCGTAGGATTGGCCGCCCTGAATGCCACCTCCCGCCAACAAAACGCTTTGGCAGTGTGTCCAATGATCACGGCCTCCACCGCTGACGCCACCCGATCTTCGGTCACCAATCTTCGGTTGGCGGCCCATTTCACTGGTGACAAGCAACAGGGTTTCGTCCAACATGCCGCGTTGGTTCAGGTCTTCTACCAAGGCTGAAAATGCCTGATCAAATTCGGGCAGCAGGTAATCCTTCAGGCAGCCAAAATTGTTGCCGTGTGTGTCCCAGCCTCCGGCACTCTTGCACTTGTCCTTGATCTTCTGGTTTTCTTTCCAGAAAACTGTCACAAACGGCACTTCAGCCTCGACGAGTCGTCTGGCCAGCAGCAGGCTCATCGCGTTGACCGATTTGCCATATCGGGCCCTCGTCGAATCGGATTCCCGTTCCAAGTCGAATACGGTTGTCGTCCGGCTGGATAGCAGAAGGTTCATGGTGCGTTCCTGATGCTGTTTCCAGATCCGCACTTGAGGAGAAGCATCAAATTCGCTTCGGGCCTGATCCAGAGTCTTGAACAATGCCTGTTTCGACAGAAATTGCTCCTCCGTTACATCGCCGGCGACCATCAGCGATGGCGCTTGGAAAACGAGTGGCTCGTCAACCGAACCATCGACGTATAGCGGATCAAATTCCACTCCCAGTTTTGCCGCAAACTGACCGGGACGGGTGTATGGTTTTCGGCTTGGCATGTGGGGCAAAGTGATTGCCCCAGGGAGTGTTGCATCCCGCTTGGCGCGTGAACTGACGACTGATCCCATGAATGGCCAGTCATCCGGGTAGGGTCTTCGGTCGTTACCCTGTGTCTTGAAAGTCTGATCCGGAACATGGCCCGTCAGATTGTAGTAATAACCGGCATGGTGATCGTTGGTGTTGACAGTGCCGCCAACGGAGTGAACCACGGATAGATGATGGGCCTGCTTGGAAAGCAGCGGGAGATGTTCGCAGAGTTGGATTTCAGGTGCTGATGTGGCTATCGGTGAAAATGGGCCACGATACTCACTCGGAGCATCTGGTTTCATGTCCCAGGTATCAATATGCGAGGCCCCACCGCATAGAAAAAACAGGATCACGGATTTCGCAGTTCCGCCTTTCAATGCGGGATTCGCACGCGAAACGGCCGCAGGACCCAAGTCATCAGCAGTCAACGACGTCGGGTTGCCTAAACGCAAGCCTGCGTAACCCGTTGCTGACGCAACAAGAAAGGAGCGACGATCAATCGGCATTGGAAAACCTCCCAGGGCGGATGATTACGATCCCACCAGTGTAACCGGCTTCAAGCTGGCATGTGAGCCAATGCCGCGTGCTTTTCGTGGCTTGCATTCCCGCACGCTACCCCAAACGAAAGTCGCTCCCCTGAACAGTTTCAGGAACTTGAGCAGCTGGTTTTGGGCTCAGCTTTTTCTGCTTGTTTCGAACACGTTGGAAAGACGCCCGTTAAACTGTGCCTGCATGTTAAACTGTGTATGAATAGCGATGGCATGCGGCCACATTTCCATGATTCCTCGAGCTTGTATTCCTGAACAAAAGATGAATATGCGATCTGCCCATTTTCTTGCCCTGGTTCTTGCTTGTATCTGTTTGCCAACGTTTGGAGATGAGCGACCCCACATCGTGTTGGTCATGGCTGACGATCATGGTTATGGTGATACCGGTTACACCGGGCACCCCTTTGTTCAGACACCACATCTGGATGCAATGGCCGATCGTGGAGTCGTATTCAACAGGTTTTATGCAAGTGCGCCGGTTTGTTCGCCGACGCGTGCCAGCGTCATGACAGGCCGTCATCCATTTCGGACCAATGTCCCGAATCATGGGCACTACATGCGGCCTCATGAAACCACGATCGCCGAGGCGCTGGGAGCTGCGGGCTACGTGACGGGCCACTTTGGAAAGTGGCATATCGGTTCGGTGCAGCCGGGTAGTCCCACCAGTCCCGGCGGTGCAGGATTTGACGAATGGCTTTCCGGGTTGAACTTCTTTGACAACGATCCTTATCTCAGTCGCAATGGAAAGTACCAGCAGATCAAAGGTTCCGGGACAGTGATCAGCATGAATGCCACCATCGACTTTTTGACCAGACATCATTCTGGTGAAAAACCGATGTTTGTCGTTACCTGGTTTCCTTCTCCGCATGATCCGCAAGAGGAACTGCCGCAGACAACCCGGGCCGCGACGCTCTACAACGATCAGCCGACGAAAAAACCGGGTTATTTTCGTGAAATCACTTTGCTTGATCAGCAGATCGGAAGATTGCAGGAGACGCTCAAGGGCTTGGGCATTCGCGAAAATACTCTGTTTCTCTATTGCAGCGACAACGGAGGTCTGATCGCGGAGTCGTCGGGAGGCAGAGCCAAGAAAGGCAGTATCTATGAGGGCGGACTGCGTGTTCCTGCCATTTTGCAGTGGCCGGCGAAATACGAAGCATGCCAGATCGATACCCCGGCCTTCTCATCCGATCTCTATCCGACTCTCGTCAAAATTGGGCACGGTGAGGTTGAGAACCAGACGCCGCTCGATGGCATCGATCTGGCTCCTTTGATCGCAGGTGAAAAGACCCAGCGACCGGGAATGGGATTCTGGCATGGATTTCGTCCAGGGCAGGGTACGTGGAGCGACCGGATTATCAAAAAACTGATGGAAGCTCAAATCGCAGGAGAGCCCAATCCGCATCCTGAACGCATTCTGAAAAATGTGAATGAGTTTCCGGACCTGGAAACACTCGACTCACGTGGTCACGCTGCCTGGAATGCCTGGCCATGGAAGTTGCACCGAGTTGAAAATGGAGGAAAGGTCAAGTACGAACTGTACCACCTGATCAACGATCCGATGGAAGAAACTGACTTGAGTCAACAGGAACCAGAACGTCTTCGGAAACTCAAGTCAGAATTGGAAACCTGGCAACAATCTGTTCTGCGTAGCTGGGCTGGGATGGATTACCAGCGTTGAGTCGTGTTCGTGCAAGACGTCTTTGCTACTTCGTACCCTGGTTCTGCTTCGGCGTCAGATGTTTTTTTAGAAACTTGTCCATGTCGGATGCCATTTCATCCAGCCAAGGCAGGCGATTCCAGCAACCATGCTTGCCGTCCTTATAAATCAGAATGTCGGTATCGATGCCGAGTTCAGCCAGGCGATCACGCGACCGCTGGTTCCTGGCCGGATTGTCGAATTCACCCGTCATGAAAAGAATCGGGGAAGTGTTCCTGTCGATTTGGACAAATGCGTCTGCATCCCGGTACAACGCCGGTTTCTCGTCGACAGTGCCTCGGAGCCAGCTATTGGAGTTTGAAAATCCGGTTCCACTGCGTGAACGGTCAGCAACGCTGCCGGTGAGCATTTCCAAAGGGCCTGCCATGACAACAGCAGCCTGAATGCTCGAAGATTTTTCCGGGTTGCCTCCGTCGCCGAGCAACCGCACGTTGTTGCTTCCGGATGCCATCAAGCCCGCCAAATGTGCTCCGGCAGAGCCACCCACGACACCAATGCTGTCAGCCTCGATATGCAGTTTCTCAGCATTGGCACGCAAGTATCTCACGGCTGCAAAACAGTCGTGAATGGCGGCCGGGAATGCGGCTTCGTCAGCCAACCGATATTCAATGGCCGCGACGACATAGCCGAGGTTTGCCAAGCGAATGGAAAGGGCTCGGAATTTTGTCTTGTCGCCGTTGTGCCAACCGCCGCCATGGATGACGACCACCGCAGGAAGCAGTTTCTCGGTCTTGGGAGCGATGATATCGAGAAGCAGTTTTCGTTCTCCGTACCTGGCATAAACAACGTCCGGCTGAAAATGTAAATCGGATGGTATCTCCGTGCCCGGAGTTGTCGCAGGCTGCTGGCGGGATACTTTGGCGGCAGGCTTGAGCTGAAGTGATTCAGGGGACGGCGAGCGTCCACTGATCTTCATTCTTTGCCGGTAGACACCACCCGCGGCCGTGATGTAGAGAGATCGCATGTCTGAATCACCAAACGTGCAGTTGATCGGTTTGGTTGGGCAGGCAATCTTGTCGAGAAGTTCGCCTGCTGGCGACCAGATCCAGATGTCACTTGGCCCAGCACAGTAGACGTTGCCAGCACGATCCATCGCCATGCCATCAGCACCACGCAACGGTCCGTCATCCATGGACGCAATGTGGATCCCCGATGACAGTTGCCCCGGTTCTTCAATCTGATAAGCCCAGATCTGTTTGGATACCACCGACGAAACATAGAGTGTCTTTCCATCTGGAGACAGAATCAGCCCATTGGGGGTAGGGACCTTTGCCACAGCAATGTTCAATTGGCCGTCAGGAGTGACGTAAACCACTTTTCCCTGCGGGGTGAAAGTCAGATAAATGCCACCCAGATGATCGACCACCAGATCGTTCGGTCGGTAATCACGTTTATCTTCTGCATCTTTCAGTCTCGCAAAATCTGTGATCACCACTTTATTTTTTCCGTCGATGAAGCAGAGTTTTCCCTCACCGTTGTCACTCAAATAAACCCGGCCATGATTGAAGAACGATGCACTGATGCGACCTGAATCAGGAACCAGCTTTTGAAGGCTTTGCTTTTTGGGAATGTACCGAGCGATATTTCCACCTTTGACATCCGGTACGATCAGCGACCACCCGTCCCAGCATGGGCCATCGGCCATCACAAAGTCAGAGGAGACCAGTTCCAACGGAGTCTGACGATCAACGACTGACGATGGAGTCTGAGCCACCAGTGATTGACCGATGAGCAGACTTGATAAAAAAGCCGAGAAGGTAATGAGACAATGAAGACACGAATTCAAATTCATTGGACGTGATGAGTGGTTGGGTGCTTTGCGGATGGACCGGGGATGGGAATTTCACTCTCGAGACAAGCTGATGTCGAATCAGCTAGAATGACGGGCGACAACTTCAAAATATCTTAATCGAGACGAATATGAAATTCTCTGTTATCACTGCTTTTCTGGCCATCGCAGCAACATCGCTTTTCCAGTCCGCACTGGCACAGAATGCTGCGGAACAGGCCACTGGATTTGTTGGCACTTACACCAACGGCAGTTCCAAAAGTCGTGGTATTTATGCGATTTCCCTGGGGGCTTCCGGTCTCAGTGCCCCGCCTCGACTGGTTGCAGAACTTGAAAATGCATCTTTTGTTGCGATTCATCCAACTCGTCCGCTGCTGTATGCCGTTTCTGAAATCGGAGCAAGCGACACGAAGTCGGTTGGTCTTGTTGCGTATTCCATCGGCGATGGCGGAAAACTTGCCAAACTCAATCAGCGTTCAACTCTTGGCGGTGCTGCCTGCCATGTGACAGTTGACCCCACAGGGCGATGTGTTGGGGTTGCGAATTACACAGGCGGCAGTTGTATTCTGTTTCCGATTTTAGAAGATGGCTCACTCGGGAAAGCTGGGTCCTTCATCCAGCACACTGGCAATAGCGGTGTCAACGTGGGGAGGCAGGAAGCACCGCATGCGCATTCCATCAATTTCAATCAGGACGGTACTCAGGCATTTGTCGCTGATTTGGGCAAGGATCAGATTCTGCTTTACGATGTGGATCCGTCCAAAGGGACGATGAAACCCAGCAAACAGGCATTTCTTGATTTGCCTCCAGGCGGAGGCCCGCGGCATTTCTGTTTTCACCCCGGATTCGAAATTGCCTTTTCAAATCTCGAATTGACGTCACAGGTTGCTCTGTTGCGGTACGATCAGCAGAAACGGACATTGAAGCTTGTGAAAGTCCTGGACACCATTCCTCCGCAAGCCCGCAAGACGGGAAACAGCACTGCAGAGTGCCTCGTCCATCCGTCGGGTAAGTTCCTGTTTGTATCGAATCGGGGGCACAATTCGATTGCCGTGTTCGCTGTGGACGCCAAGTCTGGGAGTTTTCAACTCATGGGCAATACGCCAAGTGTCGGCGAGATCCCCCGCGGCTTTGGTTTGACTGATGACGGACGCTGGCTCGTTCTCGGTAACCAGAAAACCGGAAACGTCGTCACCATGTCCATCGATCAGGAAACCGGAAAGCTGACACAAGTCGGCAAGCCTGTCTCACTTGATGCTGCGGTGAATGTCAGGTTCTATTCCCGACAGTGAGTCCTGCTGATTCTTCCTGAAATTGCAGACCGTTGGGGCATGCTTGAAGGGTGACGCAGAGGGTGGAACCGGAATGGCTGGTGGTAATCAGCCGTGAGCCTGGTTGAATCTGGCCCGTTGTCGCATTCGGTTCATGGAGTCGTGTTGATCCGTGGTTGGACGAATGGCTGTCCTGTCATGGTCAAATAGGCAATCACCATCATGAGCATGGATAACGGTGCCGTTACGATCCAGCCGATGCAGAATGCCATCATCCCAAGTACGCCCAAACCGAAAAAAATCAAAGCCAAGACCAGAACAGACAAGCGATTCCCCTCGGCGTGCTTACCCGCCAAACGGAATGATTCCATGACACCGCAGTTGCGGTCGACGATGAAATAGTTGTAATTCCAGTAAGTCAACATCACGTAGAAGCCCGGAATGATGAACAGAATCAGCCCCGCGAGTGTCATCAGTCCGAACAGGATGGTCGCAAGAAACGAGCGAAGCATGAACGGTGTTGATTGCAGGAACAAGCCAAAGTCGACCGGTTGATTGCGGGCGATTTGCAATAACATCCGGATGGATGCAATTCCCATCCAAAGATTCACCAACTGCGTTGTCAGATTATTGACAATTCCGAATGCGATTTGCTGGGCACTGAACGGGTCTGCAGGAGGATTGAATCCATTGATTGCAAGAAGCACCAGTCGCAGGATGAAGAATAATCCAGCAACAAGGGACGACACGGCCATCATGATCAGGAAAATCCCAATCAAAGGTCCGAACTGGACTTTGAAAAGTTCCCATGATGCTTTGAATGTCCAACCAATATCAATCGGTTGGACACTGAGTTCCCCCGTGGGGTCCAGCGAAGATGAGCCCGTGGTATTGGACTGGGACGCATAGGGATTGATCGGTTCTTCAGGTTGATCTTTGTCCCACGAATCGCTGTGATTTGATTTGATTGCTGGTACTTCTTGAATTGCCGAACATGAGGGGCATTTCGCTAGCTGTCCCTCGCTGCCATCGGGTACTTCGAGTGTGTTGTCACATTCGGTGCATGAGAACTGTATTGACATTTGACTCTGTGGAGTTTGCGTGAAGCGATTCGGCTGCGAACATCATTTCGGGAAATTGAACCAGATGCTCCAGTGCGACTCTGTGACTGAGGCTATTTTCGGAACTGAATCTGGCGCGCAATTTTGAGGCACGAGCTTTTGGAATTATGGAGTTATCGTGAGGAAACGTGCAATCACAGTCTGGTATTTCGAGATGCGATTTGCCACTTTTCGCTTTCCAGAAAGTTTGACGCTTCTTTCTTGTGGTTCTGTCGGGGGGGCTGCGTGTTTCGAGGTCTCCGAGCTGGGAAAGTCTGCTGCGTTCAATGGGGGTGTGGGCTTGTGTGACCAAGTACTGAAGAACGTTTGAATTCTGTAAACTAGGCACATCAGTCAGCCAGCTTTTTGTCCGCTTGTTCAATCCCCCCCTTTTCTGAATGTGGCTCCGAGAAAACCATGCAAAAGCATCTGTTCATTCTGATCACTTCGATCAATGTTTTGGCTTTGATTCTGGCGCCCGTTGCCAACGGTGTGACACCGCAATACTCGGTAGCACCTCTCACGGCGGATCAGGCGGCTGAGTATGACCTTGATACAGGCTTCTATTCCAAGGCGACCGAAGCCGAGGGGATTCTGATCGCAACGTCGTCACGGGTTTCGGATTTGGCACATCTTGAGGCCGCATATCAGTTTGGCATGATCATGCAGCGAATCAGTCCCGCGATTGCTGCGCGGATTCGTGAGAAAAAAGTACTCTGCATTCTCATTGGCCACGACGAATTGACATCTCAACTGCCGCAGTTCAAATCGAACAAGACCGGCAAGGAACTCGATTTTTACAATTGGCGCAGTCGGGGCTTTCTGACGCGGAAAAACAATCGGCCAACGGTTGTCTTTGCAGAGGAAGATGTATTGGAATTTGAAGGTGGGATGCAGTTGGAGAGTATCCTGATTCATGAATTTGGCCATGTTGTTCATGGAGCGGGTTTTGATTCCATGCTGCAGGATCGCCTGACGGAATGCTTTGAAGCTGCAAAACAAAACGGCATTTGGAAAGATGGCCGCGCTGCTCAGAGATTCCGTCGAGTGAAAAGCAAAACACCGGTGAGTCTGTTTGATGCAATTGTTCAGGCTTTTCCCCGGCAATCACCCGCATTGATCAAGTGCGCGTTGAACGGGGGAGATGTACTGGTCAATGGAAAACCCGTGACTGTCGATGCAAAGGTAACGGGCGCTGATAAGGTCTTGATCATGTTTGGCGGTCCGAAAGACTGTTATGCTTCAAAAAACCGGGCAGAGTATTGGGCAGAGGGTTTCCAGTGCTGGTATGACACGAACCGCACCATGGACCATGACCATAATCACATCAAAACGCGGGAGCAGTTAAAAGCTTACGATCCACCTCTTGCCCAGTTGTGTCATGAAGTGCTTGGTGAAGATCCCTGGCGATTTGTTTCTCCACGTAAGCGAGCCGGAGAGGGACATTTGAAGGAATTTGATCCAGCAAAGTCCCCCGTCGTGGTTGACCCCGTGCATATCGAGAATGCGGCACTTGATTATTACGATGACTACTGGCACGAGTATTGGCGACGTCTGGCAGACAAGTATTCCGAGGAGGTGACGGACCATCCTGTTCCGGAAAGTCCACTGTGGCTTACTTATCCGGGTGGGCTAGGGCCCGGCAAGGGCAAGCACATTGTGTTGGTGGCTGCCGAACAGGAATATCGGAGTGAGCAATCAATGCCGATGCTTGCCAAGGTACTTTCGAAACGACATGGGTTCGATTGTACGGTGGTGTTTGCCTTGAATGAAAAAAATGAGGTGGATCCAACGCAGAAGATTCGCTGGGAAGACAAGACGGTCCAGCATCAGATTCCGGGAATCGAACATCTGCAGAAAGCTGACCTGCTGATTCTGTTCAGCCGCTTGATTACCTTGCCGGATGACCAGATCAAGCATGTGATTGACTACCTCGAATCGGGCAAGCCCTTGATCGGAATACGAACAGCCAATCATGGATTTCTGGAGAACTTTCCGTATCAAGTAGCAGGACGCAAGGTTCGTTTTGGTGATGATGTGTTGGGGGGATCCTTTCGCGGGCATCACGGCAACTGGCATGCTGATTCGACGCGGGGAATCATCGTCCAGAAAAACAGATTGCATCCGGTGTTGATCGGGGTTGAGGATGTCTGGGGCCCTTCGGATGTTTATCGAACCTATCCAGAAGGAAAGACTCTAGGTGCGGATTGTACTCCGTTACTTGAAGGCCAACCCTTGATGGGCCGAGAACATGATGATGAGATCAATCCCGAAAAGGTTCCGCTGCCAATTGCCTGGACGAAATGGTGGACTGGCAATTCGGGGAAGAAGGCTCGCGTATTTCATGTGACCATGGGGAGCGCGAAGGACTATCAAAGTGCCGGGCTTCGCCGCCTCACCGTCAATGCGGCGTATTGGGGCCTCGGGCTTGAAAAACACATCAATTCCCAGAGCAGTGTGGATTACGTAGATGAGTACAAGCCTCTGGCGAGCGGATTCAACTACAAGAAACTGGGAGTGGAACCGAAAAAGCCAGCCGAATACCGCTGATTGCCAGTTGTTGATTTCCGTTCCTGCTCAGACTGTCCCGGTGGCTGGCCCATCGATTACGATAAAGATCCCCCTGACCGTCCACCTACCTCAATGAGATGATCCATGACTGGTCATTTCGGATTTGATATGTCGTCTTGTTCCCCGTTTTTTGCACACCCGTCTCGTGGTCGTACCGCCAACAGCAGTCTGATCACGCTGTTGGCTGCGATGCTATTCGTAGCAGGCAGTAAAACAGATTTGCGTGCTGAGGACGCAGTGAATCCACTGACTGATACCGAGTTGGTTCAGTTCCTCGGTCAGTGGTGTCTGGACTGTCATGGTCCGGACACCCAGGAGAACGGATTGCGGTTTGATACGCTGTCCCAGCGATGGGATGATCCCGGTGTTGCCGCCCAGTGGAGAGGAATTCAGGAACAGGTGTTGTTCCGTGCAATGCCACCGGAAGGATCCGATGCGGCCGACGCCGTCGAGCGTGACCGTTTTGTAAAGGGAGTTGAGCAACAATTGAATCTGCACGGTCACGGATTCGGCCTCAACGAAAAGATGCTTTTGCCGGAATTTGGGAATCTGTTGGATCACGATCTGTTATTCAGTGGGCAGGTTAACGAGGAGCCCTATACTCCCGCGCGGCTTTGGCGACAGCGTCCGGAAATATATCGGCGAATGTGGGGCCCACATTACGGACAGCAACACTGGATTTCGGTCAAGATTGGCGGTGGCAATCAAGCGACAGCACGCAATCGAGTGGCGCACGGACCCCACAAGGGAAAGGCAATCTCGAGACGTTACTTTGCCAATGAGAAGTTTGCGAATCCCTTTTTTGAGTACGTGCACCGCGCTTCAGGCATCACGGACTACGCAGCGATCATGGCAGATCAGGCATCATTGGAGGCCTTGTTGACCAATGCTGAATCCATGGCTGAAATCTTGACGCTCGGATTGCCAGTCACGATTGTCACTGAAGTCAAGAGCAAGGACAGTCGCCACGGAAATAACCACGGCAGTTTTGTCGGAGGAGTTGAAACGATCAGCCACGAACGACGTGGCAAAATCCCGATTGCTTTCCATCGCATCATGGAGACTGACGGAAAAGTCGGCAAATCTGAATTCACAGAAGCTCTCCGGGTAGCGTTCAATCTGTTCCTGCGACGGGAACCAGGTGCGGACGATGTGGAGCACTACTGGGAAAAGGTTTTTCTGAAGAATGCAGAGCTGGGCAACACAACGGCTTTGCAGGCAACGTTGATCTACATCGCCATCTCTCCCGAGTTCGTGTATCGCATGGAAACAGGTTTGAGTGAGCCGGAAGATGATGGTCGGCGTTTGCTGTCACCACACGAACTCGTGGGTGCCATTCATTACGCTTTCCACAACACTCCGGCCTTTGGCGTTGACGAATTTGAAACTGTCGAAAAGTACACCCGAAACAGTGATCCTCTGGTAAAAAACGCCATGACCCAGGAGCAGATACGGCGACATGCCAAGCACGGGTGGCTGGTGGAACGCATGAACGCTGGGGATTTGCAAACGCGGGAAGATGTTGAAGAAGTCGTCAGACAGATTCTGGGAGCTAAGTCGCGCAATTTGAATCCCAATCACAATTCGGATATCGATTCGGTTACCAATTCGCGCATCCTGCAGTTCTTCCGGGAATTCTTCGGCTACCACAAGGCCCAGACTGTATTCAAGGATGTCGAGAAGTTTGCGAAGCAGGAAGAGTTTCAGCATTACCATAACCATACACCTGTTCGCTTGATGTATGACACCGATGCATTGATACTCCATATTCTCGAGGAAGACCGCGATGTGCTTCGGCAATTGCTGACGACAAACAAGGTGTTCGTCAGCTATTGGAACGGCTCCAATCCTGAAGACCAGATCAAACGCGCAGGAGGTCGTCGTCAGTACATCGCCAAACACGATGCCCAGAGTTACAACCTCGATCCTTTTGCTTACCAGACGAAAGGTAAAGTCGCGATTGCTGCACCCGAGGGGCAGCGCTGCGGAATTCTGACGCAACCGAGTTGGCTGGTAGCGCACAGCGGCAACTTTGACAACGATCCTGTTCGACGTGGGAAGTGGATTCGTGAAAAGCTGCTGGCAGAAAGCCTGCTTGATGTTCCAATTACCGTCGATGCACAGATACCTGATGACGAAACCAAGACTCTGCGAGAGAGATTTGCGGTTGTTCGGCAGGAGTATTGCTGGCGTTGTCATCGGAAAATGAATCCGCTTGGCATGCCATTTGAAGCCTACAACCATGTGGGGCGGTATCGTGAGAAGGAAAAAGGCAGGCCCGTGGACACAAGCGGGGAACTCCATTTTTCGGGTGGCGAAGATATCAATGGTGATGTGTCAGACGTCCGGGAAATGATGGAACGCCTTGCAGATTCCGAGAGAGTTCGCCAGTCTTTCCTGAGGCATATGTTTCGGTTCTGGATGGGACGTAACGAAGCACTGCGCGATTCAAAAACGCTCATCGCAATGGATAGAACTTATCTCGAGACAGGCGGCAGTTTCAAGGAAACGCTCGTGACTCTGTTAACCTCTGATTCTTTTCTGTATCGAAAGTGATGTTGCCAGACCCTTGCCACCAACGTTTGCTGCTGATTCGGTTTCTTCTGTCAGGTCTGACAGGAGCCTTGTTGATGCTTCCGCTCAGGGCTGAGGAGCTCACCTCGGAAACCGTGCATGCATGGTTGCAGGAACGCGGTCAGTCGATCCGGGATGCTGATTTGGAGAAGCTGGCGTCGGTCGTGGAGCTGACCGAATTGGATCTGACGGCCTGCGGGAGTATCACTGACAAAGGGGTGGCACACCTGTTGTCGTTATCGGGATTGAAGTCACTGAATCTTTCTTCCTGCCGGCGACTGACCCCCGGGGTATTCGACACGTTACGTCAAATGAAGTCGCTTGAATCCTTTTCAGCCGAGCAGGTCGGCTGGGCCAATGACATTTCGCCTCTTGCTGACTTGCCTCAACTGACTTCTCTCTCTCTGGCGCGTAACACCTCGTTTCGCGGTCAAGGTCTGCGTGAGCTTAGTGGTTTGACTCATTTGGATCTGGCTTGTGGGCGAGGGCAGTTTGGAGACGCTGGAATGGAGCAGATCAAGGGTTTGACGAAATTACAATCACTTGACCTCGACGGGCAGGACACGATCACGGATCAGGGTGTCAAGCATCTGAGCGAGTTGGGAGATCTGCAAGTTCTTGAAATGTATGGCTGTCATCGAATTACAGACAAGGGTTTCAATCAGGTACTCAGCAAGCTAACCAACCTGGAAACGTTGAGTCTTGCATTTTGCTGGTGGCATGAAGGAAAAGAACTGAGGTTGCCGGCAGGTCTTGTTGAACTGGATTTGCATGAGTCAAAGCGTCTTGTGGACGACGCTCTGGTGAGACTGCCGCAAAAAGAGTCATTGAAGTCGTTGAATCTGTTTCAGTGTCTTGTTCTGACCGATGCAGGAATTCAATCATTGCAGGATCTTCCGAACCTGGAATATCTGAACCTTGGTTCGATTCGAGCATTGACTGATGACAGCCTCAAGGCATTGGCTGGCGATACTGGAATTGTTGAATTGAATTTGTCCGACAACGACAATTTTACGGATAGCGGATTGGCACATTTGGATTCTCTGGAATCACTTCGCGATCTTGATCTGTGGCATTGCACCGGCATCACAGGTGCTGGACTTCAGGCGTTCAGGAACGCCAGTGCATTGACTCGACTCAATCTTGCAGATTGTCCCGGTATCGATGATGCCGGTTTGGAGGCATTGCGTTCGCATTCCCAGATGCTTTATCTGTATCTGGACAATTGCAACAAAATCACAGACATCGGCGTGCAGTCCCTTGTGGGCATGAAGCAACTTGAGGAACTCACCCTTTCGGGTTGCGATAAATTGACAGATGATGGCATCAATCGTCTGTCATCTCTTGGTTCACTCAAATACCTTGCGTTGGAAAATTGTCCGCTTGTGACTACGGCTGCTATTGCCGAGTTGCAGCGGAAAATTCCCGGATGCATCATTTTTCGATAACGGTCCATTCAAGTTGGTTTGAAACATGAATTCTCGCAGATCGATTCTTCAAAGTGTATCACTCGGAGCAGGCACCTTGGCGTTGGCTCCCTTCATGAATCGCTATGCTCTCAGCGAAGAAGTGACGGCCCAGCCGGAGACCCCGAAACGGTTTCTGTTTGTGGTCAAGTCCAGTGGCTTGCAGGCCGAATTCATCAATCCCGAAGGGATGCAGCATGGTGGAAGCAGCATCGTCGACAAGTCACTCGAAGGTTGCAAACTGGCTGAGGGCATGGAGCCATTGGAGCCTTTTCGGAATCGCTTGATGATCTTGCAGGGTTTGAGTGGTCGAATGTGCAACCCGGGGCACTCTTCACATTTCGGTGCTCTGGGAGCCTACAAGTCAGGAGCACATAGCCAACCAGCGGCGGCAACCATCGATGGATTCCTTTCTGAAAAATTGCCTTCGGTATTCAACCATGTGGGGCTCAAAATGGGTGACGGTAG
The DNA here is from genome assembly GCA_012270065.1 of Rubripirellula sp. GTDB lineage: Bacteria > Planctomycetota > Planctomycetia > Pirellulales > Pirellulaceae > Rubripirellula. The sequence goes on along the minus strand of JAAXJB010000109.1, from coordinate 88,983 downwards.
TCAGGGAACGGCCTACCCATCCATTAGCGCCAAGGGGAAGAACCAACAGCTGCCTTTCCAGTGCAATCCCGAGTTGGCCTTTCAGAATCTTTTTGGCAGTATCGCTGCGGGTGGCGATATCAAACGCAATTATTTGCGAACTGGCAATGTGCTTGACGCAATGTCCGAAGACATCCGTAAGCTCCAGAAGCAGTTGCCGCAACAGGGACGCGAAAAACTGGACCACTATCTTGGTGGTTTTGAAGCCTTGAGAGACCGGAGACTGAAGCTCGTTGGAATGCAGGACGTACTGAAACGCCATGCTCCGGAAGTCAGTGACAAGTACAAGTCCAAGTACAGCACAGACCACCTTGAGGCACATTTTGATATGGCCGCATCAGCATTGATCACGGGAATCACGAATGTTGTGACCATTCATACATGCGATCTCAATTCGTCATATCAGGGACTTGGGATTACACCCAAGGTCCATTCCGTGGGGCATGGCGCCAGCAGCGGCAGCATGTCTTCACAGGATTGCCGGAATCTGATTCGCAAGTTTCATTTCAATCTGATTTCCGAGGTTGCCCGAAAACTCGAAAATATCCCCGAAGGCGATGGAAACATGCTCGATAATACGGTGATCGTGTACGTGAGTGATAATTCAGATAAACACCACTCCACGGCGACCGAATGGCCGATGGTCGTTCTCGGTAATCTTGGGGGGCGGCTCAAGTCAAACGGCCGTTACCTCGCATATCCTGGCTACGGAAAAGCAAATCACCATCACACGATCGGCAACTGGTTCACCACGCTGTGTCATGTTGCCGGGACACCGGTTGATCACTTTGGGACACCGGATTTTGCGATTGGAAAAGAAAAAGATCAGACCGGGCCGCTTTCCGAATTACTGGTCTGAACCAAATCCGCTGGCTTCGTGGCGGACCCAGTGTTTTCCTCTCTTTATAAAGCGTTTCGTGCTGTTCTCTGATATTTCGTAGATGTAATCGAATTTGTCTGCGTTGGTCAGTTGTCGCATGTCAGGATGTGTCAAAACCAGCAATTTGCAATCCGGTGAAATCACAACGGGTTCACTGATGTTTTTTCTGTCCATGGCTGGACTCTCTGCCGAAAGCGGTGGGACAAGAGGACTGTCACGCCATTCCTCTGCTATTGCATCGGGCGTCTGCACGAACGACTCAAGACGCAGATGCCTGCGGTCATGTCCAAATGCGGCCACTTGATCTACCCACTCTTCGTTGTACTTGAGACCGAGGGTATGTTTCGTCACGTCAAAATTCCGGTTGACGATGAACACGCTGAAGCCGTTGATTTCACGGGTCAACTTGTTTCCAGTCTTGACTTCGATATCGTGAAGATCGCCCTCCTTGTAAATGATCTCATCGGTGATCTCAACGATTTTAGGAGTGAGTTCGCGCAGGTCTCCGTACAGTTTGCGTAGTTGCTGTTTCAGCGAATCCGGCATGTTTTTGAATTCAAGTTTTGCAAAGCCTGCGTAACCACAGAATGACTCTCCGAGAAACTCCGGGCGGGCGTATTCAAACACAGGGCTTTTCTCTTTCTCCATCTGGTTCAGGACGTCTTCTGTGAGCACGGTGTGGAAAAAGGCGTCTCCTGGGAGGAAGAAAGTGTTATGAGCGTTTGCATTGCTTTTCACGGTGAGAAAGCTCAGGAGTGCAAGCCAAAAGCAGAAGTTCTTCATCAGTCTCTCCTGAAGTTTGTCGAAGTTGCCTGGAAGTATTGATGGCGCTGCCGTGCAGCATCACTCCGTGAACATTCGATTTTCACGGTGCTCAACTGTCTCATCAGACTTTCCATTTTCCCATGTTACGACTGCGAACGCCAGTTTTTAGTCCATCGTTTTTTTGCCTGAGTGTTTTTCCGTAAGTCAAGTCAGGTAGGTCACGCTGCACAAGGCATTGGTCAAAGTGCTGGCATGACTGTACTTGAAACAGGGGTTGCTTGATCCATTTGCGCCACGAGATTTTGAAGCTCACGGGGGACACTTGGCGGCAGTGACGGAATGAAAAGTGACAGAATGAAAAAACACGGGACCATGGGATCGGTTTCATGGCCCGTTGTCTCGCGAATAAGGAGTGTGGTCAGTTTGGGTGGTGTGCGTATTTGATCGCGATTGCAAATCCACACAGGCATTTTGCAACGCGTCGGTAGGTTTCATGCCGGAGGCTTTGCGATCATGTAAACTAGGGGACAAGGTGGTTTGGCAGACTTTGCCAAACTGCTGGTCAGACAGGGGCCGGTTTTTGTTATCCTGTTTGCAATGCAGGTGTGGTAAACGCTGGTGCCCAGTCAACGCTGGTGCCCACCGCTTGGTCGTTACGAGATGAATTGAGGGAAGCATGGATTTCACGAGAAGGAAGTTTTTAAAAGCGAATGGCGCGGTTCTTACCTTGCCTTTTCTGCCCTCGCTGGCGCTTGCTGATGGTGAGACCCTCTCCGGTTCAGGTGATCCCAGCAAGCCAAGCAAGAAACTGGTCATCATGTACGTTCCCAATGGTCTTGTGCGACGTTGTTTTTTTCCCGGAGAGGAAGAAGCCGACTTGCCCGGCTTCGTTGGTGGATTCAACGCAGACAAGACCAAGAATGAGCGTCGGAAAAAGAATCGTCCGGGGATCTATCCATTGGAGTTGACATCAACAATGCAGCCTCTGGCTGAGCATGTTGACGATGTCACTCTTATTACCGGACTGGATCGTACATTCAAAAATGGACAGGACGTGCATGCTCAGGGGGCTTCGTGCTACTTGACCAGCCTATCACCGGAACAGGCTGCTGCAGCGGGAATCAAGCACCCCAACGGTCGCAGTCTTGATCAGGTCATTGGCGACCATGTCGGGCGAACGACGGCCTTCCGTACACTGGAAATCAGTTGCAACGGTTTCAAAGCCGGAAAGGAGTCGATTTACTTCGATAACATTTCGTGGTACGGGCCCGACAGAATAGCGCCATCCATCAAAGATCCAAAGAAACTTTACGATCGATTGTTCATGGCTGACGGATATCGCCAGCACATGATGGATGTGACTGACCTTGTGCTGGCAGATGCCAAATCGCTGTCAAGAAAACTGGGCAGTCGTGACCGTGAAACGATGGGAGAATTCATGGAGATGATTCGTGATGTCGAAGTCCGGATCAAGAAAATGCAGGAAATGATATCGGAAGCCGATATCGAAGTGCCCAAGGATGAGGTTCTGCCGCGTGGCGAATACATCCGCTTGCAGGCAGACCTGATGTTGTTGGCGTTGCAGATGGGAATTACCAATGTCTGCACTTTCATGGTCGGGCCTGAACGCTGGGATGCCTCTCTTTTGTATGAGGGAGTATTTCCCAATCCTGTCCAGCATCACAACATGACTCACAATCAGAAGGGCGATGGCTATAAGGAACTGCAGAAGATTGACATTTTTCACATGCAGCAATACGCCTATTTGCTGTCGAGAATGAAGGAACTCAAAGATACAGACGGTTCCACTTTGCTTGACAATTCCATCGTCACTTACGGTGCCGGTTTGGGAGACGGTGCAACGCACCAGTATTATGATCTTCCATTGATTGTGGCTGGTAAGGCCCAGAACCAGATCAAACAGGGTCGCTTCATCCAATCACCAAGCGGCACCTTGAATTCAAACATGTGGCTCACCATCGCTAATCTGATGGGATTGAAGCTGGATAGTTTTGCCGACAGCACTGGCGTTATCTCGGACCTGTGGACGTGAGTTGCTGAATATGAAATACAGTTTTGAAACAGCTTTCAACGCGGGGATTCGTCTGTTCAGTTTGCCAGCGTTCCTGCTTGCTTTGGGCTGTGCCTTGGGTATCAGTTCTGTCCGTGCCGATCAGTTTGCAACTTCCATCAAACCTCTGGTGACAGAACATTGTGTTCACTGCCATGAGGGAAGCGAAGCAAACGGTGGAATGGATTTTGGCAGTGTTTCCAGACGTTCTGATTTGTTGGGCAAGCCCGACATGATTCTGGCAATGCTCAAAGCGATCGATTCGTACGACATGCCGCCTCAGGATGAACCAGCCTTGGACGATGAAGTGCGTCAAGCAGCTGTGAACAATCTGAAGTTGCTGTTGCGTGAGGCGACGGCTGCAGGAGCGAAGCCGGAGATCCCTCTGCGTCGTTTGAACCGCTTTCAGTACAACTATTCGGTGAAAGATCTTTTCCAGTTGAAGATGGATGTCTTCCATCTTCCGGAGAAGCTCATGGACCGCGAACAGAAGTATCTGACGTCAGGCAAGCAGCAGATGCCCAAGAGTGTGCGTGTGCGAAGCAGGTCTCTTCAAGGAGAAGGGGGCATGCAGGAAGTCATTGCATTTCCGAAAGATCTGCGGGCATCGCATGGTTTTGATAATCAGGCCAACCAGTTAACGCTTTCCCCGCTGTTGTTGGATGCGTTTCTGCGTTTGAGTGTGTCGATTACGGAAAGTCCCGATTTCAATGAGCAGACGGTCGGGATTTGGGAAGATTTCTTCGCAGAGCCTGATGGGCCAGCCAGCTTGGAGGACGAAGTTCAACAACGGCTGCGGCCGTTTCTGAGAATTGCGTTTCGTGGGGCCGTTGAGGATGGAACTCTTGTCCGTTACCGGGATTACGCAGTTGCGAACATCCGGTCTGGTTTATCGTTCACCAGCAGCATGAAAAAGGTGGCAGCTGCTGCCCTATCGTCTCCTCTTTTTCTTTATAGAGCGGATACCGGTCGGTCGTCTGATGCATCGTTGGAATTGGCATCACGCCTCTCGTTCTTTTTATGGGGCAGCGGACCAGATGATGCTCTCCTGACGCTGGCTGAGCAGGGGAAGCTTGCGGATCCGGATGTTCTGGAGGGTGTGGTGGATCGCATGATGGCGGATCCGAAAATTGAACGGTTTCTTGATTCCTTTCCCGCGCAATGGTTGCAGTTGGAGAACGTCCTGGCCGCTACTCCCGATCCCGGGCAGTATCGGTTGTTCAGTCTGGACAAGCAGTATCCGGCCAGTCTTCAAATGTTGATGGAGCCATTGTTGCTGTTCGACATGGTTTTTCTTGAGAATCGTCCGGTGGTCGAATTGCTGTCGCCTGAATCAGCATACCGGAGTGAGTTTCTGGATTTTTGGTACACCGCGGATCTGAAGCCACCGCGGTTGAACCGTGACGAAATCGATGAGACCAATCGCAAGAACGAAATGCGTCGTAAGGAACTTGCCGCGAAGATAAAGGATTTGCGAAAGCGGAAGGAGGATCTGGTTGCCCCGGTGCGTGATCTGCTGTTGGAGCAACGGCAACAGAACCTCGACGATCAACCACCTCTTGACCTGAAGCCACTGGCGGCTTGGGAGTTCGATGGTGATCTGAAAAGCTCTGTCAACGACCTGAATCTGACAGCTCATGGAAAAGTACGTTTTGAGAATGGCCTTGTCGTATTGGAACGTGCCTATCTGCAGAGTCCGCCTTTGAAAGACGATCTGAAGAGTAAAAGCCTGGAGGTTTCATTTCGCCTGCATGATGTGAATCAACAAGGCGGCGGAGTGATGGGAATTCAGGGTCCTGGTGATTTTTTTGACACAATCGTGTTGGGCGAACGTCAGCGAAAACACTGGATTTCCGGCAGCAATGGATTCAGTCGTACTGAAGATTTTCCGGATTCGACAGAAGAAACAGAGACCGAAGAGTTGTTGCATCTTGTGATGGTTTATCACGGTGATGGAAGTACACAGCTATATCGTAATGGTCAGGAGTATGGTCGTCCCTTCAAGAAGTCGTTGGCTACGTTTCCGAAAGATAAAACCTCTGTCATTTTCGGTCTCCGTCATCTGCCTGCCGGAGGGAACAGGTATCTTTCCGTCAGTGTCGATTCGGCACGTCTGTATGACCGGGCGTTGAAGCCGGAAGAGGTTGAGGCGGCATTTACAGGAAATGACCTGTATGTTTCAGATCAGGATATTCGCGCTGCTCTGGATGATGCGCAGCGAAGTCGACTCGACTTGATGGACAATGATATTGAAACCAGCGAATTGGCGTTGAAGAATGTTCCGGATCCAATCGACCCCGGCAAGCGACAGCAGGATTTGAATCGCGAATTCGATGACCGGGTGAAACGGATGCTGCGCTCGAATGTTTTTGAAAGAGTTGCTGTGGATGACCCGCGTTATGGTGGTGTCGTTACCAATGCCGCGATGATGAGCATGACGTCGGGACCGAAGAGGACGCATCCCATTGCCCGTGGAGCGTGGGTCATCGAAGTCATCTTCAATGATCCGCCTGCACCACCGCCCAATGATGTACCGCCGCTCAATGAAGAACAGAGCGACCAGAATTTGACCATTCGTGAGAAGTTTGCGATCCATCGGGAAAACCCCGATTGTGCCAGTTGCCATGCACGGCTTGATCCACTTGGTTTTGCGCTCGAAAATTTCGACATTACTGGCCGTTGGCGCGACAAGTACCGTAACGGCAGACCGGTTGATGCCTCAGGAACACTGATGACGAAATACGATTTCGGTGATGTTGTTCGTTTCAAGCAATTATTGCAGCAGGAACAACATCGTTTTGCGGAAGCATTCACTGCACATCTGCTGCGTTTTGCTTTGGCGCGAGATCTGGTGCCTGCTGATGCGGTGGCCGTCGATTCCATTATCAAGTCAGCCGCGCAGCCGGATTTCCGGTTGCGGTCCCTGATTCGTGATCTGGTCCTGCATGAGAGCTTTGTGCAAAGGCCTGATTGAATGAAACGGTCCTCGGCTGAGGAGATGTTGTTTGGCGCTTGCTCAGGCCGGTGTGCCGGTGGAAGCACGTGGTCGGGGATGTTTTCCAGAGTCCGTCCAGCAGTCAGCTGTTAGTCGAGTCCGGGCCTGAAATTTGTTACAGTGGGGACTTGGCGCAAGTCTTTCTGGAGCTGCTTGATATGATTCGTTTGAACATTGGTGAACCCTTTTCGAATTGCACGAAAGTATCACGGAGAAGTTTTCTAACCGTGGGGTCGGCTGGTGTCGCTGGGCTCAGTCTGCCCGGCATTCTTGCCAATGAAGCAATGGCAGCGACCACGGTGCGTGGCAAGTCACTGATCATGATTCATCTTGACGGTGGGCCACCACAGATGGATCTTATCGACCCCAAGCCTTACGCCCCCAGTGAAGTGCGTAGCCCATTTGCACCGATCAGCACAAATGTTCCCGGTTTGGGTCTCACGGAATTGATGCCGCAGTGTGCCAGGATTGCAGATAAACTCGTTTTTTTGCGTTCGCTGGTGGGCTCTGACGGGAAACATCACGCGTTCCAATGTCAATCGGGATACGGTGAGAAGGCGCTGAAGTCGATTGGTGGACGCCCAGCGTTGGGATGCGTGGTCAAGCACTTGCTTGGCAGACCAGAGGACGAGGTTCCAAATTTCATTGATTTGATGCAGGGGCGACCTCTGGTTCGCAATAGCGCGCGGCCGGGATTTCTGGGAATCAGTTGCAAGCCGTTTCGTCCTGACATCTCTGATATCTGGAAACGCGAACTCGAAACCGGCATGAAGGGCGAACTCAAGCGTTTGGGAAATGACCATAAAACAGAACTCAGTCTGATTCATGATCTTCCCGTGAAGCGTTTGGATGATCGTTTGGAGTTGTTGCGTAGCATCGATCGCTTTCAACGGGATCTGGATACGTCGGGATCCATGAATGCCATGGATCAGTTTCATCAGCAAGCCTACAAGGTTCTGACTTCGGGGGCCTTTGCAGAAGCGATGGATATCAGTGCCGAGGATCCACGCGTTGTTGAACATTACACGCCTGAAGATGTTTCCCGGGGGACGCAGTCTTATACCAGCGAGGGGCCCGATGCATTATTGAAGTTCATGTTGGCAAGGCGTTTGATCGAAGCAGGTGTCCGTGTTGTCAGTGTGTCTCTGAGTGATTTTGACACACACTCAGACAACAATAATCGCATGCGTCATCTGGGGCCGCTTTTTGACCACGGTTTTCACGCTCTGGTGACGGATCTTGAATCCCGTGGAATGCTTGACGATACGATCGTGCTGGCATGGGGAGAATTCGGACGTACACCCAAGGTCAATTCCAAAGGTGGTCGTGACCATTGGCCATCTGCTTCAATGGGGTTGATGGCGGGAGGCGGTATGCCGGGTGGTCTGGTGCTTGGGGCAACGGATCGCGAAGCGGGCAAAGTCGTTGACCGCCCGCTGGCCTATTCAGACGTGATCGCGACACTTTATCGAAAGCTCGGAATCAATCCGCAGACCATCATTCATGATCAGACCGGACGCCCTCATGTGCTGATGTCGGAAGGTTCGCCGGTATCCGAGTTGGTCTAGGGACTTCAGGTCAGCCATGGTTCACAAAGCCGATGTTGGTTGCAGAACCGGGCTCGGCTGACTCACGGGCGTCGGGACCGTGCTGTTGATGAGGCCATGCCGCGTCCAGCGGCCTTTGCGGAACTACTGTTGCGACCGTTGGGTGACCGGCTTGTCAGGAAATTGGTTTCTTTCGCTTTTTGCGTTTTCCATTTGGACTGGATTTATGCTTTTTCCTGTTTGAGAATCCGGATTCGGAACCGCGTTTGTGTCTTGGTTTTCCCGAGCGCGTTCTGCGTTGACGTCCATCGCTCCTGTCTGAGTTACCGTCTGGTTTTTCACCGTCGCGGGCAATGTACATCTGCTTGCCAGCAACTCGGGTTTTTCGCAATGTCTGATACACCCCACGCGGCATTCCTTCGGGAAGATCAATGGTGCTGTAAAACTCATGGATCTGGATCGGACCAATGAAGTCTCCATCGATTCCCGCTTCGTTGGCTACCGCGCCGACGATGTTGCCAGGCCGAACACCATCTCGTTTCCCCACTTCGATCCTGTATCGTTCCATGCCGGCTTCGGGTGGACCAAGGTGTCGATTTTTGCGTTTCGTTTCCTTGCGGCGACGACTGCCTGATTCCCCCATGCCACTCTGGTAATCATGGTCAGCACGGTTCTTTTTGCGGTTTTCACTCTTGGGACGCTGCGGGCGATCCTTGGCCAGAAAGGGCCTGCCTTGCTGGCTGATGTGCGCGAGTGCAGCAGCAATCATCTCCATTGGTTTGCCTGATTCTTCCGCGTAGAGATTGACCAGGTCTTTGAACATGGTGAGATCCTGACTTGCCGTTGTATCAGTGATCTTCTGCATGAATCGTTTGATTCGAAGTTGATTGATGTCATCGGTCGTTGGCAGCTGAACGATTTCGATCTTCTGTTTTGTGGCCCTTTCGATGATCCTCAATTTGCTCCGCTGGGACGAGCTCAGGAAAATGATGGCTTCACCTGTTCGTCCGGCTCTACCTGTGCGGCCGACACGGTGAATGTACGATTCGGTGTCATGGGGCAGATCGAAATTGATCACATGGCTGATTCGGCTGACGTCCAGGCCTCTGGCTGCTACATCAGTGGCAACAAGAACGTCGAGTCTCCCCGATTTGAATTGCTCGATCGTACGCTCTCGTGCATTTTGCGGCATGTCTCCATTCAGTGCGGTTGCTGAAAGTCCTGCCCGCTGCAGATTTTCAGAAACCTGAAGTGTTGCTGCCTTGGTCTTGGTAAACACAATGACACCGTCGGTTTCTTCTGATTCGAGGATTCTGCATAAAGCATGCACCTTGTCTCGAGGTGCCACAAACAGGGCTCGCTGATGAATCGATTCCGCTGTCATCGTCTTTTTCTTGACGGTGATTTTGGCAGGGTCGTGGAGGTAGTCCTGGGCGATTGCTCGTATTTGCTCTGGAAGCGTCGCTGAGAAAAGCGCGATTTGTCGCTCCGCGGGTGCACGGTTCAAAATGAACTGCACATCTTCAAGGAACCCCATGTTCAGCATCTCGTCGGCTTCGTCCAACACAAGGCATTGAATCTTGCTGATGTCAAGTGTGCCACGTTTGATATGGTCGATGACTCTGCCGGGCGTACCAACCACAACTTGCACGCCGCGGCTCAGTTGCCGTAGCTGCGGATCATAGGATTGGCCGCCATAGATCGTTGCTACCCGGAAGTTATCAAGAAACATTCCATATTTCGTGAATGATTCCGCAACCTGAATCGCAAGTTCACGGGTGGGAGCCAATACCAGGATCTGCGGTTTGCGTTGTTTTGCCTTGATCCGGGTAAGGATGGGTAAAGCGAACGCTGCTGTTTTGCCAGTTCCTGTTTGTGATTGTGCCAGTACATCACGACCATCAAGCATGTGGGGAATGATTTGTGCTTGAATCGGAGTAGGGTCGGTATACCCGGACATGTCGACGGCACGCTGGACGCTCTCGTGCAAAGCCATTGCCTGAAAGCCGTTGGCAGCAGTTTTCTCAACAGCAGCTTTCTCGGCGTGGGCTTTTTCTTCCGGAATGTTTTCTGCCGTGGTTGTCTCCGGGCTTGCCTGTGTGGTCTCAATGTCGGGGGTCTTCAAGCCGGCGTCATCTTCGCTCTGAACAGATGACTTTTCCTCCGATGGGAGGTTGGCAGGCTCCTTCATGGACGCGTCCGTACCGCCGGTGCCATCAGTCAATTGTGAAAATAGCGGATGCGGGTCATGTTGGTCAGGATGACCGGTTGCCGATGAATCGTGTTCGGTGTTGTGGTCCGATGTTGGATTTGGAAGTGCTTGTTTTTCCGGCATGGAATGATCTTTTGCAGGGAGCATTCGCGCGCAGATACAGCACAGGCAGCAAGCCTGTGGAGCACCTGACAGACGATTGAAGGGTTCGTACGCAATCAAGCGATCGGTTCTTATCCGATCTTCACACTGAAGGCGACGCCGCTTCGCTCACACAAACTTTCTCGCTCGCCATCGTTCGTGGCGGCAGCGTGTTCTTCACGCTTCAGGAAGACTTGTCGCATCAATCCCGGCAGTGATCGCAGCATTGAATACTGCCTGCCATGAGCTGCCGAACTGTGTCGACAATCCCTCAGTTGGGACTCAGGTGTGTCCACACCGTATCGGAAGCCAGTGTGATCCGATAGGGTGTTTTTCGACGAATTCAGAAAAGAAGGGCTTCGGTAGCAAGCTTGCCAGTATAACCGGCAAGCAATCCGAACAGCCCTTGATTTTCAAGCGTTGGTTCCGGCCTGAAACCACAATCTCCCATGTTGTCTGCAACGCAAATGCCTTGAGTGCAAACCTTGTCTCGCGAATTTCCGGTCAGGCCATCGGTAGTGATTGATCGCAGATTCAGGGTTGCGATTTTTTCAGCGTGTCGATCTCGTTTTCAATCTTGTCGAGTCGTTTGAGAATCTGCTGGAGAGTATTCATGATCTTGGCGTCATTCGTGGGCGTTTTTTTTGAATTGGCTTTGCTGGTGTCATAGCTTTTCTTGATGCTCTGCATTCTGCTCTTGTCATTGTCAACGCTGTATTCCTTTGTGTTTCCATCCGAGTCGATAATGATGGCACGCGCTTTCATGTTGCCAAGACTCATGCCATTTTCAGAAATCCCCTTCAACGCTTCCGCCAGTTGTTTTTGCATTTCCGCTGGCAGATTTGAGTCGACACCTTTGAGTAGTCCGTCCAGTTTCATTTCTTTTTGGTTGCCCGCCTCGATCTTCATCTGCAAGCCACCTGGTTTGCCGCCTTTTTTCATTGCTGCTTCGATTTGTTTGCGTACCTCTTCCGGCAGGTTTTTCAGCATCAGTTTCCTGTCTTGCAGATTGTCGCCAAGCTTCTTTTCGTGCTTTTCTTCATGCACGACACCATCGGGACCTACGATGATTGTGTGATAGGTAAAGCTGCCGCCAGTGATGGCCTTTGAATCTTTACCGCTTGCCTTGGTTTTTTGGTTGTTCAAGGCTTCGGAAATGTTCCTCAGTTGCTTTTTCAGTAACGCCGGGTCAGCTCCAGGTTCAATGATCTGGGTCGTGCCGTCGATTTCGATCACGACTCGTCCTTTGCCTGATCGATCTGACGCATCAGCTTTTGCTTTTGCCTTTGTGTCTTTGGTGTCATTCGCGTTTGCAAACGTTGGGGTGCAGAGCATCAGGATGGCTATGGATGTGAATGATTTGAACATTGGCATGATTGGTTCTTTGCTGAGGGCTGTTTTGAACTGAGGCTGTTTTGGACTGAGGGCTGTTTTGAACGGGGGAATACTTTTCGAACGATCCGGTGGAAATTTTCATCTCGTTTATCCCCCGCTTGAAAGTCTTGGAGATTTGTATGCGGGAAATAACTTTCAGAACACATGAAATTATCGAATATGTAATCCGGAACCAAGACCGAAGTGAGTTCTGAGTGCATGACGCAGGGCCGTTGCATCATCCAGCACTGCGGATATCACAAGTCTGTTATGCTTTCGAACGTGGTGTTTTCCGTGCAATGGCAGTTTTAGTCCAGGCATGTGCATGATTGTGTGCCCTCAGGGGCGATTTTTCTGAAAATCAGCATCGAAAAAGGTTTCCATGATATTCGTGTTTTCTGAAAAAGATGGGTCAAGCTCCAGATTTGTCGTGATGTTGGGAATGATGATGTCAGGGATGAGGAAGTGTTTGAATAATGGAGCAGGTGTCTTGCATTGCTTCTGTGGCTGCCTTTTCTTGGCGAGCAGCATGGGGGCTTTGCTTGCGCAGTCGAATTCGCCATTGAATCGTCCACCAGAACCACCCGCGGATTCCGCTGAGCCGGTGGCTGGCCTGGGAATCATGGCTGGATCAGTCAGCCACGAATCGGCTCTGGTTCAAGTCAGGTTGAGTGCAGGCAGAGAGCTGGTGGAAGGAGATCTGCCCGGAGCGTGGGGCTTGGTCGAATTTACTCTCAATTCGGATTCACTTTCGGAATCAAGGGTAACCGTGGCGAGAGCCTTTCCACACAGAGACTTCATCGCGCGTGTCAAGTTCAGTCAGCTCCTTCCAGATACCCGATATGTTTGCACAACGCGTTTAGGGCTTGACGAGAAAAGTCTTGAAGTTGGGCCGACGGTGGAATTCAAAACGCTTCCAGGTCCAGAGATTGCTGGGAGTATTTCGTTTGCTGTAGTGACGGGACTGAACTATGCCAAATTTCACGGTGATGAACGAATCAATCGAGCTCGTTCAGCAATCAAGAACAATACCAAGCTGCCACAGCCATATTCCGGACCTGACAAGCATCTTGGCTATCCCGGCTTGGCGACAATTTTGAAAATGAAGCCGGACTTCTTCATCGGAACGGGGGACAACGTCTATTACGATACACCGGACGATCCACGGGCCAAGACCATCGAAGAGATGCGACAGAAGTGGCATGAACAGTTTATTCAGTCGCGGTTTCAGCAGCTATTTGCAAAAGTGCCAACGCATTGGCTCGTTGATGACCATGACTATCGGGTTGATGATGGCGATAACTCGGGTGAGTTTTTACCACTACCTGAAACTGGACGCAGGATACTTCTGGAGCAGTTGCCTTATGCAGCATACGAGGAACCTGCAGCTTCAACCTACAGGACGTTCCGTGTCACCAGAGATTTGCAGATATGGTTCACCGAGAACCGCTTTTACCGAAGTCCAAACGTGATGGCAGATGGCCCACTCAAAACCATCTGGGGAAAAGAGCAGAAGGCATGGCTGAAGAGGACATTGAAGGCAAGTGACGCCAAGTTCAAGTTGCTTGTCTCTCCGACTCCCATGGTGGGGCCGGATGATTTGCGCAAGACCGACAATCATTGTGATGTGGGTGGATTTCAGTATGAGCGTGACGAATTCTTCACGTTTCTGAAAGAGAATGGATTGGATCAGCAGAATTTTTTCATCGTTTGTGGTGACCGGCATTGGCAATACCATGCTTTGGACTCTACCGGAATCGAAGAGTTTTCCTGTGGTGCGTTGGTTGATGCCAATTCGCGTCTTGGCAGGATGCCGGGTGACCCTGCGGGGACGGATCCGGATGGCCTGATTCAACACTTGCATTTTCAAACCGAACGCAGCGGTGGTTTTCTGGTGATTCGCTGTGAATCTGCCAGTCCAACGGTCGACGCGAATTTGTCGTTTGAGTTTTATGATGAGCTTGGCAAGCAGCTTTACCGTGTCACCAAGAAGTGAATCCGTGTATCGCACGTGACTTGATCGTGCTGTTTTGTAGCTGGACGTGGCTCGGCAGGGTATGATGAGGGCGTTTCGAATGGAGCTTGCATCGTCAAGCCTGTTCCGTTCTGCCCTGTCACTTCAATTGACTCGGGCACGCTTGTCGATCTCAAAACGTGTTCTCTCAAGGAATTGTGTTTATGTTGAGGAAATCTGGTGATGCGGCTGCATTGGAAAACCAGTCGTCGCGACGGCAGTTTTTAAAGAAGTCAGCTGCGACTGCTGGCGTTGCGATTTCTGCACCGACGATCATTCCCAGTTCTGCTCTGGGGCTTGATGGTGCGGTTGCTCCGAGTGAGCGGATTGTTGTGGGAGGCATTGGCATTGGAAGACGAGGCGGATACGACCTTGGTTGTTTTCTGCAGCAAAAGGATGTTCAGTTTGTGGCAGTCTGCGATATCAAGCAGAAACGCCGGGATGCCGTCAAGAAGCAAGTGGACGCCCACCATTCCAATGACAAGTGCGCTACCTACCGGGATTTTCGGGAGTTGCTGGATCGAAGTGATATTGATGCTGTGCTGATTGCGACTGGCCCCAACTGGCACGCCACTGCAGCAATGACAGCCGCAAAATCTGGTAAGGATATGTATTGTGAGAAACCTGTCACAAAGAATATCTCGCAGAGTCTGATTCTCGCCGACACGATGCGGCGCACCAGTCGCGTTTTTCAGGCAGGGACCCAGCGGCGCAACCTGCCGCATTTTGCTTTTGCTTGTGAGCTTGCACGTACAGGAAAGTTGGGCAAACTCAAGAAGGTTTACGCTCATCCTGCTGGTATGCAGGCGATGATGAGCGGCTGGTTGGTTCCTGAAACCGAGCCAGATGCTGAACTGGTCGATTGGAACATGTATCTGGGGCCTGCTGCCTGGCGACCGTTCAACAAGAAATTGTTGGATGGTTTCAACTTTGAAAAAGGAGGTGGGCTTGTCGGCGGGGGAGTGCTGGAATGGGGATCCCATTGTGTGGATCTTTGCCAATGGGCGGTCAACGATTGCCCGCCACCGGTGGAATACAACGCTCCAAAAGACGGTGAGTTGGTTGCAAAATACGAGAACGGCACGGAGCTGATTTTTCGGGAGAAAGGCTGGATTCCACTCGGCTCGTGTCCTGTCCGGTTCGAGGGCGAAGATGGCTGGGTAGAAGCGGGTGATAGCGGGAAAATGGTCCTCAGTTCACCCGAGCTGCTGGCGGGTCGTGAGGTTGAGGAAATTGGAGGTTACCCCGCTACTTTTCATGTTCGGGATTTTCTCGATTGCGTGAAGTCCCGGCGTCAGCCCAAGGGGAATGCGGTCGCTGCGTGCAATGCACACATTGCCTGCCATGCCGCAAATATCGCACTGCATCTCGGAAGGCAGGTGAAGTACGACAATGTGAACCATGAGTTCATCGATGATGAGCAGGCTAACCGGTTGCGCTCCGAGGCTTTGCGTGAGCCGTGGAGGCTCTAGGGCAATCCACAGTTTTCATGCCTGCACATGTGCTCTGATCGGGGCTGTCTCTCCGGTTACGTTTTCTGAAACCGATTCCACACCAAGTCAATTTCCTATTGGAACAGCGATGAAATCAAGTTCACTGAGACTATTCTTATTGATGACGGGGCTCATGGTTTTACCCTCCGGCGTTTTGCCCTTGAGTGCCCAACAGCCGAAGGATTCTGCAGTTGAGGAAAAGCGGCTCTTGCAAGTCTTGCGGTCTGATGCTCCAGCTGCCCAAAAAGCCATCACTTGCAAAGAACTGGCGATCCATGGATCCGGTGCTGCAGTCCCGGATTTGGCAAAGCTGTTGCCCAATCCCCAGCTCTCTTCGTGGTCGAGAATCGCGTTGGAAGCCATTCCCGGTGAACAGTCGGACGCTGCTTTGAGGCAGGCGGCTGAGTCACTGCGAGGACAGTTGCTCGTGGGGGTGATCAATTCCATCGGCGTGCGGCGTGACAAGAAGGCAGTACCAATACTGATTGCCCGTTTGCAGGATGGTGATTTGGAGGTTGCTGCGGCTGCTGCAGTGGCCATGGGACGGATTGCGGACGACGAGGCCACTCTTGCCCTGCAGAAAGCCTTGCCAATGGTATCGGCTGAACTCAAATCGTCGGTTGCCGAGGCTTGTGTTCTGGCTGCGGAATACAGACTTCTCAATGGCCAGAAACAGAAGGCAGCTGAGGTCTATGACCAAGTTCGAAACGCGGACGTGCCGATTCAGAGAATTGTCGAGGCGACGCGGGGAGCAATACTGGCACGCGATCAGGAAGGTGTTCCTCTGTTGATTCAGACGCTGCGTTCAAAAGAGAAAAAACTTCGACAGCTCGCTTTGGCGACCGTTCGTGAATTTCCTGGCGATCGGATCGACACCGCTTTGGCGGCTGAACTGAATGAGGCTTCACCTGAGCGAGCAGTGTTTATCATTCAGGCAATGGCAGACCGGCCACAGACGGTAGTGCTGCCTGCCATCCTCTCTGCAGTCAGGGAAGGAAAACCCATGGTACAGGCAGCAGCCATCGACTCACTGAGACGAGTGGGGGATGAGTCATGTCTGCCGATATTATTGACAGTGGCCACAGGTGATAACACCGAGCTGAAGGAGATCGCCAAGTCAACTCTTGCGGAATTGCCGGGAGAGGGCGTGAATCAACGCATCGCGATGATGCTTTCAAGTGCGAAAGCCGGGGAAAATGCCTTGCTATTGCACCTGATCGCGCAGCGGCGTGTGGATGCAGTTCCGCAAGTTGTTCAGGCTTTGAGCAGTGCGGATTCCACGATCCGGCATGCGGCATTGGTGGCTCTCGGACAGACGGTTTCACTGGACAGATTGTCTCTGTTGCTTGAGGCTGTGGTGCAGCCGGGGAATTCCGCAGATTCTGAAGTGGCGAGTCGAGCTTTGAGAGCCGCGAGCGTCAGAATGCCTGATCGCGAGGCATGTGCAAAACAGCTTGCCATGGCGATGAAAAAAGCTGCTCCTGCCAAAAGGACAACTCTGCTTGAGATTCTTGCCGAAGTCGGAGGGGATACTGCCTTGGCAGAAGTTTCAGCAGCTGCCATGAGTGCTGATCTGCAATTGCAGGATGATGGAAGTCGATTACTCGGTAAATGGAACAGCGTAGAGGCGGCACCAAGTTTGATGCGACTGGCGTTGTCAGGAGCATCATCCAAGTATCGGGTTCGTGGCATGCGTGGGTACATCGGAGTGGCCAGAAAGTTCCCAATGCCTGAATCACAGCGTGTTGAGATGTGTCAGCAGGCGTTTGAAAAAGCATCGCGTACCGATGAACAGAAGTTGGTGTTGGAGGTACTGAAGATTCATCCGAGTCTGGAAGGGTTGTCACTGGCTGTGCAAGCACAAAAAGTTCCGGCGGTGAAAGCCGATGCAACGGTGGCCGCCTCAATGATTGCCCAGAAACTTGGTGGCAAGGGTGTTGATGTGGCTGCCATCATCGCCGCAGGCGGAATGAAGCCTGTGACGTTGAAAATCATCAGTGCTGCCTACGGAGCCGGCAATGTCAAAAAAGATGTGACCGCTGTGATTACGAAACATGCTGGCAACCTGCCGTGGGTCAAGTTGCCAGACAATTCGTACAATGCCAGCTTTGGAGGGGATCCCGTGCCCGGCAAAGTCAAACAACTCAGCATCAGATACGTGATGAATGGGAAGCAGGGAGAGGCCTCTTTCGGTGAGAATTCACCGATTCTGCTTCCACAACCCAAGTGACGGGATCATGTTCTTGATGTTCCGTGAGTGATGGCGGCCTGCAGGATTTTCTGTTCAGTGATTCAGTGATTCAGTGATTCAGTGATTCAGTGATTCTGTGATTAGTGATTTTCTGGTCAGTAATTCTGATCAGCGAGTTTCTACTCAGCGAGTTGGCGGGCCGGGCTGAATTTTGCGACCAGACGATCTGGGCCGAACGTCTTTGTTTGCTGCAGCGCCCGTTTCATGGACTCGGGGCTGCGAGCAAGTGGGAAGCACAAATCTGCTCTCACAGATCGCAGGGATGGGGATTTGTGCAGGCTTCTGTGATGCAATCGCGTGAGTCTACGGATCACTTTTCTTGGGTTTGCGATCTTTCGGTTTCTTCTTCGCTTTGACTTTTGGAGGTCCATAGGTATCGAGCAGGATTTGATCAACTGCAGCACGATCAGATCGATTGAGGAAAGCGTCGAGCATTGGGTCACTGGTTTGTTTCATATGTTGAACAAGTTTGCCCTGCATGGTCGCAAGAGTGCTGGCGTGTTCTGCCTTGCCAATCAGGTTGTGCAGGCAGTTTGGATCATGAAGCAGGTCGTAGAATTCTTCCGGGACCCGATACCTGAAAAGCCGAATGCGTTCGGCGATGGCCTGATCGGATTTGGCGGCTGCATTCATGGCCGCCATCGTTTTCCCCTCGTTATTGTTGCGATACCAGTGTTTCTGATCGCTGAAAGGATTGTAGATATAGCAGAATCTTGAATTCTGGACGGCTCGCATGGGCACGGAATCACCGCCAGCTTTGGAGTCGATTTGTGTGTAAACATATTCTCGGCCCGACTGCTTTTCACCTTTGAGCAGAGGCAGGAATGAGGTGCCATCGAGTCCTTCTGGTCCGGAAACACCTGTCACTTCGAGAAATGTTGGGAAAAAATCAACAACGGAAACAAAATCAACGTTGTTGCTCGTGTTCGGGCGAATCACTTTTGGCCAACGCACCAGACACGGTGTGCGGGAACTGTGGAACCATGTGTTGCATTTGGCGAAAGGAACAGCAATGCCATTGTCGGAGATGAATAACACCAGAGTGTTATCTGCCATGCCTGATTCATCCAAGGCCTGCATCACTCTTCCAAACGTGTCGTCGAGTCGTCGGGTTGAATTCATGTATTGGGCAAGTTCCTGTCGCACACCCGGAAGGTCCGGTAGAAAGCCAGGTACCGTTACATCATCGGCACTGTAAGTGCGTGATGGCATGGCAGCTCCCTTGGTCAACTTGTCCGGATTGCAATAAGGTCGATGTGGATCGTGCGAGTTCACCATGAAGTAAAACGGTTTCTGTTGGTTCTTGCATCGCTCCAGAAATGTTTTGCTGTGCTGGTAGTAGAGTTCGGGGTTTCTGCCGTTGCCGAGATCTTTCTGGTCGAACGCGTAGTCCCACTGCATGGATTTCTTTGGTGAAGAATGTCCAACCTTACCAAGGATTCCTGCAAGATAGCCTCCCGCCTGCAACGTATTGACGATGTCAGGCACATCTTCGCGAGCTGGCATGAAACCCATTGCTCCAGAGCGATGGCTGTAGCGGCCAGTCGCGATCACGGCCCGGCACGGCGCGCAGATGGCTACATTGACGTGTGCACGATTGAAATTCAGGCCTTGACGTGCAAAAGCATTCAGGTTCGGAGTCAGGTCCGCTGGTAAGCCGCCGTAAGCACCCAGAGACTCGGCATGCAGATCATCTGCCGTGAAGAGCAGGATATTTGTCCCATCTGCACCAGATACTGAATTGGCTCCTGTCAGAAACAGGAAGACGTAAATCATTTTCCAGAGTGTTGGCCGTTGCATGTGATTCCGCTGGTTTTCATGGGTAGGGTGTCAAAGAACGGGTGACCTTTGCTTCCGTTTCTGCTTTTCTCATCATAACTGGTATCCGACATGTTGTTCATGATTATGGAATCTGTTTCATGGTTGAGGGGGGCTTCACGCGTGTATCGATCAGCAAATCACTGAGCAAATCACTGAGCCATGTGAAAACGATCAATTGGCAGGCAGTTTCGAAGTTTGCGTACGAAGTGTGCAAGTTTTCGTTAAGCTTTCAGGGTCGCGCTGATGCAACGGTGCGATTATCGTGTGGGGTGGTCACGTGTCACGGTCATTGGGCGACCCTGGCATGGAGATCACTACCTGCTTGCGTTTTCAGGCACAGTGCGGCCACCGTATTGAACGGGACTCACGAAAAGAATTGATTCCAGAGGTACACGCATGAAATGGCAAACGAGTTTGCTGCAGCAGATCTTTCTTTTGGCTGCCACTTTATTTCCCGTGTCAGAATTTTGCTACGGTCAGATGATGGCTGGCACTGCCAAGGTTGATATCACGGACTACAAGGCAGGACCGGTTCATGATCCCATGTTTGTGAAAGCTCTGGTTTTGCAGCAGGGAAAGACCCGGGTTGTGATCGTGACTGTCGATGCTGTGGCGATTGGTGGAATCGGCCGCCTCAAAAACGGCTATCTGCCAAAGGTTCGTTCCGCGGTCCATCAGGACATTGGGATTCCACCGTCGAACGTGCTTGTCAATGCAAGTCATTGTCATGGAATTGTTCGTGGCGATACCGACGAGCTGACCATCGAAGCAATCAAGTCAGCCGCGGAGAATCTCGTGCCTGTTCGAGTGGGTGTTGGCGTGGGGCATGAAGATCGTGTGGGTGAAAACCGACGTTTGCTGATGAAGGACGGTCGCGAGATTGATGTTCGTCATGCTTATTCCATGCCACCTGATGCCGAAGTTGCCGGCGTCGGGCCAATTGATCCTGAAATTGGTGTGCTGCGTATTGACCGATTGTCGGGCAACCCGTTGGCGGTGGTCTTCAATTACGCATGTCATCCCATTCAAGGTGTTCCAAGTGGTGCGAATACCGCTGATATCACCGGGATCGCTTCAACGGTCATTGAGGATAATCTGGGTGAGGAAACGATGGCTTTCTTCCTGCAAGGCTGTGGGGGCGATATCAATCCGGTCTTCTACAAACATGTCGATCAGCCTCGGGATGCTGTCACGCTCGGAAATCTGCTTGCCCTGAGTACCTTGAAGGCAGCCCGTAGCATTGAAACCAGATTGGATAAGCGGCTGGTCTGGATCAATGAGACGCTCGAGTTGCCCAGAGCTGATCTTGCAGAAAAAATCATTGAACAGGAGCAGTACCAGTTGGAATTGGCTCGCAGCCTACGCGGCACGACCCTGAGTATGAAAACATTCCTGCCTCTGGTGGTGAAATACCGGCTTTCAGATCAACACCCGGCCTACTATTCGCATCGCTATCTGCAGGAAGACAAACTTGGGCGAAATGAATTGGCTGTTCTCGATGCCAGGAATCGTCGTGACATTGAGGCCTATATCAAAAACATCGAGACCATGGAGCAATTGACACGTGTCAACACAAATCTGCGTCTGCTGCGAATGCACCAGGAACAGAACATGGAAGCACCAAAAAGAACAGTTACCGTTGAGTTGATTGGATGTCGGATCAGTGATTTTGTTCTGACAAGTTTTCCAGGTGAATTGACTGTGCAGATTGGCTTGAATCTGAAAGCAAAATCCTCACATCAGAACACATTCATTGCAGGTTACACCAATGGTTACATCTATTATGCACCGACGAGCAAACAGCTGGAGAATGTAGGAGGCGCGCAAGAAGACAGTGATTGCATTCTTGCACCTCATTGGCAGGCCATTTATGAACAGAAGGCACTGGAAATTCTGGGTAGACTGTGACCGTGCGTGGTTTGTAAGTGCAAAGCAAGAGTTGCCTGTTTGCTGGACAGTCCCGGGGGATCCCGTGGGGATTTACCGGGAGTCAATGACAGCTGTCAGGGAGTTTGGGTCTTGATTTCATCATCACGCGAGAATGGAAACATTCCTGATTGCCAAGACGGATAGTCACGCGGTCGGGCTGACCATTGGAACGGGAGTATTTTTCATGTCAATTTCGACTCATCAGCTTGAATGCCGTGTTTCCCAGACTCTCTGGAAAGCAATCGAAGCTGAATGTAAGCGGACCGGGGACAGTGTCGCGCATGTTGTTGAGAGAGCGTTAGCCAATGAATTGGATTTGAAACATCATTCGCTTTTTCAGGTGTCAACCAGTTCTGCTCTTGTGGAAGGCGTGTTTGATGGTTGTACGTCTGTGCGGGATCTCAAGCGACACGGTGATTTTGGTCTCGGTACGTTTGAGGGGCTTGATGGTGAGATGGTCATGCTCGAAAGTGTCTGCTATCAGGTTGGGTCTGGAGGAACGGCCTGCGTTGTAGCTGAGGAAACTCTTGTGCCCTTTGCCACGGTCACCAGATTCTGTTCGGATGAAACCTTCCAGATTGAATCCGCAGTCAGCTTCAAGGATCTTCTTGCCCAGATTGATCAGCGGCGTCCCTCAAACAATTTGTTTGTCGCTTTCCGTGTTGATGGACATTTCCGCGAAATATCGATGCGTGCCGCGTGTAAAGCTGAACCTGGCGAAAAGTTGGTTGATGCAATCGGGCATCAGAGTCAATTCCACGCAGAGAGGCAGAAAGGGACATTGGTTGGTTTTTGGGCTCCGACCTATGCGACATCAATCGGTGTGCCCGGTTACCACTTTCATTTCATCAATGATGCGGGCACTTATGGCGGGCACGTTTTCGATTTGAATGGTGAGAATTTTCAGGTGGGGATGCATGTGGAGACTGATATCCATCTCGCCATACCCGAAACGCAGCAGTTTTTATCTGCTGACCTCTCAGCAGACCACCGAGCCGCGCTGGAACGCGCCGAGAATGCAACTGACAAAAATGACTGATGGTCTTGATGGAGAATTCAATGACGGTTTGTTGGAAAGTTGCGAGAAGAAACCAAGGCGGTTTCAGCCATTTTGTGTCCTGTTTCCGGGTTCGGGAATTCTGCTGTGGTCAACTCAACGTGCGTTGGGCAATGATCAAAAACAGGTGACGGCTGCGGTACTGACGATGAGTACGATGATCAGCATGAATCCAATGATTACCCAACGTCGTTTCAAACCTCTGGGAGCTGCAGCTGTTCCCTCGTGAAGACGGTGTGTGAGTGTTTTTTCTTCTGTTACAGAAGTTCTGTCTGTTATTTCATCAGCGATCGTCTTCTGTTGGTCATCGGTATGCTCAGAGCAGATTGAGATCGGTCGTTCCTCCAGAATTGCCTGCAGGTGATTGAT
Source organism: Rubripirellula sp. (assembly GCA_012270065.1). Taxonomy (GTDB): domain Bacteria; phylum Planctomycetota; class Planctomycetia; order Pirellulales; family Pirellulaceae; genus Rubripirellula. Next base: position 66,025 of record JAAXJB010000109.1, on the reverse strand, counting down.
GACTTCATCAGCCGAAGCGGGGCGTTCATTACGATTTTTTGCGAGTAATTTATCAACGAGCAGACAGAGGTCAGGCGGGCAGACTGGCGCGATCGCACTGAGTTGAGGTGGGGAATCCTCGATGTGCCGGCGCATCATTTCCAGGAGCGTTGGGATTCCTCTGGATTCCGGGTAATCGAAAGGTGGGTAGCCGGCAACACACTGAAACAGATTGCATCCGAGAGCATAAAGATCTGCCCTTTCGTCGATCGACACGTCGCCCATCGCCTGTTCAGGCGCAAGATAGTTTGCCGTACCAATTGCTGTTCCCGCCTGCGTGAGCGTTGGCGAGTTGAGATCACGAGCCAGCCCAAAGTCACCGATTTTCAAACGCCCGTCATCTGACAGAAAAATATTGGCAGGCTTCAAGTCTCGGTGCAGCATTCCATGCTCGTGGAAATGGTGCAGGCCACGTGCAATCTGGATACCGCATTCACACGTTTCACGCCAAGATAACGTTCGCCGGCGATGCAGTACGGAATCCAAAGATCCCCAGGGCAGGTATTGCATCACAAAGTAGAGGATTCCGTCTTCGACTCCGCAGTCATGATATGCGACGATGTGAGGGTCGTTCAGCTTCTGGGCAACAGTGATTTCACGGATGAACCGTGCGTGAGTTTCCTCGATTTCCTCTGCCTCTGGACGCATCACCTTGATCGCGACTTCAACAGATTTTTTTTTGGGGTCACTGGCTACAAAGACTGTGCCCGCGCCACCTTCACCGATTTGGCGTGTGATCACGTAGGGCCCAAGTTTTGTCCCGATACCGACTTCGTTTTCCCGCATTTTCTGTCTCTTCCCCTCGTCTGCGAGTTGCCCCATGCCAGTCAGTGCTGCATCCGGGACACCGCAGTGTAACCCGGTTGGTGATCCTGCACGTCACCTTTTGCATTTTCCGTTTTAAAACAGAGGAGCGAGATCCGGTGATTTGCTTTTCAACGAGAGATCGCAGCCGGGATGCCGTTCAGGAGTGAAGCGATTGCATTGAATGATTCGGATGGTGGGCGGGAGGCATGCCCGGTCCCCTCGCTTTACCGGATTTGCATTTCAGCACGTGACGATTTCCGTTACCTTAGGTGCATGGGACCTAAAGCATTTATCCTATCCGTTTGCCTCTGCTTGTGTTTGACTGGTGGCTGGTTTGTTTATCTGGCAGGAGTCAAAGCCAGAAACAGTCAGGATCCGCTTGGTGGCATCACTCTGGAACGATACTACGGTGTCGAGTTTCTGGACGAAGTGGGCAGCAACCACAATGAAAACGGTTTGTTGGAGTCGATGGACTTCGTGGATACTGAGGGCAGGCAGATTTCGATCTCGGATTACGTTGAGAAGAAAAACCTTTTGATCGTTTTCACGCGTGGATTTTCCGGAAGAATCTGCCCGTACTGCACCACACAGATTTCCCGTTTGATCTCGAATTACGCTGAATTCAAACAGCGGGATACCGAGGTCCTGCTGGTTTATCCGGGCTCAACGGCACAGTTGCCCCAGTTCAAGAAGGCAGGTTTGTTGGTGGCCGGTGAAGATTCCGTTCCATTTCCTATTTTGCTGGATCAGGATTTGCAGGCGGTAGGGAAGTTGGGGATCGAGGCACAGCTTGCCAAACCATCGACCTTTGTGTTGAACAAGCGAGGTGAGGTGGTGCTTTCCTATGTGGGGACCAGTCCTCAGAAACGTCCATCAATCAAGGCGCTGATTGATGTCCTTGACCAGTTGGAGCCCCGATCCAGCGTTGCGGAACCGTCATGATCACTTTTGGGTCAGCGATTCCAGATATGTCACGAGAGCCGCAAGATCACTGACAGAGAATTTGTCCATCAGGCCTTTTGGCATGACCGATGTTTTCAACGTCTTGCGGATTTCGATGTCATCTTTGCTGATTGTGTGTTCCTTGGCCTGCGCGTCGCGAAGAGTGACCTGATTGGCCTGTTCTCCCGTGACAAATCCGATCACCACTCGACCATCAATGGTGAGTATCGAGGTGGTTGCGAATCCCTGCGCAATGGTCTTGTCAGGCTGCAGGATAGCTTCTGCCAGTTGCTGCCGTTTGTAGGTTGCAGCGATGTTGCCCAGATACGGGCCCTGTTGCTGTTCCTGTTTGCTCACAGTGTGGCAGGCAACGCAGTTTGCTTCTTTGAAGATGCGTTTTCCGTGCGCGGCCTCGCCGCTGGTAAGCAAAAACTGTTTCAGAGTGGTGTCGACCCCGATGGTGGCAATGCGAGGGAGATTGGGATTCAGCTTGTCTGCCAGTCGTAACTCTTTCACTGCACGTTGTACCTCTGACAACGTTTTGGGGTCTGGCTTGTTCGTCAGTTCGAGAATGCGATCATCGAGAAAATGGTTCTGTGTGGCGATTGCTGCTCTGAGCAGCTGGATGCGATGATCGCTGTCTTTCCATAGTCCATCGACAATTGCGATTGCCTGCTCCCGGACTTCCGGGCTGATATTCTTTTCCTGCGTAACTCCCAGTAAAGCGGCAGTCGCCCAGAAACGGATACCGGCTTCCTTGCTTTGACATTTTTCCAACGCGAACTGAAGGTTGTTCTGAAGTAGCGGTGATTTGATGAGATTCCGAAAAGCGCTCTGTTGATCCCGCTTTGCCTGCGTTTCTGACAAGCGGGCAATTGTCGCCAATGACGGTGTCAGTGCCGAAACCTGTTTTGTTTTCAATAAAGCTGTCACCAGCTGCAGCTGCGTGCTGGTTGGCAAGTCGGGGGCATTTGCGGCGGCGGTGAGAAATGACAGGCTGCCTTCAGGAAGGTCACGTTCTGCTGCCAGCTTGGCGATCGTTGGTGGCAGTAATTGCAGGTTGTCCTTGGCCATTTTCATCATTTTATCCAGAACATCATTCAACTGGATTCGATGCCGGTTGATCTCAAGAATCAGATGGGCTGCTTCTTCTGATGAAATGCTTTGCAGTTCCTGACGTAACCAATCGTTGATCTTCTCGGTTTCACTCCATGCCTCCGGCTGATAATAGGGACCACGGGTGTCAGGTCGCGTTCCCCATGAGTCACCTTTCCAGGTTCCCTCGCGATAATGAAGCCGACACAAAGCAGCTCTCAGATGCTTGCGATTTACCGGATTTGAATCAGTGGCTGTCAGCCGAATCAGATCGGCCACTACTTCGGGCAGATGTATCTTTGCAAGCGCACGCAGTGCAGCGGGTTGAGACGATGGTAGTTCACCGAGCTGTTTTTTCAGCACCGCCATGCATGCACTGGCTTCCTGTTTTTTTGCCAACGCTCTGATCGCGATGTGGACCACAACTGGATCAGGGTGTTCCAGTGCTGCAGTCATTTCGTTCGTTGTCGCATCTCTTTGAAGGTGCTCTGCCAGATTCCTTGCTTCGCTTCTTTGCGTGGCGAGGTTGGCCAGGGGAATGCGATGCCTCGGGTCACCACGGCGCATCAATTCACGTTGTGCAGCAAGTCTTCGTCGGTAGCTGTCGTCCTCCAACAATCCCGCGAGTTCATCAGAAGACAGTTTTTTGAATTCTGGCATCGGACGGTCTTCCGTATTCTTCGGTTTCACGCAAACAATGTATCCAACCTCGGGACCAGCCCATTTGAAAGTCGCTCCTTTCCAGCTTGCGCAATACAGACGGCTGTTTCCGTCAATATCAGCATCCGTTGGACGGGACATGCGCACCAATGGTTTGGGGGACGCCGTTTCGACGAACGTGGCTCCTTTGGGTTGGACACGATGATGCCAAATGGCGCCCGTTCCCCAGTCAGCAGTAAGCGGTGCATCATTCCAGACGCCAAAACCGGGTTCATCCACGTAGGTTGCTCCGCAGCCAGAACCGCCACCGTAGTCTGCCAGTGGCGGAATGCATTCCGCAGAGAAATTCTTGTACAGACGTGGATAGCCATGATCTTCGCCGCCGGTGAAATGATGGAATCTTACATCCCAGCCTCCACCATCATTGGTGTTGTCTCTCGCAAACAGATCCATCCGCGGACTTACTGCTACTTCCAGTATGTTCCGAGTACCAGTTGAGTAGAGTTCCAAGCCAGTGCCATCCGGTCTCACCCGAATGACACCGCCACCACGGTGAGTCAGTTTGCGACCATCCGTACCCTCGGCATCCATGAATCCGAAGTCTCCACCGGCGATGTAAAGCCAGCCATCAACACCGATGCTGAGACCGTTGGTTGTGTGGTCAGCTGGCCGTTTGTCGTAGCCAAATGCCAGGTTCTTGACCAGAACCTTCTGCTCTTCCGCGATTCCGTCACCATCCGCATCGATGAAGGCAGAAAGATGGGGAGGATGCATGAGGTAAAGTCGATCGCTATCCCAAACAAGACCTCGGGGAGCATCGACTTCGCAGAAAACTTTGGTTTCATCAGCGCGGCCGTCACCATCAGTGTCACGAAGGCGTATCACGCGTCCGCGTTTTGGATCACGCCCAAGAGAGCCATTCCCGTCCGAACTGACGTAGAGAGTTCCGTCGGTGGAAGCTGCCACGAAAACCGGGTAATTGACAGCGGGAGGAGCAGCGAAAACCGTTGCTTCGAATCCGTCAGCCAGCTTCACGTCCTTGAGGATGTTGGCTTCCTCCTCGGCCGATAACGCCTTGATGGTGGGTGAAATGTTGCCTTGCTTCGCGTACGGATCCGCAAGCTTGGGTTGGTAGCTATACGGCGTGCCATCCGGTTTTGATGGCCAAAGTGTGCTGATTTTCTCTCCTTTGACAGATACCTCGCGGATGCTGCACCAACCACCGGATGAGCCAAGCCCGACAATTCGCATGTGCTTGACCGCATTGTCGGCGTTCAATCGCAGTTCACCAGGATTGGCTTTCCTGTTGGCAGACGCATCCAGTAATTTTTTCCACTGTTTCCCGTCTGTTGAACCTTCAACCATGAACTGGTAGTCACGCTCGAATTCCCAGACAATTTTGATGGAATCAACTTGAACAGCTTGCTGGAATTCCCACGCCAGCCATTGCGGATAGCTGCCGTTGGAAGCGCACCATCGTGTATTCAGATTTCCGTCGAATGCGTTCAGTGGAAAATTAGGCTGTTGCGTGGATGATGCGGAAGGTTTGATCAGGGTCGCATTCTTGGGCATGACCCCAAGTTTTGGAATCGCCGCCGGCTTTTCCTGCTTGGCAATGAAGGTGACTTTGTTTTCCCCGGTGAAGGGTGTCATGTATTCAGGCGTCAATTTGTTGCACGCCCAAAGCAGTCCCCGTGTTACCAGATCCAGATACCGGCCATCACGGACTGTTGCGGTATTATGACCAAGCGTTGTACTGAAACTTCGTGCACCGTGCTTCTCGTTTGTCCAGGCAACGACGGCTTTCGCTTCAACCTTTTTTCCATTCCGAGTGTATGTCTGCGTGCCTGTTGCCAGTGCCTTGGCATCGTGCATTGCAGCGTTGTTGTAAAGTTCTTCCTTGATGGTCGTCCAGTTGCTCAAGCCCTTTGTGATCGGGTGTTGTTTGTCAACAAATGAAATGGCAATGGGTTCTTGCGGGCCGTGGCTGGTTGATTTGAGCCCCAGATGTTTGAACCACAAATCAGTTCCATTCCGGAACGAATGCATGGCGCAATGAAGATGAACAGCCGGGATCGTGCGATGTACTTCAAGGATCCTCTGCACCACCGCAACATCCCGATTGCTGGCAGCACACTCATCATGAATGATGACGTCATAACCCTTTGCCCAGTCGGGACTGTCGAATAACGGGAAAGGTGGATTGGTGCTCGAGTCATCCGTCCAGTAAACGTCCACTTGGACATTGGATCTTGCCTGAATCCCCTTGAATAACGCTTCATGCTGCCCCTTGTAGTCATGGCAGCATCCTCCGGCAATCAGGAGAGCTTTGACCGGCTTTGTTTCGGCATGCAGGTTTTGAGCAAACGACAGTAACGATGCGATCAATAACAGATGTAATTTCATGTTTTGAATTGGGAGTTGGGTTGCATGGCCTGGGCCAGAGCATTTGAACGCGGTTGATGAGCGGGACATGTGATGGGATTGGTGCACGATTTTATGCAGGAGCAGTTTCATGCAGGGACAGGCGACCTGGTTCAGGGAAAAGATCGCCAGTTTTGCCATGTTGACGACATGAGCGAACGGGACCGTATCAGGAATTGACTTACAGGTAATTGACTATCGGGAAAATCATCGATGCGTGCTTGGATTGACGGGCTTCTTCAAGCGGCGGCATCGCTGGGAGCGTCGATTGTGCTTTTTGCTTCTGCCAGCCTTGAATGGAATCCAACTGCTCATGGCAGGTTGTTGCGAATGAAATCTCTCACGAGTTCATGGGCTTTTTGGCCGGCAGGACCCAGGCCGTGGCTTCCGTTGATTATTTTCAGGTGAGTAACCTGAGCCTCCGGATAATTGTAACGGATGATATCCGGGCCAAGTGGTTTTCCTTGATCGTCGGGGAGCCTCGGCCCGCGATATCCTTGCAGCTTTGCAAGTGCATGAGCGGTTTCCTGTGCTGACAGGTGCTTTGCGGTTCGCCCACGCATTCCTCCCTGATAAGGAACGACACGATCTGCCGTCCCGTGAACCGTGAGTATGTGGCGTTTGCCATTGGGGGCTGCTTGGAGGTCATAGTCTGAGCTTGAATTGTCTGATCGCTTCCAGAATGATCCGTCATGATATTGGTCTTCGAGAAGAGATGACACGATGGGTACTGCGTTGATGATGCCTGCTTCTTCTTCAAGCTCAATGAGCAGACGGTAAATGTATCCAGCACCATTGGAAAAGCCGATGAGCGAGATGCGTGAGGTGTCAGCTTGCGGATATTTTTTCGTTAGTTCCTGCAGGATCAATCTGAAAAATTCAACATCAGGTGCCTTTGACTTTTCATTGGAAATGTTCCAGCTGCGTTGGTAGCCCTGTGGAGAGACAATCAGATGATCCGTGAACAGGCGAGGCCATTTTCCGATCGTGCGTTGAGCTGATCCCCCGTTGCCATGAAAAACGAATGTGATTGGCCATCTGTTTGTGGTGGCACGGTTGCTCTGAGGTGTAGAAGCTGGAACGTGGACGAAAAATTCCCGATTGAAACCACTTGGTTCCTGCGGCCAGACCTGTCGAATTGTGTGCTGTTGGAATTGACTGTCGGTCGCAGTTTGAGGGCGACTCGGCGCACTGCCCGTTCCAGCAAGATGTTCAGCCAAACTGATCTTGCCATCCTTGTTCTGGTCGATCTTGTCAAAAATGCGGCGAGGTCCCGGTGGTACTTCAGATCGTTCCAGAGCACCATCGCGATTCTTGTCCCAAGAGGAAAAAATGCGTTCCTGCCGACTTGCCTGTTGTGCCAGGCAGGATGAACTGGTTCCCGTTACAAGTGCAATCAGAAAAGTCGAAATGCTGTACCAGTAGAGGGTTCGTGTCATGGATGCAACGATCCTGTTCGCAATGGTGATGGTCGGGTGATTTTGCAGATCCTGTCCAGCCAATGTCAGCGCGCAGGACAGATGTGATCTGGTGGCGCTGCTGGCTGAATTCGACTTACAGCAAGGATTTCACTCATCATGCTGTCTCCTGCATTTCCTATTGTAATTCGTCTTGCCAGTTGGATGAGGTGCTGATTTGGCGGGCTGGCGGTGCGAACCAGAATGTGGGCAGGCAATTCACGGAGAAAAGTGACTTCAGGAAATGGAATCAGTTGATTTGCAGATTGCATCCATCTGAGTTGAGTGTTGTCGAAAAGTGAGATTCAGGGTAGCAACGCGTGCTACTGCAAGTTGAAGTCTTTCCTGTGCTCGCGATGACGGGGGTGGTAACTGTGTTTCCAGATCAGGAAAGCATTGCTCGGTCGCGTGATCAATCTCAGGCGTTTTGGATACATTCACAGCTTTCAGAATCAGTGGATCCTGACTATCCGGATCGATTTGACGCAGTAGGTTTGCAGTCGAGGGATGGAGTACAACCAGACGGTCTCCTCGGCGCATGAATGCGGTCCAGTTCCGTCGGAACTCGGTGCTTGATTTTCGGTTGCCGAGTTCGTCTGCGGAAAGGCGTAAACGTTCCAGGAAACCCTTGTTTTCGAGGAACGGTGAATCAATCGCACATTGAAAACGTTCCCCTGTTGTTGGGCGGATCGCTGCCCAGTACAGGAGTCGGGGACCAGCGGGTCGGTCACCGTGGCTTTTGGCAGACTTTCCCGGCTCCTGCTCACCGTAAGCGACAACAATATTTTTCAGATCGCCGGTCAGTGCTCGTGGGATGTTCGGCATGCCCCGGCGTCTGCGTTGATTTTCGCGCCAATTGGCCGTGCCCTGTTTGATCTGGTTATCAACCATGTGTTCAAACGTGTCGAGAAGCAGGTCGAGTTCTGTGTTTTCTGGCTCAATGGCCTGCAGTGCAGAGACGATGGCTTCCAGGGTAGAGAGTCCATGAGCGATTGGTTCCCGGCGGATGCGATATCGGCTTGGCTCGTCGGGGGCAATGCAAAAACGAGGCAAGCGTTTCAGGCGTGGGATGTCTCGCATCAGAGTTTTGACATGGTGCCATGTGCCATCAGGAACTACCAATTGATCTGGCAATTCCGACGCGGGCAGATTCTCCAGAATCTTGGCGTCCTCGCCCGGAAACAGCAGGCCCGCGCGTTGGCTCAGCGACACGCTTTCAAAACGCTCATTTAGATTCTTGTTGTGCCCCACCATCAATTGGCTTTTCTGTAACGCCCGACTCACAATCCTCGCTGTATTGAACGGATGGAATGATTCCCGCCTGTGCTGAAGCATCAGCACAGCTGTTCGATTCTGGATCGAAGGAATGCTCGCGCAGTAGCATAATTGCATGGGACGAAAGCATCGAAAGCAGCGAGTGGTTTCAGCTGTCACCGTGTCTTTCCATTTGCTGCCGTGCCGTCATGCTCTGAGTCACACTTTCCATTTGAGGCTTCGAAAACCTTGCGTCCATGCACTGTTGGCCGCGTCCACCGTGGGAAGCCAAGTCTACCGCAGGAAACAGTGTAGCCAATGTTCATCTGAATTCTCTTCGATCCTGTTCGCATCAGCTTGACTTGGGATTGCTGATTGAATCACTTTCCAATTGGTGTGGATTCGCTTGAGTGTATGGAGATGCTCGGCGGGTCGGCGGGACCTGCAACTTTCGAACGATGGCGCGGTAAAATGACTCGGTGAGATTTCTTGAGAACACTTCGATGGTCATGGCTGTGCCCCGGCAGTGAGTGCTCGGGTTGCCGATCATCCTGCTGAAATTGCCGGAGCACAGCCATGACCATCGGGGCGTTAGGAGAATCAGATCCCATCAAGTTGATGATGGGGCTACTGTTTGAAGCGGCAGATTCTACAGTTGTTTTTGTTTTCCGTCGGGAAACACTGGATCTATCTTGTCCGTAGATTTTGTCACGTTGAATCGCCAGGATCATCATCCAGCGGGGCAACATCAATTCGAAAGACGCGGTCAAATGGAATGGGTTTCCGCATCCGGAAACGCCTTTGCGTCTGTCGTCCAATTCGACATCCCACGGAGTGCCACCGCACAGCCAGCCTTGCGTATGGCGTGGTCTGTGAATGCGCACGGGTCACAAGACAGCGTCGACCCCCAGCAGGGTCGATGCGGTAGGCCGCTTGCATGGCGCCTGTCACAAGCGCCCGTCAAAAGAGTTTCAGTTTTGCATCGTCGTACAGAGTCGCTTGTTCCATCAAGCGATATCTGGACAGTGCATCGCGGAGATGATCAACGTAAAAAAAGATCAGTCATCAGCGAGTTGCACATTTTCAGCGCGTGGACCTTTTGGGCCCTGGCCAACGGTGTATGTCACTGTCTGGCCTTCGTGGAGATCGTTGTAAGCAACTCCCTGGCATGCAGAGCTGTGAAAGAACATGTCTTTACCATTGTCCTCTGTGGAAATGAATCCAAAGCCTTTGTCAGTGAGACGCTTGATCGTTCCCTTTTCCATCTTTCTTAATCCAATACTTCTTCTGGTGGTTAGCAAATGTCTCAACAGGTAGAGACACCGGCCCATCATCATACCGATCCGATCGGGCGGTGTGTTGGCTGAGGTCGCGGAAACCGCCCAGGAATGAAAAAACCCTGTTTTTCGGGTGGTTTAGATGGCCTCATGGGCGTACCCAGAGCCTGTAATCGGCACAACTTATCGTCTGAGGCCTGGAATTGACGTTATCGGCTATCGAGCCAGAATCCCGGATTTTTCTGAAATTGGCAGCCCCGTCGGCCATCTTTCTCTACCGAGTTGGTTCATTTTTGACGGTCTCGGAGTTGTTTGTTGCACTCGGGCAGCCGAGTCAGGACTGGCAAAAAGCGAGAATCTCACGCTGCAGTTCTTCTGTTTCGCTTGTCTCGTCGCCCTCGGCATACAGCTTCTCTGTATAGATCACTACCTTGCTAAGCATTTCGTTAACTTCCCGCGGTGCATTTTCCTCCGCCAGTTTTTCGCCCGTTTCGCCGAATGTAGTCAGCAATCGGATGTACGCTTCACGGTCGCCCAAATAACCTTCGACATCCATTCCTGTATTGACAGGCTTGCCGACAGTCCTCCTCGCTTCTGTGAAGAGCTGGAAAATGAGTTGCTGGTACCTCTGCTTCTGTTCTTTTTCTTCCTTGGTGAGCTGTCGTTGACCTGATCGAATTGTTGGGGTTGTCGGCCCGTTGCCGATAGCCGAAAGCGATGATTCGAAGCCAACACCGGGGCGAAAGTAGGCAAAGCAAACAAGAGCTACCAATGTTCCTGTTGTCATGACACTGAGAAACTGGCAAACAAAGAGCCCCTGTTTGATCTGAATCAGATTGCTTCTGATTCCCCTGACTTGCCGCTGCAGTTTGATCTGTTCTTCAAGCAGGCTGCGAAGATCTGGTTCCGTGGTCAAGTCATTCGCAAAAGCCTTGGCGGAATCTGCCCGGTGCTCGACCTGTTTTTTCAGAAAACTGGTGAGCATGTTTTCTTCGTCTGGTTCCGTTTGACCTGTATCTGCTGGTTCGGAGGACGGTTTGTTGATCTCGTGATCGTCTGTCCTGGTGGCATGTGTTTCTTCCAATGGTCGATCCTTGGCATGATCACAGTGAATCGGATTTCTGGTCACTTGCTAGCTTCGTGCGAGCTGCGATTCCTGATGCGAGCGTTCCAGCATGTTCTGCAGGGACAGTTGTTGCTAGTTTCCAGGCAGTCGATTGTATCGCTTGCTTCCTGTTCTGAAAGAGAAACATCGAACGCCATTGAGCACAATACTCTCTCGTTATATGAACTTGGGCCGGGGTCGTTGAAGCAAAGTCATTCCTGTTGCATTGCTTTTCGCGTCATGGGCAAGTTTCATTTCCTCTGGTTGATCAGTCTTAGCATGCTTTGTCCCATGCCTTCACCGATCAGGTAGTACGTTTCGGCATTGTTATTCCAGTGATAGGCTTGCCCGGAGGGCGAGGATTCCTTGGGGCGATAGAAGTCTTTTGTGCCCACAAACTCGACGTTGCCACGAAATTCGGGTTTTTCGGCGGCTGCCTTCTGTGCTTTCATCAGCGAGACAGCACGTGGGTGTTTCTCCTCCCAGCCACTCATCCCGGTTTCCGCAATCACGAATGGCAGGTTGGGTGCGTTGAGGTCTTTTCTGATGTCATTGATAAAACAGATCATGTTCTGCTCATAGGCATCATTGAAAGCCTGGTTGACCCGGTCGTTCCATCCTTGGTGCCAACCAAATCCTGCCAATTCAAATTTGCAATCAGCATATTGTGGAAAAAGAGTTTTTGCATCACGCAACGTGGTTCTCGTCAGTTGCAGAAGTTCCTTGTAGTAAGGTCCTACGTCACCACCTGCTGATGGAGGTCGGAAATCGATTGCCAAGCTCTTGCCTCCCCACGCTACCTTGATCAGCAGCACCGGGGTGTCGAACGCATCACCAACGACCTGTCCAAACCCGAGTTCCGGGCCAATGTATCCATCTCGATGTCCGAAGCCTGGCGATAAATTACCTTTCCGGTCGAGATAGACAATCTGTACGTCTTCACGTTCGGCCCACTTTCCCTGTTGGTCGAGCAGGGAACTGTATTTGGACGCGGTGCCTGTATTTCTGGCCAGCCATTCCAGTGATCCCTTGCCCCCATTACTGCGGTCTTCGGCGGCAATTTTTCCATGCCCCTGCATATTGGATTGCCCCGCAAGAATGAATACCCGGACCTGCTCGCCACGGGATACCGTTGAGAGGAAAAAAATAAACGCGCAGCACATCAGCAATCGATTCATGATCTGTCAGTATTCTGTGGGTTGCTGGTTTTTGTCCCGCAACCGCAAGTGAGGTTGGTGGCGACCTGGTCGCTCAATTCTGGCGATCTCCCCATGATAATGGGAAATGTGTCAAAATTGGGAGTATTCAGAAGACCGTGCGTGAGATTTGATTTTCAGTCGAGTCAATGAGCTGAGCCGGTCATGGAAGGATCGGTTGGGCATTGTTCCGCTGCAACGCCCCGACCGATTGGGAAGCATTGGCGGTGTTTTGGGTTTTTAGTGGCGTTTGTCAGTGACTGCGGGTAAAAGTATTGCTTGACAGGTGGCTTTTGCCCATGGGAATTGATCTGCCGCCTGATTCGAGCCGACGGTTGAGTTGGCTCGCTGCGATTAACAACCACATTCACGCTTAATGATCCTGCACCACATGAATGCTCGCTTTTCCCTTGTCTTCATCGCTTTGTTTTTTGCATGCCCGGCAAGTGGACAATCGATCCGGGAAAAGTCTGCTGAAGCATCCTCTGGCAAAGAGCCACTGGTGGCTTACGTGGGTACTTTCAGTTCGCCATTGCAGGACATGCTTCCAACGCAGGTTGATTTGCCGCCCGGCAATGGTTTGGGAATTCATCGTTTTCGTGTTGATCGAAATACGGGGCAGATGATTCCTCTGGGAGTGACACGCAACGGGACGAGCCCAAGTTGTCTTGCAATCAATGTTGCTGGAACGCGTCTTTATTCTGCCAACGAGACGGACCGCCTTAACGGTACCAAGGAAGGAACTGTCAGCGCTTACGCGATCAACGGTTCCGATGGTGATCTGGTTTTGCTCAACACGGTTGCGTCGGGAGGAGCCGGCCCAACTTATGTCAGTATCCATCCCTCCGGGCGGTACTTGCTGGTCGCCAACTATTTTGGTGGTTCCATTTCAGTACTGCCCATCCTGGAGGATGGTCGTCTTGGCAAAGCAACAGATATCAAAATTGATCAAGGTAAGATCGGCCCAACGACTTCCGCAAACGCACCACCGGGAAGCAAGGCCTTCAGCGGTCATGACCGTACTCACGCACACATGATTCAGTCTGATCCATCGGGCAATCACGTGTTGCATGTCGATTTGGGGCTGGACCTCATTTACGTGTGGAAGTTTGATGTGAAAAACGGAAAACTCTCGCCTGCCAAAAAGCATCAGATTGCCTTGCCGCCCGGTGATGGGCCACGCCATTTCCATTTTCATCCCAATGGCAAGTGGTTTTATTCGATTCAAGAGGAAGGCTCGACCATCGTGCTTTTTGATTATGAAGGTCAAACTGGTGAATTGAACGTGCGTCAGACGATTTCAACTCTGCCAAAAGGTTTTGCTGGCAGTAACTTCTGTTCGGAAATACTGGTGTCCAGTGACGGTCGCTTTGTTTATGCCGGCAACCGTTTGCACGACAGTATCGGAATTTTTTCCGTTGGTTCTGATGGGGAGCTTGAACATGTGGCTGATGAGTGGACTCGTGGAAACTATCCCCGCAGTTTCAGTTTTGATCCCACGGGCAGGTTTCTGTACTGCGGAAACCAGCGAGCCGACCATGTTTCTATCTTCAAAGTTGACAGACAGAGTGGTCGATTGGAGTTCACCGGCAATTATGCTCCCGTCGGAAACCCTTCTCACATCGTCTTTCTGGATCTCGCTGAATTGAAAACACAACAGTGAGGAGCAGATGACATGTGTGCAATTCGCGGAAGAAGACGGTTTGCGAAAGTGTTGAATCATCGCCGAAGAATCGAATCACGAAATGGATGATTCCAAGCCTCGATCGGACGCGCACAGCAACTGTCGGGATCGTGTTTGTCGATCTTCGATTCATCATTGGAATTCCCTTGGTGGGGAATGTCCGAAATTGCCGCTGTCGACAGCAGAAATGGGAGGGACCGAAATGTTGTCTTGTCGAATGGACTGGACGTTTTTTCGCTGCAGCGTTTTATTTCTGTGCTTGATCTGGTTGTCAGAGTCATTGGTCGGCACGAACGTGATTCACGCTCAGCGACTTGCCTTGCAACCCAATGAGGAATTGCCGCGCAAGCGGATGCCTCGTATTCAAACATTCAAGACGCTATTTCAACCTGATTACAGTCATCCGTATCTGCAGCATGCTTCCCGTGTGCCATTTCAGCATCAGGCGAAAGATTTTGACTTTGCCAATGCTTGGTGGTTGGCAGAAATATCGATGCTTGCCTACGCAGATGGGAAAGGTTTTGTGGAAAGGCAGCTTCGATCAGCCGGAATGCAGGGGGTGAAGTTCTTCAGTAGCCCGGAAAACAGCAGTCATCATACGCAGGCAATTCTGGCATTCAATTCCCATTCTGTGATTGTCGCCTTTCGAGGGACCGAGCCGAACCAGTGGAGGGATTTTAAAGCCGATCTCGAAACACAGCAGGTCGCGCTAGGCTCGGGTGGCAAAGTTCACGCAGGTTTTCAGGGCGGGGTTGATCTGGTTTGGTCTCAAATCCAGATGGAACTGGAACGCTTGTCATCGGATGAGAGAAGTGTCTGGTTCACGGGGCACAGTCTGGGTGCTGCCTTGGCGGTGTTGGCTGCCCACCGGTACCAGAAACCAGCCATGGTTTATACCTTTGGCGCACCACGGATTGGCAATGAGAAGTTTTCCCAGCAGTACCGGCACAAGACATACCGGATCGTCAATAATTCGGATCTGGTCACTGACCTGCCGCCACCTCTTTGGTACCGGCACGTGGGTGAACTGATTTATCTTGACAGCCGCCACAAGGTACATCGAAACATTTCAATGTCGTCCATGTTGCAGGATAAAGCACGCGGCCAGGGTCAGGCGGTAACGCAACGGATCAAGGAGTGGTCGAACCTCAACTTGGATGACAGACCAGTCAAACCACTGCTGGATCACGCGCCGATTGCCTATGTGGTGCATTGCTGGAATTTGCTGACCGAGGTCCACAACAAGAACGATTCCACCTCTCGGCGCTGACTTGATAGATGCGCCGAGCTTTGCGTCAAGGACGATTGTGACGTCCCCGGCACCCAGCAATTTGACAGGAAGATCCTATCCTTCTGCTCCTTCTTCGCTTGGCTCGTCTGTGTCATCTTCGATTCTGGGCGGTTTTCAATAGTATTTTGAGAAGAATCAGGATTTATGCGCCCAGTCAATTCGTGTCTGACGCTTTGCTCGTAGTCATGCCATGAAGTGGTGTCATGGGATGTTTTGTTATGCCGCTTTGGCAGGATGACGGTTGTTTTGTGGGGAAGTGGATTCGTGCAATGGGTTGCTTTCGATATACTGGATGGAACTCTGGAATATTTGCCGGCCCTGCTGGTTCGCGATCGAGTAGGGCCAGAGGCAGCATGTTGGAAAGAATGAAGTTGCCGGGTATTTCCATGGGCTTTGGGGAATAGTTGATGTCGGATTATCAGGACCAATCGAGCACGGAACGTGCACGCAAGATCGTCTTGGACTTGATGGCAAGATCACCGTCTGGCACGCTCGATTCAATGAAGGAAGTCCTGGACGAAAACCAGGACATTGCCGGCGAAATTCAACGACAACTGAAGCTGGCCGGTATGGTCAATCAGGCTACCCAGACGCAGGAAACCAAGCGGGAGGTCGTTCTTGAATCCCGGGACATGAGGGGGGTGTTGGAAACCACCCGAGTTCTCGACATCAGGGAAACGGGTGACATCCTGGATGATGCTCCCACATTGATTCCGTGTCCCAATTGTCGTCAGCGCCTTCCGCAAGTCAGCTTTTCGGATGGTGAAAGTTCACGGAAAGTCAAATGCGTGCACTGCGATCACGTCCTGTTGCTGCTGAATAATTCCCGGGGACTGAAAGTGGGATCGATGGTGTCCCACTTTGAACTCATTTCCCGTCTGGGAGCCGGGTCCTTCGGATTGGTGTGGAAGGCACACGATACCAAGTTGAAGCGAGATGTTGCCATCAAGGTTCCGCGTCGCGGTTTATTGACCACAAATCAGCAGGACTTGTTTCTTCGCGAAGCACGTGTGGCAGCTGCGATTCGTCATCCCTACGTTGTCGCCATTCATGATACGGGGATTGATCAGGGAACGGTTTATATCTGCAGCGAATTGATTGATGGCGTGACGCTATCCCAATGGAATCGCGAGTCGTGCGATTCTCCTCATGACGCTGCAGAGATGATGCTCAAAATTGTTCTTGCAATCGAGGCAATTCATGCGAGTTCGGTGATTCATCGCGATCTGAAACCCAGCAATGTGATGGTCGATCAGAAAGGAAATCCACAGGTGATGGATTTTGGGTTGGCTAAACAGGATGTGTTTGAGGCGACGATGACTCTGAGTGGGGAAGTGTTGGGAACCCCAGCGTACATGTCCCCTGAGGCTGCCAGAGGTGAGTCACGTTCATCCGATCCGCGAACGGACATCTATTCAATCGGGGTAATTTTGTATGAGCTTCTGACGGGACAATTGCCGTTTCGGGGAGACTTCACTCAACTTTTGCAGCAGATC
The DNA here is from genome assembly GCA_012270065.1 of Rubripirellula sp. Lineage (GTDB taxonomy): Bacteria > Planctomycetota > Planctomycetia > Pirellulales > Pirellulaceae > Rubripirellula. The sequence continues at coordinate 49,298 of JAAXJB010000109.1, read as the reverse complement.
CAGCATGCGAAGGCACGTCCGCCAGTTGAACTGAACCCGGAGGTGCCGCGTGAACTGGAAACGATTTGTCTGAAGTGTCTGGAGAAAGAGCCCGCAGACCGTTACCAGAATGCCCGTGGACTTGTGGAAGATCTCGAAAGATTCACGCAAGGACGCCCCATCGTGGCCCGTCGCAAATCGCTGGCAAAACGCGTTTTTCGGGCTAGCCAGGCAAAGCCAGGTTTGACCCTTTCACTCGTTTCTCTGGCAGTGGTCATTGTTCTGTTACTTTCAGCTACTCAGTATGTGCTGGTTGCATCAAGAGCTGGAACAAATTCGGGCGGCGCTGCACAGGTGCCGCTGGTCGTCAAAAATCCGGACCCTGAACAGGATCAGGAGCCTGTTCAGAACCCAGAGCCTCAACAGAACCCAGAGCCTCAACAG
>JAAXJB010000109.1:43046-48775 GCA_012270065.1 Rubripirellula sp. | reverse complement strand
GGATCAGGAGCCTGTTCAGAACCCAGAGCCTCAACAGAACCCAGAGCCTCAACAGGATCCAGAGCCTCAACAGGATCCGGAGCTTCAACAAATGCAGGTCAGGCTTGAGCTTGCGGATCTTCAAACGCAGAGCAATTCAGTTCGGGAGCTGTCAAAGGTTGATGCTGTCGAGAGTTTGCAACAGGCGACCGATGCGATGCGCAAGTGGGAATTGTTGGAGTTGGATGAGAACGACAATGGTTTTTCAGAGGAAAGCGGCAAGTTTTTGGCTACCTTGCAACAGGGAGTGGGAGATGCCCTGCAACATCTGGCCAGGGTTGGGACCCAGTCATGGGGCATCGTGCTCGATTCACGTGAGGCGCGAACTGACACCAAAATCGGTTTTCTGTCCGTCGATGAAAACTATGACGCCAAGAATCCCTACGCGCTGCATGTGATCGAAACGGACGCTGATAATGTCATTGATGGCTCTGAATCGCGAATACGCCGATGTCGGCTCAGAACGGTCGTCGATCGGTTTGAAATGAACGATGATGCCAGTCTTCTGCTTGCATACACCGGGGATGTCCCAGATTCGAACGCCACCAGCCTCTGGGACTCAACTCGTTCAACAAGATCGTTAGCAATTCCTTTGGCGGTAACACAGTGTTGTTTTCCGGCCTGGTCGGAGGACGTGTGGATTTTGGACGATCAAGGGTGTGTCTCGTGCTGGAGTGCGGATAGAAAGCCCATTGATTTTGCTACGCACAAATTCGATCTGCCGATTGATGGGCCAGTGATGGAATTTTTCCCGTTGCCTGGAGAGGGAGAATTTGTAATGCGGCTGGTTGATGAACCATGCTTTGTTCACGTGGTGTTCAACCTGGATAATCATGAAATCGAGCAACGGCAGATCGCTGAATCGCATTGCCGCGTGGTCCCCCTGCAGCCAGTGAGTAAAAACCGGAAAACTGATTCAGTCATGAATCGTGTCTGCTATTGGGACGAACAAAACCGTGAGCTGGTGATTGAAAGTTGGGAAGCAGGTTCGCTTGAGGTTGAACCACAGCATTGGCGCATCAATTTGCCAGATGTCGAGGGGATTGAAGCCTGCCTTGTAAGTCAGCACGGTGAGTGGATATGTGCGAGTACGAGGACATCTGCCGGACTGCGTTGGCAGTTCATGGATCTGACCACTCAAACGGAGCTTGCTGAAGCAATCACGTTGTCCGGAGATCCGGAGCGGGGCATGAGAACGCATGGAGGTGGCCGTGATATTGCTGTCGCCAGCAGCAGTTCTGTTTTCCACTATCGCATCGAAAGCGGCAAAGCGATTCAGCGGAATCAGTTTTCCAGAGGGGAGGCGGAGGTTGGAGCATTTTGCTGGCTTGGTGTCCGTCGGAGCCTTGCGATTGCATTTGGAACTGAAGTCCAGTTACGGAGTCCGGCACCGGAAAAATCAGAGGAAGCAGCGGGAGAACTTTCTGCGAAAGATTTACCTCCTGACGGAAAGATCCTGGCGTCATCGGGCGAGCAAATTGTATCGCTTCATAGCAGCTCCAATGGCGATACGCTGGTATTCATGGATCAGGCCGGTCGATTTTCATCGTGGAAACTGCGTGAATCGGACATTGACCTGTTTTGGAAACAGAAATCCTGGCAGTCTGCAAAAGATTCCCCTCGAGTCCAGTTCATTGGTGATGGGAAAGGTGTTGCGATGCTGGACGAGTCCTTGGGCTTTCGCGTGCATCCCGGAATTACCAACGCACCGAGCGTGGGCAATTGGGATGTCTGGGAAAAGATAGGTTTGGCGGCTGCGGAACAAGATGTAGATGAGTTTTGCATCACAGGATCCTACCTCGTGGTGATGGGGGAGAAGCGTAATGCTGCTGTTTATCAGGTGAGGGGCGTCAACAGACGATTTTTAGGAGAACTACGCGTCAAAGCCGAGAAGGCTTTCATCAGCTCCGATGAAGAATGGCTGTGTTTGCAGGAAGAGTCCCGAGTCCTTTTTTACAATCTGAAAAATCTTCGGAAAGCACCCTGGGAAATCAAAGACGTCGATCCCGCTTCGGAACTGGGTTTTGTCGGAAGTGGTCATTGTATGGCTGCAATTGGCACAGGGAGGGTTTTGAGAACTTGGAATCCTGCCACTCGTGAAGAAGAGAAAATCAACTTGGCGTCGCTCGCGCCGGAGAAACGCAGATTGATCAATGGTCCACGCGAGACCGCTTTCCCGAATGACGATGGTCGCGTCTTTTTGTTGCGTCAAACCGATGACGGTGGTTGCACCAAAGCAGGCTATATTCAGATGGGAACTGATGGGAATCCGATGACATTGTTGCCGAGTCAGAACGGGCAATGGTGGGCGATGGTGAGTACACCAGCATCCAACGGAAGTGTTGGCTACCGGCGTGTTCGTGTGGCCTTGGGTAAATTTGGACCAACCGGTAAAACGGACGACGCAGGGCAAGCTGTTTGGGCGTATCTTCACCCCGAACAAGGCGACGAAAAACCAAGGCAGCTTGAAAACCCAAAGCGTGATGGTATGTCCGGTGTTACTCCGGCCGTGATGGCGATCAGTCCTGACAATCGGTGGATGGTTCGCAGCAATCGCGAGGGCTTTGATGCATGGCAGGTTTCGACTGGGGCAATTCTGCCAAATTCTGGACAGAGCGGAACAATTGACCCAGCGACCCGACTGGAATTCTCACCTGATGGTAAATGGCTGATTTCCGGCCATGAAAGCGGGATGGTTCGTTGTTGGAAAATCATGGGTGATGCGTTCATACTTTCATCGCCCATCGAGTGGAATCTTCATTCAACGCCCATCGATTCCCTTGTGATTGATCCAGATTCGGCGTGGTGTTTTTGCACAACCAAAGGAGAAGTTTCCTGTGTTCCTGTGGATCTGGGAATCCTCATGAGGGTCGCTGAAAGAGAACTCCCTTGAAGTATTGTGAAGAGTGATCAGTCAGAACCCAGGTAGGTGGTGTTCTGGATTATCAATTGGGCTGGATTGTGTGAGTGTTTGATGCGGGGCGGGTCATGGGCCGTTCTCCGTGGGCAGGATTTGAATTCTCGTAATGGCACTTGGCTAAATTCCGTTCCGGGTATACTGTTGCAAGTCTCATTCTGACAAATGCGGTGATTGGTATGGCCAACGAAACGCCCGAACATGACACATCAGAGCGTGATGCCGTCGAGCATGAAACGCCGGAACACATTGAGTTGTTGAAGCTTGCTCAGTCAGGTGACGAGCAGGCTTGTCGTGAATTGCTGCTCCATGTTGCAGACAGGTTAGAGCGGCACATTGCGGATAAAATGCCGCAGAAACATCAGGGCAGTTTCAGTACCGAAGATGTGCTGCAAGATGTTCTGTTTGATATCCATCGCGATTTGTCATCGTTTTCACACCAGGCTGGCGCTTCGTTCTACTCATGGTGCTACCGAATCGCAGACAATCGGCTGTTGGACGCGATTCGGCGATTTGAACGCAAGAAAAGAGGAGGTGATCTTAAAAAGGTCGAAGGAAATGCCGAGCAATCAGGTGTCGACTTGATCCAGGCTGTCCCAGGCAAGGTGACCTCGCCCAGTGTGCGGGTGGTAAGAAAAGAAAAAGCCGAAGCACTTCATGAGGCCATGGAAGACTTGCCCGAGAATCAGCGTGAAGCTTTGAAAATGAAATTCATCGAGAATCGTTCCCAGAACTCAATTGCGGTGCGTTTGGCAGTGACTCAGGCAGCGGTGGAAGGCTTGCTGAAGCGGGGAAAACACAAACTTGCCGACATGCTTGCATCGCTTTCAAGCCGCCGTCGATAGATCCTCGCACGACTGCTGATTTTGGTCTGGCGATGGGGGAACTCCGGATCAAATCCTGTCGAACTCCTGTCGAGTTTGCGTTTCCGGTTTTTGTCTCGCAAGGTTGTCGCAGTGGTCGCTTCTTTGTGACGTAGATGCAAGCAGTGCTCCTGCCACACCCCTCGAATTGCACCGAGCCATTCGGATTTGTGAAAACGGCCACTGCAAGGGGTAAGCAGCGATCGATGGACAGATTTTCCGACCATTGTCATGATCTCATGCGTTGATTCATCTGGTCCTGAATCAGGAACACGGACTGCCGCCTGAGCGACAGTCCTGCTGGGAATGACGGGTTTCGTCCGTGGTTTGGGTGTCACGCACTGAGCATCGCGGAATCCTTTCTCTCCATCACGCTGTTGATGCTGCACTCGAAGATGTCGAGTGCTGTATCGATGTCTTTGCGAACGACATTCACGGGCGGAATCCAGCGAATGACATTACTTCCAATCCCACAGGTCAACAGCATCAAACCTCGATCGAGGCATTCATGCTGCAACGCCGAGACAAATCCCTGATCGGGACCAGTCTCATTGTTGAATTCCACGCCAATCATGAGTCCCGGTCCACGAACATCTGTTTGATGTGGCGAACACGACAGGGCATCACGAAGACATGCCGAAAGGTAGGCCCCTTCGCGGTTCGCATTTTCAATCAGGTTTTCGTCATGGATGACATTGAGTGTGGCCAGTGCTGCTGCCATCGCCAGCGGTGAACCGCCACCATAGGTTCCACCATGTGAACCTGGTCGCCATCGGGACATCAGGTCTTTCGATGCACCTATCGCTGACATGGGCAAACCACTGGCAATGCCCTTGGCCATCACCAGAATGTCTGGCTGGATACCACTTGGCTCATGTGCCCACATGGATCCACTCCGAGCAAAACCGGACTGAATTTCATCCACAATCAGGAGGATGCCTGTGCGATCGCAAATCTCCCGCAGTCCCCTCAGGAAACCTGGAGGCACGGGTAGGTAGCCACCCTCACCCAGGACTGGTTCAATCAGCATCGCTGCAGTTTCCGACGGCATTGATTGTGTTTTCAGTAAGCGTTCCAGATCCGCCAATGAGTTCTCGATCGCCACTTCTGATTCACGTTGATCACCAAGGGCATGCGGGAATGATGAAAAAAACACGCCCGACGGAAGAGGTTGGTATCCTTCCCGATAAATACCCTTGCTGCTGGTGAGTGCCATGGCCATTGCCGTACGGCCATGAAACCCTCCCTGAAATGCAATGACATTGGGCCGCCCAGTGGCAACCTTGGCCAATTTGACCGCACCCTCAATGGCTTCTGAGCCACTGTTGGAGAAGAAAAAGGTCTCAATTGGCTCAGGCGTCACGTCACGGAGAGCCCGTGAATACTCCACCGTTTTGTCAGGAAGCATGCAGTTCATTTGTCCAAACAGCAGTTCGGACGCCTGTTGCTGAACCGCTTGAACAACTGCTGGATGGCAGTGTCCGGTTGCAGTCACACCGATACCACTGGTGAAATCAAGATAGCTGCGGCCCTCGATATCATGAACCCATGAACCGTTGCCACGAACAACTGGTGTTTTTAGAAGTCGACCCCATGCCGATGAAATGGCCGCGGTCGTGTCACCTGAAAAATCAAATCGATGCATCGTTTTGTACCTTTCACAAAAGAGGTCATTGATAAGTGAAACACACGCCTGTTGTTGTGCATGAAATCCGGTCTCTCTGTTGTGCCCTGCTCTGGGCTTTATCCAGTCGGTGCAGTGAGCACAATGCTGTCAGCCCGATCGACGGTTCAGAGGCACAAACGGCAACTTTGTCTGATCCTCAAAAAGAGTCACAGTTTTCAGCAGGTCTATTTCATCGCAGCGGTGCTGTTTTCAGTTGCTGCTCATTTTTCAGTTGCTGCTCATT
>JAAXJB010000109.1:0-42946 GCA_012270065.1 Rubripirellula sp. | reverse complement strand
TTTTTCAGTTGCTGCTCATTGGTGTACGCGAAAAAGTACAGCGGAACACGCAGAAATAATGAATGGAAATCTGCAAATTCTGTTCGCAATGATCGAGCAGAATTCCGAAGAGGATCACCTGAAAGAGCGGAGGATCACCTGGAATTGAGGAGGATCACCTGAAATTGGTGCAGAGCCTTGCGTGGATTTGCCAGAGAACCTGCTGAATCGTCATCTCAAGCCACCGGTTCTGATCAATGGATCGAACGAATCCGAGTGACCTTGGATGTTGAATGCGTCTGGTGGATGACTTGAATTGCAGTGATCGGTGTGTCGATCAGCATCGCAATCCGTTTCTCCAACTGAATTGCACCGAGCGAAATTCACTTGGCGGTTCGTCGACGTTTTGTTTGGATCGGATGGCGAAAAAGAAGATTGGTATAGGAGTACGAATCACGTGGAATGTGTCGATACCGGGTGCGATTGCGATATTCATAGACCTCATAACCGTGGTCGAGAAGGAAGTCGACATTTTGTCGACTCAAGCCATTGCCGGTCGTGGTGCAAATCTGATCTCCCATTTCAAGGACGATGGTTGGATGGCACCGTTCAATGGTCTCGTTCAAGCCCTCAAGGATCGGAAGTTCGGCTCCTTCGGTGTCGATCTTCAAAAAGTCAGGCTTTCCATGCTGTTTCGCAAAGTCATCCAGTTTGACCGCTGTCACTTGCGTTTTTTTACCCGACGAATCCGTTGTCCCGGGGTCGTAACCCTCGCCCACTACGAAATTCAGACTACTTTGTCCGATGCCCTGTTCGATGAATTCCAGTGGACCGGATTGCCGATACGCCGCCACTTGGCAGCACGTGATGTTATCCCGTCTGGCTGCATTTTCGGTCAGGATTTTGTAGGTTGCTGCGGTCGGCTCAAAAGCAAAGACGTGCCCATCCGGCCCTACAAGAGATGAAGCTAACAGGCTGAAGTAGCCATAGTGGGAGCCAACGTCATAAAACCTCATGCCGGGTTCAAGGCAGTCGATGAACATCGATGTGACGTCGTCTTCAAAATATCCGTACTTGCCAATTCGACCGGAGACAAATTCGGGGAAGACAACGGACATCTCCTGTCCCCAGAACAATGGCACCGATACCTTGCAGGTCATTCCAAGCCATTTCGCCGCTTTTCTTTCAATGCGTACCTTTGCCCAGCGAGGCAGGTTGCGAATTTGTCGGCGCTCATTTTGCCGAAGCCAGTGCTGTTTGACTTCTTCACGATCCGTCATCGTGGCGAACCTCATGTTCGTATGACTCGATTCATCTTACAGTTAGTGAAATGACGCGTTCGGTGTCAATTCCGAAACCACCTGTTGCACGTCATCTGAAATGCGCCATGAGCTCAAAATGCCAGACTTTTCGCATTCAATCCTGGTTGCAGCTGGCAGATGATCTCCAGCAACAATTCTGGTTTCAGCCAGATCTTCCATCAACGCGTTTTGTGTGACCGATCTCCGAAATGCAAGCAATTACTTGTCTTGCTGCCCATAGATCGGTGGAGTCCAGTTTTTTGGGAGACGTCCCTGGGGACGGACTCCTTTGGCATCTGCCGGAATTGGATGGTCTTTTGCAATTTGCAGCGGCAAGTCATCCGGCAAGTGCTTGATCTCGAAATCCTTGTACTGAATGGTCATTGCTGGGCCGACATGTACCTGCATCGCCAGAACACCTTCTGTTGTCCGTCCGTTTTCATCCAGATCAATCACATCGACAGTCTTTTGTCCATTGATCCAGTGACGGTGATGGTTGCCTTCCACCAGAATGCGGTAATCATGCCATTGATCGGGGGCAGCAATCGGGGTGTCCCAGGTGTCGATAATCCAGCTGTTGCCTGACGGCGAAATGATCACTTTGCTGCCTTTCCGTGCCAGAATGCGTCTTCCTTTTTCTTCATAGAGCATGCCATCGTACTGGGCATGCCCCGGAACGACATCGCACTGGTATCCCGTCACGACATCCAGCCCCAGATCAGGTCGTGAAGTGCCACGATACTGGATACCACTATTCCCGCCGTCTGTAATTTTGACTTTCACTCGCAGATCGAAATTGCGAATGGTCGATCCTTTCCATGTGATGAAGCGGTTCATCTTCAGCGAGCCATCCGTCTTGCCCGTGATGGCTCCATCCTTGACCGACCAATACTTTGGATCGCCTGCCCATTGGCGAAGACTTTTGCCATCGAAGACTTTCATGAAACCCTGTCCGTCGACACGACCTGCGTTATTTGCAGACGCCACCGGCATTGGTTCTGTGGAACGGGTCAAGCCTGTGGCGGGGTCGAGTGGACCACCATATTCGTTCACCTTTTCGGTCGTGCGTTGTCGCATCGCTTCGAGAATGCCGTTGTAGGCAGGGTCTCCGGCCAGATTGGTCAATTCGTCAGGGTCATTCCTGAGATCATGAAGAAACTCGTGATTGTCGTAATCGATGTACCTCACGTATTTGAAATTCTCATTGCGTATTCCTTCAAAAGCCGGGATGCGACTTCTTACCGCAAAATGCTCGTGGAATGTTTCCTTCCGCCAGTCAGTCGGCTGCTTTCCGTCCACAATCGGCTTGAGGCTCACGCCCTGGTAGCGTTCAGGAATATCGACTCCCGCCCAGTCGAGGAAGGTCGCTGGCAAATCCAGATTCAATGCGGTCGCGCGGGTCACTTGACCGCGTGCGGATGCTTTGACACGCGGGTCGTGAATGATCAGTGGAACGCGCAGTGCTTCTTCAAAGTGGGACCACTTTCCGGCCAAGCCGCGGTTGCCCATGTGATAACCGTTGTCTGCCGAGTAGATGATGATCGTGTTGTCCGCCAAGCCAGCCTCCTGCAGAGCTTTCCTGAATCGCCCGATTGCTCCGTCAATTCCGCTGACCATGCGATAGTAAGCGCGTATGTTGGTCTGGTATTTTTCGTCTGTGTTCCACCGCCAGAAGTAACGCTCGCGGTTGATGGTGGTTTTGAGGAAATCAGGAAGAGCGTAGAAAATTCCGGGATCGTTCAAACGCGGTGGGTCAATGACGATGTCTTCGTACATGCCATCGACCGCGCGGGGCCAGGGGAAGTGACCAATGCCAGGTCTGCGGTCGCTGTCTTCGGCGTGACAGGCATTGAACCACATGTTCAGCGCGAATGGTTTGTCTTTCGGTTGCGATTGAATGAAGTCGATGCCACGATCGACGATCACTTCCGTTTCATGTCTCAGACTTCCATCGGGCTGTTTCTTGTAGAAAGGATTGCGCCCGATTGCCTCAAATTCGTCAAAGTGCTCTTCGCGTTTGTACTTTCGAGGCATCTTGGCATGCCACTTGCCAAAGTAGCCGGTTCGGTAGCCGCTATCACGCAGAAGATCGCTGTACAGGGTTTCGACAGCCTCAGGCGTCGCAGTATCCGGGTTGCTGGATGTTCCAAAGCTTCTGCCCGTCAGTCCACTGAGGATCGTGGTGCGACTGACCCAGCAAATGGAATGGCTGACACATGCATTGTCAAATCGTGTGCCCTCTCTTGCCAATGCATCAATGTTGGGCGTCTGTACGACTGGGTTGCCATAGCATCCCAACGTGCTGGTGGTCTGGTCGTCAGTGAAGAAAAATACGATGTTCGGCGGTTGTTCCGCTTCTGTTTCCGGAGCATCACCGATGTGAATCAACGTATGCAGTGACAGGAAAATCAAGCAGGAAATTCGAAGGTTCGAATGCATGGCATCAAAATTCAGTGTGAGGGCTGGAAAGCGGGGAACAGACAAGTGGGGAACAGACAAGCGGGTGGCAGACAAGCGGGGGATTGGGCAGAAACAAACCCCTGCAGAAACAGACCCCTGAATTCGTCAGATCTACCTCAGACGACGTACATTCATGAGTTTAATCGATCTGCCCACGTTCTGAATCCGATGATGAGCTTTTCGCACGAATTCGTCTCAGGAATTGATGCGTTGTCGCCGCATTCGGCCATGGTTGACACTGGCAGAGGTCACTTGCCGGATGCCTCATTGGCAACGGGTTTTTCTGTACCTGTTTCATTCGGTTCTGCAACAGGTTTCGCCTTTTCGGTTTTCTGTTGTGTGGGCTGACCGGCGGGGTTTGCCGATGGTGGTGGTGTTGAATTGGTCGGATTCTGGATCGTCACGTTCATGCCTGCACGGACTTTCTGCGTCCCTTCCACGATCACTTTCTCGCCAAGCTTCAGTCCCGACGTAATGACGTACTGTTCCTTGTAAAGCGTGCCAACAGTCACATTGCGTATCTCAACCTGACTGGCATCATTCACAACGTAGATCTGCTCACCCAGTTGTGACTCCACAACCGCAGCCTTCGGTACCAGCAGCGAGTTGGGCGTTTCACCGAGAATGACGCGGACGGGTACATATTGTCCCGAGATCAATGATTCTGAATTCGCTTTGTCAGCGGGATTGGCAATGACGCCCCGTACCATCAACGTATCGGTCGCAGGATTGATTTCGGAACTCATGTAATCCAGAGTTCCCACGTGTGAATACTCCTGTCCATTCGGCAAAAGCAGCTTGAATTTAATGTTTGAAATGTCGATTTTCTGCCCGGTTAGCGATCCGCTGGCAGCTCGTTGCATGTCGAACAGTTCATTTCGTGTGACTTTGAATTCAACATAAATGGGGTCGATTTGAACCAGAGACGTCAAGACTGTTGTTTCAGCTTCGACAAGTTGGCCGACGTTTCTTTTGGTGTTCTGGATGCGTCCTTTGAAAGGTGCTGTCAGTTTCGTGTACTCGAGGTTCAGCTTGGCTGTTTCAATGTTGGCTTTGTCCTGCTCGATGTTGGCTTTGGTTTCGGCTTCCTTGGCAACAGCTTCTTCTTTCTGCTGTTCTGAGCCGGCGCCCTGTTTTGCCAGGTCTGTGTAGCGTTTCACCTCTCCTGTCCAGAGCGTCAGTTGAGCTTCACTTCGGGTCAAGTCCGCCTGAGCGCCATCCAACGCAGCCTGGAAGGGTCGCGGGTCGATCTCGTAAAGCAGTTGGTCCTGCTGGACAAGGCTGCCCTCAACGAATTTGCGTTGCGTGATATAGCCGGTGACGCGTGGGATGATGTCAACGTATTTCACTGCTTGAACTGTTCCACTGAATGGATAGATGATCGGAACAGTTGCCTGCGTTACTTCGGTGACGCTGACTTGTGGCGGCTTCGGAACGGGTTTGCTGACAGGTTCGCTTTTGCATCCGGGCAGGATGGCTAGCAGAAGAAAAACAAGGCATGCGTTTGCGACGTGTGAAGGATTCAGGGTTTTTCTGGATCGCATCGAATTCGCTGCAGGGAAATTGTTTTCAAGCACCTTCATCTTCCAATTTCAATCACGGAGTGGTTTCGGATTCGGGTTCAGTACTGCGAGGTTTTCGTGATCGCATCGTCCACTCACGCATGTGTTGGATGGTGTAGTAGAAAATCGGAACGAAAATGATCAGGACCGTGGCGACTGCGAGACCACCTACGACTGTGGTTCCGAGTGAACGTCGTGAATTTGCCCCGGCGCCAGTCGCAATGACCAGAGGAATCAGGCCGATGATGAAGGCAAGAGCCGTCATCAGAATCGGACGCAAGCGGACACGTGCTGCTTCCATTGCCGCTTCGAGGATTGTCGAGCCTTTGCGGCGTTGATCTGCTGCAAATTCCACAATGAGAATTCCGTTTTTGGCCGTCAGGCCAATCAGCATGACCAATCCAATCTGCCCGTAAACATCCAGATCAAGTCCGCGTACAGCCAACGCACCAGCAGCCCCAAGTAGTCCCAGCGGTACTCCCAGAAGTACCATGATGGGCATTGTCCAGCTTTCGTATTGGGCCGCGAGAACCAGAAAGACGAACACAAGCGACAGAGCAAAAATCAACGGAGCAAGATTGCCCGCCTTCAATTGCTGGTAAGTGATTCCCGTCCACTGGAATCCGAAGCCATCCGACAACTCATTGTTGGCAAGCTCTTCCATGACCGAGATTGCCTGCCCGGAACTGAAGCCCGGCGCGTTGGCACCATTGACCGCAACGGATTTGTACTGGTCGTAGTGGGGGATGTTGTAGGGGCCAACCAGTGGCTCGATGTTGACGAAGGCATTCAAGTCAATCATGTCTCCGTCTTTATTGCGTACTTTCAAACGTCCGATGTCGTCGACATCCGAACGGGCATCTTCCTCGGCCTGAAGATAGACGCGATACACTTTGCCGTACTTGTTGAACTCGTTGACGTACAGCGACCCCAGGTTGATTTGCAGAGTAGCGAATAGTTCGGTTATTGATACGTTGTGTATTTTTGCTTTCGTGCGATCGACATCCAGATAGCGTTGCGGCACAGAATCATCAAAGGTTGTGTAGACACCTGCCAATTCCGGACGTTGACGGGCAGCCTTGATGAAATTGTTGCTGGCTTCGCTCAATGCAGTGACACCACGATCGTTCAGATCCTGGATTTCGAATGTGAAACCACCTGTCGATCCCAGTCCCGGGATTGCCGGGGCATTGGCGATCTTGACTTGAGCACCCGCAATGGCAGCCATCTTGTCGTTCAGTGATTTGATGATGGCGTGCAGTTGTGTTTGCGGTGTGGTGCGCTCACTCCATGGTTTCAGGACAACAAAGGCGAAGCCGGCATAGGGCTGTTTCACCGAGTCGATGATGTTGTAGCCGGAAACCTCCACCACATCCGCCACGCCATCGGTTGCCAACGCCATTTCACTGACCTGGTCCATGATGTCCCGAGTTCTTGCAATCGTTGCACCATTGGGCAGGTTGGCGATTGCCATCACATAACCCTGGTCCTCCTCTGGAACAAAGCCCGACGGCGTCACGGAAAAAAGATAGACCATCAGCACACAGAGACCGGCAAACGCTGACATCGTCACGTACCAGAGTTTTGACATCCAACGCACAGCCTGCGCGTACCCCGTGGCCAGACGTTCGAATCCCGAGTTGAAAGCACGAAACAGAATGTTCTTCTTTTTTTCCCCTCCGGGTTTCAGAAACACGGCGCACAACGCCGGGCTGAGGGTCAGTGAATTGATTCCGGAAAGACCTACTGCCAACGCGATCGTCAATGAAAACTGGTTGTACAGTTGCCCGGTCATCCCGGGGATAAAGGAGACAGGAACGAACACGGCCATCAGCACAAGCGTGGTTGCAATGATTGGCCCACGGACTTCCGCCAACGCCTCCTTGGTGACTTCAATCATGTTCTCGCCACCTTCATCAAGGCGGCGCATCACATTCTCGACTACCACGATCGCATCATCGACGACAAGAGCCACCGCAAGCACCATTCCAAGCAGGCTCAGTGTGTTGATGGAAAAACCGAACATGAGCATGAATGCAAACGTGCCGATCAACGCCACCGGAACCGCGATGGTGGGAATCAGCGTGGCACGCACGTTTTGAAGAAAAATGAAGACGACCAGAATCACGAGGCCGATCGCCTGCATCAGGGTCACCAGAACCTCATGAATTGAGTCGGTGATGAACTCGGTCGTGTCATAGCGCACCACCCATTCCATGTCCTCGGGGAAATGTTCCGCGAGTCCATCCATTGTTTTTTCAAGTTCTTTCTTGATTTGCAGACCGTTGGCGTCCGCCAGTTGAAAGACGATGATTGTCGCGGTGGGCTTGCGATTGAGTTGCGTCCCCCAATCATATTCTTCACTGCCAAGTTCAACGCGGGCAATGTCCTTGATGCGCACCACTGAACCGTCGGGGGTTGCCCGCACAATGATATTTTCGAACTGCGAAACCTGTTCAAGCCGGCCCAGTGTGCTGAGCTGGAATTCGATTGCCTGCCCCTCAGGGGCGGGTGCCTGTCCGATTTTACCGGCCGCAACCTGCTGGTTCTGTTCCTTGATCGCCTGCTGGACATCCAGTGCTGTCATGCCAAGATTGTTCAGCTTGGCAGGATCCAGCCAGATACGCATCGCATACTTGCTGAGGCCAAAGTTTGTCACGGATGCCACCCCTGGGATTCGTGACAGGGCATCGGTCAGGTGAATGTCGGCATAGTTCTGCAGGAACGTTGCATCATGCGTCCCCTCGGGTGACAGAAGGCTGACAGCGAGCAACATGTTGGTGGAGTGTTTCTCAATCGTCAGACCCACCTGCTGCACTTCCGACGGTAATTGTGACAGGGCCTCGTTGCTGCTGGTCAGCAACTCCATTTGACCAATGTCCTGGTCAAAACCGACGTCGAATGTGACAGTGATGATCGAATCACCATTGTTGGTGCTATTGGATGACATGTAGATCATCCCGGCAGCGCCATTGAGCTGCTCTTCAAGCGGCGTGGTGACGGTTTTCGAAACCACATCCGAGCCAGCGCCCAGATATTGTGTTGAAACCTGAACCTGTGGCGGTACCAAGGGGGGAAATTGGGCAATCGGCAAGACCATCATGCTGATCGCCCCTGCCATGATCATGATCAACGCGATCGCAGATGCGAAAACGGGTCGGTCGATGAAGAAATTCATGACTCAGTTTGATTCCGGGGTCGGGGCTGGGAGCTTCAAGTGCCGAGAGCGTAGCACCTATCAGAATGCAATCATAGCAGCAAGAGATGAGAACTGGCGATGCAGTTGCAATTCCGATCAGAAAACCACCATTTTGCCTCCATGAAAAGTGAATGGTCGCAACGAAGCTGCCAAGCCGAATCACAGTCTGGTTTCAAAGTCTTTGCTTTTGATGCAAGGCTCATGAAATCATGTCGCATGCACAGCGGAATACCATGGGGGGGCTGGCACACCTCACGCAGAGCCATGTTCGAGCAAGGCCACCTTGGTTCTCACATGATTCGAACGTGCGTTCTGTGTCTGTCATCTGTGTCTGTCAATGGAATGCATCCGCGAACCTAGAGCGTTGGTGATGAATTGATGAGTTGCAGCGTAACGCCAGAGAGTCGCGAAGCATCAGGCGAGAATCTCTTTCAGCACTCGCCCATGAACATCAGTGAGGCGGAAATCACGCCCGCCGTAGCGGTAAGTCAACTTTTCATGATCAAGTCCAAGCAGATGCAGCATGGTGGCATGCAGATCATGCACGCTGGTGCGGTTCTGCTCTGCGCGAAAACCGAACTCGTCGGTTGCACCATGAATGGTTCCGCCTTTGATTCCCCCGCCAGCCATCCAGACTGTGAAGCCATAATGATTGTGGTCCCGTCCGAGTTTTGACTCGCCGCCGCCTCCCAGTTCCACGCTTGGTGTACGGCCAAATTCTCCACCCCACAGGATCAGGGTTTCATCCAGCATTCCTCGCTGCTTCAGATCTGTCAGCAAGGCGGCGATGGGTTGGTCAATTTCGTTGGCGAGCTTGCGGTGGTTATCTTCGATCTTGTCATGGTTGTCCCACGGTTGTCCGGCGCCGTGCCACAATTGGACGTATCGAACCCCGCGTTCAACAAGGCGGCGCGCGATGAGTGTCTGGCGTCCATGCACCCCGTTCCCGTACATTTCCTTGATGTATTGCGGTTCGTCGGTTGTGTCAAATGCGTCACGTGCGTCGTGCTGCATTCGGAAGGCAAGCTCATAAGAGGCAATGCGTGAATCCAGACGCTCATCAATGCGGTTCTCCTGATGGGCCCGATTCCATTTTTCCAGCAGATTCAACTGCTTTCGTTGTTGAGCCGTTGGGATCTGGGGATGTTCAATGTTTTCAATGAGACGATTGAAGTCCGTGTGCTTGGAATCGATGTAAGTGCCCTGGAACGTGCCGGGTAAAAAAGCAGATTGCCAGTTCTCATTGTCCTTGATTGGCAGTCCTCCCGGACACATCGCAATGAAGCCGGGAAGATTCTGGTTTTCTGTACCCAGGCCATACAGCAGCCATGACCCAAGACTTGGACGCGATTGAACAGAATCTCCGCAATTCATCAGCATCAGCGATGGTTCATGATTGGGGACTTCCGCATGCATTGATCGAATCACGGCAATGTCATCGATGTGAGACGCAGTCCGTGAAAACAACTCGCTGACTTCAATTCCGGATTCGCCATATCGCTTGAATTCGAACGGCGAGGGAAATGCAGCGCCAGTTTTGCGTTCAGTCCGCAGCGTCTGCGGTAGTGGTTTACCCGCATATTTCAGCAGGTTGGGTTTG
Organism: Rubripirellula sp.; assembly: GCA_012270065.1. Taxonomy (GTDB): domain Bacteria; phylum Planctomycetota; class Planctomycetia; order Pirellulales; family Pirellulaceae; genus Rubripirellula. The sequence goes on along the minus strand of JAAXJB010000109.1, from coordinate 32,845 downwards.
GGGTCAAAGGTGTCGACATGGGATGGGCCACCATTGAGAAAGAAATGGATCACGCGTTTCGCGCGACCCGCAAAGTGTGGAGGCCTCGCCTTCATGGAAGTCGCAGTGATGTCCTTTGATGTTGCACGCTTGAGTTGTTGGTCATCTCCGAGGACACCGATCAGTGCGAGTGAACCCAGACCCAGTGCAGATCGCTTCAGCAGATCTCGCCGGTTCGCCAGAGGAAGGTTTGGTTCTTTTGACATGTCTTGCATTTGATCCGTAGTTGAATTGCCGACGCCCCGTCAACACACTGGTTCAGAGTCAGGCTGATTTCTAGTCGATGAACAGAAACTCGTTCGAGCACATCAGGACCTGTGCCAGTTGCTCCCAGCCATCCATGATGTCTGATTCAGGTGTTGGAAAGTCGGCCTCGGAATTCCAGATGGTTTCATTGCCGGTCGTCCCGATCTCCTCGATCACCACTGTCCATAGGTACTGGTCATTGTTGAGACCGTTTCCGATATCGACAATGAAATCCATCACATCACCACGTTTCACATCAAGTGTTTCGACATCCAGTTTCCGACTGGCATGATGCAGTTCGATGCCATGAAGCAGCCCAGCAGTTGTACTCGTGATGAAAGCACGGATTCCATCTCCCATTTCAGGTTCGTGCGTCAGGGTACTCCGGATTTTCACTGTGGTATCTCTATCCGCGGTCCACCGCCGGATGACTGCGTGTTGTCGGTCATTGCCCGGATGACCTCCCGTGGCGGTCAACTGTGCCCAGCCCAGTCTAGAGTCCGGGAAGTTCTCTCCCCCCTGCCATGCTTTGCCAGTGAAATGCGGCAGTTCCGTAAAACTCTCTGCCTTGTTCTCTGTGTCGTCGAACGGGCCATAACCATAAGTCCAGTTCTTGCGGGTCTCTCGCGGGGTTGCTGTTGAATTGTCTGCTGGCTCGTTGACCAGGCGAAGAGCATCCTTGGACTCTTCCGAAGATGGATTCCGTTGCAGGATCATTTGAAACAGACGTGTGACCCGTTGCCAATCAGCCAACTCGTTCTTGGCTTCGGGCTGACTGGAATGTTCCGCCAGTATTTTCGCCTGTTGCAGCATCCATGGATGATTCATGAAAAACAGGGCCTGTTGGGGCACCGTTGTTTCACTTCGTTTCGGAACGTGGAGATCAGGACTTGCAAAGTCGAATATCCGCAAAGTTCCCGGCAGGTACTGACGATCCACCAAGCCATAAAGCGTGCGGCGTGTGGGATATGGCGCTTTGAATAGCCGGTCAGGTTTTCCTCCTGTTCTGAGATCGATCTGTCCGTTGGCAACCAGAATTGAATCTCGCAGCTCTTCGAACTGTAAACGCTTGGGATTGAATCTCCACAGAAGTCGATTGTCAGGGTCAACGTTGAGGTGTTCTTGCAGCCGATCGTAGGGGGCTGGTCCAGATGATGACTGCTGAAATGTTTTCGACAGCAACATTTGGCGATGCAAATTTTTCAGACTCCATTTGTTGTTGATGAACTCGGTGGTCAGCCAATCAAGGAGATCGGGGTGAGATGGTGGTGCAGCCCGCGTGCCGAAGTCGCTTGGTGTCGATACCAGGCCGCTTCCGAAGTGGTGCATCCAAACGCGATTGACGATCACTCTTGCTGTCAGCGGGTTTGCCGGATCAATGATCGCTTTGGCCAGTTCCAGTCTGCCACTGCCTTTTTGAAAAGGTTGCCGTTCCTGTCCCGAAAGTACCGACAGAAACTGTCGCGGTATCTCGCGGCCGAGTCGCAGTGGGTCCCCGCGTTTGAATATCCTCGGATCCCTTGGAACCGGCAGGTCCTGAAGTGTCAGAGCGAATGCCTGATGCTGTGGCGACTGGATGATCCAGCGGTCAACCTCGCCCTGAAGTTTCCATAATTCGGTGCAGACAGCCGAGTCGAAGAAAGTCTCGCAATCAATGATGGACCCCGGCGGAATTTTGCAGGGTGATTCGACGCCGGACAGAACCTTTCGGATTGCTTCCAGATGGGGGTCGGGCATTTCGCCGGGTACTGGCATTTGCCGGGCTTCTGCTTCCTTGACCATTGTGTGCCAACGTGATGCGACGTCAGCAAAGATGTCTCCATACCGGTTACAGACTTCACGTAAAGAAGTTGGAGCAGTTTTGAATTGTTCAGCGATTCGCGGATTCAGCAAAGACGCGTGTTGGGCATTGATCTGCTGAGTGATTTGGGACGCCACTTCGGCGAAATTGTCTGCCGGGATGCCAGCGTACTTCTTCCACGGAAGAAAAACTGGATCATCCCGTTTGGTGGTTTGGTGTAAAAAGCTTGACCAACGTCGGACCACCGCCGGCAAAAGATCTTTTGAATCGAAAATCTGGTCGAAGCCATTTGCCGGGTATTTTTCAAGTTCCGATTGCGCAAAGAGATAGTCGGCAGCCCGTTCGCGGATTCTTGATTCGGACTCATCTCTCCGGGCAGCCATCTGCCCGGCCAATTTGGCCTGGCGTTTTTGAAGCTCGGAATCAAAATTGCCATCGGCGTCAGCATCGCCAGCGGAAATTCCACGCTGCTTCGACCTGTCTGACAGAGGAACCAGTTGTTCCATGCAGCTGTCAAAAACTCCATACAGCGAATAGTAATCGGCTGCCGGTATGGGGTCGAACTTGTGATCGTGGCACCGCGCACAACTGACGGTCAAACCCATCATGCCTCGGGACACCACATCGATCCGGTCATCGATGATCTCTCGTCGCACGCCTAGAAAGCGGCGACCCAAAGTCAGGAAACCCATCGCAGCGAGGTCTTCATGTTCGCTGTCCTCAACCTGGTCTGCTGCGAGTTGCAACAGCAGAAAACGGTCATACGGCATGTCCGCATTCAGTGATTTGACAACCCAGTCCCGATAAGCCCACGCATGGGTCCAGAACCTTTCCTCCCGTCCATAGACATAGCCTTTGGTATCGGAGTACCTGCTGACATCCAGCCAGTGTCGCCCCCAGTGTTCACCATAATGAACCGAGTCCAGTAACCTCTCCACCAGTTGTTGATAGGCATCCGGTGTTTCATCCTGGACGAAATCCTCGACTTCTTCCCAGGATGGAGGCAGCCCGGTCAACGAGTAAGTGACGCGTCGAATCAGTGTCCGACGATCCGCCGGTGGTGAAAGATCCAGATTGCAGTCAGCGAGTTTTTGGAGCACAAAGGCATCGATTGATTTTGCTGCCTGTGTCACTCCATTGTCCGCTTCCTGCACCTCATTGCGATTGGCTTCTTCCTCGGAATGCTTTTGTTTTTTCGATTCTGGTACTTGCGGTTTTCTGACTGGCTGAAACGCCCAGTGGCTTTTGATCTTCTCAGCTTGAGCCATGGCATCGCCGTTGGCGAGTTGCTGCCCACCGGGCGGCCAATGGGCTCCCTGTCGTACCCACTCTTCAAAATGACGGATTGTCGGTTCAGGCAACTTTCCTTTGGGCGGCATCGCATATTCGCCTGAGTGTCTCAATGCCTGAATCAGCAGACTGTCATCCGGTTTGCCAGCAACCACGATTGGCCCTGTGTCTCCGCCTTGAGCAAATGAATCACGCTGATCGAGTCGCAAACCACCAGACTGCTTCTTGCTGCCATGACAGCCATGGCAGTGTTCGATCAGGACGGGACGGATTTTTGCCTCAAAAAAATCATTCGGTGTATCAACGCCGTGACTGATATTGCAGGTAAGAAAAACCAGACTCATGCTCATCCATGACCGATCACACATCCAGCGGATCAAAGTGGTACTTCGTCTATGGCGAGTCGGGTGCATTGGAAGCTGTACGGGTTGTTTGTCAGAAACGCACCACCGCATTGTATCGTTTCCGTGAATGGCGAGGTGCATTCAGGATCGGATGCATTTTGTAAATCAGGATGGCGGCCGATGACGTGACAGGCAACTGATGCCACGTCATCGTGGTTGATTGGGGCATTGATTCACTCGAATGCTGCGCTATTGCAGCAGGAATCCGCCGGTTTCTTTCGAAGCTTACTTGAATACTTCACCCCAACGCATTCCAAGCGAAAGTCCCCATGCAATCGGAGGCACCTGATAACTTTTTTTGCGGTCGCCCCGGGCCAGAACAAGAACCACAGGCTTTCCTGCTGCCTTCTGGCGTGCCGCATCGTACTCGTTACGATCGGCAATGATCTTTCCGTTGATGCTGATTACCCGGTCACCCGGCATCACGCCCTCGGAAGCAGCCGGGCTCTGGGGGCGGACGGCAATTACTGTCAAAGCCGGCTTGTCAGGTGGCCGTGTCGCCTGCAGGTGTTCAGCTGTATCGCGGGGGATCGCTGACGCAAACTGTGATGCGGTGTTTCCTTCACGCAATGCCTTTCGTCGTAGCACTTCCCGGACAGCGGTGTAACAGTTGATCAGGCCATGGCCGGTCTGGTAGTCATAGCCTGATTCACCCACATCCGTGGCAGTTTGAATGATGATTTCACGACAATCCCACGGCATCAGATCGGGATCCGCGCTGAGCATCAGCGCAATCGTGCCACAAAACATGGGGCCGGCAAACGAGTTGCCATTGATCTGCACCTCGATGACCTTTCCGTCTGGCAACTGGCAGGGCAAGTCCTGATTGAAAGCGCAGACTTCAGGTTTCTGAACCATTCCATCCTGATAATGTTCCGTGGCCCAGCGAACAGGTCCCTGACTCGAAAATCTGGTCCTTGTCAGGTCGCGTTGGACGCCTGCGGCAGCAAAAACCACAGCCGGCGTATCTTCAGGGCTTCGCATCTGTTCGGGGATCCGGGCCGTTTGTGCGAAGTTCCCTGCACCCGAGACGAAGAAAAGACCACAGTAGGATCCATGTTCGAAGATTTTACGAACATGGCTTCGGTATTCTCCCAGCTTGGGATGAGAGAAACTCATGCTGTAGGTGTCAGCCTTCTGAAGTACAGCCCATTCGACAGCATTTTCAAGTTGGTACAGGCCACCGATTACTCCGGCCCATTTTGCGTTCGGGGCAAGACCAAATTCGAAAGTACTTTCAGGAGTACCCTTGCCACACACGATCGTCGCGCACATGGCACCGTGCAAGGTCCGGGAAAAACTTGAAAGTGGCGATGGAATGACAGTGAGGCGATTCGAGTGAGTCGTGAAGTTGTAGCCATGAACATCATCCACATATCCATTTTGATCATCATCCACGCGGTTATCCGGGATTTCACCCGGATTGCGATAGATGCTGGCAGCCAGATTCGGCGACACGGCAAAATTCCCGTCTGCGATTACATTCAGCGTGCCATCACCCCGGATTTTGAAATCGTTCCAGACGCGATCTGCCTGAAGTGATCGGACGTACCACGGATTTTTATAACGCGGGTTCAGTTCGTTGTTGGATTCGCCTGTTGGTGGGATTGCCGTTTGAAAGTTGCCTTTCCTCTGCTGGAAATGCGGGGCATGAAAAATCTTTTTGACGCCCGGGACGGATTTCAGTTTTTCGACCCCATCAATCGTTGTCGTGCAGGTGAATCCATTGATGATCCAGTGGGGTTGCATATTTGACCTGGCAGCCGCGGCCTGTCGCGTTTTCAGGGCGTTCGCCGCTTTTTGGTGGGATGACCGGCTTGCTTCCTGTAGTGCCTTGATCATTTCAATGCGAAGCGAACGCCGTTTTGAACCTGAAAACTGTTTGACGCGGCGCTCGTAAGCATCGCCACTGCCAAGCAACTGCTGGTCGAACCAGACTTTGGCTGTCAGAAGTTGTTGTGTGTTTTTTCGACCGGGCAACGTGGTGGCACTGCGAGCGAGTTGACTGAACTTCGGGTCGACCCAAATGCCTTCTCCTGAAACGGTCTCCATGCTGATCGAATCGGTTTCATTGGCTGCTGCCATTCGGAACGCCGGGCCAAGACAGATAATCAGAATCGTGATTGCGAGACCCGCAGTCGTGCCGTTTTTTGGAAAGGTTGCAGAAACCATTGGTCGTGTTGCCAGAAATCGTGTTCCCACGAATCGTTGGATTCTGCTTTCGTGGTCATGCCAGATGTTGAGCATGGGGCATTCACTTTGAATTAAATGGATCTTGGGATTGCGGCTTTGCTGATCAGGAATCCGGGTAGTCTTGCCAACCGCGAGTTTTCCATTGATGGAGTACTTTCTCGCCACTGTTGACGTACCATGAATAGCCATTTCGGCGTTCAGCTTCGATGTCTTCAAGCCTGTAGCGGATCACACCGTCACGTCCGCTGAAAATGGGGCGATTTGTTTCGATCTCATAAAAACGTGCCCACAGCGGTGAGCTGCCTCGTACGTGCGTCACCTGTTTGTCTCCGTCGCTGTTTTTTCTTATCTGGATACCATTGATTTGTGAGTCACTGAACCAGTTCACTGCCGATTTTACTGATTCTCTGACTCGTTTTGATGGTTGTTTGATATCCATCAGCAGCAGGATGATCCCGGCGCTTTCATGACCGCTGAGTGACGCGTGCTCGTAGGATCTTGCCCCACGTGGTGCAAGAGTGACCCGGTCATGTTGAGCGCACCAGGCCGTCAGTTTCCCGTTCACTCTGATTTGGCAATCAAGTATGCAGTTCACCGCCATGTCAAATGCGTGTTGTGATTGCTGTCGAATCTTCTGACTCACGAAGTCGTACTGTGGTTCAGTATGAACTTCGCGCAACAGGTTCATTATCCCGACCATGGTGCCATCGTTGAAAGTGATGTGTTTCTGGTATCCGTTAGGATTGGGAGCCTGCGGCCAGCCACCGTTGGAATACTGGCTCTTAAGTATGCATTGCAGTCCCTTCAGACAGGCTGTTTTGTAGTGTTCCTTTTTGAGGATGTTGTAAGCGCGTGCGAGCACACGGATTTCATCCACCGTCGCCCCATTGTCAAAAGTGCCTTTCAGGTCATCCGGGCCTCCTTTGTATGGTTTCAATGTTGTATCGATGTTCTTGGGCCAGCAGCCCTCAGGCGTCTGGTGAGTCAGGAGGTTATCCAGATGGTTGCGGCCTGTTGTTGAGGCCAGCCAGTTGTCGGAGCGTTTCAGGCAGTCACGGATATCCGCTCTGGCGGTCAGACTGGTGCAGATGAGAACCATCGCAACAGGAATTGATTTTTGTATGGCGGAATTCATTTGTATTCTTCTTATGGTCGGAAGTTCAGGTCACTTCTGGCGTTTCTGAAAGATACCTCAGCAGATCTGGCTGCGAGATGTTTGCTGAAGCCGTTGGTGATTTCCTGTTGCTTTTTTTCTGTGTTTCAACGCTGCCTGCGGGATCACGGGTGGATGGTTCTCCTCAGTTCTGTTTGTTGAGATCGGCAATTGAGTCATTGTCATTGACAGCGGCAGATAACAGTTTCTGCTTCATGTCCTGTAAACGGTCAGATTCCGTTTTCGCCAGATTGTTTTGCTCGGAAGGATCATCTTTGATGTTGTAAAGTTCGGCACGGTCCGGTTGTCCGTTTCTGTTGTGGAACAGAATCAGTTTCCAGTCACCGGACCGAAGCGTGCGGGAGCGGAAATGGACACCGACAGAATAGAGGCTTCTGGGCTGCATTTTTTCTTTTCCTGACAAAACAGGCCAAATGTCATGTCCATCCCATCGCTCCTGGCCACGATTGGTCTTGATGCCTGCGAGTCGGCAAAATGTTGGCACCCAGTCAACGATGTGGACGGGTGTTGAGGATATGCCACCGGCGGGAATTTTTCCTGCCCAGCTGACTATGGTTGGCACGCGGATGCCCCCCTCGTACAGGTCACCTTTCTTGCCACGTAAGGGAAGATTGTTGCCGGGCAGACGGCCGTCAGGGCAATGGTCATCCGGGTATTTCCGGTCGTTGTTTTCAGCGGTTGAACCGCCATTGTCACTTGTGAATACAACCAGCGTGTTCTCGCTTTGACCGATGTTTTCAACAGCTTCCAGAATCTGACCGACCGCGTCATCCAAATGCATGATGCAAGCCGCATATTGACGGGGAACATCTTCTTGAATCGTGTCCGGTACCTGGCTGAGCCAGTGATCTGGTTCGCGAATCGGAAGATGGACGGCCGTAAAGGGTACGTAAAGAAAAAATGGCTGCGTATCGTCCTGTTGCTTGATCCATCGAACTGCCTCGTTGGTCAACAGGTCAGTAACGTGACCTGTTTCATTGACGAGGTTCTCATTGCGATGCCACGTCACCGAGTGAATGCCCTTTTTATACAGATGGGACCATGGCGTTACCCCACCAGCCAGCGAACCATAGCTGTGATCAAATCCAAAGTGGTTTGGACCCCATCGTGTTTCCGATCCCAGGTGCCATTTTCCCGTCAGGCAGGTTGCATAGCCTGCATCTCGAAGACGTTGGGCAACTGTGACAGTTTTCATTGGCAAGCCCAGTTGATTGGTCGGAGTGGTGATGCCGAATCGACTCCAGTACCGGCCAGTCAGAAAACCCGCCCGAGTCGGACTGCAAACGGGGGCTACGTAGTGTTGTTGCAGTTCCAGGCCAGACTTCAAAAGGCCATTCAGATTTGGGGTTGGGACGGTACCACCATGAAAATCAACGTCTCCCCAGCCCAGGTCGTCTGCCATCATGAAAACAATGTTGGGCTGTTTGGCGTGTATGCCGGAAAGCGGAAATGAGAGCAGCAGAATCAACGCGATGCCAAAGTTGCGGCAAAGAACGATAGTCTGTTGCATGCTTGAAGACTCCATTTCTTTGCGATGCTCCATGTCAGTTGAAAGGTCAAGCTCAGGGAGGAAGCAGGGGAGGAAACCAGATTCGTGATTCTGTCGTGGTTCTGGCTGATCAAAGAGATGATCATGCGTGTTAAACTATAGCAGATTCACTCATGTTCCTTTTGTCCTGTTGATCGCTGCTGCATTCATGTGTGCTTGTCCTACACAGATTCCATCCAGGTCCGTTCCAGTCACACGCTGCCTGAAACTTCTTTCCTGGTTGGTTTTCATGTTTTTGACATTGGTTTTGTTCGAGGCATGTCTCTTGAGCGTTACTTCGACTCATGCTCAGGAGGTGGGTTCTGGTGGCAAGACAAAGACACCCGCGAACAGTGCTAACCGTGCTCAGGCGGGCAGGGAATACGGGGCTCCAGTTGCGAGCCATGAAACGAATCAGGAAGAGGCGACGGAACTGAAATTCCCCGAGCAGATTCCGGGCTATCGTGAAGCACGCTACGACGAGATGGCCTGGTTGGTTACCCACAATGCAATGTCAAACCGGGAAGAAGGATGGTGGTTTCCGAATCAGTCTTACGGGATCACCAGGCAACTGGAAGATGGTGTTCGTGGCCTGATGTTGGACGTCCATGTGATTGATGGTCAGCCATTCCTTGTGCACAGTTCGGCAATTCTGGGGAAAGCACCACTGACAGACGGGCTTGCCGAGATCAGGGAGTTCATGAAGAAAAACCCGGATGTGATTGTTACCATCATATTTGAATGTTATGCACCTTCCGGAAAGATGCAGCGTGCTTTTGACAAGTCCGGGCTGTTGGATCTGTTACATGTGCAGCGCTTCGGTGATTCATGGCCGACCATGAAAGAAATGATTTCAAAAGACCGGCGTTTGGTTGTTTTTACCGACTCCGGTGGTGGCAAGTGGGCAGGCTATCATGATGTCTGGAGATTCTGTCAGGAAACACACTTTTCCGTAAAACGTGTTGAAGACTTTGATTTCAAACGCAACCGGGGCAAGGGATCCAATCCACTGTTCATTCTCAACCATTTCTTGACGCGTCCCACTGCGGGGCTGGGACTGGCGATGCGAGCGAACGCATCGGATGTGCTCAAGCCACGTATCGAGGGATGTGAGAAGGCAACGATGCGCTTTCCTAATTATGTTGTGGTTGATTTTTATGAGTGTGGAAATACTCCTGGTTTGGTGATGCAGTTCAACGTGAAGAGAATGGCCAAATCAAAAGTTGAGCAGCCCAATGATTCCTCCACGTCAGCAGGCACGCTCGAAAAGTAGAATGTCAGCGGCAAGTGTCACTTGCATCGAAGTGACAGACCCCAGTCTTGCCTGTTGTGAATGCCTTACGGCGCGGTAAGTCATTGCAAGGGCGTCTTTGATCCCGTCTTCATCCAGTTGCATTTGTTGCCTCCACGTTTTGTGTTCACGGAATTGCAGATTCGTGGAGCTGAATTCATCGATGATTGTTCTGCAACGATTCCGGCGGTGCCCTGTTTTCTGTGTTTTTTCGCGTAATTCAATCAGGTCATCTTCTGCCGGAACCGCGATGATACAGCGGGCCCCAGGCTTTGCTATTCGCGAGATCTCACTTGCTGGGCGGCGCCCGAACAGTGAAACCACGCAGTCGACACTCGTGTCAGCGATGGGGAGTGTGCGATCTGCGTTGGCCAGGACCCATGTCGCCCCAGCCCAACCGCGTGCCGCGAAACGCAAAGCACGCTTTGATAGATCGATCCCGCAAAAACTGTCTGCAAATTCATTGAACAGGGCGGGGCCAAAAGAGCCTTCCCCACATCCCAGGTCAACAATCCTCGGGTGCTCAGAACCCGTATTCGACGCTGCTGCGTCGGCAAGAGGTGACAGGAATCTCATCAGTTGATTTGCATGGCCCGATGTGAGCCAGCGATGCCGGGCAAGAACGGCAGCATCTGAATCACCTGCTTTTACCGATTTGCGATCTTGCGGCTGAATGAGACTCCAGTAGCCTTCACGGGCACGATCAAAGTGGTGGCCCAAGCCGCAGGCGAGACCGGTTTTCCGCGGTTCAAGGTGTGACGTGCAATTTCGGACAGGACAGCAGAGTTGAAACATGTCGCAATTGTAGATGCTTGGAGGACAGGAAAAAGGTTGGCACTTTCACATCTGGGCGAATCATTGAATCGGCTGCCTGTCGAGTGTTGGTGTGCTTGTGTGAAATTTCGTCGTGGCGACATCGCACAATCGCTGTGTGCGCCACAGACGCCTGCAATTTTTTTGTTCGCAAATGGTTGTTAGGAAACGATAATGTGATGTGGATGACATTGGCGATGATTTCAGAACCTTGCTGGTGAATTTTGCATGGTACGGTGTTTTTCGTGTTTCCATGTTCCGTTTGTAAACTTTGGTGAGTTCAGGCGGGGCAGCCCATACAAACGAGATAAGCCTTATAAAACTGCTTGAGCATCAGGATTTGAAAGTGGAAGAAATGAACGCCGGAAATGCCAATGCAGGAGGCAGCACGAATCTGCAGTTCACGATCTGTTGTGCGATCGCAACTCTTTTTTCAGCTTTTCTGGTGTTCCAGATCCAGCCCGTGATCAGCAAAATGATTCTGCCGTGGTTTGGTGGCGGGCCTGCAGTTTGGACATCTTGCATGATGTTTTTCCAGATCATGCTACTCGCTGGTTATGCCTATGCCTATTCTGTGAATCGTTGGCTGTCGTTGAGATCACAAGTGATTTGTCACATGACACTGATCGGTGTCTGTTTGTTATTCCTGCCGATCATTCCCGGCGATGCGTGGAAACCCAAAGATGGCAGCCTTCCAACGTTCCGAATTCTCGCAGTATTGTCCGCCAATGTTGGTCTGCCGTATTTTCTGCTGTCCGCGACAGCACCTCTGCTGCAAGCGTGGTACGCGGCTCGAATGCCCGGGAAAATCCCATATCGACTTTACGCTCTATCAAATGTCGGTTCACTTTTTGCACTGCTGAGCTTTCCGTTTCTCATCGAGCCGCTGATGGGCAGTGCGATGCAGGCCTATCTTTGGGCAGCTGGATTTGTTGTTTTTGCATTGTGTTGTGCGGGGATGGCTTTTGTTCTCGTCAGGGACAGGGATTCTTCACTGTCAGAACAGCTGGATGAAGCAACGGCGGGCGATTCGGATGAGGTCGTTGAGCAAGTAACGAAGAAGAAATGGATTTCATGGCTCTTGCTCTCAGGGCTTGGGTCGTTCTCCTTGCTTTCCATTTCCAATCACATCTGCTTGGAAATGACAGTTTCACCCTTGATGTGGGTTCTGCCGCTGAGCGTTTATTTGTTGACGTTCATTCTCAATTTTGAATATCCCAAGCTCTATGTGCCGCGTTTGTGGGCGGTTGGGTGCATGGCTGCCATCGTTGGATTTGCTTTTCTGAATCACGACCGCCTGGTACTGATGGATCAGTGGTTTGAAAGCCCCATCGCGGATTACGACTGGTCAGATTATTACGGTGATCACCTTGTTTTGCTCACAACGATGGCTTTGTTGGCGTTGTTTTTCGTGTGCATGATGTGTCACGGCGAATTGGTGAGGCAAAAGCCCCCCAGCAGGTATCTCACCTCGTTCTACATGGCCTTGGCTACCGGAGGCGCTATCGGGGGGATGAGTGTTGCCCTGCTTTGCCCGCTCCTGTTTGATTCATTCATTGAGACCAAGGTGATGCTTGCACTTGGTTTGCTTCTGGCGTGCTACGTCCCTGTTTCGGTGGTGTTTGCCAACGGCGGATTTTCATCTTCCCGGGGGAAAGGCAGATGTGTCGTGACCTGTGTCAACAGTCTTGTGATCGGTGCAGTCGGGTTGTGGTTGGTACAGACTGGAAACTGGAATGCAAAGAATGATGAAACTGTTCTGCAGACCCGGAATTTCTACGGTGTGTTGAGAATCGATGTTGAAGAGGCCGGGGATGATGGCCAGTTGGGACGGGCCTTGTATTACGGACAGACTCTGCACGGATTTCAGTTCATCAGCAGTGAACTATCGAAAAAACCAACGACATATTATTCCGCGGACAGCGGCCTCGCCTTGGCGTTGGCGGCCCTGGGTGAAAATGATAAGCCGCTCCGTGTAGGAATCGTTGGACTCGGTTCAGGGACAACAGCGGTGTACGGCAGAAAAGGAGATTACTTCCATTTCTACGAAATCAATCCAGACGTTGTCCGGCTGGCCAGGTCGCCTTTTACATTTCTTGCAGATTGTTCGGCAGAGGTTGAAATTACACTCGCTGACGCCCGCATGGCTCTCGAGAGACAGCCCGACCAGAATTATGATTTGCTCGCACTTGATGCTTTCAGTGGTGATGCAATACCAGCCCATCTTCTCACGATGGAGGCCGTTGAAACCTACAGGAAGCATCTCAGAAAAGGCGGTGTCCTTGCCGTTCACATCAGTAACCGATATTTGAACCTTTATCCTGTCGTTGCCGGTATCGCTGCGGCTCAAGGTTGGGGGCTGGTTTGCGTTGACACCGAGCATGATGACGATGCGGGGCAGGATGAAGCAGGATCGTCCTGGTGTTTGTTGAGTACGGATGTAAGTCTGTTGGAGCGACCAGAAATTCAGGAGGCGAAAGCAGATGAATATTACAATGACCGACCTGCAATCCAGTGGACGGATCAGTACAGCAATCTGTTCCACGTGTTGGATTGAAGTCGAGGTCAGACATGTCGTTTGCTGTGAACGGTTGGAGTCACGCAGCGACAGGACAGAATACGCCACGTACACTTGCCGTCTGGCCAGCAACAGATGACCGACCGGCAATCGCTGGAAAGCTGTGCCGCTTGCTTTCACGCTGGCAGCAGCCTGATGTTGGCATGCCATCATCAATGACAGGCTCAAAAAACTGGCCGGCAATGAAGAACGTGTGCACAGACTGCTGCATAACTGCGATGCACAGAGCGGTGAATCGGTTGTAACGGTCATTCGTATTTTGTCGACGACCAGATTGGAACGGTTGGCTTTCAATGGGCGGATTGCATGTTGGTGAATGTGACGTATGGGCGGCCAGTTGGATGAAAGCAACCTCTTTGCTTTGCATGGCATTGGATGATGAGGCTATTGAACTGCAGCAAGCCGGACTAATATGTGAAGAGGTATCCTCGATGGGGACCATATCGAAATCGTGTGATTACGTGTGATAAATCTGAACACGGTTTCATTCACCGGTTGCCTGCGCATTGCCAATCCGACATGTCTTCAAAAAAAACATCCAAGTCACAAATGTCCGATCTGTCGCAGGGGCAGGCACGGAATCTTGAGGATTTGTTGAAGGCTTATTCCCGAGGTCCCCGTCGGATGCTTGATCCGACGAACTTCTCCGAATGTCTGTTGAAGGAAAGGGTCAGGTGTGACCGGGGTGGGCCAGCTTTTTGCCTTCTCATTTTGGAGAGTACGGCCGAATCGGGTTTGGATCAGCAGATCGAGAAGATTGGAGCCATTCTCTCGACTCAATTGCGGATCACCGATGAATTGGGGCGACTTGAAACAGGAGTTCTCGGTGCTTTGCTGACCGATACTTCTGTGAATGGGGCATGGATTGTCGCAAAAAAAGTGATCGAAATGCTTCCAGACGGAAGCAGTACACCTCTGGCAACGGTCTACAGTTATCCCACGGATGAGTCCACTCGGTTTGAGACCGGGCGGGAAGGAGATGAGGCGTCAACTGATTCTGACACGGTGCATCACGATGAGCCGGATGAAGCGAAAGACGGCAACAATCTGCACAAGGGGCGAGGGCATGGTAGTGAAGCACTGCAGCCATTTTTTGCACAACCAATGTCGTGGTATCAACGTCTGAGGGACATCATCGCAGCGGCCATGGGACTGTTGTTCTTGTCTCCACTGTTGCTTTTGGTGGGATTGTTGGTCAAAGCAACATCCGAGGGACCGGTTCTATTTCGTCAGCAACGCACTGGGTTGGGTGGCAAGCCATTCACGATTCTGAAATTCCGTACCATGCGGATCGGTGCTGAGGAAGAAAAGGCTGCCTTGTTGAGTCAAAGCGAACAGGATGGACCTGCTTTCAAAATGAAAGACGATCCGCGAATTACCTCCGTTGGTGGTTTCCTGCGGCGTACCAGTATCGATGAGTTGCCGCAACTCTGGAATGTTCTTCGCGGGGACATGACTCTCGTCGGACCACGGCCATTGCCATGCAAAGAAATAGATTCCTGCAGTAATTGGCAGCGTCGAAGACTTGATGTGACGCCCGGTTTGACCTGCACGTGGCAGGTTTCCGGCAGGTCGATGGTGTCCTTTTCCGAGTGGATGCGGCTGGATCTTGACTACATTCAACGCCGTTCGGCCAGCGGTGATCTGTCGCTAATTGTCCGCACGATTCGGGTGGTGTTCAAAGGCACGGGAAGATAGTCTGGGTCGGGTATCCAGTATTGCTGTTCCCGCTGCTTCGGCAGTGGATACAGTCCGGTGCCCCATGCCTGGGAATTCTGAGCGGTCAGAAATCTGAACGGCGTTGATATGAATCAGCAACGCATGGATTCGGCAGTATCAAGATGCGTACAGAGACTTCAGCTGATGAGCTGGTTGCTGCCTGGTTTTTATGAAAGCTTGACCTGGTCAGCTTCGCTCTCGAGTGTTTTTCGCAGGAAATCACTTTGCGTGGCGCGACAGAGATCCATGAGTTCATGAGTATCACGGAAGAGAGCAAGCCATTGCAGTTCTTCTGAGCCTGCCTCATTCTCAATTCTTTCAGCAGCGATGGCGATCTCTTCGATATCGCTGCTGCGAGCAATCGCACCAAGATCAGAGGCGAGTGATCTGAGTTCGGTTATGTCCTGTTCTGTCACTGCCTTGGCGAGGCGTTCGACTTGATGCCCAATTTGAATTGCTGTCTGTTTGCGGATAGACAGAGCTCCTCCCGCGAACACTGGGGTGCTTGAGTTGATATGTGATTCAAATATCTGAACCAGTTCAGGATCGAATTGCGTTCCGGCACACCGTTTGAGTTCTTTGATTGCCGCTTCGTGAGAACGTCCCTTTCTGTAAATCCGGTCCGATACCATCGCATCGTAGCTATCAGCGATCGAGAGAATTCGGGCTCCCAGCGGAATGTCCTTCCCCTTGGGAAGGTGTTCACCACCTTTTGAACCATCAAAGAAAGCATGGTGGTTGAAGATTATTTCGGACAACGCGGGGCAATCAAATGCGCTGGTGATGATCTCGACGCCAATTCGATCATGGCGCCCCATCAGTTCCCATTCATCACCGGTCAGGGAGCTGGGTTTGAGCAGGATTTCATCTGGAACGCCAATTTTTCCGATGTCGTGGAGCAAGGCAGCGATTTCCAGAACATAGACCTCTGCCGGTTCAAGTAGTTCGCACCCGATTCTCGTACACAGGTCGGCAACACGACGACTATGCTCCGCTGTATTGGTGTCTCGGTATGAAAGAGCGCTGACAAGAGCGGTTACTGCAGGGTAGGGAATTTCGATCCGCTCTTCGGGTTCCGTATCAACCTCAAGATCATCTGCTTCTTCGGCAAATGCGTAGTTGTAGCAGAGGATGCGGTTTCGACCCTCACGTTTGGCCACGTAAAGCGCTCTGTCGGCCTGATGAATCAGGTCTTGCGTGTCAACAGGAGAAAAACGTAATTCCGAAACACCGATGCTGACGGTCAAGCGGAGTTCTGCAGGATCGAGCAAGCGAATGTCCGCGATCGCAATTCGGATTTTTTCCGCCAGGGCGATTGCTTCTTCCAGACCATGTTGTGGCAGTACTCCGCAGAATTCTTCACCGCCGTAGCGACATACCATTCCGCGATCCTTGAATATTTCGCGAAGCTTCTTTGCGACCTGTCTCAGGACTTCATCACCGCTGTTGTGTCCATAGGTGTCGTTCACCATCTTGAAGTGGTCAATGTCGATCATGACGCAGGCAAGACTGGTATTTAACGCCTGCGATTCAGCCCAAAGACTTTCGAATGCTTCAAAGAATGAACGGCGATTCAGGCAGCCGGTGAGAGCGTCCTGTGTTGCAAGAATTTCCAGTTCGCGGTTCTTCCGGCGAACCTCATCCCGGTTGTTTTTCAGCAGGCCCAGCATCCGTTCCAGTTCAGCACGATGTTCTTCCAGATGTGTTACATCACGAAAGGTAGCCAGGGCACCACGCTGTCCACGTTTCTTTCCGAGAGGTGCTGCATTGGCTGAGAAAATTCGTTGTGGTCCATTGCCAAGTTGATAACGCAGGATTCGCTCGGTCTGGACCACCGACTCGTCGATCGCCAGTCTCCAGGGGTAATCACTGTCGACAATGTCAGCTTCAACCCATGACAATTCCGAGGCTTGCACGCCTTCGAGTTCGTCCTGCTGTTTTCCGATTATTTTTGCGAATGCACTGTTGGCCAGGACGATTCGACCCGCTTCATCCAGCACAAGCAGGCCCTCCGTCAGGGTATCGAGCGCTTGTCGTACCCGGTCGGGGACAACCTGGGTGTTGTTGAATATCCTCAGCACCCGCATCATCAACGCCGTGTAGGCGACCAGTCCGGTGAGGCTGAAAAACAGCAGTAAGTGAAAGACAGGCAGGTTCTGCACCTGGGCCCAAAGTGTCGCATTCTCGCCGCGGAACGTCAGCTCCACCGTGCCCCATGGTTGATGGTTGGATGAAATCGGAACTTCGATAATATCGAGGCCAGAATCCTGCACATCCTGTGACGTCCAAAGTTGACCGTGGAGTTCAGTTTCTGCTCTCAAACTGCCTAAGTCGGTCCGTATCCCCACAGAAAGCAGATCAGGGTCGCGATCGACGAGACTTTCAAGCGTATTCTGAAGATCCAGCCACTGCTGCTTGCGAATGTGAGATGACGCATTGATCGCGACCGCTTCGCTTATGGCTTGACGTACACGCAGCGATTCCTGGGACTGATCAGGAATCATCCCCAGCCATTGAGCCCCGAGTATCAGGCTAACACCCACGCAAACCAATGCGAAAGCGAGTTTCAATGAAACGAATAACGTCTTGCCCACGATGGACAACCCTGCCGTTCAGGCGAAGTATCTGCAGCACCCCACGTTAGAGTGGCTTCTGAGCAAGAGTTGCTTATACCGGAGGGCAAGGAGACACAAATCCAAGCTGCGCGATTCACGAGTTCTAGCAGGGAGGCAACTATGCGGCCTGTAGCGAATATTCCAGCCTGAGTCTTGATGTGATACAGCGGCCTCAGAAAACTCACGCCAGCATATCTTCCATCCGATCTTCTTTATAATCGATGGAACCGCGATAAGCGGAAAGAATGGCCGTGGGGTCGACCATCCGCCATCGAGGCGCGCTCGAGGTCAGCAGAGTAATGAACGTGCTGCCACGCAGAATCCACAGCAGGTAGCCAAATGAAATGATGCCTGCAGCAGAACCGGCCGAGCCCACAACATAAAGTACCGGCGGTGTTTCTGTCGTTTCGCGAATGGCGTCCCAGTCCTGCCACATGACGGTTGGTTGCGTTTCAGGGTCAAGCATGTTGCGGAGTGCAGTCAGGCTTGAACTGGATCTTTCCGCTACTCGTTTTTCAGTGCCGCTGGCAAGCATGTTGACCGTATTCACAACCCTGTTTTCCATTCCGGGGAGTTCTTCCGGTATTTCAACGATTGGCTTTTTGATGTCATCAATGAGGCGATGATCGATTGCGGTTTTATCGAGATCCGGTTCCGCCTCGTTATCGACAGGGTCGGTTGGCAAATCCAGGCCGATCAACGGGTTTCCTGCCTCGATTATCAATGGTGCTGTGGTTAGGCCTTTGTCTTCAACATTATGGTCGAATTCTTGGGGGGCCGGCGCCAGGATTTCAATTTGTACCAACACGGATTCGCTTTGCAGAATGCCATCTGTAACTTGATAGCGGAAGCTGTCGATACCAGCAAAACCGATGTTCGCGCTGTAATTGAAGGACCCGTCACTATTCAGGTTCAGGATTCCATTGGCCGCGTCTTCGACAAGAATGACGGACAGGGCATCACCATCCACATCCGTGTCATTGACCAGTACACCAGGAACCGAACCGTCAGCGGTCTTGAATGTTGCAAAGTAATCCGGGGTTGCTGTTGGACGTTCATTGACATCCTGCACATTGATCACGAACGATTGTGTGCTTGCCGAGCCATCATTACTTGTGGCCCTGACGGTGACCGTATGGGAAGCCTGCTCTTCAAAATCAAGGTTGCCGATGGCGTTGACCTGTCCCGTCTCCCTGTCAATTTCAAACCTGCCCCCAGCATCGTTGTCAAGCGTGTATGTCACAAGAGCGGTCGAGTCCGCGTCTAGTGCATTGACAACCAGTCCTGTCGCAGTGCCTTGCGCGGAGTTTTCGTTCACCACATTCGGGAGTGGGTCAATGTCCATGCCAGACTCGACATCAAACTCATCCAGATCAACGATGCTGATTTCGAAAACAGTGGTTGAAAAAGTTCCATCTTCGCTCGTGCTGCGCACCGTAATTGTTGAGGATTCGCCGGTTGATTCACGGTCAATTGCGGACGCCACTTGTACCTCACCGGTTGACGGCACAATTGAAAACCTTCCGTTGTCGTCGCTGTCAAGCGAGTAGGTGATTGCATTCTGGGTAGCATCTCCGTCGTTAGCGTTTGCGATGATTCCTGTTCCGGTTCCAACCTGCGAATTTTCATCAATTCGATTTTCAGTTGGATCAAGGTCCAATGTTTCCGTTGTGCTGAACTCATTTACATCGTTGATCGTAATTTCAAACTGCTCGATTTGTTCACTGCCGTCACTTGAAGTGGCTTTTGCGGTGATTTGGTGGGTTGGTGAATCTTCCCGGTCAAGCAAGGTCCCGTTGTCAACCGTGACAACGCCCGTCACTGAATCTATTTCGAAACGTCCGTTGGCGTTTTCGATCAGTGAATACGTGACAGCATTGTTCTCAGCGTCGCTGTCAATTGCTGATGCTGTAATTCCAGTCAGGGCTCCTGTTGCTGAGTTTTCATTGACCGCATCGGGCATGGTGTTGGAGTCTGAAATTGGCGCAACACCAAATTCGTTCACATCCGTGATCATGATTGAAAACGATTGATCGGTGAATGATCCATCTTCTGAAGTTGCTCGAATGGTAATTTCGCGGACCGGTCCTGTTGTTTCACGATCAATGCTACCTGCGACAGTCACATTGCCTGTTGCCTCGCCAATGTCGAATCGGCCTCCGTCATCATTGCTGAGCGAATAGATGACCTTATTGCTGGTCGCATCAGCATCAGTGGCGTTTGCTGTGATGCCGGTCGTCGCACCCGGCAGGGAGTTTTCGGCGACCATGTCCGTTGCCGGGTCGGTATCTGTGACTGTTCCAACATCAAATTCGTCCAAGTCGTTGACGGAAATGCTCAGTGACTGGAAGTCTGATCCACCCGCTCCGTCAGAAACTTGAACGATCAATTCATAATTTGAGTCGGAATTGAAATCTGTCGGGTTTTCATGATCAGGGGCATTCAGGAATGTGAGCTGGCCGGTGTTTGAGTCGATCGCGAATTGCGAAGCATCAAAACCGCCGCTGATGCTGAAAGCCAGCAACTGGTCCGTGTCAGCGTCTGTTGCTGTAATTGATGTGACAGCAAAGTCTGTGGGAGGTGTCCCATTATTTGTATCCCACTCATCAATATTGATTTCTGCCGCATTGCTCCCACCATGCGATGTGATAATCGGGCTTGAATTTGTAAGCACGGTTGCATGGATGGGGATAGCAAGAGCAGCGAATGAGTCCGTGCTGGCAATTGTCCATGAACTGGTCATGGAATTGCCACCATCCTGAATAGACGCGGCATGATTCAGGCCTCCGGTTTGAAGGTCCCAGCGTTCGGTTTGATCCGAGCCGGGCAAGAGGTCATAGTCACCGTGATATTCTGTTGCAATCGAACTGAATACCTGGTCGTCATTGGATGAGTCTGTAATCAGACTCGTTGCGTTGGAGAAGCCGCCGGTGGAGACGAAGTCACCAAGTGGATCCGTCTGATCAACGGATGCAAAGTTCATGACACTGACGATGCCACCATCATCAATCGGGCCGGAAAGTGCTCCAACGAGTTCATGTGTTCCCAATGCAGGCGCAATGAGCGACCATGTTTCGATTCGAACTTCATCAGATGCACCATTGGAGAACTCGCTCACACCCACGAGTGACAGAGATGCACCAGCGTAGGTCATGCTGTTCACGGTCGCAGTTGCATGATTGGCCATGGCAACGGTCACGAGCATGAGCCGGTTTTCACCGCTGGTTTCATGATTCAGGGTAATGTTGGTGCCACTGAATTCACTTGTTTGTTGTCCTCCGTTCGAGACTTCCATGTCATCAATGGTGATGTTCAGGATTTGTGAATCAGTGCGACCATTTCCATCATCTGCAGTAACCTCCACCGTATACAGGTTGTCATTTCCTGTATCGATGGGGTTCTCAAAGTCGGGCATATTGTTGAATGCAAGCAGTCCCGATACTGAATCGATAGTGAAGTTCGCAGCATCATCTCCACCTGTGATTGAATAACTGATGGTCTCGGTGGGTAAGTCAGCATCGATGGCGAGGATTGTCATGACACTGACGCTATTTTCTGCGATCGAGACGGACGCAGTGCTGTTACCCCCGCCGGAAATGATGACGGGATCATGATCGTTGACGGGCAGGATCGACACCATGAATTCTGATGAAACAGTGTTGATGCCATCAGTGGCAGAAATTTCGATCTGGCGTGTTTCGCCATCAATTTCGCGATCCATGCTGGCCGTCGTGGTGACAACCCCCGAGCTTGGGTCAATCGTGAAACGTCCACCATCATCATCAGAAAGTGAGTAAGTGACTGAGTCGCCAGAGGAGGCGGCTTTAATTCCGATTGTCCGACCGGCAGGCTCGTTTTCCAGAATCTCATCAGCGGAAGTGTCGCCGTCCGTGATGCTGCCCAGCGGAACATCGGTCACTGTGACCATCAAAGTCAGACTGTCGGAGGCAGAGTACTCATCCTCGACCAGGACCGTAACCTCGTAGACATTATCAGTGTTTGCATCGGCAGGCGCTTCGTAATCTGGTGGATTTGTGAAGGAGAGTACACCTGTGGATGGGCCAATCGTGAATTGATCGGCGTCCATGCCCCCATTGATGCTGAAGTTCAGTGACGCCCCGTTCTGTACCATGACTTCGATTTGGGCAGTTTCGGTTGTCCCCTCAGGAGCATCGAGGCTTACGATTGTGTCAGCTGCTTTCCACGTTGCGGCATTCAAATTGGGGGTTAGGGCCTCTCCGTTTGAATTCACGAATTGCGAACCGGGATTTCTATCGTGGATCCTGCCTTCAAGTGGAGCCACGCCATTGATCACTGCGTCGGTGTGGTTGAACCTGAATAGATCGCTTCGTGAGAAAGTTTCGCCATCAGGCAGTGTGATCTCAGATTCGGTGGAGAGGATGAGTAAGCCATCCGAGGTCATGCTGATTGCTTCGATGTCACCGGAGTAGATGCCGTCGAAATCAAACAGGATGCTTGCCGAGTTTGTGATCGGGTCGTACAGCACGATGTCAGCATCATCCAACGCGAGCCGATTTCCTGAGCCGTCACTCATGCCCGCTGTTCCCTCGATGCTCAGCAGAACATTGCCGTCGCTCAAGAGTTGGAACGCATCGATATTTGCTGCAGCAGGTGTGGGGGTCTCCGCGTTGGTCAGAAAAATACTCGATGCATTGCCGTACGAATCCGGTCCGTTTTCAAGCAGACTGCCTTTCAGGAAAAGACTTGTGGCGCCGGTTGCCGGGTCGTATTCGACAATGTCGCCATGACCCACTTCCAGCGAACCCGCAAACAACGTCGTGGAGCCCACGGAGAGTAGCAGTTTGCCATTGGGTTTGGTGGAAATCGCATCAATGGAATTGCTGTTGCTGAATGATGGATTTGCATGGTTCGACGCATTCTCTCCATCCCAGCTGACAATATCCTGATTGTCAAAAGCCAGCGTTCCTGAAGGTAGCATTGGCAGATGAAAGTCTGGAGTTGCCGAGATCAGTATTCCGTCGGTGATGACAGGTCCTGTTGAAGCATTGAAACGCTGCATCAGGATGCGGTCGTCGCCTGACCCAGTGACTGCTTTCCACGCGACCACGCTCTCGCCGCCGGGGGAGGTGCCAATGACAGCTTCGGAATTGGTCAGGCCCTCTGATGTGTTGACGCGTTTTGTGTGCAGTTCTGTACCATCTGAATCAAAAACAGCTTTGTAAATATCGCCCGAAGCGGGGCTTCCACCTGAGTCCTGGGATGCATCCCCATCTCCATCAAAAACGATGACAAACCCATTGGTTGCTGTTGTGGCTACAGAGGGGGCGTTGTACGGTCCCAGCGTTACTGGCGTTGTTTGTGACTCACCGCCAATCGTGTTGCCCGCTGCATCAAACATCTGATGCTGGACCATTCCATCAGCCGTCCAAGTCGCAACAAAGCTGCCACTGGCGTACATGGCAACGTCAATGTTGCCCTGCTGATCGGTTGTGGTTGTGTTGATTCGAGTTTCGTTACCCTGCAACGTTGCCAAATGGTCAAAACGCTGGAAGAAAACACCATGCGTGTCATCTTGGCCAGGTTCAGCACCGAAACCTTCCCAGGCGACGACAAAGTCGCCGTTCGATGTCATCGCGACTGCAGGTGCAAATTGATTCTGGTCTGTGGTGGTATTGACACGGATTTCACTCCCCTGTGCTGTTCCATTCGCGTCGAATCTCTGTAAGTAGACTTCGAATTCATTGCCGCTTCCCGTCGTATCGCTTTCCCAGACGATGACAAAGTCACCGTCCGCGTTCATCGCTATGTCAGCATTGGATTCAACACGGTTGTTCGAATTGACTTTGACTTCACCACCCTGGGCAATGCCCTGAGCATCGTAGTGCTGCAGGAAAATTCCATTCCCATCGGCTTGTCCCGGTTGATTTCCGTTGCCGTCCCAGACGACAACAAAGCCGCCATCGGATTTGATCGCAATTGCAGGTGCATTCTGGTCACCTGTGACGGTCGTGTTGACACGCGTCGCTATGCCCTGCTCGATCCCGTTTGCATCATACTGCTGGAAATAGATGTCCTTTCCATTGGCACTTGTGTCATTTGATTCCCAAACGACCACAAAGTCACCAGACGTTGCAATGGCCAAATCCGGCTTGCCCTCGTTGCCAGCGGTATCGGCTACGGTTGTTTCTGTACCGGAAGGCATGTCAAGTGTCGACATCCACGAGGTCTGCATGGAGTCACTGAAGGCGATTGTTGTTTCGAGTTTTCCCAGTCTGAATTCAAGATCCCAGTCACCGCCCAGGTCGGAATGACCGGTGAGATCATCACTGGCCGCAACATCACATTCACATAGCGTCGCAAGTGATTCAATCAGTTCCCGTCCATCCTGATTGTCCGCGAGACCGCAGCCATAAATCAGCAGATCTGCGTCAGTATCGAGCGAGTCAGCCCAGCCGGAAATTTGTCCCGCGTTCGCCCGGCCTGTGTTCAGATTCAGTTCTGTATTTCCCAGTTGAATTCCATTTCCGTTTCCATGGCTGAGGAGGTGAATCGCCTGAACACCGGATAAAGGTTCCAATGCATCTGAAATCTGGTCAAACCCGTTGTCACCTGCGTTGAGTTTGAAAACCAGGCGTTGCAAGTCCGGTTGGCTGGTTTTCTGCAGATCCGAAATCAACCGGTCGGAATCAGCTAGACCCGCATCAACGAATACAATTTCCAGCCTTTCAGGTGATGGCTCTGTTTTCTCGAGATGCTGGGCAGTGTCAGTGGTTCCAGCTGGATTTTGGGGTGCCTCACTTCCGCTGGATGGATGCGGTGGCTCCACCTCTGGAATCAAGGCCGCAGCGATCATCTCCACATCCACGGCATTCACCGCTTCTGGGCTATCGCCACTGAGCAGAATGCGGCTTTCCAGCGGATAGAAATCCAGAACTCGTCGTTTTGTCGGGTTCGCCATGGCAGCTTTGGTGTTCAAGCCTTGCACATTCGTTTAAAGCAACAATGCACTGCCCCGTACGTACAAGACTAGTTCACCGGGGACACGCCCCTAGGTGAAAACGGTTATTTAGCAGTGAATGTCCACTGATGTGTCACCTTGCAGCGCGCATGATCCAGAGTCATCGTCATGTAGGATTCAGCGTCATGATCACTTGACCCAGACATGCCCGGTTGCATCATGGATAACCGGCACAGCTGCTGTAACCTGATCGCATCACTGTGACAGGGAATGCCGGTGAGCGCGCAGTTGAGGTTGGGGCTACGCATGTCATGTCTGTTTACAAAATCTGACGCGTAATCGATCTCGCGTTTCAGTCCGCCATCAGTTGATTGAGTTCGAGACTGGATGAGAGTTGGCAGCCGGCGATGGTGAGCATGAATGGACGGCGTTGATCGGGGAAGGCGCCCTGGTTGGCTCTGCAAAAAAATCCACGCCGTAGCAAACGTCGAAGAACATCGAAATAGACGGGAGCGATTTTCGTTCCGCTGCATTGATTGCTGGTTGCCAGTTCGCTGAGCAATGCGCCGTAAATGGTCTTTCCATCACATCAAGGCAAAAGGTTTGCCGTCGGTCGATCAATCTCACCTTCTTCAATCTGCACGAGTCCCATACGGACTCATGAATACAAGACGCGTTCCTGCAATTTGCCTTTCAGAAGTCCAGTGCTCGTTGGTTGTTGAACCACAAAAAGTCTCAGAAGACTTTCCCGCAATGAGTGACTCATGGTCGCGGAGAGTCGCGATTTGATTCCTTCAGTGGAATCTGCCGTGGCACCAGGACGGCCCAGAATATCAGTGATTCCTGATGGTGTGTATTTCCATTCGTTGTGCAGTTCACCAAACCTGACTGCTTCTGGCCGGCGTGATGGAATCCATCAGCAATTGAGATTGAAGCATTGATGTATATGCCAAGCCCCACCCCCGCAAACACTGCTCAGTTGACCACATACGGAATGGAGAAAACATCATCTCCATCCTCGTTCTGGCTGACATCGAAAGCGCCGATGGAGACAGCTTCGACCTTCGAAATCGAAGAGCCAAAAACGTGAGCAAAGAACAAATCGCAGTCGCACTTCACTGTGGCTTGGACAGCGTTTCGTGATGAAAAAGATCCGCCGTTTGTGAAATTCTTGGTGTTTGCGTTCCAGCGACCAATCTTGATATCTCCGTACTTCAAAGTGGACGTCTCGCCCAAGTTCGCTGCCGAGAAGTCACGCGCGCGATTCTTGATTTCGGAGATATTCCAGGTTCCACCTGGCTTTCGTTGCATTCGTAGTTGAAGTGCGCCAGCCAGAGTTGCTGCGTCCGCAGCATTTTGAGCATCGCTCTTCACTGCCGTGATGTGGCCAAGATCAATCATCAACACGCAGATCCCGGCAAGAGCGAGAACGAGCACAGGAATCAAGGCAATGATAGCGCCTTTACGGCGACGTTTGGCGGATCGTCGCCGTTGGAGATTGCTGTTGTCTATCGCGTTTTCTCTCATCATTGGTCCTGTCACGCAGTGAGAGTGGTGGGGGTAAGGTTCTTGCTGTCGAGAGTTGATTACCCTTTACCGCCTTTGCCGCCTTTACCGCCCTTTCCGTCTTTTCCTCCCTTTCCGCCTTTTCCGTCCTTGCCGCTCTTCTTGCTCTTCTTGTTTTTCTTCGAGCCCTTTCCGTCTTTTCCGTCTTTTCCGTCCTTGCCGTCTTTCCCGGACTTGCTCTTCGATTTGTTCTTCTTGTTCTTCTTGCCGCTGGGACCGGGGCCTTCATCACCTTCGGATTCAGCGGGCATGACGCAAACCCCAGTCAGGGTCTTGTCGGTCATGAAGCTTGGCGCAAACCAAGAGACATCGGTGTAGGGGACGCTGACGTTCACCGTCACGGTCTCAAATGGTCCCAACTCAGTGGGAGGGTCTGGGGAAACTGTGACCGTGTAACCATCAAGGTTCGCCATATCCATTGCGGAGTTCACGATTTCCAACACGTCGGCCTTGTTGCTGTATTCCGCCACGGCGACGCGGCAACCGGCTCTGGCGGCTTCTTCCAGAACATGTTTGACCATCACAGCGCGACCGATTTCGACACTGCCGAGCAGAAATACCACGAGAACTGGAATGATGACTGCCATTTCCACCATGGCACCACCACGGCGTTGGAGTCTTTTTCGAAGAAGGACGGTCATGTTACAGGTCTCGAATTATCTGTTTCTGTTGATGAGTTGATTTACTGAAGCCCCGTACCTACCTGCCCAAAGAAAAGGTATGTCAGTTCCATCCAGCGCTGAAAAAAATGTTGTGTTAAACAGACAGTTTTTCGCAGGCAGTCATGCTTTTTCCGGTTGTAACGATCATTCGGGCTGCGTGAGATGTCAGGTGAATTTCCGGGTATCAAGCAATTACGTCATGCACCACGTGGCCCAGACCATTGGTAGGCGTCTGTTCCCGACCACCGAACTGATAGGTGAGTTCTTCTTCGTTGATTCCCATCAGGTGGAGAATCGTTGCGTGAAGGTCGGGCATGGTGACGGCACCCTGAACAGGAAGGTAGCCGAACTCATCGGTCTCACCATGACTGTAGCCGTGTTTTACTCCACCGCCGGCCATCCACATCGTGAAGCCGTATGGATTATGGTCACGACCATCATTGTCCTGTGAAACGGGGGCTCTTCCAAACTCTCCACCCCAGATCACGAGAGTGGAATCAAGCAGGCCTCTTTGTTTCAGATCAGTCAGCAATCCCGCGATAGGCTGGTCAGTTTCATAGCAGTTATCCCTGTGGCCGCCTTCCAGATCACCGTGTTGATCCCAATTGTTCTCGTAGCCGCCGTGATAGATCTGGATGAAGGGTACTTCCCTTTCCACCATGCGTCTTGCCAGCAGGCATTGTGCTCCAAAATACTTGCAGTCCGGATCGTTCAAGCCGTACAACTCGTGAGTCGCCGCTGTTTCATCAGATAGATCGGCAAGATCTGGAACAGACGACTGCATTTGATAGGCCATCTCGAATGACTTGGTACGTGCCTCAACCTGGGTTGCACCCGGATAGCGATCGGCAGAACGTCTGTTGAGCCAGTTGAGCAGTTCCAACTGGGACTTTTGCGTTGAGGCCTTCAATCCACGTGGACGATCCAGGTGCAGGATGGGTTTTTTTCCTGACCGGAAAAGAGTCCCCTGAAACTCCCCCGGCAAAAAACCGGAACTCCATAGATTAGCGCCACCTTCGGGTGCGGCCCGATGATCATACATCACGACGTAGTCGGGAAGATCACGGTTCTCATTGGCCAGACCATAAGTCGCCCATGAGCCAACGTTGGGGGCACCCACCTGTTGTCTGCCAGTGTTCACAACATAACAGGCAGGGACATGATTCTGCTCATTGGAAACGCACGCATTGAGGAAGGTGATGTCATCAACATGTTTTGCAACATGTGGGAAGACATCCGATACGTGTTTCCCGGACTGACCATGCTGTTTGAATTTGAACGGTGACTTCATGATGTTTCCGGGATAGGGAAACAGTGTGCGAAGTTTACCTGGGAAAGGCTCTCCGTCCATCTTCGTCAGCAGTGGTTTCGGGTCGAAAAGATCAATGCCCGATGGACCGCCATTCATGAACAGCCAGATCACCGACTTGGCCTTGCGTGTTGGCCGATGAACCACGGGCGAAGCGGAAGCATGTTCGCTTTCACTACCGAGCAAGGACGACAAGGCAAGCATACCCATGCCCCCTCCGGCGCGTGACAATAAATCTCGACGTGTGAACATGGTAGATCAGAGTGAGTTCGAAGGAATCCGAAGAAAGTCAGAGGGTCAGTTGAAGTACCAGAATTCATTGCTCATCAGGATCACATGAGCCAGATCGCCAAATTCATTTCCCTGATTCAGGAATTCTTCAAGGCGTTTGACTTCCTGCGAGTCAGCTTTCCGTCCGAGAAGACGCAGGAATAATCGCTGGATGGTTTCGTCCGCTTGATACTTGCTGTCCGCAAACGCGCGAGCCGCAATCTGGTGTGCCTGCATTCTGATCACGCGATCATTCCAGAGTGCGAGGGCTTGGGTTGGCACGGTGGTGTCACGCCGCTGGGGACATGAAATGAGCCCGCCGGGTGAATCAAACAATTGAAGAAACGGCAATGGATTCGTGCGTTTCTTCATGATGTAAATGCTGCGGCGGTAAATCTCAGGGCGATCAACCACTACCGTTGGCCATGTTTCATCAGGGTCGTCTTCAATGCGATTCAGGATGGCAGCTTTCGGAATCGGAGGGTGGAACGCGGGGCCGTACATCCGTTGGTTGTATAAGCCGCTCAGTTGCAATAACGAATCACGAAACATCTCCGCTGACATGCGTTGCGGCTGCCAGCGATGGAACAGGTTTCTGGCCAGTGAGTCTTCTTGACAGGCTTCTTGCCTGTAGGTCGCACTGGTCGTAATCAGGCGATGGATATGCCGGATGTTCCAGCCACTATCGACGAGTTCGCATGCCAGCCACTCCAGAAGTTCCGGGTGACTGGGAGTGGCTCCCTCACGACCGAAGTCACTTGGTGTGTCGACGATTCCCGTGCCGAAATAGTGCAGCCAGACACGATTGACGGCCACACGCGCCACAAGCGAGCCTGCGCCAGCATTGAGATCCGTTATCCAATGGGCGAAAGCCGAACGTGGTCTTGAAGTCTTGAGATCGGGATGGTGGGACTCGGGATCCCAACGCTGCCATTGGTGGTGGAGCTCACGACTTTCAGCAGTGGCCAAGGAAGCAGGAAAGCGTGGACCGACGTGTTCACCCGGTTGTTGCAATGAACCGCCCCACAAGACGGGGTGGGTAGTTGCTTCACTTCCCGTGAGCCCAAGCCCGCGTAGTGGGGGAGTCGGCAGTTCCTCTTCGGCAGCTTCGATTTTTTCAACCAGAAGCTCGTATCGTTCACGGTCACAGTCGCGAGGTTCCGAGTCTTCATCAATGTACGAGTCATCCACCATCAGACATCTCTCGCACATCGAAAGCAGCTTCAATTGCTCTTGGTTATTGGGATCCAATGGAAGTCGAAGAATTGCTTTTTCTTCGTCGGAGATATCGAGTTCCTCGATGTTTTCATCGCGGGCGCCATCGAGCAGAATCTGTCGAACCTCCTCTTTCCATTGATCAACTTCACGAAACGGTTCACCCGCGATTTTGTCGAGATAGCCACTTTCGCGAATAGTGTTTTTGAAAATGGAAATGAGCGAATAGTATTCGTCGATGGCAATGTCGTCGTAAGGATGGTCGTGACAGCGAGCACAACCCACACTCGTGCCTAGCATAGCGCTGCTGACTGTCGATACGATGTCATCCAGTTCGTCGAATCTTTCCGATTCCTGTGGCATGAAGGTGTTGTAAGGCGCGGCGGTCAGGAAACCAGTTGCAGCGACAGCCATGGGGTTTCGGTATTGCAGTTCATCACCCGCGATTTGCCAGCGTATGAACTTGTCCCAAGGCAGATTCCGGTTCAATGCCCAAATCACGAAGTCCCGGTAGACATAGGCCTGGGGGCGAGCCTCGTCTTCTTCATAACCATTGCTGTCCGCGTATCGTGCAAGATCGAGCCAATACTGTGCCCAGTGTTCGCCAAACTGAGGGCTTTCGAGTAGGCGTTCAACAAGCCTGTCCACTTCGTCGGGCGACATTGTGGAGCTGCCGGCGAGATCGGATTCTGTGGGAAGAAATCCAGTGATCGACAGGTAAAGCCGACGCATCAGAGAACGGCCGTCTGCTGGCGTGCCAAGTGATGCCCCGGCCGTTTGCAACTTGGCCTCAACGAAACAGTCGATGGGGTTGCGAACGTGTGGGTGGTCTGATGGTGGGATCGCTGGCCTTTTCAGGGATTGATAGGCCCAATGACCGTGATCACGTGCGGGAAAATCACCAGCAAAAACTGGCGCCACAGGGACCGTCATATCGCCGTTGAACATCTCCGCCGTTGTTCTTTCGATCAGTGCTTTCCATCGTTCAGTTTCCGCAAGGATTTCACGATCACGCTTTGCAGCTTCATCAAGCCGTTCAAGATAGGGTCTCTGGGCTACAGCATCACGCTTCAATTCCACAACTGCATCCAGACTCGTCTGGAACCCGCTTGCGTGTAAATTCAAAATCAGATGACTGACGACAACCAGTGTCGAGACCAAGCCCACAAAAATGATCGAACGCCGGATCGTTTTGTATGAGGGAGAGGTCATCGCGAGCACAAATCGTGACGGGAGTTGAATGGTTGGAGTCCGCCCACGTGTACTTAGCTCACCATCAGCCAAAGTCAAAGCTTAAGTCCTGAGTAAGTCCGGATTGTTGCAGGGATCGCACAGGCAAAGCAGTTTTTTATGACTGCAATGGTCACGGGATCCCAGTAGCAGTTGGCCTGAATTGCGATAAACCCATTGGAGATCAGAACATACGGGGCCGGATCGAATTAGCCGCTGTTCCCGACTGATCGCTAGCTGTTGCTTCCACTTTTTTGCGAATCGCGCAGAGGGGCAGACGCGTCTGTGCCTGCTTAGCTGCTGATTTTCATCTGGACAGTCGACATCCTGCATCGCGATGACCCTTGTCGTTACGATCGCTATAATCATTGCAAATGAGATGACCGGAAATGCTGTGATGCCGAGTCTGGGTTCGGCGGGCGTTCCCGTTCGTACGGCCTGCAGGTGTCCGTGCAGGAAATGGGATGCGGTTCGGCAAGAAAATTCATGTTTGCCCGCTTCGAGCTTCATTCCGGCAAGTCATTCATTTTTGACGGCCAGGTTTACCGCTTTGCGTCCGGAACTGCGTTTCGATGTTTCTAATCTATGTCGTTGTGTTTCTCGGTTTTTTCGCAAGTGCACTGGTTTCGCCGGTTCTATCACCCATGTTTTTGCATCCGTCTGAACACGGCGTGCTGCCTGCGGGTACCACGAGTGCAACCCGTGCGTTTCTTCTCGGTCTCGCCATGTCGATGATGCGTTTAGGTGAGTTTGTCGGTTCACCTGTGCTCGGCCAACTATCAGATCGTTTCGGAAGAAAACATGTGCTCGCAGTCGCAATGGCTGTCACCGCAATGGGCAATGGAGCAATTGCCTGGTCGATTTCCAATGGCAGTGCAGGAGGAATCATCGCCGGCCAGTTTTTCATCGGGTTTGCAGGGGTACTGCTTGTGATGGCACAAGCGGAAGTTGCCCATTGGTCCACCGGCGCAGAAAAGTCACAACGTTTTGGGCTGATCTACATGGCCAGCAGTCTGGCTTATGTTTTTGCGCCGGTCCTGGGTGGACATCTCGCCGACAAAAAGTACTTCAGCTTTGCCTCCTATCCGTTGCCGTTCTATTTTGCCGCTTTGATTTGTGTTGTATGTCTGTTTTTGATTCTGTGGCGTTTCCCCAGTTCAAGGATCCAGGATTCAATCGAACAGGTTGACGCAGGTCACCAGATTCGAATTTGGGGGGCAATCAGCGAAATGGGAGAAGCGTTTCGACTCCATTCATTTCGTTCTCTACTGCTTGTTAATTTTTTTCTTTATCTGGGAATTGATTTCGTATTCCAGTTCAATCCTGTTTACTTCGTGCAGCAGTGGGAATTCACTTCGTCTCAGGTGGGATGGCTCATGTCTTATACAAGTGTCTCGATGGTCGCCACGCAGTGGTTATTGATCAAGCCAATCGGGAAACACTGGGCTCCTCGTGGCATCACGACCTGTTGTGCTGTTTCCCTTTCTTTGCTGCTTGTACTGTTGGTGATGCCTGCAGATTGGTTATGGTTATGGTTGTTGTTGCCGTTGATTGGTGCTTGCATGGCCCTTGGCACGACCAACATGTCCAGTCTTCTTTCCGACACAGCACCGGGTGAAAGTCAGGGACGAATGTTGGGTGTCGCTCATTCAGTACGGGTTTTCGGATCGGCTCTGCTGTGTTTTGGCGGTGGGATTCTTGCGGGCCTTGCACCCCAGTACCCAATTCTTGTCGGAGCTCTCGCATCGGGCATCGCTGGATTTTTTCTTTTTCACGGAAGAAAGAGTTCGAGTTCTTCAGTACCGACGCAGTGAAATTTGCAAGTGGATCTGCTCATGCCCATCTGTGTCTGATTCGTTTTGTTTTTCGCATCTGGACGCTTCCGCGACCGTTCTCCTGCTTCACTGCATAAAAAAACCTCGTCCGCTTGGCGGACGAGGTTTTCAATGTTCTGGAACAAGT
>JAAXJB010000019.1:31812-49781 GCA_012270065.1 Rubripirellula sp. | reverse complement strand
GTTGCCAGGTTCAAGTCGATTCATTGCGGGCGTTGGTCGAAAGCTTCTTTGGATCTTTAGACCAAGTTGCCTGGTTCCTGTTGAAGCAACTTGGCAATCGGTTCCCGATTGGCTGGGCACACGCTTTCGATGCCTTTGAAGTATGGTAAACTCGCGGGTCACCCGGTTTGGCCGTAGCACTGCTCTTGTGCTCCGGTGACAAGCAGTGAGGTGACAAGCCAATGATCTGAGACAGCAGGTGGATCGGTTTCGCTGGCAGCGGTCGCACCGTATTCATCGTACGGCAGGGCCGAGGGTTGGTGGTGAGTCGTGAGTGGAACAACCTGGATGAACAAAACAACGTTGCTTGATCGATGTCTTTGGCCGCTTCTCATCCTTGCGGTTGTGCTGCTTTGTGGGTGTGCGGCAGAGGATGCCGAAGATAAACCGTTGATGTTGCGAATGGCGCATGTGTATGAGGTGAACTCTCCGACTCACGCTTACGGAACCGAGTTTCTGTCAGCTCGTCTTCGTGAAAAAACAGACGAGCTTGACGTGACAGTCTATCCGGGTGCTCAGCTGGGCAGCGAATCGGAGTTGCTCGAGCAGTTGGTGGCAGGGGAACTGGATCTGGCCATTTCGGGACCCTCCTTCCTTGCGATGTGGCATCCACCACTCGGGGTTCTCGATGCGGCGTTCGTTTCCCGCGACATTGACCACATGCTTGAAATCGCCAGAAGTGAAGAAATGGCCGCTGAGTGGGATGAGCTTCGCAAGGAGTATGACTTGCGGGTTCTTGATACGTGGGCCTACGGTTCGCGGCATCTGACGTCCAACATTCCCATCCGTCATCCAGACGATTTGAAGAGTTTCCGCTTGCGTTGTCCGTCAGCGCGTATTTTTCAGGCATCAGGCGAAGCCCTTGGTGCCCGGACGATGCCGATCGCGTTCAGTGAAGTTTATCTGGCACTTCAGCAGGGGATTGCGGATGGACAGGAAAATCCGGTGCCAGTGATCAAGTCCATGGGATTTCATGAAGTTCAGAAATGCCTGAATCTCACTGGCCACATCCAGTCGTCGTTGCAGATTCTGGTCAACGAACGAACCTGGAAAAAAATGACACCTGAGCAGCAGGACGCTCTGCTCGAAACGATTCAGGAGCTTGGGCGTGAGGTGAATGAGGGATTGGTGAAAGATGAGAAGAGGCTTGTCGAAGAATGGCGTCAGGATGGAACGATGGAGATCATTCAGGATGTTGATGTCGACGCGTTCCAGGCAAGATGTCGAAAGTATTTTTCAAAAGGTTTTGAATTCAGTGATGTTTACAACCGTCTCACCGCAGAAAGTTCCAAGGACGGTGAAGAATGAACGACGAATTTGATCAGGGGCAGGCGACAGCAGATACCACAGGTGGCATGACTGATTCCTCCACACGTTTCGATCCTGAATCTGAGGCAGGAAGCGAAGAGCAGGGATACCTCGCAACTTGCGTCCGTGTGCTTGTTGTTCTTGAAAAGAGGTTCGCGTGCCTGTTTCTTGTCCTGATCCTGACAACCATGGCAGTGCATGTCATTGCCCGCTATGTTTTTGGGTCTCCTTTTCAATGGAGCGAAGAGGCCGCACGGCTGGCTTTGATCTGGATGACGTTCATTTCAGCTGCTTATGTGATGGCGGAAGGTCGCCACATTGCGGTGGACATGGTTTCAACACGCCTCGGTGATCGCGGCAAATTGGTCGTTGAGTGTCTGGGTTATGTGGTGGTTGCTGTGGCATGTTTGATGCTCTTCATCGGTGGTGCCAGGTTCGTCTGGTACGTTGGTAAAGTGGAGTCACCTGCTCTGGGAGTGCCGAAGAGTTGGTGGTATGGGGCAGGAATGGCTGGTCTTTTGTTGATGGCCTTGCACAACGTTCTCGACCTGTTTCAGGTCTGGACGACAGGGAAGCCTGTTGTGCGAGAATCGGATGTTGCAGAAGAGGGGTTTCAACTGGAGATGGAGCAGAGCGAATGATTCTCGGTGGACTGATCATCGCCATGTTGGTGCTGCTGTTTTTGCGGGTGCCGGTTGCTTTCAGCTTGCTGCTGCCGTGTCTTGTCTATGTTGCGTGGTCACCAGACATCACACTCGGGGTAGCTTTGCAGCAGACTGTGAGTTCGGTTGATTCATTTCCGCTGTTGGCGGTTCCCCTGTTCATCATGACCGGCTACCTGAGTAATGCGGCTGGTCTGGCGGATCGACTGTTTCAGATGTTACTGATTCTGTTCAAAAAAGTTCCTGGTACGCTCGGGTTCGTCAATGTCTTCAGCAGCTTGACGTTTTCCTGGATGAGTGGTGCTGCGATTGCGGATGCTGCAGGACTTGGTTCGGTCCTTGTGCCAGCGATGAAGAAACGTGGTTACGATGAAAAGTTCGCCCTTGGTCTGACGGGAGCATCATCCCTCATCGGTCCGATCATGCCGCCCAGTATTCCAGCCATTGTCTATGCGGTGACGGCCGGGGTCTCAGTTGGCTCTCTGTTTTTCGCCGGTGTGCTGCCAGCACTCGTGCTGACGTTGATACTCTGTGTCTTTGTTTACCGCGAGGCACGCAAAAACCCGTTGCAAGAGGAGGCGGGCAGGCCTGAAATGCCGCCTTTGACCGGGGCCATCATGTCAGCGTTTCCGGTGTTGCTGACACCGGTCATCATTCTTGGTGGAATTCTTCTGGGGATTTTTACTCCCACCGAGGCAGCGGCCGCCGCTGTCATGTGGGTGCTGATTTTGAGCCTCTGTTACCGGTCTCTTTCGTTCAAAGCACTGCATGGCGTTTTGCTCAAGACAACCACGACCACGGGGTCGATCATGTTGATCGTTGCCGCCGCCGGCCTCTTCGGATGGGTCATTGCGCGTGAACAGGGGCCGCAAGCCGTGACCGAAGCGATGCTTCAGTTCACAGACAATCCCATTGTCTTTTTGTTGCTGATCAACGTCGCTCTGCTGATCACAGGAATGCTTCTTGAGCCAGTCGCTGGTCTGTTGATCACCGTACCGGTACTCATGCCCGCTGCGCTTGAATTTGGAATCGATCCCCTGCATCTGGGAATCGTGATGATTCTCAACCTCGTGCTTGGGCTTTTGACTCCCCCGGTTGGGCTCGTGCTTTACGTTCTCAGTTCAGTCACCGGTGCTTCGGTGCAAACGGTGACGCGGGGTACTCTGCCCTTCCTGATTCCATTGTTGATCACGTTGCTCCTGATCACCTTCATTCCAGCATTCAGTCTTTGGCTGCCAGGATACATGACAGAATAGCCATTGCTGCCAGCCAGTCACCAAACTTCTCGACTACGATCTCCTCCGCGAGCACCATGTTAACCAGTTCTGAAATTGAACAATATCATCGTGATGGATACGTCACGCCCTCCTTTCGTTTGGATGAAGCAACTCTTGACGACATTCGTGAAGCCCACGCCCGGCTTGTCCATCGCCACCCGGAATTCAGTGACTACTGTTCGGCGCTGTTGGCTTATGACCCGTGGTTTCTCACTGTCGCTCGGCGGTCAGAAATTCTTGACATGGTTGAACAGGTCATCGGGAGTGATTTCGCGTTGTGGAATTCCAGTTTTTTTGCCAAGCCGGCAAAGGTCGGGACAAGGACACCGTGGCATCAGGATGGTGAATACTGGCCGATCGAGCCTTTGGCAACGTGTACCGTCTGGATTGCGCTTGATGAATCAACCACGGAAAATGGGTGCCTGCGTGTCATTCCGGGTTCACATCAAACCAGACAACTGGCCAGACACAACCGTAGTGACGCTCCCAATATCGCCTTGAATCTCGAGCTGGATGAGTCTGAGTTCGATGAATCAGCTGCGGTTGATATTCTCTTGAAACCAGGTGAAATGTCACTCCATGATGTCTATCTCTATCACGGCTCGGAGGCAAACGCATCGGACCACTCCCGTCGGGGAATGACACTCCGTTACATGCCGACATCCTCAGTTTATCGGCACAATGATTCAACGCGATTCGAACGGGAAGGGCCACTGGAAATGTCGAATCGGACGGTTTATCTGATGCGAGGCAGTGATCAATCTGGTGAGAATGACTTTCGTGTCCGATACTGAATTCCATGTCTCGCTGTGTAGACAGTCAGATGAAACCTGCGATTGCAAGCGTTCATGGCAAATGACGAGAGAGCAACATGATGAATCAGCAGTTTTGCATTTGATGGGCAGTTGACTTTTTCAATCAACAATTGATGATTGACTCATTCCCTGTCGGAGTCGTCACACACAAACTGCGTAGAGTCCTGTGTTGGTGTCACTTGTAATTGTCCTGTTCTGAGCAGAGTTTCATGTTTGCTGTGCGTTTTTTTATCGGCTTTTCGTGTTTGTTCATGATCTCCGGATGCAACAATAACGACACAGGGCAAGACACAGAGCAGGCCAGTTTACCAGTCGTTCGTGGTAGTGAACTCAGTGCCTTTGTTGAAAACAGCGACCTGCCTGTGCTGGTTGAGTTCGGCGTCGACTACCAATGCGAACGCTGCGCCAGAATGCGTAGTGACATCGTCGACCTCGGCCAGCGATTCGAGGGGCGAGTGAACGTTGTCCGCGTTGATTACAATGCAAACGTACAGATGGTTGCCGAACTTGGTGGTACGATTTGTCCCACCTATGTTTTTTTCAAGGACGGCAAGCCGGTCCAGACGGAGAGTTTTCCGACGTCTGCGGACATGCTGCAATCCCGGTTGGAACAACTGTAAGACGTTGTCATGCGATCATTCGAAATCAGGTGGTTTGATGCCTTGTGCGGTTAGCAATGCAAGGTACTTGTCCGGCTGTGCATGGAGTTTCTTCGCACAGCCCGCGCAGCAAATGAAAACTGACTTGCCTTTCACGTTCACTTTCTGCGGAACGCCCATGCTGCCCAGCGGCTTGTCCATCACTGGACACTTTTGTTGTGCGGTGATCGCATCTGCATCAGCAAGAGTTGATTCAAAAACACCCGGGCGGATTTGTTTGCCTTTGGTGGTGTAGTACTTCGCGAGGTAAACATCGGATTGAGCCTGGACTTTTACCGAACATGGTGCACAGCAGACAAACAGTGGCTTTCCTTTGACGATGATCTTCGGAGGTGTGCCCATCGAACCTAGCGACTTGCCGGTCACAGGACACGTCTTCTGCAGGCTGATGAGCATTGCGTCGCTGATGGTGTTGGTGAGCATTGCGCTCGTGGAAAAAGTGACTGTCTGGCCCTCGATGCCATCGAGTACTACATCCATGTGAAGCATCTTGCCTCGCAGTTTGGTCATGTCGATAGCAGCGCCCAAAGCATGATTTTTGAGTGCAGTCAGTTTGAGGGTGTACTGCTTTGGTTTTTGTTCGATTCTCAAGCTCAATGTTCCCGATGCCTCCGTGGATTTCATCACTTGTCCCTCGGAATCGATGGCCGTGAACATGATGCCTTTGTCTTTCAGCACGGTCTCAATTTGAATTGATCCTACAGTTTGCAGGGTGCCACCATGCGGGCCTTTTTCCGCGTTCTGCGAAACCACCGTCCCCGTTTGTGCCGGTGATGCTGAACGGTGTTCTTGTGCATTCACGTACGAAAGACCTGACAGCATCAGTAAAGTAGCCAGTGCGCTGGCAATTGACTTCATTTGAAAATCCTTTTGGCAAATAATCTGAATTGGTAAAAAAAGGTGGGTTAGCGGAACAAAGGCGGCTCAATTCCTTGCTCTCTGAGAATCGCCAGATATTTCGTCGGATCAGAGGCAATTCGTTTGGAGCATCCCGGGCAGCAAATGTAGATGGTTCTGCCAGCGGCTTTGACTTTGTAAGGACCTCCCATTGAATCCAACGGTTCATCCATCACAGGACACCTTTTTTGTATTGCAATTGCTTTTGTGTCTGCAGCAGTCACTGGCGACGCAACGATGCTTGGCTTCCCCTTGGCGTACCTTTCCGGTTCGTTCTGGATGCTTTTCACGCACGCTTCACAGCATGCGTAGATCGTGCCGGTGGCCACTGCAACGGGTCGGGGTTTGCCCATGCTTCCGAGACTTCTGCCAGAGACAGGACAGAAGCCTTGCCGGGCAATCGCGGCCTCTGCGAGTTGTTCCCGGCTCGGAGAAACTGAGATGACGTCACGGTATTTGAGAGTGCCGCGCGGGACGAACGGCGTGGGTAACGAAGCAAGAAGGATTTCCAATTCGACCTGCTTGCCTTTGGCACGCATCAAATTGGCACTTGCCACGAGTGCTCCCTTCGCGTTTGGAAGCAAGTCGAAGCGGTACCGTTTTGGTTCGCCCGAAATTTTTATGAAAACAACGCCTTTGGCGTCGTGCATGGGAATGAATTGACCTTCTGGTTTGTGCAACAGAACTTGAATGCCCTGGCCGCCGATGCTGGTTTCAACCTGAAATTGGTCAAAGGCCAGCCGAACACGTGAGTCGTGCGGCATTTTGTGCGGACTGTTCTTTTCTGCCTCATTGGCTGGCACACCGGTTTTAGCTGGCAAATCGGTTTTATCTGGCGTTTGGGCAGGTAAAGACTGGCAGGTGCAGCACGCCAAAATGATAGCGCAATAACATGATATGCTTGCAATTTGCTCGGTCAGAGATTTGAATCCGTTCGAGTTCATGCTGTGACATTCTCCACTTCGGGGGATCTTTCATCAGATTCAATCCATAGCGGATCTGAGAGTCCCAACGCCATCTTGAATTCAAGGTAGGCGCAGTAGATTGTGGGCACGACAAACGAAGTCAGTGGTTCGACAAGCATTCCCCCAAACACTGGCAGTGCCATGGCCCGAGCCACGTCTGCTCCGCGTCCATCGGCGAACATGACGGGGAGCAAGGCGACCAGTGTCGTCACCGTTGTCATGACGCAGGGGCGAATTCGTTTCCGGCCCGCATCGTAAATGGTGTCGCGAAGGTCCTGAACCGAATTCACCGTTCTTCGGCACAGCAGCTGGTGGATGTAAGTTGCCATGACGACACCGTCATCAACGGCTATTCCAAACAGGGCGATGAAGCCGATCCAGACAGCCGTGTTCAATTGCACGTCCATCACTGCCACGGCAATCATTCCACCAGCGAAGGCAACCGGAATGCCGCTGAACACAGCCAGGGAAATTGGTAGATTGCGAAACTGCACGTAGATCAGGAACAGGTTGATGAGAATGACAAGTGGAATGATCCACATCAGGCGACGATTGGCATCGATCTGGTTGCGAAAACTGCCCACTGCTTCCAGCGAGTAACCCGCCGGGATTGCGAGGTGCCTCGCGTCATTTGGCGGCAGCATTTGAGCGTCACGCAGTTGGGATTCGATGGCCGCAACCGACTCAAGGTCACCAAGGCTTCCGTTTGTTGAAAACGAGACATGTGCAACGAGCCGTGCATTTTCACTTGAGATTGCGCCGGGTCCCCAGGTTGTTTCCAGAGAGGCCAGTTCTTCAAGTGGCACAACGGCA
The DNA here is from genome assembly GCA_012270065.1 of Rubripirellula sp. Taxonomy (GTDB): domain Bacteria; phylum Planctomycetota; class Planctomycetia; order Pirellulales; family Pirellulaceae; genus Rubripirellula. Next base: position 42,346 of record JAAXJB010000019.1, on the reverse strand, counting down.
CCGCTGTGCGTCACCACTGGTAAGCGGGCAAGTTGGTCAATTCGTTCTCGCAGATTGCGGCTGTATCGCAGACGCACAGGGTAACGCTCGCGTCCTTCGACTGTTCTGATCAGGTTCATGCCACCCAGAGCTGTTTCAATGACCTGGTTTACCATGACCGGCGTCATGCCGTAGCGAGCCGATGCTTCACGATCAACGGTGAATTCGATATACGGTTTGCCAAGGACAATGTCCGGATTTACGGTTGATGGATTGACGTGAGGTGAATTCTTCAACTGACGGGAGACTGCTTGTGCTGCTTCGGACAGTTCCTCCAAATTGTCCCCATAAATACGAATTGCCATGGGGGCTTTGATCCCTGTCTGCAGCATGACAACTCGTCCTTCAATGGGCTGCAAAGCTGACGCGGGAGTGACTCCCGGCAGAGTCGCGACTGCATTGATCTCTTCCCAGATATCGCGTTGCGTGACCCCCGGACGCCACTGGTCCTCTGGTTTGAGCATGATGTAGGTTTCCACCATGGCTGCCGGTGCAGGGTCAAGGGCCGATTCAACACGGCCGATCTTTCCAAGCACATCCTTGACTTCCGGTATTTCTCCGATCAGCACATCCTGTGTCTGCAGCACCTGAAACGCCTGGCTGAAACTGACTGCCGGGTAGAAGGTCGGCATGTAAAACCAGCTCCCTTCATCCAACGCAATCCAATCATCGGACTGGAGCCCTGTGAATGATTGCTTCAAGGATGCATAGCCCGGTAGCTTGTGCAGTTCCGTGCCCAGTTTTTGAGCAGCGGTCTCGACGGGACGCAACAGGTTTGGCATCCCGAACCACGCACCCAGACCCAGAAAGAACAGCAACGCCGGGAAGAGTAACGCGATCAACTTGTGATTCAATGCATAACGCAGGCGACCTGAGTAAAGCCAGCGAACCAGACGACTGACCGGAATTTCTTCCGTTGGACGCACCCGCTCTTTGACGAGTTGCCAGCCGAAGACAAGCCCCAACACCGCCAGACTGCCGGTCACAATCCACAGCGGCGCATTCAACCATTCGGCGAGGCGATAGCCCCAGACGAATTGCGACAGGGACGCGAAGATGCCAGCCATGGCGGATGCAGCGACCCAGGCGTGCCCGGTTTTGCCTTTGGTATTTCGCAACAGAATTCGGCTCAGTGCCGGAACAATCGTCACCGCAGTGATCAGCGCCGCTGCGATTGCGAATGTCTTGGTGTACGCAAGTGGTGCGAAAAGACGATAGTCTCTCCCCGTGAGAAAGAAAACGGGAAGGAAAGAAACGATTGTGGTCATGACTGCGGTAACAACAGCTGGCACAACCTCGATCGCAGCACGTTGAATCAATTCCGGGTGATCTGCTGGCGTCGATTTGTTTTTCGATTGATTCTCTGCAATTTTCTGAAACACGTTTTCGGAAACGATGATTCCCATGTCCACCATGGTTCCGATCGCGATTGCAATGCCGGCGAGTGACATGATGTTCGACTCGACTCCAGCAATGCGCATGGCGATGAATGAGATCAGCACGGCCACCGGCAGGCAGATCGCAACGATAAAGCTGCTGCGGATATGAAGCAGGAAAAGCAGAATGACCGCTGACGTGATCAGGATTTCTTCCAGCAATGCATTACTGAGTGTGGCAATCGTTTCATCGATCAGTACCGTTCGGTCATAGACCGGTCTGATAGTGACTCCCTGCAGTGACGGTTCGATCTGGGCGATTTTCGCGTGAACGCTTGCGATGACTGATTGCGGGTTTTCGCCGTAACGCATCGCAACAACGCCACCGACGGCTTCGACACCATTGAAATCAAGTGCACCTCTGCGAAAATCGGGACCGAGTTGCACTGTTGCCAGATCACGAATACGGACAGGAACGCCATCACGCTGCTCAACAACGGTGGCTTCAAGATCCTGAATGGCGCTGGCCGACTCCCCGCCTTCGCCAAGAATGCCTTTGCCACGAAGAATGAATTCCATCCCGTTGGTTTCCAGCGTTTTCGCACCAACATCCAGATTGGAATCCTTCACTGCCATCATGACTTTGTCGAGTGGGATTCCGAAGTAGCGAAGTTTGTCGGGGTCGACTTCGATCTGGTACTGCCGAACGTACCCTCCGATCGACGCTACCTCGCTGACACCCTCGACTGCTTGAAGCTCGTATTTGATGATGAAGTCCTGCATGCTTCGCAGGTCTGCGAGTGACATTCCCTCTGGTGGTGGCTCAAGGACGTAATACAGCACCTGGCCCAATCCGGTTGCGTCCGGCCCCAATTGTGGGCTGACTCCGTCTGGCAACTGTGATGCCGCCACACCCAGTTGTTCTGAAACGCGACTGCGTGCCCAGTAAAAATCAACGTTGTCTGCAAAGGTGACCTGTACGAAGCTGCAGCCGAACAGGCTTCTTCCTCTGACTGAGGTAGAACCCGGCGTCGCAGACAGCGAGATGCTTAGCGGGTAGGTAATCTGGTCTTCGATGTCCTTTGGCGAACGGCCCGACCATGGTGTCACCACGATGACCTGATTTTCACCAACGTTGGGAATTGCATCGATTGGCACTGCTTTGAAGCTGAACCACCCAGCAACGCTTATGCCGATGACGGCAGCCATCACCAGATAAGGTTCATTTGTGCAGAATCGGATCACGCTCTTCAGCATGCTTTTGACTCAGTCTTCGAAATCAAGGGTTTGAACTTCCAGACCTTCGAACAGATCGTCCCCGTCTCCGTCGGACGAAGATTCCGGAGTCAGAGAAAGGTCTCGAACCAACTCACCGCAGGTCAGCATTTGCGAACCCCAGTACGGATTTTTGAGCACAGTGCCATCCTGCAACCAATCGCCTCCTCCGCCAGGAACCATCGGGCAGTAAAAATGAATGAGGCCATTTTGCGTGGCTCGTCCACGTGTGTACTGCAGCGCCCTGATCAATGAGTGACTGATCAAGCGGAAAGCCACGCGTGAATCTTCAAGTTGAGCCACCAGCCGATCAGCCGCTTTCTTTGCGGCAAACAGTTCCCTTTGTGCCTGATCAGGGACACTGTTGTCTGCCAATGCATCATCAAGGCCCTTGATCAGTCTGTTCACTGCAATGGGAGGAGCAGTGGAGTCATTGGCAAGCGATGCTTGAATTTCGAAATAGGCAGCAAAAGCGTTGTCGAACGCATCGGATGCTTTATCGTCGAGCAAAACCGGTGTGGGGCTGCTTTTCCATGGAAGTGGACCAGCTGCAAACAAGGGTGCACGAGAGGGGTCGAGCAGGGATGGATTGCCTGCGAGCTGTGATTGTGAGTCCAGCAGGAAATTGCCCTCGGTCGCAACCATTTCACCCGGGCCAAGGCCTTCGGCAACAATGGCTTCGCTGTCTGTGAGGGCTCCTACAGTGACCCGGCGCACCTCGAATCTCCCGGGCTCCACTTCGACATAGACAACGCTGTTGTTACCGGCCATCAGAACTGCATCACGCGGTATTGTGATGAACTGCTGGTCGGGCAGCGGAAGCTCTGAAAATCCAAGTTGCGTTGTTGGAATCAGAGCCATGTCGCAGATCGGACAGACACCCGGTTCCTCACGAATCACTTGCGGATGCATGGGGCTGATGAACTTGCCGGCCAGAGCGGGGTCGTAGACTTCATCACTGGGAATTGCCGGTACTGTGAGGCGTGCGGTGGCGTAGTCGCCTGGACGCAGTTTTCCATCCAGGTTGAGCATTTCAACACGCACTTTGACCGATCTTGTGCTGGAATCGACCGTCGGATCAATGAATGCGACACGTCCAGTGAATACCGTGCCTGGGGCAGACGAGATTTGGGCTTCAACTTCCTGGCCAAAGAGGACTCTCGCAGCATCATCGGGAAAAAGATCAAGCATCATCCAGACCGTTGATAAGTCTGCCACGCGATAGATGCTTTGTCCCGTCTTCACATAATCACCCTCGACCGCCATTTTCTCAATCACGGTTCCGTTCTGGGGTGACTGGATCCGGATCCGTGATTTCGCAACCCGTTCCTGCCTTAAACTTGCAATCTGGGCTTCGGACATGCCCAGTTCGACCAGCTTTTCGGCAGCCATTTCCTGCATTCTTGAAGTATCGATGAACCGGCTCGAAGTTTTCTGTTCCTGCGTAGTGAGGAATTCCGCCTGAGCGGTGTAAAGTTCCGGGCTGTAGATCAGTGCAAGGTCATCACCTTCCTTTACGGGGACACCCACATAGTCCGCGTAAAGTTTTTCCAGCCTTCCATCAACATAGGCAGAGATGGTCGACAGCTGACTTTCGTCGTATTGGATTGACCCGATCGTGCGAATGGTCCGATCAACGGAATCCATCTTGGCCATTTCCGTGCGTATGCCGATGAGTCGCCTATGTGCCGGGTTGATGGAAATCGAAACTCCGTCACCACCGCTATCTGAAGTCGCTGGAACAAGTTCCATCCCACACACCGGACAACGACCGGGTTCGGTGGTCGGAGGGACGCACATCATGGGACAAATGTGTCTTTGGGCTGCTGTTGGTGTCGCTGTTGGTTGGCTGGCGTCGTTGCCCGCTGTTGTCTGGATCCAGCCTGTGCGTTGGGCAACACCAATCAATGCGATGCCACCAATGAATACGGCAATCAAAACCAGCGATTGAAATGCCGTTCTACCGACCCATTTCCAACTTGCAGGATGTTTGTCTGATACATGGATTCGCGAATCGACCCGCGGTGTCTCCGGTGACTGGACACTGTCTCCGATGACGCCGTGGCTCGCTTTCTCAGAAGTCGTTGCTGGTTTGACCGATTCGGCCTTTTCAGCGTCGGTGGGCTGTTCAGGCATGAGGCGATTTCCGATTCCAAATTGAATTCAAACAGATCGACTGGAATTCATGGGAGTGACGCACTGTGAAATTTCTTGTGCTGGGGTGAAAGTTTGAAAAACTTGCCAGGGAAGACACGATCGATGTGACGCGTGACCGGCGCAAGACAACATCTCCGGAAGCATCATGCGGTGAGGATGCGCCAGAAAGGTTTCATGGAAACACGCGTGGATGGATCACTGGAATCAATCAGCGATCAGCAATCAGCGCGCAGCGGTGGACTCAAATCAGCCACACGCACAAGAAAAGCTGCGAATGGTGACGAAGCGGGATGGCTTCCCGGCTGTTGCCAAGCCAAAGCCATTTCGCACCTTGCTTTGCACCGGCATCTGCAACGGAGTCAGTGTTTGAGGACTCAACGTGCCGAGTAACGAATCGTCCCGCACCCTTGTTGCCAGCACCAAACGGCGGAATCGTCAGGCCACAGTGGCATGCAGCATGCAATGATCCGGTGACCTGCTGTTCAGTTTCCATTTCCGAAGCATCACCGTCCTCAACTGAACAGCAGCAACATCGCTCGTTTGCACTGGCAACCTCGCAACACCCGCATCCTTCGCATGCCGCCGACGTGGCGTTGGTGGTGCTATTGGAGCTTCTCTCAAGGGAGGCAGCAGCCACGAAAAGCATCGGCTGAATCATCATTGTGACGATCAGTCCGATTTTGACGGCGGTGCGGATTGGATGGAACTTTTTCATGGTGATAGCCCGATGAAAAACAGAGACAACGTCTCGGATTATCGCTGCCAACGGCATCGTGATCAAGTTTGATTATCGCATGATCACCAGACTCCGCCGGATTCGTAACTTTTCGGGCCCAGAATCGATGACAGGGAACATCGCAAAGACCAGGAAGTATTCGCAGGTGCATTCTTTACCAACGCTCCTGATTTTGGTGATTTTGGTAGGTGGCTTGGCGAACACAGGCTGCAAGGCCCATCCAGAGCGACTGTTCAAGACGGCTGCCAGCAAGTTACCCGTATCCTCGGACAGATCGGCGGCTGCTGCATCCCCATCAGGAACACCGGTTTCCGGTCTTCATGTTGCTACCTTCCGTGTCGAAAATGGTGCCGATGCTGACTCTGGTACCAACGCAGGGCTCGCGGCCAGTGACCAGAGAGTTCTGGAATCCGGGGCTCATGACAACGTTCTGGCGCATCTTCTTGAGTCGAGCGTGAACGTCCCAGTCGTGGTGGCTGAGCAAGTCGTTGAGCCGGAAGTGGCCCTCGAATCCTTGATCGTTCAGGCGCTGTCGGTGCATCCAAGGATTCAAGCCGCAAGACAACGTGTGGCCGCGCTCAATCATCGCATTCCACAAGTGACTGCTTTGGAGGATCCAATTGTCGGAAACACGTTCTGGCCGATACAGGACCAGGCATTGCAAACGGCTGGTGGGCGTGTGGGGCATCAATTCAGTGTCGCACAGAAAGTACCCTGGCCTGAAAAGCTGAAAGCCCGCGGTGTTATCGCGCAGCGGGAAGTCCAGATGGCAAACGCCGAAGTCTTGAAGGCAGAACGTGAAATCGTCGAGGCTGTGAGGTTGGCTTATTACGAATTGTGGCTTGCTGAACAGCTGATTCTGATTGTTGACGAGAATAAAGAGCTCGTAGCTGATCTGATCACCATCGCCGGCGCCCGATATAAAACCGGCGGTAGCCAGCAGGACATTTTGAGAGCCGAGATGGAAGCAGATAAGCTTGACGAGCAGTTGATCAACCTTCGTCGTCACAAAGAGCAGGCCAGAGCGGATCTGGGAATACTTGTGAGGCAACCGATTGATCTGGTGCCGACTGCCGTAAAGGATCTTGACGTCAGTGATGCGGTGCCGGATTTGGAGTCATTGATTGTTGAAGCCGAGCAATGCAATCCCGAACTGCAAGGCCTGGCTGCTGAGATCGCTCGCGATCGTGCAAAGCAGAAACTGGCCTGTTTGCAGCAGTATCCTGACTTCCAGCTTGGAATTGGCTATTCGATCATCAGTGATGACCAGAACGTCATCAGCCCGGTTGCCAATGGGCACGATAATATCAACCTCGCGATCGGTGTGAGTCTGCCGATATGGCGAAATCGAATCAACGGCGGGATGAGTGAAGCTACACACCACCGAAACAGCACCATTCATCTCAGGGAAGCCGAACGCGATCGCTTGCGAGGTCAGCTTCGACGGCAGGTCGCTGATGCTTATGCATCCACCGAACAGCTTGAATTGTTCCGCGATCGACTCATTCCCAAAACCGAGCAGGCTCTGAAAATCGCTACGGCGGATTATCAGGGCAGGAAAGTCGACTTTGCCGACCTCATTGAGACCTACCGCGAACTCCTGAGCTATCAGGTGCAAGTTGCACGGGCTCAGGCTAGGCTTGCCACTGTGATGGCGCGAATTGAAAGAATCGTTGGCTGCCCGCACTGATAGTGGACAGGTTCGTCCTGCACTGGATTCACCATGCACAGGATTCATGCTGCACAGCGGTCCAGTTGCGGTCCAGCGAAGACATTGGCATGCCTTCTGCAGGTCGAGGCATTCATTGCTGATGCTCGAAATTTCTTTTTGTTGAGCGATCACGGCTCTGTTGTCGCTGGATGGAAATTTTCACCACGAGTATGATCGTGCCGGTGCGGCGTTTGGCAGACCAGTGCATTGATGGGAAGCCAAGCCTTTCAGGGGCAAGCCCGAGAGAATCGACCAGCAATGAACCAACACGAAATATTGTTTGATTGGCCATGAAGCGACCATTGAATCCACGCTGTTTTTCCGTGATCTTCCGCTTTCATGTCATGTCAGTGTTCTTGACTGCAAGCTGGCTAAACGCTGCTGACACGCAAAGCCTCGCAACAGATGCTTCTGCCACAGCAGCAAATCGCGTGACCCAGATCATCGCGCATCGAGGTGCCAGCGTGGAGCGTCCCGAGTGCACGTTGGCGGCGATCCGTCGCGCGATAAGTGTTGGTGCGACAGCCGTCGAAGTCGACGTTCGCACCAGCAAGGATGGTGAACTGTTCATTCTTCACGATGAAACTCTGGATCGCACCACAAACGGTACGGGGCCAGCGAGCATGCTGACGATGGCTCAATTGCAACAGCTTGATGCGGGTTCGTGGTTCGACCCGAAGTTTCGCGGTGAACAGATTCCATCACTGATTCAGGCAGCGCGGGAATGTCGCGGCCAAATTGATCTTCTTCTTGATTTGAAGGAGCAGGGTGATGAATACGATCGCAACGTTGTCGAGGTGATCATGAGGCATGGTGATCCGTCAAGAACAATTGTTGGCGTTCGCAGCGTCATCCAGGCAAAACGTTTTCGAAAACTGCTGCCGGCTGCAAGGCAACTCGGCCTCATCCCATCAGTGGACTTGATTGAAAAATTCGCAGAGGCTGGCGTGGATACGATTCGTCTCTGGCCCCGATGGCTTGAGGATAGTGACGATGCGGTGAAAGTCGTTGCCAGGTCCGGTAAACGGCTGCATCTCAACGGAACTGTGGGTGATTTCAAAGAGACGCTCAGTTTGCTCAGGTTTGGGCCGCAATCCATCTCTTCTGATCATCCAGCGCAGTTGAAAATGACCCTCAAACGTATCATTGGGTCTGACGATCAACAGCTTTCAGGCGACATCGCATCTGCACCGAAAGGTACGTTTTCCATTGTGGTCATCCCAGACACACAGCAGTATCGAGGCCGGGGGACAAAACGCGTCGGTGAGGAGGCGGCTCCGCTGAGCAACCATGTATTTGATGCCTGGACTGACTGGATTGCAGCGAATCTGGAACGTCAACGGATTGTGTTGGTAAGTCACGTTGGTGATATTGTGAATCTCAACAACCGGGATCAGTGGACCCTTGCCAGACAGTGCATGGACAAGCTGCACGGCCGTGTTCCCTACGGTATCTCAGTTGGCAATCATGATATGAACGCCGATGGGGATTGCTCGCTTTTTCAGGAGGTCTTTGCCAAGTCCCGCTTTGCAGAATTTCAGTGGTATGGTGGCTGTTTTGATAAATCCGTCAAGACTGATGCGATCTCTGGCAACAACGCCAACAGTGTCCAGCTGTTCGAAGCAGCTGGGATGAAATTCGTTGCATTGCACCTTGAGTGCAATGCACCCGACGATGTTCTGGATTGGGCCAATTCGGTCTTGCAAAAACACAGTGATCGGCGTGCCATGATTACGACCCACATGGGACTCGGGCCGAGGGATAAACCGGGGACACCAGAGGATTACTTCAATGCGCCCAAGGGACGGATGACCTGGACGAAACGCCATGGCGATCGCGGAAACTCGCCCCAGCAAATGTGGGATAAGTGTTTTCGAAAACACAAAAACCTTTTTCTGATCTGTTGTGGTGATCAGAGTCGCACTCAGGCCATGCGTCAGAAAACCGTTGCACAGCATGGTAATACGGTCCACGAGTTATTGTCTGATTATGGTGCCGGTGGCTTGCGGGTCATGCGATTCATTCCTGCCACGAATGTGATCGAAATCCGCACCTGGGATCCTCTCAAGGGACGACTTTGCGAATCCACGTCAATCGTCAAGGAGCGTGACCAGCACCAGTTCTCATTGAAGTACGAAATGGTCGCAGAATCGCCATCTGGCGATGAGCGTGTCAATCAAACGGAGAATTGATCAGCCATTTCGATTGATGTTCAGATCATGGTCAGCGTTTCATCAGCGGGTTTGAAGAGAGTCAAATGATTTGGCTGTCGGTCCATTGATCACGGGCAAAACGTGGCATGCGGTGACGGGATGATGCAAATTCGATCAGGAGTGTGACGCCTTTGGTGCAGGTAAACGCTTGCGTTTTGCTGGTTTTCTTATTGGGCGGTCTCAGCGTTCAGAACCGCACGCGAGCACTCGGTATAATGAGTAGTGATAAAGTCGGACTGAGGAAGGAAACCGGGCACTCCACCTTGTATGGACACTTAAAAACAAGGAAATACTGGTGGACTTTCTGATGCTGACTGGGTTTCTTCGTGGGAAATCCAATCACGAGCGGGGAGCAAAACCACTTCAAGAAAGATGCGTCCATGGAAGTCATTCTGATTCCCGTTCTGTTTGTTATTGGAACGATCCTAATGACCGGATTCATTATCTGGCTGGTTCATCTTTCCGAGAAAAAAAGAAGAGATGCTTTGCAGGGAATAGCGACGGAGCTCGGATTGCAGTTTTCTGCAACGCAGGATGACGATCTGATGGAACGCATGGAGGAATTCTCGTTGTTCAACAAGGGTCATAGTCGCAAGATCCATCATGTGATGACAACGGAAGCAGACAGCCTGCGTCTCACCATGTTCGACTATCAGTACACGGTTGGTGGTGGGCAGAATTCCCAGACTCATCGGCAAACGGTAGTAGCTTTCGAATCGGATGCTTTGGAACTGCCAGCGTTCTCTTTGCGACCTGAAGGGTTTTTCAACAGGATTGGTGCAGCTTTGGGCATGCAGGACATTGACTTTACCGAACACCCGGAGTTTTCTCAGAGTTTCGTGCTTTCTGGCCTCGACGAGGCAGCGGTGCGAGAATTCTTCGATCAGAAGCTGCTGGATCTGTTTGCGAAGGACAAGAAAGTCTGTTTGCAAAGCACCAAAGGGGCATTTGTTTTCTTTCACAAGGGCCGACGAAAACCGGAGGAAATTCGGGGGTGCATGGATCAGGCCTTCACCATTCACACGGC
>JAAXJB010000019.1:0-31712 GCA_012270065.1 Rubripirellula sp. | reverse complement strand
GCAAAGCACCTTGCGGATCCGGGCTAGATGAGAATTCTCGATTTTTTCCTGAGTGATCAGGCAGATTTCTACTTTGGCATCGTCTTCCTGTGAGAGAACCGGATATTGCCCAATGTATCCAACCAATGAAGCGAATGGTATCACGTCCATGCCCGAGCGATGCTACTGTTTCTTGACAAAATTGATCACGATCAGTCTCACACAACTTACTTACTGAAAGAGGATTCCATTCATGAAGTTGTCGACACTTGTTTGCACGCTGCTGGTTTCATTTGGGACCGCTACTTGCGCAAGAGCGGATCTGGGCGATAACGCTGCGCTGGGATACTGGCAAGCTTTTGCCCAATTACCTCAGTTTGATGAGAAAGACCGTGAGGTTTTGCTGCAATGGCAGAAGACGGATTTGGAAAATGACCACGTTCAAGAATTATTGAAGGGGTCCGAATCTGCCTTGAAATCATTGGTGGCTGCTGCCAAAGAGAAAGACTGCAATTGGGGGCTCGACAAGAGTCAGGGAGCTTTGTTGCTTTTGCCGCATCTGTCCAAGAGTCGTGACATTGCTCGTATCGCGATGCTTCATGCAAGAGCCAAGCTAGTTGCCGGAAAAAGCGATCAGGCAATTGCAGATTTGTCCGCAACCACCAAGCTTGCGAAGGATTGTGGACAGCCTCCACTGTTGGTTTCAACGCTGGTGGAGTTGTCGATCAAACGGGGGGTGCAGGATTGGATCAGTGATTCAGCCGAGCGATTGTCTGGTCAGCAGCGGGCAGCCTTGCTTTCAGAATTTGATCAGATGTTTCCTCCGGCCAGGCTTTCTGTTTCGATGGCGGCGGAGGCCGATTTCATTTTGACCTGGTTGAAAACCGAGGTGGACAACCCGACTTTCCTTGCAGGTGTCGGAGTCGGGGAAGACGCAGAATTCCCCAAGGGTGAGCTTTTCAGACCATTCATGGAGAAACAGCTCGTCCTGCTTGAAGAAGACTATCAAGAAATGATTGATGCGGCTGATGGAGACCTGTCGCTCGTCAAACAGACAGAAAAAAAACTGATTGATCGAGCCAGGAGTGAGAACAGATTGCTTAGCAGTCTGCTGTTGCCAGCGCTCGTCAGTGCGCGGGCAGCCTTGGACCGGTCCAATGCCCATGCTCAAAAGGTGCGAGAGAGTTTGTTGCGACTGCAGGGAGAATCAGTGGAAGCTGGGGCAGCGGATAAAACTGAACAGAATTAGCAAGTCAATGAGTAACGCCACTCCAAAACGTTTGGATTCAGAAACGCAAGTGACTCCATCGCTGGGAAGAGTCAAGTTCCAGTGACAAGGTTCATGATTCTGCTACGATCTCTTTGATCTGTTTGGTTGCGATGCCGATCGGGCGATCTACAGGTACACCGGCACAGGAAAGCAGCGTGGTGAGCAGGTCACCCTGATTGCTTTTGACGTTGTCCACAAAGCGGCCGGTGTTGAGTGCTCCACCTCCGCGTCCAGCGATGATGAACGGCAGGTTTTCACGTGAGTGCTTGTCTCCATCTTCCAGACCCGATCCCCACATCATGATGCAGTTGTCGAGCAACGTACCATCACCCTCACGCAGAGTTGCCATCTTGTTGACCATGTAGGCGAACTGGTCAATGTTGAACTTGGTGATCGCCGCCACTTTGTCCACCATTTCTTTCCGGTTCTTGTGGTGGGTCTGTGAATGGTGCTTGTCTGTGAATCCCAGTTCAGGATAGGAAACCCCGTTGGGTGTTGATCCGATGTAGGTGCTTACACGCGTCGTGTCGGTCTGGAAAGCCAACACATTGAGGTCGCACATGACTTGCATGTATTCGCTTCGTTTGTCGCCTTCGGGAATCCTGACTTCGATGGGAAGCGAATCATTGACGTTTCGATTTGTTGAACGAGCCCCGGATTTTTTCAGGGCCGCTTCTTTTTGTCTCTGTTCAATTGCAGCAATGCGTCTTTCGACCGCGCGAACACTGTCAAGGTATTGGTCAAGTTTCTGTTGATCACTGCTGGCCAGCGTCTTGCGCAGGTCGCGTGCTCCAGCCAGTACACGGTCCAGCATTTTGCGGTCCAAGGGGTTGGCGTGGGTGACACGGCCGGCTTCGCCCTTTTTGCCGAAAAGCCTGTTGAGAACATTGCGGGGATCAGTTTCTGCGGGGACGGGCTGAGTCGGTGAACGGTAGCTGCAATGGGAATAGTACGCCTCATGGAGTCCAGCCTGGTTCTCCTTCCAGGTTTGCGGCATGGTGGCCAGTTCGAGCGAAGGCAGCAAAGTGCGGGCGCCCACATAGTTGGCCATGATCTGATCAGCTGATATCGCAATGTTGACTCGGCCACGCGTGTCAGCATCTGGCAATGTGGCGGTCAGCCACGTCGACAATTCCAACGCATGTGGGGCTCCTGCAAAGGGTGTGATCGGCACGCCGGAAATGCCCTTCATCATCAAGCACTGGTCAAGGATTGGACGCAGTGATTCAATCGCCGGTGGAGGCGATTCATGAAACGCCTCAGGGCTCGTTGGCCAGAACTGATCCATGATGACGCCGTGTGGCATGTACATGAAAGCGACACGAACAGGAGGCTTGGTGGCTGGTGAGCCCGCAGCCCATGCATGGGATTCCAGCAGCGGAAGGCCAAGCGAAACACCCGCGCCTTTGAGAATGGCTCGGCGATTGATCATAGGCTGGCGTCCCATGGTATTCATCCTTTGACTTTTCGGTGTGTGAACAGATAGCTGGCAATCACTTCTGTGATCATTGTTCGCATGCGGTAGTCCTGTTTGGCGATCGTGATCATCAATTTGTCGATCACGATTTCATCATAACCTTCCAGTTGGCGACCGAGGGCGAACGCCATCAGTCTTTCAGTCAGGTTCCGTGCCAGTTCGGGCTTGCGTTGCCCGAGCAGAATTTTTAACTCGGCAGGCGAAGAAAACTTGCCCCCGTTGGGCAGGTTGCCGCTTGAATTGATTTTCACCCCCTCGGCATTTTTTAAACGCCATCGGCCAATGGCATCAAAATTCTCGAGACCAAACCCGATCGGGTCGAGAACGTTGTGACAATTGGCACACGTCGATTCGGACTGGTGCAGTTCTGTTCGTTGACGCAGCGTCAAACTCTCCAGATTCTTCTCCCCGGCTGCTGTGAGTTCGGGGACGTTGAGTTCGGGGACGTTGAGTTCGGGGACGTTTGGTGGTGGAGGTGGAACACGTTCGCCGAGGATCTGTTCAAGTACCCAGACACCTCGGCGTACCGGACTGGTTCGGTTGGGAAATGATGTTGTTGCCAGAATTGCCGGCATACCCAGAACGCCACCTCGATTGGGATCATTCATTTTTACCCGTCGCATTTCATCGCCTTTGACGGATTCACCCAGTCCATAGAGCTTGGCCAGTGACTCATTGAGGTACGTGTAATCACTGTCAACGAAACGAAGCATGGATTGGTTTTCGCGCACGATGCTCTCGAAAAGCAGACGGGCTTCTTCCAGCATCGCCACGCGCAGTTTGGGTGTCATTTGCGGGAAAATATCGGCATCAAACTCCTGCTGTTCCAAGCCACCCAGACCCAGCCATTGTGCCCCAAAACTGTCGAACAGAGCCCGGGAACGTGGGCTCATCAGTAACCGTTCCGTTTGTCTGCGTAGAACTTCGGGTTTGTGCAGCTGGGCATTGTCTGCCAACGTAGACAATTCGGCATCCGGTGGAGATGACCAAAGAAGATACGAAAGCCGGGATGCCAGTTGATAGTCGTCCAGCGGCACAATCGGATCGGTTGAGTCGGTTTCCCCGGCAGGTGTGATGAACAGAAATTGTGGAGAAACCAGGATTCCTTTCCACATCAGCGTCAGGGATCGCGTGTAGCTGAGCTGGTTCTCGCGGCCAAGATCAAAGATGTCAACGAGGACGTCCAATTCAGATTCGGTTGGCGGGCGACGGTAGGCATCGCGAGCCAGTGACCGGGCAACGGAGCGTGCAGCTTCCCGCAGATTCTGATCATCTGCGGGTGTCTTGCCAAAAAGGCGCGTCTGCATTTCCGTGGGCGGTTTGCCGTCGGGTGCGACTACCTGATCAATCACCTGATTGGCGATTTCCAGAAATAGCTCTGATTGCAAAGGTGAAATCGAATTCAGGTATCCTGCACCGACGACTTCTTCCGGCAGGCGATCTGCAATCGAAGGAGCGACACCATACAAGTCACGCAGCGTATTGCCGTATTCGACCTTGCTCAAACGGCGGATCTCGTAGCGACCAGGCTCCCGTTTTGCCAGATACTTGAGTTTGCCGATCCACTCGATGAACTCATCGCGTTCATCTTCCGTCGGGATTTTGTCGGCATGGTCTGGTGGCATGTCGTGAACTCTGACGTTCGCAACCGATTTTTTCCAATGCAGAGCGGAAGAAGCAGTCCCAGGTGTGTTGAGCGCTGATCGTAGGTTGATGCCAGCCTCTGGTCGAGGTCCATGGCAGTCAATGCAGTACTTGTTGACGAAAGCACCAACCTTCTTTTTGAAATTCTTCTCAACATCAGCTCGCAACGCCGCTTCATCGTGGGCAATCTCCGCAACCTCTTTCTCTTGACCGTTGTTGGTCTCCTGCGCAATGGTAGTGACGCAAGCACAGGGAAACACGCAGCAGGCAAGTAGGAGTGAGCAGATTCGGAAGTTCATGTCGTCGATGATTGGCTGCCATTGGAAGCGGAACGCTCCGGGGGCAGATCTGGGGTGGGATTTGATTTGGCGGAGGGCAACCGACGTGGAGGGGGAATGCTTGGCAGTATTGTCGTGGTGGCTGATGCCCCGTCATCAGCATCTGTTTGTCAGAGTGTCCTCTGGTACCCGCTCATTGTACGTAAAACGGTGATTGCATGTCATGGAATCATCGTGTTGTTTGGAATCGTTTCGTGCTACCAGAACCACCGCACTGGTTTGAGCTTTCAAACACATGAGCAAGCTGGGGGAATTCGGTGAAGAACAACATTTTCGGAATGGACTGATTCACCGAAAAGTGGTGTCCGCGACTATACTGTGGTCGGGGAGCAAATGGAAAAATCCGCTCTGATCCAGGGATTGGTGTCGCCTGATATTTTCGCTTCGAATTTCTGTTTCTCTGGTATGTAGCGTGAAGTTCACTGCAGACAGTGGAGAAATGCATTTTGCAAAGATAGCGGAGAGCGGCAGCGATCCCGTTGTTCAAGGTCAGGTTCGTCATTCAAGAAACAGTCACGCGATAGAAAGAGGCAAGTCGGCATGACACGCATGGTGAGCGTAGCAATCGCATTGGTGGGCAGCGTGCTGTCGATGGTGACGCAAGCTCAGGATTCTGCGGTCGAGTTCTGGAACGCTTACGATGCAACAGCCGCACCGCTTCAGGTTGAAGTGGTAAAAGAATGGAGTGATGAGGCGGGTTCTTACCAACTGGTCCGCTACCGTTTGGGGACTTTGCATGGGACCAATAAATCGGCATCACCCCTGATTGCTGCCTACTATGGTTACCCGGTTGCTGCCTCGTCTGATTCTCCCGTGCCCGGCATTGTCCATATCCATGGTGGTGGGCAAAGAGCTAATCGGGGGCGGGTTTCTGATTGGGTGAAGCTTGGCTACGCGGCTATCAGTATCAACTGGGGTGGAAAGGTGCTGGAAGAGCCCAGTACGCCAAATACCGATTGGGATGGGCTGGCGGCCGGTTTTGAGCGACCGGGGGCCGGGAAAGAAAATGACTTGATCCACCACAATGTCGTCACAGGTGGTCCCCATACCCTCCACAGCGAACCGCACCTGTTGAACAGCAGTTGGAATCTCATTGCCATGAGTGCTCGACGTGCTTTGACATTTCTTCAGCAGCGTCCCGAAGTCGACGGTGATCGTCTTGGGGTTGAAGGTCATTCCATGGGTGGCCGCAGCACGGTGTTGACCGCGATCGATCCGCGAGTCAAGGCAGCCTCGCCATCAGTGGGCGGCAGCGGATTTCTCTATCAGGACATGTGGGGATTGCCAGGAAGTGCGCGCCGCATGACGAAACAGGATGGTCTTGATCTGTACCAGCGTACTGTATCTGCGCAGTCCTACTGGCCCCACATCAAAGCACCGATTCTGTTTTTGCAGGCAACGAATGATTTCAATGCACCGACCGAGCTGGTGGTGCGGGGTATGTCGTTGCTGCCCGAGCAGACAGAACGCATCATGGCGATTGCTCCCCATCTGAATCACCGCTTCACTACCGAAACTGCTGCTGCAAGATTCATCTGGATGGATGCCCATCTCAAAGACAAATTGAAGTTCCCCCGCCAGTCTCAAAGCCAGTTGACCATTGATCCGAACACCCGCATGCCGGTATTTCAGATGAAGGTTGATCGGTCATCAGGCTTGCCGATTGAAAAAGTCGAGGTTTTCTACGGCTATGCTCGCGATCCAAGGGTGCGATTCTGGCGGAACGCCGAAGTTCGCGTGAACGGCGATGTCGTCACCGCGCGTTGCCCGCTATTTGATGCGAGTGAGCCAGTGTTCGCGTTTGCCAACATCACTTACAGAATTCCTTACACGCTGCCGGCACGCCCGGGGGCAAAGGCCACCGACAAGCTGACTGTCAGTTCCCAGTTTCAGAGCGTTTACCCCAACGCACTGCTGGCCGGCAGTGCTGTCGCAACCGAATCCCGGCAGCGTCTGATTGATGATTTTCAATTCGGCTGGCGAGACTGGTATCGTCTGAATGCCGAAAACCCGCATCACTGGTTTTACGCAACACGCAAAATCATTGATCCGTCATGGATGGGGCCCAAGGGTGGCAAGTTGGCGTTTGATGTGAATACTTCGAAAGCTGGCAACCGTCTTGCGATCGGAATTGAGGCAAACACCTGGCAGGGATATACCGGGCGGAAACGTGATAGCTTTCAGGCGATCGTTGAGCTGCCAAACGCAGGAAACAATTCGGTTGCCCTGACTGCAAGCGACTTCAGAAACAGTTCCGGTCAATCGATGGCCGATTGGGATGAAGCAACCGAGTTGACATTCACGCCTGCCAATCGGGTTTCTGCCTCCATCAATGGGGCGTGGCTGGGAAATCCTCCTGATCTTCGAAATCTCCGCTGGGAAGGTGGCGAGTTTGTGCCACGCCTTTATCCGCACCAACGTCGTGATCAGCAGCGTCAATCAGTTGCTTTCGATCGTGAGTTTGAAAAAGCAATTGATGATTCCATCAAGCTGGAAAAGATGGACGAGAAAAACATTCAAGCAGACCAGCAGGGGCGTGTTTATCTGACCAGTGAACTGGCGACCGAGGCAGTTAGTTTTCACCGAATCAATGACAATCAGTCGTGGTCTGGCAAACCAATCAGCATTGCAGGAAAAATTTATCGAAAAGGGATTGGCGTCCATGCCGATTCGAAGCTCACTTACTCATTGGATAGAAAATACAAGAGCTTCCATGTCGTTCCAGGGCCCGATGATGCGCATCATGGGAGGCTGGAAATGAAAATATTCGTTGACGGCAGACAGGTTTTCACGACCGGTCCAACCAGCAGCCTGGATGCTGTTGTCCGTATGCCGGTTGTGCTTCCACTTTCTGATGCGAACACTCTGACGCTTGTTGTTCAAAGCCTTGGTGATCGCGGTGGAGATCACGCGAATTGGGCAGAGGTTTATCTTGTCAGTGCCGCGTCGGACTAGTCAGCGTGCTGGAGCGGGAAACCCCTGATGCGACACGGGTGGTTTGCACTTTTCAAGTCTCTTCCAGCGGCAAGGATTCACCCCTGTCGTATCAACCGTTTTCGCAGTTGTCAGATTTTGAATGTTTGGCATCGGAGCAAAAGATGCGGCTATAATTGGAATAACTGGAACAGTCCCGCTGAAATTCAATCCCCCGCCCAGAGCGGGCTGCGCCTGCGATTTCCCGTCGGGATCTCATGGTGTAAACCCTTCAATATTATCTGCGGAGCTCGTTCAGTACCGAGTCTTGGCTGGACACCGAGTCCTGGCTGGACACCGAGTCCTGGTGGAGGCAGGTTCGAGAGAGATGTACGAAAAGGACGCACTGATGAAAAACTGTTTTCCCGCCTCGAAGCATTCGGAGCGAATGTCGAGATATCTTTTCCGGAATTTGCGATCAATCATGCCAAGCACTTTTTTTCATGCGGCCGCGGCTCTCATTCTGACCTGCCTGTTTCCATTCGCGCTTCAAGCCGATACGGATGCGAGGCCAAATATTGTCGTCATTCTGGCTGATGATCTTGGTTACTCGGATTTGGGGTGTTATGGCAGTGAAATTGAAACTCCACGGCTTGATGAGCTGGCGGGCAACGGCGTTCGCTTCACTCAGATGTACAACGCCGCACGGTGCTGCCCTTCACGAGCCAGCCTGTTGACCGGACTGTATCAGCATCAAGCTGGTGTCGGCTTCATGGTCTACGGTGACTGGGGTACCGGGTACGAGGGTTCGCTCAATCAGAATGGGGTCACGCTGGGCGAGGCATTGAAAGAAGCCGGCTACACCACCCTCACCAGTGGCAAATGGCATGCAGCTGCTCATAGGGATCCTCCCGAACACTCGTTGCCCGAGAATCGTGGATTCGATCGATCAACAGTGGTCCGGACTCACATTGACAGTTACTGGAAAGTGCTTGCGAGCTGTGACATTTATCGTGACGGAAAGTTGCTGATTGCCGGGGACAACGACAATACGACATTGAAAAACCCCTACAGGCCCGGCAGAGACTTTTACACCACGGAGTACTTCACGGATGTAGCTCTCGAATACATTGATGAGGCGTTGCAGGATGACGACAAGCCTTTTTTTCTCTACCTCACTTACAACGCGCCGCACTTTCCGCTCGAAGCCCCGGATGAAACGATCGCCAAATATGAGGCGAAATTCGAGGATCCAGCGTGGCTGGACAAATTTGGCGACGGCTGGAATGAGATGCGACAGAGAAAATTAACGCGTCAGAAAGCTGCAGGAGTCGTTCCGCCCGGACAGCGACTTCCGGAAGTGCGTTACTTCAACAACGTTCGTGTCATGCCGGGACTGCAGACGGGTACGAATCACAATCCATTGCCGAAGTGGAAAGATTTGCCCGAGGACGTCAAGTCAGAGGCACGTTTTCGTCGAGCAATCTACAACGCCCAGATTGACAGTATGGATGAGAACATTGGACGCGTCATCGACAAATTGAAAGCCGAAGGTGTTTATGACAACACGCTGATCCTGTTTGTTTCAGACAACGGTTGCTCGGGTGAAATGGGAGTTTTTGGAACCCATTTCGAGGGCGGAAAATATGATTACGCGGAGGGTGAATTCCGCAATGGCGAATTCACGCGGCGCGGAGCACGCGAAGAAGGTGCCTGGTCACATAAGGACAGACTGGGAGGTGTCGGTTACAGAAAATCGAATTACAGAGAATGGAAAAAGTTCAGTGGCTGGGCCACCTCGCAGGGGCAGGGTTGGGCATCGTATTCGAATTCACCCTTTCGCAAGTTCAAGAAGTTTGCCCACGAAGGTGGAATTGCCTCTCCCTTGATTGTGCACTGGCCGAAAGGTTTCAAGGCTTCGGGCGAAGTCTCCAACAAGCCGTATTTTCATTTCATCGACATCATGCCAACGTTGCTCGATGCTGCAGGTGCTGATTACCCGGTGCAACTCGGTGGCAAGGCTCGACTGCCACTCGAAGGGGTGAGCATGCTGCCTTACCTCAGGGAACCTGATCGGAATATGGCAGAACGCCCGATCTTTTGGCAGCATGAAACGCATGCCGCTGTTCGACGTGGATCCTGGAAACTGGTGACGGACAACGATCGCAGTGAGCCAGTCGTGTGGGAACTCTACGATCTCACTCACGATCGCAGTGAGACAAATGATGTCGCCGGGCAACATCCGGAAATCGTCGCTGATCTGGCTGCCCTGTGGAACGGTTTCGCTGATCGCGTGAATGCGAAACCGTTTCCCGAAACACGGAATGGGCCTCGGGTGACATCGTCCATGCCGGGGGCAAACGTCACAGCGCTGATTGATGGAATTGAACCGGCCTCCTCGTCCGATTATCGGGTCCCAAGGCTTAGCTTTCATCCGCATCGTGGAACCACAGAATGGGCGCAATTCGAGTATGAGGAACCGCAGGTTTTCAGGAATGCGGGGGTCTACTGGTTTGATGAGGCGCAGGCCGCTGCCAGTTTCAGAAATGAAAATCAGGAAATACTTCCGAAGTCGTGGAGAATCCTCTCGTGGAATGATGGCCAGTGGAAGCAAGTCCCACTGGTTGAAAACAACCCGGGCACCGAGCGCGATCGTTTCAATCAGGTGACTTTCAAGCAGCCGGTCACGACATCAAAGATACGTATTGAGATCGATCTGCACGACAAACTCTCCGCTGCGATGCTTGGCTGCAGGTTCAATGCCGAAGCTTCTACCACTCCCGCGCAGCCGTTCAGTGATCCCGATAAAGAACTGAAGCGGTTCAAAAAGCAGGCTCAGCAGACGCTTACCGCAGATGTCGATGAGTTCAACGGTTACTCGCACCTGAACGGAAACCGACCCGAATTCGATGGCTGGTTGGAGAAGCACAATAACGAGGAGTTTCTGCAGCAGAACGTTCCAAAGTTTCTCTGTTCCAGTGAAGATTACACCGAAGTTTTCAACTACCGATGGTGGATGATCTCCAAGCACCTGAAAAAATGGGAGGAAGACGGCAAAGAATTTTATGTGTTCACTGAATTCCCCGGTTTTCCCGGGTGGGCTTCCAACAGTGGAGCCATCCCTGCTCCTGCCGGTCATCAGTTTTATGACCTTCGCTGGATGCGAGATCCCCTGTATCTGAAATCCTACGCGGAGTACTGGATCGCTGGTCCTCCATCACGCGACATGCAACGTCAGAACAACACATGGCTTGCAACGTTACCACGGCCACAGAGCCATCACTACACCAGTTGGATGGTGGATGCGTCCGAGGCCATGCTCAAGATTCATCCGGATGCTCAGTGGCGTGACAGGCTGCTGCCTGCGATGGAACGCCATCAGGAAGTCTGGGATCTCATCTTTCAGGTCAAAGCGTCCGGTAAAAAAACGGATGGTCTTTACAAGTGCCTTGATATGTACGACGCCAACGAGTTCACCATCTCGACGACGTTGGGCTTGATTGCGGCACAGGGTGCTTTCTCACGCTACACCGCTGCGATCAATCAGGAGGAGCCGTACAAGGGACAGGAGCGTTGGCGTCGCTACTTCACTGACGGTAAAGGTTGGCAGGCTGCCTTCAACGAAGGAATGAAAAACAAGCCGCTCATTTATCCGCAGTCATTCAATCTTGAAAACTATAACACGAAACCCCAGGCGTTTGGCGGCAATCACGACTGGTACATTGATGAGAACGGTGAGCGGAAGTCCAAACGGCCGAACAGTTATCCTAATTGTTTCACTGTGCGTCCCTCGCTGAACTGTTACATGTACGGCAACTACGCTTCACTCGGCAGGCTTTATGCGCAAGCGTCCAAGTCGGGGAAGAATCGTGATGCTAACCGGCGATCAGTGAAGTACTCTGAACGGGCAAAACAGCTGCAGCAACAAATCATCGAAAGCCTGTGGCATCATCCCACAAGGGATGACAAGCACCTGTTCTACAATGAACGCGGATCCAGCGACGATCCCTTCTTCTATTCGCGTCTGGCCGGTGACAATCTTCACACCGGGGGTGTCGTCGATCAGCTCAGTATCATTCGCGAGACTGTCGGCTATACGCCCTGGTATTTCAACCTGTTGCCATCGGAAGATGATCAATTCGATGTTGCATGGAAACAGTTCGATGATGAAATGGGATTCAAGCAACCCTTCGGGATGTCGACTGCGGAGTATCGCCATGACTTTTTCAACGAAATGTCCTACGGTTGGAACGGTCGTGGCTGGCCATTCCAGAATTCGATTGTGTACAAGGCCTACGCCAACTACCTGCGGAACTACAAAACACTTCGAGGCGAAATTACCGACGAAGATCGGCAATTGCTTTACGATCACATGACCCAGTACGTCGAGTTGCACGGCCGTCGCCGCACCATTGGCGAGTGGTATCTGCCTCGCACTGGCGGCTATCGGATGCCCGGCGGCGGTGAGGTTGTCCAAAGCCTTGATGCGATGGGCAAAGGTTTTGGAGATGTGCAGGATTATTTCCACTCCACCTTTCCCGATATGCTGATCGAGGATCTGATTGGTTTTCAGGCCAGTCACGATGATCAGTTCACAATTCACCCGCTAGTTCCCAAGAACGCCTGGGAGTTCATCTACCTTGGTGACTTGCGATACCACGGGCACGATGTCGACATCCTGTGGAAAAAAGACTGGGACAGCAAACAGCCGGGAGAACAGAGCAAGCTGTATGTCTGGGTGGACGGCAAACGAGTTGCTGAGAGTGATGACTTGACGGAACCTCTGGAGGTGAACCTGCCGTGAAGTGTTTTGCAAAGCATGCCCAGCATCGTATGATTTGTCATGACTTCCACGGATCCGGGAGCCATGCCATCACTCCGGGGGTCCATCGCTATCTTCAAAGTCTGGTCAGCAGGCTCACTGTTCTCATGAAATCACAGTACTCAATCCTTGCACTGGCGTATTGCACTTTCTGTCTCAATTCCTTCATGATCTCATCCGCTTTGGCTGGTGAGATTGACTGCAAGAAGGCTGCGGAGAAAGTCGATCAGTTCATTCTTGAAAATTTGCAATCGAAGCAACGCGATCCAAACCCACCCATCAGTGATGAACAATTCACTCGCAGGGTGTACCTTGCCATCATTGGCCGGATACCAACAACTGCCGAGGCCCGTGCCTTTCAGGAGTCCACCAGCGCTGAAAAACATTCTGACCTGATTCATGAACTGTTAGCCAATGATACTGCCTATACCGCGCACCACTTCCAGTTCTGGGCTGATCTTCTACGGGTTCCCTCAGGACAGCATTGGGCGCTGGTTTACCGCGAGTGGATTCGCGAGCAGGTTCATGCCAATACGCCGTACGATGAATTCGCCCGTCGTCTGGTGAGTGGCCATGGACTTGTGTTTGACAATCCAGCCGCAGCGTACTACATCCGCGACACCGGAATGCCGCTGGACAACATGTCGAACACGGCCCGTGTGTTTCTCGGAACACGTCTGGAATGTGCGCAGTGCCATGACCATCCGTTTGACGAATGGACACAGATGGATTTCTTCAAGATGGCTGCATTCACCTACGACTTCGACCACCGTGGTGGTGGTGTGAACCGTAAAGAGATGCTCATTGCACTTTCAAAAGAGGAAAGAGAGGCTTACTTCGCAGCGATACCAATCGAGAAATTTCCCCGCTTCCGGTCTGCTGAGCAACTCGCACTTTACCTTGATGGTCCCAATGCCGCCAAATTCATTGAGACTCACGGTTTGACGAGATCGCAATTTCGGGAGTATGCCAATGCTGGTATGACTGCGGAAAGAGAGCTGGCCGAGTTCAATGAACCCATTCGCCACAATATTTCCCAACTAGGTAACCATATTACCTACACTCAGGTCCGGCACCTCGATCGACCGCTTCGGCTTCCGCACGATTACCAATACAGCGATGCGGAACCTGAAGATATCGTTTTGCCCGGGACAATGTTTGGTGCGGAAGTTCCACCACAAGCAGATCAGCTGGCTCGTAAAAAGGCGTATGCGGGATGGCTCACTTCGCCCGAGAATCCCCGCTTCACCCGGGTAATCGTTAATCGGATCTGGAAACGCACTTTCGGCCATGGGCTCTTCGAGCCAGTGGATGATCTGAGCGAGGCCACTGAGATCGAAATGCCTGAATTGCTTGCGTATCTCGAAGATCTGATGCGGCAGTTCGATTATGACATTCGCAAATTCCAGAATGTGCTCTTTCACACACGTCTGTTTCGCCGCGAGATGTTCGGTGAAGACCACCCAATGGGTCAGCCGTTTCATTTTGCAGGTCCAATGATGAAACGCATGAGCGCCGAGCAGCTTTGGGATTCCATTGCAACGTTGGTGCTTCCGGACATTGATGCTCATGCTCCCAATCGTCCGAAACTGCTTCGCCGTATTGCCGATACCAGGGCCAAGCATCGAAGTCTGGAAGGCAGGCCGATGGAAGAAGTGTTGGAGCGAATGAAAGTTGCAGGCGCACGCCGTCGGGAGTTTGCACAGGTGCAGGAGAAGTATCAACGGGAGATTGTTGCGGCTTATGATGCGGGAGATAACGCAAAAGGCGAGCAGTTGACACAGGAACTCAAGGAAAAGTCCCGTGAGCTTGATGAGAAAAATCGCGAAACCGTTTTCATTGATCTGAAAGAAGGTGATGCCGGTTCTGAAGAGATGAGCATGATGATGGCTGCCAGAGGCGACCAGCCTCGAAACGCATCATCGGAAACGTTCGCTTTCATCAAGGCGGCAAAAGTTCGTAAGCCTCCCAGAGAACTCGACGAAGCCGAACGTCGAAGGTGGCTGGAACACGAGCAGCGCCAACTGAAGGACTTTCAGACCGTGGCTCGCCAAATGGCTCGGGCTGTCGATCTGGAATCACCCGCCCGCCGCGGCCACTTTCTTCGTGATTTTGGCCAGTCTGACCGGGATGTGATCGAGAATGCCTCCTCGCATGCCTCGGTGCCACAGTCGCTGTATCTTCTCAACAGTCCATTGGCCGTTGCGATCCACAATCGCAACTCGGTGCTCGGATTGCAACTTGAACAGGCGGAGACCCCAGAAGACAGGATCGCCGTCGTTTACCGTGCCATGTTGACACGGGAGCCGACTGCGAGCGAGACGAATCGTGTACTCGCTGACTACGAAGAATATGGTGACCAGACGCTGGAGGATCTCGTCTGGGCTCTGCTCAACTCCCGACAGTTTCTTTTCATTCAATGAAACACCTGCTCATGAACAGCCAAAAAAACGAGTTTGCCCGCCGTCGATTTGTTCAGCTTGCTGCCAGCAGCTTTCTGGGCGTCAGAGCGGGTAGTTGCCTTGCGTTCAACAACGGGCAAGCACTGGCCGAAACTGACACATCGGAAGCCACATCACGCAACCACCCTGCCAAGCAGCTGATTTACCTTTTCATGGCTGGCGGCATGAGCCATATCGATACCTTTGACCTGAAGCCAGGTCACGAAAACCAGGGTTTGACAAGGCCGATCAACACCGCCGTGGATGGGATCCGCGTTTCCAGCCATTTGCCCAATCTTGCCCGTCATGCAGGAAATCTATGCGTCGTCAATTCGCTCACTTCGACTGCCGGGGATCATGAAAAAGGCAACTATTTCATGCACACCAGCTACGAGCAGCGGGCTACCATCCGGCATCCGGGACTGGGAGCGTGGGCACAGACAACGCACGGTAAACTCAATCCCACGATGCCGGGTTCCGTCTTCATTGGCAAAGAGAGTCGCTTCCATGGCAGCGGTGGTTTTTTTGAACCGGAG
This sequence comes from Rubripirellula sp., assembly GCA_012270065.1. GTDB lineage: Bacteria > Planctomycetota > Planctomycetia > Pirellulales > Pirellulaceae > Rubripirellula. The sequence goes on along the minus strand of JAAXJB010000019.1, from coordinate 16,292 downwards.
TTCGAGCCACTGGCGATCAGTGAGCCCAAGCTGGGGTTGAAGTATTCGCATCGCAATGTCCAACTCGACCGATTCGCTCGTCGTCGCCGTCTTGCCAGCGACCTCGATTCTGAATTTCTGGAGCGGTACCATTCAAAACCAATTCGTGCTTATGGCGACATGTACGAAGATGCTGTCCGCTTGATGGAAAGCGACGATTTGGAAGCGTTTAATATTCACCGTGAAGACAAGGCTTCGAAAGAGCGTTACGGCGACGATCCGTTTGGTCAAGGTTGTCTTCTTGCTCGACGGTTGATCGAAAGCAATGTTCGTACCGTTGAAGTGAGCTACACGGGTTGGGATACGCACACTGACAACTTTACAGCGATGCCTTTGCTGTGCGGCACAATGGACCGCGCGGTCGGTGCCTTGCTGGATGATCTGGAACGTTTAGGAAAACTGGACAGCACTGCCGTGGTGCTGACGACGGAATTTGGTCGCACACCGATTACCAACCAGAACCGGGGCCGAGATCATTTTCCAAAGGCGTTCACCAGCATTCTGGCGGGTGGCGGCTTCAAAGCTGGTTACGTTTATGGCAAGACGTCCAAGGGAGCAGAAGAAGTGGATGAAAATCCCGTGACGATTCCGGATTTCAACGCCACGATCGCCCACGCGATGGGCATACCCATCAAAAAGGAACTCTTCAGTCCGACGGGGCGACCGTTCACAGTCGCTCATAAGGGCAAACCTGTCATGGATCTTTTCTCATGAATCGAGCCTCTATCTGCTTGATCGTCTTGCTGGGTCTGACGAGCATCTGTGCGGCGGATCATCCCCGGCCCATCAAACCGAATATCATCGTCATGATGGCCGACGACATGGGCATCGGCGATACGAGTGCCTATCTTGGTTTGCGATTGAATCCCGATGCAGTCCCGATTGAGCGTACGCTGCAGACTCCGAATCTGCAGCGTTTTGCTCGCGCCTCGATGTTGTTCACTGACGGCTATGCGCCAGCTTCGATGTGCAGTGCCACTCGTTATTCGCTCTTGACCGGTCGATTCGCTCATCGGTCGTATTTGAAGTCTCAGGGCTGGCTGCCGCATGGACCGAATCAACCGATGATCCAGCGGGCAATGACAACGCTTCCGGAAATGCTGCAAGCCAACGGTTATCGCACCGCAGGCATCGGAAAGTACCACGTCGGGATGTCGTTTGATGACGGGCAGGGAGAACCTGCTGATGATTTCTTTTTTCACGATGTTGATTTCACAAAACCATTTCTTGACGGGCCGTTGCATCACGGTTTCGATGAGTATTTTGGTGTGCCGGGTAACATGGAAGACCCACTGGATACGGAGCCGCGTGTCCTGATTCGCAACGACCACTTCGCGTTCACCGATCGAAGCCGCATGAAGCTGATTGGGATGAAGAAGCGTCAAGGGCGTATCCTTGCCGCTCCCGATTGGGACCTTCGCAACCTCGGTCCACTGTACCTGCGTGAGGCCATGTCATTCATCGACCGTCAGTCAAACAGGGCTGATGCACCGTTCTTTCTTTACTACGTGCCGAATGCGAATCACTTTCAACGGCATCCAGAAGGTGACTACGCTGTTCCCGACGAGATTGCAGGAACACCGATCAAGGGGCAGAGCCGCTATTCGGATAATGGGATTGCCAGTGAAAGAGAAGACATGGTTTTGGAAAACGATGTCGTTCTTGGCAAACTGCTGGCCCAACTGCAAACGACTGACGACCCCCGCTGGCCTGGCCATAAGTTGATCGAAAATACGCTCTTTGTTTTCACCAGCGACAACGGACCAAACTGCGGTGACAATCTTGGACGCAATCAGGAAAGCGGTGGTCTGCGAGGCAAGAAGGCCAAGCTGTGGGAAGGCGGTATCCGGGTTCCATTCATCGTTTCATGGCCGGCGGTTCTTGAAGGCGGAGTCGTGAACCGGTCAATCGTGACGCTGACTGATCTCTACGCGACGCTCGCTCGCATTGTCGGTCACTCGCTTGCTCCGCAGGAAGCTCACGACAGCCACGACGTTTTCGATTACTGGACTGGCACTCCTGAAATGCCTGACACACGACCTCGCGTCTTTTTTTGCCACCTTGGGCCGCCTTATCTGAATGACGCATTGGCGATCAGACAGGGAACACAGAAGCTGATTGTTGATGGGGGGCTGGTGATGCCCTGGGCACGCTGGTCGGCCGAGGCGTCGCGAGGTGACTCCCTGCCAACGATTCTGTATGACCTCAAAAGCAACCTGTATGAAGACAGTGAAAGGGTCACGAATGCTTCCGATCAGCTCGCCATCGAGTTGGCTGCCAGGCTTCTGGAAATCCACAATCGCGGATTCGCCAGGGATCTTGAACTTTCGCCGGGTCCGGAACTGGTTGTTGATCCCGGTTGGCATAACCTGCGAAATGATGTCACGGGAGAAATAGGCTTTGAATTCAAGTTGGCTGCCGGCAGTGGTGAGAAACTGGTGACTCATCTTGGGATGTTTGATGATCATGACAAGGACATGCCAGTGCGACCCGCTCGTGCTGTTCCCACAGAGCATGCACGCGACCAGCCTTCTCAGCATTCTTCCAGAAGCAAACAGCGCCGGATTCTCGCGAATCATGATCTGCGACTGTTGCGTGTTGGGGAAAACCGAACAACCGAAATCGCGCGATGTGAGGTGTTGCCCGGAAGCACGGGTGAGTTGCGCGATGCATTTCGATATGTCCAGTTGGACCAGCCAGTGCGTCTGCAGGAAAACGAGATGTACGTGCTTTTGATGTCGACAGACGTTGCTGATGGAGATCGTTTTCGCGATGCCGCAGCTTTTGACGGTCTTTCGCCAATTGTTCATCCTGACGTGGTTGTTCACCGCAGCATGTTCATTCGAAACCGCGATGTCCAGAATGCCATGGGGCTTCCCGCTTTTGAAGATCTGAATGTCTCCTATTCCCGCCATCGCATCCCGTTGGGACCTGCAATGCTCTTTCAGGAGTGAACCTCACTGGCAAATCCGCTGGTGGTAATGATCCAAAATGGATGGCTCGGCGAAGTTCCGCCGGTGTCGCTTTGGGCGTGGACAGCTCAGCGTTTCGTGAAAAAATCTGAGGAAACGATCGTCAGCAGAAGGTCACGTAGTCTGAACTCATTGGCAGCTGACTGCTGATAAAGCAGGTCCGTATTCCGTCGGTCGTGAAAATTCAGCTGGCGTGCCATTGCGTACGAAAGCATGTTTTCGATGAAGGATCTGGAAAATTTTTCCTTGTCTTGCAGAAGAATTTCCTTGAGGCCTTGCGGCCCCTCAAAGGGTCGTCCGTCTTTGTGGACCGTTCTTGTGTCGACAGGAAAGCGATCGGATTCATTTTTCTGGGGTTTGCGTTTGGTGGCATAGTTACTGACGTCTGTGTACTCGTCTCGCCAACGTCCGATGACATCAAAGTTTTCCAACGCGATTCCGAGGGGATCCATCTTGCTGTGGCAGCCATTGCAATTGGCATTTTCCCGATGGGCATCAATGGTCTGCTTGATCGTTTCTGTCTGCGATGGTGGGCTGAGCGCTGCTATTTCAAGGCCTGCAGGTGTTTCCAGATGATCTCCGTAGAAACTTTTCAGTACCCACGCGCCACGATAAAAAGGATTGGTGTATTCGCCGTTGTTGGTCGTCATCAGCATGAAGCCAGCCTGTGAAAGCAGTCCTCCTCGATATTGCTCGTTTTCACCCAGCATCACTTTGCTGAATTCCGAAGTGATCTCCTTGGGTCTGTAATCGACCGGTGAGATCTTGCTTGCCCCGGGGCGTTTGCTCGGTGTTGCTATCGGGAGTCCTTCAACTTGATAGATATAGTTGAGTTCTGGCGTGATCATCACAAAATCAGAATCGATGAAGGTCAGCAGGCTCATGTTGCTTGCCAGCACTTCTTTGAAAAACTCTACGGGCTCTTCTTTGATTTGATCGCGGACCAGGTCAAATTCATCGACCGTGAAAATGCTCACATCTGGTTCGATGATTTTGAGCTTTTCGAGATCGAGCCATTGATGGACATAATCCTGTGCGAACCGGTTGAATTTCGGGTCCTGGAGCATTCGGATCGCCTGCTCACGGCGGACTTGAGGATCCTTCAGTTTTCCGTCATTCGCCAATTGAGAAAGAGTTTCGTCGGGCAGGGAGTTCCACAGGAAGTACGACATGCGTGAGGCAATGGCGTGATCATCCAGTTTCCCCGATTCACCTTCCTGTTTGTAGAGGAAGTGAGGGGAACACAGCATGCCGCGAATGCCTGCTTGCAAGCCAGCGTAAATGCTGCCGCCTGCAGCGAACTCCTTCTTGGCCTGAATGTAGATCTGGTGCATGTCTGAATCGGAGACAGGCCTGCGAAAAAGCTTCGTTGCAAGCCGCTTCAAAATGGCACGGCAGTCTTCATGGTCGGCAGAATCATCGACGTCTTTGCAATACGTCTGGTAAAACGCTGTTTCCGGTGGCCATGATTCGTAAACCGGACCCGTAACGGTCGCTGTCTCGATGCAGAACATCCGCTGGGGTTCTCCCCTTTTCACGGAATTGCATCGCAAGACGATGGTGTCATCGGAGGAGAGACGCGTTGTGAATCCCTCTCTGGGATCGAATTCCTTCCAGGCAGCATTTTTTCCGATGACAGTCACGATGCTCTGTCCGACCCCCGAGTTTTTTCGAAGGAAGTAGCTCATCGAATGCTCGCCGACTTGTTTGTCATCGACCTTGCTATCGGAAACCTGCTCGACAGCAGGCAATCTTTCTTCCGTGCGACTGCCGGGGACATACTGGGCAGTGATGTAGAAACCGTGCGGCATGATCCGGTAGACCCCGCTCGTTTTCACCGAAGGATTGATTTTGATTTGAATCGCTGGTGAAGCAAAAACCAGTGGGCGTGACTCCTTCTCGAGTGAGGGAGCAAAGCCATCGGTGTTGTCTTTGTGGCTGAGTGAATCAATGTCGGTGTTTTTCGTTGCGTAGACCACATCGCGTGGTGCTGGTCTGTCGCTCACAACGCTCTCGGCAATGCGGTTGGCAGCTTTGAAGTACGCCTCCATGTCGACCACGGAAAGGTGCAGGTTGTCTGCATTGTTATTGAAGCCCGCATCAATGTTGTCCAACGGCAGTTGGTCGAGGAGCGTGAAATCGGTACCGAAGACATCATTGACAGTGTTCTGATACTCGACGCGGCTCAGTCTCTTGAGCATCCCCGGTTTCTGTTTTTCCGCGAGAGTCTGAAGTTGATTGCCGAGGATCTTCTTCATGGTCTTGATCTGGTCAGTCGCAGGCTGTTGAGTTGCCTCCTCTGGTGGCATCTCACCGCTTTCAATTGCGCTGTAAAGATTTTCCAGCAGGCTTACATCTTCCCATTGCTTCAAGTCAAGCTGATGAAGACTAAGGTCGGCTTTGGCTGATTCCTTGCCGTGACAGGAAACACAGAAACTGTTGAGGAACCGTTGTGATTGCTCACGGACGTCCGCATGGCAACGCAGTGTTCCAGACACCGCAACCACGAATAGCAAAACAGTTGTCTTGGCAGTTTTGGAATGCAACATGGTTTTACAGTTGGATGATGCCTCTGCTGTTGCCAAACTGATCACGCTGGATGCCGAACTTCTGAAGGATCGACAGATAGATATCGCAGGTTGTCTCACCTCTGCGAATGACATGACCGCCGTGGTTGGCAAATTGCCCTCCCGCCACGAGCACGGGAATTTCGTTTCCGTTATGAGGTCCCATTCTCTGGCTCACACTGTTGTTGCCTGTAGCAACAGTGACCGTTTCGTCCATCAGCGTTCCACCGGAATCGACTTTTGTGCTGGCAAGTTTTCCGTAGAAATTCGACAGCAGAGAAAAGAAGGAAGAGTCATACTTCGTCAGGCTTGTCCGTGCCTCCTCGGATTTTGGCACATTATGCGTGGTGATGTGATGATCATTATCAAGTCCCGTCATGTAGAAGTTGACCACGCGTGTGATGTCAAACTTGAATGCCTTGTAGATCATGTCGAAGGCAATTCCGCGTTGAATCTGGCGGGGGTTATCGAGAAACCGTTTCTTGTCGACATCGGTCGTGAAAAAACCGTTTTCAAACTTGGGGGCAACCGGGAATTCGACATCATGGCTCGGTTTGCTGAGCCACTCAATCGACTTGTTGAGTTCCTGCTCGGATTCACGCAGGGCAGCAAAGTATTCTTCCAGTCGCTGCCGGTCCCTTCCGGAAACGCGGTCCATCAGTGATTTTGCCTGTTCCAGCGAACCATCAAGAACACTCTTCTTGTGCGCAAGGAGTCGTTCCTGTGTTTTCGGGTCCGTGCGTGCAAAGAGCGTTTCAAACAGGACTCTGGTCGATTGAATTGGCATCACCGGCAGCCTGTTTCGCCACGATGCAACAATGTGATGATGGGCATGGCTGATGAACGTGACAACATTTCTGACGCGGGTCAGATGGCCGATGTGATCCGCGACAATCTGGTCAAGCGAGTCCGGGTTCGTTGTGGTGTTGCCGACAAAACATTTGTGGTCGCGGACATGATCCCCGCCAAACTTCATTCTTGAATAGAGAGTGAAATTGTCTCTGTGTTTTCTCAGAGGCTCCATGTGCGCACTGAATGTGTAGTCTGCACCTTCGCTTTCAGGTAGAACGTCTGTGAAGAAACCGTAGCCCATGCTGATACAGAACAACCGCTTGACGTCGGATTCTTCCGGAACGCTTTGGTCTCTTCCGAAAGTCTCCAGCGAAGGCAGGAAGAGAACACAGCCGGCAGACTTCAGGATTTCACGACGTTTCATCAAATTCAACCTTTCCGTTGTATCACAAAACAATGGCGAATCACTGCTCCAAACATCACTACACGTAGTCTAGTCGATGAAGATTATTCTGTCTCCATGTAGTTCAAAGAAGGGGAAGAGCGGCGTCAATCTGTCAGGATCAGGTCCGCTCCGATTTCCTGGTTCCCGGCAGCCAATCTTTCCGGGGCAGCGATTCGAATTTAGCCAGCCAATCCAGCTTGATCGTGCCTGAAACAGGTTGTGCCCATTTGACTGGAATTGCCAAGAGGGCTGCGAACTGAGAAGGCTCGATTGAATTCACACCGCCTGACGCCACGATTGTTTGGTAAATGTTCAAATGGTTCAGGATGCATCGCGAGATGCAGGTCGTCTGTCTTCTAGACGTTCTTGCCCAGAATCATCAAAAGGCCAAGTGCCGATTGGCCCAGCGAGATGGTCGATAGTACGATCAGGACGATGAGTTGTGCGCGCAGGCTGTGTGATTTGGATGTGAACCAGAATGAACAGCCGATCCACATGAAAAGCCACGTTGCGATGATGAGAATTTCAAATATCTCCTCGATCGAGGGAAGAATCACAAGGGCGGGCAAAAAAAACAATGTCGTGAGTCCACCAAATAACAGAGTCACCTCAGAGATGTTCTCTAACATTGAAAAACCTGCTGCGATGGCAAGCATGGGCCACACGACCATTGCTCCGAACGTGATCAGGAAGAATCCCGGGAAATGGAAAGCAGTGCGTTCGTTCGTCAAACTCTGCTGTGGTGATGAATACGGATTGCGGTTGGCCATTTCAGGATTCGGATAGCGGTAGGGATAATCGCAACAAAAGGATGCTTGCCAGAGTTCATTGATCGGTTGAGCGACGAGTCTGCAAACGCTGTCAGTCTCCTGGCATCCGCCGAGTTCTACCTGAGAAGTGGGGACTCATGCAAACGAACAGGTCAATGGTGTTTTGTCGCTGTGTCATCAATGGTGGTCACGCTTTCTGTCGTCGATTGATGGGGGTGCAGGCCCGCAACGAAACGTAATCTGAGGCTGTATCTTCGCATGGATGCCTCTGTTGTTCCATCGAGTTGGTTCAAACGGGCCACTACGGGCCACTCTGCACACAAATGAACTGTCAGATACCTCATTTGCACCCATGAATGCGTTACATTGGGTGGCCGTGCGTCACAGCTTTGACAGGAAAAACGCAGGTAATGCCTTGGCCCTTCTGAAAAACATGTCAGCTTCACGGGATTTGGTTTTCGGCGTCATTACGTCGCTTGTGTCGTGTTCGATGTCGGCACGCGACATCCGTTGGGTGGTCGTTGTGTTGTCTCTTTGTCTGTCTTCGGTCGGTATGTCTGTGTTGGCAGATGAAGCGGAGCGGATGAGGATTTCAGAGTCGTTCCAGAAACAGATCCAGCCATTGCTTGCCAGATCTTGCGGCAAGTGCCACGGGTTGAACCCCACAGATAACGATCTGAATCTCACAGTTTTCACGTCGGCGAAGTCAATTCTGTCTCATCCCCGCACGCTTAGTCTCATCGCTGAACGGGTCAGTGACGGCGATATGCCTCCCAGTGATGCGCCGCAGTTGCAGCAGGCAGAACGGATGCAAATGCTGAACTGGATTGGCATGGCGCTGGATGTTGAGGCTGCTGCGCGGGCTGGTGATCCCGGACCGGTGACACTCCGCCGACTCAGCAACACGGAGTACGACAACGCGATCCGTGATCTAACGGGTGTGGACATGCTGCCAACGCAGGCCCGGGAGTTTCCGGTTGACAGTGTGGGTGGTGAGGGCTTTGCCAACGTAGGAGAGGCAATGCCAATGACTCCTGAGTTGGTTCAGCGTTATCACCAGACTGCACGTGACGTCGCCGCGCGGGCTGTGCTTCTGCCGGATGGATTTCGATTTTCCTCTTCTGCGGATCGACCCATCTGGACCGCTGAGACGCTGGCGTCAATCCGCAGCTTTCATGCTCGCTACGCCGGTCCAGCGGGAGAACCCCCGCTGGCATCGCACCTGTCCGCAACGTTGCGACATCGAGACAGATTCTTGCAAGGCGATGGGAACGACATCGTTGCCGTGGCTGCCCAGGAGAATCTCAATCCGAATTATCTGGCAGCGCTTTGGCATGGACTGAGCGGTACCACACAGACGTCACTGGCAGCTGAAGTCAACGCACGAATCGAAAGTTGGCAACAACAGGTGGCCGCGATCGAAACACAGAAGCAGCGACAGCAGGCTGCCGCACAGAAGATTTCTTCACTTTGGGCGTCATCACAACGTGTGCTTGCCAAGTCGCAGGTAGCCGAGGGCGGTTCTGTGCCGTTTGAAAGTAAAGTCACGGTTGCAACTGGCGAATTGCTACTGCTGACGGTGTTTCCCAATGGCAACCACGGAGCCGACAGCACGCTTGTTGATTGGACAATTCGCGAATCAAGCGGCCAGCAGCGTTCCTGGAGTGTGTCGGATCTCATTCCCCATTTGCTCAAGGGGAATTCATGGTTGGACAAGCATGATGCTCGCTGGAGTTTTCTGGAAACAACATCGGGGCCCACTTTCCTCACAGACAAGCGTGACAGCATACAGGGGCAATCCGAACTGAAGTCCTGGAGCCTTGGATCCGAACCCTCCGTCTTTGTAAACGCGGGTAGTGAGGAGTTGCGGGTCTGGACGGTGCTGCCTGCGCGAACGTTCTTTGTGCATCCGGGTCACAACCGCCCCGTTACCGTCGCATGGACGAGTCCGGTCGCGGGTGAGTTGTCCGTCAGTGGTCGCGTTGCTGACGCGCACCCTGCGGGGCTCGACGGTATCTCGTTTGAGTTGTCGCATGTAGCAGCTCCGGATCTTGGTCAGGCGCTGGTTGAGGTGAACCAAGTTTCGGATGCTTTGCCGGCTCCTGGAGTGCATCCGGCGCCGCTTGACCTCATCCGCGAAAAGTGGCGGGCAGCGAAGACGGACCCGACGCCTGTTCTGGCAGCCATCAAATCCACTCAGGATCAGCTATTTCGCGGTAACTACAGGCAGAATGCCGTCATTGCGGTCGGTAACGGTTTTCCCGCATGGGAGGAACTGAATCGTGTCGTCGCGAGAGAACTGGTTGAAGGAGCTGCTCGCGAACCGGTTTTTCGGCTGGTCGCTTTGCCAGAACAGTCCGGGGCGTTTGTCGTCTGGGACAAGCTGCGTCTTGAGGGAGGAGATGGGGAGACGCTGGTCTTTGCCGAACATCCGGAACTGAGGGAGGCTGTCGAGTTGGCGTGTGGTATCAAATTTGGTCAGCATCCTTTGGGGCGAGATGAAGGTAGCCGGCCCGTTCCAGATACGGCTCTGGTCACGGCTGCTGGCAGGGAATTGGTCATTGATCTCAGTGCCCTGCCAGCCCGACTGCAAACGTTACTCACTTTGCCGCGTTTTATTCGCGCTGACGTCAGCCTGGATGATGGCAGTCCGGAAACGGCTGAGGTACAGGCGTTCGTGATCGCATCCAAAGGTGGCGGTGGTACGCATGCCGAGCCAGTGGCGGAGGCAAAGCCGGGCAACCCACGCGTCGCGAGGATCGTTCATCGACGGGTTGCTGATGAGAGGGCTCGATCCGCCGCTGAGTTTCGCGCTCTCTTTCCGCCTGCTGTGCTGTTTGCCCCAGTCATCCCACGTGACGCGCAAGGGAGTCTCTTTCTCTACCACCGTGAAGACGAACCGCTTCGTCGCCTCCTGCTTGACCAATCCGGGCGAGCTGAAATTGATCGTCTGTGGAAGGAACTGGAATTCGTCAGCGAGCAGGCATTTGCCACGCCACGAATGTACGAAGAGATCCAACAGTACTATCGCGCACCCAACGATGGTGCTCGGATCATGTTCTTCTACATCCAGTTGTTCGGCAAACAGGTCAAGCAGGAAGCGGAGACCCTGCACGCGGATAAAATCATGGCAGAAAACGCTCACTTGCAGGCGCTGCTCGAATTCGCGGCAAGAGCCTGGCGGCGACCTCTGAATGGTGAAGAACTCACCTCGATTCTGGCTGCGTACCGTTCTGATCGCGCTGCGGGAATGAACCACGACCCGGCATTCCGCAGTGCGCTCGTCCGCATCCTGTCGTCACCATGGTTTCTGTACCGGGTCGAACAGCCTGGGAACGGGCCACGCTGGCAGCCGGTATCAGGTGACGAATTGGCGACACGACTGAGCTTTCTTTTATGGGACTCGATCCCCGACAGCGAACTACGGGCGAAGGCGTCGCGTCTTCATGATTCCGGAATCATGGAAGAACAGTTGTTTCGTATGTTGAAGGATGATCGAATGCGTGGGATGGCGCGAGAGTTTGGTGCCCGGTGGCTTGGGGTACGCGACTTTGTTACCAATCATGGTCGGAACGTGAAGCAGTTTCCAGAATTTACCCCAGCGTTGACTCGCGCGCTGGCAGAGGAGCCTGTGCGGGTAATCGAAGATTCACTTGTGAATGATCGTCCCGTCGCTGACATCATTGATGCCGACGCCGTTGTCATCAATGAAGTTCTAGCAGAGCACTACGGCATTCCTGATGTGACCGGTTCCCAGTGGCGACGTGTCGAGAATGTGTCGGCTTATGGTCGTGGCGGGTTGCTGGGATTGGGTGCCGTCCTCGCAAAGAATGCAGCGGCCGCACGTACCAGTCCCGTCAAACGGGGCGCATGGGTGGTTCAGATGCTTGGAGAGCAGTTGCCTCAGGTTCCTGCCGGCGTGCCACCGCTTCCGGAAACTGCGCCGGAGGGGCTAAGTGTGCGTGAACTCACTGAGCGGCATCGAAAGGACCCGGCTTGTGCTAACTGCCACATTCGCATCGATCCCTATGGCATGACACTCGAACAATTCGATGCTCTGGGGCGGCTGCGACCGGCCCGGGATTTGAAGCCGGGTGATACCGCAGCGATCACTCGAGACGGTGTCAAAATTGATGGCTTTGCTGGTCTCCGTGATTATCTGGCGGGCCCGAGACGTGAGGATCTGTTGCGGACGCTCGCCCGCAAGCTGGTGGGATATGCGTTGGGTCGGGCAGTTCAGCTTTCAGATCGAAAGCTTGTCGATGAGCTGACAATAACCATGCTTGACGGTGGGCGTTGGTCAGACGCCTTGCTTGTCATTGTTCGCAGCGAGCAGTTTCGCTGCATTCGATCTGCACCTGCCACACCACCAGCAAAAGCATCAACGACAAAACCAGTGCCTTGACCAGAATCCAAAGCTTGGTGTCTGGGCCAAATGGCCATTAACTTCCCCGTGATTAACCAGGAACAAACCCATGTCGATCCGATCCGCTTCGACCGTTTCGCGACGCACCTTGTTGCGCGGCCTCGGCGTTTCAATGGCGTTGCCGTGGCTTGAATCGTTGCCGTTGGCTTCAGCTGATAACGCTGGTTCCGCTGAAAAACCGCCTACCCGCACACTTGTGACATTCACAGGCATGGGGTTTCACTCCGATCACTGGTGGGCCAAAGGGGAGGGTGACGCCATGGAACTGGGGCCATGCCTGGAACCTCTTGAGGCCTGGAAACAGAAGTTGGTGTTCCTGCGCGGACTCTGGAATGAACAAGCCAACAATGGAGTCATCCACTGCATGCAAACGGGGAACATGCTGAGTGGGGCGGCGATGTCGAAGACTGAGGTCCGTACGGGTGTCAGTTTTGACCAGTTGATGGCACAGAGGATTGGTAACCGTACGCGTTTGCCATCACTGGTGCTCGGCTGCGAAGGACCAATTCCGGGCCTTCAGGATGGGCACCCACTGCTTTATAGTTCGCACATTTCGTGGAGCACGGCGGTGTCACCGACCTGGACAGAAACACGTCCCGCGCTCGCCTTTGATCAACTCTTTCGCACGAAGCCCAACCGCGGTGATCTCCGTATCGTGGATGCTGTGCTCGACGATGCCCGCTCACTGCGGCGCAGGCTTTCGGTTTCGGACAGGCAGCGGTTCGAGGAGTATCTTGGCAGTGTTCACGAGATCGAGGGCCGCATCAAGAGAGCGGGCAAGGCACGCGATGAGGGCGGCTGGAAGCCGAGCCTGACCACCCCGGATCGGCCACGACCGGCCGATGGCATTCCTGCCGAAATTCCGGATTATTGGAAACTGATGAATGATATTGTGCTTCTTGCATTTCGAACGGATTCAACACGTATCTCAACCCTGAAATACTGCAACGATGGCTCGATTCTTACTCATGCCCACGCGGGTGCAAAAGATCAGCATCATCAAATGGCCCACACACAGCCGCAGGAGCTCGTCGGTGTCAATCAGTTCTTCACGTCGCAGCTTGCGTACCTCTGTGAACGGATGGCGGAAGTCGAGGAAGGGGAAAGTACTTTGCTCGACAACACAACCATCATGCACTGTTCAAGCATGATCCACGGTAACCATGACGCCAAACAGCTACCGGTCATTCTTCTGGGCGGAGCGGGTGGCAACATCCGAGGCGGACGTGTGCTCGATTACCTCGATGCTCCCAATCGTCGCATGTGCAGCCTGTTTCTCAGCCTGATGGACTGGGGCGGTCTGGAACTCGAACGCTTCGGTGATTCCTCGGAACGTTTGACAGGAATTTGATGGTTGTCGGTATGTCCGTTTGATGTTGCCGTATGCTCTGCAGTCACTGATGCACTCATCCGTTTCCATTCATGGTGATTCTTTCTTGACTTTCTGATCAACACGAATCCAGTGAGAGATCACGAGCGAGGGTCAGTGCCTGTGCGTTCGCTGATAGCCCCACGGTTTTTCTGTTCGTCACACGTTGTCATGAGTGCTGTACCAGCACGATGTGCCAGAACGCTAAACCAGAATGCCGTGAATGGGGGCTGTGGAAGGGGCTGTGGAAGACGGATTGAAACAGCGATTCCGGTTGGTAGCAGGGACAAACCCGTCAGTCTGCGAGGTGACTGGATTGTCCAACTGGTCTTCTATGTCCAAATCGAACTGGCTGTACCATCCGCGTCGGCGAAGCCATCGGTATTCACACCGGCGTCCTGCAGCATGGTCGTCCACAGATTCGCCAACGGGGTGTTCTCTTTCGGCGCTGCGCGGTGCTGCCCGTGCGACAGGCCCTGAAAGCCGCCACCGGTGATCAGGCAAGGTACGTTTGTATTGCGGTGGCCTGTTCTCAAACCACCGCCATTAAAAACCAGGCTGTTGTCAAAAATGGTACCGCCGTTCGGATCGAGTGGATCAGAACTGGCACGCAACAGATCGATGAAGCCAGAGTACAACTGCATCCATTTCGTTGTCCGCTGAAGATTGAGTTTGTGCAGCGAAACATTGGAGCCGTAGTGGGACAGCGTATGCGGAGTGGAAGAAATTCCCATGCTTTTGAGCAGTCCGGCATCGGGCATTCGATAGCTGATGACCCGCGTAGCATCGGTCTGCCAGGCAGCAATGATCATCTTGAACATGGCTTGAATCTCCGGCTCTCCCTGCAAATCCTCGGGTGGCTTCGGCAGGTTGGCTTTCGGGTAAGGCACATCGAGCCATGATTCTTCCCGACTCAGGGCAAGTTCAACATCACGGATACTGGTCGTGTACTCCTCCAGCTTTTCCCGGTCTGCCCGCCCCAGGATGCGTCGGGTGGAACTGTTCTCAAACTCGAGGATGTCAAAAATGCTTCTGCGCTGCTTGAGTGTTTCAAGCAGTTCTTTTTTCCCGACATTGCCGCCAAATACCTTGAAGTACACTTCCAAAGGTGAATCATGACCCGGCATCGCGCTTCCGTCTTGTCGATAGGAGATCGCTATTCCGCCATGACCGTTGTCAGCGTCCTCGCGGATGCAGTTCAATTGCAGACTTTGGTATCGCGTTTTATTTCCAAGTTGCGCAGCCGCGATCTGATCGCAGGAAATGCTGTTGTGACGGGCACGCCCCGGAATTACGAACACGTTTGCGAACGACAACACCGCCTCGCTGCCCTCGTGAGGCTGTTTGTTCTCCCGATTGGTGAAATTGGAAATCATGGTGAAGTGGTTCAGGTTTTTTCTCAAGGGATCCCATCCCGGAGGCAGAGAAATTTTGCTGAATCGACCGGTATCGGTGGGGTAGAAGTGGTCTTCCATGTGACCGTGTCCCATGGTCATCCAAAGCAGTCGTTTAGGTGTCTCGCCCTCCACCAGAGATTTCTCCGCGGCGGCTCTCTCACTTGCAGTGAGCAGACTCGCAAGGAATGGCAAAGCAATGGCACGCCCCTGCTGTCGAAGGAAACTGCGGCGGCTTGAATGTTGTGTTATCAGGTTCATGATTTCATCCGGATGGATTTAAGCGAAACACCGACTTATGAATTCTTTGCGGTTTTGGTCAATTCGGTCAGGGCAGGATCAAGGTTCTGAAGGCCGGGGCGAAGGCCAGCAACAGAGTCAATGAAATGAAGCGATGCATCATTAACGGTTCCTGAAGGGCTGGCTCGTGACCACTCGTTTGACCAGTTCCCTGACGGGAAAGTGATTGGCCTCAAGATCATCCAGCACCGCCTCAATGAGCGGTCGATCGGTAAAACTTACATCGCGTCCCAGGGCATAGCACAACAAGCCTTCGAAGACAGATCCTGCGACAGCTCTCTCCTCTTTCATCAGCGCCGCTTTCAAACCTTGCACATCGGCAAAGGTCTCGCCGTTTGGCAGGCTGCCACTGGCATCAACGGGATACAACTTTCTTTTCGCCCTCGGATTTTTTAGCTGTGAAAAATTTTCGACGTCGGTCACGAGTTCTTTTTCCCGCCACATTCCGATAGCATCGAAGTTTTCCAGACCTCGCCCAATGAAATCGAAGCGGGCATGGCAGGAAGCGCACTGTGCTTTTTTCTGGTGAATCTCGACGAGGCTTCGAACACTCGGCAAAGGTTCAGCAGACGAATCAATCAACTCAGGGACATTTGGTGGCGGCGGTGGTGGTGGATCATTGAGGAGAACTTCCTTCACCAGAGAGCCACGAATGACGGGCGAGGTGCGATTGCCCATCGTCCCAATCGCGAGGAAAGCGGCCTGGGTGGTCAGCCCACCCCGCGGCGAGTCCGGCGGAAGGTTTACCTTTTGAAAACCGTCGCCCATGTAGTGATCCATGAGCCCATATTTCGCAGCGCGCCGGCCGTCGATGGTGCCAAAGTCAGCATATCTCGCCGCGAGCACGCCGTCGCTGGTGACAACGGCAGCATCACTCCGGTTCGTGGACGATAGATTTTCTTCCACCAGAGTTTTGAAAAACTCCACGGGTTCCTGTTTCGCGGAGAGAATGTAGGCATCGGTAAAGTGAAGGAGAAAACGGGAATTCAGCCCCACGCTGTCAAGACGTTTCAGACGCATCCACTGGCTGATAAATCCTCTGTAAAACTCCCTCGCGCGCGGATGATCTAACATACGGTCGGTCTGTTTCAGCAGAATGGCTTCATTGAGCAACGAGCCGTCCACTGCGACCTTAATAAGTTCTTCGTCGAGCGGCCCGCACCAAAGAAACGCACACAGGCGGATGGACACACAGAACTCGACCAGGACTCGAGTTGA
>JAAXJB010000113.1:42910-50120 GCA_012270065.1 Rubripirellula sp. | reverse complement strand
ACAACCAAAACCGCGAGGATCCCGCAGGGCGAGCGTCGCAAGATGCAAACCGGGTGGCCCAGACCCAACGTTGACAGTGAATTCATTCATCCATTTGCCGTGACCCACCATGGCCGATGGAAGTGACCGCTCAGGACCGGTTGCTTGCATTCATTGCTTTCGAAGACGGGCCGCGAGAGCAATGGTTACCGACGCACCATTGTTCGAGGGAATAAAACGAGGCGTTATGGAGAACCTAGTATGAAGGTCTTCACAACTGGACAGGTCGCCAAGATCTGTAAAGTAGCACCCCGAACCGTTTCAAAATGGTTCGATTCGGGGCGTTTGAAAGGCTATCGCATTCCTGGATCACAGGACCGCCGTATTCCACGGGAATACTTGATCAAGTTTCTCAAGGAGCACGGTATGCCCCTGGGTGACTTGGAAGACGAAGCAATGGCAAAGTGCCTGATCGTCGCCCAAGACCAGGTGTTGATTGAAAATCTCAAGCGAGAACTTCCGCCAGAGAAGTCGTTCAAAGTGGCAGTCGCCGCGAGCGGATTCGAAGCTGGAATTCAAGCTGAGAGTTTCAACCCGGATTGTATCATCGTTGATTTTTCAATTGGCAAGATTGAGGCAGTCCAGATCTGCCAGAACTTGCGGAAGAACATTGACTTCACCGATATCATTCTCATCGCGTTGTTACCAGATGATGGACAACCAATGAGCTTTGATCGAAGCAGCATCAATGAAACGTTCAAGAAGCCGTTCGATGCCCATCTGCTGGCAGAGCGACTGAGAACCCTCGTTGGTACGAAAAAAGAGTTGGTCTAGTTTCGGACCAAGCTGAACGGATTCAGCTAAAGTACGAAACAACGATCCTGAATGCCTCGTCGAATAAGCGTTTCACATCCCCGCAGATGTGAAACGCTTTTTTTATGCGCACTCCAACCGGATGCTGTGACCTCATTGACAAAGCTTCACCGACCAACCAAAGTTCGGTACGAGGTCCAAGGATGGATTTGATTGGATAACTCCGTTTCACCACAAACTCGAGGGCAATCAACTGAGCGACAAACCAACGCACTTCGATGCTGAAGGTAACGTCCACATGGTGGATGTATCAGACAAACAGGTGTCCACGCGGGAAGCAACTGCATCTGGCGATGTCCTGATGTCACAACCAACTGCCGTACTGATCCAGACCGGAACTTCCCGCAAAGGTGACGTCTTGGGCGTGGCCCGCCTCGCAGCCATTCAAGCAACCAAGCAGACATCAACGCTGATTCCGCTTTGCCATGCCATCCCCATTGAATCCGTGAATGTCACTTTCAATTGGGTCGAGAGTGTTCCGGAGCAAGAACATGAAAGCGTACAGTATCCCTCTGATCTGGCACTTCTCCGATGCGAGGTCAGCGTCAAAACATCGGCGAAAACCGGCGTTGAAATGGAAGCCCTGACTGCTGTGTCGGTCGGCTGTTTGACTGTGTACGACATGGTGAAGGCGGTTGAAAGAGGAATGGAGATCCGGAACATTCGACTTCTGAACAAAAAGGGCGGAAAAAGCGGAGTTTTTCAACAATCGTGAAACCCGCTGTTGCCTCAGTTTTCTGATTTGCGGTCAGACCTGTGTGAGGTAGATCCCCGCTGCAACGGCATCCGCGTCGTTTGCCGACATTGGAAAACGCATTCTCCTGAAGAGCCATCCCGAAATGGATTCGACCAGCACAGTTTCAACGGCATCGTCTGATGGGGCAACAACGCGATCGGCCGCTCGCGTTGGCCCATCAATGGTCAGAAAAAGGCCAGGGACAGCAGGTCCGGGCGTCCAGCAGCAAGAAACGGGCGCCACCTCGGCCAAAGACCAATTGCTGGCTCTCACCAGCCCCATCTCCGATCAGCTGCATCAAGTGGAGAAACGTCTGCAGAGCGAGTTGAAAAGCCGGCATTCTGATCTGGAACCGGTCCTGCAGCATGGAACTCAACTTGGTGGCAAGAGGCTTCGACCCGCACTGCTTCTTTTGGTAGGCAAAGCGCTGGGTGGCCTCAAGGAGGATCATGTCGTTCTGGGAACGGTGGTAGAAATGGTCCACACCGCAACGCTCATTCACGACGACGTGCTCGACCAAGCTGCTACGCGACGCCACGTGGCGACAGTGAACGCCCGTTGGAACGAGCACACTAGCATCCTGATTGGTGACTATCTCTTCGCTCAAAGTTTCCGATTGGCTGCGACCCTCTCCTCGACGCGTGCATGTCAACTCGTTGGTGAAGCAGCGAGACTCGTTTGCGAGGGAGAATTGCGGCAGGTACTTTCACGCGACATTCTCAACATCACGGAAAATGAATATCTACAGATGATCCGTGGCAAGACAGCGGAACTGTGCCGCGTCTCATGTGAACTGGGAGCCATCTATGCCGGTGGCGACGACGCAGCTATCCGTTCGCTGGGGCACTATGGGGACGCCCTCGGTATCGCTTTTCAAATCGCAGATGACTTTCTCGATTTGTGGGGTAATGATCAGACCGTGGGCAAAACGCTGGGAACCGATATTGAGCAGGGCAAAATGACATTACCGCTGATCCGGCTCAGGGATACAGTGGGGCAATCCGAGTGGAGCAAAATCAGCGACATACTCCGTGGGCCCATCAATGACCGTCTCCCCAGAATCATGCCGATTCTTCAATGCAGCGATGCAAGGGCTTATACCCAGCAGGTTGCGGAGTCCTACAAGAAACAGGCCATTGATGCCCTGGACTGCCTCCCCGAAGGTGCGTCGAAAAAGGCACTCACCAACCTCGCGTGTTTCAGCGTGTCTCGCCGTTTCTGAATGACGGCAAGAATCCGCATCCACGTCTTGATGTTGCACTTCTGCAACGGGTGAATGATGTGGTGGGGGAGTTTACGCAACATGTTCATGCAACGTGTTGATTGTACACACGCTTACAAACCCTCCGAGCACTCGGAGGGGCTTCTTTGGATACAGGCCTTTGGTCGTCACAATCCGCAGATGCTGCTCAAGCCATCACCCAGCGGCAGACCGTTGCGCTAAGGGTGCTCATCTGTCGCCTTAAACGCGGGTTAGTCGATTTTTTCGTCCTAAACTTCGCGAGGACGCTGACCGTTTTGGCTCGGTGTCTTCATTGATACCCACTATTTCTATCCCCCCCTCTTGAGAGAAGCCGTGCAGATGGATCTTGATTCACAGGCATCAGCCACCGCCACGCACCCCGAAATTGGCGACCTGAGCGTTGAGTCCATGACGCTCACTGATGAGAATCTTTTAAGGATTCCGGAAGCAGATGTCCCTCTGGAAGATGAGGTGGATCGACTTGCCCAGGCTCTTTCGCTGAAATTCGAAGAATTAACGCTCATACATCAATTCAGCGAGCGACTTAAAATTGGCGAAGACACCACTGAGATCTGCCAAAACCTGCTGTTGCAATTGGAACCATGCTTGCACGCATCAACCATTGCAATCGATCTGTTTGAAGACGCCGACATCAATCATCCGCGTTCATTCCTGCTCACCGGCGAAACAGTAGACGCTGAAAAGCTCAGTGAAATAGCTGTGCACACGATGAAAAGTGTTTGCGACGGCGAAATCATCCCTGGGGCTGAACCGGTTGCCATTGAAAACAACCCAACTGCTTCCAGCCCAGCACTCTTGCGGTCCATCATCATACCGATACAGCGCAATGGGCGCACACTTGGGCGGATGATGGCGATTCGTCCCAATCACGAAGATGAGTTTGGGACGGTTGAAGCTGATCTGATGAAATCAACTTCCATGATTCTTGCAGCTCACCTGACCAATCAACGGCAATACATTGAAATGGAACTCATGTTCAACGGCATGATCCAGTCTTTGATTGCCGCGCTGGATGCGAAGGACAGCTATACCAGCGGCCACAGCTCTCGCGTTTCAGATATTGCAGCGATGATTGCGGAGAAAGTCGGATACGATGAAGCAGGCCTCAAGCGAATTCGCATGGCTGGTATCCTGCATGACATCGGGAAAATCGGGGTAAACGATGAAGTACTGGGGAAGTCGGGACAACTGACTGATCTTGAGTTTGAAGAAATTAAAAAGCACCCCGTGCTTGGATACAACATCCTCAAGGAAATCAAGTTGTTCGAAGACATCCTGCCAGCAGTCCGCCATCACCACGAATCGTGGGACGGCAGTGGCTATCCGGATGGTTTGACCGCAGATGGTATCCCTCGAGATGCACAGATTCTGGCCGCGGCAGATGCATTTGACGCCATGACGAGTGATCGCCCTTACCGGTCAAGGATGCCCCTGGAACAAGTCATCGAAAATCTGAAATCGGGTCGTGACAAACAATGGCCATCTGACATCATTGATGCGCTGCTCGAAACCCAAGCCGTCAAACAGGCAACGTAGTTTTGAGCCCATGACAAGCACAGTGTTAGTCATGGAGCCTCGTTCAGTCCCCAGACCATTGCACGTCAGTTGTACTTCTCCGGTTGATGAACAACTGCCCGCAAGCCGTATGTCCATCGCATCTTTTCATGCTTGACTGCCTGAGCTTGCTTCCAAGCACTCGTTAACCAGTTCACTCAGACTTCCCGACGCGATGGAGCGTCATGAAAACGAGAGAACGTTCAAAATCCAAAATGGCTTTGGACGCAATACTCTCACTCGAGTCACCCAATCTACCAGTCGCCTGCTGACATCGCATATACTGGAGGATCCTTCACTCATCCTCACACCAGTCGGCACGATGCGAAACTTTTTGATTGCCCTGACGATCCAATTCCTAGTTGTCCCAATTACCTACGCCCGGGGAGAATCCCCGCATCGAATCTTTGCCGGTACAGGACAAGGGGTTGCCAGAACCACGCCATACCCATCAGGTCAACCATCCGGCCCGGCAGGAACTTCCATAATCGGGAATCCCTTTGGAATTGAATTCCAGCCCCATCATGTTCTCATCACATCCGTGGATGACCACTGCGTCTACCGCAGCACGCTGGACGGGAAAGATTTCACACGCATCGTTGGAAATGGTCTGAAAGGATACACCGGGGATGGCGGGCCTGCCGCAGAAGCGACGTTCAATTGGCCTCACGAAGTGCGTGCTGACAAAAAAGGGAACCTGTACATCGCTGACACTCGAAATCATGTGATTCGGAAAGTCAGTGGAGCAACAGGCATCGTGACGACCCTGGCCGGCGACGGTAGTCCGGGATTTGGTGGGGATGGCAAACGGGGAACGCAAGTGCGATTCCAGCAACCACACAGTGTCGTGCTCGATGGCACCGGAGGGTTACTGGTGGCCGACACGGTTAACCACCGCATTCGTCGAATCGACCTCAACACCGGAATCGTACAAACGATCAGCGGAACGGGTGAAAAAAAACTACCTGTCGATGGAAACCCAGCTCGTAACTCCCCGCTTTCAGGTCCGCGTTCACTAGCGGTGGACGATCAGTCAATCTGGATTGCAATGCGTGAGGGAAACAGCATCTGGCGAATTGATCGTAAGACCAGCACTATCCATCACATCGCTGGCACCGGCAAAAAGGGATATGCCGGCGATGGCGGGCCCCCGAAGGCAGCAACATTCAGAGGACCGAAAGGGCTCGTCCTGGATCATCAGGGACGCATCCTCGTGGTCGACACAGAAAATCATGCCTTACGAAGGATAGACCTATCGCAGAATCTCGTTGAGACAGTTCTTGGCGGCAACAAATCCAAGGTCACCTTTCCAATGAAAAGGCCTCACGGAATCGCCTTCAAGAAAAACTTCGGCTATCTGATTGCCGACTCAGAATTTCATCGCGTTATCCTCGGCAATTGAATCGCCTTTGACCGACGACAACATGGCGCTGGCTCACAGAAGAGTGCCATGTGAGATGCGACGTGAAATCTAATCAAGCGAATCGAATGCGCCGAAATCGCTGTGCAATCAACTGAGTGTGTCCCCTTACTCTACCACTGCGAACCATCCAAACCAGAACAGAAAAACAGCACAACAGCAACAAAACCATGGACGCGAGATCGATGGCGGCCTGATGTTTTCGTGAATGAATTCATTCCTTAATCAAAAGAACACAACCGGGCAGCATCATGAAAGACGTTGCACTTCGATCCGGTCTTCCATCTGTACAAACCAACGTGCGCAGTGCTCACAGGAACCGCTTCTCAATCGCACACTGTCAGATCGTCACCCCGACACCAGACGGCGACGACTGGAACCGGGAAAGCAGGCTTGCGCGAAGAACCACCCATGCGTTGCTTCATCTACTTCCATACCTTCCCGCAGATTCAATGACAATTCATTGATGGTAGAACGGAACTCGCGTGGATTTCTGTACCGCTAAGCGTTTGCACTTCAAAGCTTCTCGAGTTGCAGGAAACACACTGTTGCTCAACGACCGGCAAAGGCATTCGATCATCGCGGACACAACGGGGGTCTGGTCAGGCAAAAGATATGGCCACCGCAATGATCGACTGCTTCGGCAGACCATTGTTCAACTTTTCCGAACATGGAAAATATCACACGAAGAAACAGTGATCAGGGGTTCTTTGACGCCCGTATAACCGGACTGATTTGCACGAGTGCTAAAAGCATCATCTTTAACCAGCGTTTCGCAGCCGTTGTCTTTTTTCTGAAAGGAAAACCAGAGTACGGAGCTGGAAATCGTCGATAGCCCTCATTGAACACCAAACCGATTGGTGTTCGCCAGTTGCGCCGCAACACGCCGATCGACCAAAAACCTCAGTGGTTGAAGATGATCGGCTCGAGCATGTCAGTTAAGTCTGACCATTGGCCGCTCGGACGTGTCGCGGCTCAAGCCTGGCAAAACCTTCCCCAGTTCCTAATTCCATGGAGATCTCACGATGCGTCGTGTAATCGTTCCTGCTCTGATGGCAATCGCAATGGTTGCTGCGAGCTCAGCCAACGCTAGCGCGTTCGGCCTGTTTGACAAATTGTGTAACAAGGGTTGTGACTCTTGTTGTGACGTAGAGCCAGCATGTGGCTGCGAAGCCCCTTGCGAGCCTACCTGTGGCTGCGAAGCTCCTTGCGAGCCAACTTGCGGTTGTGAGCCTGCTTGCGGTTGCGAGCCTGCTTGCGGAGCCAAGAAGAAGGGCCTCCTTCATCGTTTGTTCCACAAGCACAGCAACAACTGCTGTGAGCCTGCTTGTGGTGCTGAGCCTGCATGTGGCGCTGAGCCAACTTGCGGTTGCGAAGCTCCTTG
>JAAXJB010000113.1:36541-42810 GCA_012270065.1 Rubripirellula sp. | reverse complement strand
GTGGTGCTGAGCCTGCATGTGGCGCTGAGCCAACTTGCGGTTGCGAAGCTCCTTGCGAGCCAGTTTGCGGATGCGAAGTTGTCGACGAGTGCTGCGATCCTTGTGCCCGCCCCAAGTGCGGTCTGAAAGGTCTGTTCTCGAAGATCTTCAAGAAGCATCACAACGATTGCTGCGAGCCTGCATGTGGCGCTGAGCCTGCATGCGGTTGCGAAGCTCCTTGTGAGCCAACTTGCGGATGCGAGCCAAGCTGCGGATGCGAAAACTGAGCCCCTGAGGGGCTTTTCGTCACAACTGTGAACCCAATCGATCCCCAAACCTGATGAGTTTAAAACTGGATTCCTTGCAGCGAAAATCGTTCCTTCGCTAGCAGAATGCCTTCCTCTCAAGTACGGTGATCGGTCGCAGAAGGCGAAGATTCATCATCCAGGTCCCCGACAGTCATTCGACTGTCGGGGACTTTTTTTGTCAGCCGCCGCAATTGCAGCCCTAAAGAACAATAAAGCTGGTTGAATTCATCAATGAAATCACCTGCATTCCGGGTCGGCAATCGAATCGGCCCCAATTCCCTGGGGGCTGCCTGAACCCCTTCAACAGCCTGGCATTTCCTATCAAGCGTTCCCTCTTCGACCATTGTATTATCTCCGCCAGTCAGAACACCGGTGGAGCAAGTGACATCAATAATCATGGCCTCGGCCACAATGCCTCGATCGCGGCTACTGGAACGGGGTGAACTGGAAGTCACCGAATCACCTCTCGCTGTGGTCAGGACGCCAAACAACTGAAGGATGTGGAAACCCCAGATCCTTGTCGACTCGGTTATACGGCTCATCGCCGCCAAGAAAACGCTGCAGATTCAAACAGGCGAAATCGGTAGTATCGTCGACGCGACGCGAAGACTGTGCCCCGACATGCGGGGAAATCATCACTTTCGGATCATCCCAAAGTGCACTTTCGGAAGATAATGGCTCGACCTCCGTGACATCGAGCCCGGCGCCCGAGAGTTGCCCAGACTTCAATGCTTCCACCAGATCCTCTTCAACAACGACAGCGCCACGAGCGACATTGATCAACAACGCTCCTCGCCGCATTCGTCTGAATCTCCGAGCATCAAAGATGCCTCGGGTTTGAGCATTCAGGGGCAGCGTCAAAATCACGATATCACTTGTCTCCAACAGGTTATCCAAATCATCTGCTGACCAAAAAGCACTCAATTCCCTGGGGACATCCACCGGAAAATAATCGGTTCCCACAAGCTTGATATCCCATGGCGCGAGCATCCGTGCCAACATACGACCATTTCCTCCCATACCCACGATGCCAACCGTTTTGCCTCTTAAATCGTCAGTTGGTAATCGAACGAACTCACGCTTGGCTTCGGCACGAAAAAACAGCGGTGCTTTCCGCAGCAGTCCAAACAGCAGTGAAAATGTCTGCTCCGCAACCTGCGGTGCAAATAATCCCGAAGCGCTACTGACAACGATATCCGAAGAAATCACTCCGGGTACGAGACAATGATCCAGACCGGCGGCAGAAGACTGTATCCATTTCAAACGCCCCGATTCCAACACCCGGTCCCAATTCACAGGCACCTTGGCATGCCCGATAAAAATATCTGCTGTCGGCAACAGTTCATCGACTCTTTCCTGCCCTGCATTGATAATTTCACATTGGGGCGCTGCAGCCTGGAATTGTGCAACATGGCGATCCTGTACAGGGTAGCAAAGAACAACTCGCATCAATTTCCTCACGTGGCAAGCCTTGATCCAGCAAAGCAACCGACAGGTGACGCAGCGGTTCATGGCGCGTCCCGGAGCTTTTCCCCGAATGTAGCGTGGAAACCTCCAGACGCGAAGTCTGATATCTGTGATCCAACGAGATCCTGCCGTTCCTGTGATTCATCTGCCGGTCGATGACCGGTTGGCCTACTTGTTCGTTGCGCCATGCTGATGATGGGAGTGCATCTTTTTCAAGTGCTCAGGCATTTGAAAACCCGGTGATTGCAAGAATGACATCAGTTCACCAATTTCCTGCTTCGTCAACACATCGAGTAGCCCCTTGGGCATCGCAGACACTTTCGATTTCACCCGTTGCTCGATTTGTTTCTTATCCAAACGTGTCACTTTCTTCGGAGTCAGCAGATTTGCCATGATTGTCACCGAGGCGTCATCTTCCTTGACAATGACACCACTGACCAGACGCCCATCGTCCATCAGAAACTTATAAGTCTGGTACTTCTCGTTGATCTCACTTGACGGTTCGATCAACTGTTGCAACAGGCGTGTACCTTTGTAACGTTCCGTCACCTTGCTGAGATCCGGCCCAAGATTGACCCCATGGCCAGCCAGCACGTGGCACTGATTGCAATTTGCCTTCATGAATGCCGCCATTCCTCTCATGACAACTGTCTCTGTTGCCTCCGGAATACCAAGCTCTGCCAGATCCGACAATTTCCATTGCTGCACGGTGGCCGGTTTTTCCGCGGCAAGAAGTTCTTCGGCCTCAGACTCTGAACCGGCAACGACCATCAGTCCCTTCATCACAACCCAGTGCCCCGGGAAGGTGCAAACATAGGGGTACACTCCCGGCTTGGCTGGTGCCTCGAAACGCAACACATGAACCCGCGATTTCCGGTTTGGCCCAATCATTTTCGTGGCCTGCAGAATCAACCCACGTTTGTTTCGAGGTATGAAATCAGAATTTGCATTTGCAGGATCCCTCGCCATCGCATTGGCAGCCATCCCCACTTCTTCCAACGCACCTTGATCGACGATCACGAGATTGTGATCGGTCGCGTCCGGGTTGGTGAATACGACCTTGACTGGCTGCCCCGGACGCACAGTGAACTTCTCCCGGGTGAATCTCATTACCTCGGGCAAACAGGATATTTCAACCAGCGCAAGATCCTTTTGGGCATCAAACTGAGCATCCGATGCATTGGGGGCGGGTTCCTTCAATCCAGCCATCTGCCTTGCGTCCCGTAAAATCTGCTTCAGATCATAATCCTGGTTGTTCTCCCAATGCCGCTTTAATGCATTGGATTCCAACGCACAGGTGATCGCGTATCGCAAGTGTCCGCCCTGCGGGTGACTCAGCACTTGCAGCATGCAATCCAATGCCGGTTTCGTGCCGATGTAGGTAGCTGCAATTACACCTTCCATTCGGGCCATGGAGTATGAGTCATTGACTGCCTTTTCAAGCAGCGGATAAATGTCATCCAACTGATCATGCCAATATCGCAATTGCTGAATTGCTGCAGCTCGAGCATATTTGTTTTCACAGTCAAGCAACTCTCTCAGCAAAGGCAGATGACTTGCAT
This sequence comes from Rubripirellula sp., assembly GCA_012270065.1. Lineage (GTDB taxonomy): Bacteria > Planctomycetota > Planctomycetia > Pirellulales > Pirellulaceae > Rubripirellula. The sequence continues at coordinate 39,494 of JAAXJB010000113.1, read as the reverse complement.
TGACCCCACGATAGACCCAAATAGCTTCAATTTGGTGATGTCGATAGCGTTCATCCTCCGGATCAAGTTTTGCCACCCATTGATCAAGTGCTTTTTTGACCCCATCGGGATCACGCTCTCGAAGCTCCCGCCTCACCCACGATCGAATACGACCTTCGGGCCTCTTCAACTGTTCCAACAACTCCTGGATCCCGGCACTTTCAAGCACGGGAGCTTTTTGCAGTGGTTTCCCTTTTTCGACGATCCTCCAAATCCTTCCCGAATGACGGTCACGGCGTTCATCACGCAACGAATACTGCGCATGTCCTTTCACCGGGTTGTACCAATCACAGACGTACAATGCTCCACGGGGTCCAAAGCGAACATCAACTGGAATGAAACTGAGATTTCTGGAAAAGATCAAGTCGCTGACATACTCCTCATCAAACCCGAACTCCCCTTCAACCCAACGGTGTATCTCAATACGGTTGGTTGGCTTGTACCGCGCCTTGATGTAGCCGCCTTGCAACTCATCGGGAAATGTCGAGAAATCAACGAACTCCTGCCCGCATGTCCCAGAATATGCGCGCAATCCATTAGGACGAGCGTGCTGTCGCGGATACGCTGGGTCGAGCGAGTGAAAAGCAGCGGCAAAGATCGGGTGACTGGCGACATGTTGCCCCCAATCGTCAAACGTCACTCCCCACGGGTTTGTGCTTGGATAGGTACCGAAACTGGTCAGCCGGTGGCTATCGGGATCAAAGCGGAACCAGCCACTATTCTGCTGACGAACAGGACCATACGGTGTCTCGACCTGACTGTGATGAAAGATCGACTCACGAAAAATCAAATCACCGTCCGGAGTCCATACAAAGTCGTGAAGTGAGTGATGGGAATCTTCTGTACCAAATCCGCTCAACAGCTGCCTGCGGACATCGGCCTTGCCGTCCCCGTCAGTATCCTTGAGAAATGTCAAATGAGGTTCTTCCGAAACATAAACTCCTCCATTACCGAATACAAAGGAGAGAGGGATGTGCAGGTCGTCTGCGAATACAGTTGACTTATCCGCTTTTCCATCCCCGTTCGTGTCCTCAAGTATGACAATCCGGTCGTTCGGTTCATTGCCCGGATACACATGGGGGTAGGTGGTGGAACAACTTACCCACAGGCGTCCCTGATTATCCCAACGCATCTGTATAGGCGCGGCGAGATCGGGGAATTCCTCCTCCCCAGCAAACAAATTGACTTCAAACCTCGGATCGACCTCAAAAGACTTCAGTTCATCTTCTGCAGACATCCACTGGTTGGCCCCGCGACTCTGCTTCGTATCGGGCATGATTGGCAAATTGCTGTCGTCAATTGGGCCGGAGACCTTTTTGCCAGTGGCAAGATCCCAGATTCTGCTGTCCCGGTTGGCAGTCATGATTTCAAAATTGCGCATGGCTGGGAGGAAGTCCAGGTAGCCGTAGGACTTGCTACGACCGCCCGTGTAATAAAACGTATTGAGCGGTCTGTAACGGCGAAAAAACTGTCGGTTCTTATCCTTGACCACCTGCCTGAGTTCCTCGGACACCGACGGCGCATCCTGCTGGAAAAGTCCGCGATACACCAGCTTGGAAAACAACTGGTATCCAGCATCATTGAGATGCGATCCGTTGATGGTGAGATCGGAGCCTGGACTTTTCATCGCGGCAAGGGTTCCTTGAAAAACATCAATGAAACCGACCTCAAGTTCACCCGCAACACGCCGCATGATGTTTGCATAGGCTTCAAGGTTAGCATTGTTCAATGCTGCAGCATCAACACCCTGAATCTTTTCGTTTGCAATTGGTGAAAGGAGCACAACCTTTGGTGCCGTTTTGCCGTTGAATGCCGAACTCCGCAGTTCTTCAAGGAATGTCCTCAGTGCTTTTTCAAAACCGGCCTTTCCTTCCGGACCCGCAAACGATTCATTAAAACCGAAGGCTGCAATCACAACATCTGCTTTCTCATGCTTGAGATGCTGCATTAAGTCCGCGAAGTTGGCTGGCCGTGGCCGCAAATCAACAGTATCCGCCGGCCAACCAAGATGGCGAACAATGATCCGTGCCTCCTGCGCTCTGAGATGCAGTAACGTTTCCAGATAACCAAAGTATTGAGAGCGTTCCAGAAGCATATTGCCGATGAACGCGACTCTGTCACCCGGATTGAATTCCAGTGGAAGTGTTGTCTTAACTGGCTGAGTTCGATCCGCTCTGGGCGCACTTGAAGCATAAATGCCGTACTGTTTTAAATCAGGATCCAAGCGTGGCTCTGCATTTCCTGTAGCAACATGCTTTCCATCCTGTGGCCGACTCCCGGACGATTGCGCAACACATGCAGACAGGATAAAAAAGGACAAAGCAACAAAGCAGTATCCCCGCAACAACCACAAAGGCGTGACATTTCGATTCAACAAATGGTTTTTAAATACTGCGGTCATCAACATGATCATGGAATTCAAATACTCAGTCCAAAAAATGTAACGAACGAGGCAAGCCAAGAGACTGCCCTAGGTAGCATGCCGTGACTTGACAGGCTAAACCTTGTCACAATGAGCCAAAGTCACAATGAGCCTGAGTCACAGCAAGCCAGACCAGCACGAGAATCCGCTCGATGACTTAGCCATCCTCGAGCGGCAAATGGGCCGTAACATTCTAGCCAGTTAAACGAGCTGGGAATTGATAGTCTAACCGATGACAACTCAATCCGATGCTGGCAGAACATCAAACCATTTTGCTTTCCAGCTGCTGCCATGACGACTTGTGAATCCAACTGCGATGGCTTCGCAGCCCGCCGCAAATACGACTCTGCTTGCATTACCGCGTCAAGATAACGCCAAATCGATCTTGGCAGCCCGCCTGCCCAGCACGATACAGCCTGTCTTTTGACGTTAGCCAACCTGTCTTTTGACGTTAGCCAACCTGTCTTTTGACGTTAGCCAACCTGTTTTTTG
>JAAXJB010000113.1:29297-36441 GCA_012270065.1 Rubripirellula sp. | reverse complement strand
CCTGTCTTTTGACGTTAGCCAACCTGTCTTTTGACGTTAGCCAACCTGTTTTTTGACGTTAGCCAACCTGTCTTTTGACGTTAGCCAACGCTGAGTAGTCCTGAATCAGTGGCCGTACATGATCAATTGGCTCACTTCACTCCGGAGTAAAAGTTGCTTCCAGTCACTCATCCCGCTTCATGAAAGCCGTCAAATCGACAGGTTCCATGCGTTGTTTTACGGGAATCGAACCGTTGGAACCGTCCGAAACTGCCCCGCAGCATCTCGGGGGCCATTTCTCATTACACTCGCATTTCCGAGATTTGATCAGGTTCGATCCGGAAATTCGACAGCACCGGATACCAAATTCGGCGAATCCGCTACAATTCAGGCCGTGCGTCATGACACTCCTTCCAGAAAGTAGGCTGCGCGAAGTGCCCGCGATCGTCAGCAAGAGTGGAATGCCGCGTCATCGGAAGCGGGGTTAAACAAGAGAAAAATGAATGAGTGACGCAAAAGTCAGTGGAATCGTCCACCTGATCGAAGAAACCAAGACTTATGGCAACAAGGGCTTTCAAAAACGCCTCGTCGTTCTGGAGCAGGACAAGGGCAGTTTCACCAATTACGTGCCGATTGAATTCACGCGAGACGCATGTGCGTCCGTGGATGAGATGAGCCTCGGTGACGAAGTTGAAGTGAGCTATCGTCTCAACGGCCGTCGTTGGCAGAAGGATGAGTCCAGTGAAGCGAAATACTTCCTGAATGCCGAAGCGATGTCTTTCCGGATCATGTCCAGCGGTGGCGAGACAATGACGGAGCGGGTCAGCGAACCCAACGACGCTTTTGCTGAAGCAGGCGACGACGAAGCACCTTTTTAAGCCGCGCATGCTCCATGCGATGAAAACGCAATTTCCGAACAGCGCTGTTGCTCTCGTGAAGAGGCGGGGACGCCGGAGTGTCGCTTGCCGATGTTCGGAATTTCCGAAGCAAATCACCTGCAACTTCAAGGCCATGAACCGCGAATAAGTACCAAGCAATACACCAGTACGAAATGCCGATAAACCAGATGAAACCCGAAGTGTTCTGAACAGGCGAGTTGCACCAGATTCTGATAAACATCCACTGAGTGGGTCGAGATCTCCACGAATTCATTTCCTGACACGCCATTCAGCCAGAGACCCGAGTGATGATCTGGATATTCCCCCAAACAAAAATCCCTATTCCTGACGTTTCAGCGTGATGACTGATCCCGGTAGCTCTACGAGAGCCAAGTCGCTTACGCTTTCCCGCTCATCCCAATTTACAGGAGGCCTTCGGTCACGATGAAAGTTGGCGTAATCAAGGAAATCTTTCCGGGTGAATGTCGCGTTGCAGCGACTCCCGAAACGGCTCGACGCCTTATCGAAAAGCAGGGATTTGAAGTCACCGTTGAAACGGGGGCAGGGGATCTGGCCAGCTTTCCCGATGAGAGCTATCGGTCAGCGGGCTGCAAAATTGCGGACACGTCGTCACAAATATGGGGAGAGTGCGATATCGTATTGAAGGTGCGCAGTCCTTCCGACGAGGAAATCGCACACCTTCGCCCGGAAACCACGCTGATCAGTTTCCTGGCACCGGCCCAAAACCCGGATTTGCTGGAAAAAATCGCGGCCCGTGGTGCATCCGCAATCGCGATCGAAGCCGTTCCACGAATTAGCCGCGCCCAAAAACTCGATGCACTTTCATCGATGGCCAACATCGCGGGCTACCGGGCAGTCGTTGAAGCGGCAGCCCTGTTCGGCCGCTTCTTCACTGGTCAAATCACGGCAGCCGGAAAGGTCCCACCAGCAAAAGTGCTGGTCATCGGCGCGGGGGTAGCCGGCCTTTCCGCGATTGGGACCGCACGCGGACTGGGAGCGATTGTTCGAGCGTTCGACGTGCGACCAGAAGTAGCAGATCAGGTCAAGAGCATGGGCGCAGAGTTTCTGATGCTCGAATTTGAATCTGACGAAAGTGGAGGCACAACAGGCGGTTATGCCAAAACGATGAGCAAGGAGTTCATCGATGCGGAGATGGCTTTGTTTGCAGCACAAGCCAAAGAAGTCGACATCATCATCACGACTGCGTTGATCCCCGGTAAACCTGCTCCAAAGTTGATCACACGTGAAATGGTTGAATCGATGCGGCCCGGAAGCGTCGTTGTTGATCTGGCGGCGGAACAGGGGGGTAACTGCGAATGCACTGTTCCCAATGAAGTTTCGAACCACCATGGCGTTCACATCATTGGTTACAGCGATCTCGCCAGCCGACTGGCCAATACCTCGAGCCAGCTCTATGGCACCAACCTTGTTCATTTACTTGACGAGATGGGCGGAGCAGAAGCATTCGCGTTTGATATGGATGATGTAATCATCCGCAGCGCAACGGTGGTTAAAGATGGCAAAATCATCTGGCCACCTCCGCCTGTTTCTGTTTCTGCCGCAAAGCCACCTCCGACCCAAACCACCCCACAACCGGAGATCGAACCTCCGGCGACGCTTCCATGGTTCAAATACATTTTGCTTGTCATCGCCGTGCTCACACTTGTGGGCGTTGCCATGACGCAGAATGCAGGCTTCATCACGGACTTCACCGTATTCCTGCTGTCCTGCATCATCGGATGGCAGGTGATTTGGAATGTTTCTGCATCCCTGCACACACCGCTGATGAGTGTTACGAATGCGATCAGTGGAATCATCATTGTCGGTGGCATGGTTCAGGTTGGGGTCGGTAACAATCTTGCTGCATGGCTGGGGGGAATCGCGATCTTTGTAGCTTCCATCAATATTGCCGGCGGCTTTCTTGTCACCCACCGCATGTTGAAAATGTTTCGAAAGTAAATACCGGTACGCGGACCTCCCAGTACTGAAAACAGTGTTTTAAGAACTTGCCTGGTTTCAAAACGTGATTGATATGGACCTGATCTTACCTCAGTTGTTTGCCAACGAACCATTGACTCTCGCAAAGTCATCGGCAACTGTGGCATACCTTGCTGCTGCAGTACTTTTCGTGCTGAGCCTGGCTGGCTTGTCGAAACAGACAACGGCAAGGGGCGGAAACATTCTGGGAATCATCGGCATGCTTCTCGCCATTGCAGCGACAATTTTCGGCATGATGGTTGGTGGTTACGGCATGATGGTCGTGGCGATTGCTGCGGCTGTCATCGTGGGAGCAGTGCTTGCTGCGCGAGTGCCGATGACGGGGATGCCCGAGCTGGTCGCAATGCTGCACAGCTTCGTCGGACTCGCCGCGGTTCTTGTGGGCATTTCCAGCCACCTTGATCCTTTCCAGGACGTTCCCGCGAGTGAACTGCTGATCCACGACATCGAGATCTTCATTGGCGTTTTCATTGGCGCGATCACTTTCACCGGTTCGATCATCGCCTTTTTGAAACTACGTGGCACCATTGGTGGCAAGCCGCTGACCCTTCCCGGTCGGCACGCAGTCAATCTCATCATGGCCGCGGCCTGCATCGGCTTGGGAGTCTGGTTCTGCCGTGAATCGCATACCGACGGTGGGCAAGCAATGCTGGCACTGCTGTTGATGACAGCAATTGCGTCGTTGATCGGAATCCATCTGGTCATGGCCATTGGTGGAGCAGACATGCCTGTCGTCGTTTCGATGCTCAACTCTTACTCTGGCTGGGCAGCATCAGCAGCCGGATTCCTGCTCAAAAACCATCTTCTGATTGCAACCGGTGCACTCGTCGGCAGTTCGGGCGCAATCCTTTCCTACATCATGTGCGCAGCGATGAACCGGAGTTTTATCAGCGTGATTCTGGGAGGATTTGGAGGTGGAGGCGGTGGTCCAAGTGCAACCGTAGAGGGAACCGTCACCGAGTTCAGTGTCGATGACACGGTGGACATGCTCAAAGAAGCCAACAGCATTGTGATTGTGCCTGGTTACGGGATGGCAGTGGCTCAAGCACAACATTCTCTGGCGGAAGTGGTAAAGATCCTTTCGGCCAAAGAAAAACAGGTGCGATTTGCCATCCACCCAGTCGCAGGCAGACTTCCAGGCCACATGAACGTGCTCCTGGCAGAGGCGAATGTCCCCTATGACATTGTGCTTGAGATGGATGAAATCAACGACGACATGCCGGACACAGATGCAATTCTGGTGATTGGTGCCAATGACATTGTGAACCCTGCCGCGTTGGAGGATCCCAACAGCCCCATCGCCGGAATGCCGGTTATCGAAGTATGGTCTGCTACCAATTGTGTTGTGATGAAACGAGGACTCGCAACCGGCTATGCCGGTGTCGACAACCCTCTTTTTTACAAGGACAACACGCAGATGCTGTTCGGGGATGCCAAACAGAATGTCGATGCAATCCTGCGTTCATTGCAGCAGGATGAATGATGCCACTGGTATTCCCTCAAACGCCTCCGATATTCAAACGTGATCATTGACAACAATTACAAACATCGGGGACACGCCTTCGATCTTGAGTTATCTCATTTCCAGTAAACCGTACTTGAGATCCTCGCTGCGAACGTGAGAATATTCGATGAAGTATTTAAAAATCGCCTTGGCATGTGTCTTAATCAGCACATCACTCGCGTGCTTATACCTTTACTATGCGTCGACGAGGATTCCACAAACAGTGGTAATCGCAGCAGGCCCCGCCGGCGGCAACTACTATCAACTTGGCCAGCGAATTGCGGATCAACTCACAAATGACCTTGGTATTCAGGTCAATGTCTTGGAGTCGGAAGGTGCGCTCGACAACCTCCACCGGATTCGTGACGGAAGGGTAGATTTTGCCTTTTACCAGCCGGATACAGCGAGGGGAAATAACGAAGACGAGAGCCCCGGTTCAGCCGCATTTGTAGCAAATCTTTATTCCGAAGTCCTGCATATCTTTGCGTCAGCGGAAAGTGGAATCAAAACGGCCTCTGACTTGCGTGGCAAAAAAGTCTCGATCGGCAGTCGGGATTCGGGTGACTTTGCGATCAACAACGCTCTGTTCGAACATCTGGGAATTGACCTCGATGACATCAAAGTGGTCGACACGTCTTACCAGGACATACCCAAGCTTCTAAGTTCTGGCGAACTGGACGCTGCCTGCATGGCCGGTGGTTTGCACTCACCTGCCTTCGCAGAGATTGCGCAGGTACCAAACATTCGTTTGATCGCTGTGCCTTACGCGGATGCGATGGCGCTCCATCATGTGTCGACTTTCCCAAGTTCCATTCCCGCAGGCTTCTATAGCAGTGAAACTCCCGTTCTTCCCGCAAAGGAATCAAGCACGGTTTCGAGACGAGCAAAGTTGTTAACACGACCTGATGCTCCCACCGTGCTTGTCGAAGCGATAACAAACGTCATCATGGACGAGCATTTTCAACGGAGTAATGAACTGCATGAACTGTTCGCTCAGGGCAAAACTTTTGCGATGGCGAATCCAGAGTTTTCCATGCACATTGGCGCAGAACACATTTTCAACCCCGAACTCAAACCTTTGCTGAATCCGGATTTCGTGGAAGCAACTGAAGGTTTGAGATCGTTTCTGGTTTCTCTCTTCATTGGTGGCTGGCTTCTTGCACGATGGCTGCGGGATCGTCGGCTCAAACAGGACGAGCATGAACTTGACCAATTTGTCCGTCGCGTGCTTGACATTGAACGGCGTCAACTAGGCCTGGATGAAGATGAATCAGGAAAGGACATCGAGAAACTGCAAAGGCTACTCGACGAAGTTACCCAATTGAGACAAGAGGCTTTGGGGGAGTTCAATGCGCACTCCATGAACGAAGACCCTTCCGTTGCCTGTTTCGTCCAGATGTGCCATGCACTGAGCGACAAGATCAACGCAAAATTGACACGCCAAAGAACAGACCGGTGGAATCGCTTGCTCATGGAATCGGGCAAACTGCCGAGTGTCGGTGGCGGAGAGGACCAGAAACCCCGCCCGGAATGAAAAAGGATTTCATGCTGAGCCGAAATTTCACGACCTGATTCTGCCATCGGGCAAGCAAACGTTTGATGATGCCGGCACGAAATCCGGGCTCTTCAGAAGACAGACCAGTCCCAGTAATTTCGTCAGAGTAATCGTGACCCGACTGGCGGGTTATGGCCCCGAAGGAAATCGATTCCCGACATTTGGCGTTTTCCGGCCGGTTGTATTTCAAGCAACTCGATCAGGAAGTCGCCAGTCGCCACCACAAACTGGTCGCCAGGTACGATTTCCCCCGCTGAGTAAGACGCAGCCGGCTTATCGAGTACTCGAATTTTTTTTATGGCCAGACGAATGGGCGGTTTGGTTTCAACAGGCTGGAAATGTGTGAAAGCAATCGGCCACGGTTGCATGCCTCTCACATGACAATCAATCATCCTTGCAGAGAGCTGCCAATTGATTTCCGCATCCGACTTTTTGAGTCGCGGAGCTTTTGTGATCGAATTGGGATCCTGAATCACACCGAGATTTGCAACGCCATCCCACTTTCCCAGCGTCCTGACCGCATCAAGAGTTGCCTCAACCCCAATTTCGGCGAGTCGTTCTTCCAACTCACCGGCAGTCTCATGGGAATGAATTCCGGTTTCGCGTGAAGTGAGTACAGGTCCCCCATCGAGCCGTGGGGTCATGTGTATTACCGACACTCCCGTCGTTGTTTCACCGCTTAACAGCGCGCACTGCACAGGAGCCGCTCCCCGGTACTTCGGCAACAACGAACCATGGAGGTTGATTCCACCCAATCTCGCTGCTTGAAGTGCTTCAGGCTTCAGAATCTGTCCGTAGTCACAAACCACTAACAAATCCGCCTGTTGTTCTGCGAGCCGATTGATTACCGAAAGATCATTAATGCTATCAGGTGCATCTAACGGCAGTTCATGTGACGCCGCCCAGTCGCGAACTGGTGCGGGCGGAGGCCCCTTGCGACTCCTGACCACTCGCGATGGTCGAGTGATCACCATCGCAATCTCGTGACCTGCCTGCCGCAGCGCTTCGAATGAGGGAACTGCAAACGGACCTGTTCCCATCAGTACAAGACGCAGCATGTTTTCGTCTGGTAGATCTGACACTCTTACCTTCTTTTTCTGTTCAACGTCTTTTTCTGTTCAACGTCTTTTTTGTTCAACGTCGCTTCCTGCGGATCATTTGAACTCCCCGTGCCCGAAGCTCGCCTTGCATGGAGTTCCCCTTGCATGG
>JAAXJB010000113.1:9564-29197 GCA_012270065.1 Rubripirellula sp. | reverse complement strand
CCTTGCATGGAGTTCCCCTTGCATGGGTGCCAAACTCATCTGATCCCAACAGCGATCAGGTGTATTTTTCGTACCACGGATCCAATTCCGCAATGAGTTGTTCGTTGTTGGCAATACCGCCTGTATTCTGTTTGGATTCAAAAACCGTTTCCAGCTCATGCAACTGATCGTCGATTTCACGCTTGGCTTCTTCGGTCATACGATCAAAAAACATCACGCCGTCAAGGTGATCATTTTCATGCTGGATCACTCGCGCGAGAAAGCCGTCCACCACTCGGTCAACAGGGTTGCCCTGGATATCAAAAGCACTCAGCCTTATCGACTTTGGTCGCTTCACCTGCCCATAAATACCGGGCAGGCTCAAGCAGCCTTCCTGTCCAGTCACGTTGCCCTTGGGCATTTGCAGTTCCGGATTCAGCAGCACAAGTTCTTCGCCATCCCCTCGTTCCCCCGCTGGATTGGCAACGAAAATCCGAATGGGCAAATTGACCTGATTGGCGGCCAGTCCCACCCCTTCCGCTTCATACATGAGGTCAAGCATCTGGGCGGCGATATTACGCAGTTCCTTGTTGACTCGCCGAATCGGCTTGCTGCGAATACGGAGAGTGGGATGCGGATAGGAGATAATACTGAGTTGCATATCGAACCACGTGGTTGCAAAGAATCAGACGTGGGAGAGTGAATCGCCCATGAATAGGAGGACGGATGGATTTTGGTCAAAAAGCATGCAGTTTCGATACTTTCCCGATAAACCGGATTGACCGCGATTCACCCGCACCGCTGCCCCTTAGGATGACGAATCGAGAGGGAATTGTGCAGGGGATTGCTTGAATGTGCTGGGGATTGTTTGAAAACGTCAGTCGAAACACAGTTTTCCGACCGTTCCCGCTGGACAGAACGCTGGCTTTCCACCAACATCTTTTCATGCTCAATGAACTTGCTAGCGAATTGTTCCTCAAATCAGCCGCCCGAGCCAGTCAAATCGGCTGCCGAGTTGTATCGATCGCTGATGCCCAGATTCTGGATGCTGGTGTCGCTGTATCAGGATCTCTGGAAGCGGGGAACCTGCTATCACAGCTTTGCATGGGCGGGCTTGCTGAAATTTCGCTTTTTCCTGCCAACCCAGATCTCCACGTGGTGAACCACCTGGTCCAGGTTCAGACGGATCACCCCGTCATGTCATGCCTTGGAAGCCAGTATGCTGGGTGGCCTGTATCCAGTGATGATTATTTTGCAATGGGCAGCGGACCAATGCGGCTCTATCGCGGCCGTGAAGAGACGCTGCAGCAGCTTGATCTCAGCGAATCCGGAACAGGTCCTGTGGTCGGCGTTTTGGAGAGCGATTCCCTTCCGACAGCATCGGCGATATCCATGATTGCCGAGCAGTGCGGCGTCAGTCCATCCCAGCTCCAGCTTGCCGTTGCGCCGAGCACGTGTATAGCAGGAAGCTATCAGGTGGTTGCACGCAGCATCGAAACTGCCATGCATAAGCTGCATGAACTGCAATTTGATGTCAATCAGATCGTGTCCGCAACAGGGACGGCCCCTCTACCGCCTCCGGCGCGTCCGGGTGATGCAGTTGCCGGGATTGGTCGAACGAATGATGCCATGCTTTATGGTGCAAACGTAACCTTCTGGACAAATGCAACTGATGAAGAAATAACCCGTGTTGCAGCGGAAGTCCCAAGCTGCTCATCACGAGATTACGGACGTCCGTTCGCCCAGATATTCAAAGATTACGAGTATGACTTCTACAAAGTTGACCCACTTCTGTTCAGCCCAGCTGCCGTAACTTTTCATAGCCTGCAAAGTGGCCACTCGTGGTGTCACGGGCAAATCAGAACAGAAACCCTGCGTCAATCGTTTATTTCGCAATGAGCCATTTCCGCATACTCTGTTTGGGTGCTGGCGATGGGTGGCACGCCCAGCAACTCGACGAAGCATCGAAACAACTCGATTGCCAAATCGAATTTTCAACCTATGAGTCATTACGAAGTTCAATCGTCAACGACACGCCGACTTTTGAATGTGAAGTTGGAAGATTGGATAATTTTGATGTTCTCTTAACACGCACCATGCCAGCCGGCTCTCTGGAACAGGTGACCTTCCGGCTTGCGATCCTTCATGCTGTTGTACAAACCGGGATCATCAAGGTCGTCAATGAACCATCTGCACTTGAAATCGCAATCGATAAATTCGCAACCCTGCAACGCATAGCCGCGATGGGATTTCCAGTACCTGACACTGCAGTAGCACAATCTCGCCGCGACGCCATGGATGCCTTCCATCGTCTTGGTGGTGACTGCGTTGTTAAACCGGTATTCGGGGGTGAAGGACGGGGTGTGATGCGCATCCGTGATGCAGAACTTGCCTGGACAACGTTTTCAACGCTGGAAAACCTGAATGCGATCTGCTACGTCCAACGGTTTGTTCCACCCGGTGGAGCTGACACACGCTTATTGGTAATCGGAGACACAGTTCGCGCGATACGGCGAACCAATACAAGGGAATTCCGTACCAATGTCTCCCACGGTGGTCGCTGTGAAGGCATCGCACTGGATGACCAACAGGAACAGATGGCGACACGCATCTGCAGAGAGATCGGACTGCGTTTTGCATCTGTCGATCTTCTGCATTTTGATCAGGGACCACCCAAGGTCATTGAGGTCAATGGAATTCCGGGATGGAAGGGCGCTCAAAGTGTTACCACGGACAAGATCGCCGCCGGAATCATCACTGAGTTAAAACGGCAGTTCGCATCTCCGGGTACTCCTGGCCCAATGTCACCGAAAGGGAGCATCAAACCATGAGCGAATCGGCCGAACCCTCCAACCAACCGGATAACAAGGCACCTGAGGGCAACAGAAAGTTGCCGGTCGACGGCAATGTCGCTGGTCGGCTGAGCATGGTAGCGTCGCTCGCCCCCGGCGCGATCGCGATTGCCGAACCGGATGGTCCACCTCAACCTGATGGCAACCGAAGTTATGCACTGACCACGTTCGGTGCATTGGACCAAAGAAGCGATGAAATCGCGAAAGGCCTGATTGAGTGGGGAGTGAAACCGGGCATGCGGATTGCAATGCTGGTACCTTTCGGCGCGGGATTCATTGAACTCGTCTTTGCGCTGATGAAGGCCGGTGTCGTTACTGTTCTGGTTGACCCAGGTATGGGTCGCAAACACCTGGTTCGCTGTCTCAGTGATGCCAACCCGGATGGATTCATCGGCATTCCCAAAGCGCAGGCAGTGCGAACGATTTTGCGGTCAAAATTTCCAAAAGCGAAATGGAACGTGACGGTTGGCCGTCGTTATTTCTGGGGTGGTAAAACTCTTCAACAAATCATCGATCAAGGCAAAAAAGTTGGGAAAGATACCTCGCTTCCACGGATCGAACGCACTGACGAAGCAGCCGTCATTTTCACAACGGGAAGCACTGGCCCCCCGAAGGGTGTGCTCTACACTCACGGCGTTTTCCATGCCCAGATCGATCTTATCAGGGAACGATACGACATTCATCGTGGAGCCAGGGATCTTGCCTGCTTTCCCCTCTTTGGTCTTTTCGACGCGGTGATGGGCGTAACCACCATCATTCCGGACATGGATCCCACCAAACCAGCCCAAGTCAATCCAGAACGTTTGGTCGAGGCGGCAGCCCAATGGGAGGTCGAACAGGCGTTCGGATCGCCTGCGCTCTGGAACACGGTTGTACGCTGGGCCGAAACCAGGAAACAACATCGCCCTTTTCCGACCCTCAAACGCGTACTCTCAGCCGGGGCCCCGGTCCCAGCCGAAACATTGATCAAGCTACGCAAACTGGTTGATCCCGATGCGAACATCATGACTCCCTATGGAGCCACCGAAGCCCTACCTCTGGCATCGATTGAATCCAGAGAAGTCATCGCCGAAACAGGTCCCGCATCATTGAAGGGAAAGGGAACGTGTGTCGGAACCAGATTTGAGGGTGTTGCCTGGAAAGTGATCGAAATAGAAGACGGGCCACTGGATGACATTTCTGAAACGCAAGAGGTGTCACGGGGAAAAATCGGAGAATTAATGGTCACTGGTCCGATGGTGACCCAGCGCTACGTCGTGCGGTCTGACCAGAACCCTTTCCATAAAGTCACAGACGGAGATCGCATCTGGCATCGCATGGGCGATGTTGGTTATCTCGATGAAAGAGACCGTTTTTGGTTCTGTGGACGAAAAGCACATCGCGTAACGATGGGAAAGAGGACCCTCTATACGGTGCCCTGCGAGGCCATTTTCAACGAGCATCCTGCAATCTACCGTTCCGCACTGGTTGGTCGCGGCAATCGTCCGAATCAACAACCAGTCATGATCGTCGAACCACATCAACCGAACATGAATGGCAACGAACAGGAACGCAATCAACTGCAACAGGAACTTCTTGCACTGGCCGCTCGCAACCCGCTTACCAGAAGAATCACAGAAATCATCGTACGCGAGACCCCCTTGCCCGTGGACATCCGGCACAACAGCAAGATTTTTCGCGAGAAATTGGCAGCAGAATTGAACCAATCTCAATGATCCGAGTCAGGCTCCGCATTTTCTTTCCTGGCAGGCTCGTAAAAATGGCGGCAGATTTCCTGAAGGTGAAATGCGAGCCAGACGGGTGAAGTATAGACACCGTGTCCAAAAAGTTTCTGATGTTCACGATCCGGCGTCGGTGCATAGTCGACTAACAACGTCTTGCCATCGCATGATACCCGTCGCCCCTGTCTGATTTTGTGAACGAGATCCCGTCGTCTTGCCGTCGATTCGAAAAGCAGACGAAGTCGGCGTTCAACCACAACGTCCCGCCAGGCAAATAGCGAAGGGATAAAATCTGTTCCGGCAATACCAAGATGTTGGACGTAGTCACCAGCTGCAGCAGTCAGTAGATCCCGGATCGATCTGGGCAACACTGCTTTCTGCGGATCTTGGTCATCGGTGGAACGGTGCTGAACAAAATGCAACAGTCTCGGCACAACCTCACGATTCCATCTGTAACGCAATGGCGTACCAAAAGTTGCAATATCAATTTCGCATCCATTGCGACCGGAATCCAGCAAAATCTCTCGTGCTGCTGTCCAATCCTGCAAATCAACTTTACTTCGAAAAGGACTGTGATAATGCAAGCGGGTTGCTCGAAAGAAAGATTCCCGGACGTGCTCCGTTGAACCCAGTATCTGCGATAGCATGGCCAGTAAATTACCACCATGGCTGTGAGCAAGAACCAGTAACCTGCCATCCAATTGGATTTCACTGATTTTCCGCAATAGAGCAACAGCTCCATCAATCCTACCGATGTGGTGATTCTCACCGGACCAGCCAAAACGATCTACCTTGATGTTGCTGCTGTTTGAGCCGCTCTTGCCGGGTACATTCAGCCAAGTGTTCAAACGCGTTGCTAGTCGATCCGTGTAGTTACCGACGTCACCAACCATTTCATCAAACCATGCCTTACTCAGTTGATGAACGCGCGTCGCACGCACGGGGGAGAATCGCTTCAATTCGCGAACCAGACCGGTAATATCCCCGCCAGCGAACGTGCCATGAATCAGCAGAATGTTGCGCACACCTGCATCACGCAACCGAGCCGCAACCTCGCTGAACTCTTCAGGTTTTGGATCAAGCACGGGAATGGCCTTTTCTGCCGAAATCAACTCGGCCTCACCTGGCACTTCACCTTTTGCGAATGTGTGGTGGCTAAACCGGAATTCCTCATCCAGAGAATAACGAACCATAAAAATGCCAAACGAAAGCGGGTGAGTGATGAAAAGACAATCGTAACCTCTTGCTGTATACTGTGCGGATTCCATCACACCACTGACTGGCCAAAACCGGTTCGAAAAGGCAATTCATCATGAAAAGACGGGAATTTCTGGGCGTTGGCGCCGCCATCTCCTGTGCAATATCACAACCACGAATCCTCATGGCACTTGATCAAGACAACCGATACCGCAAGGAAATCGGAATCCAGCTCTACACGTTGCGCAACCAGATCAACAAGGATGTCGAGGGCACACTCAAGGCCGTTGCTGACGCAGGCTACAAACAGGTGGAGCCTTACGGATTCCCCGACGCTCAGCCCATGATCAAAGCAGCGAAGGACAATGGCCTCCAGGTGAATTCGTCCCATTTCAACTGGGACTCCGTTGTCAATCCCAACGACAAAGGCGTCATGCCTTTCAAACAGGTATTGGATGCCGCGAACAAAGCAGGACTGAAACATCTTGTAGTCCCCTACTTGGCCGACCGTAATCGAAAAACACTGGATGATTACCGCGTTCTATGCGAACGGTGCAATCAGGGTGCAGAGGAAGCGAAGAAAGCCGGCATCCAACTTGCCTACCACAACCACGCGTTCGAATTTGAGCCAAAAGAGGGTGGTAAGACAGGCTACGACATCATGATCGAAGAATTCTCACCCGACATGAAGTTCGAAGTCGACGTCTTCTGGATCAAAGTGGGGGGCAAGGATCCGGTTGAACTTCTCAAGTCACTCAAAGGACGCGTGTCTCAATTGCATCTGAAGGATCTCGACAAGAGTGTCAAGACACCTGAGTTTGGTGGCATCCCGGCCGAAGCGTTCAGGGAACTTGGCAATGGGGTGATCCCGATGGAACCCATCATCGAGATTGCAGGTGAAACAGGTGTCGAAATCTGCCATGTAGAACAGGATCATTCCCCGAATCCACTCAACAGCATTCGCGAAAGCATGAAGCATCTGCAAACACTTTGATTTTGCAATCTCATCGTCGCAAACCCATGCCTGCTTTTAAACTCACTTCCCTGGGAGAACTTTATGAAACGTACCTGGTTAATAGCAATGACGCTACTCATCCCATTGTTCCTTGGAGGTGAAATGACACACGCAGAAACATCGGTCGGAGACACCGTTCCAGATTTTGAATTGATCGGCAGCGACGGAAAAACATATTCCTCCAAACAGCTGAAAGGGAAAAAGGCATTTGTCATTGCATGGTATCCGAAAGCCTTCACCGGCGGCTGAACGAAAGAATGCCAGTCACTCCGTGAGAGTGGCAAACTACTGCGAGATTTCGATATTGCGTACTTCACTGCAAGCGTTGATGATGTCAAGAAGAACACGGACTTCGCAAAAAGTCTGAACCTGGATTACCCAATCCTGAGCGATCCGAAGAAGGAATTCGCTGCCGCCCTTGGGTGCCTGAACGGCCGGGGGATGTCCAACCGATGGACCTACTATGTGGGCAAGGACGGAAAAGTCCTGTACATCGACAAGGCAGTCAAAGCAGCAAATCACGGCAAAGCCATCGTGGAAAAACTGACTGAACTCGGCGTACAAAAGAAGTAAGCATCGTAAAGCCTTGACAGAACACGGGCGATTTTGGCCACCCGGCACACACGGTGCCGTGTGGCCTTTTTTTATTTCCAAACAACGCATCACACTTTCAAGCTGATATGTCGCCGAACACCAGGCTACTCACCACCGCCCGGACCATTGTGATTACTGCCAGCATTGTCGCGATGCTGATTTCCGCCGAAACCTCTGCACAAACAAGTCAAGCAGAACCAATTGCTCATGCGCACAATGATTACGAACACCAAAATCCACTTCACGATGCCTTGGCGGCCGGATTCACGAGCGTTGAAGCGGACGTGTACCTTGTGGAAAACCGACTTCTCGTCGCTCATGACCGCCATAAGACCACACTCAAGAGAACACTCCAGTCACTTTATCTGGATCCTCTGATGCAGCATTTCGAAAACCACCCCCCGAATCCAGAGCAATCAACATTCTGGTTAATGATCGATGTGAAATCGGAGCCCATCAGCACCTTCCAAAGAATCCATCAGGTACTCAACGCTTATCCCAAAGTGATCCGCGTCAACGACGACCCGAAGAGCCCCATTGCCGGAAAGCAGATTCCTCCGGTTCGGGTTGTGATCAGCGGAAATCGTGCCAAAGAGGTCATCACCGAAACACAACCACACATGGCAGGCATCGACGGTCGCCTGACTGACCTGAACTCTGACTTATCCCCGAAAGCCATGCCGTGGATCAGCGACAACTGGAAATCACACTTCAGCTGGCGCGGCATAGGGCGTTTTCCGGCGAAGGAACGGAACATACTCCGCGATTATGTTCGCCAAGCACATACAAAAGGTCGCCTGATACGTTTTTGGGCAACACCCGACGAGCCGGTTGTGTGGGACGAACTCATTGCTGCAGGAGTCGATCTGATCAACACCGACGACCTTCAAGGACTGAGAACGCACCTGAAAACCCGGGATCAAAAACAGCAGGTCAAATGACACACACAAGACCTCCTTACTTTGAATCATTCAAACTCACTTGTCGTAGACATCGACACCAAACCCCTTCAGGGCATCCGTCTGCGTCTTCTTCGTTTTATCATCGATGGGGTTTCCGCCAAGATAGACCTCCAAGTACGGTGCGAAACGCCGATCACCCTCAGCATCCTTCTTGCACATTTCCACCAGTGGACCAAGATCTGCGATTTTGTTTCCCGAAATCAAAAGCATGTCCAACTCGCTGAGCGTGCTGATGGCGTCGACTTTTTCAAGCTGATTGCCCGTCAGATCAAGGGTTGTTAACCAACGTAACTTCCCGACTGGGCCAATCTCTGTCAGTTGATTGTCAGAAACATCCAACGACCAGATCTTTTTCAGCTCACCAATCGGCCCGAGATTTTTGAGCTGATTTCTGGCCATGTACAGGGTCCGTAGGTTGGCCATCTGCTTCAATGCATCGATGTTCTGAATTTTATTTTCTGACAAATCAAGCAATTGCATCGCCTTGAGATTCTTCAAAGCTGAAACATCTTCGATTTTGTTTTTTCCCAAAGCGAGGTATTGCACTCTCTTCAAGTCCGAAAGTGGCTTCAGATCCACGATCTCGTTATCGCCGAGATCAATCTGCATGATTGCTGTGCAATGCTGCAAACCTTCAAGATTCTTGATTCCTTTCCCTACCGCGATCACTCGAGAGATATTGGCTACGTCACTCTTGGTGATCACTTCATCACTGTTACGCTTCGCGTAGACTTCTTTACGCACGGCCGCTTCCAAGGCTTTGTCACTGAAGATAGCGACAGGCTTTGGAGGCTCTTTCTTCTACTATTCCTTCTTCATCTCAGCAGCTTTCTTCTCAGCTGCTTTTTTCTCAGCAGCTTTCTTCTCAGCTGCTTTTTTCTCGGCTGCTTTCTTTTCCGCTGCTTTCTTCTCAGCTGCTTTCTTCTCAGCTGCTTCCTTCTCCTTGGACTCCTGTTCAGCAGGCCCCTTCTGTTCACCTTCCGCTTCTTCCTCCGCCTCTGGGCTTCGGCCACTCTTTGGCTCAGCTTGCTCTTGCTCAGCCGCTTTTTCCAACGTTTTCCCCTCATCATCGGTGTCTGCCGCGATTACCGGCAACAAGCTGACCAACTGACTCGGCTCACCGACAACGTCAGACTCCGCCTGCGCGAGTGATTGATTGGCTGAAATGAAATCATCGGCAGCAGCAGTCAATTCGACTGCGCAGGGAGTGAAGATTGCGGCACAAATCAGGGCACAAATCGGCATTTTATGCGTATAGGAAGGCATGCGAATGACTCTCGAATGCAAGCAGGGGCGGGGGAAAGCAGACCATTGAGAGTGATAGTTTAACTGACTGACGGCTGCTGAGCCACAATGCTATCGTCGCAATTGAGAGCGGAGACGTCCGGCAACCAGGACGGGACGAATCCGGTGCAATTAGAAAAACCGGTTCGGTCATCAGCCCATCGAACATCGTAGCCCGAGCGAGTGCCAGGGTCCGCTACACATCTACCCCCTGCGAGAGCGTCTGTGCGACCGCAGTTCGGTTCACAGACAATCAGGAATCCTGACACATAGCCAAAAGATTTTTTTTCGTGCGTTCAACTGAACACGATAAAAAGCATCGATGAAGAAGCTCCTTGGTCCCTCGCAGATTCCTGTCAGAAACGGTTGGCAGTTTTTAGCGTGTGCAGCGCATTACCATGCACAGTTATTTGGAGTCCCTGTTTTTAGAGTGCACGTTTTTAGAGTGCACGTTTTTAGAGTGCACGTTTTTAGAGTGCACGTTTTTAGAGTGCACGGCATCCAAACTCGCGTACTGCCTCTGCAAAACTGAGACGATCGATTTCAATAATTTCGATCACGTGGATCGGTGAGACCATCTGCAAGTCGCCTCAGGGCTTCCGTCTCAATCTGACGCACTCTTTCCCGAGTGAGGCCAAGTTCGGCTCCGATTTCCTTGAGTGTTTTGGGCTCTTCACCGCCCAAACCAAACCGCAGCTTCAAAACCGTTGCCTCACGATCTTCCAGATCACCCAACAACTCCATTGCGTGACGAAGAATATCGTGATCAAGCATCTCCTCATCTGGTGCTTTCAGACGCTCATCCATCACCATCTCACCAAGCGACCACCCTGATTCACTTTGGTCGCTTTGCGGTGTACTGTTGCTGATGCGAATTGCTTTGCGAATGATCGGCAGTTTTTTCTTGGGCAAGCCCAGGACACGTGCCACTTCTTCGTTTGTCGGTGTTCGCCCCAATTCTTCGCTCAATCGGACGGTCGCTCTCCGCCATTTACTGAGCAATTCAACCATGTAGGCTGGAATACGAATTGTCTTCGCACTGTTGATCAATGCCCGCTTGATCGACTGCTTGATCCAGTAGCTGGCATACGTGCTGAACCGCGTGCCAACGGTGGGATCAAACCCCTCCACAGCCCGGAGCAGGCCTAGATTTCCTTCTTCAATCAGATCCTGCAAGCCGAGACCTTTCCCCGTGTAACCACGGGCGATGTTGACGACCAATCGCAGGTTGGCCCGAACCATACGGTCACGAGCCAGCACGTCGCCAGCACCAATTCGCTCAGCCAATTCCAGTTCTTCCGCGGCGGTGAGAAGCGCGGTCTCATTGATCTCACGCAGATACGTTTCCAAAGGCGACTGGGCTGTTCTGCTACGCGTGGTGACACGTGCCCTTTGCTGGCGTTTGGCTGCACGTGGTTTATCGTCGTTGGTCGATGAGGTGGCGTGGGATTGCGTCATGGATACACAAACTGCATGGTGGTCACGTACAAACCCAGTGTTTCGCGTGATGGATCCGCTTGATGCCTTTGTTCAGAAGGCGAACGGATTCTCGCGAGACTGACTCTGCGTCGATCCCGGGGTATGGAAATGGATTGGTCGAACACCTCCAGCATCGGCACCTCTTTCGTCATCGCTGCAATTTGCGTGAAAAGGAAACACCTTTGCAAAGTATTCCGGTTATCACGGAACTTACAGTCGCAAAACAAATAGCAATCAACAGGCCGGAACAGAATGCCCAGCACTGCCCGCCAAGGTGACTTGTCTATTTCATGAAACGAGGTTGACCAGACTTTTTGCCCGGTAATCACGGCATGAATCACATCACACAGAACTGGTCAGGAAGAACTCACCACTGACTTTCGGTACTGTCCCGGGGTGATGCCCTCCATTTCCTTGAAGCAGCCAACCATATAAGCGGTGTAACTGAACCCGGTCATCCGTGAAATCACATCCAACTTCAAATCGGTCTCACGCAACAATCCCTTCACGTGGTTTATCCTGACACGTCGAATCAGTTCAAGCGGAGACTGCTTCAGGACACGACTGAAGCGTCGCTCAAGGGTTCTTCGTGACATCGGGAACTCAGTCAATAGATCCGATACATCAATGCCATCACTGGCATGGCGTCTGATGTACCCGGCAACCGATGCCACAAGGGGATCATCAATTGCGTTCGTGTCGGTGCTGCCACGCGTCACCACACTCGATGGCCCAACAATGATTTTTTGCCAAGGTGGCTGGCATTCTCCTGCAGCCACCGCTTCCATCTGTTGATTCAGGAGCTCGGCAGCCTTCATGCCGATTGCAATCGTATCGGGCGCTACACTTGTCAGCGGCGGATCACAAAGGTCACAAAGGACCTCGTCATTATCAACACCAATCACAGCAACCTGCTCGGGGATGAGCCAGTTTTCCGCGCGACACACCTCAAGGATCGTACGTGCTGCAGCATCGTAACAAGCGAGTATTCCCACAGGTTTTGGCAAAGCGTCGATCCAGCTTGCCAAACGATGCCGTCGCTGATACCAGGGAGCCCTGCGGGTGCTTTCACTGGAGGCTTCCAGCACACTGCAACTTTTGCCTGCCTCAGCAAGTTTCTGCTGGAAGTGCTCACGTCGCACATCTGACCAGATGAAACCGCGATGCCCCAGATATCCGAAATTGCTGAAACCACGTTCGAGCAGGTGCTCAGCGGCCATTTCGGCACACGCCACATCGTCATTCATGACTGAATTGGTGCAGGGAGGATTTTCCTCACCCAGACAAATGGTTGGAATTCCGAAGGAAAGAACGTGTTCAAGCGTTTCACGCTGGGAGGCGCGGACGATAAGTCCGTCAAAATCGCCCGACTCAACCCATTCAGGGATCGCATCGGACAAACCACGTTCGTCGACAAATGTCGACCAGTGACCGTGCAAGCGAACATATCGCCCCACGCCTGCCAACAACCCCCGTCCAAAAGCTTTTGAAGTTTCGATGAGCAGTGCCACGCGATACATCAAACCTGATCTCCGAAGTGACAAACATGTCGCAAAAGCTTAATATCATGACGCATATATGAATTGCTGCCACCCAAAACAGACGTCAAGCTTGTCGTTTTTCCATAATCCACGGCACTACCGATGACAATCATTGACAGCCACCACCACCTGTGGAAGTATTCCAGCGACGAATACGGGTGGATCAACGAGCAGATGCTTCCCCTGAAATCCGACTTTTTACTCCCGGAATTGCGAGAGGTTGCCGCGACGAGTTCGATCGATGGATTTGTTTCCGTGCAGGCGCGGCAGAGTCTTCAAGAAACGACGGATTTGCTCGCGATGGCGGATTTGGAACCGCTGATCCGCGGCGTTGTGGGCTGGGTTCCTCTGGCTGCCTCTGATGTCAACGATACTCTGGAACGTCTGGCCGAACAGAAGCAGCTGAAAGGAGTCCGGCACGTCGTACAGGACGAACCCGACGACCAATTCATACTGGGCGAGGCATTCAATCATGGTGTTGCGCAACTCGCGTCACACGGACTTGTTTATGACGTCCTGATCTATTCTCGCCAGTTGCCCGCCTCGATCGAATTTGTCGATCGGCATCCAAACCTGCAGATGATTCTGGATCACATCGCAAAACCCACCATCAAGCCTGGCCAATTCGACGACAACTGGGAAAAGGGCATCCGCGAGCTAGCCAAAAGGGAAAACATCAGTTGTAAATTCTCGGGTGTCGTCACCGAGGTCCAGGGCGATTCATGGACCATCGACCAGATTCGCCCTTACTGGGACATTGCTTTAGAAGCCTTCTCGGCTGACCGTCTGATGTTTGGCAGCGACTGGCCAGTCTGCCTGCTGAAAACGGGCCACGACCAGTGGCTGCAGACGGTCCAACAATTAGCAGCGGAACTGACCACCGCCGAACAGACAAAATTTTTCGCCACGAACGCAATTCGGGACTACAACCTGCAAATGTAGGCACGTGGCGACCCACATTCCTCAGGACAACGGCTTCCCGAGTGAATTCACCAATCATTCACGAAGAAACCTGCGACGCGTCACGAGCCAGCCCTTCAAAGCATTGCTCAACAGACGTAAACCAACAAACGCAGCCCAACCATACACAGGCATTACCAGTCACACGGAGCCCTCACGATGCGTGCGATACAGATTTCTGAAATCCAAACACTCAAAGCAATTGAAATTGACGAACCGGGCAAGCCCGCTGCGGGTGAAGCCCTGGTGCGGACACACCGCATGGGAGTCTGCGGAACAGATATAAGCTGCTATCTGGGAAAATTTCCATTCTTCGACTTCCCGCGTATCCCAGGTCATGAACTTGGAGTCGAGGTACTTGAAGTTGGCGAAGGTGTCGAAAATGTTTCGCCAGGTGACCGCTGCAGCGTTGAACCGTACATGAATTGCGACGACTGCTTCTCCTGCCGCCATGGCGCGTACAATTGCTGCCAGAACCTCAAAGTCATTGGTGTAATGATGGACGGCGGGTTATGCGAGTCTTTCCTGGTACGCGCTGACAAACTCCATCCATCCAAACAGCTGACCTATGACCAGCTTGCTCTAGTAGAAACGCTCGCAATTGGCTGCCATGCCAATGACCGTGGCGCTCCCGGATCCGGTGATCACGCGCTGATTATCGGCATGGGTCCAATCGGACTGGCGACTCTTGAGTTCGCGCGACTCACTGACGCAACCATCAGCGTCATGGACATGAACGAGGCACGCCTTGATTTCGTTCGCGAGAATTACGGAATCGAAAACACGATTCTGTTCAAAGGTGATGGCACCGAAAAAGAGCTGATGGAGCAACTGACCGATGGTGATATGTATCGCGTGATCACGGACGCGACTGGCAACAAACATTCGATGTCCAACGCACTTTCGTATATCTCGCCTACCGGTCGCCTTGTTTATGTTGGCATCACAACAGAAGAGGTTGCATTCCGACACCCTGTGATGCACCGACCGGAGGCTTCGATCCTCGCATCCCGTAACGCCTTGCCACCGGACTTCATTCGCATCATCAGCTTGATCGAAGATGGCACGATCAATACAGATCCCTGGATCACGCACCGCACAAGCTTTGAGGGCGTGCTCGACGATTTCGAATCTTACACGCGACCGGAAACGGGAGTTATCAAGGCAATCATTGAAGTCACTTCCTGATTGAAGCCACGAATCGGAACGAATATCGAATTGGCAACTGACACGGACTGGTAGCGCATGGGTTCCCCAATCGCAACCAGACCAGAATACGGACATTAACGAACATCTTCTCATTAACCCCATCGCTGGTTCATGACTTGAAACGGCGAACCTTGAAAGAAATGAAATGACAAAAAAATGTGTGGCACTTGGACTCGCCCCAAGCTTCGGATTCGGCGATCGCACCGGACTGGCGACCCCCGGTCACGTAGCGTCGATGAAACGCTGCGGTGATGGCATCGAAGCAATTTTCCCCCAGCAGTCAATCCGTGAAATGACGCGAACCCAGAGAACACCGCAGCAAGTCATGGACGACGCCATGAATGGTGCGGCGAACGCTGGATGGGAAGGCCGCATCGGAGCTGATGCCGATCACCTGAAAGTCCCGGAAGATGTCGACATCACTGCGGCAGTCGGCTTCACGTTCTTTACCATCGACCCTTCGGACGATGTGGACCAAAAGGCAGATGATTACGACGAGGCTACCCTGCGGACAAACTTTGAAGCAAACCGCAGTGAAGCACCGTGGTTTGAAGACTATCTGGGCAAGTCGATCAAACTCTCAACCGGAACAGTCGTGTCGCTGGATGAGCAGGCCTGCATGCGAGCAGCAGTCAAGTACGGGAAAGCAATCACGCGAGCATTGAAACTCGGCGACTACATCAAGTCGGTCAATGAAGCGGCTGACAACGATTACGAGATAGAACTTTCGGTTGACGAAACAGATCAACCCACAACCCTTGCCGAGCACTACATCATTGCCGACCAATGCCTTCAAGGTGGAATGAAACTTGTGAGCCTCGCTCCACGTTTCATTGGTGATTTCGAAAAGGGAATTGACTTCATCGGTGACCTGGATGCTCTCCATGCATCCTTGAAAGACCATGCAGCTGTCGCAGAAACCCTTGGACCCTACAAACTCAGTCTCCACAGTGGCAGCGACAAAGTCTCGATGTATGGACTGCTTGCAAATGCGACCCAAGGCCGTTTTCATGTCAAAACTGCGGGCACGAGTTACCTGGAGGCATTGCGGGTTGTTGCTCGACACGATCCCGCTTCCTTCCGTGAGATCATCGATTTTTCACGTGGAAGATACGACACAGACAAGGCGACCTACCATGTGTCGGCTACCCTCGCCGACGCGCCCCTCACAAGTGAAGCAGACGACGCAACTCTGGAAAGTGAATACCTTGAAATGTGGAGCGATGTTCCTGTTGGTAAAGGCTTCACAAAACCCGGGCGTCAGATCCTTCATTGCACATTCGGATCTGTGCTGACGGATGAAAAACTAGGCAAGGTCGTTCACGACTGTCTATCAACTCATCCAGACACCTACACCGAGGTCCTCGACGATCATTTTGGTCGTCACCTTGATGCGTTGCGCAGCGGAATGTAGTGGTCCATCAAGATGATCGCGAACGCAACTTACGAACGGGGCAGCACATCAATAGCCAGATTACGACGGAAACAATCATGACGCATCAGCAATTTGGCAACACCAACTTGAGCATGCCGCGAGTGGTTTTCGGCGCGACCTGTCTCGGAAATCTATTTGTCGCGATGAGCGACGACCAGAAACGTGAACTCGTACGTGAGTGGTTTGCGCATATCCCCAAGCCGGTGGCGATCGACACAGCAGGCAAATACGGAGCTGGTCTGTCACTGGAAGTCCTGGGCCGTGAACTGGCTGCTCTGGAAGTCAATCCAGAGGATGTCATCATCAGCAATAAACTTGCCTGGAGAAGAGTCCCCTTGAAGGGAACGGAACCAACGTTTGAACCAGGCGTGTGGGTGAACCTGACACACGATGCAGTGCAGGACATCAGCCACGATGGAATCCTGCGTTGCCATGAAGACGGCTGTCGGATGCTGGGTGAACACACGCCTCAACTGGTGAGTGTCCACGATCCTGACGAATACCTGCAGGCGGCCACAAGCTCCGAAGACCGCCAACGCAGGCTGCAGGACATTTGCGATGCGTACCGTGCACTGGAAGAATTGAGGGATGCAGGAGACGTTGCTGGCGTCGGCATCGGAGCCAAAGATTGGCGGACAATCAAAGAGCTTGATGACCATTGTCGCTTTGACTGGGTGATGATGGCAAACAGTTTCACCATCATGCACCATCCACCTGAGCTGCTGGCTTTCATTGACTCACTGCAGAATAGAAACATCGCGTTGATTAATTCCGCCGTGACGCATGGTGGATTCCTGGTCGGTGGCAAGTTCCTTGACTACCGGGAGATTGACCCGAAGAACCAGCACGATGCAAAACACCTTCAGTGGCGAAAGGACTTCACCGACATCTGCCAAAAACTTGACACCAGCCCATACGAAGCATCCGTTGCTTTCGGAATTTCGCACCCGGCTGTTACCTCACTAGCCTTGAGCACAAGCCGCCCCGATCGCGTGGCTTCCATGGTAGCTGCCACCACGCTGAAGCTCGCCCCGGAGTTCTGGACTGAAATGTGCAATCACGGATTGATATCGAGAGACTACCCTCATCTGGAAGCAAGCGACTGAATCGGGCCTGCTTGAATCGTCACTGATGAAATCGTTCCGGACGCGGCTGCTGCAAGTGCCACGCTGCACCACAAGCCGGCTACGTCACTCCCTATCCCCCGCGACGGATTTCGGATCCCTTGAATCGAACAGTGATCCGATACACTTTCTTGCGATGGTAAACGACTTCACCGTCGCTGTTGATTTTCTCGGGAACATCGTGCCTCCAGATATCCACACTGGCATGGTAACCACGTTCAGAAAAAACGTCGATCAACATGGCAAGTGCCTCGTGCTCCTGCCACAAAGGATCCTCCGAGTTGATGTCCGCATGTCCGGATATCGCATGCCGGACCACGATGGGCATCATCTGTTCTTCAATGAACCGGACGACCTTGTGAAACAGCTCCGTCCTTTCAATTTCGTATTCATCCAATCGCTTGACGAGTTCACGCCGGGCGTGACTGACGATATCACTGGCCAGTGGAATCGCCTGCAAGGAGTTGAAAGTCCGCGGATCCAATTCAAGTGAACTCTGGTATTCCAACTCGCGCAGAATATTGTCCTGCACGACTTCCAGCGACGCTTGTGCGTTGATGAAGTGGTAATGGAATATCTGCTTCAACGATACCAGCGCGTCATAGGTTTTTTCTTTGAAAACCCGATATCGATCACGTGCAAGTTCTTCATTGAAGTCAGTCGGCCTTTCCTCCCAAACTTCCCCAATGCCGCTTTGCCTTACCTCTTCGTTGTGTGCAATCGTTTTCCGACCACGCGACAACTGCCTGGCAACACTCTCGGCTTCATCAACAAACAGGACCATGATGTGAAAGGTTGGCTGCTTGAAATGGACCAATTGGGGGCTGTCAGCGAATTCACGCCGAAGCGCATTCATCCGATCATAGAGCATCTTCAGGCACTCAACCTGCACTTTGGTGCGTGGAAATCCATCCAGAATCGCGCCACCCTGATACCCAGGTTCCAATAATCTCCGGAAGACCAGACCAACCACCTCACGGTCGCCGACCATTCCCCCACGAGCCTTGATCGCCTCTGACTCGGGACTATTCAACAATTCGCTAACCACAATTGGCCGCTCGGAGATGTCGCGTACTTCCCGGATAAAATTGGTATTGGTCCCCTTTCCTGAACCGGGAGCCCCGCCCAAAAGAATCAATTCCTTGGGAAAACGCAGATTGGCTCTGCCGTACTGCCCTTCGAGTTCCTTCCAAACAGAATTGAAAATCAACTGCGCATCTTTTACCTCCAGATCGCGAGGTAAAGACACGTTTTTGTTGGGTTCTGAGGTTCTCACAATCGCCCTGCTCAGGTTGGAGTTTGTTCGGCCCATCAATAGAACATCCCCGGCGGTATCGTCCAACACCGGTCAAACAAGTGGCTAGCTCCGTCAGTTCATTAATGAAGTGCCCATTTCTGCGCGAGTGATGTGCGCAACTGGCTCGTTCCACCGTCAGGACCCTCCCAGTCCGGCCGCATTCGACCTGTTTTTATCCACGCAGAGGCATCTCCACGAGCCAGAACAAGCTACGTTTCCAGCAGAATTCCAGTTCATCCATCGGGTTTCTGCGGAAAAATCGACCGTGCTTCGTCTTGACTCCATCTCCGATCCCCGCGTTGAAGAACGCAAAATACGCCGCTGGAAGTGCGGTCGGATCGTGATGAAAGACGGGAAACTGGTGGAGATCCAACACAGGCTTCTCTGTGGGAATGTTTCCGTTGCCCAGGTCTGGTTGCAAGCCAAATTTGGCCGGCGTGAGGACGACTGCTGCTGGCTCGACTACCACCAGCCGTTTGGCATGCCAAGCTTCCTCACCCTGGACTACATCCGAACCGGAACGCTGGCAAGCTACAAAACCTTCATCGGAGCCTGCCATGTTCTGGACGAAATTGCACGGATCCGCGCAACATCCGCGATTGTTGCACACGTGACGAATCGGAATATCAGCGACCGCTTGTTGAGACGGCACGGTTGGGAACGGCACATGGAAGCTTGGAAGGGGCGTCACTGGATACGCCGCTTTTATCAGGGATACCCTGACAGCCGAGTGAATCGTTACGTCACGGGATCAAAGAAGTCGACCATCGACTCACTGCAACCTCTCACCCCAACCAGGCTGAGAAGCATGCCAACGGCACTCAATCAGCCCATGGACGGAAATCTGGAAAACGCAAGCAGATGACGGAAGTCGGCAGGAACGCGGAAACACTGTGCGCCAGCCCGTGTGATTCCCACATTTCAACTCGTGGACTGTTCTTTTCTATCGATCGTCAATGAAGCCGATCGCCAATGAAACCGATC
>JAAXJB010000113.1:0-9464 GCA_012270065.1 Rubripirellula sp. | reverse complement strand
CCGATCGCCAATGAAACCGATCTTCAGGGCCAGACTTCCCTGACGATGCATGCGACAGCAGCAGACTCAAGGTGATCCTTGAACTTGGTGCTGTTGATTCTCCGGTCACCATGGTTCCCCTCGAGACATGATCATCGATGGGCAGATCAGATTTTGCGTATATCGACACACTCCATACCCGCGCGGCGAGCAGCCTCGATCCCGGGCTCACCATCTTCATACACGCGACAATTCTCCGGCTCCACCTGAAGTCGCCTGGCTGCCTCCAGAAACACGTCAGGATCGGGCTTATGGTGCTCCGTATCCTCGCACGTCACGATCGTCTCAAACCAATCCATGATTTTCATCTGCTGGAGTTGATGATGGACCAGGTTCCGCGTTCCTCCACTTGCAACAGCCATCTTCATATGGCCACGGTTCATCCTTGCAATCTCAACCACCCGGGGAATGGGAAGCAACAAATCCGAAGACTGCAGAAAGTGCCGTTCTTTTTCATCCAACGCCCGTTGAAAATCCAGTTTTTTACCCTGTTCAGCGGCCACCTTCGGTATGACGCGACTCGAAGGTGTCCCGGAGTGTTGATAAAAGTGATCTTCATCCAGGGTGATTTCCTGGCTCGACAACGCTTTGCGCCAGGAAGAATAATGGGCAAACATCGAGTCAACCAAAGTTCCATCGCAATCGAAAATCAAAGCTTGAATCATCTCAGCAGTTTTTATCCACAAGTTAGATTTCGTTTCGGTCCAACAGCGCTATAACAGTAAGTGCGTGGCAATTGATTTTGATGGCGTGTTGCCAAACCATACTCAAATCATCACCCTGCCTTCGGGTTAAACGACGACAGTCAGACTACCCATCCGGCGGCAAAGCGGCATCGATTTGCCGGTAAACTGGGATTTAACTGAGCGAAAAAACAGCTTCATGGCAAGGTCAGGCCACGAGTAGACATCCACATGCCCATACGAATTGCTGATCTTTTTTGCGGTATTGGTGGGGTAGCTGAAGCCATCAGTCAGGGCCCCGGAACAACTGCCAAAGATCACACGACCGGTCGAGCACCAGCCCAGCAAGTGAACCAGATGGATACCTCTGCTGTGGTGATGGCGATCGACATCGACCAATCGGTCACTAGCCTTTACAGCCAACAACACGGTGTCATGCCACAGTGTTCAACCATCGAATCCCTCGAATACGTTCAGTTGCCAGATTCGGCTGACAAAATTGACATGTGGTGGATGTCACCACCATGCCAGCCCTACACAAGTCGTGGCTTACAACGCGGATGCAACGATTCACGAAGTAACGCTCTGGCGAATCTAATCAATCTCATTCCCTCTGAGCGGCCTCGATTCGTCGGATTTGAAAACGTGCCGGCTTTTCGAGGATCGCGGCACCACCGGAAACTGCAGCAAACGCTTCACGAAACCGGATATCAAACAAGGGAATATCTCATCTGCCCAACGGAACTCGGTGTTCCGATGCGACGCAAACGCTTCTATCTGCTGGCTCGACGTGACAAGGGTAAATTGGACGATTTTGCCAGCACCTGCCCGATGCGGTCACTGGCAAACTTTGTGGATACCCCATCCTGGGACAACGCAGCCTTGCACGTCACCGCTGAGCTAATTGGCCGCTACCGACCAGCAATGAACATCATTGATCTTCAAGACACGTCTGCAGTAACCGCATGCTTCACGTCAGCGTATGGCAAGAGCCCCGTAAGATCTGGTTCATACCTTCATTGCCAAAGACGCGGAATCATCCGACGTTTCTCGGCCAACGAAATCGCGTCGCTGATGGGCTTCCGCAAGCATTTTTTTTCATCCTGCGATCTGGAGCTACGAAGTCAATATCGACTGATTGGCAATTCGCTTTCCGTCGATGTTGTGTCGGCTCTGCTGTCCATTCTTTTGGTCGATTGAGGATTCGTGATCGCAACTCAATCGTTGAAATCCCTGATTCGCATCACCCACCGGACTGAAACCAGGCTTGAACGCTGGAGCCTGTGTTTTCTGTCAGCAAACACAGCAGAAACTCCACCACTGCCCATCACTCTGACTGGCCGGTTTCAACCAATTCCGTCGTCTCCGGGATCGCAGAAAGCCACAAGCCAATGGGATTGGCTTGACTTTCTGTTTTTTTGTCTTATTTGACAGATTTCTGGCGACCCCACGAAGATTCGACCCCATGTTTCACTTGGTAGAGGGGTTTTGTGGAGAAATCTGCTTTTGCAGCCGCATCGGCATGCCAATGTGCGACCTGCGCTATGTGCAGATGCATCGTGCAGTGATTGATGGCCCGTCAGCGTGGGACGGTGACAGGAATCCTTCGACACTTCAACGAGGTGCCCCAGTACGAAGATAGCTCGAGCACGGGATTGGCTCGAGCACGGGATTGGCTCGAGCACGGGGGAAGCTCCGGGACAAAAGGCAAGTTGATCCTGCCGCCCCAAACACCCGACTTCAGTTCGCAACAGACAGACACAGCAGCGCAATTCAGGAAACGAAACAATGAACACAGCCGGCGAGTCTTTGCGAATTGCGTACCGGGTCAGCGACAAGCAATTCGTCGTCCGTGATGCACAGGAAAATGACGTTTTTGCTGGTACTTATCGCGAGGTAGAAAGCTGGTTGGACCACCGGGAGAACCGGGTCTCCGCACTTCGGGAAACCGAGGAGCAAGTGAACTCCGAGACAGACACCACCAATGCGATCCTCAAAGCGACCATGCTCACGCAGGAAATGGTCGACAAGGCATTGGCTCCTGACACGCCCCCAGCTGAGCAGAAACCGAAGGCAAAATCACTCCGCGGCCGCTGGTTCGGGCGGAAACAGAAGAGCAAGTAAAAGAAGGTAACAACAGCGTCGGTAACATGTCCGAGGCGGCAAAATCGCCCGACTCAGCCTGCGTCGACAACACGTTCATTTTCTGCCGCAAAACTCCGTCTGTTCCCACCCCAAAACACTTCCAATAACAACAATGCCAGTGCGGGCGCCAGAAACCACTGGAATCTGGCTTCATAAGAATCGACTTTCGCTGTTTCAAACTGCGTCTGATCTACCGCGGCGATGTAACGGTGGTAAACGTCTCCCATGTTGACCTGCTTCGTTCCGGCAGGAATGTAGGCTCCACCGGACTCCGAGGCTATTTTCTCGAGCGTTTCTCCGTCGAGTTTTGACCACACCTGCTTACCCGAATGCGTCAGGAAATCGTCGCCACGGGCCGAATTCACCGGCACCCTTGCTCCTGTCTTCAAGTCGCCAAGTCCAACCGTAAAGATCCGAATACCTTTTTCATCCTTGGCGAGCCTGGTGGCTTCCAAGGGTCGACTTTCCTGATCTTCTCCGTCGGTAAACAACACAATCGCCTTGTGGTCATTTGTGACTTCCAGAAAACCCCGTGAAGCAACGGTGATGGCGTCCCCAAGCCTTGACCCACCGCGATTCAGACTGCTGGGGCCAACGGAATCAAGCCCCTGTTTGAAGTCATCGTAATGACTGGTCAGTGGAATCTGTTGCCGAGCTTCCCCCGCAAAGATGGTCAGCCCAACCCGATCCCCTGCCATCTCATCTACCGTGTCCTTGATCATCTGCTTGGCACGCTCGAGACGGTTGGGGGTGACATCTTCCGCCATCATGCTTCTGGAAACATCAAGCACAAACATCACCTCGATTCCACTCTGAGGCACCTCCCTCTGAATTTTTCCCCAACGGACATCCACCATACAAAGGACCAGGAGCACCATTCCTGCCAGCACAAGGGCGAGTGAAATCGCAGATCGGTAAACACTTCGAATCGGCAACAAACGGGGCAACATCCCCGCGGTAGCAAACTTCATTGCCGCTTTCCGCTGCCAACGAAGTGAAAGAGCCGCAAACAGAAAAACCAACAGAACGATCCAAAGCCATTGCAGACTCTGCACACTTCCGATCTGGATGTCTTCTGGATTCATGGTCAAGCCCCTTCAAACAAGACTTCGGAAAACGGTAACGCTGAGAATCATCCTGATGGTCAAAAGAACCATGGCAACCGAAAGCAGCGGCGGAATTCTGACGCCACCCATCCGGACTGACTGAACAGCAAGCTCCCGGTAATCCACGTACTGTTTTGTTTCCACCTCGGTTGTTTCCAACTGATTGATCTCGTCGTAGATTTCCTCCAGTGACTCGGTATCCGTGGCACGGAAGTACTTGCCACCGGTGGTCTCGGCGATATTCCTGAGCGTGACTTCATCAATATTGACCCGCTCATTACGGATCATGATGCGACCATCGAACCTCCGGACAGGAAACGGCGCTACGCCCCTGGTTCCGACACCGATCGTGTAAACCTTGACCCCCATCGTCTTTGCAAGCTCCGCGGCCGCTTCAGGCTGTATCTCGCCCGCTGTGTTTTCCCCGTCAGTCAGCAGAATCACCACCTTACTCTTGATCTCTACTCCCTGCCTGCTGTCAAGATTGCTCAACTTGTCGACCGCCAGGCTGATCGCATCCCCGATGGCAGTTCCATCTTCACGACGAGTGGTCACGATCTCGGCACGCTGCAATTGGCTACACAAGAACGCATGGTCCAATGTCAGCGGAGTGATCGCGTCGGCGTAGCCTGCAAAAGTGACAAGCCCGATGAGATCACTGACGCGTCCTTCCAACGCACCACTGGTCTCCGACGCCTCTGAACCGAGTACAAACTTGCTGGCGACATTTTTGATGGCCGTCAAACGGTCAACGTTATCTCCATCAATCTGGAAATCGAGAGCTTGCATGCTTCCGGAACGGTCAACCACCAACTCGATCGCAACCCCATCCGTGCTGACCATCGTCTGTTCTCTTCCATGACGAGGGCGTGCCAAAGACAACACCATCAGGACAATGGCAACCATTGTCAGAGCGGGCGGGAGCCAAACCAACCTCTGTCTCAAGGTTGGCCGAACTGACCACACGACCGCAGCTGAACTGTAATTGATGGAGGTTATCTGATTGTTTCGCCAAAGCCTCCATGCTGCGTACGGCACCAACACCAGCAAAGCGAGAAACCACGGATTGTAAAACATTTAGGCCTCCTTCCTTGTACCGACGGCGAATTCACGTTGTACCCTGTCAATGTCTTTCCCTTGCCCACCCGCCATGGACGGTTGATTCAGTCGCCACCCCTCGTGGACGACAGTCCGCGCTTGGTCGAAAACAGCTCCTGCGTTTCCTGGCAACATTCCAGAACCGTGCGAGAATTTATTGAGGTCGGCTTGAGACAGAATCGAGTTCGCGTTTGCGATCACTTCCGGATCAAAGCCATTGCGTTTGAGGTCTTCCAAAAACTCGACTGTACACATCGCATTTGCCGGTGTCTGGCAGGCCAACTCGACGTAGTTCCGCAGAACCAGTGAAAGTTCATCATAAACTTCAACGGCATTGAGCTGACTTCCCTGATATGCCTGTTGCACTTCCGCGATCCTTTGTGATGCCCATTCATCTGGCCTTGCCACGCGATTACGGCGAAACCACCAGAAAACAGCCAACACGACGACCGCTCCACCAACGAGGAGGAAAACAAAAGCACTCCCGGTTTTCTGTGCCGGGTCCGCAGAGGTTGCAATCACTCCCTTGAGATCACGAAAATCATCAGGAGTATCCTCCGTTTTCAAAACACTTCCGATTTCGATCCCCAGGGAGGGTATCGAGATGGTGCCCTCCCGGTCACCCTCAAGCACGGAAGCATCATCGGCCGCAAGGCGATAGACAATCTCAAGCGGAGATGTCTGACGGATACCCGACTTGAGCGTTTCCATTTCGAGCACCATCTGAGTCAGACGTTTTCCACTGCGACCATCCAACGGCAGGTCGGCTTGCATCTGTATGCCCGTCAGCAGGAAATCCCCAAAGGGTTGATCAACAACAGCAAGGGTTTTGGTTTCATTGACAGCCACGCCACCAATGGGAGGCAGATTTACCTTGGCCCCGGCGGGTGTTTCAATCGCAAGACGGTATTGCATCGGCACGGCGATCTGTGACTTCGAAGCCACAATCTCAGCAACAACTGCCACAGGTGTACCGGTCGATTCAAAACGTCGCTGCACAGATTCTGAAGGCGTTCCCGTGACAGCATTTTGACCATGGGAATGCAATGACGGCATCAGGAAACCGACGAGGATGCAAAGAAGGACAAAGCGGTCGAAGTGACGAAGGCATGAATTCAATGTCTGGCCTCCCGACTGTGGAAAAAACGTTTCAGCGGTTCAACGTAGTCTTCTCCGGTGGAAAGATGAATCGGATTCATTTTCAGGCGGCAGAAAACGGCATCACGTTTTTCAGATTCAAGCACCTGCATCTTTTTGAACGCTTCCCGCTGGCGTCGACTGGCAGTATCAATGGTCACCATGCTTCCAGACTCCGGATCACGTAAACGCAGCAGTCCCACATTGGGCAATTCCCGTTCGCGTTGATCATTGACAAGAATTGGAATCACATCGTGCTTCTTCCGCGTAACACGCAGTGTTTTTTCAAAGCCGTTGTCCTGAAAATCACTGATCAGAAACACGACCGTACGCTGGCTCGCTGTTCGATTCAGGTGATCCAATGCCGATTTCAGACACGTCCCCCTGCCCATCGGCTGGCAATACAGCAATTCGCGGATCAAGCGGAGTACATGTCTTTTCCCTTTTCTGGGGGGAATCGCTTTCTCAATCTGATCCGTGAAGAGAGAAAGACCGACTTTGTCATTGTTTCTGATAGCACTGAACGCGAGAGTTGCTCCCAATTCAGTGATCAATTCACGCTTGGTCTGCAGGTTGGTGCCAAAGTCCTGGGAAGCACTGAGATCTACCAGCAACATCACAGACAGCTCGCGTTCTTCGCGAAACAACTTTACAAACGGCTCACCCGCCCGGGCAGTAACATTCCAGTCGATGGTGCGAACATCATCACCTACCTGATAGGGACGCACCTCCTCAAACTCGATTCCCCGCCCTTTGAAGGCCGAATGCCATTGTCCTGCCAGCAGGTCGTCAACGACGTGGGAAGTGTGAATCTGGATACGGCGTATCCGCTTCATCATTTCACTGGGAATCATGCTCTAGTCCTTTCCTGCTCAAGGCCTCAAATTGCAACTTCAAGGTTCAGAGATTCAAGGAACGGAGATCGTAGCCAGGATCTGGTCGATCAACATGTCCGGCGTCTTTTCTTCCGCTTCGGCCTCGTAGGTCACCGCTACCCGGTGACGCAACACATCCATTGCCATGGATTTCACGTCCTGCGGAGTTACAAAACTCCGGCCTTCAAGGAATGCATTCGCCTTGGCGGCAAGGGTCAAATTGATGGTTGCACGTGGTGATGCTCCAAATTCAATTAGTTCATCGAGCGGCAGGTTGTAGGCAGATGGTTTCCTTGTTGCCATGACCAGATCGACAACGTACTCCTTCACCTTGCGATCCACATGAATGCGATCTACGAGTTCTCGAGCAACAAGAATTTCCTCTGGCGAGGCCACTGCATCAACCTCCATCTGCGGCCTGGTACGTGACATCCGCTCCAGAATTTCAAGTTCCTCGTCCCGTGTGGGATAATCGACAACCACCTTCAACATGAACCGGTCCACCTGAGCTTCGGGCAAGGGATACGTTCCCTCCTGCTCAACGGGATTCTGCGTCGCCATCACAAGGAACGGATCCTGCAGAGGAAACGTTTCACCACCGATCGTGACCTGCCGCTCCTGCATCGCCTCCAATAATGCACTTTGCACTTTTGCAGGTGCGCGATTGATTTCATCTGCCAAAATCAAATTCGAAAAGACAGGCCCCTTCTGGACCACAAACTCCTGGGTCTGCGGACGGTAAACCTGTGTGCCAATCAGGTCGGCAGGTAAAAGGTCAGGCGTGAACTGCAAACGCTGGAAATCAGTGCGAATGGCTTTGGCAAGACAAGCCACGGCAGTGGTTTTTGCCAGACCAGGTACACCTTCGATCAACAAATGACCATTTGCCAACAGCCCCACCAACATCCGGTGAATCAGTTTTTCCTGACCGACAATCGTCTTTCCCACCTCGCCGATCAGCCGCTGAAAAGGAGCACTGGCCTGCTGAATTTCAAGATTGATCAAGGCCATCGGGTCTTGATTTGCATCAGTTGCGTTTGACATGGTTCTTCCCTTGCTTGGAGGTATCCCGTTCCTACGCGAGGTTCCTCGTTCGGTTCGTTCTCTTGCCCAAAACTAATGACGGTCTGACGATGCGTCTTTCCGCGGAAATGTTCCTTCGTTGCTTCCCTGATCTCGAACCTTGCTGACCGAATTGGACCCCCCTTCCAAATCATCTGAATCAGACTGGAATGAGCCTACCGGGTCCGGCTCCAGTGACAAGTCGGCTGGCTCCCAGGGTCGCGAACATTCCCCTGACAGCACCCTCACAAGCAGCAAATGCTATCAAACGGACTTGGGCCGGGGCACCCGGGATTTGTCCTGCCAAAGCAGGTCATTGAGTGGTCCGCTGCCTCCATTCCGCGCGAAACGAGGCCATCATTGACACCAAAGTCGATTCCGCCGTTGACCTCAGCTGTGGCGGCTTGGTATTCCCACACTCCGCGACTGTTTACTTGGCAACGATTCATTGACACATCAGATTTCTGACATCGAACGTGTTGAGCGACCTCCCTCCCCAACGAATCTGCACCTTCGCCCTGCTCTTGCTCGGCGCTGTGTTGCCTGCTGCGATCGGTTGCCGCAGTCGCGCGCAACAAGACCT
This sequence comes from Rubripirellula sp., assembly GCA_012270065.1. GTDB lineage: Bacteria > Planctomycetota > Planctomycetia > Pirellulales > Pirellulaceae > Rubripirellula. Next base: position 736 of record JAAXJB010000113.1, on the reverse strand, counting down.
CTACCAGCAAAAGATGATTCGTGAAGTCCGCATTCTTGAGGACAAACTCTATGAAGCCGACTACAAGAACCGAGCGCTGAGCGAAAAACTGAAGCGCGCACGGATCGAGGCGAGTGAAGTTCAAATTCACTCTGCCAAGCCTGCTCGACGGCCCGCCGCAGGTACTGGCAACCAGAGTTTTCCCGGCACGGACGACTTGGGACCGGCCAGTCAAGGCAATGCACTCACCCCCGCTGCACCGGAAAAACAGAAAGAGAACAACATCGAGACGAGCCCATCGGATGCTCCAGAAGATGAGATTGGCCTCAGCGATCTGCTACCTCCGACTTTTGATGAAGGTGAACCGATCGAACCGGATGCACTCGAAATCAACGGGGTGCCTCCAACACCGGATCCCCCTTCATCGCAAGACCCAATCCCATTAACTGATCCACCGACGACTGATTCTCCAGAGCCAATTCCGTCTCCGAATTCACCTGAGTTACCGCCGTCAAAGCCTGACGCACCAGACACACCACCAGCGTCACCTCCGCCCGCCAGTCTCAATCTGCCCTCAATCCTCGACGATCCTTCTGAGGGAAAAAGCACACCAGAGGGATCACGTGAAAAATTGGGGCTGCCGGATCTTGAACCTGCTCCTGGCGGACCAGAGCCTCCGGGCATCAAGGACACCGAAATTCCACCTGTTCTTCACGGTGAGACCAGTCCACCGCAATTCGCCCCACAACGCTAGCCC
>JAAXJB010000029.1 GCA_012270065.1 Rubripirellula sp. | reverse complement strand
GATATATGTTCAGAGCGTGTTTCTGCCAACCATCGAAAAGGAGTTGCGTGAGAATTTTCCCCAACGAAAAATCGATCGGGCAGGCGTTGAGATCTGGTCGTACGGGAAAATAAACGCTGTTGCGAGCATTACCAAGAAAAAACGCTCAGGGTGTACGGTCAAGTTTGTTCTACGTCTCAATGGAAAAAGGTCGAAAACACAAACGGATTATGCCTCAGCAAAAGTCTGGTTTGATGGAGTTTGTGAAACTGGCTGGGGTGATTTCAAAATGAATCGTGCAGGTGTATTGATTCATGAGCAGGCCAGGATTTCCGACGTGACTGCTGGCGATGTACTGAATGTTGCGACGGCATTCTGCAAAGTGATCAAAAAGCTGGAGCAGGAAGTTTAGTTCGCCAACCGGTTTATCTTGTGTTCATGGATATTTCAGTTTCGCGCTGAATGCTGCCCAGTGTTTTACTTTTTCTGCATTCGGGTTGAATTGGAATGCAGTATGCCTCTTGGTGGATGAACCTTCGATGGCCTTTTCCCTGTTTGAGGGAGATTTCCGGCTGTGGTGGGGTTTGGTTACAAGGGGGCATTAATTTTTGCGGCGGTGGGGCGTGCCGCCTGTTCACATACCGTGCCTTACCATGGTGGGCTCAAGCACGCACCTTGAGAGCGCGGTTTGTGCCATAAAGTGTGTACGCCTTTCATGGTCCTGGGACTTTTTCAATTCGCGGATTGGCTGTACTTGCCAGCACCGCTGTCATAGACACAGCGGTGACCGTTGATGTCCAAAGCTGGTTCTTCTCCGTGGTAGTGAACTTGTAGCAAATCAATGATTTGACCGGTGGACAGTTCATCGCAATCGATTGATTTGCTCGCGTCGGTGATGCAGACAACATCAGTCTGCTCGATTGCCTCATGCAACGACTGGAAGGGTCCCAGTGGACCTGCCGTTTCGGATGCGACTGCGTAATGTTCTCCCAGGCGATAGACCTGCTCCTCGCCTGCCCCGGCGCCCGGTCCCCCACTGTCCCAGCAGTGGGTAAGAGCAATCTTTCCCTGGTCGATGATATCGTCAGCACTTGGCATTTTCATTTTCCAATGTGTTTTGGGGTTTGGGGTCAAATCGTCGGACTCAGTCGGTTGCATGATCGCAATGTCGGGTCGTTTGGTGATGGCCTCGGCAGGATGAGTTTCGCTTTGCAGATTGACACGTTTGGTCCCGAAAGCACAACGTTTGGGATTAATATTCCTGTTCAGTCCTCAGGGAGGTTTGCAGCGAGCAATTTCCGCTTGGGATACGCAATGAGTCTCCCGGGATACTTTGGTACGGAGTTAGAGAGGAATCCTTTGGGTATGGTCTCTAATCTTCCGGTAGGTCACCAATGGGCTTTTTGAGTTCAATGACCGTCCCCATCACGCCATAACCCAGGGCTGGCATTCCTGTTGTTTCGCGACGGCAGATTTGTCTGATTGTTGGAATGGATCTCCCATGGGGATTGAACTCCGGGGTATCCAACGACTGGGGGCCATCCTTCCAATTTGGAGGTAACGCGGGATTTCCCAGTGCGTCGCGTCTCACGTGCAAGTATTGTTCTGGGGGCGTTTCACCCTGAACCACAATGCGGGGCAGGATGGCGGAAAGAGCACTCAGTAAGACGGTTGATCGTAGAAAACGCCGCCGTGTGGGATTTGGTTTTGGATGACGGATTGGTGTGTGCTCCGAGTCCTTTGGCCCTCGTGGATTTTATGCACAAGAGCATGCTGAGATTCCTGGTGAGGCCAGCGGCGGCCAAGAGCGGATCCGTTGGATTGCCAGAGGCCGCATGTCCGTCAACGACGGATTCCACCTTGCCCGGATCGGGCAGGTTGGAGAGGAATGGATCCTGCTCATCATGCTATGTGGTGGCGAGACAGCTGAATCGCGCCACATTTGGTTAGACGCGTAGCTGGTTTGCTGGTTCACAGGAAAATTGAATTTTGGATGCAAAATCTGTTTGGTGTGACTGTAAAAGTTTCTCCACGAAACCGTGGCTGCGGATTCGTGCTGTTACGCCGGGCCACAGTGCGTCCGAAATCACGTTGCCCCTGAACCAACGATGTGTCTGAAACCGCTGTAAGTTTTCGATCACAGTTTTTGGCCGTGAAAAATTCACGTGATCTGCGGCTTCGTACTTTGAACGTTTCGAGGCTGAGCAGAACGCGGCATGATTGCATGCCGCGTTCTGCTGATCGTTTCTGGTGCTCGACTGATCGTTCCAGGTTTCCGGCCGGTGTTTACCAGACTGCGATGTCGCGTCCGGATGCCTGTAGCAAACGCAGCTCGGTGATCGCACCGGTGGAAAGCAGTTCGGCCAGATAATCGGTTTTGGATTCTCCTGATTTTCTGGCACGCAACTGGTCCCATGGGTTCAGACGGTGCAGGGCTTCCAACGCTCCGGGGGTGAAAGATTCAGCGGGTGCTGCTGAGAGTTGCGGCCAGAAACGGCTTTTCTCGCCCAAGGGGGTACGCCAGCATCCAGCCTTCACT
>JAAXJB010000065.1 GCA_012270065.1 Rubripirellula sp. | reverse complement strand
CCCGCCCTAGCAAGTTATGGATGTTGACGCATTCGGCGTAGATCGTACTTGCAATGAAACACCCATAATGTTCGTTGCCCCGGTGTAAGTCAGTGCTCCTGTCAACCACAACTCACCTGAAGAAATCTTTCTCAGACCACCAGCACCAGAAATATCACCCGAATAAGACTGGGAACTAGAATAATCATACTCCAAAACCGCATCACTACTTATAACAATATCACTAAAATTATTCGGAGCTCCACTGATACTCAAAACACCAGCGTCAACAAATGTACTCCCCTCATAGTCATTGTCCCCAGAAAAAATAAGCTTCCCAGTGCCTTGTTTTCTCAAATCCGATGAAACGGATGAACCAGAGATAATTCCACTAAAAGTAGCCTCAGAAGCAGACTGATTGATCGTGAGCTCGTAGCCATTAAGATCAACCGATCCTGCCCCCAATAGCCCTCCAATGGTGTCAGGCTCTCCCAGTGTGTAATTGGCGCCGCTCGATACACTAACAATTGTCGAATCAGGGAGGCTGCCGGTAACATTTAAGTAGCCAGCATCAACAAATGTATCCCCCCCATATGTATTGCTGCCCGAGAGAATCAGATTCCCCTCTCCTTGTTTTCGTAAATTTGACGAAGCAGAAGATCCTGAAATAATTCCACTAAAAGTAGCGTTAGTAGCCGATTGGCTGACTGTGAGTTCGTTGCTATTAAGATTCACCGAGCCTGCCCCCTCAAGCCCCCCAATCGTGTCGGATTTTCCCAACGTATAAGTAGCACCACTTGATACATCAACAACTGTTGAATCAGAGAGACTTTCGTTGACAACGAGCGACCCCTCAAACACTTCAGTGTTGCCGGAATGAGTTGAGGCTCCACTCAGTGTCAGCGTCCCGCTTCCCTCTTTGCGAAAAACTCCCGCACCCGATATTATTCCGCTGTAGGTCTGAGGTGACTGCTGAGATGCTGAGATTATAAATCTTGCACCAGACGCAATCGAGACGTTGGAATTGTTGTTGACATTTCCATTAACTTGAAGGACACCAGCGTTAACGACTGTTGCGCCGCTGTAGTCGTTAGAATTACCTGTGAGACGGAAAGTACCAGTCCCATTCTTTTGAAATTGACCGCTACCAGAAACCTTACCCGAGAAGTTTGAAGTACCCACCTGATTGACAATCAGCGTAGTTGATGATGATGAACCAATATCCAGTGGGCCAGAACCTGTTAACCCACCAGAGACGGAAGAACTAATCTCAACCTGACCACAGTCAAATTCACAAAGCCATTGAATCGATCCGCCTGAATTAATCGAGACACCTGTTTTAGAGGACAGCGTGAGACTTGATTGTTCAAAACCTTCTCCTCCAACACGTGCATTAATTTGGATATCTTTATCTGCAGTAAGTGTTAGATCTCCACAAGGCCCACTGGGACACATGAGATCAATTTCTGCATCAACTGTGATAGTGCCGCCACTAGGGTCTTCACTAGACGCAGAAATTGTGTCACTACCGGCCGCACTAGTTGTTGAGGCCGTTGAAATCGTGACGTTGTTTTGATCACCCAAGGCATCCACAATGTATCCCGCTTCAACCGACCCGATTGTGTAATCATACGGATCCAACAACCACAGCCCATTCTCTCCTGAAATGGCACTGGTCTGAACATCAATTCCAGCTATATCCAACTCATAACCAGACGTTTCAATCGCACCACCATCTCCTCCTTCAAGTCCGCCTCTCGCCCACAAGCTTCCAGCCACCGCTGTTAACGATTGAGGATCGGTGATATCACTCCACACCACAATCTCGCCACCATCTCCATTCACACTTGCAGATGCATCCAGCACGGCTCCATGCTCAACCTGAGCCGTGACTGCCTGGCGAACTGAGGCATCACTGTTCTGCCAACTTCCTCCCACTTCAATCAACCCGCCACCACTCCGTCCACTGGCAATCAACTCCGAAGCACCATTAATACTGATTGCTTCACCGGTTAACGTAATTCTCCCGCCAACATCGTCAGTTCCCACATCGAGCCGACTATCAACAACATTCACTTGCCCCCCGGGAGCATCCACCAGCAACTCCTCATCCAGGCTGATGTTGATTCCATTGAGATGAATCCCAGGCAACTGCCCGGCCTCCAACACGACTCCCTTATCCATCTCACTGCGACGCATCCCAAAAACCCCTGGCAAGGGATTCGTCGTGAAGGCTGCAACGCTCTCTGGCGTACTGTGAAACACATCAAACGTGCCCTCAGCAAAACGCAGCTGATCCGCCGTGCTCAGCGATAACTTCGGAACATTAATAAACCCCGCACCCTTGCCTAAATGAATCCCACCAGGAGAGAGAAAAAATAAATTCGCCTTCGACGAGAGGGCCACCATTTTATTAATCCACGTCCCGTTCGCGGAGGTCACACCAACCACAAGATTGTGTTTCCCTCCGGTATCAAATTCAACGCGCTCGATTGCTCCGCGGGTATCGAAATCTTTAAACCGATGAAACTTATTCTTTCCCGCATTCGTTCCACCACCAATCCGACACACACCTTTGTTGCATCCCCCGCCACGCACTCCATTCACCTCTGTCCTCAATCCGTTCTTGCCAGAAGCACGAATCTCACCAAAGGCAGCTTCTCCAGACCCCACAGCCAGTGCAGCCAGCAGCAGTCCCAGGCGAAAACCGTTCAACCGCAGGACCGGTGACATCGAACTAACGACTTATTTTCGTAAATGCAGACTAGTGGCATTTGATCGGACATCCACGCCAAGCACCTAGAAAAAACCGAGAGCATAATTGGACTCAAGAGACTCACAAAGCCTTGTTGTAGCCAAATGAGGCGTCCAGAAAAGCGCCCGAGTGCCTCGATTAACCAGCTGCTCCAGTGCATGGAATCAATGCACAATTCCAACCACTCGAACCACGCAAACTGGCATCATCGGATACCAGACGAATTGGTATTATCGAATACTAATTTAAAATATGCAGCCACAAATCTTGCCAATTTCTTAATTTTAAGCGCCTAAGTTTTGTAGCGTTCCATTCAGATGCTGCTTCAAAATCGGCCAGGACAAGCCTGGCCCTCATTAAATGGAGCCTCAAGGCAGGGATCAATTAAGCATCCTGACCATTGGCCCTGCGAAAATAATCTGAGTCGGCAAAAATATTCTCAAGATCTTGCCCAATGTCCTGTGCTGCTGCTGGCCCAATTGGTTGCTCCGCCAATCCAGCCAGGACCTGTTCGACTGCCAGCAGAAACAGCACCTCAAGAACGACAAACGCAACCTGCCGATCAGCCTGTTCTTCAGCCCACTCTCAAACCAGCTCCGGAGGACGCTGACGAACTCCCGACATCAGGGGGAGCTCCAGCACTGATTCCCAGCTGGAGACCAACAGTGATCGGCGACTCGCCCTATTCCAAGGAAGAGATCGAGGCCGTTCTCAAACGCTGTGGCAAAGCAACACCCGCGAAGACATTGAGGGCTTGCGCTGCAGCTCTCACGGCCCGCTTCATCAAAGACGGATACGTGAACACCAGGGTTTACACCCTTCCCAAGCCTTACCCCGGCGCCCTCGAAGTGGTCATGGGAGTCATCGCTGAATTGCAGGTTGAAAGCAGCGATCCAGAGCTAAAGGCCAAGGTAGAGAAGCAACTCTCGCCCCTTTTGGGCAGTGTTCTCCACATCCCCACCCTTGAAAAAGCCCTCGTTGAGGTACGTCGCGGCGGGGTTGGAAAAATCAACGGCAATATGGGTCGTCTGGGCAGTGATCCCACCAAAGCCGTGGTGACCTTGGGTGTAGAAGCAGCACCACCCACACCCTTACGAGGAGACTTCAGCATTGGGAATAATGGGTCTCCTGGCAATGGCGAATGGCGTTCGAATGCCGTTCTGCTTCAAAACGATTTCTTGAAGCGAGGCGATACAGCGCTGCTGTTCTTTGAACTCAAAAACGATGGCCAGCTGGAATTGGGATCGACCCTTCTTTCAGCCACATACACCTACCCGCTGTCAGACAGATGGAACCTCACTGGCTCTATTGGCTACAGCCACAGCAATTTCGTTGAATTCATAGGCGACCCACACAAACTCAACTTCCGGACATTGCAGGGCTTGATCCAGGTCGACACCGTATTCCACCAAGGACGCGGTCTTTCTTGGACAGGTGCGGCTGGGATCAGTGCCAGCCGGACAGACAGTTTCGAAGGCAACGCGAGTGTTCCCTTGGTCGTGGGTGGAGGAGAAGACGGTTGGATGCGTAGCGGAAACGTCAAGCTCAGCACCACCGTGAGTGGAATCACTGGCCCCGCAGGATGGAGCGCCAATGGCTATTTCCTCCAAGGTTTTCCGGGCCTGACCAATGATGAGCATCTGCATAATCTCGATCGTCTAGGCATCGATGTTGGCGAAGCACGAGCCATGGGGGGACTCGCCAATCTGACCTTGTTGGCCGCGCCAAACGTCATATTCAACCTTCGAGGAGCCGGTCAGGTTGCCTTCAGTTCACTCCCCTCAAGCATGGGGTTCAGCCTCGGTAGCGATGTCGGACTCATCGGTCTGCCGGGAAGCATCGCCAGTGGCGACAGTGGCTGGCTGGCTATTGGGGAACTGATTTGGACCGTCTGGAAAAACGACAAGCAACAGCTGCAACTCATCCCCTACGTCGGGAAAGGAGGAATCCATACTGAAATCGACGACGTGACCTTCGACGATCAGGTGGGATCAGGTGGATTAATCGCGCGGTACACCCACGGTCGGTGGCAAGTGGAGCTTGGCTGGGTCAACACCTTCGAAACCAATGACAACCCAGGCGTCTGGAACGACTGGTGGCTTGGCAATGGAATCCACACCAAGCTCCGCTATGCCTTTTGATCAGCTTTCGACGCGCCAGGTTTGATCAGAGGGCGTCCAGTCGTTCAGCTCTTCAGGGGTGAACCACAAACCGATTTCAAAAGCCGCGGTTTCGGGGGCATCCGAACCGTGAATCACATTGCGGCCGATGTTCACCGCAAGATCACCACGGATTGTTCCGGGCTCAGCTTCGAGGGGTTTGGTGGCACCAATCAACTTACGGGCACTTGCAATGACACCATCGCCCTCCCAGACCATGGCCACCACCGGACCGGAGGTAATGAAATCCACGAGTCCAGAGAAGAAGGGACGCTCCTTGTGAACGCCGTAATGCTGCTCAGCCAGGGCACGGCTTGGTGTGATCTGCTTGAGGCCAACCAATTTGAAACCCTTGCGCTCAAAACGGCCAAGGATCTCGCCCACGAGTCCCCGCTGCACACCATCGGGCTTGATCGCAACGAAAGAGCGTTCGGCCATGAAAAAAGCTTGAAAGTCATGCCATCGTCTGCGGACAACCCACCGGTTGGCAAGCGCAGCCTCAAAGCCGTCTTTAAATTTCAGTGATCTTGTTGGTTGAGGGTTGATGGTTCTGGCCGAAACCGATCGGTCCTGGTCCGTGTCCCGCAGTGCAGAGCTGTACGGGCTTGAACGTTGGGGTGAACCGTATTTTTCGATTAACAGTCGCGGGCACATCGTTGTTCAACCTCGCGGTGACCGCGGTGGATCCCTTGATCTCGTCGAGCTGGTGAAAGGCCTCACAGCACGCGACCTTCACCCACCTCTGCTGATCCGCTTCGACGACATTCTGGAAGACCGGCTCGAACGCCTCCACGCCGCCTTCGAACGGGCCATCTCCCTTTACGACTACGACGGGCGATATCAAGGGGTGTTTCCAATCAAATGCAACCAGCAACGCCACGTGGTGGAGCATTTGGTTGATTGTGGCCAACGCTGGAGCTTCGGGTTGGAAGCCGGTAGCAAAGCCGAACTTCTGATCGCTTTAGCCCTGATCGAGGATCAGCAAGCATTGCTGATTTGCAACGGCTACAAAGACCGCCGCTACATCGAGACTGCAATCCTCGCGCGACGTCTGGGCCACCAGCCGGTGGTGGTGATCGAGCAAGCTGATGAAATTCAGCGCATTATCGAAGCCAGCAAAGAGCTTGGGGCTTCGCCCTTTATTGGCATTCGGGCGAAATTGTCAAGCCGCAGCACTGGGCGCTGGGGCAGTTCCGTCGGAAGCCGCGCCAAGTTCGGCCTGGATCTCAGCGAAATGCTCCAGACCGTTCAGGCCCTCGATGAGGCGGGACTACTTCAAGACCTTCGGCTGCTGCATTTCCACATCGGCAGTCAAATCAATGACATCGCCGTGCTGAAGGACGCCCTGCAGGAGGCTGGACAGATCTACGTCGAACTCACTCGCCTCGGGGCCCCAATGGGTTTCCTCGACGTTGGCGGAGGCCTCGGCATCGACTACGACGGCAGCCGAACGGCAAGCTCAGCATCGACGAATTACTCGCTGCAGAATTACGCCAATGATGTCGTCGCAACGATCCGGGAGTGTTGCGTACCTCTCGGTGTGCCAGTGCCAACCCTGGTAAGCGAGAGCGGTCGTGCCCTGGCGAGTCATTTCTCCGTGCTGGTTTTCAATGTCCTCGGCTGCAGTCGCGCACCCGATGGCGAACCAGCTCAAGAGAGCGATGAACCACTCCCCGTAGCCAATTTACGCGAAACACTCCAGCGGATTCGCGCAATGGATCCTGCGGATCCTTCTCTGCTTCAAGAGGCTTGGAATGATGCAATTAAATTTCGGGAAGATGCTCTTGCAGCCTTTCGACTGGGCTACATCCGCCTGAATCAACGAGCCATGGCAGAACAGCTGAGCTGGACCTGCGCCAAAGAAATCAGTTCAAAGCTGCCAACGGATGAGCCCATCCATGAAGACCTACGCGGGCTGCAACAAGCTTTGGCTTGGACGTACTACGCCAACCTGTCTATTTTTCGGTCAGCTCCAGACACATGGGCGATTGATCAACTCTTTCCAGTGATGCCAATTCATCGCCTGAATGAATACCCGAGCGAACTTGGCCAATTCGCCGATCTCACCTGTGATTCTGATGGGAAGCTCTCGCGATTTATCGACCGTGGCAGCAACAAATCTCTTCTTGAATTGCATCCACTTCAAGACAATCAACCGTATTGGATTGGCATGTTTCTCGGCGGTGCTTATCAAGAAGTGATGGGCAATCTCCACAACTTGTTTGGCAGCACCAATGCTGTTCACGTGAGACTGAATCCCAGAGGGGGCGGTTACCTCCTGGACCATGTGCTCAAGGGAGACACAAACGCCAATGTATTGGAGGAAATGCAACATGATCCAGAGCTCATCCTTGAACGCCTGCGCCAGGCCTCTGAAACAGCGATTCAGCAAGGAAAACTAGAAATTGAAGAAGCGCGGCTGTTAATGAGCCATCTCAAGGCCAGCCTGGACCAAACGACCTATCTCGCAGGGTGAAGCACGTTCGAGAGCTGCTGTTGCAAAGCGCCGGACCTTATCTGGTGTCCGTGGTCATCCTCGTGTTGCTGCGCAGCGCCGGTCTCGCCCAAACCATCGATCTTCTCCTCTATGACCTAGTTACCGCTCAACGTCCATCACCATCCGGGCGAGACACGCCAATCACCCTGGTGGGCATTGAAGAAAGCGACATTCAACGTTTTGGCTGGCCGATCGATGACGCCCTGTTTTGCAAAGCCTTTGACCGCCTGAACGCTGGCGGGGTCGACGTCATCGGATTCGACATCTACCGCGATAAAGGCGTTGGTCGACAACAACAATGTCTTCGTGATCGATTTCGAGACGAACCGACCTTGGTCTCGATTTTTAATGTGGCCTCTGGCATCGCTCCGGTTCCAGGGACCCCCACTGAACGTCAGTCTTACAACGACCTGAGCCTCGACGCCGACGGGGTGCTGCGCCGCGACCTCGTGCATGTCACCGGGCAAGACGAAGCGACGGTCTCTTTCCCCATGCGTGTGATGGAGGTCGCCACCGGTAATCGAAACCTGCGGGAGGCGATGGACGACGGAACCCATCAAGACGCCTGGCTCAGCGCGGATGGGGGCGGTTACCACAACGAAATCGACGCTGGGCTTGGAATCCAGCGTCTGCTTCGGTTCCGCGAACCGCGGAGCTATCGGTTCTATTCACTGACACAGCTGCTGGATGGTGAAATCCCCAGAGAGGCGATTCGCGATCAAATTGTGTTGATCGGGAGTACAGCTCCATCCCTTAGAGATCTCTTCAACGTCCCGCACACCCGTTTCCATCAGTCAGAGGAGGTGTTCCAGATGTCTGGGGTGGAAATCCACGCCAACCGTGTAGCCACACTGCTCGATCACCACAACGGAACACTGAACACGGGCTGGATCATGCCGGGCTGGGGCAACCTCATCCTGATCCTTCTCTGCATGGCAAGCGGAACGCTGCTTGGGGAAAAGGTGCCGACCCTGCGACGCAGCGTGCTCGTGGTCGTTGCACTCAGCGCCGGGGTCGCCGGTGGGCTGACTTGGCTGCTTTGGGAGCACATCTGGGTGGGAATCGCCATGCCCACCTTCGGTTTGCTGAGCATGGGCGGTGCCGCTTGGTTGCGCCGGGGTGCCATGAGCCAACAGCATTCACAACAGATCAAACAACTGCTGGGGCAAACCACATCACCAGCCGTAGCCCAACAACTCTGGGATCAGCGTGATGAACTTCTAAGCGACGGGCGATTCGAGGGCCGCCAACTGCCCGTAACCGTGCTGTTCACGGATACGGTGAACTTCACAAGCGTGTCGGAGGGGATGACTCCCCGCGCACTGATGGACTGGCTCAACCGCGGCATGGAGGTCTGCGTTCCAGCTGTGACCAAGCGCGGCGGCATGGTGAACAAATTCACCGGCGATGGAATGCTTGCTGTATTTGGGGTTCCCCTCGAGCAGGACAGCAAGGCAGAAGCACAGGCCGCGATCGAAGCTGCAATGGAAATCAAAGCTGGGCTGGAACAGCTGAACAAGGACCTGCTGCAAGACCAAGAACCAGCAATGAGAATCCGCATGGGCATTCATTCAGGGGAAGCCCTGGTGGGGTCGATGGGCAGCGCCGAGCGAATCGAATACGCCGTCATCGGCGACTCCGTCAACTGTGCGTCACGACTGGAAAGTCTCGACAAACACCGTCATGAAGGCGTGCTTCGAGTGCTGATCTCCAGCACCACCCTTGACCTGCTGGATCCAACCTTCAAGAGTCGCCTGAATCTTGAGTATTGGGGGCCTGTGCAGGTGAAGGGGCGCGAAGAACCGCTTGAAGTGAGTGAACTCAAGATGGACAACGCACCGGCAACTCCTGAGGCCATTCAGCCGTAACGACATCTGCCAAGCCGAACTGAGACAACGTTTCCGCTGCGTCAACCGTTCCTCCGCAGTTTTGGCGCAATCGCTGCAAGTTCTTCTGCACTTGCACATCGCTGGCTTCCGCAGTGGAGAGCAGAAGACTCACCGCCGGTGGAGATGCCGTTTCGATGAACGACAGGGGGTCAGCACTTGCCGCAGTATCGCCAGAGTTGCAATCAAAGCCCGACTCCCAGATGGTCGGAACACTGATGGCGGATCGACGCACCAAGGTGACTCCAGCAGGAGAGGCAGGCAATGTCTGGCTGGTGGACGCACCACCCGCTTCTGGTTTAAAAGTCATCGTCAAGCTGACGGGATTAGCCGTCGGTCCTTGCACCAGGGCCAAATCAGCGGAGACACCAGGCGCAAAAACGCTGCTATCAGGCACAAGATGCACCAGGGTCCGAGCACTGCACTCACCCCGGGTTCCCCCACCAACCCGACGCCCCGGGAAGCTGCTGCGAAGGTTGGCCTGAGCCAGCCCAACCAGTGGAGACAGCGCAACGGAGACAGAAATACCGAGGCAGACAGCCAATGCCTTGTGCAGAGCGGCGGATGAACCCATATCGATCACGCACAACGACACACATCCTGACAAAACACTCTGCTGTTGGCCAAAGGTTCGAGAAAACAACTCACAGATCAAGAGAACATCAATTTGTTGAACGTCTTGGTCATGCGTTCGAGCAAACCAACCTCAAGGGATTTGGTTTCTTCTGGCGTGAACGTCTTAAGCGATGCCTCCCGTGAGGCCATCACTTTCGCGAACTCGGCCATGGCCTCCTGATTGTTCAGAAAGATGGTTTCAATCTGCTGTTGGCTGATCTCCTGGAGGACCACATGGGAGGCCGCCTTGATCGACGCCGTCCGCGGAGCATTCGTTAAAGCAGAAATCTCACCAAAAATGGTTCCCGAAGAAAGCTGAGCAACCTCAATCATTCCCTCAGCACCGGAGGGATTCGGAATCAAGACAGAACAGCTGCCCTCAAGCAGCACATACATCGAACCACCCACATCTCCAAGCTGAACGACCAGTTCGCCAGGACCAAAGCAAATCAAACGGTCATTACGAATGATTTCTCTAATCTCATCATCACACAACGAAGAAAACAACTCGATCGACCGAAGAGAGGAAAAACTGTCGCACTGTTCCCGTTCTCGACGCTGTGCAAGCAGTTGCCTCTGGGACTGAGCTGTCCTCAGATCAATCATCGAATATGGCAAGGCATAACCATTGCGCTCAACCGCATACCAAACATTGGAATAGATATCTGTACGGATTTGATTACGAAGCTTGAAATCAGCAACAAAGAATTTAAGAATATAAACAATAGAGTCCCGATCAATAGATCTAAGAATAACCCGACTTCGCTCAGGGTCAACAATACCTTTGTGAGAATTAAGAGCCACCAGCAAAACTTGCATAGCAAGGCCAGGAGGCATGTCCAATGGCAAACCAATCTCCAATTCAAGTCGATACTCCGTTGAAGATGGTCTTGAATAATTGATTGTCTTACTGCGATCAATCAGCGAATTCGGAATCACAATATAGCGGTCATCAATGTCGTCATAAAGGTAGGTGCTACTCCAAGAGATATTTTCAACACGACCCAATTCACCAGCAATTTCTACCCAGTCGCCCACACTGAATTGACGCTCAACTTGAACAGCTAGAGCTGAAGAAATATTGCCAACCTGAGTTGCTGAACCGGGACCAACAATGAAGGCTAGTCCGCCCAAGACCGCCGCTGAACCGACAGTAGTCAACACACCCTGGCTATTGAGCTCAACAGCTACCACCACAAAAGCCGCAACCACCAAAGCCAAATCCTTGAGAATGCGAGGAGGAGCCACGCCGCCCTGGCTCAACCGCGCCAACACAACCCAAATCAGATCGAGAGCCAGTTCCGCCAAGGCAACGAAGAGGCCCGTCTTGGCAATGACTGCAATCCAATCAACAATCTCGCCCTGCAACCCGAGGCCAATCAGCATTCGGCTCAGCAATCCCGCCGCCAAAGCCACGCGGAAGAACGTCATGCTTGGGATCAAGCGAGAAAATCGCCAAGCCCCGAGCTGACGCACACGGCCCAACACAACCGTGAGCAGGAAGAGAACGAAGAGGAGAAAGCTCGTCATGAAGGCTTGTGATCGTTAAATCGAACTCCGTCTCAATTGATCGCCATTAGGCAAGCCACCCAAACGATTTTGCAAGCCCAATGCAGTGCCTGATCAACAATCAACTTATAGCCAAACCGGCACTTGCCAAAATCAATCAAACTATGAGCAACCATTTCGGCAAGGCCGAGAACGGGGATGCCAGTGAGCAGAGCAACCATGAAGCCATGGGTTGCAGCATGGGCTGAAAGCCACCACCGCCAATTCAATGTGACGTCTTTTCCAGCACACTTCTCAACGGCCATCTTGTCACCCTGAAGAGGGAAGTCGACCAAAAAGTGCCCAAGGATCAGCATGATCAGCAAATTCAGCGGTTGATCGACGGGGGCCAGGACTATCTGCATGCAAAGGCACCGGAGCGAATCTCCATCGTGGCCTGTCTGGCGAGGAGTTCAACCATCTTGTGAGCAGGCGAAGCCATTCAGAGCCATGGGGAATCGCAATGACAGCCATCTCAGGATGACGGCTACCAAAGCTGACAACGGATCGAAAGACTCCGTAAAAACGAAATGATTTGCACTCAAGACAGAGGAGTCCTGAATCAAAAGCAGGCCCCGCCGGATCCTCGACCACACGAGGCTGGAGGGCATGGGATGGAGCTACTCCAAGGACACTGCCTGACAAAAGCAGTGCTCCGAACTGCATGAAAACTGCTTGTTTCAACACCTGCAGCCGTTATTTCTCCAAGACTGACAGCACAGCACAGATCACGCCACCGCGCGACAGCTGGACGGTCAAGGAGCCGCTTTAAATTCCACCAAGAAGACTCAAAATCCCTACAGAATAAATTCAAACCTCACACACATCACCTAGGAAAGACCCCAAGGAATCAAAATAGATTCATTTTTCAATCAAACAATCTAGAGAAGATCAGCAATACAAATTCTTCCAGCATACTTCAGCAAGCAACGCGAAAACTACTGCCACAAACAAACCAGATAGCCAAAATTTAATCCAATTTTTTGTAGCGAACCAGGAGCGTCAACCAACACCTTGCCAGCCACCCAACATTGAAACGCACAAAAAACCAATATTGCTGAACTTATTGCACATCTATGGCTGCATTAGATAACATTTGGATTTCCCAAAAAATAATTATAAATCATGACTTAATCTGCAAAATACATGTCCCAGCAAAATAAATAACATGGTTATCTCCCAACAATACGCCTCCTAATTTCAGTCGCAAATCAACCTGCACACAAGGCCTGGCGAAACAACAAGTTGTGTTTTTGCAGACAAAAGAACTACGCCCAACCTTTCCTCGAGCTTCGAGGGTGGCTGTCAAACCGCACGCAGTGCTTCCACTAACTCTGAACGAGCAGCCTCAAGAGCACCAGGCAGGGCAGCACCATCACGACCGCCGGCCTGGGCCAGGTTCGGGCGTCCGCCACCGCCACCACCGCACTGTTTGGCGATGCCGCCGATGAACTTGCCGGCCTGCAGCTTGGCGGCGATCACCTGCTTGCCGAAGGCGGCCACCAGGATCACCTTGCCCA
>JAAXJB010000040.1 GCA_012270065.1 Rubripirellula sp. | reverse complement strand
AAGGTCAGGATTCACAAGGTCAGGATTCACAAGGCCAGAATTCACAGGGATCGAGTAATGCGATCGAGAATCGGCCATTAAGTGATGGTCAGCTGAATGATGGTCAGCTCGTGGTTGTGGTCGGAGCTGCTGGTACCGAAGAATACGGTCAAGAGTTTGGTGAGTGGGCGGAACGTTGGCGTGAGGTTGCAAAAAAGTCAGGCATGAATTTTACTCAGATCGGGCTGACCGCGAGTACGGATGATGAAAGCGATCGGGATTCACTGCGAAGTGCATTGGAATCAGCTGCCAAGAGTGATTCAGATCGGCCGTTCTGGTTGGTGCTCATTGGGCATGGCACATTCGCGCGAGGGGTCGCAAAATTCAATCTTCGGGGGCCCGATGTTTCAGCTGCTGACTTGGCGAAGTGGTTTGGTGGAATGAAGCGGCCAATCGTAATCGCCAACTGTGCTTCGGCGAGTGGACCCTTTGTCAATCGACTCACTGGTCCGGGTCGGGTGATTGTCACTGCGACACGAAGCGGGGTCGAGCAGAATTATGCCCGGTTTGGTGGGTTTCTTGCCGAGGCGATCAACTCAGCCCAGTCGGATCTGGATCATGATGGTGAGGTTTCGATCCACGAGGCTTTTCTCGCTGCCAGTGCCGGGGTTCGAACGTTCTACGCCACGCAGGACCGGATCGTTACTGAACACGCGCTGATCGACGACAATGGGGACGGGAAGGGAACGCCAGCTACCATGTTCCGTGGTGTTCGTCCCAGCAAGCGAGCGAAAGATGGTCTTGCTGTCGACGGAGCCAGGGCCTCGCGAGTGACAATGAACCCGTCTGGCACAAGGTTGCCGTTCACGCCTGATGAGTTGGCGCTGCGTGAACAGCTGGAAAGAAAAATTGATCTGCTGCGAGCGAAAGCAGGAGAAGCCGATCCGCAGGAATTCGATCAGGAATTACTGCCGCTGATGGTTCAGCTGGCTCAGATTTATCAAGCAGCACAGAAACGTGCTGCTGAAACAAGTCCCTGAGATCTGAAATTCGGGATAGGTCATACCAGGGATGCCCAGCCGGCCACGCTGCGTGGAGGTGTGTGCAGCATTCGGCACGGGCTTCTGGCCACACCGGTCAGATTTGAAAATTCAGGTCGTGGTCAAGCACTTCGGAATCGTTGGCACCGCCCCGAACACGCAACTGCGGTTTTTCAAGCACCACGGTTGTATTGGGTGATACGGTTTTCGTGATCCAGACACTGGAACCGATCACAGAATCATGACCGATGATCGTGCGACCTCCGAGAATCGTCGCATTCGCATAGACCACGACGTGATCTTCGATTGTCGGGTGGCGTTTACTGCCTCGGATCAATTGGCCATCCGAATCGGTCGGAAAACTCAACGCCCCAAGGGTCACACCCTGATAAAGCTTGACATGCTGACCAATGTTGCAAGTCTCTCCAATTACCACACCTGTCCCGTGGTCGATGAAAAAATAGTCGGCAATCGTGGCTCCCGGGTGAATATCGATGCCGGTCTGCTTATGCGCCCATTCCGTCATCATTCGGGGAATGAAGGGTACATGGAGTTTCAGCAACTCGTGGGCAATACGGTAAACAGTGATGGCTTCGAAACCGGGATAACAGAAAACAACTTCATCAGTGGTTTGGCAGGCGGGGTCACCTTCGTAGGCTGCCTGGACATCGGTTGCCAAGGTCGTGCGCAACTGGGGGATGCTTTTCAGGAATTCGATCGCCATGGCTTGACCCTTGGCTTCAAAGTCGACGTCGCTTTCACAATCTCCATGACTGTGCTGGACTCTCGCATCGTGCCGTAGAGCACGTGCGATTTCAGTGGTCAACTGATCGTGCAGAAGGTCAATCAGGCTTCCCACGTGATAGCGGATGTTCCCATGGTGAAGTCCGACTTTTCGGCGATATCCCGGATAGAGCACGTCCTTGAGATTGAGCAGGATTTCTGCAACACCCTTGTAACTGGGCAGAGGGCAGTGTCCCAGGTGATTGATCGAGTCTTCAGGGGTATAGGTTGCAACAATCTGCTCGGTCAATTCCGGGAGCTGCTCTTTCAGGCGAAAGTCTGAGGCCACGATGCTACTCAACGTTCAGGGGAGATTGCGAATGATTTGATGACGCGAACAATGTGGGATAGGTTCGCTCGTCTGGGTCAGGAACCTTGGGCCTTATGCAACAAATGACCAGCGAAGAAGACCCTCGCTGGCCATTGCTGATTGGTTGGAAACTTCAGCGCGGCGTGACGCTGCATCGGTTTTTTTGCCGTGTCGCCATGCCAGTCCTAGCGGCCGATTGTTGGTGGATTGTCCACCAGGAAGTCGCGAGGGCCTCGGTGCGAGTAGTAGGGGTAGCCCACTTGAGCAGTGGGAGGGCCGGGATAAAAAGGACGACTGTTCATGGCATCACCCGCGTGATGACCCATGCATCCCGGTTGCAAGTGTGCACTGTAATCAAGTCCACCTTGTTGCCAGCCGATGCGACCTGGGATGCATCCGGGGCGGCAGCCCTGACCGCCACAGACACCAGCCAGTCCGCCCATTCGGCCCATGGTCGTCGCACAGCCGTTTTCACAATTGCTGTTGCAGCCACCTCCGACGCAAGCACCGACAACTCCGAAAGCATTCGGGAGTGCCCGACATGAGTTGCAATTGCCACTCGCACAGTTACCGCTCGCACAGGATGTGCAGTCTCCGGCTCCCGATTTTCGGACGTTGTGATGAAGACAGCCGGTCGAGCCGACCAAAAGAGCCCCGAGGGCTGCGACCATTACTAGACGATTCATGCCGAATTCCTTCCGAGCGACGCGCCGCACCCGGCGGCCGAGTTTTTCCGTTCCGTGGATCTGCGATCTGTCAATTCTGTGATCGCCCCTGTCTCTTTTCGACCGGGATCCCGTCCTCGTGCACACAATCGGTGTCACCGACGCAGACTGAATGAAAACGTGGCGGCACCGGCTACGCAAACCTCCCATATTAACAGCGGGTTGGTTTGTCTTGCGTTTGGAGAGCCAGAGATGGTAAGCAAAACGTAGGAACGAGGTCAGAGATTTGGTTCCAATTCGGGGTCGCTCGTTGGAAGGGCGGCCCGTGCAGCTGTGACGTGACTTGAAGCTGGAAGCAGGTATTCAGGGAGAATGCAATGAGAACATTTGTCAAATTTGCAGCGATATTCATTGCTTTGACTGCCACACCATTCGCAGTTGGGCAGATCACCTCGCCCCGGATTCTTTCGTCGGGGCGCACCACGACTGCCACATTGGAGGAACAACTGATTAATCGTTTGAGGGCAACTCGCGATGATCAAAGGGCGTATATCAAGCACGTGGTTGATTTGACCAAAAAAGGGAAGCTGGAACGGAAGCTCCTCGTTGCCGTCGAGCGGTACGCCGTTCGGCGGAATTCCAAATATCCGTTTCCATTTTTCGAACGGGCCCTGAAGTACGAGGCTGCTAAACGCCACGTCACGCTTCCCACGGTAAGAAACTTCGCCTCGACCCGACCCTCAGCTCCAGCCTCAACAATCCCATCGCCCTAGTCATTGGTCACTGTTGCGGTGTGTTCGCTCCTGGCCGTCGGTCTGCTGAAGCATCGCTTTGTGCTTGCTGACTCTCAAAATTCCCGAGAACAGAGGGTTGCTCGGATTGCCCCTTCGTTGCAGTCCTGCCGCGGTGAGTGTGGAGCATGGCTGGTTTGAGATGTGTGGCATTACTTTTGTGAAGTCGGTCGTCATGAACGTGTTGTGACGCTGCCACCGGAAATCATTGGGATAAACCTTGCGATGCGTTTTTCACTGAGAACGCTTTTTCTCGTCACATTTCTGGTGGCCTGTTTCCTGGCTTTACCGATGCGTCGTGCGTTAACGCAGAAGCGTGGACGAGAATGGGTAGCTACTCAAAATGGGCACATTACTTTTGCTCACAATTTCGATGAGGAGACTGGCGAATTTGATCACCGTGCCGAATTGTGGGCACCTTCGTGGCTGGTCGGGATATTGGGGATCGATTTCTTTGATTCGGTCGATACCGTTGTCCTCGACAATATGCTGGTGGAGGATTTGAGACCGATCAAGGATCTTCGTGAATTGCGAGCGCTTGGGATCATGATTGAAATTGATGATCAGCTCGATTTTTCCCCACTTTGTGATTTGCCTCGATTGAAACATCTGCATTTGGACTACACGGACATTTCTGCAGAACGCCTGGAGCAGCTGAGAAAGTTGCTTCCCCATGTCAGGGTAGAGGCAACGAATCATCCTTCTGCGGCCGATGATGTTTCGCCGGATGATTTCTGAGAACATCAGCATCATTACCGGTTTGATTTCTTTGCTGTCTCCACCATCTCAACGAATTCTGCGCGGAGACCTGACATGTCTTCTCCTTTTGCGTCCTGTGCAACCTCGATCACATCCTGCAGATCCCAGTCCCCGGAAAACTTGCTTTTGCGGAGCTGCATGCCGAAGTTGGCCACCGCTGCGGCAAAACGCGCGTCATGGTCTGCGTCCTGGAATCGTGCTTCGTAGTCGATTAACGCGTATTCAACGAGCAGGCTGGGCTGACATTCCGGTTCTTTGTAACGCAACTGGAGGGTCAGCTACTCGTCACGGTTCGCCGCATCGGTCAATCCAGCAGGAGACTGGTATTTGAGACTATCGACTTTGGGAGGAGCAGATTCGTCTTCGGTTCCGGCGGGGATCAACTCGTATAACGCAGTCACCGCATGACCTGCGCCGATCTCACCAGCGTCTTTTTTATCATCGTTGAAATCTTCTTTCGCCAGAACACGATTTTCGTACCCGATTAATCGGTAGGCCGCAACCTTCCGGGGATTGAATTCAATCTGCAGCTTGACATCTTTGGCAATGGTGACCAACGTGCCGTTCACTTGATCAACAAGGACTTTTTGTGCTTCTTTGTCTGTGTCGATGAAGGCGTAATTGCCGTTTCCTCGGCCGCTGATCTGTTCCAGCATGTTATCGTTGTGATTTCCCATGCCGAATCCCAGCACCGTCAGAAAAATGTTTCCGGCTGCTTCCTTTTCTACCATTCTGACCAGTGATCCAGTGTTGGTTGTTCCAACGTTGAAATCGCCATCTGTACAGAGTATGACGCGATTGACGCCTCCTGCTATGAAGTTGTCGCGGGCAACCTGGTACGCAAGTTCGATGCCCTGTCCGCCATTGGTACTGCCGCCAGCTGCGAGCGAATTGAGGGCATTTTCGATTTTCCGTTTTCTGGTAGCAGGTGTTGAATCAAGCACCAGGCCAGCTGAGCCAGCGTAGACCACAATCGCAACCCGATCATTTTCACCAAGTTGGGTGAGCAGCATTTCCATGCCCTTTTTCACCAACGGAAGTTTGTTAGCCGAGTTCATTGAGCCACTGGTGTCGAGCAGAAATACGATATTGCTCAGTGGGCGTTCTTCGGGTTTCATGGTCTTGCCCTTCAGGGCAATGCGTGCAAGCCGGTGTGCGTCATTCCATGGGCATGAAAAAATGTCTGTCTCAGCTGCAAAAGGAGAGTCAGCATCGTCCTTTGGCGGCAGATATTCATAATCGAAATAGTTCACCATTTCCTCGACCCTGACGGCATCGATGGGAGGAAGACGGTTCTGACGCAACAGGTATTCTCGGACTTTGCTGTAGCTTGCCGTATCTACATCCACTGAAAATGTACTCAGTGGTGCATCAATCACTCGCTTGTATTCGTTTTCGGAAATGTTGGCGAACTTGTCTCTGCTTGCAAGCTGATCATCGTCGGAGGCATCATCAGCAAAGCCAAACGGATCAGCTTGCCCGCCATCGGCGAGCGCGCCGATTTCGTCACCTTCAGCGAGCATTTTGCGGTTCATTTTCGCGTTGGATGATCTTTTGCTGGCGGGACCAGCTGGCGCTGGTGCCATCGCAGCTGGTTTCAATCCTGAACCAGCGGTCGGGCCGACTGCTAATGACTTTTCGAGTGCCTGCTGCCTTGCGGAAGTTCCGTATCCAGCTTCAGTTGCCTCTCTATCTGCCGCCAAGGGATTGTTGTCAGCAGCGACGCCAGGTGCGGCCATCTTGCTTTTTGATTCCCCCATGATTGCACTGCCACCCAATGTATCCCCGGGGGCATCGAACTGAGATTCCAGTTCGGCGGAATCAGCGCTCTCTTCACTGAAATCCATGTCTTCTTCCAGCATGGCAGAAAATTCGTTGGACTCCGTTTCCGCGATTGGCGACTCGCCCATCATTGCACCTTCGTTACGGTCCGGTGCGACCGCTGATTCGACGCTGCCCAGTTTGGTCGTCTGCTTCATCAGTGAAGGGATACCCACGAGCAGCAATAATGCCGCTGCGGTTGCCATCGCGATCAAAGTGGTTCGCCACGCTTTTGTGTTTTGCGCCGTGGCAGGTGTAGGCGAGCTGATGCCTGTAATTTTTTCCCGCCGTGAGATTTCCAGTGTCTGGCTGGGCTCCCTCGTGTACATGACCTGCAACTGATCGGTCACATTGCGCGCCTCTGCCACGACTTCGGCGAGTTGAGGATCATTTCGCAGCCTTTGTTCAAAGGCATCGGCTTCGTCATTGGAAAGTTCACCAAGAATGTATGCAGTGACGTTCGGGTCGTCCCAGGTGGAGTCAGACATTGTTGAGCTCGGTTCTTCAGGTGGTTGGTTCAATTGGGCGAGGTGGGGAAAACATCAACTGATTGCGAGTGAATCGCGCAGGTTGCGAACAGCGGCATGGAGATGAAAGCCGACATTACCAATGGTCAAACCAGTCACCTCGGCGATTTCGCGGTAACTGAGACCAGCTTGCAAACGCAACCTCAGTACCTCCTGCTGGCGATTGGTAAGCTTTCCAACCAGATCGTAGAGGTGGTCGCGGTCCTCGGCATCCATGATCGCTTCGGAAGCGTCAGGTGATTCGTCAGCCACCGCAATTTGCGATGAATCGAAGGGGGTGGAATGGTTCGTCCGCTGCATGTCTATGACTCGGGTTCGGCAAACAGAAAACAGCCAGGCCGCGACACGGGATTCGATCTTCTGCCGATCCTCGCGACACAGTCGCAGGAAGGTCTCCTGCACCGCGTCCTGTGCTCCTTGCCAATCACCCCCGAGCATTCGGCTTGCGTACGCCAACAGTGGCCTCTCGTAGCGGTCTACGAGAGCGTTGATGGTCTCCGCCGGCCAGGTTGATCCTGATTCGGTCATCGGTTTTTTATTGATTGAGAAAAGCTTGCGGTTCAACAGCGTTTACGAGAACGCTGAGTAAATGTTAGGGGAGATTAAAAAAAGATTCCCCTGATGTTTCCGCCAAACTGAGGGCGGGTACGCAGAAAACTGAGATTCTAGACGTAAAGAAGGCTGCTCCGTGTGCCAGATCGCAGGACCATCACCTGTGTTTTTTGTGAAAAAAATGCGTATTTTGGGTGATTAATGGACGGTGCTCCGGCCATATTGCCCTATGCAAAAGAGGGGCGCAGACCGTATCAGCGATGCATTCAAGGAAAAAGACTCAGCTGATAAAACACCGCAGGATGGTGTCGACCTGGACGGTTTTAGACGAGTCTGACCGATGGCAAGAGTCAACCGGGATAGTTGCCGTGCCTCCATCGCTAGGAGCAAAACGCTGTGCTGACGTACTGTACCAGCGGACAGCAGAACAACTGTTTGTAGCTCTGTCTCGATCGTTGACTCGGGATGCATCCAACGATCGAATTCAATTTGCCCAGTTTCAATTTGTTCAGTGTGAATACGTCTCAGCAGGTGATCACAACTCAACAGGAGATCCTCTGTTCAGACCATCATGCGCGGTCCGCTACCTTATCGCGGTCTGATCGCGCTGACAGAAGATCTTGACAGTTCTTTGCCGATGGCAATTGCTTACTCAAATCAACTTGGTTTTTCCAGGAACCGCGAATTGCGGCTCTGGGCGTGAACCGTTGATATCAAAATCTTTGGGGAAGAGATCCAGCTTTGATTCCTTGGTTGCAAAATCCCAAGTCACCCTCTTGCCGGTGTAGGCCGCCATGCGCCCAAGTGCAGCCGTCATCGAACTATCGGCGGTGGCTTTCAATTCTACAATCGGTTTCCCGTTGCGGACTGAATCGATGAGGTCTTTGTGTTCCTGCTTGTACGCGGCACCGATGTCACCCTTCATCGACCACAATTCTTTGCCATCACGGTCAACAATGGAAGCACCACTGTTACCACCTCGAATCGTGCATTGACCACCGGTGCAGTAAATGGTGTTTGAGTTGTCACCTTGCGTGCCCGGGATTTGCCGGCACATGAATGAAACAAGCCGATTGCCCGGATACACGTAATCAACTTCAACATTGTCCCACATTTCACTTCCTTCGGGCCGCGTGAAGCGTCCGCCCGATCCGTAAGCTGATTCAGGTGGTCCACCCATGATCCAGTTCATGGTGTCGATGTTGTGAACTGCCTGTTCCGCGATCTGGTCACCGGAAAGCCAGATATGATGCATCCAATTGTAAACCTGGTACTGGGTATCAGACATGTCGGGCTGACGGTTCCGGAACCAGATGCCGCTCGAACAGTACCGCATGGTTGCAGCGATGATGTCACCGATCATGCCTTCGTGCAATTTCTTGATCGCTTCCATGTAGTTGGTTTGGCGTCGGTACTGTGTGCCTGTAACAATGGCAGTGCCATTCTTCTCAGCCTGCTCATGCGCTGAAAGACAGATCTTGTAACCTGCAGGGTCCACACAGGTTGGTTTTTCAGCGAAGACGTGCTTTCCAGCATCGACTGCTTCGGCGACGTACTGCGGACGAAAACCCGGGGGGGTTGCAAAAAGAACAACGTCGATGTCCGGATCATCCAGGATTCGGCGGTAAGCATCGATCCCGCTGTGCATCTTGTGTTCGGCTACATCGACTTTTCCTTCATGCCGTTTCGCCGTTCCCTTGAGAACGCTTTCAAGTTTGCGTTCTTCCAGATCAGCGATCGCTGACAGGGTTACATTCTCGTTGATCGTCAATGAGTCGTTGATTGCGCCGGCACCGCGTCCGCCGGCTCCGACCAATCCAATGCGAACTGGCTCTTCTGAATTGTTCTGTGGTTCCGCTCCACGTAGTGGTCTGTTGCTTGCCAGGGCGGCAACGACGCTTGCTGATGCCGCTGTACCGACTTTGAGAAAGCCGCGACGTGCGGTGTTGGCGGCGTTAGCGGACAAGGGGCTGGATTCACCATCACGAGGGGATGATTCAGAAGGATTTGACATCGGCAGGTCTCAGGCAATGGAAGGCGGTGTTGAGGAATAAATCTTGCAGTTCACAATGACGTGATGAGCAGGCTGATCTGGCAGATGCGAAATTACCGGCTCCAGCACGGAGCGTCGCCAGAATACTGTTTCGGGATCACGATCAGGTATCTCCGCTCACACGTCCCATGATACCGGCTAACCTCATGATGCGCAGCAGGAGACCCGTATTTTTTGCATTCTTGCGGACTTTCTGAACAGAAAAAAGAACGCCACCGTGGCACGCACTCTCCGTGATTGCAATAAAATGCTTCGTAGGAGACCGGTGGGGCTGACAAAACAGAAAATTGGAATCAGCCTGTTCTCCGTTGCGCCAATCACTGCCGGGACAAGGGTGGGAGTGGACCGTGTTGACGCCCGTGGGATGCGCGGGGTCGATTTGCGTTTTTTTTCGTTTCCAATTGAATAGGTGCCGAGTTGCTCGCGAAATCCATACCTCCTCGCCAGAGAAACGCCGTCAAGCCGCCAGTGAATGGTTTTGTGTTTTCAGGGTTCGTGGCAGCATTCATGTTTGCTGGCTGCATCAGCTGGGCACAGGATGTGCAAGTCAATGCTGAAACTGCAAAACGCGCCGACAGTCGCCTGGCCGACCAACGGCCAAATTTCATCGTCGTCTTCTGTGACAACCTCGGCTATGGCGATATTGAGCCGTTTGGCTCTCAGGTTCACCGCACACCTGCACTGAACCGGATGGCGCGACAGGGGCGCAAGTTCACGCATTTTTGTGTCACCGCTGGCGTGTGCACGCCGTCGCGCAGCAGTCTGATGACCGGTTGTTATGCACAGCGCGTTGGCATGCATACAAATCCACGTGATGGTCAGGTTTTGCGACCGGTGTCTCCTTATGGATTGAATCCGCAGGAAGTCACTGTTGCCGAAGTCCTGAAGGAAGCAGGATACCGGACTGGCATGATTGGAAAATGGCATTTGGGCGATCAGCCAGAGTTCTTGCCGACCAGGCAGGGATTTGACTGGTTTTACGGAATACCGTACAGCGACGATATGACTGCGTCAGTTGGGCTGCGTGTTGGGGATCGATTTGACGGTGCACGCTGGCCTCCTCTGCCACTCCTTGAAAACGAAACCGTCAAACAGGCGCCGGTTGATCGTAACGAACTAACCAGAGATTACACTCTGAAAGCCTTGGATTTCATCGACCAGAATCAAGAAGTGCCTTTCTTTCTCTATATGCCACAGGCGATGCCAGGGAGTACTGCAACGCCATTCGCCAGTGAACAGTTCAGGGGACGTAGCAAGAACGGAGCGTGGGGAGATTCGATTGAAGAACTTGACTGGTCCATTGGGAAAATCATGGACAAGCTTGTTGATCTGGATCTGGATGAACAGACATTAGTGATCTGGACATCCGACAACGGTGCTCCTCTGGCTCGTGATCAATCCAGCCAGGCGCGAGGCAACAACAAGCCGTTGCATGGCCGGGGTTACACGACCAGTGAAGGTGCGTTTCGTGTTCCTACCATCATGTGGTGGCCCGGGCACGTGCCGGCCGGAACGGTCTGTAATGAGTTGTCGACAACCATGGACCTTTTGCCTACGTTTGCCGCCCTGGCACAAACCGATGTCGCTGGTGGAGCACACATCGATGGACACAATATTACCGGCCTTGTGACCGGTGCACCAAATGAAACGACTCCCTATGATGCGTTCTTCTATTACGAGCGTGATCAATTGCAAGCAGTACGTAGCGGACCGTGGAAACTGTTTTTGCCGCTTCAGCAATTTACAAAGCATCCGCACTTCAAGCAGGGATCGACAAAGGAAACCAATGGTGAACAGCCACTGCTGTTCCATGTCGTCAATGACATCGCATGCGAGGAAAACCTTGCTGACGACCAGCCGGAGGTAGTGGAGCGATTGTTGAGATTGGCGGACATCGCACGCGCTGACCTTGGTGATCGTGGGAAACCCGGCCACGGGCAGCGTTCACCCGGTAAAGTCGGGAACCCGGTCCCATTACTGAAGGAACCGTGAGTCTGCGTGCTTGTGAGTTGAACAGCTCGTTCGTTGTTTACCGCAAAAGTGCGGAAATTGTGGCTTCCACCTCAGATGCTTCATTGCGTGCAACTTTGAAGGCCTGCGAAGACATCGCCTGCCTCTCTACGCCGACTTTCTGTCAACGCACCGTGACAACAATTCAGTCGATCAGATTGGGTGGTTTCGGTTTGGCCGGTGGCTTCGAACCTGGTGGCGGTGGCGGTGGTTTGGGACGTGGTGGCCCAAGTTCGATCCCGCCCGGCACATGAGACGTCAAGGTCCAATTTTCTGTCTGCGGGTCCCAGCCCGCGAGGATCTTGTTATTCGAGAAGAATCGCCGAGCCAGCACGTAAACATCGAAACTGTCCGGGAGCACATAAAATCTTGCGTAGTATTTGGTAAAGTCGACTCCGTTGAACCAGCGTCGAAGTCGCGATCGGGGGTTGACGAGCTCCTTGCCAATGGCACCCCGGTTTTCCCTCGGGATCAACCGGAAACGCGGCCACCGGTTGCCTTGGACATAATATTCGACATCGAAGTAATCGGTCGGGTTTTTCAGCTTTTCGTATTGCTGGGTGAACTTCTCAGGGTCAATGCCTTTGGCCGGATCACGATTCAGATTGAATCGATTGACAATCGTCTTCGCTTTGAGTTCGGCATCTTTTCTGAACGCTTCGATGTCGACGGGATAAATCCGGTTTCCGCTGCAGATGATCATCAGTTGTTTGCTGCCCGGTGGTGCAGGGCGGGGATTGGGAATGCTGATTTTGATATCTGCGGGCGCCTTCACACGCGGTGTCTTATCGAGTTGTGCTGCCAGAGTTGCTTTCTTCTCCAATGAATTACTGATCAGCGTTTCAAGTTCCTTTCGTTTGGCTTCATTGTCGGCCACCATCTTTTGATTTTTTTTCGCAAGTTCCTCATCCTTTTGAATCTTGATGGCGAACTCATTTTTCTCTTTTTTCTTTTCCGCGAGCAGCTCCTTTTTGCGGGCCAGAAGATCCTTGTTCAGTTGCAGTTCCTGACGCAGTTTTTCTTCGTCGATATCGATCGGATTGACGAGTATCTTTTCCAAATCGCGGAGTTCGGTTCGTTCGATCTCAAGCTGTTGGTTAAGTTCGGCGACCGACTCTTCATCCACCTTGTTTTCAGTGGTGATGCGTGTGACGACTTCCGCCACACTCATTTGGGTGACGATCAGAACGAGCACAAGGATACCGACAACGTTTGTCATGGTATCCAGCAGCGAATCGAGTCCGCCATCGTCTTCGTCGTTACCGCGTGAGGGTTTCATTGAGTGGGATGCCTGTTTTGGATTTGTTTCATCTGTTCTTGTTTGTGAATGCCGACAGGTCGATGCGTCCCTGCCCGACAACCGGTAATTTTCCATTTCGGATATTACGCTGATCACAAAGTTTTTTTAGCGTACGGAAGGTTCCCAGACCATCGCTGCGAACCAGAAAAACAATGGAATCGTTCTTTCCGTTGGCTGCCAGTTGCATCAGGTCGATGAATTCTTTTGCTTTGGCTGCATTGGCGGTTCGGATTCTTTTGACAGGCGTTTGTGTGTGCATCACAAATGAATCTGCTGCACATTCGACAAAGTGGGGCTTGAAATTCAATCCCGATCCTTGTGGAAGGACTGTTACGTTGGCTTCACTCTTGTCCTTGCGCTCCTTCAGGTCTTTTTCCAGTTGTGCGATTTCCATTTCGAGTTGCTCGAACTGGGTTTGCATGTCGCTTGCCGTTTCGCGAGCCTTGGGGTCGACCTTTGGGATGACGATTTCTATTTTCTTCTGTTCCGCAAGTTCCTTTTCGACTGCATCAAGTTCAGCCAGCATCTTTGTGATTTCAGCTTTGTTGATGTCATTTTGCTGTTGCTGTTCACGGATTTTCAGTGAATCCGAGATCTCGAGTTTGATCTGTTCGATTCTGGCCTTGGTGCGTTCAAG
>JAAXJB010000096.1:147533-151005 GCA_012270065.1 Rubripirellula sp. | reverse complement strand
GGAACTGGGAAACCAGAGTTCGGAACTGGAAACCCGAGTCAGGATTTTGGGGAGTGCGTTGCCCACCATCGGCCAAAGAGCAGGCCCGGCAAATCGACAATCGGTGAACTCAAGCTGCTTGACGGAATGGACAAATGAATGAGCCAAATCAAGATGACTGGGAAAGCGACATGGCGAAGCCCCGGTGGAGCCATGTTTTCCTGCGTTTTCAGTTGCTCATGCTGACATCGATGTACATCGGTTATGCAGCTCTGATGCTTTGTCGAAACACGATCATTGCCTGCAGTGTGCAGCTTGTCGAAGACCCGACGTTGGACATTGACAAAGAATCGTTCGGACACCTGATGGCATGGCATTCTGCAGGAGCAATTCTGGGGAAACTGGTGACTGGTCCCGGCACCGGTCTGCTTGGGGGCCGACGGATGTTCCTGCTCGCGCTTTCACTGACGGCAATTGCAAACATCGGCTTCGCCTTCAGTTCAACCTTCTTCCTCTTTGCTGCTTTCAATTTCTTTGGCCAGGCGGCCAAGGCAGGCGGCTGGCCGGCCATGGCACAACTGGTTCGGTCATGGTTCCCCAAGACGCGCTATGGTCAGGTCTGGAGCGTGATCGCTACGAGTTCCCGTGTCGGCACGATCGCGGCAGGCCTCCTGTTCGGCTTTCTGTTGACCATGCTCGAATGGAGGAATGTATTTCTTGTCTCCGCTGCATTGACAGGCGGCGTGATCATCGCCCTGTACGCGACTCTAAAACAGACTCCCAAAGATGCCGGCCTGCCCAGCCTGCAAGATCAGGAAAAGGAGAGTGTGCCAGAAGAATCTGGAGTTCCAGTTCCTGCACACGCATTGGAAAACACAACACTGCTGCAAGCCTGCTGGTCGTTCGCAACCAGTGGTCGATTTTGGCTCATTGGCATGAGCATTGTATTCCTCACCGTCTGCATGGACTTTCTGAATTTCATTCCCCTATACCTGAGTGAAGAACTCAAACTCAGCTCTGATAACGCAGCCCAGGCAGGGACAGCGTTTCCGTGGGGTATGTTCTGCGCACTGTTGCTGACAAGTTTCTACTATGACCGCCTTTCAAAATTCCAGCTCATTTGCGTGATCGGCTGCCAACTGGTTTTCAGCTGTCTGGCAATCCTCGTGTTGTGGCGGCTTGATGTTGTACCTGAAGATGCACGTGCCGCGACTGCCATTGTGACGATCTTCCTGCTGGGTCTCGCAATTTCTCCAGCCTACTATGTACCCATGAGTGTTTTTTCGGTTGCCTTCGGTGGCAAGCACGCGGGGTTTCTCGTCGCGATCATCGACATATTCGGCTACGCTGCAGCCATCCTCTTCAACTTTTTTGGGGGAACAATCGCACAGAATCATGGCTGGGGCATCTTTTTATCGGGCCTGCTTGCAGTGGCACTGATGGCAACAATCAGCATGGTCAGCTTCCTGTTACTCGATTGGCGATCATCGAAACAAATCGCATCTTGAACACGCACACAGACGACTCTGGATCCTTGCCATCCCAGCAAGCGACTGCATGAGCCGATGCGGTCGTTGCCAAAAAGAGTGCCTGGGTCATCGATGCTGATCATCCACCAGAGTAAAGCTGAGATGCGAATACACTGGCCGGGACGCGTTCGATGCCCATGGCGATCTTCATCACGAAAGCACGGGCATTCCGATGCGATTGAGTCATTGCATCAATCGGCACATCCTCGGTGCAGTTTCAACCACGCCACGGAAAACCACCCGACAAATCTCAGACTGAATCGAGGACAGAGCTGATATCCAGCACGTAAACCTGCCGGCCACCATCATGTGGACTGTCAATTGCAACCCGGGTTCCATCTTCACTACAGCGGGGATGAGTATCGCATCGCCACTCTCCTCGATAAGCCTTGGGCGAGGGGAAATGCCCGAGATCAAAACGCTGACCGCTCGGAACGTGAAACAGGTAAACCGTCTGACGCGAAGTTTTTCGATCTGGATAAGTGTCGTTGAGAATCCAGTCCTGGTACGGACGCGGCAAATAAGTGTTGTGTCCATTGCTGGGCATTTGCTGCTGCCCGACGGGAACGACTTCCCGGGACTGATCCCTGAATGTGTAAAACCCTGATTTCTCACCCTTCGGTCTCGTCCACATGGTGATCTCTTCCTCGTTCTTCCAGATGAAATGCGAGGTGTACCCGCTGGGATCCAGCACGAACCGGTTTGAGCCATCCATATCTGCCGTGATCATCCGTGTAACAAAACCGTTATTTGGCACTCCCTCGAAGCTCAAAGTTTCTGGATCAAACGCGGGGCGGTAACGATGCAGGACGGTAAAACGCGTGCCCGAAGGGTTGATCAACAAATGGTTGAAGTAATGCCAGGCAGTTGAATAGCGATCACGACCGGGCCAGGGTATCGCAGCGACATCGGCCAGGGACATGATCAACTTCTCGTCCCCCGTGGCAAGATTGACCCTCCATATCCCGGACTCCGCCGGAGCGCGATCTCTGACGTGAGGATCTGCCAGGCCGTCATAACCATAACCCGGCCGCAGGTTATCAATTCTTCGGAAATCGACCGACAGCCCAAATTTTCCATCGGGCGAAAGTGTGTAGATCGGCCGCGGGAGCGTCCGCAGCGTGCGTTTCGACAAAGAGTAAATCCGGCATACAAAACGATCATCCTGACGATCATTCCACATCACTTGATCGCCCCGGTCACCAACCCACTGCAACATGCAGCCCTGCTGCCAGCCCCAGGCTCGACTCGTGCCGAGCTGGTGCCATTGATCAGCATTTTGTGTGTCAACATAGCCGACACCGATGGAATCATTTCCGGTTGGTGGGCGTCCCTCGAACGAAGTCTGATTTGCCAGAACCAAACGGCCACTGGGGTCAAATTCCCGCTTGTCGTAATAACCGAACCAATGGTGATGCGGGCCCCTCGTGATAGCCCGCGTGGGAACAAAAGTTTCCAATGGTCCCATGCCGGTCTCGTCTGCCATTGCAAACTGCTCAACAGCCCCGGCTGCCAGACCGGCCGTGCAAGCCATCCCTAGGGTACGATGAAACTGTCGACGGGAAAAAGCCATCACAATTCTCCTGATGGAAGCTCGGCGAGATATCCTGCTATCAAAATCGAGGCAAGACGTAAGGCAGGACTCCTGTAACGTTCCGCTGCCAGCATGATATCAAGTTCCGGCAAAGCTGACGTGCAACTGGGCACACCTCCGAAAGCCCAAAACATCGCAGCCGGGTTGGCGTTTTCAGGTGGATTCCCCCGTTCACTGCGACAACTTCTCCGTGGCAACAAATTGGTTCAAACCTGCATGAATGATGCAAGTGGCAATTATGCAAGGCTCTCTGCAGAGCTGCATTGTGAGAGATAGACATACACCTTGTTCTGGCCACCACTGGAACGCGACAAACACCACACGCGAGTCGCGTGCGAAAGATTCAATGCTCGTCGACTACACAAACCGG
>JAAXJB010000096.1:142361-147433 GCA_012270065.1 Rubripirellula sp. | reverse complement strand
CACCACACGCGAGTCGCGTGCGAAAGATTCAATGCTCGTCGACTACACAAACCGGTCAGAAGACGGACACAAGACTCTTTTGAGTCTTCTCCGAGATATGGCATTCCAACAGCCAGCGCCGACGAATGAGCCAACAACCACGAACAGCTCTATCGCTGCTGCCGGTACGTTGTCCAGCTCATGAAAATCAG
This sequence comes from Rubripirellula sp., assembly GCA_012270065.1. Classification (GTDB taxonomy): domain Bacteria; phylum Planctomycetota; class Planctomycetia; order Pirellulales; family Pirellulaceae; genus Rubripirellula. The sequence goes on along the minus strand of JAAXJB010000096.1, from coordinate 147,242 downwards.
CACTGCACCGGCCAGAATGAACACGGCGTCCATCAGTGTGCTTGCTGAACGTAATGGAGCCAGATCCTGCATGCCAATGAGTCCCATGACCAAATCGGCAAAGAACAGAACGACAACCAGAATCGACGCAACAAGGCTGATAAGGCAGAGAGCCTTGGGCATTAACAACCTCGCCGATGAAACATGAAGGAAAGAGAAGACACAGAAGTAAACATGCTGTTCGTCAAAGTATAGTCACAGTGAACCGTATTTCCCAACTGCACCTTGGCCCGCTAAATTACGCAGAGCGGGTCCGCGGGTCGAATGTATCGATAAAATCGGGAATTACGTGGTCCCAATGGCAGATTACCTGCTATTGATAACAGATTCTAGCCCATGAATTGCCGGTAGGGGGCAACTCTCATCTCAAATCACCTATCTGATTCGCCTTGGGCATGGTGGCGTGCCCAAATGCCGATCGCTCCGGAATGGGCGTATTTTGACCACGCCGCAGTCGGGCCGCTATCGAAACCGGCAGCAGCGGCGATTGCCCATTTTGCCGCCCAAGGGGCTGAACAGGGAGACACTGTCTGGCCGGAATGGGCCGCACAAGTCGAACATTTGCGCGACCAGGTCGCCACCTTGCTGAACTGCGAGAGCGACGAAATCTGCATGGTTCCCAACACCACCACCGGCATCAACATCGTCGCTGAGGGCCTCGATTGGCGAAACGGCGACAGCGTGGTTGTTCCGGAGGGGGAATTTCCCAGTAATCTGTTCCCATGGCAAAACCAACGAGCCAAGGGTGTCGAGGTCCGGTTCGCCCCCAGAGAAGACGGCAAGGTGACCGTCGATTCCCTGATGGATCAGGTTGATGACACAACCCGGTTGATCTCAGTCAGCTGGGTTGGCTACGCGAGCGGATATCGAGTGGATCTGCAGAATCTTGTTGAACAGGCCCACCGTCGAGGGGTACTTGTGTTTCTGGACGCCATTCAGGGACTCGGAATCTACCCTCTGGACCTGCAAAAAACTCCAGTCGACTTCCTTGCCGCTGATGGGCACAAATGGCTGCTCGGTCCAGAGGGCGCTGGGGTGGCCATGATCGCCAAACGCCACCTGAACAAACTGAGGTGCTTGAATGTTGGTTGGGGCAGCGTCAAGAACTCCTTCAACTACGCTGATCCATCGCTGGTACTCAAGGACGCAGCATCAAGATTCGAGGCGGGTTCGGCGAATATGATTGGTGCTGCCGCCCTCTCAGCCAGCCTGAAGTTGATCCTCGACGTCATCGACAGATTTGGAGAGGATGCAATCTCGGAACGCATCTGCAAACTGGCAGCATCTCTCGATGAACAGCTTTTGGCTGCAGGTGCAATCACTCGTACTCCACAACAAACGAAACACCAAAGTGGTATCGTGACGTTTGCAGTTCCAGGACTGGAACCTGCCAAAATCAGAAAAGAAGCTTTGCGACAAAAAGTAGTCGTCTCGTGCAGGGACGGTGGCGTGAGAGCCGCCGTTCATGCCTACAATGACGAGGATGATATCCGACGATTACTGGAAGTGGTCCGTTCCATGAATGTGGACAACCAATAGCTGGTAAATTCAGGCAGGAACGATCAGGACCGGTTTTTACCGGCCAACGTTTTGGCATAATCACGTGCTGCAGAAATCCGGGACACAGGTTCCATTGCATTGGAATCAAAATGTCACTTCAAACGCCTCCTCCCCAACCAGTGCTGCAACGATTCCATCACTGACAGAAAAGCGGACTGATGACCAATTCAAGAACTGCTGTCTACACCGGCTCTTTTGATCCCGTCACACTCGGACATCTGCATATCATCGAACGTGCAGCCCCTCTTTTTGAGGAACTGGTTATCGGTGTTGGGAGCAACGCAGACAAACGACCTCTGTTTGATCCGAATCAACGGGTAGAGCTTGTCCGTCTTGTGACCGGAGGCCTGCCCAATGTTCGTGTGCAGGTGTTTGATGGACTTGCAGTCGACTTTGTCAGGAGCCTCAACGCACGTGTGATGGTTCGTGGAATCCGACCCCTGACAGACATTGCAGGTGAATTCACGATGATGATGGCGAATCATCAACTGGCACCGGATATCGAAACGGTATTCCTGATGGCAGCCGAACGGTATGCCCATGTCAGCAGCTCGCTGCTGAAGCAAATCGCTGCATTAAGTGAGGACGATGATCAACTGGCCAAGTTCGTTCCCAGGGAAATCATTCAATCGCTGCGAGAACAACTTCGGTGTCAGAACTGACCCGTTTCCATCAACCGATTGACCACGCGAAACACAGCGATCGACGCAATCCGCCATTGCTAGCATGTCTCCGCATGAATGCGAATCTTTCGAGCAATCTGCTGCGCATTTGAGGATCGCGGGATGGTCGACGAGCTGACGATCGCTTCACGGATCACGCCCTCTGCATCAAACAACAATCGTTGTTTCACAGACAGCCTGCCAATGATGCCAGATTCCCATCAACGCCTTCTTGGCATCGACGCGGATCCCCAAAACTTGTTAAGCCGCTCTTTCCTAGCCAAATTCATCCAGCATGCCGGGAAAACCAACCATGAGCGTGAACGTCAGCTCCCTTTCTTTGAAAAGCTTCTGGCTGCTTGCCCTGATTCTGCTAAGTGGATGCTCACAGGAAAAGGGTGCCGCCCTCCCTGAATCCAACTCGGCTCATTCTCGCTTGGCCTTGCGAGCGGACAAGGCAAACATGGCACAGACCAACGGCAACCAGGTTTCCATGCCAACCTCTGTGGAAGAACGTCAATCTGATCCAGCCCCACGTGCAGACGACGTGCTGGAAGCCCAAGGACGTCGGCCATCCAAGCGAGTCGCATTCCCTGATGCCGCACACGGAATGACGCCGACGTTTCCAGCCAACACGTTTCCCAATCTGCCTTCAAAACCGTTGGAAAAAGAACGGTCAGGCTTGAATCCCAAGTACACCCCCGAACCTGCCCCTGAAACTGCCACCGAACCTGCCACCGGGTCCGCGGATGGCGACCGTCGAGGGATGCCCGGCCTGGCGACCGATTATCTCAAACATCTTGATCAAGCGTCCACGGACACCAGCAGGATAGCACCCAGACTGAATTCGAATCCGATCCTGCCAACCAATTCGGCTCGGAATTCGAACAGGACTTCATTTCCGGATGTGTCAGGGTTTTCCAGAGCTGCACCGCTGCCACCGAGTTTCCCGAACACCCAATTGAAAAACTTCAGGGAGGAAGCTGGAAGTGCACCGCAGAACGGCAGGAAAATCGAAGTGCCACCAGGAACCGGTTCCAACGTGTCATCTGCACCCACGATGTTCAGGTCAATGCGTCTTGAAAAATCCGAACCAGCTGGCGCGACGGCAGCCATATCACCGGGTCACGCTGCCAGCAGAACCTCTGGGATGCCTGCAGGAACACAGGAAACGGACAGCGGTTTTTCCGAGGTACAGGTTTACTACGCGACCGATCGTCAGCGTAGTCATGTTTCTCTGGCTGACTACCAACTTTCAGGCCACAGATCCGCATTCCTTGGGTGTTTTGTTCTGTCTTTGATCAGCATTGCCTACGCTGGCATCTCGAGTTTGCGCAGCCAAACGCGGAAAGCGGGGATTGGCGCAATGATGGGTTGCCTGTCAGGCGTTCTGGCACTTTCCCTCGTTTTTCTTGGGCAGACAAAAATCGAAAAACACGGTGTCAACTACGGCAGTGATCGAGGCCAATTGACTCATGGGATTGCGCAAATCACCATCCCTGACACGCATGAACGGGGAATGGTTGAACGACCCAGCCTACTGAGATTTGAGTTGCGTGAAGACCAAACCAAACACATCGTGTTGACAAAAGCGGTTGAATTGCTGGAAGACGACTTCCAAAGCAGGATCCGGCAAGCTGTCGCCACAACACCAGAACGTGATCTGCTGGTATTCATTCACGGCTATAACGTCAGTTTCGAATCCGCCCTGTTGCGGACAGCACAGCTCGCTGTTGACTTACCGTTTGAAGGCGTCCCCGTATGCTACAGCTGGCCGAGTCAAGCGACGTTGACTGGCTATCCGATTGACGCCAACAATGCGGACTGGACGGCGACTCATCTGACGGACTTTCTGTTGGATCTTGCCACGAAAACTGGCGCTGATTCCATCAACGTGATCGCTCATAGCATGGGCAATCGAGCCATGACAGCTGCAATCCGGCAAATCAGCCAGCAGCACGCGATCGAGGGAAGCCCACTGTTTGACCGCATTGTATTGGCGGCACCTGATATCGACGCCGATTATTTTCGACGTGATGCAGCTCCCGCTCTCGTTGAGGTTTCCCGTCATGTGACGCTTTATGCGTCTTCGGACGATCAGGCACTCATCGCATCCAGAAAGGTGAACGGTTACCCGAGGGCAGGAGACAGTGGAGAATTCATCGTCGTCGCCCCCGGCATTGAGACAATTGATGTCAGTGGCACGGATCTCAGCCTGCTTGGTCACAGTTACTACGGTGACAACGAAACCATGCTCCGCGATCTTTATGATGTGGTGAGGGCCAGACTACCGGCGAGCCAACGCAGCTTGTTGATCCAACAGAACTCTGGCCCCATGGTTTATTGGCAACTCGCGCAACAGCCAACGATGATGCATCGCTGATCTCTCAGAATGTCCTGCAACCAACCTCGGATGGTCTCATCAGAACCGGGCCGATCATCGTGCTGTGGTTGGCAACACGATTTCCCGTCTCGATCCAGTCCCCGATTCGGCAACCATGGACCATGAAAGCGTGGCCCATGAAACGGTGGTCTCAGAATCTGACAACCAACCGCTCAGAACCCGACAACCAACCGCTCAGAACCCGACAACCGGCGCGAAGGGCGCTGGATAGACAGG
>JAAXJB010000096.1:135532-142261 GCA_012270065.1 Rubripirellula sp. | reverse complement strand
GACAACCAACCGCTCAGAACCCGACAACCGGCGCGAAGGGCGCTGGATAGACAGGAGGGTAGTACTGAGTAATGACTGGTGGCGGAGCAATCACGACTGGCGGACTGACAACGGTGGGGGCCACAACGGGACGCGCGACAACGACCTGCCTTTGCGGACCGACCACGGGCCGCGATACAACAACCGGATTGGCGGTCACCACACGCTGCGATACGACCACCGGAGCCGAAGCAACGGGGGTTGAATAGATCGGAGCCGGTGAAATGACAGGCCGTGCCGAAGTGACCGGAACTGGAGCGATCGCTGTCGCTTGCGTTACTGTTTCAAGAGGGGCTGCAACGGCAACTGGTTGTGCTACCGAAGGTCCAAGAACAGGCTTGAAAACTGTACGACGGCCAAACAATCCACGGCGTTCTGCCGTGTAACCGACGACCGCGGGTGCGTAAGCCTGAGCAGGTACAACATAGGTAGGTGTTGCATTGATCGTGTATGGATACTGCGCGGCGGCTTCCCGCTGCTCAGTGAGTCCCATTCCAACGCTCACCAAACCGACAACGAGGCTGTTAATTATCAAACGCATGCGTCTCTCCAGTACAAACTTCAATCCCAGCGGATCGCTGAGTTTTCACCATAATCGCTAGTGGAACAGGATGCGCTGAGAACCGGAAGTAGCAACCCGATTTTCAGCATCGTTTCCAGCAATGTTTGTCACATCCGTCTTAAACGGTAACGACTGGGCAACTCGGGGCAAGGCAAAAATGCGTGACAAAAACGGCAAACATGGTGTGACCGCCGTAATCCGAACGCTCTCGGGCCGATTGGCATACCGGAAAATCTGCCAATCCCAGCGAAGCCCATCGCCAGCACAGGACCATTGATATCAACTGGTAGCACAAGCTACGCCCCATGTTCAGTTCCTGCATGCCCGTCCTGAATGCCCGTAAAATCGACCGGCACGCCTGCCCCTCAAACAAGTCAAACATACGCGAATTCGGTGCAACCGTCTGGATTCACCCAAATCTGCTACAAACGTGCGATATCATGGGCCAGGCATGGCGTGTGATTCAATCACAATCACCCACGACCCGCCTTGGATTCATCAACCTTCACGGGATTCTGCGAAGGTGGCAGCAGCCGCGGGGAAAAACCACCAAGGTCCAGTATCAAGATGAACAACTGCGTGGTACCGAACGGACAATGACATTGTGATCCGGCCTGATTCATCGACATCAAGCATCGACATACAGCCATCACAAACAGCCGCCACTGAACATTAAGCCTGCATGAAGGTCCTGTCCGGGGGCAAAGCGACAGGAAAAACCATACCGCCAAACAACCTCGGGAACGATCCGTGGAAGTCACAAACCTACCGCGTCTTGTCCGTAATACTGCACGATTCCACGAAGTCGTCGCGGTTGCCATGAAATATGGTATCGCACCATGGCTGAGCGGTATCCGGACAGAATGGGTGCAGCGTCATCTGCGCACATCGGACGGACAACAAATCAGTGACCTGCCTGAAGCGGTTCGCGTCAGATTGGCTCTGACGGAGCTGGGCACAACGTTCATCAAATTGGGACAGATTTTAAGCACGCGTGCGGATCTCATTGGTCCCGAGCTGGCGGAAGAGCTATCCAAGCTGCAGTCCAGCACTCCGCCTGATGCCGTTGAAGACGTGCTGGCATTGATCACCGAGGAACTAGGTTCGCCTGCAGAGGATGTCTTCCGAGAGTTCGATCCAGTTGCATTTGCCTCGGCATCGATCGGACAGGTGCACCATGCGGTGTTGCCCGACGGTCAAGCGGTTGTCGTGAAGGTGCAACACAGCGGCATCGAAGAACGTGTTCGCAACGATCTGGAAATACTGATTCAGCTTGCTGAACTTGCAGAAAACTACTCGAAGGACATCGCCCGTTACCGACCGTTGGCAACGGCAAGGGAATTCGCCCGAACGCTCCGTGATGAACTGGACTTCACACGTGAGCAAAACAATTTAAGCCGTTTTTCCCGCAACTTCCGGGAAGACTCCTCCATCGCCATCCCAGCATCCTATCCGCAATGCTGCAGCCGTCGCATTCTGACCATGGACTGCCTTGCCGGAATCGAACTGACAGACCGCAAAGCGTTGGAAGATTCTGATTGTGACCTGTCGGAAATTGCCAGACGGGGCGCCAACATGTTCCTGCAAATGGTATTTCGTGACGGTTTCTATCACGCCGATCCACATCCGGGAAATTTGATGGTGCTGCCGGGATCTGTCATTGGATTGCTTGACTGCGGGATGGTGGGCCGAGTAGACGAAGAACTCAGAGAACAGATAGAAGACCTGCTCATGGCAGCGATCGATCGCGATAGCAAACGCCTCCAGGAATGCGTCGTCGAATTGGGCGAAGTTCCAACCGATTTTGATCGGTCCATGCTTCAGAACGATCTTGTAAATTTTGTCGACGACTACGCTGGTCAATCTCTGGACGATTTCGATCTCAGCGGGTCACTCAACGGCATGATCGAGATCATCAGGCAGCATCATATTCTCCTTCCAGCCAGGGTCAGCCTGCTCATCAAGATGCTAGTGATGCTTGAAGGAACAGCTCATCAACTCTCACCAGATTTCAATATCATTGAGTTGCTGGAACCCTATCGAGCGGAGTCAATCAAACGCCGGCTATCACCACAGAGGGCATGGCGAAAACTGCAGGCTGCCCAACGGGACTGGACTCGACTTGCCGAGACTTTTCCCTCTGACGTATCCGACATCATGAACCGCATCCGTCGCGGCAGTTTCAACGTCAATCTGGAACACAGAAAGCTGGACAGCATCACCAACCGCCTTGTTCTCGGCATTCTTACCGCAGCCCTGTTCGTTGGATCGGCATCACTGTGGAGCAATCAAGTACCACCCAAACTTGGTGATGTTTCGATACCGGGATCGATGGGCTGTGCGATCGCGGTCTATCTGGGTTTCACGCTGGTACGTGCCATCAGAAAATCAGGCAGATTGCACGGGCGGGACTGAATTCCCAATGCGAACCCTCCATTCATGATTCGCGGGTCAGCCACGGAATCCGAAAGCAAGCCACATACTGGCGCGGATAGACGAGGGAGGCAGGACGCGAAGGGCAACACAATGGCCTGAACTGCTGTTCGGTCCCGACGTCCCGCTCGCGTGATTCGTTATCAAAATAAGGGGTGCCGCAGTGCGATGCAGCCTCACTTCAAAACTGCTTCAGCCCACCGCGGCACCCATGAACTATGCAGGCTTGTCAATCCCGTTGCACAAAAACAGCTATTTTCCGCGGATTGAACACGAACAGGATGCTGCTGAGCGGAAAAAATGGCCGAGGCCCCGCATTGCTGGGAGCCGAAAACACCAATTGTTTTTCGTTGACCGGGATCAGCGTGACGGGCGCGACCTGGATTACCACTCAACCCTGTGAATCGCTGAATTGAGAGTTACGCGAGCAGTACATTCAAACCAAAACTGAGTTCGTTGCTGGCATGCCTCTCCCCATGACGATTTCCCCATCTTCTCCTCAAGCGGCATCTCACAACCTGGTCACGGCTCCGCTGTCGATTTGCTCGATTTCCGCGTGCAAATGATCCAAGGGATGTGGCATCATTGAATCAAGCATTCGTGCCAAAACGACCGTGATGTTGTCTCGCCCTCCTGCCAATAAGCCTGCTGCAACCAAGGCCTCACAAGCCTCCTCATTGGACCCTGATTCGGTCACCAAAGATTCGATGTCTGGGTCGGCCACCAAATCTGACAAGCCATCAGAACACAGCAGCAAACGATCATTCACCTTCAGCTTGACGTGAAACACATCCACGGGCACAGGCTCACCATCGGTCCCGAAACAACGTGTGAGAACGTTCCCATAGGCCCGCGTGGCTTCCGCTGGCACACCCGCATCGAGCAGATCCTGCGCAACAGTATGATCGCGTGTGATTTGCCTCAGACCGTCGCTTCCGAGCAGATAGGACCGTGAATCACCAACATTCACCACGACAGCGGAATCACCATAGATGTAAGCTGCGGTAAGGGTGGTGGCCATGCCATCAAGATCGGAGTCTTCACCTGCGGCAAGACGAAGACCACGCTTGATCGCCTTTGAATAAAGCATGACACGTTTCTCGATGTCCAGCTCCAGACTCGCGGTAGGCAGCATCACCCAGTTGCTCATTTCGCTGGCGAATTCCAAAATCGCCTTGATCGCTGTTGCGCTGGCAACTTCTCCCGAAACCTCACCTCCCAGTCCGTCTGCAACGCAAAGCAACCAGGCAGTTCGATCGTGGTTTGCCAGATCATCGGTGGGGATACTGCTAGCCAGTACCTTTCCTGACCGGGTGCGCCGGACAACAGCAAACTGATCTTCGTTATTTTTCCGCACACGTCCTCTGTGAGTAACAGCGCTGATCTCAACAGCGTCTTCAATCACCGAAGTGACTTCAATAGGATCGTTTGCGCTTACCGCCAGCAGATCATCCACTGTGTCTTCATCATCTCTACCATGATCGTCCACGCTCATCAAACTGCTCCCGCCTATTTCACAACTGCGTCCTTTCCAGCTGCGTTATTTCCAACTGCATTCATTCCAACTGCACCGGAGGAAATCCACAAGCACGCTGCGTCCTACCACCTTCGCCCTACCACCCGGCAGTTGCGACAAACTCAGCCACCTTGCCGTGGATCAACAAATGGCGATTCGCCAGCTCGAAGCAACCATTCAATTATTACACCAACACTGACTGCACAAACACCTACGATCCCACGCCTGATTGCAAACAGCCGCTGCACGAAGCCCACCAAAATCCAATTCATTTGAGAACATTCGCTCTGCGATTCCTGCACAAAATCAGCAAACTGAACCCCGTGTCATTGTTCATCCCATGATAAGGTCTGGGATGACTGATTACCTCCCCTCTTTCCAGACATGTGATGTTCCAGACACACATTTTCCAAAGTGCCCATAATTTCGTCCTCCCGTTGTTTTTCCGGCGTGCCATCAGGTGCCGAAGCTCGGCAGAAAGAGTTTCGTGATTCACCCCAGACGGACTTGATGGCTGCGAGTGGGAAAAAACGCTCACATTCCGATACATACCGAAGCTTTCGTTCACGGCCGTTTCATTGCCAATGAATTCGAAGGTCAGCGTCGAGGAACACAACGTGTCTCTCGAGCCAAAACCGGACGGCATGATCCGCCGGACACAAACAGCGCGGGAAAAATCCGACTCGCCCCGTGGACACTTGTTCGTTATCCTCATGAACGGGCTTGCATGAAATGTGTTCGTTTTCAAACCAGGAATGGATTCACAAACGATCATTCATTCCGCATTTACAGAACAACCATGCGTTCGGAAGACGATTCTCAAACACGTATTCAGACTGCCTGCCTTCTTGTGCTTGTCGCCGTCTGCATCACTTTTTCAGTTTACTGGCTGCGTCCTGTTCTGGTTCCTCTGGTTGTCGCATTCTTTGTCGTCAGTGGCATCACTCCAGTTCTGAGTGTCCTTGAAAAACGTCTTGGTGTCACTCGCATCGTTGCAGCAGGCCTGACTTTTCTTTTTGGTGTGGTCGTGCTGATTCTGTTTGGTTGTTCCATCTGGGTATCGATGATCGACCTGTCGACCAACGCGCAGGCCTATCGAAATCGTGTGCGTCATCTCGTCAACCGCGTGGAATCGTACCTGCCTGCCCGTCTGTCATTCAGTGATTCAATCAAACCGCCAGCCCGAACGTCACCAACCAGCGTGTCTTCCGATGATGCCAGGGCAATTCGTCCGGACAGCGATGCAACTTCCACCAGCCAGTCCACTGAGAACACAGACGGCGACCCTCAGAGTGATGCAGTTCGAAGTCAGATGCAGAATGAAGAGGACAAGATCAGCGAATCCCAATCGTCCTCCCTGCTGATGGCTGACGACGACATTGCTGGGAATGAATTCGCTGTGGCGAACAGCAAGCCTTCCGATAAAGCAAGCCAATTCGTCGACCAGATGGTTCGCGATGGCATCACGACGCTGTCCCAGGTGTTCATCAGCCTCGTGTCGACAAGTATTGTCGTGCTGATTTATGTCTTCTTTTTGTTGATAGGGACACCGTCCATCAACCATTCACCAACACTTAGCGAGGTTGACCAGCAGATTCGATCATACCTGTCGCTGAAAACCGTCATTTCGATTTTCACCGGTCTCGTCTTCGGCCTGGCATTACGTCTGTTTGGTGTACCAATGGCATTCACTTTCGGTGTACTGGCATTTCTACTCAACTTCGTTCCCAATGTCGGACCGATTGTCGCGAGTCTTCTGCCGATTCCTTTGATCATTCTCGATCCTGATGGAACAGTGGGATGGATGGCCGCGACCATCACGGTCATCTGCACCATTCAACTGATCAGCGGGAATGTGGTTGAACCCAAGATCATGGGCAATTCATCTGACTTGCACCCTGTCACAATTCTGGTTGGCCTGATGTTCTGGGGAATGATGTGGGGCGTGATCGGGATGTTCCTTGCCACCCCAATCATGGCAGCACTGAAGATCATTCTGGGTCGAATCCCCACCACAAAGTCAATCGCTGACCTGATGGCAGGCCGCTGGACATTCGCCCCGTTAAAACAGCAGGATCAACTGACGTCGGAAAACACCGGCTGATAGGAGTCTTTCTGTAATTTTGCTATGCTTCACCGAACGTGCCATTCTGGAGTCCACGAGCTTACACTGGGTATC
>JAAXJB010000096.1:70706-135432 GCA_012270065.1 Rubripirellula sp. | reverse complement strand
GAACGGGATGTGAATTGGCGTAACTCAGGGAGTGTGGATGCACTGTTTCTCCCTGATCGCAGCTTTACCAGTAAAACCTTCTCGGAAACCACCGTCGTCGAGTTGACTGAATGAACAAAATCAAGCTTTTTCGCAACGCAGGCATCCTAGCTTTTCTGGTCTGTGCAGCCACCCTTACTGGCTGCAACCGACAAGTGAACGAATATGTTCAGCCGCCTCCTCCCAAGGTCACGACTTCCAAGCCCGTACGCAGCAGGATCACGCCGTTTCTGGAGCAGACGGGTCGCACCGAGGCTGCTGAGGAAGCAGATGTTCGGGCAAGAGTGCGTGGATTCCTTCAAGAGGTCAACTTCCAACCAGGCGAACCAGTCACTCAGGAATCCATTCTCTACAAAGTAGAACCGGACCAGTATCAAGCAGCCTTCCAGTCAGCAGAAGCAGCAGTCGAAGCTGCGAAAGCAGATATTCTCGTCAAAGAAGCAAGACTTGATACTCTGGAAGCTGAAGTCACGCGGGCTGACCTCGAACTGACGCGACAGAAAAAACTGCAGGCGAGCAATGCGAGTTCCCAAGCGCAACTCCAGACAGCTGAGGCAGCCAACGCGGCAGCAATCGCAAATCGGAATTCGGGAAAGGCTGACATCGCGGCGGCGAAAGCGAATCTGAACAGTGCCGAAGCAAAGCGGGATCAGGCGCAACTCGATCTCGATTACACGGAAATCAATGCTCCGATCGATGGTTCGATTACCAAGACCTATTTCAAAACGGGCAACCTCGTTGAGAACGGTGACCGCCTGGCTACGGTTGTCAATGACAAAACCATCTTTGCCAACTTCAGTATCAGTGACCGTGATTTACTGGAGTTCATGAAAGCAAAACAGCTGGCTCAAAAAGAAAACGGGGTAAAACCAGATCCAGGCGGGGACGCATGGCGTGGAAAGAAGGTTTACCTTCGACGTGAAACCGATGATGGCTTTCCATTTGAAGGCGAACTCGATTACGTGGATCAGGCGGGAATCGAAGCAGACACGGGAACGCTTGGCCTGCGAGCCTCTTTCAACAACCAGAGTCGCCAACTGCTGCCTGGTCTGTTTGTTACGGTCCGTATCCCAGCAGAAGAATCCGTGGAATCACTGCTGGTTCCTGAGATGGCTTTGACACGCAACGATCAAGGGTCCTTTGTCCTGACCGTTGGGGCGGACAACGAAGTCGCCCAGACGAAGGTCACAGTGGGACAGACAGTGAGCGGCTGGGCAATCATCCAAAGCGGACTGAAGGACGATGACCAGGTCATCATCGACGGGCTTCAGCGTGCACGCCCGGGGCTGAAGGTTGTTCCCACCTCGCAGCAACTCACGGTCGACGCTGACGCATTGCTGCGTGGCCGCGGCCAACCCGATTCAACGCCGGCTGATTCCGATGCTGTAACCCAACCAGCGGAAGAGGCAGTCAATGAAGGCACACCCGTCCAGGACTCCGAAACCAAACCGTCACCGTCGGCTCCGTGATCAACGGAACCTAATTTGTCTGAGACGTAACGAGGGCCCCCCTCGTTTGATTGCAAACCGGAAATCGAGCATCAGATGTCGCGTTTCTTTATCTATCGACCCATCTTCGCAACAGTCATTTCCATCGTGATTGTGATTGCGGGATTCGTTTCGTTCGGCGCTTTGCCCGTTGCCAAGTTCCCTGAAGTCGCGCCACCCACCGTGGCCGTTTCAGCGATTTATCCGGGTGGAAACGCAAGCACGATTGCCGAAACGGTAGCAGCGCCGATTGAGCAGCAGGTCAACGGCGTGGAAGGCATGCTCTACATGTCATCCAAGAGTGCAAACGATGGCACCTACAACCTGACAGTGACCTTTGAACTTGGCACAGACATGGACATTGCATCCGTGCTGGTTCAGAACCGGGTCGCAATCGCAGAGCCCCAGCTGCCTCAGGAAGTCCGTGCTCAGGGCATCACCACCAAAAAACGTTCCACACAAATCCTGCAGTTCATTGCCCTGACTTCGCCGGACAAAGACGTTGACGCGCTTTACCTGAGCAATTACGCACTCACGATCAAGGATGAATTGAGCCGCATTGACGGTGTTGGTGACGTCACGGTCTTTGGTGCTGGCGACTACAGCATGCGTATCTGGCTGGATCCACGCAAACTGAAACAGCGTGGCCTGACAACCGATGATGTACTCAACGCAGTCAAGGAACAGAATGTGCAGGTGGCAGCCGGCCAGATCGGCGCTCCTCCGGCACCTGCGGGCACAGCCTTTCAGTTTTCGGTGAATGCAAAAGGGCGTTTGACGACGGTCGAAGAATTCGAAAACATCATCATTCGCACCGGGAATGATGGTCGCACCCTGACTGTGGGAGACGTTGGAAGAGTTGAACTTGGAGGCAAGAACTATACCTTCAATTCCAAATTCAACGGTGCCCCATCAGCCTCAGTTGCGATTTACCAGCTCCCGGGAGCCAACGCGCTGACGACCGCCAAGCAAATCCGCGAAAAAATGCTGGAACTCAGGGAGAGCAACAACTGGCCAGAAGGGGTGGACTACAACATCGCTTTCGACACCACGCTGTTTGTTGAGGCTTCCATATCCGAAGTTTATGAAACACTGTTTGTCGCCGTTTTATTGGTGGTTCTCGTGATCTTCATTTTCCTGCAGGATTGGAGAGCGACCGTTGTTCCTGTGGTTGCCATTCCTGTTTCACTGATTGGCACATTCGCGGTGATGAACGCGATTGGCTTTTCCATCAACATGCTTTCGCTTTTCGGAATTGTGTTGGCGATCGGAATTGTGGTTGACGATGCCATCGTGGTCGTTGAGAACTGCACGCGACATCTTTCCAACGGCATGAGTCCGAAGGATGCTGCTGTCAAAGCGATGGAGGAAATCACGGGGCCGGTGATTGCAACAACGCTGGTGCTGCTTGCGGTATTCGTCCCAAGTGCTTTCATGGGCGGAATCACAGGCCAGCTGTTTCGACAATTCGCGTTGACCATCTCAGCGGCCGTTCTGATCAGCACAGTCAATGCTTTGACACTGAGCCCTGCCCTGTGTGCGATTGTTCTTCGAAAACCACGGGAAGCAAGATTTATCGGATTCCGACTGTTCAACCGCGGATTTGACCGGGCCACCTCCGCGTATGGATTCATCATCAGCTGGCTGGTACGGCTGGTGGTTCTGGTGCTTCTTGTCTACGGAGGCCTGATCGCGACCACCGGAGTACTGTTCAATTCACTGCCCACCGGCTTCGTTCCTCCGGAAGATCAAGGCTACCTGTTCGTCAACGTTCAATTGCCAGACGCCGCATCGACCGAACGAACGACTGAAGTGATGAACAAGCTGAACGAAGACTACAAGGAGATTCCCGGCGTTGCCAATTCACTATCAATCGCAGGCTACTCGCTTTTGGGTGGTTACGCCGGTTCCAATCTTGGTTTTTCGATTGTGATTCTTGATCCCTGGGATGAGCGAACCACGCCCGAAACTCGGATTCGGTCGATTGCGGGTGAATTGAAAAGGCGTTTCGATCAGGTCGAATCTGCGATTATCTTTCCGTTCTCGCCCCCACCAATTGATGGCCTCGGGAATGCTGGCGGATTCCAGATGGAAGTCCTCAACAAGGGCGGTGCAAACTACGCACAATTGCAGAATACAGCGCAGGACATGGTTCAGGCTGGCAACGAACAGTCCGGCCTCAGCGGTCTCAACACGACTTTTCGCGCCAACGAACCGCAGCTGTTCGCGGACGTGGACCGCGTGAAGGCAAAATCGATGAATGTTCCATTGCAAACCGTCTTTGGCACACTGCAGGCGTATCTGGGCTCCGCTTATGTCAATGATTTCACCTACAACAACCGGCCCTACCAGGTAAGAGTGCAGGCGGAACCAGAATTCCGAACGTCACCTGAGGACATTGAAAACCTCGATGTGAGGGACGCCAGTGGGCGCATGGTGCCGATCAGTTCCATTGTCACAGTGAAGGAAATGGTTGGCCCGTCGGTAGTCCAACGCTACAAACTTTACCCCAGCGCATCGGTGACTGGTTCTCCTGCTGCTGGCGTCAGTTCCGGTCAGGCACTGACTTTGATGGAAGACATGGCAGACGCGCGTCTGCCACCCGGATTCGGTTACGAATGGACGGGCATGTCGTTTCAGGAAAAACAGGCAGGCAGCGGTCAGGCAATTGTATTTTTACTTGCAATTGTCGCCGTATTTCTGGTTCTCGCTGCTCAATATGAAAGCTGGACCAGCCCCGCAGCCGTCATTGCTGTTGTACCATTGGCCGCTCTTGGTGTGGTACTCGCACTCGTCCTGCGAAACGCGGACAACAATACGTATACCCAGATCGGCATCGTTCTGTTGGTGGCCCTCGCCAGCAAGAACGCCATTTTGATAGTGGAATTTGCCAGTCAGGAGCGAAAGGAAGGCAAAGCCCTCCGGGAAGCGGCAAGCAACTCAGCACGGCGGAGATGCAGAGCGATCCTGATGACAGCTGTTTCATCCATTCTCGGTTTCCTGCCACTTCTGGTTGCTTCCGGGGCCGGTGCCGCAAGCCGCCAGGCGGTTGGAAATGCAGTGGTGGGCGGCATGCTGGCGGCCACTTTCTTTTCCTTGATGTTTGTGCCCACGTTCTTCGTTGTATTCCAGAGCATTTCGGAATTGCGAAAAAACAAAACAGCCAATCAGGAAACTGGCAATATTCCGGCCACTGGCACGTCGGAGTCCTGATCTGCACTGCCAGCCTTCTGCCCATCATCACAGCGAACTTATTCTCAGCGAACCCACCTGATGAACCAAATCCCATCAGCTCAACCACGGCGAAAGCAGGGAACATTCCGGCGATTACGGCATCTTGAACTGCTCATCGCATTGATTGGGATCATTCTCGGGCAAGCCGTCTTGAATGACTCCTCCAACGCCAGTCGCATCATTTTCAACCTGCTTTTTTTTACGGTTGTCATTTCAGCCATGCGTTCCTTGTCGCAGTCGCGGTGGAGCCAGGTATTTGCCTTCACAACCGGACTGGTCGCCTTGTCCGGATCCATGTTCGCCGAAGTCCAGGCGTCACGTTTTCTGCTGATGGGCGTCTACCTCTGCTATCTGACCATTTTCCTTTCACTTGTAATTGCATTGGCACGGAGCGTGTTTCAAAGTGGCAGAATTGATACGAACAAGATTCTGGGAGCGGTTTGCATCTACTTCCTGCTCGGCCTGATCTTTGCCCTCATTTACTCGCTGCTTGAAGTCTGCTGTCCAAATTCCTTCAACATCCCTGACTATGTGTCCCAGGGCCTGCGTCAACAAATGGTCTGTGACCTGATCTACTTCAGCAACGTAACCCTGACCACCCTCGGCTATGGAGACATTTTACCTGTCAGCAACCTCGCACGGACCCTGACAAACCTGGAAGCGATGGCGGGCCAACTCTATATCGCAATCGTGATCGCGCGGATGGTTGGTGTTCAGGTGACACAGCAAATCGAAGAAGATACCGCCAATGCAGTGGACAGCGCGAAGGACGAATCGGGAAGTTGACGAGAGTCGGGTCAGAAATTAACGCTCCGCTGACAACTGAAGTCCGTCACCATGTCTTGGCAGATTCGAATTGGGCGATTATCCCGCATCCTGCCGAAGTCGATCAGAACAGATTCAAAGTAACGCAGGATGCGGAAATCATGCGGACTTAAAAATGGGCCCAAATCAGCCACGCCCAGACGATTTGTGCGTCTTGGCAACCGTCGGTCCGCCAACGATTGCCACAACGTTTCAAGATTGAACAGCAAGTCCCATGAAGATCATGGGATCGACACTCATGGGATCAATGGGCGAGCACGGAGTAATCATGCCCCGTGAATTCCCCGAGAACGGCCTCGCGTCAGCGACTCACCTTACGAACGGGACCCGGATAATAACCAGGGTTATTCCGAAGGGCCTCCTGCGTGGCAATGAAACTGTTTCTCCCATAGGCAACCACCCATTTTGGCGGATAAGGATTCCCAGCGTTCGGATAGAGGGTGACCTCCCATGCGGAGGTGATTCCCGCCTGAATCGCCTGCAAGTTCAGGTTCATCATGGCGATGCGCTGGTTGACCTTCTGGTCTCTCTGATACGCCGCGGCCAGTGACTGCAAGTGGAATGCCTGATCATCCCGCTTGTAGTTCTGTGCAGGCTGCTTGCTGGCGGAACTGTTCCCACCTGATCCAAGCGGATTGGTTTTCACATCATTGCCAAGGTCGGCCGTGATTCCTTGTGCTGGCTTGGGAAGCCCCTCATTATCTCCAATTCCCTTGGCGGGCTGAGGCAAACCAGTACCTCCACCATTGCTTCCATCAAGCCCCACGGCAGGCTTTGGTACGGTAGTCACCGCGTTGTCTTTGGGGGGCTCTGGAGCGGGTGGCTTTGGAACGGCTTTGTGGCTCTCGACCCATGCATTCCATCCACTCTTGAGAAACTCTTCTTCCTTCTTGTCAAACAGATAGAACGGCACGGCGTATTGTGATCCATCCTGAAACTGAAATACCACACCTTCCAAATCATAGGTCTTGGCCTTGCCGCCACTGAACTCCGGAGCGGAATTGACCCATTTCCCAAGAGCCTCTTTGTCAGGCATTGCCTTTGATTCTACCGTCTCGATGACACGCAGGAGAATGTCCTGATAAAGAACCGGCAAACTGTCAAATGGCTTGTCGTTGACCATCACATTGCCATCCTGTTTCTTGATCACAACCGAATCGCGTTCGTAATCAACAATTTTCCCCACAAGCTTGAGCCCGTTGGTCATCGTCCAGGTTTGGGTTTGATCAATGTTGCTATTGTGGATCTCCAACGCTTCCTTGCTCTTGAGATAATCTCGATCCTCTTTGCAGAGTTTGTCGATGGGACATGAACCGAGTTCTTTGTTCTCTCGCTGCAAGATGACCATGTCATCATCAAAACCGACCAGATCAGCATTGATGGTGTAAAGCCCTGTCGCATCTTTCCAGACTCGTGCATCTGCTGTTCCAGCAATCACCACAACGACAGCCAACCCTGCCCATGCTCGTAACCCACTTAATGCTTGGAAGGCGCAACCCATGATCATCTCCAGTTTCGCAATGCATCGAATGCAATCAGGTACTTCGTACAATTTTCAGATACCGCAACCGCGGCATCCCATCATGATAGTCCAAAGCCGTGTGACAGGGCACAGGAAGGATTCGGCTTTTCGAGGTTCGGAATCAGGCAGTCCCGGAATCAGAGATTTCGGGATCAGAGATTTTGGGGCATCGTGTCCGAATGGATCATGGCTGCAGAGTACTGAGCGATCTTCCCGAGCAGACCCCAAAATCAGAAAATCCCGCCTTATCCCCCGTTCCTCGGTCTCCAGAGTTCAAGCCCTGAACACATTCCGTGGGGCTCAACAAGGCAGAACCCCACACGGACACAACAAACCACGATCGGTGAATCCGCACATGGGTGAAATCAGTTGACAGGAAATTTCGTCAATCAGGAGAACCCTGAATTCAGCAAGAGCGGACACCTATCGGGATCCGATCCAAGGGAGATGCGGCTCTTCTCTTTGGCTTCCCCCCGGCATTCACCAGTCGGGACTCCCCGATCGGAACTCACTATTCAGAGTTCACTCTTCAGCAAGCCATGCTGAGGCGGCTTCCTCGTCCGCTGCGTCAAAGTACTTGATACTCGAAAGTGTGAACGGCTTGCAAATCATCGCCATCCACTTTTCCCAACTTGCTTCGCCAACCATGGCGATTTTGCTGATATCCGAACAGTGTTTGGTGGCGAATTTGATGTCTTCCCAGACTGCCCCCATTTCCCAGCCGTGAAAATCATGCATGACGAACAGGACGTTGATTTTTCCTACCTGACCGATCAACGCTTCGACAGCCGGTTCAAAAGTGCCGTAATCTTCCGCAGACAGTTTGCCACTCACACGAACCTTGAGCAGCTTCGCTTCTGCATTTTCTGATACTTCAATTGCCATGAAAAACCTCGTTTGTTTTGACACGTATCGCTCGCCTGAGCGAACTGACTCCCAGCGACATCCGATCAACGCACTTCTTGCAGGAAGCAGCATTGGCCCGTCCTAATGTACAAGATTCAGTGCTGCACGAGAGGTACCTGCCAGATCGCAATGGAAAGTTTTATGGACTTCCTGCTGATCAGCCTGAATCATGCTTTCGGCATATCTGGCCCTGCGTTCAAATCAACTTGTGATTCCAACAGCACACTCTGTCAGGGGGCAAGTAACCGATGCACTCTTTCGACGCATTACTTCTCCCGAGGTATCCGTAGACGAAAATGGCATAAGAAGAACACGAAGGCCCCTCCGACCTTGCGATTTCGGACCTTGCGATTTCAACTGGCCGCAGGCGGAATGTGCAGATGCTGCCCGCACCCTGGTTTCAAGCATTCGCCCTCCCGTTGTGAGGACTGTTTGTAATCATCCTATCCAGAGTGTCTTTTCCCACATCAAGCGGAGTGGCGTTTGGCTTCGGAAAAAACTTTCAACCCCGACTGGAAGGTATCCGATGGTTATCTGTTTTTGCTGCAGGGGGGGTCATGTCCTGTTTTCTGACACCGAGATAGCTACTGAGCTCTGATCGCAATTGTTGCCGAGCCCGCGAAAGTCGACTCCGCACCGTCCCCACTTTGATCTCCAGTACCTCTGCAATGGTTTGATAGTCAAACCCGTCAAATTCCCGGAGAAGCAGAATGGTCCGGTAATCCTCATCAAGTCGTTGCATCGCCTGTCTTACCTGCCTCCTCTCTTCGGCTCGCTCAATCGAGTCTGACGGCAGGATCTGTTGATCATTGGTGAGCAGATCGAAGTCCTGTCCCAGGCTATCGATGGGTCGCACTTTCAATTGTCGCCTGAAGTCGTTTCGGCTGGAATTGAGCGCAATGCGGTACAGCCACGTATAAAAATTGCTCTTACTCTGGAATGAAGGCAGACTGAGGAAAGCTCGAACAAAGGCATCCTGGACGATTTCTTCGGCTGCAACGACACACCCCACCTGACGGAGGATCGATTTGAACAGGCGGTTCTGGTAGCGACGGGCTAAAAGTTCGTAACCGCGGTGGTCACCACGGACTGTCACCTGCACAAGTTCAACATCAGCGAGGTGCATAGGATCCTCGTTGTCTGCGGCTGTGGATTGCAAGGCGACACTTCCTTCAATTAAGATTCTGGGTGTTGGCGGTGCAAGAGTGACGTGTCAGAGTCAGCGGCTTTGCGGGAGGGTCTCCATTCATCGCGTATGATGACTGAGATATCCGCAGCTGATTTGGCGGAATTCTGTAATTTTCCGATGGACTTGTTCCCGACGGGTCCAGCAGCATCCTGCCATGGTGACGAGTGGCTTGTGAGTTTCTCCCTGCCGACCAAGCTCAGCACCCTACCCGAGCACGGGCAATCCGAGACACGGGGAATCCGAGAATTGAATAGCAAGTTTTCAGGCAAGAGCACGATCGCGGTCGAGGGATGGCATACGACATGAATACCCCGGAATACCCGCAAGACTCATCAACCGACGAACTGGAAGTCGCAGCTCTGCTGGAGCAACTTGCCAGCGGCGTTGATAATGCTGCCGACCAGTTGATGCCGTTGGTCTATGACCGGCTACATGGCCTGGCGCAAAAGATGCTCCGCAATGAATCACCAGGGCACACCCTTCAGCCCACGGCATTGGTCAACGAAGCCTACATCCGGATGCTGGGGCAAAGTCAGGTCAATTGGCAGGGCAAGACACACTTCTTTGCGATCGGAGCTCGCATGATGCGGCGAATTCTCGTCGATCACGCTCGCCGCAAGCTGAGCCAGAAACGAGGGGGCGGCCTGCATCGAATTTCCCTCGAAGACGACTTGTGCATCAGTCAACGCAGTGACGAAGATGTGCTTGCAATTGAAGATGCGTTGAGCAAACTCGCCGAACTTGATCCCCGCCAGGCTCAAATCGTCGAACTGCGTTTTTACGGCGGTCTGACAGTCGAAGAGGTCGCCGAGGTCTTGAAAGTTTCCAAACGAACCGTCGAATCCGACTGGACAATGTTAAGAGCATGGCTCCGGCGTGAACTCACGAGTGAGCATTCAACGTGACGCCTCAAGAGTATGCACGCGTCAAAGAAATATTCACGCAGGCCATCACCATGCAGCCTGCGGAACGCGATGCCTACATCGAAAAAGAGGCTGGCTCTGATCAATCAATCATCGATCAGGTGCAATCCCTGCTTGAACACCACGTTGAAGAAACAGTCCTCGACGTTCCCGATTCATCAGAGGAGACGCTCAATGAGAATGTCCTCCTGAATGCATCGCGTGATTCTGACACTTTTCTGGTCCAAAAAGATGTCTGGGAAGACAATCGCCAGATCCTTCGTCGCAGATTGATGATCATTGCCACGGTCATCACAACACTGATCACCGTTTCTACGATTGACGGTTTCTTCTCAGCCACAGAAGAAACCGATTACATCGCACGCGTCATTGCCTTCATCATCAGTTTGAGCGCGGCGATTATCCTTCATCGCAAACAGGATCTGTCACTGATTCAGATCCGTATTACAGAATTGCTGGTGATGGCCAATGTAGGACTGCTTGCGATTGATCTGGATATCCGGATGACCTGCAATGTGATTGAAGCCGGCAAACCGGACATGTCCACGATGCTCGTCAGCATCAACAACTGGAATTACGGTACGTGGAGCCTGATCATTTTCACGTATGGGGTTTTCATGCCCAATCGCTGGCAGAGAGCTGCCTGTGTACTTCTGCCAATGGCCGCAGCGCCCTATCTGGTCACCGAAGTCACGCATGTGATTGTCCAACATTATTATGATGAAAACCTGCGTGAACTGATGCACAACGATCTGCTCGGCAGACCACTCTCCCCACCGTTGATCGCTGCCTGCATTTCAATTTTCGCGGCCCACACCATTCATGGCGCACGCATGTCTGCTTTTCAAGCTCGAAGGCTCGCGCAGTACAAATTGCTCGATTTGATTGGTGAGGGTGGCATGGGCCGTGTGTTCAAGGCGGAACACCTGCTGCTCAAACGCTCGTGCGCAATCAAATTGATCCAGCCTGACAAGAATGCTGACGCCCGGGCGTTGCGACGATTCCAGCGGGAAGTCAGAGCAACCGCTCAACTGACACACCCTCATACGGTCCAGGTTTACGACTACGGACAAACCAACGAAGGCATTTTCTTTTTTGCCATGGAATTGCTGCCGGGGATGAATCTCGGTGAACTGATCAAACGGGCTGGCCCACTGCCTCCAGAGAGAGCCGTCCATTTTCTGACCGAAATCAGCGATGCCCTGAGGGAAGCCCACCAAACCGGTCTGATTCACCGCGACATCAAACCGGGAAATATTTTCATTTCCGAAAGGGGCGGTATCCGCGACTACACGAAGCTTCTCGACTTTGGCGTCGTCCGCGAATTCAAAGTGGACCCGTCAATCAGTCAAACCGCCATGATGATCGCAGGAACTCCGTCCTTCATGGCCCCGGAGCAGGCAACGCACCCGGAACAAACAGATGCCCGAAGCGATCTCTATTCGCTTGGCATGGTTGGCTATTACATGTTGACCGGTGAAGTACCTTTCAAGGGTCAATCGCCGATTCAAATCATGATGGCCCAAATCAATGAAACACCTGAGCCGCTCTCCAATTACCGGGACGACATCCCAGCCGACGTGGAAGCCATCATCTTGAAATGCCTCGCCAAGAAACCAGAAGACCGATTCAGTAGTGCTTTGGAGCTTCGGGATGCCCTGATCGCATGCAAGTGTTCCGGAGACTGGACGATCAGGAAGGCATCGCAATGGTGGGCACAGCAAAGCTGGCAAGAAAGCGATCCGACAACTTCAACGTGGACAAAAGCCTGATTCACGAAAAGCTGGAATCATTCTTCTCACCTCACCCAAGCATGCTTCTCACCTCACGCACACGGGCGAAACATCGGGAAACCTCAGGGGATCCAGTGCAACACGTCACGTAATACGCACCACCGAGGCTGCTGATCCTTGGTCCCACCTCCCTCGACCCAGTATTCACGCAAGTTTTGCAGCGTACCATCCATCTCCTCGAAATCCAGAAACCGATCCAGTAACCGAACCCACTCCGCATCATTCCTCCGAACAGCCAAACCAACCGGACGATGGACCTCCGGTTTTGGGATCACCACCGCGTGTTCCGGATAGAGCACATTCCACGCTGCCCCCTCTTCTGCAGGCAGAATCAGACCATCAAGATCCGGGCGTTCTCCCCTGAAAAAGGCGTCAAGGGAATCAACCACTTCAAACTCGACTTTCGCGTGCCTTCGTCGTGCCTGTCTGGCCGTATCCACTTCATCGGTACCCAACTTCCGGACACTGTCCGGAATGCCGTCGATCGCATGGGAATCGAATTCATCTCTTCGATGATCACGAACGGCGATGGCGACTGTCGCCTGCTGGTAAGGACGGGAAAAACCAACGTGCAGCAAACGCTCCGGCTTGATCACCAACCCACTCATGGCAATGTCGATTTCACCCGAATCCAATTGTTCAATGACCGTGTCATAGGTGTAGGGAACAAACTCCAGCCGAACATTCAAACGCGCCGCCAGACGGTGCATCAACTCGACATCAAAACCGACCAGTTCGTGACGACGATTGAAATGCGAATAGGGCAAATGCTTTGTCCGGTAACCAACACGCAGAACTTTCTCGCTGGCCAGAAGCTCAAGCATCTTCTCGCCTTCGAATGTTCTTTCGGGAACTTCGTTGCGTGATTCATAAACGACCACCTCACTGTGAGGGTCCGGGATCCCCAGAGCAAGGAACTGTTCATCGAGAGTGTAGTCGAGCTTTGTGTTCGCCAGATACCATCTTCCAACTCCGCAAACCGTCAGCAAACAAACACTCATGATCACCAACGCCCCGGCCATCCGGACCAGACGCACTTTCAACTGGCCCTGCAAAACCTGCGTGACAATCACAGTCAACGTCATCAAATGCATGACGCCCACGACATCTGCAACGCGAGTGGTGATGAAACCCGGGAGCACGAATAATGCCATCAGGTCCTGAGGCAACTGATATTTGTCCAACATATACGGAATGCTGACCAATGGACTGGCAAAGCTCGACACCACTCCTGTGGTTGCCATCTCAGCAGTATCGACCGGCCCGAGATCGTCACCCACATACCAGGCGGCAAAAGCGACAAACAGGAAGGCAAATATTTTTCCAATGTGCGGAAACGGATATGCCAAAGGAACAAGAATGCTGGCAGTCGAGTCCTCAATTCCGGGCCGACTCTGATCGTCAACATGCAATAACTCTTCTGCACGCTCCGATATCTGAGGCAAGACGACAAAAAGCTTTCCTGTTGCAATTGCGGTCAACATGGGTTCGTGAGCGGCTCGAACCATATCGCGGTAACGAATATGGGTCAGTGATGTCACAAACAGTGGTAACGCGACAAACGTGGCAACGACACTGGCTGCAATGAAAATCAACAGGTAAGCCTGGAGCCGTGACAGTTCTTCAAATCGCATGGTGCCAGCTGCTGCTGCCGTCAAGGCAAATAAACCCAGTGGCGCAAGACGAATCAGAAACAGATTGACTCGACTGATGCCACTGGAACAGAGATCCAGAAAGTCCAGTACAGGTTCCTTCCTTGGTGTCATCATCAAAGCTGTACCAAAGAACAGACAGAAAACAACGACAGCGGGTACGTATTCGTTGGTCAAGGCACGAAAAACGTTGGTGGGAATGAAGGTGGTCACAAAATCCTGATGCGGTGCCATCAATGCACCATGGTCTGGACTGAAGAACGACGCTCCCGTGATGCTCGGTAACGCAAAAGAAACAATCACGATGATCAAAATGGCAAGCAGCCAAAATGCAAGCAGAACCGAGGCAGTTGCAAATCCCAGCCTCTTGGCCTGGGCAGGATCAAGACGCCCCAGTTTTGAGACAAGAGAAAGCAACAGGTACGGCAACACTGTCATCTGCAGCAGGCCAACGTAAGCCTGTCCGAGCACATTGAGGTGCTCGCAATGATCACCAAACAATAAACCACAGGCGATGCCCAGCACCAAACCGCTCCCAATCCAAAGCCCCAGCCTTGAAAGTCGTGCGTCTGCCAGCCGATCCCCCGGGTGATCCGATTTACCACCAGATGGCTTCTCTGGTTTTAATGAATCTTTCAAATTCACCTGTCCGATAAAGAGTCTATTACCCCATACACCCGAAGTTTAAGCCTGTTGATCGGTATACCATAGGCCCTCAAAGGTGAATGCAGAACAATCATCTGAGCGAAAAGCACACGCAATCACTCGCGATTAAAATAAAGCAGGACGGCATTGTGAGAATGCCGGACAATCAGTGATCTCCGGTATCCAATCAACTGGCGTGAAGCGTTTCAGACTGAATCGAGCAGGCACGAAGAAAGACATTTTCGGTGAAATCGATCCAAAGCCGTATCCAAGATCGCTCTGCCGCTTTACTGGTGATATTGTCATTCATCAGCCTTGCCATCAGTTATGCAACTTCGATTCTGATTGCACGGACTCTGGGTCCTGTTGGATTTGAAAGCTATGCCGTCGCGATTGCAACATTGACACTCTTGTCAACGCTCTCCGAGTCAGGGGTGGGCAAACTGTCTATCCAAATGCTGCCGGTTTATGAAGCATCAAAAAAATGGAATCTCACCGCTGGATTCTGGCGATTTTCAATCAGGCTGGTGCTTCTTGTAAGTTGCGCCATGGTGCTGATGATTTTGTTGGGTGACCTCAGTCAACAACGCGAGAACGAAGATCATGCGATCCTGATCGCGGCCTTGTTTCTGCCTGCTGCCGCTCTGGCAGGCATGGCAATCGACTTCGTGATGGCGATTCGTGCTCCGATTCAAGGTGCCACCATCGCCAGACTGGTCGTACCTTTGACAACGCTTACCCTAATGATGCTGGGAATCCAGTTCATCAATTCGTTCAGTGCTACCTGGGCAGTCGGCTGTTTTGGGATGGGTTCCCTCGTGGGGCTGATCCTCGCGATGATCGCTTATCGCAAACACTCCCCCCCTGATGCTCTGACAGCAAACCCGGAGTTTGATCGCGGTTTCTGGATTCGCGAGTGCTTGACATTCCTGACGCTGGCAACGCTTGTCTCATGGATTTTCCGCTCCAGCGTTATCGCGTTGGACCTTCTTTCAATCACGCCTGAAGACGTAGCCAGTTTTGCCGCCGCTGCCGAGACAGGTGGGCTCATCCTTCTGCTCTCCAAGTCAACAGACAAGTACTTTCAACCCTATCTTGCAGTATTCATCGAGCGTCACGCATGGTCCGAGGGTGACGCCATGAGAAAGAGACGGTTCATTTGGGTTGGAGCCGTTTGTGTTGTATTCCTGATGGTGATCCTGTTGGCAGGCAGGTCCATTCTGGGCTTGTATGGAGATTCGTTTGTGAGCGGATATCCGGCACTCGTACTGATCTCGATTGGCTGCTGCTTCTGGAGCCTTTTTTCGCTTGCTCCCGCCTATCTGAAATTCAGCGGATTGAATCGCCTTGTGTTGGGTGTCACCGCATCAAGTGCACTGGGCATGATTACCTTGACACTCCTTTTGGGAAGCTGGCTGGGAACAACGGGCGCCGGTCTCGCATTTTGCATCGTACTGACGACCACATCGCTTACCTTCCTGTGGTTGGCCCGCGTCCATTTTCTGGTGCAAACTCGTACATCTGAGCTTTCCAACCACGGAACCGCGAAACATCGGTAACGCGAGTTCCGGCAATCACCCGGGCATCTGCCAATCTGTGATCCCCCCCCTGTTGGCCGTTACCTTGTGCCGGGATGACTGCGGAAAGAATCCCTGATTTCGCTATTGATGTTTCACGCGGAATTGAAATCGAACTTTCAACAGAGGCGGTAAATATGTTAAGTCCCCGAGGATTCGAATATTTCTGCGTCTGGTGAAATCTGTTCATGCTTCATTCTCACCGCTGCTGTCTCATGTTTCTGCTTGGGCTTGTCACAACATGGTGCCAAACTCGGGCTGAAAATACCGCACCCGTCGCCGCATCGTCAGAATCTTCAGTCGCTGCTGTGGTGGACCAGCTCGATGAAACAGTCCCCCCATCTGCTGCCAATTCAAAGATGATGTCGTTCCCTCCTGATGCATGGAACACATCTCCGGGGTTTCCAGATCATTTCATGAATCCCAGTGGACTCGTTCTCCCGGACAGTAATGACGTGATTCACACAGCCCCATCTGCGTTTGACAGCAGGTTGGATAAGCAGCATCCATTGGTGCCTTCTGCAACCACAGGCATGTCACAACAAGGATCATCCACAACACCGCCCGAATCGCCAATCGAAAACCTGTCAGCTTTCATCGACAACCAGTTGAATCAGGCAGCATTCGAACAGTTTGACGTCAACCGGATTGACCTTGTCAACTTCCAGGTCGACGGCGTCAACAATTTCGATCCTTCGGTAGACACACCGGTCATGCAATCCACCAGTGGCTATGCGAATTCAGGAGTGAACTCGGTTTCCCAATTCAATGTGGGCGTGGACTTTTACGCAGCCCCAAACTTCATGAACGGGCTTCTCATCCATGGCAAGAACGTGGCCATGAAAATCGGAGGCTACGTCAAAGCTGATTTCATCTACGATTTTGATCCAATCGATTCG
Organism: Rubripirellula sp.; assembly: GCA_012270065.1. GTDB lineage: Bacteria > Planctomycetota > Planctomycetia > Pirellulales > Pirellulaceae > Rubripirellula. The sequence goes on along the minus strand of JAAXJB010000096.1, from coordinate 118,741 downwards.
ACGGACTCGTTTGATACCACGCAGATTCCAGTCGGCGCGTTGCCACGCACAAATTCAAGATTTCATGCAAGGCAATCCAGACTGAGTTTCGACACCCGGTGGAAGGGAGGACACGAGATCGTCAAAATCTATGTCGAAGGCGACTTTTTCAGCGCGAACGACAACTTCCGGCTGCGTCAGGCTTATGGTGAATATGGTCGTTTACTCGTCGGGAAAACATGGACAACGTTCACCGATGTTGCAGCTGCTCCAGCAACGCTGGACTTTGAAGGTTCCGTCTCTTCAGTGAACCGCCGGCAAGCTCAGGCACGTTACAGTTTCCCGATCTGTGACGACTTGCTCACCGGTGCTCTCTCACTGGAAGACACTCGCTTCATCATTGATCTGGATCCTGCATCAGGTACGTCGCGTTCTCCTTCGCCAGATTTCGTAGGCCATGTCCGACTGGCAACAGACCTCATTCAATTGCAAGCCGCTGCACTTTACCGGAAAGTCGGTTTTCAGCCGACCAATCAGCGAATCATCACCAAGTCGGCGGGCGGGATGAATTTCACCTCCGTTCTGATGCTAACCGGACGCACCAAAGCCTACTCCCAGGTGCTGTTTGGTCGCGGCATTGGCAGTTACAGATCGCTACCGGACGCCGCATCTCTCTCGGCTGACCAGGCTGCCCTGCTTCCCATGTTCGGATGGATGTTCGGGCTCACCCATGAATGGAACGATTTACTCAGTTCCAACTTCACCTATGCAAAGAACGAACTGGACAATACTGCTGGACAGGCCGACGACAGCGTCAAGAGCACAACGTATCTGGCGATCAACCTGCTCGCAAAACCACAAGACAGGATGACCGTCGGCATCGAGTATCTTTACGGCACACGAACAAACAAGGACCTGCAATCAGCCGATGCGCACCGTGTGCAATGTGCGGTCATCTTCGATCTACCCTGACACGCCAGCAAACATGGCGTCGGGCGGCCACGTGCTTTTTTACCGAACCTGCTTTCCCCATGAAAAAACGCCAGTCGCCCAACAGGACAACTGGCGTCATGGAAAATGCAACTTTCTCAGGTGCTAGAAGTTGGCACTGTACTCATTGACCAGATACTTACGCATTGCAGCAGTCTGGTTATCAATCTGGCGCCAGATATCACGCAGGCTCTTGGCTCCTTTGCTGCGTTCTTCTGTATGGATAATCGCGATATCCCGTCCCTGTTGCTGCCTCGAAGCGTTCATCGCACTGACACCGGACCCCATGGCTTGCGGCCCGTAGGGCGTGAATCCGTAGGTTCCCATGCTGGCACGATAACCACCGAACGAACTATTCGAATACCCGGAAGTACCACTGCCACCGGTTTGCGAGACCCTGAGAGCACTTGACATTCCGACTCCCTGCATGATTGCCTCACAGTTTCTGAATGTCGCTGCGATCGTGCTGCCAAAGTCGACCAACTTTGGGTCCACATTCATGATCGGCAAACGATCAATTTTTCGAGCATACTTGTCATACCAGATGGCACCCTGCCCGAAGGACTGGAAGTGATGATCATCACGCAGGTCAGTCATCAACGAGTTCAGGGAATTCCAGTACTGCTGGGTCGCAAGCAGCTTGTCATTCTTCTCATTACTGGACCCTGGAGAACTTGCCATCTGCACGGCGTGAGTCATGGACGCTGGCAACTCCATCACACTCATGAGCTTTCGCGTCCCTTCTTCTCCCAGATTTCCACGCAACATGAAAGTGTTGCCGGTAACCGAGGGTTCCCACTTTTCAAAGTCATCAATCATCGCACCTTGATTCTTCAGAATCTCAAGCAACAAAGGCTTTCCAACCTTGGCAAGTATCTCAGCGGAATCAGCGAAGTCGACGCGAATCGCGCCAAGTTCAGAATCATCGATGGAAATCCCAAGCGTGATCCCCTGGATTCCCTGCAACAGGCTGACAAGTTCAGCACCCGGGAGATTCGCACCCTTCAGCGAATCAAGCTTGACGATTCTCTCTTCAATTTCGCTCGTGGAAAGAAGTCCACCAAGATCCATCGCCATGATGATCGGCGTCCCGACTTTCGTGGCGTAATCAAAGGCGGTTTGAAGATATGGCGCAAGATGCCCACCCGGCACCGTGACATTTGTCTGTCTCAGCCATCTCATAACGTCCTGTCGGTTTGCAGGCGTATACGACGCCATGAAAGCAGGCCCCATCTGGAGCACAAAGTGGTCATCTGGCAGTCGTACCGCAGAGTGACCACTGATTTCATCCATCGTGCCACCGTAGTGCTTGGCAACGTCAATCACTTCCTGATTCTCGGAGAATTTCATCATCCCGAGTTCCCACAGGGCCTCATGACCGAACTTCAGGTCGTGCCGACCGGCGATCAACACGTCGGTTGCATCAGGGGGCAAGGAAGAGATTCCGGAATCGTACGCTGCTTTTCGTCGGGCTTGCCAGCCCTCGCGGTCAGCGATACGCGAGCCGAACATTTTTTGGGCATTGATCAGAACAAGTGTGTTAGCGTCGGCTGGAACCCGCGCTCTCATGCCAGCGAACTGCGCGTTAGCGATGGTGGGCGTGAGCAGAAACGTCAACAACAGGGGAAGGCAAAAGGCGCTTTTCATTGTGTCGATGTGGATCACTTGTGAGGTTGTTTTTCACTTCGCGATGGCGATGAGTCTTTCGGAAAACTCCCGATCGAATCAGACATCCCGCAAAATACTGGGCGGGAGAACGACAGCCATGGCGACGTGCTGGAATCCGAGCCGGTACATCCGGCGGGTAGCCGATTATAGTCACAACTTGGTGGCCTTGTAGCAGTCTCTTTTCAGCATTTGCCAAGTGATTCACGAAAATCAGCCACAGCAGATTACCTGACCGCTATCACCGATGAATGCCGATCTGAGTCCCGTCCTGATCCCGCGCCGTGGGTCAAAAACGGATTCTGACCTGAACTGCAACGAAGGACGGACGCCCGGGCACGACGGAAAACCCACGCACAACCCGTAAATCGTTGGATTTCAGTGGATCCAAACGATTGAGAGACATCACAGCCATTTTTCCTGCCGATACCAATCGGCGGTCTGCCTCAGACGGCTTTCCAGACTCATCGCTGGCTGGAAACCTGTTTCACTCCGTATCTTGGCTGCCGAGCATGCCCAAGCACCAGCGGCTGCCTCGCGAGACTTGTCGACACTGACAATCGAAGGCTTTTTACGAAGACAGGCCCACAAGTCCGAACCCAACCCCAGAGCCCAGATCATCCACAGAGGGACATGCACCACACGCGTGTTTTTGCGTCCCAGACACTTGCCAATGAGCTGTCCTACCTCAGCATAGGTGAGCACTTCGTCACTGGCAGCAAAGTAAATCCCTTCATCATCGTCGGCCCTGCCCGTCAATCGACTCCCCCGTTCGGCAGCCAGCATCAAAGCAGAAACAAGGTCATCAACATGAATCAGGGAATAATGGTGATCGGAAAAGCCCGGAGTGACGTGAATGCCCAATTTCTGAATCAACTGAAACCACTGAAATGCATCGCGATCGCCTTCACCCACCACAATCGGTGGCCTTACGATTGTCGTCGGAACCTGGCTGGCGAAATCCATGACGGCCAGTTCGCCAGCACGCTTGCTACGGCCATAGTGCGAAACCGGACTGACTTCATCTTTTTCAACACGTGGCAGGTCGCCCATGCTTGGACCAGCCGCTGCCAGCGATGAAACCAACAGCAAGCTGGGTGGATTACCGAGTTTCGAACACGCCTCCGACACATTCCTTGTTCCCTGGCCGTTGACCTCCATCAAGTCACCGCGGCGTACACTCTTTGTTAGTCCTGCCAAATGATAAACAACATCAACACCCTGCACGGCTTCGTTCAGCGAACTTGTGTCCAGCAAGTCACCACGTACAAGCGTGACCCCGGACTCCGACAGTTCAGCAAGTCGGGAAGGCGAGCGCACGAGGCACTTCACGGCCACCCCCTCTGCAAGCAAACTCTTGGCCAGGTGATAACCAATGAAACCGGTCGCCCCTGTCACTAATGCACGTTTCATGAACGCAAATCTGACTCGCGTTGGAACAGTAAACCAAAATCGGGATGAGCGCGTGACCGATGTCTGCCTGCGTTTCACATTCATACAACAATGCGCTATCGACTGCGGTATGTTAAGCAGCAGGAAAGATCCAAAATCCACGTCAACGATTTCGAAGTCCAATTTTCACGTTTGAATCGATTTTGTTTGCCCAGCAATGCCGATTCATTCCACGGAACGCCCCCCACAAAACTCTGCTCAGCTACCTCCGGAGCTTCCCGGTTCGCCCTGTTTTTCGAGATCCATCACCAACGAGCACGTGAAGCAACAGACCTGAAAGCCGATCAATACTGCACCCGAGTTTTCAGCCGTTCACCATCACCCTCATCAAGGCTCGCGGAAAATGACTTCTGTCGTCACCATCGCACCATCGGCCCCCGTGACGGCAAGACACCAGATGGTCGCATCTTCAGGTACTTTGGCAGATACCTTTCCATTGCCCAGAGTTGCCTTTGCCCGTTTCCAGTGACGCCCCACCAACTCGCCTTGATCACCCGTGTATTGCAAGGTCGCATCAACAGCCTTTTGCTGCATTGGAAACGTTGCTGAAACGACATCACCCTGCATCACCGGCTTGGACAATTCAAGGAGTGCCGGTGCCTGCAGAAGGTGCTGGTCAACAAAGCGACCGATTTCAATCGGTGCCCATCCATGAACATGACTGTGACGCATTCCTGCTTCAATCCTCAGCGTCACTGGACCTTTGACGAGCTTGTAACTCCGGGCATAGCTTTTCAGTGGGTAGTGTTTGTCGTTGGTGCCGTTGACAAAGAACATGGGCACGCGACAGGCCACGAGAAAACTGGATGGATCATGTAACCGTATCCACTCATCACGCTGCCCGTCGTTCAGACGGTCAATCATGGGACGCTGCACGGATTCACCGTCATGAAGATAACCACAACCATAGACCGGCACGGCAGCTTTGAAACGATCATCAACACTTGCAGTCAGGCAGGTCAGGTACCCTCCCCAACTGATCCCGGTCAAAGCAGTGCGTTCCGGATCAACTTCGGGAAAACTGCGAAGCAGAGAATGCGCACGAATCGCGGCAGAAACAGCATGGAACTGCCAGTCATCTGTCGGATCATCATTGATGTTCTGGAATTTTGCCGCATGATCATCCCAAGGGCCTGCACTTTCCAGACGCACCCGCTTTTCACGCATATGATCGAAACGCTGCACGACCTGACCGGTCGTGGCATCAAAGACCGGCGCTGCTGGCCGCTTCCCTCCCAAATCCATGGCGATCGCCGCGTATCCACGTCGAGCCCATTTCTCAACCCATTCCGAAAATGCTGTACCGCCCCCGCCATGCAGCAGCACGATTCCGGGCAGCCCGCTTTCAGGCACCTTTTCACCCGTCAACGTTTCAGGGGAAGCATAATACGCAAACACTTCAGTCGGGTGCCCTTGATAATCCTCTCCACGGTACAGCATCGACCGAACCATGGACTGGGAATCAAGCCAGCGGTATTCCGGTGGCTTTTCAAGACGCCGCATGTTCCATCGACTCCAGGGCAGTTTTTCCGCCTTGCTCTCAAGGTCGCCAGCCCCCGATTCAACCACCTCCACATCTGACGGTTCATCAGCACAAACAACAGGACCGGCAATCAACATCAATAAGCTGCTGCCAAGCACAACTGCCAAAAGCAAAGAAAAAAATCGAAACATGAATGCATCTCATGAAAGTAATGACGGAGTTTTTTCTGATCCGGTTCCGATGATGGCGAATCGACTCATCGGGATCACGCTGGCTGCAGTTTCTCGGATCGATTGAAGTGTTGCATCATCTACAAGCTGCCAGTTCAGTGTGCAAAATTTTCAACCAGCAAGCGTTCAGCAGAGGCAAAATAACGCACTCGTTGAAAGGGAACGAGAGACGTCCCAGATCTTACACAACACGGCTCTTTAGCAATCGCCAAATTTCGATTCAGCAGCTAAACTTTGCATGGCAGCTCCTGTTCTGGTCAAGTCGCTTCCATGCCTTTGCACTTGCAGCATCTCCGGCCAAATCCTGATCCCCCAGTACCAACTGCGTCATTCATGCGAAAACTGAACGAAAACCCCGGACGTTGCCGCTTCTTTCAGTCAGTAGCCATTTTCGCAGGCTTGCTCGTGGTATCTGCCTCGGTTGTTGCGAATGACGTTCCGGACGTGACAGGAGCGGCTGAGGACAGGAAAGACGGATCGCACCCTGCAGTTGCATTCCCGGAAAAGCATCGAAACCTCCTGCAGAATTTCTGCTTTGATTGCCACGATTCAGCAACCAGAAAAGGCCAAGTCGATCTGGAGAACATTCCATTCGAACTGAACAGCATCGAGGCAGCCGAGCGATGGCAGAAAGTTCTCGATGTCATGAATTCGGGAGAGATGCCACCAGAGGATTCTGCACAGCCACTTGCTGCCAAGAAGACAGATTTCCTGGAAGCACTGTCACAGACAATGGTGGTGGCTCGCCAGATTCTGAGTGACAGCGGTGGCGTCATCACCATGCGACGTCTGAATCGCAGGGAATACGCAAACACCATCCGTTCGTTACTTGGCGTTGAGGTAGATTTGAGCGATTTGCCCAGTGACTCCGACCCTGGGAATTTCGACACGGCAGGGGCATCACTCTACATGTCCAGTGATCAGGTTGAGAAATATCTGAAACTTGGCCGCGAGGCATTGACCACACTGATCCAAAGTCATTCAAACCGGAAACAGATTGACTTGCATCGCGAGTGTGAGGTCGAGACCAACCGTTTCATAGGCAAGAGGCGTGACCAACTTGCTGCGAGACACAAACTGGCTGAGCAATGGAAGGCATCGAATGGACGCCCGCCAACCGATTTTGGCTACATTGACGCGAGCCGTGTGAAATTTGAGGAAGGGCAGTACGCAAAAAACTATCCTTCCTACGAGGCATATCTCCAATTCCCCCCTACAGAAACAGGTGTTGCATTCACTGTTTCGCAGGCAGGAGCAATGGTGGACTATTCTTCGCTTCCCGCAAACGCACCGGCAGGTGAGTATCTGATCCGGATTCGAGCGGGTCGTTTACCCAACGCATCCGCTGACCGCTCGTTCATCGAATATGGCAGCAGTAATCCGTCAGCAAGAACTGGCGAGATGACGGTCAGGGGTTACCGCAAAGTCACAGGAACATTCGAGAAACCACAGATCATCGAATTTCCACTCTCAATTTGTCATCCGAATGAACGCAAAATCGGCTTGCGCGAGCGGCAACCCAATTCGCGGGACGCTGCTCGAGCGAAATTCAAATCGGCACGCAGTGATGGGCAAGACATGCCGGATCCCGCCATTTGGATTGACTGGGTGGAAGTCAAAGGTCCCATCCATCAGAAAAAAACCAATCAACACTATGAGCGTCTGTTTCCAGAGGCAGGAGACATCGACCAAAAAGAGCATGCGCGGAGCATCCTCCGCCAGTTTGCTTTCAGGGCATTCCGATCCAAGCAGCCCTCGGAGCTCTTTCTGAATCGACTGGTCTCTCTTTACGAGGAAGAACGGAAAAGCGGTTCCGGCTTCAGGCAGGCCCTGATCACTCCACTGTCTGTCATTCTCGCTTCGCCAAGCTTTTTGTACCTGCAGGAGCCCAACCCAAAGGCAGTTCGCCGCCCCCTGACTGAACGGGAACTGGCTGTCAGACTCTCGTACCTGCTCTGGAGTGAGCCACCAGACCAACGCCTCCTGCATCTCGCCAATCAGGGCAAACTGAGTGGCGAGGCCACACTCAGAGAGGAAACGGAACGCTTGCTGGCAGATCCACGGTCCATGGAATTCGTGCGCAGCTTCACCCACCAATGGCTTCAAATGGAACGTCTGGACTTTTTCCAATTCAACCACGGGCTTTATCCGCAGTTTGATGAAAGTCTGAAAATGGCTGCTCGAAACGAAGTTTTTGAGACCTTCAATCATCTACTCCAGCACGAAAAGAATCTCAATCAACTGCTGAACTCCGATCATGTGGTCGTCAACGACCTGCTGGCAGAATACTACGGCCTTCCCAGTAAGCCAGGCCATGAATTCGAGAGGGTGAAACTGCCCGAAAGATCACCCCGAGGTGGTCTTCTGGGAATGACAGCCATCCTCGCAATGGGATCTGATGGAGAACGTGCCTCGCCCGTTGAACGCGGAGCCTGGGTACTGCGCAAGATCCTGCACGACCCTCCTCCACCTGCTCCACCAAATGTTCCCCAAATCGACCGCGTCGGTGAGAATTTGTCCGTGAGGCAGCTACAACTTGCACACAGACAAGAACCACAATGCGCCCAATGCCATCGCAAGATTGATCCAATCGGATTTGGCATGCACAACTTCGACGCCGTTGGCCAATGGCGTGAAAAAGAAAAGCCAAGCTCCAAATCGCGTTCAAAACCCAAGAAAGCCGTGGCTCACGTGATTGACCCCAGCGGTGTTCTTCCAAGTGGCGAACATTTTTCCGGTTTTCTCGAAATGCGTGATCACATTGCCAAACACGAACAGGCGTTCGCACGCGGCTTTTCAGAATCCCTGATCGCCTACGGACTCGGCAGACCTTACGGATTCACGGACAGGGACCTTGTTGACCACATGCTCCTGGAGGCCGGCAGCAAACAGAATCAAATCAGCGCCTTCGTGCACGCTCTGATTCAATCCGAAGCGTTCAAAACGAAATGAATCCTGACTGACAGCTGGACGATTCAGAGGCAGAGTTCAGAACGCATAAACTTCAACGCGTCCGAAGTCCTGAAACTTGCCTTCCTTTTTTTTCGTCGGCTGACGCTTTGCCCCAGCAAGCAGAACATGCTTTCCATCTGGATGATAGACGGCCTCCGTGATTCTGTATCCGGTCTTCACCGAAGCAATGCGGTAGCCGGTTTTGTGATCGAACAGGGCCGCATTCCAGTCGCCTCCGCGGAGGCGTCCACCCATCAGGAAATGACTTGAATCCGGGGCCAGGGCAAGGGTTTCCATCAAGCCCTCCCCAGCATCTCCCTGATGCGTCTGATCGAGTAGTTCGGGATTTTTGCCATCCCATTTCCATCGCTGCCAAAGCTGCTTTCCATTACCGGCCATCGGATCCCGCATTGGCCCCATGCCGGCCAACAACAGCTGGTCTCCCTCGGAAGAAAACTTCATCGAGAAAATCCCTCCCAGATAGCAGTGGCTTTTGATGATGCCCCAACTTGTGAAAGCCGGTGTTGTCCACTTTGAAACCAGACTTCCGTCAACAAGATCGTAAATCCGTACCTCGCCCATCAAGTTGCCGGCGGCGACCAGTTTGTTATCCGGGCTGATGGCCACAGCCTGCACCGAGGGCACGTGTGACAAGCTGCGAACGAGTTCACCGTCTTTCGCGGACAGGATGCGAATCGATGGCTCACGCTCGGGCTGAGGCTCATACTTGTACCCACCGGCCATGTACTGGCCTGTGACCGAAGCGATCAAATTCTGGTCAGGTGATACGGCCATGTCCCAGGACCAGAAATCATGGACTTTCGACCGTCGCACAACCGCATTGCTTGCCAAATCAAACCAGCACAGTTCACCATCGTACCCGGCTGTGACGACTGTCTCCCCGGTCAACCATGCCACCGAACTGACATAACTGCCATGCTGATAAAGATACTCATGGTTTCCTGTTTCGAGATCCAAGCGAAACACACCATGCAAACAACCAACAACGGCCTTACGCGCATCCGGGGAAACGGCAGCGGACAGCACCCCACTTGGGAGACTGAAGTCCTTGACGCGTTTGAGTTCTATTTTTTCCATGCCAGCAGTCTCAAACCAGAATCTCTTGGATGGGTTGGGCGTCGTCTTCAACACGATGAAACGTTGGCAAACCCGGCAATTCATATTCCTGGTGGGGGTCAACACCAAGAGCCTTGAAAATAGTCGCGAAGAGATTTCGATTGTCGACCTTTCCATCGACAACCTCGAACCCAAGCGGATCTGTTGCGCCGTGCACAACTCCCCCCCGAATCCCGCCGCCTGCCATGGCGAGGCTCCATGCCTTCGGATAATGGTCACGTCCCCGCGCTTCATTCAACCATGGAGTCCTCCCGAATTCTCCCATCGCGATCACGAGGGTATCCTGAAGCATGCCCCGATCCTCCAGATCAGTGATCAACTGGTACAGAACATTATCAAGTTCAGGCACGAGCATCTGATGCATTTCGTGCTGAAACACGTGATTGTCCCAAGGCATTCCATTTGCCACCATTACAAATGTCGAACCATTTTCAATCAAATGCCGTGCTTGAAGTGCGTGCTGTGCGAATGCGCCACCACCGTAACGTTGCCGATCTTTTTCGGGTAGCTGATTGAGGTCAAACAGCGGCGCACAACTCATCAAGCCATTCACGCGATTGAAGGCAGCGTTGTGCGAGGCAGCGGCTTCACTGCGGTGATCGTTTTCAAACTTGCGGCTCAGAAACTGCCTCAGAGCTTCACGATCCTGATGGTCAGCTTCACTGATTTCATTCACCCGTTCGATATTCGGAATCGAATAATCTCCCCCGGCTCTGATCGGCCCATACTCCGCCCCCAGCCAGCCCGCCCAATTACCCGCTTTGAACTGTTTGAACTCGTTGCCCTCAGGGCATGGATCGAGCAAAACAAATTGCGGGACGGGACTATCCAATTGCCCCAGCTGTTGGGCAATCACCGACCCAAGAATCGGTCGAGTGAATGGAGGGCGTGGCTTATCACCCCGTGTGAGGACATCGATTCCCTGAAAATGCTCGCCAGGCTCCGTTTTCATGCTGCGAATCACAGCCAATTTTTCCATGATCGTCGCACAACGCGGCATCAGGGAACTGATTTGCACACCGGGCAAGTCTGTAGAAATGGCGTGAAATGGCCCGCCAGTTTCGGTGCCGGGCTTGGGATCCCATGTTTCAAATTGACTCGGAGCCCCACACAGCCAAAGCAGAATGCACTTCTTTCCTGTCTGCCGGGTAACTTCCCCCAGAGCAGGAATGGAGAACAGGCCACTGAAGCTTCCCGTCGACGCTGCGCCAGCAGTCATTGCCCCCTGTAAAAAGAGACGGCGGTGCACGGTGTGTTCGTCACTACCGCAAGTCCGATCATTGGCCGTTCGATTCGAGTTGAATGGATTTGATTTCATGAGTTGCAATGATTCAGTCAGTGGTTGTACCTGAACTCCGCGCTGGTAAGCATCGACCATGCAACCTGCCGAAGCGCCTCGGCGGTTCCACCTCGTTTTTTCAGGTAAGCCTGGACGGCTTGTGATTCCCCGGAATCAGGAGAACGGGTGAACATGACCTCAAACAGCACGTTGACCTGCTGACGACTGTCCTTCATTTCTTCCAGACGTGGAATCAGATGCCCTGATTCTTTGCTGGACGCCAACAGATCATGCATGACCGGGCTGTTGCTGAGGAACAAAGACTCTTTGACATTTGCTACCTGCTCATCGGGAAGCAGATCCGGAAAGTTTTTTCGGAACGAAGACTGCAATCCCTGATTTTCCCGATTTTCTCCGAGTAAAGCGATCTGTGCGGAGCGGGCAAACTGTTCAGCGGTCAGCGATCGTTCCAGGTAATAGGCAAAGCTGGCGGGATCCTCGACGCCATCAGGCCGACGCGAATTCAACTGATAAGCCTCACTGGAAACAATTCCGCGAACCAGTCGACGGACATCGTAACCACTCTTTCTGAAATCCTGTGACAACCAGTCAAGCAGTTGAGGATGGCTTGCCTCATGCATGCTATCCATTTCGTCATAAGGGTGAACAATCCCGCGCCCCATCAATAGGGCCCAAACACGATTCACAAGTGCCCGCGCTACGCGGGGATGTTCCCGAACCACCTCGGTGACAAACTTCTCACGACGAGAGAACACCGGAACTCGTGGTGTATTCTCAAGTGGACCTGGCTCATAAAGCTCATCGGTATCCACCTGCTTTTCACCACTGGCAGGACGCTGCTCGTTAACAGTATCGACTTCAAGAAAGGTCAACAGGTTGGGACTGCTGTCACCAAGCAGATCAGCAAATTCCGAAAACCCACCGATTGCGCTTTCCTGAATCTGCGGTCCCCCCTTGCCGTTGACATTCTTCCCTCGGTTGAAAAACGCTACCAGCCCCCAATAGTGTGCCTGCTTGATCTCATCAACCAGCATGTGGTCGTGGCACTGGGCACACTCAATGCGGATGCCGAAAATCGCCGGAGCAACGGCTTCGGCAATCTTCTGGTGATCATCATTGCGTTCGAACAAAAACCAATTGCCGCCCCGTTTATTGTCGTCAGCCGGTCTCGCAAGCAGAATGTCTTCGATGAACTCATTCCACGGTTGATTCGCTCGAATGGAATTTTCGAGGAATGCACGCCAGCGACTATCCCGCCTTTGTGTGTATTTCGAGTCAGCTGCCCTTCCCATCAACAGCGTATCGAACATGTCAGCCCAATGAGTCACATGCTCTTCACTTCCTAGCAGTCTCTTGATCAAGCGTGCCCGACCACCATCGGATTCGGAACAATCTTCCATGAACAAGTCCACCTCGGACTGCCTGGGTATCCTCCCCGCCAAATCTAGATACAGCCGTCTGACAAAGACGCGGTCATCGCAAACGGTCGCAGCCTGTATCTGCCGTTTTTCGTAACCCTGCCTCAGGTGCAGGTTGATTCTTTCCGTGACTTGGCGGAAATCCATCGAGTTGCCAGTGGACACTGCTCCCTGATCGGGTAGCTCCCCCACCCCACTGGTCCGTGCTTCTGTTTCGGTCGCGAGCAACTCTGCAGCAGACATCTGAAATGCTGTCAGTGGCAGCAGACATAGAAGAACGACGCAATTTTTCTGCGTTGCTGTCCAACCATTGAAACCAGTCATCTCAGATCATTATCCTGCTTGCAATCATGCTTGCCCAAATCACGAAGGCAGAGAGTCGATTTGACCCAGGTCAATGGCGACTGCACACGATCGTGTCCGCTGACTTATCATAGTCGACTGGAACAGTCCGCAAAACATATAGCCAGTCCAACATGCTCGCACCTGTAGAAAAACTCATGAATCACAAGTCAATCCTGATTTTAACGCTGGGCTTTTTGAGCATGGCACTGCTGCATCCCGTGCGATCTGAAGCGCAATGGGACAAGACCGCCGAACAAGTCCCCAATCTGGATTCACTTCCCGACTCGACGAAAGACCTGCAAACACTCATTGATCAACGCAACGGAAGTGTTGAACTGACTGAGAAATTCTATCGGATAAGTCGCCCGTTGCTGGTAGATCTTGGCAAACATGGATCGGCTTCCATCACTTCGGAGGTTGGTTCAACGCTGATCATGACCGGCTCTGGACCAGCCATTTTTGTGAAGGGAAACCACACGGGCACCGCATCACCCAAGTCGTTCTCAGCAAAGACATGGAATGAGCGAATGCCGATTCTCAGCGGATTTGAGATTCTTGGTGGACATCCAGAAGCGGACGGGATTCGTCTTGAACAGACGGTGGGCGCGGCGTTGAAACAAATGTCGATTCGTTGGTGCCATCACGGCATCCATCTCGCTGTACGAAACCGCAACGTCATCGTTTCGGATTGCCATCTTTACGAAAATTCGGGCGTCGGACTTTACCTTGATGATGTCAACCTTCACCAAATCAATGTCAGCAACTCACACATATCCTACAACCGCAAAGGTGGAGTCGTGGTGCGTGATGGCAATGTCCGCAACCTGCAAGTCACAGGATGCGACATTGAAGGCAACATGCCTGATGACACAACAGCAACACGAACCGCAAATATCTGGATCGATGTCAGCGGCTCTCAGGATGACAAATCCAAATCCATTGCTGAAATTGCAATCACCGGGAACACGATTCAACACGCAGCCAATTACGGTGGCGACAACGGGAAAACAGTGGCCCCGGGTGGCGCCAACATCCGCCTGTCAGGGAAAGAAAGCTACCCGATCAATTCGGTCACCATTTCCGGGAATGTATTGAGCGACACCAGCACTCTCATCGACGTCAGTCACAGCCATGATGTCACCATCACAGGAAACACATTTTTTGCTCCCATGCCAAACAACCTCGTTGTGAAAGACAGCCAACGAGTCGTGGTCAGCAGCAACACTTTCAACCCGCGACAGTTCGTGCGTCCCGGCATCATTCAATTCGTCAACAGCAACGATTGCATCCTCGCCAATTCAACCCTTTTCCATCTGGCAACGGAGCGGGGCGGAGTCCAGCTTTCCCAATGTTCCGGGTGCCTGCTTACCGGTCTGCTAATCACAGATTGCGGATCAGGCATTCGCCTGGATCACACCGAAAACACCACCATCGCCAACTGCCGCGTGAGCGGTACAAGCGAGGATTCGTTTGATGTTCTGGTTGACCAATCAAATCACAGAATCTCATTTACCGGAAACAGCTTTTCCGGCTTCACGATCATCAGTGATCAATCAAAAAGGAATCCGTGAAACAGCGGCCAAACAAAAGGCTGGCTGTGGTTGCTGCCGATGTAGCAGCATCATGCTTTCAGCAACGCATAAAAAAACTGCGACTCCCAAAGGAGCCGCAGTTGTAGACGTCACAATCTGGCTCAGCAGCGTCTGGCTTCGCCAAGGGTGGTTATTGAACCTACGGCAACCGCACGTACATCTGATCCATGCCACGACGAAGAGTCCATGCGCGTTCCATCGGGCATGTCGTATGCTTTGCTGCTGTGAGCACCATTTTCATGTGTGCCCGCATTTCCGAGTCCGTCGTCGTCGCCATGACCTCTTCCATCGTCTTCTGGTACAGGCTTGCACAAGCCGCATGGTGCCCAGCGTTGTACATCGGCACGCCAGTCGAGATTGCATCAAAGATCATTTTCTTGGCATCCGCCTTCTTGCCCGTTGGCAAAAGCACACGATCAATGACGTGAATGACACCGTTGGAAGCATCCAAGTCAGTCGTCAGCAGTTTCGCGTTATTGACGCTCGCACCGCTCTCGGTCGCAGCGATAGCGATCGTTGTTCCCTGCAGCGTCTTTGCGTTCTTCGCGGCGACAGCCTGATCGGAGTAAACTCGCCCGGGTACGACATGGTAGGTCAGGATATCGACAAGTTTCTGCTTGTTCTCCGGCTTCAGCAGGGTGTCGATCGTTCCGGCGGGCAAGGCACCAAAAGCCTCGTCGGTTGGAGCAAACACGGTAAACGGACCTTTCGAACCGAGCGTTTCGGCAAGCCCTGCCGCTCCCACGGCAGCCAGCAACGTAGTGAAAGAACCAGCAGCCGTGGCTGTTTCCGGAATGGTTTTGTCTGCGGGCAAAATGACGGAGTCGATCACGTGAATCACGCCGTTGTCGCAAACGATGTCAGTCGTGACGACTTTGGCACCATCAACAGTGACCCCGGAATCATCGGCTTTGATGTCGACCCGCTGTCCGTTTACCGTAGTGGCACCGGAAAGCTTCACCACCTGCTTGGCCTTCACTGAACCCGGGACCACGTGGTAGGTGAGGATACCAGTGAGTGTTCCTTTGTTCTCCGGCTTCAACAGGCCAGCGACTGTTCCTTCTGGCAGTTTCTTGAACGCATCATCGGTCGGTGCGAAAACGGTGAATGGTCCCTTGCCCTTGAGCGTTTCGACCAGGTCAGCAGCCCCGAGAGCGGCGGCCAATGTTTTGAAATTCCCTGCCTTCACTGCGGTGTCGACAATGTCTGCCGCTCTGAGCGAAGGAGCGATGAATGCAACCGCTGCGGCTGCAGTCACACAAGTGATCAACTTTCTCATAACCATGCCATCCTCTGTGAAAATTATTTTCTGTTCCCGAGCGAGCGGTTTCGCTGGTTGCCCTTTCAGGCGATGCATTATGCGAGAGCGGCAAGCCCGGAAAGCCAATGCTTCGACAACCTGCATCACACACCGCGAGGATTGATGCTTGCCTGCCTCCTGCGATGCCGCGGAAACTGACCACAATCACAAATGACAAGAACACACTGAAGAAAGACGTGTACCGCCGTCAAAAGAAGACAAATGTCGGCATGCGAACGGCATTTGCCACCATCTTTGCCGGTTTCAAGCTCAGAGATTTTCAAGCTCACGAATTTCCATGTCAAACGTCAGCTGCTGAGAACCGTGCTGACGTCAAAACGCTCCCGTCAAATCGTGGGTTACGTCAAATCCGGTTTGCGGAAGTAGCAAGTCCGGCCCAAGACCATGCCGATTACCAGACGATGGCCGCATCTTCCTTCCGCCCATCTTGATGTTCTTGACGTGATACCCGGCCCGGCAGACGCCCCGATCAAGTCACCTCGCAGGTGATGTGCCGCGAAAGGAAAGGCGAGTCATCCTTGCTGGGTCTGGTGCCAGACCGTTTCAAGGCATGCTAAACCGTTGTCAGTTTTCCTGATTTTGCGTCGGAATCAAGCGAATCTGCAGCAATCCAACCGCTCATCAGGACCATCGGCATGCCGGGGCCAGGATGCGCCGCACCGCCGGCCAGATAAAGCCCATTCAAGTCCTTGCGCCGGTTAGCAGGCTTGAACGCCCCCAGATACTTGCCATGACTTGCCAGGCCGTAAATGGCGCCGTTGAGGACGCGATACCGATTGTGGATGCCCTCCGGAGTCAATGATGATTCGCACTTGATCGAATCACGAATTCCGCTCATGCCTGCAGTCCGTTCCAACTTGTCGAGGATCACCTCACGGTACTTGGGTAACATTTCCTTCCAGTTGTGGTTGGGACGCATGTAGGGAGTGTGTACCAGAATGTAGAGCGCTTCACCACCTTCTGGTGCCACTTGTGATTCGCTGATCGCAGGGGCACAGACATAGGCGCTGGGATCCGGGGCAGGCTCCCCACGTTTGTAGATGTAATCAAACTCTTCTTCCGGATCTCGCGAGAATACGAAATTGTGATGCAACAACTGATCGAACCGCCTGTCCAAGCCAAGGTAAAGAACGACGCCGCTGCATGCCGGCTCGTAATCTTTCTTGTGGAATTTGGCGGCCTGTGGCGTTTCGCCGAGCAACTCGCGGTAGGTCCGGATCGCGTCACAGTTACTCACCACAGCGTCGCAGCTGATTTCTTCTCCGCCAGCCGTGACAACTCCGGTAACGTTTTTGCCCGAGGTGTTGATTTTCATAACATCAACCCCACATCGGATCTCGACGCCAAGTTCCCCCGCAAGTCGCCCGAGTGCTTCGGGAACGGCGCGAGTGCCGCCAATCGGATACCAGATCCCCTCTTCCGTCTGCATGTGGGCAATTCCGCACAGAACCGCGGGCGACGAGTAGGGTGATGAACCCACGTACTGTGTGAAGTGATCCATCATCTGCGCCACGCGATGATCGGGCACGTGCTTTCTCACCACAGATGCGACACTCTGCCCCATCCGTAAAGACAACACGTCTTTGAGGACTGCGGCTGAGAAAGAACCAGCTACATCCATGGTGTCAGAAATACCACCGACGCTCTTCCAGAAGAAGAATCGTTTGGAGACATCATGCAACCCATCACTCATCTCGAGGAATCGCCGATAGCCTTCACCATTATGAGATGACTTGGTAAGTCGGTCGATATTGTCGACCATTTGATCGGTATTTGAGACCAGATCCAGAACAGTGTTTTCCTCACCTTTGGCCTGGTCTCCTTCAAAGAAACAGCGCCACTGCGGGTCCAATCGCACCATCTCGATATAATCTTCCAGTTTTTTCCCCGCCTCTTCAAAAACACGCCGCAAGACGCCGGGCAGCGTCAAAATCGTCGGTCCCATGTCGAACCGATAACCCTGCTCACGATGCACGGCCGCTTTTCCACCGAACCAGTCATTTTTCTCGAGCACGGTGACGCGATGCCCACGTGCGGCGAGCACACAGGCCGAAGACAAGCCAGCCAACCCACTTCCAATCACAACAATGTGGGATTGCTTACGATCAGGTGCAATCATGATTTTCTATCCTTCTCCTGAGATGAAACCACAGTTTCGCGACTTTCTTGTTCTGCGGCAACGGCTTTTGTGTCCCTGAACGCCGCCACCATGGTTCTGAATCCTTGCCAGCGTCCCTTGAAAGTCCCTGCATGTAGTAGTTGTAGCGCACCGAGCAAGGTTTGGGCATCCGTCGATTGGCGGGGTTGCAGATGTGGAGCAAATTTCCCGACTCTTCGGCTGACTGTAGCCGGCACAGTCATTGCCAACAGGCCAGCTTCACCCCGCGTGACCCCAAAACCACTTTCACCTCGCCCGCCGAAAGGTAGCCGCGGGTCAGCTGTCGGGACGATCAAGTCATTGATACACACCGTGCCCACGTCGAGCTGCGTGGCGACCGCACCGGCCTCTTTTTCTGCCCCAAATACCGAAGCTGCCAGCCGGTACGGACATTGATTGACAATCTGAACCGCTTCGCAGATTTCCGACACCCGCATCAGACTGGTCACTGGTGCAAATAAATCGGCCGATGCAATGCCATCTTCCGGCTTCACACCGTCCAGAAGCAGAGGTCGCATCTGACCGGATTTCCTTAAGTCTTGCTCTCTGAAGTTTCCCATCACATCTACCGCGCCACCTGCCAGAGCGTGGCAGACTTGCGAAGCAACTGCTTCCCGAGCAGCAGGATGTACGACTGCAGGGGCCGCCTGAGCCAAGCGGTCAAGGAGTCGTTCTTTCAACAAATCTGCTTCCCGCGGCTCAGCAATGATGCGTCGCGGAGCGATGCAGGTAGCCCCACCATTGAATCCAAGACCGAAGATCACGCAATCAGCAACGCGTTCCAGGTTGGCGTTCGGCAGAACAATCACAGCATCGCAGCCACTCAGTTCCATGATCGCCGGTGTCAATGTCCCGGCAGCCTGGCGAAGCACTTTTCGCCCCGTCTCCGAGGCTCCGGTCAATACGATGAGATCTACTCCCCGCTCGATCGCAGCTACCGCTGCCTCCGTATCCGACGGCAGAAGCTGCAAACAGGAGCGAGGAACACCAGCCTCATGAAATGCTTTGAGAAGACAGGCAGTTACCTGCTCGCATCCTGCCGCAGGCTTCAACAGAACCGAATTACCGGCCGCCAAAGCCTGGGCAGCCTGAACCCCCGGCAGAAAGACAGGATAGTTCCAGGTGCCGAGCACCAGCACCTTGCCGAGCGGCTTTCGGCAGACACGACTACGAACCCCCCACAACCAGCCTGGGCGTCCCCAGGCGTTGTAAGACCTCGTCTTCAGAACGCGGCTGCCGTGCCGAGCAATGTATCGCAGAGCACTGCACGTCGGCAGCAGTTCGGCAGTGATGGTCTCAACAGGATCAAGCCGCTGCTCGGTACGGGAAAGTTCCGTCAATTCCGTTGCACGCATGGAGATCTCGGCCGCAACCCTGCCGATGACGCGGCATCGCTCCTGAATCGGTCGCGACTTCCAATCGTTGGATTGACTATTCATTCCGTAAGATTCTTTTTTACCAAGCTGGCGTCGCCTCACGCCCTTTCTGCATGCCGCGGCAAACACTCACCCAGATCCCGAACGCCCGTCCCGACCTCACTTGCCTGGCGCACTTCCCCGGCATCATGTTACCGCCGAATCGCAGTTTGACACCATTCCTGCACCCATGGAATGCCTCCCGAATGGCAGCGAAGCGTGAATCAGTATGGTTTTGTACACAATCGCGGTGATTGCGTGCCGATCCCAACCGCAGGCGATCACCACGAAGCGGCTCAAAAAGGCTTTCTCCTGAACGTTTCCAGTAGAAATGGGACGATCGAGCCGACTTTGCGTCCCTCAAATTGATTATGTCCTCGCTTATCGCAGAGTTATCTGTCCCCCCCCACCGCAGATAGAACAAGGTGGTTATACTTGCACAAGGCGGTTATTTCCGGTTGAATCGTGTCAAATCGAAGCTGTTGCCAACCGTCCATTGCCGTGCCCGAGGTTGATCGCTCTCAGCTGAGATGCACCATCAAGCTCTCCCGCATCCTTCTATTTCTCACCTGTTTTTGACCTGTCGCAAGAGTTTTATTGGTGTCGGACCGCTGGAATCCCGGAATCGCTTTCGCCGAACTCACCGATGTAGGTATGCGTCGTGCGAACAATCAGGATTCGATGGTGAGTCTGCCTGCCAAAACTGAGGAGAGATACTGGACGAGAGGTCATCTGTTTGTCGTCGCCGATGGGATGGGTGCCCACGCAGCTGGTGAACTGGCCAGTAAAATCGCAACCGATCAGATCGCAATGCACTACTTCCGAAACACGGAAGAGAAACCCGCCGAGGCTTTGAGAAAAGCAGTCGCCAAGGCCAACTCGGAAATTCACCAACGCGGGCAAAGCAATCCCGAGTTCCACAACATGGGAACGACTGCATGTTCACTTGCTCTGGTTCCCGAAGGAGCGTTGGTGGGCCATGTTGGCGACTCACGCGTTTATCGCTTGCGAAAAGGAAACTTTGAACAGCTTACCTTCGACCACTCACTGGTCTGGGAGATGGAAGCGAGTGGGCACATCGACACCAGCATCTGGGGCAAGTCGATTCCGAAGAACGTGATCACCAGATCACTTGGCCCGAATCCGGAAGTCGACATCGATATCGAGGGCCCCTTTCCGCTTGAACCCGGCGACACATTCCTGCTGTGCAGCGATGGTCTGACAGGACTCGTCGAGGACGCGGAGATCGGTGCCCTGATCGACTGTCTGCCCGAAGAACTCGCAACACGGGTACTGGTTGACTTGAGCAATCTGCGTGGCGGCCCCGACAACACAACCGTGATTATTGTCAGGGTGAAATCTTCCGATACGACAGGTGGCGGACAACCACCCAGAAAAAAGCGGGACCAAAGCTCAAACCAGCTTTTACCGATGCTCATTGGCGCGACGATTCTGAGCGTGGTCGCGACCGTCGTTGCTGCGGTGATCGGTTACTGGGGCGTGATGATCACGACAACCATGCTGACACTGATCTGCGCGGGCGTTACGACCTTCCAGCTGATCAACAACCGCTCTCCCGAACCGGAAGAACCTGTCATCATGGGAGGCAAGGGCCCTTATCGCTGCTACGACGCCACTCCAAATGCAGAGCTTTATCAGCGTCTTGGTGCAACCGTGCAAGCACTGAAAGACGCTTCACGGCAGAACAACTGGATGATGGAATGGAAGAAAGTTGAAAAGTACCAGGCGAGGGGCATCCAGGCCCTCGAAGCCAAGGATGCCAAAGGTGCAATTCGGTGTCAGGCTCAGGCCATTATCGAAACCATGAATCAACTTCGGGAACAGAACAATCGCGCGGCGAACGAGACCGCAATTGAACGCTGAGCTGGCTGCTCGCAATTCTGAAGCTGCGACAGCCTGTCCGCTTTCAGCAGCAGCGACGTCACCGGAAACGGAAACAACCCGACACCGCCAGCAACGTGTCCGATGCCTTAAGTTTCCAAGTGCAGCCCAGGTCGTTTCCCGGCACGCTTGCCAATCTCCAAAAACATCAACTTTCAAGCAGCGTTTCCAAGGAGTCCCGCCAGCGAGCTGCGGTAACAAACCACCAGACGGCTTAAAAAGACCGGCAAATCAAGCCTGCACGGCAAAAAGAACCGTGTGCTGCGTTCCATACTGTCAACGTTGCCTCACACCAAATTCAACAACTCTGCCTCCGACCAGACTGCCCACTGAACTCAGAACCAATACGAGACAAGTCCAGCATGAAACGCCCCAACATTCTCTGGTACTGCACCGACCAACAAAGGTTTGACACCATCGGTGCGTTGGGAAACCCGCACGTAAGAACACCGACGATTGACGGCTTGGTCGAGCAGGGGGTTGCGTTCACACACGCCTATTGCCAGAGTCCGATCTGTACCCCCAGTCGGTCCAGTTTCATGACCGGGATGTATCCTTCACGTGTACATAACACGCGGAACGGCAACGAATCTTTTCCATCAACGCATCCGGTGATCACCAAGTTGATTGCAGAAGCCGGATATCACTGCGGAATGATCGGCAAGTTTCACCTTCAGAGTTCGGGTCACCGGACCGAACCGAGGATTGATGATGGTTTCGACTACTGGCAATTCAGCCATGCGCCACGTGATGACTGGGCTGAAGGACATCACTACGCAGACTGGGTACGCCAACAGGGAGGTGATCTTGATGCAATGAGGCAGAGCGCAGAACGCGTCTGCCCGGAAATGCATCAAACAACCTGGGCAAGTGAATGTGCGATCGACTTCATCGGCAAAAGGCAGCATGAAGATTCGCCATGGCTGCTCAATCTGAATGTCTACGACCCTCACCCGCCATTCATCCCTCCCAAATCGTATGCGGATCGGTTTAACCCCGACGACATGCCTGGCCCACACTTCCGCCCCAGTGACATGGAACAGCAGACAAAACTTGCTGAACTTGATTTTCAGGATGAAATCAGAACCCCAGATGAACATGACGCGCATCGGGTCCAGGCACTTTATTACGCGATGATCGCACAAATCGATGATCAACTGGCACGGATTCTCAATGCTCTTGAAGTGACAGGGCAGCGCGACAACACGATCATCCTTTTCACCAGTGATCATGGTGAAGCCTTGGGCGATCACGGATTGATGTACAAAGGCTGCAGATTCTATGAAGGACTGGTTCGAGTGCCGCTGATTTTTTCGTGGCCAGGCCAATTTCAACAGGGCCTCAAGAGTGAAGCACTGGTCGAATTGCTCGACATGTCATCGACACTGCTCGAAGCAACCGGGGTTCAGGGGCATGACCAGATGCAAGGCAAAAGCCTGATGCCGATCCTGCGGGGGGAGGCTTCGGTTGATGAGCATCGGGCATTTGTGAGATCCGAGTACTTTGATGCCCTGGACCCTCATTTCACTGGTGGCAGCGGCACGTTCGGGACCATGTTCCGCACCCGACAACACAAACTTTGCATGTATCACGACAAGCAACTTGGCGAGCTTTATGACCTTTCGGCGGACCCCTGGGAATTCGATGACCTGTGGGACTCACCAGAGCACCAGAACATCAAAAACACACTGATCCGGCAGGCGTTTGATGCCCATGTTGTGCTGACAACCGACATGGGCTCAGCTCGCATCGCCCCGATGTGAGTCCTCTCATCTGCCTCTTTTGGCGAGCATTGTGCACGACCCGCCCATAAGCGGCAGTGGCTAAATTGCGGCACGGAAAAAAAACCATACACTATGGGGGTCAACGATCAGACAGCATGGTGCCATCGAGAAGCATCCGTGAGACTGTCGATCCTCCCACGCAGTGCTGCCCACTGTTCTGCCCACTGTGCTGCCACTGCAATCTTCCACTGCAAGGAACAATCCCATGCGTCGACCGTTGAAGTTCTTCACACTGACCCTTCTGTCCGTCTGCCTTTTGAGCAGTCAATCTGCTGGAGTTCATGCCGCGGAGCTTTACGGTCTCAAACGTGGACCAGTAGAACTGCAATCAGGTGGACCGCTCGCATTCGGACCGTCCGGCATCCTGTTCATTGGCGACCCGAAAGCCGCCAAAGTCTACGCGGTCAATACCGAAGATGAAAAAGGCAAGGGCAACTCCTTTGATGTATCAAACCTGAACGGCAAGATTTCCTCTGCCCTGGATAGCGATGGAATCAATGTAGTCGACCTGGCGGTCAATCCTGAAACGGGCAACGCATTCCTGTCCATCACATCGGGTGCGAAATCAGGAATCGTTCGAGTCACTCCCGATGGCACTGTCGCCCCCCTGAATCTCGATAAAATTGCCAACGCGTCGGTGAGCCTTCCCAATGCCCCCGAGGACAAGGTGGTTCAACGTGGTCGTCGCAAGAGCAATCCACGTTCGAACTCAATCACCGACCTGGCCTACACCGCAGGTCGGATTCTGGTTGCGGGACTAGCCACTGGTGACGCCCCCAGCTCTGTCCGTGAATTTGACTTTCCATTCACGAAAGCCGCCAATGGTTTTCGCGTCGAGATTTTTCATGCAGCACACGGTCGATCGGAAGATTATGCACCGATCCAGACATTTGTTCCTTTCAACATTGGAGGCGAGCCCAGCCTGCTCGCTGGATACACCTGCACGCCATTGGTCAAAATTCCAATCAAGAAACTGGCAAGTGAAGACATGGTTCAGGGCACCACAATCGCAGAGCTGGGCAATCGAAACCGGCCGCTGGACATGATCGTGTACAACCAGCATGGAAAAGCTTTTGTGCTCATGGCCAACAGTGCCAGGGGTGTCATGAAAATCAGCACGGACAACATGGAAAATGCCAAGCCACTGACCGAGCGTGTTTCCAACGGTGGCGTGGCTGGACAAAGCTATGAAACGATTGATGAATTGACTGGTGTAGTCCAACTGGACAAACTCGACGATGCACATGCACTGGTCGTGATCCAGCCGGAAACCGGATCAATGAGCCTGAAATCCATCGACCTGCCCTGATGACATCGAGCGACTCGCTGTCACAGCCAGAAGCTGTCATACCGCGGTAATCACGTGTTCATGCACCTTTGCGGAAAGACAGCGCCGGCTGGAAAGCCGAACAACGACTCGCTCACAACGGAAACCTCTGAATCGCGGTTGAGCCCTTTCTCGACCGCGTTTTTCTTGCAGTGACTACCATCTCATTCATGAACCCATTTGCCGTGAGAAGCTGACTTGCGAAGCGGTCGGGCCAACTTACGCCAACATGAATGATGCCACCATGTATGATCACAGATCGAGGATGTAATGGATCTGTCTCCCGTTTCTTCCAATTGCCATATGCCGCCCGAAAAAGAATTCACAATGCCTCAAAGAGCTCTGGTCGCACTCCTTGCCCTGACCGCGTTTACACTTGCTCCTGCTGCCACGACTGCGGCAGCGGATCGCCCCAATGTCGTCTGGATTGTTTCTGAAGACAACTCGATCCACTACCTCAACCATTTCTTCGACGGTGGTGCAAAGACCCCTCACATCGAATCTCTGGCAGCACACGGGCTGACCTTCAACAACGCATTTTCGAATGCACCTGTCTGTTCCGTAGCCCGCACCACGCTCGCCACCGCATGCTATGGTCCGAGAATCGGAACACAGTTTCATCGCCGTTATGCCCTGGCTCCAATGCCAAAAGGCCTGAAGATGTTTCCTGCCTATCTCCGGGATGCTGGATACTTCACCACCAACAACAGCAAGAAGGATTACAACGCGGTCGAAGGACAGGGTGTTTGGGATGCCTCATCACGCACTGCTTCATGGCGAAACCGGCCCAGGAAGGATCAACCATTCTTCCACATGCAATCGCACGCACAGTCCCATGAAGGAAGCTTGCACTTCAATCGCGGGGTATTCGAGAGCGAAAGAACCAAAACGGATCCTGACAGCATCCAATTGGCTGACTATCACCCCGATACACCATTGTTTCGTTACACACATGCTCGCTACCTTGATCGCATGCTCGATATCGACGCGATCGTGGGAAGAACCATCGAACAATTACGGCAGGATGGAGTCCTGGAAGACACATTCGTTTTCTACTTCGGTGACCATGGCGGCGTGCTCCCACGAAGCAAAGGGTATATCTACGAGTCAGGTTTGCACGTTCCCCTGGTCGTCCGTGTTCCAGAGAATTTCCGGCACCTCGTTCCCAGTGCCGACGGCACACGCCTGAACGGCTTTGTCAGCTTCATAGATTTTGGACCAACCGTGCTCCATCTTGCCGGCATCAAGGTCCCACCTCAAGTCGATGGCAAGCCATTCCTCGGTAAAGCTGTTTCAACAGCGACAATCAATGCCCGCGATGAAGCATTCGGATACGCAGATCGTTTCGATGAAAAATACGATTTCATTCGTTCAATTCGAAAGGGCAAGTACCAGTACGTGCGCAACTACCAGCCTTACCTGCCCGACGGGCTGAACAACAACTACCGTTACAAGAATCTTGCGTTCGCCCAATGGCGTGAGATGTACCATGCCGGAAAACTATCGGGTGCTGCAAAGCAGTTTTTCGATCCCAAACCAAACGAAATGCTTTTTGACTGCGATGCAGATCCACATCAGGTCAACAATCTCGCCGGAAAACCGGAACATGCCGCGGTTCTGGCTGACCTGCGGCAAAGGCTTCAGGAAATCGTGAAGGAGATGCCAGACCTGAGCTTCTATCCGGAAAGTTATCTGGCAGAACATGCGATGAGCAATCCCGTCGCTTTCGGACAGAACCACAAATCTGAAATCGCCGCTCTGGTGGATATCGCAGATCTTGCCCTGTTGCCTTTCAAAAAAGCCCGACCGGGAATCCTGGCAGCTTTGAATTCAGAAGATCCGATGAGGCGTTACTGGGGCTCGATGGTTTGCACAGCCTTCGGCGAAGACGCTTCCGAAATGACAGAAGATGCGAAACGGCTTCTGAATGATCCATCCCTGATTGTCCGCGTCAGGGCCGCAGAATTCCTCGGAAGAATCGGAGCCATCAATCCCCAGACGACACTGACCGAGGTTGTGAACACCACAAAGAACTCCGTGGAGGCAACCGAGGCTCTGAATTCGGTGGTCTGGTTCAAGGACTTTTTCAATGACAGGTATCCTGTCAAGCGATCTGACTTCCAGCCCGTCAGCAACGGTGCAGACGTTGATGACCGCTTGAATTATATCAACGGGGTTCCGTACCCGCCCAAGCAGAAAAGATCGAAAAATCAAAAGAAGCGTGCCGAGAATTCACAAAAAAAGTGAGAAGCTCGCAACACAGCCGTTCCCCGAACGTCACCCACCGTGATGCCCCTTATGAACGAATCTTCCATGATGCAATTTACACAACTGCAACGCAAACGCATTGCAGGCACCAAGGCTCAAACCTTCAGCCCGATTCCGTGGGTTCTGACGAGGCTGTGCCTGATGACATGCGTCATCGGCCCATGCTTATCTCCTGATCTGGCCCCGGCCAAAGAATCAGTCACAACAGAAACAGGTGGACCTGCGACAGATTCTCGCCCAAACATCGTGGTCGTCATTGCTGATGACTGGTCATGGCCTCATGCAAGTGTTCTGGGTGCCAAGGCGGTCGCAACACCTCATTTTGATCGCATCGCGAACGAAGGCACATTGTTCAAAAACGCTTTTGTTTCGGCGCCATCCTGCACGCCAAGCCGACTCAGCATTTTGACAGGACAATACCACTGGAGATTACGCGAGGGTGACAGTCTTGGCGGTTCACTGAGAGAATCTTTTCCCGTGTACACAGAGATGCTTCAGGAATCCGGATACCTGATAGGTCGATATGGCAAAGGGGTCTGGCCAAGCAAACATGAATTTCGAAACCGGGATTCATTTGGTGATCAATACAAGTCGTTTGATCAATTCCTGAATGCCCGTCGTCCGGGACAGGCATTCTGCTTCTGGTATGGTGGCCAGGATCCCCATCGTCCCTACGAAATGGGCATGGGACTGAAATCAGGAATCGATCCCGACCAGATCGAAGTTCCGCAATGCCTGCCTGACAACTCCGTTGTACGCAATGACCTCGCCGACTACCTGGCAGAAGTGCAGCGATTTGACTCGGAACTGGGAGAAATCATCACCCGACTCGAAGCCATTGACGAGCTTGAAGAGACCATCATCGTGGTGACCAGTGACAATGGAATGCCTTTTCCGCGTTGCAAGGCGACGCTTTACGACACGGGTACGCGAGTGCCATTGGCAATACGTTGGGGAGCAAAGACGGCCAAACCCCATGTCGTCAATGACTTCGTGTCACTGTGTGACCTCGCGCCTACCTTTCTGGAAGCAGGAGGCCTCAGAGCCGCACCCCAGATGACTGGGCAAAGCCTGATGCCACAAATCAGGTCGGAACGGAATGGTCAGATCGATGCGAATCGCACATTCGTCGTCAGTGGGCTGGAAAAGCATGTTTACCCGACTCCGTCACGGTCACTGCGAAATTCCGAATTCCTCTACATCTCCAATTTGGTTCCGGCAGAGTGGAAAACAGGAGTCGTGGAAGGCAGGAACCCGGAATACGACTTCGCCGTAAAACCTTGGCCAACTGACCCCGGCGCATTCTCATACAACATCGACCCATCCCCCACAAAACAGTACCTTCGCCTCAACGGCGACAAGGTCCGTCGCTGGACCGATCTTGCCTTCAACGCAAAACCGGCCGAGGAACTTTATGACCTTCGGCACGATCCTCAGCAACTCAACAATCTTGCTGACTCAAGGAAATACGCCTCCATCAAGAATCGGCTGCGTCGACAACTGAAAGCCGAACTCATTCGCACCAACGATCCTCGCGCACGCATCAAGGGCTACCGCAATCAGAACCTCATCGGATGGCCTGTACGTATCAGTCACGAATTGCAGAAAACACAACCGGAAAAAACCGCTACCGCCATCAAGCTGATCAAGCAGCAGTTGCGGCATCTGACCTACATTCTGCCTGAAACATCGCTCGCTGTCGTGCGGGATGTTCCCATCTGGCTTTCGCCAGCTTACAAGGGCGTACGCCCCACTGCGGAATACCACCCCGGCTCGGACTGGCTGATCAAACAGGGTCGCAATCCAGAATTGGTTGAGTGTGTAGAACTTACCAACATCGACATTTTCGCCAGAGAGTACAAACGCATGCCAATGCTGATGCTGCATGAACTGGCGCACGCATACCATCACCAGTTTCTCGGTTTTGGACATCCTGAAATCAATCAGGCCTATGAACAGGCAAAAGCCAGCGGCAATTACGACTCCATCCTGCGTGGCAATGGAAGGCTTGAGCGTGCTTACGGCATGAACAATTCACGGGAATACTTTGCCGAAACAACCGAGGCATTTTTTGGCACAAATGATTTCTATCCGTTCGTACGTGCTGAACTTCATCAACATGACCCCCGAATGGAAAAAGTTCTCGAACGCTTATGGAATCCCCCACCCAGGTTGCCCGTTGTCAAGGCTGCAAATCATCCCCGCGATGCAGTCACTCTGTCTGCTCCGGACGATCATACCGTCACCGATTACGAGGTAACAGCGATACCGGAGTCATTAAAACTGGACCCGTTTTACAAAAAGTACATTCAAGCATCGGGCTATCCCATTGTTTCCTCAGGTGCAGTGAATGATTACGCCCTCAAGGAAGCAGCTTTTCTTGTTGACATGATGCTGAAGAAACGCCCCGACATTCGACAGGCGATGATCGACAGCGGATCGCGGATGATTGTGATGGGGCACAAGGAGTTCACCTCCGACATTCCCGAATACAGACACCTGAAGCCCAAGGATTTCTGGGATGCACGAGCACGAGGCCTGGGCGGGTCACGGCAAGACGCGGTCTGCTCATGTGCAGAAGAAAACGTACTCGCTTTTCCAGGTGATCCCTATTCAACCGAGAACATCCTGATTCACGAGTTTGCCCACAACATTCACCTGCGTGGCCTGGTCAACCTCGATCCCACATTTGATGACCGTCTTCGCAAGTGTTACGACGAAGCCATGAAGAACAATCTGTGGCAATCCAAGTACGCCTCGACAAACCACGCCGAATATTTTGCAGAAGGGGTTCAATCCTGGTTCAACAACAACCGGCCACCTGATCATGACCACAACCATGTCGACACACGGAAAGAACTGATGGAGTACGACCCTGGACTTGCCAGCATCTGCAAAGAAGTTTTTGGCACAACCGAACTTGTGTACACAAAACCACAGCAGAGGTTGACTGGACACTTGAAGGGTTATGAGCCTGACAAGGCGCCAACTTTCCAGTGGCCAGCACGCCTGAGCAAGACAAAACAGAAGATACGCGATGACATCAAAAAACAGGGCAACGACCGTGAAAAGCCCTACAAGAACTAGACATTCTCGTCTGCAAACCACCCCGGCTCATGAATTCATACGTTCATCCAGCCCGGATTCATGAGATTCACGCTTGGCATTCATGCAATCACACGAAGAAACCCCATGCACCCAGTAAGGCCCGTGAATCAACTGCATCTCATTAGCAGCTTGTCAATTCTCATCACGCTCATACTCACATCCTCTGCGGTTGCCGTCGATGATCGCGACCAAACCCCTGACAAGACTTCTGCTGGTGTTTCGAAACCAAACATACTTTTCATTGCGGTCGATGACCTCAACGACTGGATCGGTTGCCTGAAGGGACACCCCCAAACACTGACTCCCAACATTGATCGTCTTGCAGCGAGCGGTGTGCTGTTCACCAACGCACACTGCCCTGCACCGGCTTGCAACCCATCCCGGACTGCGATCATGACGGGTATCGCTCCAAACAAGTCCGGTCTGTACGACAATCGACAAAAAATGCGGGAAGTCCTCCCGAACGCCGAATTGATTCCCAAGCACTTTTCACGGAATGGTTATCATTCCTCGGGGTCCGGAAAAATGCTGCACTACTTCATTGATGCGGATTCGTGGGATGAGTACTACCCGAACAAGGAAAGCGAGAATCCGTTTCCACCGACCCTCCAACCCCCGCAGCGTCCCGTCAACCTGCCTCGTGGTGGCCCTTGGCAGTACGTGGAAACCGACTGGGCCGCCTTGGATGCAACGGATGAGGAGTACGGTGGAGACTGGCTGGTGTCAGAATGGGTATCGAAACAGCTGCAGAAACAGCACGCGCAGCCTTTCTTCCTCGCTTGCGGAATCTATCGTCCCCATGAACCTTGGTTCGTCCCACGCGCGTACTATAAGAAATTCCCTCTGGAACAGATTCAAATCCCGCCGGGTTATCGTTCCGATGATCTCGACGACCTGCCAACCGCCGGTCGCAGGCGTGGCCCTAACCGGTACTTTGAACATATCCAGGCACAGGGACAATGGAAAAAAGCAATCCAGGGATACCTTGCGTCCATCGCATTTGCAGATGCGATGGTTGGTCGGGTAATCGATTCTCTGGAATCCGGGCCCAACGCAAACGATACGATCGTGGTGCTTTGGAGTGATCATGGCTGGCATCTCGGTGAAAAGCAGCATTGGCAAAAATTTACGGGATGGAGAGTCTGCACAAGGGTTCCCTTGATCGTACGAGTTCCCAAGGGCGCACCTGGCATGCCCGCCGGAACCGAGCCGGCGATTCAATGCGATCAGCCCGTGAATCTGCTGAGCCTGTTTCCGACACTGACGGAACTGGCTGGCATCCCCACCCCGCAACAGGCTTCTGCCCCAAGTCTCGTTTCCCTGTTGAACGACCCACAATCAGAGTGGCAACACGTATCAACGACCTTCCTGAATCGCCCGGAAGAGTACAGCATCAGTGATCAGGACTGGCGATACATTCACTACAAAGACGGCGGTGAAGAACTCTATCAAATCAGTTCGGATCCCCATGAATGGAATAACCTTGCGAAAGACCCAAACCACGACGCCACTCTGCAGTACTTCCGGTCAAGAGCTCCGGCAAGTTTTCAGAAGTATGTCCCCATCAGTATCAAAGCAATGCCACGACTCAAGTGGCATGCAGGCGGGGCGCAACCCGCACCACCCTCCAGACCGGATGGTCAGCCATTTGAGTGTTTCTTTATCAATCAGCGTGGTGCCGACGTTGAGCTTTTCTGGATCAGCCCGTCAGGAAAAAAGACCAGCTACGGCCTCTTGTCGACCAATACCCCGAAACGGCAAAGCACCCGTCCTGGTGCCGTCTGGATGATTGCAGATACCGATGGTCAACAGCTCGGTTTTTTCCAGGTTGGCGACAGGGGTGCTCAAGCAATCATCCCGGACGACCGCGATCAAGACTGATACCAACCAGCGGTTCGGCGTGGTCATCGTTTGACCGGCCGTTACCGTGCGTTGACGAAATCCTGCCGCCGAGCAAAATCTTTCCGGTGATGCCCAAAGACGGCGACGCACGGTAGCCGCGGGAACATGGTGGCAAACCGCCCCCTGCACGCACCGCGGTGATGCCGGCGACGAACCCACCGACCGGTTTTGCAAAGCTGCAAGGATTCGAACCCGTTGGCCGTACCCTCGTATTATAATTCTGTCTGCAAACAGATTTTGATCCGGCTTCAACGCCGTAACCGACGAAAAATTTCCCTGGTGAACCTCCTGATGCGCGACCTCATACTTGCTTTCACACTGTTTGGCCTGATCAGTCCAGCGATGGCTGAAGAACGGATATGTCGTTATTGCGCTGAGGGGAGCAGCCATCTGTTGCCACTCGGCCTCGAACTTGAAGGCAGATTTCACTACGCGCCTGATCGCAAAGTGGATGTGCTGCACATCAAACTGGATGTCACACCCGATTTCAAAAAGAGGACAGTCAGCGGCTCAGTAAGCATCACGGCAAAACCAATCGCGAAACCTGTTGAACTTCTTGAACTCGATGCAAAAGACATCTCAGTCAAAAAAGTAATCTGCAAAGAATCCGAAGTCAGTGATTTCGTTTCGACCAGAGAATCGTTGCAGATCCTTTTCTCAAAGCCGATTCCGCCCGGAACCGAGTTCACTGTAGTGATCGAGTACACCGCTGAACCAAGAGCCGGTCTTTATTTCCGGACGCCGGAAATGGGTTACCCGGAAACTGACTCTCACATCTGGACCCAGGGTGAAACCCACGAAGCACGCCACTGGTTCCCCTGCTTTGACTATCCAAACGAACGGTCGTCAACCGAAATCATCTGCCATGTCCCCGAGGAAATGACCGTTCTCAGCAACGGTGTCAGAAAAGGTGCAAAGATCGACTCAAGCGGTCTGAAGGCAGTGCACTGGTATCACGAGAAACCGCATGCCAACTACTTGATCTGTCTGGTAGCAGGCCACCTCAAGGGTCTGAAGAAACGGCACGGCGACATTCCGCTGGGTTTTTACACACAACCCTCGCTCGCAGAGCATGCAGCGAATTCATTCCGTGACACGCCTGACATCATGGCGTTTTTCGAAGAAGAGATCGGCGTTCCTTTTCCCTGGCCGAAATATGATCAAGTCACCATTCTGGACTTCACTGCCGGTGGAATGGAAAACACAACGCTGACCACACTCACCGATGGAACCATCTTCGCAACTGCCACCGAAAACATCCGGACAACGCGCGGTCTCGACGCTCACGAATTGGCTCACCAGTGGTTTGGAGACTACGTCACCTGCAAAGACTGGAGTCACCTGTGGCTGAACGAAGGTTTTGCAACGTACTACACCCACCTCTACGAAGGAAAGAAGTTCGGGCGTGATGCCATGCTCTATGGTCTGTATCGTGATGCGACCGGCCGCATTCTCACTCAGGGGAATGACAAAAAACCGATTGTCTACAACGCTTACAATAACCCGATGGAGCAATTTGATTACCGCTCCTATCCAAAGGGCAGTTGGGTACTTCACATGCTCCGGTCGCAACTGGGTGAAGACCTGTACCGCAAGTGCATCAAGGCATATCTGGAAAAGCATGCACTATCAAGCGTTGTATCCGATGACCTGCGGCAGGTCATCGAAGAACTTTCGGGACGCCCGATGGACCGTTTCTTTGACCAGTGGTTGTATCACGCCAGACACCCTGACTTGAAAATCACCTACCAATGGATGCCCAAGCAGAAACTTGCGAAAGTGAACATCAAGCAGACGCAGAAATTGGACGACAGTGTTCTGCAATTCCATTTCCCGACGAAACTACGTTTCATGGCCGATGGCATGCTGGTGGATCACGCCATCAACGTGACCCGAATGGAAGAAGATTTCCATGTGCCGTTGGAAAAGCAGCCTGAAGTGGTGAGATTTGATCCCGATTACAGCGTGCTGGCGAATGTTTCATTCGACAAACCCAATGACATGCTGAAAAAGCAATTGGAAAACAAAAAAGACATGATTGGTCGCCTTTTGGCCTGCAATCTTCTGGCAAATCGCAAGACACACCAGTCTGTTGAATTGCTGCGTGAAGCATTGAAAAGTGACCCGTTTTATGGTGTCCGGATCGTTGCGGCCTCAGCGTTATCAAAGCACGAAACGGACGAAGCACGCCAGGTACTTGCCGACAACTGGTCCACCCAGCCAGACGCGCGTGTTCGTCTCGCGATTGTCGACAAGTTGACTCAACTGTATCGGGAGGAAACCCCCGAATTGCTGCAGCAGATTCTTGAGAAGGAAAAGAATCCTGCCATTCTTGCAAGTGCCATCCGGGGACTCGGAAAGCATCATGGACCACAGACACATCAGGCGCTGATCCGGTTTCTGAAGTCAGAATCCTTCCGCAACGAATTAGCGGTGGCCGCCATGTCGGCCATCCGGCAGTTAGACGATGACACTTTACAGCCTGCGGTATTCAAGGCACTGCGTCAAAATGCAAGTGGATTTCGCACACGCGATTATGGTCGAGGCCTGGAAACACTCGCACACACCAGTCGCCGTCAGAAAGACCGTGTTGAAGTGCGGAATTTTCTGACGCAACATCTTGATCACCCCAAGGTCAGCATTCAGGCAGCGGCTATCCAGTCACTCGGCATGCTGGGCGATCCGAAGTCGATGACAGTGCTGGAATCCCTTTCAAAATCGGAAAACGAACGCATATCACGACCCGCACAACAGGCTGTTGCCAAACTGCGTGAGGCCAAGCCGACCGCACCAAGAGAGATCATCGAACTGCGAAAAGAGATTGCTGAAGTCAGGAATGAAAGCAGTAAACTCAAAACCGAACTGAAAGCTTTGCGGGAAAAAATGGACTCGAAGTAGAACGCTTCAAACCAGGCATGCCAATGAACAAGCGACTGCTCACAGAGGTGCATTCTGCAGGCTCGATTCGCAGTGCCGGCAGACGGATCGGGAACGTTCATGTAAACTGGGCAGATCAGAAAGTCGGCCCGCGTGGCTTTCCAGCAAACACACATCAATCGACACACGTCAGTTTATCACAGCGGTTTTCATCAACCATGGATTCGATCATCGCGATCTGACATTCCCGCTCCTTGCTCATTCATTTTCACCGGATTCGTGCACATGCAACGATTTGCAACCACAACCCTCCTGTTCATCTCGTTTTTCTCCGTTTCGGGAGCAGCAGAACCGGTAGTTCCTGTTTTCAAGGACGGTGAAGCTCAAATCGTCGATGGATTCAAAGACCCCGACTTCTGGCTCAGACACGACTTATGGGTAGAAACAGAATTTGACAGTGACGGAGATGGCAAACTGGATCGAATGCACGTCAGCGTGACCCGTCCACGCCAGACAGACACCGAAGGTCTGAAATTGCCCGTGATCTATGTTTCGAGTCCCTATTTCGCGGGCACTGGCTCAACAGCGGCGGAACATTTCTGGGACCCCAAACAGGAACTTGGTACAGAACCACCTGAACGGATTCACGGCCCTGAAGTAGTCCGTCGTGGCAAGCGGCCGATCATCTCACGCTCGCACCTGAAAGAATGGGTGCCTCGCGGTTATATCGTCGTTCATTCCTCATCGCCCGGCACCGGCCTTTCCCAAGGGTGCCCAACCGTCGGTGGCGACAATGAGTCGCTGGCTCCCAAAGCTGTGATTGACTGGCTCTGTGGACGGGCCAAGGGTTTTACCGAGCCAACCGGTGGTGAACCTGTCAAAGCTTTCTGGTCCTCGGGCAAAGTGGGAATGACCGGCACGTCCTACAACGGCACAATCCCGCTTGCCGCTGCGACCACGGGCGTCGATGGTCTGGAAGCGATCATACCAATCGCCCCCAACACTTCGTACTATCACTACTACCGGTCCAATGGCCTGATCAGGCACCCAGGTGGCTTCATTGGTGAAGATATCGATGCACTCTACGACTTCATCCATAGCGGTGACGAATCAAAACGTGATTTCTGCAACTGCAACGTTCGCGATAAAGAAATGGCAGAGGGATTTGACCGGGTCAACGGAGACTACAACGATTTCTGGGCAGGACGTGATTATCTGAATGACATCGAACCACTGAAGGCTGCTGTCCTGATGGCACATGCTTTCAATGACTGGAATGTCGTTCCTGAACACAGTGTTCGAATTTATGAAGCATTGAAGAAAAAGGGAGTCCCCGCACAGGCTTTCTTCCATCAAGGTGGACACGGCGGCCCGCCGCCCATGAAAATGATGAATCGCTGGTTCACGCGTTACCTGCACGGAATTGAAAATGACGTTGAGAATGATCCCCGGTCGTGGATTGTCCGCGAAGATAAAGAACGCACGAACCCAACGGCGTATCCCGAGTATCCGCATCCCGAATCAACCGCGGTGAAACTGCATTTGGGGAAAACGGAATCCAGCGGAGGGCACGGTGAATTGACCACCCGTGGCTTGACCAATCAGGGTCAGGAAACGCTCACCGACAATTACTCCTTCAGCGGAGCAACGCTGGCCAAGGCAGAAAGCACGAATCATCGCCTGATGTTTGTCACACCCACCCTGAAACAGCCAGTTCATATCTCTGGCACACCGAAAATCAACATTCGTCTTGCTTGCGACAAACCTGCGGCCAACCTCTCCGTATGGCTGGTTTCATTGCCCTGGAATGAAAATCGAAATGCGAAAATCACCGACAACATAATCACGCGCGGCTGGGCTGATCCACAGAACTACCGCTCTATCCGTGAAAGTGAACCGCTGGTTCCGGGCAAGTTCTATGAACTCACATTCGATCTGCAACCCGACGATCAGGTGATCCCTGAGGGGCAGCAGATTGGACTGATGATCTTCTCGAGTGATCGTGAATTCACTCTTCACCCGGAACCGGGAACCCAGTTGACTGTTGACCTTGATGCGACTTCACTCGCGCTACCGATCGTAGGTGGCAAGGTGAAACTGGAAGACGCACTCCAGACAAAAAACAGACAGGGCAAAAAAAAGAAGTAGCTACACCCAGAGACAGCCAGACTGGCTTCCGTCTGCTTTGGTGATGGATTTCATACGGGATTCAAAGTCCAGATGGTGTAGTTGAGAAATGATGCGAAGCTGACCCAAAGCAGATACGGCATCATCAACATCGCAGCGAGGGCTGAATTCCGCCAGAAAAGGAAGCTCGTCACCGAGATTGCAGCCCACAGCAGAACAATTTCCAGGAAGGCGGCTCCCGGGTTCTGCAATCCGAAGAAGATCAAGGACCACAAACTGTTCAGCCCAAGCTGTATGGCGAACAGGATGACTGCGGATCGCACCTGGGACCACGAACCGCTACGCCATACCAGCCATGCGGCAATTCCCATCATGCAGTACAGCGTGGTCCAAACAGGAGCAAAGATCCAATTGGGCGGGTTCCAATCCGGTTTGTGCAAGTTGCCGTACCATGAATCCAGTCCCTGACTGGTCACCAGACCACCAAGGCCCGCTGCGGTAAAACAGAGGGCCAGAGAAACAGACAATCCGATGGTCTGGGCGAAGATCGAACGTGATATTGTGACATGTTCAGGCATTGCCAAATGTGCTTCAACACGAGGAAGGCGGCGCGGTATCGTGGAGAGCCAGTACATCATTCGGCAAGAGCATTGACCAATCAGATGCAGCAGCATCACGGGTCGAACATCGTAACATCAAAGTGCATGTGAATGCTGTTGCTCACCCTTCGCATGAGACTGTTTGCGTGACTCTGCTTGCGACAGCCAGGGCCTTTGCGATCCACCCATGCCGTGCCCGCAACCGCCGGAAAACACTACAACGATCCCAAGTAGGCCAACAGGTCTGCAACCTCGGCATCGGACATCCCCATCAACAATCCTTCCGGCATCAGCGAGACTGGAGAGAAACGCAACTCCTGGATATCGTCAGAATTCACCCGTTTTGTATGTCCATCTGCGGCCATCAAGGTCAGGCCATCTACACTTTCATACACAACAAGCCCCACCAAAAGCCGACCATCGACAGTCAACACCTGCTTTGCACGATAGCGATCCGGGATCGCCTGACTTGGGTCAACTGTTGCTCTGAACAGATCTTTCGAGTTGAATCTTCTGCCAACACCACTCAATGAAGGCCCGAGTGCTTTTGCACCGTTGTGACAAAGAGCGCACTGCCGATCCGAAAAGATCTTTTTTCCATTTTCAACATTACCCTGCAGTGCATGAATCCCCGCAGCACGGTCGAGCCAGCCCTGAACCGATGCTGAGCCGGAATCACGATTCGGCACTTCCACACCAATCTGTTTCAAAGCAGCAATCGCCGCATCACGAACCTCCTTATTGACAGACAAGGCTGCCTGCTGCAAATCATCCGCGTCCCTGGCCACGGGATGGCTTGCCATCGCCAACCATGCAGCAGGTCGTGTTTCACTTTCTTTCAACCACTTGTAGACAAAACTTCGGGGCACAGCATCTGGGCCCAACGCAATGAACCTCGCAACTGCAGGATCAATTGGTTTTCCGCGGCTCTGCATCAAACACTTGTGTCTTCCCCGCTCGAGATTTTCAGGATCCATCTGTTCGGTCCAGATCAGATGAGCCGCATCGCCGAATTCTGGATGGGACACGATTCGACTGGGCAACAAAGAATCCCGGTGTTGCATGGCGAGAAAAAGCTCAGTCATGCGTGGTGTCCAGTTGCGATCAACCTTGAACTGCGATTCTTTGATGAGAACAGGAACCGTGATCATCGCTTCGGCAATCCTCTCCGTCATTTCGTCGCTGCGTCGAACGGGGATCCTCGCCAAAGCAATCAGGCGGTACAGTTTATCGACAGGAGACTTCACCCGATCCATGTCGTCAGCAATGGCCTTGAATACCAAGTTGGACTCGGGTTCCAGGACGGCCAAACCCCGGATCAATTCGCGGCAGAACGACTCATGATCGATCGAAGGCTTGCGATCACGATCCGGGCTGTCGTTCCAATCGGTGGGACTCTGCAACCGACTCATCAAAGCAGAGACTGCCGTCTTCTTCAGCTCTGCATCAATTTTGGGTCGGATTCGACCACGGCAGGAATCAAACACTGCAGCGGCCTGCTGCTTGCCTCTGGCATCTTTTGGGTCCCCGGGTCCAAGGCCCCCAACGCTCTCGATCAACAAAGCGATTGCGGCCAACACATCTGCACGACTTGCCTCTCTCGATTCCAGTACTCTGACCGCGTCCTTGGCTGCGTTTTGATCAATGACAGGAATCGCTTGACGACGCAAACGCAGCAAAGAACGTGCAATCGGAGTGGAGGTCGCAAGCAGCTGTTGAGACCAGTCAAGTTCCTGTACCTTTGCCGGCGCTGCCATTGGCTCGGCAGCATCAATGCGATAGATCCCTCCCCGACTACGCCGGCCCCCAACACTGACAAGCAATGATCCATCGGTGGATGCGACGATGTCGGTGACTGCGAAGCCCTCGCTGCCCGCCGGTGATGCCACCAATTCCACGCGCCCCTCAGCCGCACCAAACCCCCCCCGCCCCACCGTCCACTCCAGACCGGAGGCGCCTTGTTGACACCGTACGGCCAATCGCACCCCTGGACTTCGCAGTACGCCTGTGGGGGATCCACGACCCAACTCGGCAAGAACATCAGGCATCAGCGGGTCGGAATCAGGACGCTTCCAACTTCTCGTCACCCATCCGGCATCCTGTCCCTTTCGAACGCGATAGACACGTGTTGGGCGGTACCATGGCAAACTCACATCTCGTTCACCATCACTGTCAAAAGTGTCAATCGTCTGACCGGGTGCAAAGTCAAAATCATATGCGTTGCGGAACCCATCAGCCCAAACCTCACGTTGACCCCAGTCAGGCGAGATTCGCCACAGCACGCCGGCCCGCGGTTGCGGGATTTCGGGCGAAGCGACATTCTGCAAACTGAAACTGCCTTTGGTACCGTTTCCGGCAATCAGGTACCAGAATCCATCAGGACCTCTGCGCAGAGCATGGGCATCGTGTTCACCGCCAGTTTTGATCTCAAGAACCCGTTCGGCCTTC
This sequence comes from Rubripirellula sp., assembly GCA_012270065.1. Lineage (GTDB taxonomy): Bacteria > Planctomycetota > Planctomycetia > Pirellulales > Pirellulaceae > Rubripirellula. The sequence goes on along the minus strand of JAAXJB010000096.1, from coordinate 78,962 downwards.
CCTGTCGCCATGTTTGCTGTCACGTATTTCCGGACGCGCCAAACACCATTGTCGCCAACGTAATACAGATCACTGCCATCAATGCATAGTCCATGAGCCCCATGCGCTGGTGCGTCAATGACACTTCGGGTGGCATCGTAGATTCCATCCCCATCACGATCCAGCAGCTCACGAATGTATCCCGGTCCAGATGCGAAAAGCCTTCCTTCAATATCGGTCTCCAAAGCGGTGCAGTCGGGAACCAGATCATCGTCAGCGACGTGTCGAATCGTCAAACCCCGTGCAACTTTGACAGCTTCGGATGCAATCTTTGAGCGTTCAGCGCGGGTCTCGCCTCCCTGACGGGCGTGACCGATACCGATTTCCATGGTTACCCCGAAGGCGAGCATTATCAATGCTCCCGCCCAAACAAACCAGTTGCCAGTGTGACTCATTTTGATCCAATTCCGTTGCAAGGTAGTGATTCTTTGCACCTTTCCAGTTTAGCAGTCCCGACTACGGTGGCTGCCACCGGCTTGATGTGCGGATGCAAATCCACGCTCTGTGGGATCTTAACCCGCTGGATTCACTGACAGGTGTCAGGCACAAAACGCGATTACCTGATCAAAACAGATAACCAAGCGATTGCTGTCCTCGTTGGGATTACCGTAGACGACCACGTTACGTCACACTCCGGCAAAGCGGCAGAAACGAGCTGATTGCCAAGCCACCTCGCATCCCAGTGCAACGCCCACTCCATTCTCGACGCGAAATGCTGTTCTCCAACCCGGAACGAGTTCATTCCAGTGAGTGACAAACAACTTCAGATCCGGTTATCCTGATTAGACGATTTGACTGAAATTCAACCGGAACTTTCGGAGCCATCCCTTGAGACTTTTCATTCTGTCGCCATTTGCCGTGGCATGTTGCCTTGCTTCGATTTTGTGCGATTCCCGTGTCACCACCGCAGCAGAAAAACCCAACGTTATCGTGATTTACAGCGATGATCAGGGAAGTCTTGATTTGAATTGCTATGGTTCCGACGACCTGCTTACCCCCAACCTCGACAGACTGGCAGCTCGTGGTGTCCGATTCACACAGATGTACTCACCATCAGCAATCTGCTCTGCATCCCGGGCTGGATTATTGACAGGCCGCTTTCCAGCACGCGCAGGAGTACCGGCAAATGTTTCCTCCTCCAAGGGTGTCTCTGGAATGCCCAGTGATGAAGTCACGCTGGCGGAACTGCTGAAATCCAGGGGTTATACCACCGGCCATGTGGGCAAATGGCACCTTGGCTATACCCCGGAGACAATGCCCAACGGACAGGGATTTGATTTTTCATTCGGCCACATGGGAGGTTGCATCGACAATTACTCGCACTTCTTTTACTGGGCAGGCCCCAATCGTCATGACCTCTGGAGGAATGGCACCGAAATCCATCGGGATGGTGAGTTTTTCCTCGACATGATGGTCGAGGAAGGTCAGCAGTTCATCACCCGAAATCGCGATCAACCGTTTTTCCTCTATTGGGCAATCAACGCGCCGCATTACCCAATGCAGGGCACAGCCAAATGGAGAGAACACTACAAGGATTATCCGTCCCCACGACGCCAGTATGCAGCATTCACATCCACGGTGGACGAGAAAGTGGGTGAGCTGATTGAAACGTTGGATCGGCTCGAATTGCGAGACAACACGCTTGTGATTTTTCAGTCGGATCACGGACACTCCACTGAAGAACGGGCGTTCTGGGGTGGTGGTAATGCGGGCCCCTATCGAGGTGCCAAAGGATGCCTTTTTGAAGGTGGCATCCGAATCCCATCCATCGTGAGCATGCCTGGAACAATTCCCGAAGGCCAAGTCCGGAACCAGATGGCGATCGGCTGTGACTGGTTTCCGACAATCGCAAGTTACTGCGATGCTGAAATGCCGAAACGTACCTACGATGGCAAAAGCCTGACCGGTGTCATTGCATCGGGTGAGGCAAAGAGCCCACATGATCACCTGTTCTGGTTGCTTGGTAACAGCAAGAACGGGCAATGGGCGGTGCGTCAGGGTCCGTGGAAACTTCTTGGCAACGCGAGAGACCGCGGAGTACCAAAGAATGCACCTTCAGTCGACAAAATTTTTCTGGCCAATCTGGAAACCAACCCGGGTGAGGAGCAGAACTTGATGTCCCAAAATCCGGAGGTTGTTTCGAAGCTGCAAGCAATTCGGGACCGCCATGTTGCAGACATTGAACGTGAAAACGGAATGCGTCCAAAAGCAAAGTGAGCCGGGCGGACCGGATTCAGAAGAACTGGTCCTTGGAACACTTGGCGGCCGGGTATTCAATGCGACAGCAAACTGCCAGCTCTTACCGTGGTTCTGGCCGTGGCGGATAGTTTTCATGCTGCTTGGCACTTTGCGAACTCCAGTAGGGCGACGATCCCCACAGGGGCACTGTAGCCAATGATGCCTGCCATTTGCCTAACAGCTGGAACAACTCATCAGCGCGAGTCCGATCCACATCGAAACGGTCTACCTGCTCACCCGCATCATCAGCTGGACGAAAGACCTGTGGTGCCCGGTGCGAAAGACTGATCAATTTGTCGGGCCCATCCAAAATGGCAACCTGGCCCTGAAGTCTCCAGAAAAGTGTGCGGCGGTGTGGTTCTGCATCACCGCGAAGCTGTGGCAGCAGGTTGACCCCATCATAGGGACCGTAGAGTGCGACTGCCTTTTTGCGATTATTCCTGTCTTCGTGCGACCGCGGTGGCCCCAGTGGCAAAGGCTTCTCGCCCGCAGCAGCCATGAAGGTTGGCAACAGATCCAGACTCGAGATCACCCCCTGATGCATCTGGTTTCCTGGAATCGTCTCTGGCCACGACCAGATCATCGGCACACGAACACCGCCCTCGCGTAAAGTCCCCTTGGTACCAGACAATTCGCCGTTCCAACTCGCGTTCCCTGTTGCTCCACCATTATCAGAGAAGAAACAGATCAGTGTGTTCTCCCGCTCACCACGTTGTTCCAGGCAATCCAAAACACGACCTATCCCTCGGTCCAGTGCCAGCATCATTGCTGCGTAAGTGCGCCGCTTCGGATCCTGAATGTGATCGAACACTTTCAAGTCATCCTCTTTGGCTTGCAGAGGGCCATGTGGTGCGTTGTAAGACAAATACATGAACCATGGCTCATCGTCCGCCTGTTCCTGTTGTCCGATCCACCTGACCGCATCGTCCGTGAAGAAGTCTGTCAAATAGGGACTCGAAAACTCTGTCAATGGTGCTCCATTGCGTTCCAATTTGTTGTTGGCCGGTTTGGGAAAGTAGCCATGACCACCACCGAGCATTCCGCAAAAGTAGTCGAACCCACGTTCCTGGGGATGAAAGCCATCCCCCATTCCCAGATGCCACTTTCCGATCAACGCGGTTGAATAACCGACCGCTGAGAGATGATCAGCAAGAGTGTGCTCTCCCGGAGGCAGACCCAGCAAATCAATGCGCGTCCCATAGTTTGCACTGCCCATGTTCAAGTTGGCCTGATAACCAAACCGTCTTGGATCCCGTCCTGTGATTAACCCAGCCCGGGATGGTGAACATACCGAACTTGCAACATAAGCACGCTCGCAAAGCACGCCAGACTTTGCCAGAAGATCAATACGTTCCGTCTTCAACAACTCGGATCCTGTACAGCCCAGATCGCCGAAACCCATATCATCAGCCAACACCAGCAGAATATTGGGTTTCGCTGCCCGCGTCAGAGGCATTCCAAAACCGGCAAGAACGAAAACCAGAGCAAGCATGGGAAGTGACACTCTGCCTGAAGCATGAGCGACCATTTTGAGAGCACTGGCTGGAAGCTGCTTTCCTAATTTGTAATCAACAGGTATTCGCATTGTCGAAGTCATCGCATTGTTGAAGTGGATCGTCTTTCTTACAGCCTAAGATATTCAGGTAAAAACCGATAGCTTCGAGGCCATGCCAGATAAACTAATCCAGAAAAACGGTATCCAGACCACGTAACGCAAATTCCAGCTTGCCCATTGACGTGCCTGTGAAACAGACACCTGCTCCGCAAAACTGCATGCTTGGGCGATGCACGCGAAAGTCCCGCATTTGGAAAATAGAAACAGACTCGAAATTCAATCTGCCGGGCAGCTGCATGGCAACGATAGGAAGCGTGCCTGAAAACTGCTAGCCTAGATGAAAGTCTGGACGCAAAAATGGAGTCACCAGGGCTTGTCCCGGTGACAACGAGTCAAGACATCTGCTGAAACCACTCCCCTCCACCGAGCCCCAAATGAATCTTCCTCTGAAACCCATGTCCGCAGTCCTGCTGGCTCTGCTGATTCACTTCCCCCAGACATCAGCATTCGCAGACGTACGTCTACCGGGATTCTTCGGAAACCACATGGTAATGCAACGCAATGCTGACTTGCGGATTTGGGGCTGGTGTGACCCGGGCGAATTGGTCCATGTCAGCCTCAATGGAAGCCAATCATCGACCAAAGGCACCAGCGAGGGGACTTGGCGTGTGACCCTGCCACCCATGAAAGCAAGTTCACAGCCGCTGACACTCCGTGTTGAGGGCAAGAACAAGATCGAGATTACTGATGTTCTTGTCGGCGAGGTGTGGCTTTGCAGCGGACAATCGAACATGGAATGGACAGTAGCCGCCAGTACGAATGCAACAGCAGAAATCGCTGCCGCAGATTTCCCGATGATCCGGCATCTGAAAATTGAACACCGACCATCAACCGTCCCGCTGGATGATGTTGCCGCACCGTGGACTGTATGCTCACCAACGGTGGCAGGCAGTTACACCGCTGCAGGTTACTTCATGGCCAGAGAACTGCACAAACAACTCGGGGTTCCGGTCGGGCTGATCAACTCATCCTGGGGTGGCACGCGTGTTGAACCGTGGACAGCACCGACAGGGTTCAAGGAGGTGCCTGCACTTGGCGGAATCTACAGTTCGGTTCTGGGACGGACTCCAGGAACCAGTGAATACCAGAACACTCTGAGTGACTTCATCAAGGCCAACGAAGCATGGAATGAACAGGCAAAGGATTCATTGGCAGGGAATCTCCCGGTTGTCCCCAGCCCTGCGTATCCTGAAAGTCTGAAACCGTTCCAGAGTCATCAGGACCCCACGATGCTTTACAACGGAATGATTCATGCTCTGGTGGGATATCCGATACGTGGTGCGATCTGGTACCAGGGTGAATCCAATCACACGGAGGGAATGCTCTATTTTGAGAAAAAGAAAGCGCTGATCAATGGATGGCGGAAACTCTGGAATCAGGGTGAATTCCCTTTCTACTTTGTTCAGATCGCGCCATTCCAGTACGGCAACGAAGACGGCACGATTCTGGCACAGTTCTGGGAGGCGCAGGCGGCCGTTCAACAACTCGCCAAGACTGGCATGGTCGTCATCAATGACATCGCAACTCTTCAAGACATTCATCCTCCCAACAAACAGGATGTTGGAAAGCGTCTTGCCATGCTTGCTTTAAAGAATGACTACGGCATGACAAAAATCATCGCCAACAGCCCTGAATTCGAGTCATTCAAAGCCGCTGGCGACAAGTTCATGGTCACCTTCAAGAACACTGCAGGCGGGCTCAAAACACGTGACGGAAAGGCTCCTTCCCATTTCGAGATCATCGGTCCTGGCAGCCGTACATTCGTCCCGGCATCCGCGAGCATTGATGGTGACACAGTCACCTTGTCGGCCGAAGGTGTTACAACCCCTGCCGCATTCCGCTTTGCATGGGACAAACTGGCCGAACCGAATCTGATGGGTGGTACCGGGTTACCCGTCGGTGCATGCCGTGGCGGTAAAGTGCCCGATTTCCTGAGCCTGATCGAAGTGGACCAGGATTACGAACTCGTCTATGAACTGGATTTGGGTAAACTGAAAAAAACGGTCGAATACTCCATTGACCGGAGCGGCACGGTCTCCGAGTTTGACCGTATCGCTTATCTGCTTGAATTGGAATCAGATAACCTTGGCAGCCAAAAGCTGTTTGTATCAATGGACGCGTTCACGGATGACCCAGGTAAAATAGGCATTCCCCAATACAGTGCCGATGCATTTTTCCAGCAGCCAGTCCAAGGTGTTGAATGCTACTCAACGGTACCTTCTTTGAATCTTCAGGGAGTTCAAGGCAACATAGAGTTCTGGTCGGGAAACTACGCAACTCAAAACTCAACAGATGTCCCGGGTGCATCGGGTACCATTTATGACTTTGGCGACAGCATGAGTGAGCCACTTGACGGCTATGGCAGCATGCAGATCCATGACACGACTGGCAAGCAGACCCTGTTCGCGATCAATCATTGGGGCGTGGGCGGCAACGCAGACATTGGAATTGGAAACAGCAGCGGTTCCCATCGAGACTGGACGTTCTCTTCCAATGCCAAATCGTACTCGAAGAAGACTCTCAAGGTCTACGTTCGTCTGGCAGAGAAAGAGCCAAAGCGTTGACAGATTGGATGCAAGGCAACCGACTTCGATGAGCCGACGGGCTCATCGCTCTACGTTGTAGCAATGCAATTCATCCTGATCACGCAGATAGAGTTTGCCATCCAATATCACCGGGTGAGCCCAACTCTTACCATTTCTCGATTTGATCCTGAAAGTGCCTTTGAGCCTGTAGCCCGCTGGCGTTGCTTCGATCAGTGCCATTTCTGCATTTTCATATCGAAAGTACAGATGCCCATCAGCAGCGGTGATGGCTGCTGACCCGGTACCGGGGCCACGTTCAGGCCCCCACATGACTCTTCCTGTTGGAAGATGCATGCACAGTGGAAAACCATTATTGTGCCCATGCCCCATGTAAACGTGGTCGCCAATTTTTATCATCCCGCCATGGTGATTCTGCACCTGCTTGTTTGTCTTGTAATAGACCTCTGTGAACTTGACCTGATTACGCCCGGCTTTTGAAAGTCTCAGCAGTGCGCTGCCACCATCGCCATACCCTGAGGAACCAAAAACAAGGTCACCATGGATGATCGGTGTGGGGACGTTCGCGGTTGTGTTGGCAATTCGTGGATAATTCCACATCAGCGCACCATCGCTTGCACGGACTCCGATCAGTCCTTTGCCAACCAGTGTCACATATTGCTTGACGCCGCCCCCAAAACTGATCACAGGCGAAGCGTATCCTGCTTTTCCACCCGCCATCGGCGTTGTCCAAAGTATCCTTCCAGTTTTCTTGTCAAGCGCTGCGAGTACACCACGATTGCTTCCGGGCGTGCAAATCAGACGGTCTCCATCGACCAGTGGAGATTCGCTGTAGCCCCACATGCTCATCATTTCACCCTGGAAATCCGAAGCATAATCCTTACGCCACACCTCGCGTCCATCCTCACATGACAGGCAAACCAGCTTGCCTTCAATGGTAAGTCCGAACACCAGCCCAGACTCGGGATCGACCGTTGGCGTGCAGTTGGGATCCTTACCCGGTCCGAGTGAAGTTTCCCAGATCGTCTGTCCGTCCTCCTGGGAAACACAAATCAGCATCACCGATCCTGACTTTTTCCCCATGGTGTAAATTTTCCCATCGTGAATCGCCAAGGAGGAGTATCCACTTCCGAGCCCCCGGGAGGACCATGCCACCGGCGGCCCGGCATCAGGCCAACTCTGCAGTAAATTTGTCTCCATCGAAATCCCGTCTGCATTGGGACCTCGCCATCGGGGCCAGTCTTTGCCGACCAGAACCTGCTGATCTGATTTGGACTTCGGCGTCTGATCCCTGTTTCTCACAACCCAGCGTCGGTCAATCGAACTGAGTTGTTGCATGGGAAGCTCGATCACCGTGCCATCGGCTTTCCGAAGCGATACCTGACTACCCTCCAACCCGACAAACTCTGCTTTGACAGAATACTTGCCGGACGCATCTCGCCACGTGCGTTCAGCTGCCGACAACCATCCCGAGGCAGCGGTTGCCAGAACGCTTGCAGCCATCATCAATCGCACTCTCATGACAGTCCTCCGGTTGTGAAAAAGTAATCGAACGGCGGGTATTGGTTCACGGCAAAGCACGGTGGTCGCGCGTATCAGGAAGGCCCGCGTTGGAAGTATACCTTACAAAATGGGACGGTCCCAAACCGCTCACTCGCTGGTTGCTTGCAGGCGTTTGACTTGACTGGCTCCGGAGGAGAAGAGCACCGAAGGAGAACAGCCCCGAAAAATGAAAGTGAATCACCCAGCCACCCCAAATACCAGCCACCCCGAATACCAGACACGCGGAATACCAGACACGCGGAATACCAGACACCCGGA
>JAAXJB010000096.1:45341-70696 GCA_012270065.1 Rubripirellula sp. | reverse complement strand
CTCGGGCGGAGAAGAGCACCGCAGGAGCAGCGCACCGAAGGCGAAGAGCACCGCAGATTGAAAGTGAATCACCCAGCCGCCCCGAATACCAGACACGCGGAATACCAGACACCCGGAGCAAGATAGGGCCAAGTACGCCGACACTTAGGTACTCAATTGCGGCGGTACGCAAACTCGGAGGATCTGCCGATGCCTTCACTTTCCTATCAACACAACAGGCCGTGGCTATCCCAGAGAGACACCATCCTCACTTGCGAATGGATGACATACCGCCGTCGACCCCGAGAACCTGCCCCGTCACCCAGCTACTCTCCGTTGACAGCAGGTAAGCAGCGGCAGCGGCGATATCATCGACAGCACCGATTCTAGCCAGTGGATACTTTGCGGCCATGGCGCCCCGCTTCTCATCACTATCGAGGAACTTCTCCGCCAGCGGTGTATCGGTCAATGCAGGGGCAATCGCGTTCACCCTCACCTTTGGAGACAATTCCGCAGCCCATGTTCGCGTCAATGCCTCGATCGCGCCTTTGGCTGCGGCAACACAAGTGTGCATTGGCAGTCCGGTTGCAGCCGCGATCGTGCTGAACATGACGACGCTGGCGTTGCCCGAACGTTTCAGCCCCTGAAGCGAAGCCTGCAATGTCCTGACGGCGCCGAGCACGTTCACGTCAAAATCTTCCTTCAACTGCGCCTCTTTCACTGCCCGCAATGGCCCCAAGTTGATCGTACCAGGGCAATAAACGAGTCCATCGATTACATCGGGCAAGACGCTTGGATCGATTTCACCGTTCACCACATCCACCGTGTGATGACGCACACCGGTCAAGCCAGCCGTTTCACCTGGAGTACGGGAAAACGCCGTCACTTCTGCTCCCATTTCCAAGCAACGCCGAACGATCCCGGCGCCGATACCGTGACTTCCACCAACAACGATTATCTGCCTTGTCCCCATCTCGATCCTTTGACATCTACCACGCCAATCTGCGTCAGAAAAAGCCTGACATCCAAACACTGCAATGTAGAGAGCTGACAATCCGCGATCGAGTCAATGTAAAGACCGCCCCAAGACGACCTCCTGATCCGAGTTCCGGCCATTGGCTTATGACGATTCCAACAAGCCCCAGAATTCACTCACACATCGCTGTCACGCGCCCCATGACTCTGGCGAAAAGATGGAAATGCCCGGTGTCACGAGTTCGCATATTCCAATCAGCATGCCGTCAACTTCCCAGGACAAGGGCAAGCATGAAGTCACCTCGGATCACACGTGCCAGCATGCCGGGAAAAAACCATCCAACCAGTCCACGAACGTGCAGCGTCTGACGAATTGCCACCGATGCTACCTCACCCCCGAATCACGATGAGCGAGTTTGAAGAAGCTCGCCCAAATGGAAATCAACACTCTCAGCAAGAGCATCCGGGTTGTAGCCACCCTCCAACAGACTGACCAAACGGCCCTCAGCGTGCACATCGGCAATGTCCATCATGATGCGGGTCAGGGATGCAAAGTCATGGCTTTCGAATCCATTTCCACCTACTGGATCAGATCTGTGGCTGTCAAAACCGGCACTGACCAGAATGAACTGTGGTTTGAAAGAAGCAGCCAGTTTTTCCGCCGCCAGTCCGAACCGGTCAATCTGACTCTTGGCCGTTGTCCCAAATTGAACGGGCAGATTGACGTTGAGACCGCGAGCGTCTCCTCCACCCGTTTCATGGGCATCTCCTCCGCCCGGATAAAATGGCGATCGATGCATCGACAAGAACGCAACCGTTGGGTCTTCCCAAAACGTGTCCTGAGTTCCATTCCCGTGGTGCACATCCCAGTCGACAATCATAACCCGATCCAATCCATGCTGCCGGACGAGATCCCGGGCAGCAACCGCCACATGGTTCACAAGGCAAAAACCCATCGGATGCTCCTGAACAGCATGATGCCCAGGCGGCCTGATCAAACAGAAGGCATTACGATCCTCTCCGGCAAGAACGCGTTGGACTGCATCACAAGCTGCGCCCGAACCTGTGCGAGCCGCATTCATGGACTGGAGGCTCACAACTGTATCTGCCTCTATCTGCCCTCCTCCACTCTTGATGAAAGACTCGATTTCATCGATTGAATGGCGTGAATGAACTCGAAGCAACTGCTCAGTCGATGCTGCCATCCATTCAGGCTGCGTCAACGATGAAAAATATTCCACCGACTTCAGATGTTCTATCACCGTCCGCAAACGAGTCGCATGCTCTGGGTGCTGCCCCGTATCGTGCTCAAGAAACAGCGGGTTGTAATAAAAGAGAGTCATGGAACACACCTGGATTAACCGTCACCGACTTGAAATCGGCTCAATGGATGAACAGATTCGAAAGAGCTGAATGATTCAGACCGGACTCTTTGAATCAAGCCACACCGACAGAGATTTCGATGCTTCACAGGCTTTGACAATCGGGAACACGTCAATATGCAAAGCGACCTCTCCCGTCGTGGCCGATTCTAACCTGCTGATGCCCCCCATGGTAAGAGCGACTCTGAGCTCCCAGCAGCATGACTTGCAGCCAATCCACATTCAATGTGACCACGGACGCTAACGCATGGCATGTCTGCCAACTCGCAGTTTTGCACTTTGCACTATGCCGCTTTGAATGCCGCTTTGAATCCTTCAAAATCTACAGCAACCACCAGAAAGAAGTCTTAGCAGACACTCCGGATGGCGACAGCACGGTCTTTCAATCAGAAACAAAATCACCTGACGGATACATGCCCCGGCCATGGGACGCTAACATGAGTGGGCGTTCAGGGTTCGTGAATCAAACACTCGATGTTCAACACTCTGCCGTGGAACCAAACTGACTTCGAATCGCAGGTTACCATCTTGGCCCAAACAATGCCCTCTTCAAAAAGCCCAGAAACACTTGAATTCAGCGACGGAGAACTGATCCTGATCGATCAGACACGTCTGCCCCAGGAACTTGTCACGCTGACTTGCCGGACAGTTGAAGAGACCCACGATGCAATTCAACGCCTGGTAGTGCGTGGTGCTCCTGCAATCGGAATCGCAGCGGCGTATGGTGTGTGCCTGGCCGCAAAGTCCTCTGGCGCTAGCCGGCAGGACTATCTTGATGCTGCAGATCATCTCGCAACCAGTCGTCCCACTGCAGTCAACCTGTTCTGGGCCTTGGACCGCATGAGAGCGACGATTGCGGCAACGACCGACGAAACCATGCTGCACGGCAAGCTGGTCGAGGAAGCGAAAAAAATTCATGAAGAGGATCGTGAAATGTGCAAGAGCATCGGTCGCAATGGCGCCTCTTTGCTCGGTCAAAGCAAATGTGTATTGACGCATTGCAATGCTGGAGGACTGGCGACTTCCATGTGGGGTACGGCTCTAGCCCCCATCTATCACTGCCATCAGTCAGGGCAGGCCATTGAGGTTTATGCCGATGAAACGCGACCGCTGCTCCAGGGTGGTCGGCTGACAGCCTGGGAACTTTCGCAGGCCGGTATACCGGTTACCGTTCTTACTGATTCGATGTCAGGCAGTCTGTTGCGCACTGGAAAAATTGATGCAGTCATCGTCGGAGCCGATCGCATCGCCGCCAACGGAGATGTTGCCAACAAGATCGGCACTTATCCATTGGCCGTACTCGCCCGATACCACTCCGTGCCGTTTTACGTCGCCGCACCTTCAAGCACTTTCGATCTGGAACTGGCAGATGGAGCGGGCATCCCCATCGAAGAACGCAGTCGTGATGAAGTCGCCGAACCACTTGGTGTCTGTGCTGTACCAGACGCTGCGAAAGTCATGAACCCGGCATTTGATGTAACCCCCGCGGAATTGGTCGACTGCCTCATTACCGAACGCGGATTGATCCCCAAGCCAGATCGCAAGAAAGTGGCCGAGCATTTTGGCAGGACGCTCGCACACTAGGAACAATGCTTGGCACCGAATCTGCACCGGCGGTGTCTCAACACATGTTTGCAGCCGAAATGCGTGCAGACAAACCTCGGTCCAATGGGTCCGCCCCGTACCAGCAGCGATTCCCAGCGACTACTTTGCGTCCGGCCAAGCTCACCGGGGTGAATAAACTCCCAGTAATCTCTGGCAAAAAGAAGATTTCCCAAGACCAGACGTGTCAGGGCACAGTGCGATACTCTCCGTGGTCGAAAGCGAACCGGGATTCTCACAATGCGACAATCCTCTCGCTTTGAGACTCCGGGGCTGCAGGGAGCAGATTCGGCGAGGTGAGAGAAATAACAATTTTCCGGAATTTGCAAGCAAATAGATTGCAAAAATCCCGGTTTTTTTTCGTGTTTGATTCAAGCATGTAAAAATAACAGTGTTTCCACCCCTCGAAAGGTCCGTACTGGCACGTGATTTGTACCACCCTGCCGGCACAAAGAAATTACTCCACTTCAGGGAAGCAGACATGTTGGTCTTGAGTAGAAAAGAGGGCGAGCAACTGGTCATCGGCGACAACGTTGTACTCACAATCAATCGCATTTCCGGCAACAGGGTTGCAATCGGCATCGAGGCCCCTCGTGAGGTCCGGGTTGTGCGCGGCGAGCTGGAGCGGCATGAGCTTGCAGCCGGCGGGCTGGCACCCGTTGCCATGCCCCTCGAAGAAACCAATGTGGCCGTAGCGAGCAAGCCGCACGAGTGAGATGGCTTTGCCATCCAAGACTCTTGTGATCCCTCGTTACCTGCCACAATTGATGGCGGGTGCTGGGTATTGGCTGAGGCAGAATCTGGCTTGGCTGGTCTCCAAGACCTCCTCCATGAAAGCGGTGGCCAGCGTTTGCTGCCCTTTCAAGGCGTCGGTCACAAAGCGAACGGTCGCTCACATTCGCTGATGGTGATATTTCCACGAAAGCATTGGTCGACGTCCCGTCCCATTTCACGCGGGCGCCCATGAAAATCCGAATCGAACCTCATCTGCTTGCCATCCAAAACCGCGTGACGTTCCATTGGCTCGGTATCAACCCCGCACCGCACAACTGGCGGCAGCTTTGTATCGGGCTGAATTGCGGGCAAATTGACATTCCAGAGCATTGCATTGTCTGTCTTTGATCTCGGTCGCGACACCTGCTCGACGCGTCGACAGAAATCGTGAAGTGTTGGTGTCAACCATGCTGGAACATGATCCCAGGTTGCAGGAACATCTGGTCGCCTGTAATGCGAAACGGCCATCGCCGGAATTCCAGAGACAGCCGCCTCTCTGGCAGCGGCAAACGTACCACTCACAAGCAGATCTATCCCAAGGTTCGCGCCGGCATTGACGCCAGAAAGCACTAAGTCGAAATCCCGGTCCATCATTCCAAGAGCGACTCTGACGCAATCGACTGGTGTACCATCGACCGAAATCCAACCCTGCTGTCGTTCTTCAATTTTCAATGGTCGTCGGGTTGTCACGCTATGTCCACACTCACTGCGACCTCGATCAGGTGCAACGACCAGGATCTCAACGGCATCTCCGCATGCGAATCGAATGCTGTCATGAAGTGCCTGCAAACCTGACGCATCAATTCCGTCGTCGTTTGTCAGCAGTACTTTCATCAGCATTCCAGCCATCCAGAGTTCAAAGCCAGCGTATCGAGAGTAACGTAGCCCCGGGTACGACTGCGACAGGGTTGTAGAGCGTCAAGTCTACCTTTTAACGGTAACTTCGTAATTCATGACCCGCTTACTTTTCTGCTCAACTGCCCGAACGCGGAAGCTTTGTCCCAGCATCGCTGCGCCTTCGTCGAAAATGACACTTTTCCTGATTTCCTGTCCGGATGCCACGGAAACCTGCCGCCGCTCGAATGCTCCCACCGGGGGAAAAAAGAAACAACTGTAGAGACGCGACGTGTCGGTACTATTGTTGATTATCAAATCCACTTTCAGCCGATCATTGGGCAACAGTCGTGTTTCCAGATTCATGTCGATCCCTCGCGGCCCCACCCGAACCTTGCGATAAACCGACACCAGTTCCGGTGGGTTGGTTTCCAAAGCGAACTGGATTTCAAGTTCGTATTCACCAATGTTCGCCGTATTGCTGAGCACAACTCCAAATTCCACTTCGGTATCCTGTCGCCCCAGCAATCTCCAGGACTGTCTGGACGGTGTCACTTTCCAGGACTGGGGAGGAATGACCCGGACTTGTCCCAGCAGACTTTCACGCATCGGGTTGGTGAAAGCGATGTTCATCACTTCCTTGCGTCCCAAGGGTCGTTCGAGTCGATCACTGCCAAGTTCAACCGACATGCGGAATGCCAGAACAGCGGGATCACAACCAATCAGGAAAACCGGCTGAGGTCCAATTGGAACACGCTGAAGCAACTGTCCATCGACCTCAATCGTCCGCAGTGGTGTAACTTTTCCCCAGACATCCACCATGCGTGCACCATCACCGAAGTAAGCAAGTTCTTCTGTTGCTTCCTCCGACCACATCAACACGACAGCCCTGCTTGCATTGATGTAAACCTCATTCATTGCTTGACATCGTAAACGCATCGCCCCAACTGCTCTGAGATTACCTAGCAGCAGTGAAGTCGTTCTCCAAGGAAGCAGCAATTCCGCGGGTCGACTGTCGTCACGCAACAGGCCTGAATGAGGGTCATGTGGGTCGGTGACAAAGGCTGCCTGAACCCGGTGCTTGCGAGCCATTGCCATTCGGAGCACCAGATCCCTGATTCTTGTTCTTTGGTCGTATGATCTGGAATCGAGTGGATCGAGCAAGAGCCAGGTTCTCGGTCCTGCCAGTCCGTCATCGGCCTGTTCCCGATCATTGCGTTCCAGAAATGCATCAAGTTCCGTGGCCGACAACAGGGGTGAACTGCTGCGACAGACTGCCTGCCAGGTTGCCTCTTCTTTGGACGCTGATGGCTCCAGCCACGGCCATGAGATCGTGACGTCGATTTTCTGACCGTGCCTTTCCTCAAGTCCCTGTGCTATCCCGGCTATCTGCTCCGGAAACCTCGGCAAACCCAGAAAACTGAAATCACGTTCGCCTCCCAACTGCCACGTCGTTATCTTTTGCGTGAACTGAGCCATGATGGGTGCAAGGAGATCCTTCCACGTGTCAGGATCGCGAAACACTTCGGCAGCCACGATCTCACGCGACACGGAAAATTTTTCAAGCTGATCTGCGGGCGGCTGATCTATCATGCCGACAGTTTGAATTCTGGCATCCTGCAGCCTGGTAAACACAGCCTGAAGTTCATCACGCACAAGTTTGTCAGATTCCCAACACGGATACTTGACCCATGAAACACCCAGACTGGACAACCATGTTGCAAGCTCTGCTGGCCCCATCTGGTCATGACCATTCTTCAGTGTCCAACCATACAGACCACGCTGGTGCTCGCCGAACTGCTGGATGACTACCAGAGTCGTCTGGGCCGTGAGTTCAAGGTCGCGTTCGCCATCCAAGGCAACTCGCATGGAATAGAAACCGGGTTGAAGCCCTGGCACTTCCCAAGCGATTTCGGTTCGATTCAGATCGGCACTGACGTCACTTTCCTGATCGGACTCATCACGTCGAATTGGCATGATGGCGTCAGCGACGATTCGCTGATTCACGTCATACAATTCAAACCGGGCCTCCGTGACTTCGGGAGGCAGAAATCCGGAGATGCTTGCGTCTGCACGTACAGTTTCACCGAGTTCGTAGATCCCCTGTGGCTGATCGGTCGTGATTTCCAGCTGCGGCTTCTCCTGGATGCTGACATCATCAAAACCGACGCTGCCGATGATATCTTCCAGGCCGTCCTCGCCAGGTGCAACAATCAGCCGCGCCATCACATGAGTTGTTCCAACAGGGGGCTTTACCAATGGCAGCACAAATCTGGTCCAAGCAGTCTTTCCACCCACTCGCGGTGTACTCAGAACTTCCAGCTCCTTGAATACTTCCCTGTTGCCGAATTCCTCTTTGTCCACGATGTAGGTACCAAACACAAACTCGGCTCGTGCTGTATCAAGAACCAGATCGGAGCGAATCCGACAGCCAAAGCGATATTGATGCGAAGCGTCCGCCGATAAAATGGGAGACGTGACCTGCGCTCCACTGCCATTGAGCTCCACACGCAAATACCGATTGAAAAGAAGATCGGCAGGTGACGGCGGCAACTCGGCGCCGTGTTTCTTGACCTGATTGGCGAGAAGCGACCAGCCAATCGCCAAGTGATGATTGAGCAGATTGAGGTGCGGATTCCACGATGGCTGGTCCTTCGCCCATTGCCAACCAAAAATCAATTGCCCGTCAGCCCAACGAACAAGGGCCTCCAAATCGGATGCCCCCCGATTGTCACGCACCATGCCAATCTTCACATACGTCTTGTAGTCCACCCCACGTTGGCGTTTCCAACCGTTGGGCACCTTACGGATCTGCCCCATATCCGGGCCAAATTCATAAAGAACGTCAATCAGTGATTCTCGAGGTTCGGCGTCAGCGGCAGAGACTTTCGTTTGCTGGTTCTCTGCATCGCTACCAGCTGAACCTTTACCAACCTGTTGCTGATTTGCCGCCGCAGGGGTGTAATCGCTCGAATTTCCGCCAATGTCCTGCCCCAGACCGATGCGATGGCCCACGCAGAGCACAACAGCAACCGCCACCCAGCCACAGCAACTTGCTGGAGAGGTGTTTGCGATCCGGCGAAGGATACTTAAGATGCCAGCAAAAGAAATACCGGTCATGAACGATGTTTGGGGAAAGACTTGGCTGAACTGAATGTAGCTGTCCGACTTGATGCCATGAGCATGCCACTTCGAAAAGCAATCGAAACGGCCTCACAACTTGGTGCATCGGCCGTGGAGATCGATGCGCGTAACGATATCCACCCGACTCAATTATCGGACACTGGCCTTCGCCAGTTGCGAAAAATACTCGAGGACCGCAACCTCAAGGTCTCCGCATTACGCTTCCAAACGCGACGGGGCTACGAACATCCCCAGGATCTGGAACGCCGAATTGAGGCGACCAAAGCGGCAATGAAACTAGCATACCGTCTTGGCGCACCGGTGGTGATCAATTCGATCGGCGTGGTACCGGAAGATGAAACGAGCGGATCATGGGCATCAATGCGATCCGTTTTGAATGATTTGGGGCGTTACGGCACGCGTGTGGGCGCCTTCCTGGCCGCCGAAACTGGAGCAGAACCGGGCGAAAAGCTAGCAACATTACTGGATGGCGCTGACGATGCCTTCGTGGCTGTTGCACTGAACCCGGGGCAGTTGATCATCAACCGCCACGATGTGACCGAAGCCGTGCTTGCGCTCAAGAATCGAATCCAGATCGTGTGCGCCGTCGATGGAGTGATTGATCTGGCAGCGGGTCGTGGGATCGCAGTCCCACTGGGTCAGGGAGTCACGGACTTTCCCCAGTTGATTGGAATGCTCGAAGACGTCCAATACCGGGGCCGCTACGTGGTTGGACGTGCCGATTCCACACTCAATGAGTTGGCTGATGGAATCTCGTATTTGAAACAGCTTTGAAGACTGCGATCTTCATGAGGCCCCCGTTTCCCCTGGTGCATCATTGATGGCATTGTTCCCAACGCCATTCTTTTCACCAGAAACAAGACGGGAATTCAACCATTCGCGTCACTGCTGCCCAACTGGGCTAAAACCTGCAAAACGCCATTGAGGTGTGCTAAACGAGGACCGAAACGGTCAACAAACTCGTTGAGCATGTATTCGCCTTCAACCAGGTGTTCTTCGCTGTCGGCAATTTCTTCGGTCAAAGTGTCAAGGAACTGCGTTTGTACTCTGCTCAGCGTTTCAGCAGCCTGGCGACAGGATCGAGCAAGCTCAGGGTTTGCATTTTTCCACTGCTGCAATTCCGTTGCACGCTGTTTATTGGCAGCTACCTGTTGGTGAACCAATTCTTCCAACAAACGATTTTGCTGAGCTTGTCCAGCAACCAGTTCTTTCAAGAGTGCCAATGCCGATTGATCTGCCTCTCCCTGCTGCGTCTGAGCTGCGTCGGCTTCAGAATCAGCTGAAACATCAATTCGGAACATGGGGGAAATGGGCTCGTGTTCATAGGACATAGGAAAAATTCCTGCTTCGCTGAATAAATCTCAAGTCAGATAATCAGCAAAGTATAACCAAGGAAATAATCGATTGTCGACGAAACACAATCTCGTTTGAATTTTTGTTGGGACAGCAAAAAAACTTTCAGATAATCGCTATTTTCACACTTGCTTTCCGTGACCCGACAATTCGCGTTTCAACCACTAAAGTCCGCATAGATTACGCGCCGAAACTCTCCCTAGATGGCGTTGGCACCAGTCAAACGGTGTTTCCCGCGTTTCACAAGCGCGGTGATCCCGATCAACTCAATGCCGGCAGCATGATGCCAAGACCCGATCGAAGCCGATTCCTGCCAGATGTGGCTATCCTCCCTATTCACCCCAAGCCCAGAAACGCGGATGTCCGAAACGGAATCACCTACCATCGCTTACTACACGGTCGTTGAAGATGAGCGAACGGGCTGGACGGGCGGCTTGCTGTTGCTCAATGGTGGGGGCCGCCCGCTTGAATTTCAGTGCACACTTCCAGTGCGACCCACCAAAGCTCATGAGATTCTGTTTGGAGTCACATTGCGTGACCACCTGATTGGTGAAGTGATTGGACCACTTCTGGTACGCAAGTGCCGCACACCCATCGCACTGTTGTGTTGTGATCAGCCTGAGTCACTCAAAATAGAAACCCGAACCCGGTGCCCGGTCGCTCTGGTGGAAGAAGCTGCCCTGTCAGATGAGGGGCCGATCGACGACGAGTCCATTCTGGGATCCACACGAGTGGAATTGGCTGGTGCCACCCTTCGAGTCCCAATGGAACAGTGCGAACGGGTGCAGAAACTTGCTGCGCAATTAATCGATTTACCTGACGCAACTGAACCATTTGACCGAATTCGAGAAGCCATTCGGGAAGCCCAGTCGCAGATCGCCCGAGCTCAGGCAACGCGAGCTCAGGCAACGCGGACTCAGGCATCGCACCTTCCACCACCAGCTGCTGCCTGACCGAAAGCAAGCCCGCCGCCAACAAGTCTCGCGCATCGAGCCTTGAAATTCCAGCCGCCAACGGATGTTCGTGACGACATGTGGAAACAAAACTCAGCTGGTGAACTGCGTGCTGAAATCGACACTGTCAACAGCTGGCATGATGATTCGCTCGTACCAGCCGACATCTTTCGTATGCCGATCAAGTCGATTCAGCCCAAATCGCTGCCCTTGAAAGTCTCCAAGCTGTCAGCCAAAGCGACTGGATTTCTTTTCCCGGAAGCCAACCAATGGACACCGCCGGTCAGCCCGTCCTTGCCGTCAAACCGCAAGAAACGCAAACGTGTTGCAAACCTGCAGCGGCATCGCATCAAACCTCCCAACGAAGTCGTCAAACTTCAGGACAGGCTCTATTATCTGCTTCAGCCACCGCTTGACTCCCTGGTTGGCAGCGGTCAGCTGAACTTTCCATTTGATCCATTTCCCTACCAGCTGGATGGCATCGCTTTTCTTTTTCCACGCTATGCAGCGGTCCTCGCTGACGAAATGGGACTGGGAAAAACCATGCAAGCCATCAGTACGATCCGCCTTCTGCTTTGCAGTGGAGAACTACGCAGCGTCTTGCTGGTGTGCCCGAAACCACTGGTCACGAACTGGCTCAGGGAATTTGAAGTCTGGGCCCCCGAAATTCCAGTGACCGCGATTGGTGGCAATGCATCCAAGCGGGATTTCCAATGGCGATCTCCTGAGGTTCCAGTAAAAATTGCCAATTACGAACTGTTGATGCGAGACAAAGAAACCGTACTGGACAGCGGTTTACACTTTGACCTGGTGGCTTTGGATGAAGCTCAACGCATCAAGAATCGCAATAGCACCACCAGTGAAATCATCCGCGCAATTCCCAGGACACGCTCCTGGGCGTTGACAGGAACTCCTGTCGAAAACTCCCCCGATGACCTTGTTGGTATCTTTGACTACCTGTCACCCGGGTATTTGAAAGTCGGGATGCCGATGAATCAAATGGCCAAGGCCTCGAGGGATTATATCCTGAGGCGCACCAAGGACATGGTGATGGACGATATGCCTCCCAAACTCTACCGGGACGCGGAGCTCGACTTGACGCCAGAGCAGTGGGCGACTTATGAGTCAGCAGAATCGGAAGGTGTCATCCAGCTGGAAGAACTGGATCAGGAATTGACCATCCAGCACGTTTTTGAACTCGTTTTGCGGCTGAAGCAGATCTGCAATTTTGATCCTGCAACAGGCAGCAGCAGCAAGCTGGAACGTCTCGTCGCCGACATGGAAGAAGTAACAGCCAGTGGAAAGAAAGCCATTGTTTTCAGCCAATGGGTAAACAGCATTGAAAAGATGAAACCGGCTTTGGAGCGATTTGGCCCGCTTGAATATCATGGTCGCGTCCCGCACAAGAAACGCGATGGAGTGATTGATCAATTCAAGCATGACCCTGACTGCAATGTGATTCTGATGAGCTACGGAGCGGGTAGCGTCGGTTTGAATCTGCAATTCTGCGAGTATGTTTTTCTTTTTGATCGCTGGTGGAATCCCGCAATCGAAGACCAGGCCATCAACCGCGCCCATCGCATTGGAGCCAAGGGCGCCGTGACCGTCACTCGCATGTTAGCCATGAATACAATCGAACAGCGTATCGCATCGGTTCTGGACGAAAAACGCGAAATGTTTGACATGCTGTTTTCAGAGAAAGATCCCAGCGCAAAGCCTGCCAAAGGTGGCGGTCTGACAAGGGATGAAATCTTTGGCCTCTTTGACCTTCGGGCTCCTGGTGGCAAAAAAGTCGCCTGAAACGGGTGAGTCTTGAGCCAACTCACTTTTCTCCCGCATCTCCAAAGACGGGCGTCCAACGTTTTCAAAACGTTTCTGATGCAAGACGTCTCTGCCTGACCGCCGCGAAACAGCTTCCTCAGCCAACAGAATCACGGCAACTTTGGATTCTCCGATTTTGCTGCGGGCGGCACGATGATGAAAGCCTTTCCATCAATCACAACAAGCAGTTCGGTGGACTCAGCAAGAAATGCCTTGGAGCGATCCCCAAGTTTTTCAATCAGTGCAAAATAGGCATCACTGAATTGCTCAACCTTCTGTGCGTCAGCGATCTGCTTGTCACTTGCCAGGGAGTCAACATAGCGACCTCCTTTGAGAAAGAAAGTTCTGCCGCCAATCTGCCTGACCGATCTGTTTTTTCTCGCCGCCTTGTTTGCCGCTGCGGGTGCTGATTGCTGCACGCCAAGCATTCCATTCAGGCTTTTACCAAATCCAAATCCAGATCCAGCCGGCGCGTTGCCTGCGTTCGGCATGCTGAAAGAATCCGCCTGAGCACCTGCTCTTCCCGCTGATTTCAATTGCGACTTGAAATCCCTTTGAAGGAACGCACTTTCACCGGATTCCTCCTCCAACGCTCTGAGATTTCCCTGTGCCAGTCGTCGGCCCTGCGACATGTCGTTGATATCAGTCTGCTCTTCCGCGAGATAGGCAGTGTAAGGGGTCAGGATGCCATGCTGTTTTGAAAGAGTGATCAACTCGTCCACCAATTCCTGATTCTCACCGTACAAATCGATATCATCAATGATCTGCCCGATACGTCGTGTGGCCCACAGACGCTCAACAAAGGCATTGCGTCCGCTACCTGTCTGTTTGGCAAACTTTCCCTCAAACACATACTCCTGCTTCTTGCCCATGAATTCCCCTGTCAATTTGATCTTCAGATCACCGGGTTTTCTGTACCTGCCTACGATGACCAGTTGGTCACCGGAAAACAGGTCATACATATTCGAAGGATAAAGCTGTCGCGTACGGCCGTCCTTGCCATCGACCAGCAACTGCAGCTTGGCGTCAGTCAACGCGGGCGCACCAATCCGGTCGTAGAGCTGACTCACCACGCGATCCAATGGTTCACCAGGCCGGACGTACATCGTTTGACCGAGGCAAATGCTGGCCAGTTTATCCAACAGCCTGCTGTTCACATCGTGCCCCACGCCAAGGCTGAACAGACGTGTGTTCTGATCAAGGCGGCGTTTTACATTCTCTGCGATTTTCATCGCATTTTTCTCACCAACTGTGGGCTGACCATCAGTCATGAATACGACATAAGCCGGACCATCTGCTTCTGATGAAAAATCAAGCGCCTTTGCAAGAGCACCGTCAATATTGGTGCTGCCACCGGCAAGCATCGCGTCAACATAATCCGCTGCGTCATGCCGTGTTTCCTTGTCACCACTGGTTAACTCACTTCGAAAAGTCTCTACCCGACTGTCGTAGTTGATCAAAGTGAATCGATCGCGTGAACGCAATTGGTCAACGACATAACTTGCTGCCCTGCGAGTCTGATCAATTTTTTCTCCCCGCATGCTGCCGCTTTTGTCGAGCACAAGGATGACATTCTTGCCAATTTTCTTCTGATCCTTCTCAACTTTGGGGAACTGAGGCTGGATCAAAAGCATGAAATAACCATCCTTGTCTGCATCTGGTCGATGCGAAACCACCGACATTTGCACGGCATCATCGCCCGTATCCCACATCACTCGAAAATCACGCCGGGGAACAGTAGCCTTGGCCTTGTATTCGAAACGTGCAACCTGTTCACCATCTCGTTCCATCTCAAGGTCATGCGACGGACTATAAACATTGCCCAGTCCCGTTTCTGAACGGATTCGGCCCCGGATATTGATTTCACCAATTGGGCTTGCGGTGAATTGAGTGGGCGAAAGTGGCAGCAACCAGTCATTCAACGTGCCTTGGCGCTTGCAGAGTTGGGTATAACGCAACGATACCGTTCGCACTGCGCCCGCAGGCACGGGGAACACCTGCGTCTGGAACATTCCTGTTCCAATCCACTGAACCAATGCAGGGTCCTGATTTCGCCGCACATAAGACTGATAGATTTCCCGTGCCTTGTCTGCCTCAAGCAACCTGCCCTCCAACTCCTGACCATCGACCATGAAAGTCATCTGATCAATCGCCCCATCGTAGGGCAGCGGAAACACAAACTTGACCTGCAGCGTGCGGTTGCTTTGATTCTTGAATGTCTGCGAGACCTGGACTTCAGCCACCTGATTTCTGATCGATGCATCCACTTCGAGCTTGGCGATGTCGTAGATGAACCCGGGTTGCCCAGGACGAACAGGTGGCGTTGGCATCACACGGGGTAACCGATGTCGCATGCCCTGTTCTGACGAGATCAGGAATCCCTGCCCCAAAGAGGTTGAAGCAAGCCCCAGCCAAGCCATGCTGAATGCCACTGCGAATCTGCTAAACGCTCTCAACATCTCAATGCCTCTTTGTTTGAACGAAACTCACGAACTGCCTGAATCCATGGATGCCGCTGATGTGCCAATTACACATGGTCCTCAACTCACCCGTGGCCCTCAACAATCAATCGGTCCCTGAAACGCAAATTTTTGCAAACCCATGCAAGCCACTGACGTGTCGGTCGCGTTCCCAGTCTAACACCGTTTTAAAATCGACCGGAGTCGAATCAGGCAATTACCTTGACACCTTCCGAAGGATTCATACCTTTGACGAACCCGAGTCCACTTTCTTAGGCATTCCAAAAACAATTTATTTTCCTGCCATCGATGGTGCCAAAAACCCCGGAAAGATACTTTCAAGAACAGATTTCTGATCCAGAGAACGATCCAAATCACCATGAAAGCGGCGTCCACCCATCGCGAGAGCTGTCGTCAACGCCCGCTGGCTTGGCGTGGGTCAAATGCCTGAATCGATCGCCTCGCAAGACAACCTGATGAAGAAGGCTATCACAAGCAGCCGGAAAAGCAGGAGCGGTACAACGCGATCAATCAATAGCCAACGCCAAATCAGACACCGCCCGGTGGACGCCTCCCACACTGAAAGACGCCCACTCACATACGTCAACGCAAGCTGAAACAACGAAGTCACATTCAGACTTCACGCGACAAGCAACTAGCTTTCTTCGGGCGCCTTTCCGTTGATCCATGGGCCCGCCAGCTTCATGTATTCGGGTTCTTCCAGAACACTCCCCACATCACCCGCATTCCAACCGGTGATGTGATTGGGTTTCCCCCGGGAGTGAGAACGTTGTTCCCACTTTTCCGCCCATGACGAATCGGCATCTTTCACCGTCAATGAATCTTCATCGATGAAAAACGCTTTGCCTTCCCGATAACTGCGTGCCCCCAGGATGACGGTCGTGATCGCAGCAGCACCAAGCATCGGGTCATTATTCACCAGCGTTGGATCGTCGGCGATCATGGCATCCACCCAATTCTTGAAGTGGTGATAGGTCGTATCCTGTATCTGACCAACACTGATACGCTCTTCCTTGAGTTTGCTGTTACGCGTGACCTGTGGTCTTTCGGGAATGTAATCGAATCCTTCGAACTGTTCACCTGTCCCGAAGACAAACGACCCGAAGTGACCTCGAATCAACTGCCGGATGGGTGTTTCCTGGCACGCCATGGTTGCGGTAACCAGGCCTTGCACACCTTCGGGGAAATCAGCCACAACGGTTGCGACATCGGGCACATCTCGACCATCGTATTCAAGGTAGATGCCACCTGCCCCGACGACCCGCCCCGGAAAACGCAAGCCTGTCGCCTTCAGCATCGTGGTCGTCCGATGGACAAACAAGTCCGTAAACATTCCGGAACCGTACGGCCAGAAACGTCGCCACTGCCTGTACTTCGCCCGATCAAAATCCTCGTACTCAGCCAACCCCTCTTCGACACCGAGCCATTTTTTCCAGTTGATGTTTCGTGGGTTCATGGACGGTTCCAATTTGTAATACCGCCATTGTCCCTGAGCCGAGTTCCTGAAGAACTCGGTTTGGTACATGAGTACCTTTCCAAGTTTTCCTCCGGTCAAGAGGTCATTGACCTGATTCCAGACGGGCAAACTGGTTGATTGAACCCCGACCTGCATCACCTTGCCGGATTTCTGCCACGTCCGCATGACATCAACCGCCTCTTCAGCGGTCTTGGTCATTGGTTTTTCACAATAGACATGCAGTCCTTCATTCAAGGCATCAATTGTCTGCTTGGCATGCCAATGATCGGGCGTGCCAATGACCACGGCATCGAGATTCGCCTTGGCAAACATCTCAAGATAATCTTCGTGTTTTGAAGGTGCTTTGCCCGTCTGTTTTTCGATGTAACTGGCTGCCCTGTCACGATGCTCGTTGTAGACGTCACACACGGCAACCAGCTCAATCGGCTCACCCTCGAGTTGCAATTTGGTAAGACGCTTCACATGAGCGCCAAACCCCCGTCCCCCGGGTCCAATGAAACCAATCCGAACTTTGTCAACGGGAGCCGCAGCTGCAATGGTCTCCGTTTCGGATGCCGTGACCGCCGCAACCGCGCCAACCGTCGTGGCAGAATTCCTGATGAAATCGCGTCGAGTTGACTTTGAACCGGACTCTGATGAGTTGGCATCCGAAGAAAGCAGATTCGATTCAGACATTGAAAAAATGGATCCTGAAAAAGTGGGAGAGAAACTGGGATTGCACAAATGCAGCGTCAGGCCCCCAGTATAAACAGCCAGACCAGCCCGTGAACGCACTCTTCTTCACAGAACCGTCCTGCCAAGAATGCCCGGTGACAGACCGGAACAGACCAGTGCCGCCAGCCCTGTTGGACAGCGATGGCCGTACCTTTGTGAAAACCTGTTTTTGACGCAAGCCAAGTCACTCGCCCAATGCCGAAAAATCCTCGGAAACGATCGCGAGGATCACTGCGATCGTCAGAACGCTTGCACCGGCAATTCTGAATAACATCGTCTTCCGTGAGTGCTCTGCTTCCGCTCCACCCCATTTACGCGCAACAAGCCAGGCCAAGACGACTCCCCAGAGCCCTCGGAGGGCGTAGACCACGTTCACTCGGGCAGCATCTCCAAACACACCCACAGCCACCACAATGCATATCGCCTGCATTGCAATCAGCAGACTTCCTGCCAGCAGTAAGCCGGCCACCCTTGGCTTTCTGCATGGGCTGAAATCGACCCACGGCAAGAGCAGCAAAGCGGCAAGGCCCACAATCCAGTAAACAACAGGCAGAAAACGGCCGGCTCCCCAGATTGGAGCCCATCGCTGAACAAGAACGTCAAAGGTGGCATAACACACCGCCGCCGCAAGGGACAGGCAAACGGTAAGGATAACATGGTGCCGATTCCCCTCGCCTGTCCACTGGATCAAACCAATCCCCAAGGTTGCCAGCCCTGCCGCCAACCACACCTGCCAAGGCAACTCCTGCTCACCAGTAGCCGTCAGCAGCAACGCAACGAACACAACCTTGACACCAAAAATAGGCGTCGCCAGCGAGACATCACCTCGCTCAATTGCCACAAAAGTGAAACCGAGTCCAAAAACAAAAAGCTTGGCAATGATGAGCGGTTGCCACCACAGATCCCAGCGTACTCCGTCACCACCCATGAACCATACAAATGAGAACGCAAAGGCCGCTGCCACATTGGTGCAGAAGACAGTGGTCACTGAACTCACACCGGCAGCCCCAGCCCGTTTGATCACAATCAAACCGCAAACAAAAAGCAGGCTGGCAAGGAGAGGAAGAATCAGGTGCATTCAGATAGAATACACCTGCCCATCAACATTGCTAACCACACGCAAAATCATCAGATCGCTCGGGAAAAACAAACCGCAAATTGCGTGTGGTGATACCGATTCGGCAGAATTGAAGGTGATCCTTCTGATCAAGTCAATTCGAACACCCCGAACACATGATGCGGCCGGATTCCAGTTGTCCGGCTCGATCGATTATGCTTGAACATTCGAACTTTCGACGGACCATTCCATCAATGAGAAAAGGAACGAGGCAGATGGACGAGAACAACAGCATTTGCAAAAAGCAATTTCCCATCATGCCCCCCGTGCAATGCCACACGGTCCATCGTTTGCCCACCAGCCTGACGACGTTATGCTGGTCACTCACCGCTGCCGTCATGTTTCTGACGCAGGGATCAACCGCAATGTCGGAAGAGCACTGGCCACAGTTCCGTGGTGCTGACGCAACAGGCGTCGTACACAGCACCCCCAACCTGCCAGACAATTGGTCGGCGGACAGCAACGTCGCATGGAAGCGGGATATTCCCGGCCGCGGGTGGTCGTCACCCGTGATTTGGGGCAACCGTGTTTTTCTCACCACGGTCATCAATTCAGGGGAAACAGAAGCTGCCAAGAAGGGCCTCTATTTCGGGGGCAATCGCCCCAAACCACCTGAGTCAGATCACCAGTGGCAAGTTGTCTGTCTTGACCTGCATGATGGCAAAGTCATCTGGCAAAAAACGCTGCATCAAGGCAAGCCACAGACATCCATCCACGTAAAAAACAGCTTTGCATCCGAGACCCCCACAACAGACGGCAAACACGTTTACGTGGTCTTCGGTGGCCTGGGAATTTTCTGCCTCGACATGTCAGGTGAACTGGTATGGGAAAAGCCAGTCAAGCCAACCAAGACTCGCTATGGCTGGGGCTTTGCAGCATCTCCTATCCTGCATGAGGACCGCCTGTACGTACTGAACGATAACGATGAGGCATCGTCGCTATTGGCACTGGATAAACACACTGGCCAGCAAGTCTGGAAGGTTGAGCGTGCAGAAAAGAGCAATTGGTCAACCCCGTACGTCTGGGAACACTCGGAAGGCACGGAAATCATTGTTCCAGCAACAGGCCGGGTGGTTTCTTACGATCTCGACGGCAAGGAAAAGTGGTCTCTTTCAGGAATGTCCAGCATCACAATCGCGACACCTTACGAACACGCGGGGCTGCTGATCATCAGTTCCGGCTATGTGGGTGACCCTTCGAGACCACTGTACGCAATCCGCCCGGGAGCCACAGGAGACATTTCATTGGTCGATGAACAGACGTCAAACAAGTTCATCGCATGGTCCCTGCCCACAGCAGCCCCTTACAACCCGACAACGATTGCCCATGACGGGATCATTTACGTGCTATACGATCGTGGACTCATGGCCGCCTATGACGCGAAAACCGGAAACGAAATCTACTCCCGGCAAAGGATCCCCAAGGGCCGCGCATTCACATCATCCCCGTGGCTTTATGACGGCAAATTATTCTGCCTCAATGAAGACGGTGAAACCTTCGTCATTCGCGCTGGTCGAGAGTTTGAATTCCTTCATTCCAATGTCCTGCAAGAAGACGACATGGGAATGGCAACCCCTGCCATCGTCGACGGTCACCTCGTGATCCGAACGGCAGCCCGGATCTACTGCATCAAGCAGCCAAAGTAGAAAGCCCCGGTCAGTGGCAGGTTGATCAGATTCTTGCATGCAGCATGCTGTGAAACATCAAACAGCAAGTCACCATTGCAGGACCGCAACACGCCCCTCACTGCCAGCCAGATAAGCAACTTGGGAATTCGAGTCGACGGCGACTGTGTAATAACCACCGCCAGTCACGTTGTTCCAGTTCTGACCACCATCCCATGATACGGCGACCCCTGTGCGTCCACATGCCACGTAGGCGGACTTGCCGAGTGAACGCAAACACGCTTTATGCTCGAGCATGACCGCTGGCAACGGTTCCCATGTTTTT
Organism: Rubripirellula sp.; assembly: GCA_012270065.1. Lineage (GTDB taxonomy): Bacteria > Planctomycetota > Planctomycetia > Pirellulales > Pirellulaceae > Rubripirellula. The sequence continues at coordinate 50,141 of JAAXJB010000096.1, read as the reverse complement.
CCGCCATCCCCGGATCGGGCAATATTCCGCTCGCTCCGCTCAGGTTGAGTGTAGTCTCCACCAACGACCAGCCCATTTTTTGAATCGCGGAAGGCGATGGAAAATATCCCCGAGGACTCATTGCCCGAACGCACTGGAGTTTCAGCAACCTGCCAACTCTGCCCCCAATCTGCAGAACGCCAAACACGAGCCTGGGATCCACCTGTGGCCACATACGCCATTTCACCAACAATCGTGACTCCTGTTCCACTGGCGGCGAATCCATATTCACCCTCGCTCAAAATCGGGCGTCCTGAAAGACCTGTTGGTCGCCATGTTTCGCCACCATCATGGGTTACATACAAGTCCAAACGTCCCTGAATGGGATCTCCGTAAAGCAACCCATGCCTTCCACTGGCATCGAAATCCATTCCATCGAAAAATCCTTGTGGATTCGTGTTCTGCAGTACAACTTTCCAGGTTTTGCCTGCATCGGAAGATCGCAACACTTGCGAAGCAGACCCGGGGCCGGCTGCCATCAACAGCACGGTGTCGGTCGCGGGAATTTCGACGTCACGAAAATCGAGCTCAGCTGATCCGGGCACGTCGATCCGTTGCCAAGTGCGCCCCGAATCGCTGGTATGCATGACGCTTCCAGCCGATCCCGTCACCCAAGCCTCATTTTTCCCGGCGACTGCCACCCCTCGCAGTGACGCCATTGTATCCGTGTTGCTTTCCCGCAGATTCACCTGCTGGGCGTGAGCTAACACTGGGAGCAAGAGTGACGTCAAACACGATAAAACAAACTTCCAACGGGATCGTTGATTGGACACCGATAACCACACAGACAATTCTCCGAATCTCAAATGGAACTCAAACTGCCGAAGCGAAGTCAACTAAAAACACACGTTCGAAACACACGTTCACCAATGAATGACACTTAACGCCATCTCAAGGATCACCACCCTTGGTCCGTTCGTTTCAGATCAGCCCCTGCAACGCCACAATCGTCTCGTGCCACGTCCAAGATGGTAACCGATACGGATGCTCTTTGCCCTCAACACTGCCGGACACAATTGAGAATCGGAACCCGCACACTGATTGGCGGTGCAACCAAGGCGATTCCCGTCCTACGGACTTGCTGATAAAATCTGGCGAGCCGCGTCCCATCACGTTCCCAATCCAGGCAACCATGCCATGCAAAACCATTCCAGACCGTTGCACCAAGCTTGCGTTCTTACTTCCGCATTACTTTTTTCCATGCTGTGCTGCCTGACGACAGTGGCAGCTGACAAACCACCCACGCTGATGAAAAGTGAACTGGGTGCGACACGCAATGTGCATTCATTTGGCAAAACGTTGCTCTGCGGACAGCCCACCGCAGCAGAATTTGCCGAAGCCCGGAAGCGCGGTATCAAGACCGTCATCACTCTGCGCGAAAAAACTGAAATCGACTGGAACGAAGCAGCAGCATTGCGGAAGCTCAACATGCGTTTCTATCAACTCGGGTTCCGTGCTCCGGATTCGTTGACACCCGAGATCATAGAAAAAACAGTTTCCATCATGGGTGACCCCAAAAGCACCCCCGTCATGCTCCACTGTGCCTCGGCCAACCGCGTCGGCGCTCTTTGGCTTGCCCACCGGGTCCTGAATGACAAGATTGACATTGAAAAGGCTCGTGAAGAAGCCAAGGCCGTCGGGCTTCGGACTCCGGAATACGAGCAACGCGTTCTGGAATACATCAAACAAAAAAAATCCAGGCAATGATCCAACTGCGACGGGCTCACGCATCGTCAACACTCAGATCATTTTGATTCTGGTTGCCCCGCCCGTACTCCGGATGCTTTTGTTTTTCTTCGATAAATCTCGTCTCCAGCAGCGACATAAAGGTACTGGTGCCCGGGGCCGGCAAAGGCGACGCTGACAATCGGTTTTTGCGAAGGAGATGCAATCACTCCTCCCATGCGTCCCGTTGGATCAAACATCTGCAAGCCAACGGCAGACGTGACATAGTACCGGCCAACACTGTCAGTGGTCATCCCATCACCCTTGCTTGGCGAATCCGCGTTGGGAGTGCGCAAGGTGATGTAGGGCTGTCTCAGCGACAACCGGTTGTCTTTATCCAGACGCCAAACCCATGTGTATCTTCCGCCGTGGTCCGAGACCGCCAGCGTTCCCTGATCTGGGGTCAAGGCGATACCGTTTGGTCGTTGTGGACCGCCGTCTTTCCCGGCCACATCCGCTGCCTTGACCTTTCCGCCGGGCGGAACATGGGACACCTGCATCTTGGATGTTTCTGTGAAGAAGACATGCCCGTCCGAGGTGACCACCAGGTCATTTGGCTTGACGTTCTCTGCAATGACATCTCGATCGCCTGTCTTCAAATCAAACGCAACAATGCGTCCAAAACTGCCCCCCTGGCAAGCGTAAATTCTTCCATCAGGGCCGAAGTGCATTCCGCTGATACGGGGAGCATCTTTCACAACAACAGTCACCTTGCCGTCATGCCCAAGACGATTGATGGTGGTTCCACCGGCAACATCTGAAAAATACAGATTGCCCTCTGCGTCACATGTCAAACCGTCTGTGAACTTGTGTCCCTTGGAAAGGGACTGCCAATCCTCACCTTCGATCAGAACCTGAGTCAGAGGCATATCCTGGGCGTCACACAGTTGTGCCCCCAGCAACAGGGTCATCCCTACCGCCAGCAACATGAAGAATCTGCCAACAATCATTTGTCTTCTCCTTGATTTTGAGCTGGATAATCCCGCCACAACCACCTCAGCATTTCGGGCAGCAGCGAGCCTCCGTGTTCACCACTATGGCCACCGTCACCCATCTCGAATCGGTAGTCATATTTTGCAAAGTTCAAAGCCGCGGCCATCTGCCGGTTAGCCAGCGGCCAATGACCATGCAGGTTATCAAGGTCGTTTTCTCCATCCTGCAAAAAAACACGAATCGGCTTTGGCTCTGTTTTGCGAATCAACGCAGGATAGACATGCCCGCCTCGAATATTCGTAAAGCTCCCAATGTAGCTGATCACTTTGCCAAAATAGTCGGGCCGCTCCCAGGCTGCAGTGAAGGCACAGATGCCTCCCGAACTGATACCAACGATCCCCCGAGCCTGTGCGTCTTCCACGAGATTAAAGTCCCTGGTTACCTCGGGAAGAAACTCATCAATCAAAAACGTCGCGTAGCGATCGCCGAGAGAGTCGTATTCAAAACTGCGATTACTGCGTGACTTTGCCCCTGCCCGTGCCGGTGGAATCGTCCCTGGATTGACAAACACACCAATGGTGACAGGCATCGCTTTCTGATGAATCAGATTGTCAAAAACAGTCGGCACCCGACTGTGCCCCTTTGCATTCACATAACCCCGTCCATCCTGAAAGACCATCAAACAGGCGGGCTTCGATTGATCATACTGGGCTGGCACATAAACCCAATAATCACGAACCGTCCCTGGATACACCCGACTCTTCTCCCAGCGATGCTGGGTTACTGTCCCCTTCGGGACACCAGCCTGGGGCTTTGAGTCAGCAGTCAATGGATAGCCAGCGGATGCGTCAATGGATAGGCAAAGAGCAAACAACAAATATGTCACTCCGCGTACGAATCCTGTTTTCAATCGTCTCATGCGTTTCAACTCCTTAGGAATACAAGCACAAGACTATACTCGATCAGTCTTACTGAGTTCCACGCACCAGCGTCAAAGACGCGCAACTGGCTTGAAAAAGGCACTGACCGCGCCGACAGACTGTTGCCTTTGACCGATCAATCAGTGCATGCAGGCCACCGCGAAAACAACCGTGTGCAGCGCCGCGATCACCAGTGCAGCGCCGAGATCACCTGTGCAGCGCCGAGATCACCTGTGCAGCGCCGAGATCAATCGGGCTGCGTGCCTCTGCGTGCCTGCATTGGCATGGGTACGAATCCAGAGACTCAGTTTGCGTTTGCTTTACCCGGACTCGGTTTCCCCACCCGCCATTTGCCATCCACAAATCCGTAAGATTGGTCATCAGAAAGCGCAGGAAATTTGACGCCGGAAAGCAACGCTTCTTCGGAGAGCAGCGATAGTGTCTCCCCTCCCTTCGAGAGTTTGAAATTGGCGTGCAGTCCATCAGCACCTTTCTGCTCACCATCTGCCCAAACCACAAGGTAACCACCCGGCGCGATCACTGTTCCTTGAGGAAACTCCCACTTTCTCGCATTGCGTGAATCATCGGTCAAATACATGCGATCCAAGGTGACGGCTTCAGTACCACGATTATGCAACTCGATCCAATCTGCAAATTCTCCCTTGCTATTCCTGTTGGTGCTGGCATTGGATGCAAGCACTTCGTTGATGATGACATCAGAGGGCATCGTAAACAAATCATAGACGGGGGTGAGCCGAACGTAAGATGAAGAACTTGGAGCAACCATCACTGGATCACTTGGCAATTTCTTGATTTCCGGATGATTGAGCAGATAACTGGAACGCTTTTCAGCAAAGGTTCGTAACATTGGAACGCTGGATGAGTCGATTGGCTGATCCGTCGTCGCATCAAGGAAGGCTTCCGTAGTCATTAACTTCCTGGTATCGCTTTGAACTGAGTCTTTGATCAATTCTCTTGCTGGAAGCACGCGGTTTTTCAACGCATCCCATTCCAATGAATATGCGATCTGGCGAACGTACTGAAGATAGCGTTGGCGCAACTTCGGATTGGCGAGCAATTTGCTTCGCAGTGGCTTGCTTGCATCGTCAAGCCCGACAAGCGGATCGAGATTGTAGCCCCCATCGTTATTAGCAGACGTTGCTGGCCCACCGCGATCTGGCCC
>JAAXJB010000096.1:11217-45241 GCA_012270065.1 Rubripirellula sp. | reverse complement strand
GATTGTAGCCCCCATCGTTATTAGCAGACGTTGCTGGCCCACCGCGATCTGGCCCGCCGCGATCTGGCCCACCGCGATCTGGCCCACCGCGATCTGGCCCACCGCGATCTGGTCCAGGCTGACCAGGCGCGCCTTCTTCACGACGCGGCGCATCACGCCCTTGGGGTGGCGCAAAACCGGGACGTTGACGACCAGAATCGGCACCACTCGGCCCCCTGCCATCTGGACGAAAGCCAGGACCATCTGGGCCAAAACCGGGACCTTCAGGGCCAAAGCCAGGACCTTCAGGACCAAAGCCGGGACCTTCAGGGCCAAAGCCGGGACGACCACCAGGACCGCCACCTCGACCAAAACCAGGGCCACCCCGCCCAAAACCGGGACCGCCCGGTCCCCGACCACCACGAGTCGGCCGGAATGCCTCATTCATGTCATGGGGAAGAATATGGAATACTCCATCCGGATCTTGATAGATGTTGTAATCACTCGCGCGTGTCCAATACCCATCACTGTTGATCAGTGCTGTATCGGCTGCAAGAAACCAAAGCGCACCATCAATATCGAGTATGTCTTTCAGCTTTTCTTCGAGTTCTTCTGGTGCCGTTTCATTCAGTCGTTTGCACAACTCAATCAGGCTCTTCCAGGACTCTTCCTTATCTTTGGACTTGATCTCAAAACGTTCACGATAAGGCGTGATATCATCACCCAGATACCTGAGTCCACCATCACCTCTTGGGCTTCCGTGCACTTTCCAGCGTGCTCCACTGGTTGTTCCATAATTCGCTTCAACAAAGTCACCGTTGAATTGTTCGACGTTGCAATACACTCCCCAGCTTTCACCGTTGATCACAACATTCACAAAGTTGGCTTCCGGCGTTGGAATCCGCGTGCTGGCAATCTCTGAGTACAACACCGTACTCATGAGCGACGCATCACCGTTGCAGTTCAACAGGTTCAGTGTTTTGTAACCAAGCAACCGTTGGTCAGAATCGAGGTAATCCATCGAGATATTGAGCGAACGTTTCAGGCCAGCGGGAATACTGAAAAAGGAAGACGCCCCCCTGAAGCTGACACCAACGTCCTTGAAATCTTTACCATCGACAATCAGTCGTGCGGGGACTTCGACATCTGTCGGTTTGAACGCGGCCAGTTCTTCTTCCCAATCATCATTTTCGAAGGTCAAAAAGAGCGTACGCAGTACAGAAGGATCGTAAAGTGGCTCGTCTGAATATTGCTTCACCTCACCCGGCTCAACACGAGGTCCAGGTTTCCCTTCGAGCGTGATTCTGCCCCGCCCGCCTGGGCCACCGCGTGGTGGCCCACCACGCCCACGTCCAGAAGCACCACTCTGATTCAGCGACTTTCTTGCTTCAGCTCTTTCCTCGGTATTCAACCGGCCATCAGCATCGGCATCAAACTTTTCGACAAGCAGCTGATCTTTCGCGTTTGGACCGCCGGGACCACCTGGCCCCCCTCCTTGACGGCCGCCAAATCCACCGCGGCCGCCAAATCCACCGCGGCCACCGAATCCGCCGCGACCACGGTCTTGTGGCGTACGAAATTCACCTCGATCCTGCCCAAACCCTCCACCAGGCGATTGCCCTCCACCAGGCGATTGCCCTCCACCAGGCGATTGCCCTCCACCAGGCGTTTGCCCAATTGACTCACAAGTCATCATCAGCGTCCCTAATGCCGCTGCCATCGCGCAAAGGGCGAGTTTATTGCCGTTCAGTTGTGAAATCATCTTTTGCCTGTCAATCTCTATGCAGTGTTTTTCAATCAAACTCAGTTCCACTCTTTGTAACGCAACCAACAACGAACAATCAACCTGCCTGAGCAAATTTTTAGATTTACAGTCCATCAGCGAGAAATGGATCAAGCCTTCAGGTCTCAGATCGCTCAGTTTCCGGCCGCTCTCAGCCAGCCCGCTTTCAGCGAACGGATCATCGCCAAGAAGATCACGTCGAAACGGAAATTTGCCGGGAAGCCTCGTTCTTTCGATTTTCCAACACACTTTCCGGGGTCGGAATTCACGCCACGGACCAATCGGTCGTAAGGAACCTGCAAACGACCCACAATTTGCCCCCATCCAATTCAATCTTCGGGGCAATCGACGTGCATCTTCTGGCGACTTCGTTACAATTCGTGATCTGTTCAGCCGCCTGTGATGCGGCGTGATCCCTGCTGACAAGCACCATGCTCAGAGAGCCCAACATGCGTCCCACCAGTACGATTCCAACTCTGCTTTGTCTCTTCCTGTGTTTTTTAATAACGCCTGCGTCCGCCGATCGGCTGACTCCGGAGAAACTCTGGGATCTTGCCAGAATTGGTGATGCCGTAGTGGCACCCAATGGCAAGGAAGTCGCTTACCTGGTCAAACGCTATGACCTCGCAGAAAACAGTGGAACCAGCAGTTTGATTATCCAGCCCCTGCCTGAATCCATTGACAGCAGTTCCAAGGCAGCAGCCTTCGAATCGCCCCTGCTGACGACCATTCCGAAAACCTTACTCAGTGACGTCAAGGGACTCAGCAGCCTGAACTGGCTTGCACACTCCAGTGGCCCGAAACTTGTGTACATTGCCCCCGGGAAGCCGAAAGCGGACGAGAAAAAAGCTGGTGAAGATCCCGAGGAATCAGGCGAACCACAAGCGTGGATGCTTGATCCGGAAACTGGAGATACCAAGCAACTGACCAATGTCGAAAATGGAATTTCCAACCTCATTACGTCTCCGTCGGGAGATGCCATTGCTTTTACCGTCGACGTCAAGATCGACAAGGAAGTCACTGAAATCTACGAGGATCTTCCCAAAGCTGATGCTCGGATCATTGATGCGTTGATGTATCGCCACTGGAACCAGTGGCACGACTACGCGTACAGCCACGTGCATGTCGCAAAAATTGATGGTCAAGGCCAGGCAGGCGAACCGCTCGATCTGATGGCAACACTTCGCGCAGACTGCCCACTGCCACCCTTCGGCGGATCAGAGCAATTTACATTTTCCAACGATGGGAAAGAGATGGCGCTGACGTTGAAACTTGTCAACAACCCGGCCGAGAGTACCGACAGTGGGATTTACCTTGTCAGCACCGAGGGTGGACCTCTGAAGAACATCACGCCCGGAATGCCAGGCTATGACATGGATCCGACCTATTCCCCCGATGGAACGTCCATCGCTTTTCATTCCATGGAGCGTGCCGGCTTTGAATCTGACCGGAACCGCATCATGATCTACAACCGCAGCAGCGGTAAACTCGAGGAAATCACCAAAGGCCTTGATCAAACGGCACACCATGCAACATGGAGCGAAGACAGCAAGAGCCTTTATTTTTACAGTGAAACGCGTGGGACAAACCAGGTCTTCAGGATCGACATTGATAATCAGGCTTTGCAGCAGGTATCCGAAGGTCGTTTCAATTTTTCAATCGTTTCATGCGTTCCGGGTACCGGACATCTGTTGCTACGCCAACAGAGCATGCTGCGTCCAACCGAGTTGGCGTTGCTCGACCCTGGTACAAAGCAAATGGCCACGATCACCGATGTCAATGGTGACATTTACAAGACACTGGAACTGCCGACCATCGAAGAGCGTTACTTCACGGCGACCGATGGTGAGCAAATTCACAATTGGGTAATCCTGCCACCAGGTTATGATCCCAAAGACGGCAAAAAATGGCCCATGCTCACTTATTGCCAAGGTGGTCCCCAGGGCCAAATTGGACAGTGGTTTTCCTACCGTTGGAACTTCCACATGATGGCCTCGCACGGCTATGTGGTACTGGCGGTCAACCGGCGCGGCATGCCGGGTTTCGGCAGGAAGTGGAATGACGACATCAGTGGCGATTGGGGAGGTCAGGCGATGCAGGACATCCTCGCATCCACCGACGCAATGATTGCTGACCCATCCATCGACCGCAGTCGAGTCGCGGCCATCGGCGCGAGCTTTGGAGGTTACACCGTGTATTGGCTGATGGGCAACGATGCGAGCCGCTTCTGCTCGATGGTTGCACATTGCGGCGTCTTCAACCTTGAATCCATGTACGGCTCCACCGAAGAACTGTTCTTCGTCAACTGGGATCTGGGCGGCCCTTACTGGGCAAGTGAAGCTGCCGGTAACGCTTACGCCAAATTCTCTCCTCACAAGTTTGTGGGCAAGTGGAAAACTCCATTACTCGTCATTCATGGTGAAAAAGATTTCCGTGTCCCTGTGACGCAAGGCATGGAAGCATTCACAGCAGCACAGGTCCAGGGGATTCCCAGCCGTTTCCTCTACTTTCCCGAGGAAGGCCACTGGGTACTTTCGCCTCAAAATGGCGTCGTCTGGGGACGTGTCTTCTTTGACTGGCTTGACCGCACGTGCAAACCGACGCCTTGAAGGTTGCCCCGCAAAAAAAATGGCCCAAACCGGAACAAAACGCCACGGGCATGATGAAACTGACCTGCAACTTCACGAACAGAATAAACATTTGAAACCATGAAAAAACGTCATCCACTCTGCCGCAATCTTCTCATACCTCTCATGCCTCCGCTCACGCTACTTTTACTTCTGGGTGTGACCACCGCCCGGAAATCACAAGGGCAGGATGCGATCAAAACCAACAAGGCCATCAATGCACTGCGACAGGTCGACAAGGAAGGCAAGGGGTTTGCCGAGGCGATCCCGGCAGCAAACCTGCTTCGCAAAACAGAGGCAGAAAAAATCGACGTACTTCTCGATGCGATGACCGATACCAACCCGGTCGCCGAAAACTGGCTCAGGGGTGTCATCTTTGACGTGGCCAGGCAGGCCAAACAGCCCATGGCCGCCAAGCTAAAGGCCTATGCGTTGGATCAAGCGAACAATCCCACTGGCCGCGGAGTCGCAATGGAGCTTCTTTTGAAGGAATCACCGCAGACGGCCAACGAATTGATCACGGGATGCCTGAATGACCCCAGTCTCGCTTTGCGGGAAATGGCAGTAGAGCAGGCGATTGAACGTGCACAGCAGCTCGCCAAGGATCAGCCCGACCTTGCCATTGCTGACTACCAGAAGTCGCTCGCCTCTGCCCGCCACCCACGACAGCTTGCTCGCATCATCGAAGCTCTGGGAAAACTTGGAAAAGACATCAGTACTGCAGACGCATTCGTGCTCGTGACCGACTGGCAAAGTGTTGCTCCGTTCGACAATGTCAACGGAGTTGGCTTTGACAAGCCTTATGCCCCTGAAAAGGAGTTTCAGAGCTCTGGAACGATCGATTTGAAAACCAAACACACGGGCAAGAACGGCAATATCAACTGGCAGACGATCACCGGATCACCCGACCTTGGTGAAGTCGATCTGGCAGATGCCTATGACAAGGAAAAAGGAGCGGTGGGATATCTGTTCGCCGAGTTCGAATCCGACGAGGATCAACCGGCCCAGGCAAGACTTGGTTGTATCAATGCGAACAAAATCTGGATCAACGGCAAGCTCGTGATGCAAAACGAGGTCTATCACGCAGGCTCCATGATTGATCAGTACATCGCTGATTTTCCTTTGAAAAAGGGGACGAATCGAATCCTGCTCAAAATCTGCCAAAATGAACAGGAAGAGTCATGGGCACAGAACTGGAAATTCCAGTTCCGAATCACCGACCCATCCGGCAAAGGACTGGCGAGTCAACCTTAGCCTGTCAAACCACGATGAAAGCCTGTCCGTCCGAATCCTGCCAATCCGAACAAAGAACCATGAAATACAACCTCACTGTGAAACGGAATTGCCCCCATTCCTCGCCGGTTGCCAACCGTCAATTCCTTCGAACGCCGGCCCTGACGATGCCCATCGGCTTGCCAGGCAAATGCAGTCTGAACTCTGTTATCCGAACCATTCTCGCGTGCATCATTTTTATCGCCGCGAACAGTGTGGCCTTGATGTCTGTGGCAGCTGACCCCGGCAAATCACAGGGCTGGCTCGGCTTTCGTGGTGACGGCACCAGCTCTGGATCTTCTTCTGCACCTTCCGACCTGAAGCTGGGCGATGGTGGAAATCTGGCCTGGAAACTTGAAATGCCGGGCCGGAGTGTTGCTGGCCCGATTGTGATCGGTGACCTTGTTGTCACGACCAGTTCCAGCGGCCAGGATGGTGAGGTACTCCACGTCAGCGGTGTCAACCTGAAGACTGGCAAACTGGAATGGGAACAGACATTTCGGGCCACAGGCCGTCCATTCTGCCACCCTACCAGCGCCAACGCGGCTCCCTCGCCAGCCAGCGATGGCAAACGCATCTTCGCGTTCTTCAGCAGCAACGATCTCGCATGTCTTTCGCTTGATGGCGAATTGCTTTGGTACCGGGGGCTTGGCTATGACTACCCCAAAGCAGGAAACGATGTCGGCATGGCGTCGTCACCGGTGGTTGTCGATGGAGCGGTCATTGTCAAGGTCGAAGCACAAGGCGACTCTTTTGCTGCCGCAATCGATGCGGAAACAGGCCAGAACCTGTGGCGAATCAAACGCCCCCAGATGTCGAACTGGGCCTCTCCGCTGGTCATCCGCAGGCCTGATGACCGAAACGAAGTGGTGATCCAGTCTCGCAAGGACGTGATCGCTGTCGACCCACGAAGTGGGAAAACTCAATGGTCGACTGAAGAAGGTGGATCAGCAATCCCATCACCAACCGCTACCCAGGGCCTGCTGATTCTGCCTAGCGATGAAGTGATCGCGTTGAAGGTAGGTGCGAGTGCGAGCGAGCCAGAAGTTGCCTGGCGTAACAACAAGCTGTCCCCACGGAACGCAAGTGTCGTCGCTTCGGACAAGAGACTTTATTCGCTCAAGGGATCAGTTCTTGTTGCCGCAAACCTCGAAGACGGAGAGCAAGTCTGGCAGAAACGCCTCAAAGGTCTGGGGAGTGCCTGGGCGACTCCCGTGTTGTCAGAAAACCGTCTCTATATTTTTGACCAGACCGGTAAAGGGCTGATCGTGGAAGATCAAGGTGATGATGCAGAAACGATTCACGAAATTGAACTGGGTGAGGGCGTCCTGGGATCTCCCGCCATCGCCGATGGGCGATTGATCGTTCGCGCCGCCAACACGCTCTTCTGCTTTCAATGATTGAAAGCAGAGAAAGATCATGGCTGACGGTGGCTTTCGTTACTTGACTGCCACGTCACGCTGAATGGCGGACAAAGCAGGAAAACGCCACTGGGCAACAGCCAATGAACCAAACAGGACTGTGCTGAAGAAAAGGTCTCCGGCAAGCGTGTACTGGAAGAATGGAACCGCAAGCGTGAAGCAAGACATGAATCCTGCCCACGTGTGGGGATAACCAACATACCAACACGCTGCGTTGGTCAATGCGAAGAAGATAACCGAACCCGCCACAGAAACACCAAGTACTGGCAACGGTTTCAGGCGAGATTGAAGACGGCTACCCAACCAGACATTGACCAGGAAACAACCGTAAACCACGGGCATCAACGTATGCATGCCGAGCCATAAATCGCTGATCAACATGGCAGCCAGAGGAATCAGTGCGGCCCGGAATCGCGCCCCGAGGGTTGCGCCGGCAAACAGAGCGATCGCACCAATCGGTGAAAAATTGGGCGGGTAAGGAAGGAAGCGGGCAACCGTACCGACAGCAATCAGTGCGATGATAAGAATGAGTCTGGGCATTCCTTTGTCCATCGCATCGAGCGACCGGGATTCCATTCGTTTTCTGCTTCGAAACATGCTCATTTCCTGTAACTGTGTTTTAACTGCTTGATTTGATTAAGGGTTGATCTGGTGAAAGCCTGATTGCATTTTCGACATTCCTGATGCTGGCCTTTGCAGTTTGTTTTTGGAGGATGACAATAAATCCCACGCAGGAGCGTGCCAATCAGAACCCGCGACCGTGGGTGTAGGGCCCCCCATCAGGTACTCCGGATCAGAATCACCGGTCAGGCACACCCGTCAGACTGTTTTGTTCTGCGTGTCGCCGCTCCCGACACCGCCGCAGAATACGGATGCGTTCTTCCTCACTTGCAGTCGCCCAACCGGCGATTTCCGTCTTCGTACGCGAGCAACCAAAGCATGTTTCATCATCCGGTGAAAGAACGCACGTACCGTTGCAGGGCGAACTGACTGCCTGCGTTGAATTTGCCGGCGAACATACCCCGTCGGTTACTTCGTCTGGCGGGTCTGCCGCCGAGCGTTGGGGGAGTGCAATGGAGGCGTTTACACGCTGAATCCGTTCTTGGGAACTTGGCATCGAAACATTCCGTGTAGCAAGGAACAATCGCCGAAGTCCCACTGATCCCGTAGCACGGGTAGCAAGAGCATCTTTACCGATTGCCCGAAGCCGAGGCAAGTGAAGGTAACATCGTCTCAGGCAGGTCTTCTGGCTCTCGGCTCAAGCGAAACAATGACCCCTTCCCGTTTCGAACCATTGCGAGCAATGGAAAAACAGTGGTTTGTCAGGTTTCTCGCCGAATACAGCAGCGGTCCTGCGTCGGATTCTCACCGACTTCCCTTTTCACCTCCAACTCACTGGAGGCACCTGAGGAGCGTGAGTATAGGGATGCAGAGACCTAATTACCAGTCAATCTGCCAAGAAGGACGGAAAAATCCATTTGATGACTGGACCAGCCGGTGAGGCAAACAGAAACCTGCCTCAGCTTCTAGCCGTAACGTCGAAATGCGTCCGCAGCCTTCATCTTGTCCGCTTTGATTCGCCCCCCAGAAATTTTCTCACCCGCCGGATCCACATAAACACGACCGCTACGTTTGATGCTGGGATCCACGTTAAGCACATGAATATTGAAGATGTACCCGGTTTCACTCATCGCTTTAAACCAGTGAACGTTGTCTTTATGGTCCGAGACGGTTGAATATTCTCCTCGCCCGAATTTGCGGTCGATGGTGGGCTTGATGATCATGTGCTCGTCCGTCTCATCAAGACGGTCGTAGTGCTTCCCTTCAAAATCACCCTGCAAAATCAGAAACGAGGTTGCCATGTTGTTGTGACCGTGCGGGACAACTGAACGGCCTTTACGAAGTGCGAACATCTGATGGCCGAAAACAAGATCGGTGGGCAAACCTTCCACCTTGGGAAAAGTCGCACGGAACGACTTTTCACCGCGATCCTTGAACTTGACCGTTTTGATCAGTCTTTCAAAATCAACAAACGACAGGAATTCAGCAAGATTGACCTGCGAAAACAGCTGCTCAACCTGCGTCTGCCAAGCCGTCTGCCTGAGCTTCTGTCCTTTCAGATCCACGCTCATCTGATTCACCTCGGCCAGCCACTTTGCCGCGATCGGCTTTACCGTTTCCGCGATGGCTCCAGACGAGATCACAGTCTCCAGCATCGAGTAGGTGAGCAGTGATCCAATGACCTGCTTGCCAAAACCACGGCGGCTTTCGGAATTCTGTTCCTGCATGGCGATCTCATTCATGGCAATCTCATTTTTCATCAGTTGTTTGCTGAGCTACTCCGCGGTGATCCACTTCTTCGACGCGGTGTTCAACGTCTTGCATGGAAATTGTAAGTGAAACTGCGCCATTGTTCACTCTCCGGCAAAATAAACCACTTTAAAAACAGGAAGCCTCACTTGAATTCCATGCTGTAAGGCGACGGAATGCCGCACAGGACTTTGGCAACAGTTGTCCCAACGAGATTTCCATGAAGTGGTGATTTCGGCCCGGCACGCGGGAAAACCGCGAATCCGGGATGAGAAGAGCCTGACGAAGACGTATGGCACGCAATCCACCTGGGTCCAGAACCAGGCGAAGCTTCGGGAAAAGGCAGAGCCAAACCGAACTTGCACGCAACCTGTCGTTTGCCCGAAAGCTTACTTTCGGTCTCTGCAGTCGTGAATTCACTGACAAATTACGGTAGAATTCCGGAAGTCTGAGCGGATTCGCGACCGCGTTTCTGATCGGGCAGATCCCACCTGCTGAAGTCCGAAAACTCTGAGCACGATTTCAAAATGCCGAATGCTGTCTTACGCTGCCACCTGGTTCTTTTGTGCACCCTCGCAATCATCAGTCCCAGCAATGCGGCTGATGTGGTGAATTTCAATCGTGACATCAAACCGATTCTCTCAGACAAATGCTACGCCTGTCACGGACCGGACGAGGGACAACGTCAGGGTGGCAGTGACGACGGCTTGCGATTTGATGTTGAAGCCATCGCCAAGTCCGACCTTGGTGGCTATGCAGCGATCGTCCCCGGCAAGATTGAAGACAGTGAACTGGTGCGACGAATCCTCTCGGAAGATCCGGACGAAATCATGCCGCCCCCGGAACACAACAAGACGCTCAAACCGGCAGAAATACAGTTGCTCAAAAACTGGATCACCCAAGGCGCGGACTGGTCAGGTCACTGGGCTTACGAACCACTCGACAGTCCCCTCGGCAGTACCATTGAACGCGGCGATGGCTGGATTGATCAATTGGTCCGATCACAACTTGCCTCCAAAGGAATCACGCCTTCGAACATCGCAAAGGATCACACCCTGGCAAGACGCGTCTTCTTCGATGTCATCGGCCTGCCACCATCGGACGACGAACTCAAGACCTTCTTGAATGACAAGTCGGGCGACGCCTGGGAAAAACTGGTAGACCGACTACTCACATCACCACACTACGGAGAACGGATGGCCATTTACTGGCTTGATCTGGTGCGTTACGCCGATACCGTGGGATATCACGGTGATCAGGATGTGAGCGTTTCTCCTTATCGCGACTATGTGATCAACGCCTTCAATGCCAACATGCCGTTTGATCAGTTCACCCGCGAGCAGTTGGCTGGTGACCTGCTTCCCAACCCCACGCAGGATCAACTCATTGCTTCGGGCTACAACAAACTGGGCATGATGTCTGCTGAAGGTGGTGCTCAACCCAAGGAATACCTCACCAAGTATGCATCGGACCGTGTTCGCACGGCGTCCACCGTATGGTTGGGTTCGACACTGGGCTGCGCGGAGTGCCACAATCACAAGTTCGATCCGTTCACGCAAAAAGATTTTTACCAGTTTGCTTCTTTCTTCGCTGACATCAAGGAACGCGGACTGTATGCGGGTGCCAACCGGGATGGGGCATGGGGTCCCACCGTAAAAGTCGCCGATGATGAATTAGCTGGTCTACTCGAGAAGATCGACGCACGACTCTCGGAAACCCAGACAACCTACGAATCAACTGACATCAGTGAGGCATTTGATAAGTGGATCGCTGAGCAGGAGACCCCACAAACCGACTGGAAACCACTGGCACCCGCAAAGACATCTGCCTTGCACGGAACTCAACTGGCAGTCCAGCAGGACCAGTCGATTCTCGCATCCGGTCCAGGACATGAAACCAACAGTTACCGTGTGACCCTTCAAGACCAGAAAGAAACGCTTAATGGCATCCGCATCGAAGTGCTTCCCCATGCAACCCTTCCCCAGAAAGGTCCAGGTCGTGCAGGCAATGGAAACTTTGTCATCAGCGAGGTGAAAGTCCACGCAGTGGATGCGGAGGGAAAGTCGACTCCTTTAAAGCTGATCAATGCGAAAGCATCCTTTGAACAAGCTGATGGCAACAGCAATCCCTACAAAGGATGGAAAGCAATTGCCGCAATTGATGGCGACAGCAAAGGTGCCACGTGGGGCTGGGCAGTGATGCCACAGGCGGGCAAGGCCAATTCGTGGATTGCCGAATTTGAAACCCCTGTCCAACCGAAAGCCGGGATCACTCTGGTCGTGGAGATCGATCAGAACCACACGAATCCCGGTCATACCCTGGGGTGCTTTCGACTGTCCGGCACGTCAGGCAAAGTCAGTCTTGATCCCAAGCTGGAACTCCCTGCCGAGGTTCAGGCTGTTTTTGCCACTGACACTGAGAAACGAACAGAAGAACAGGTGGCAAAACTGCTCGCTCACTATCGATCAATCAGCCCACAACTGGCTGATGTCCGAAAGAAGATCGAGGCCATCAAAAAGGAACGAGTTGACACAGAGAAAGCACACACCCGAACTTCATTGATCACTCAAACAGTCGCGCCACGTGAAATGCGAGTTCTGCCGCGTGGCAACTGGATGGACATGAGCGGTGAAGTCGTCACGCCAAATGTTCCTCACTTTTTGCCACAGATTGAATCCAATCAGCAGGAAAAACCGATCAACCGCCTGGATCTTGCAAACTGGCTGACTGCCAGGAACAACCCGCTCACCGCCCGTGTATTTGTCAATCGTCTCTGGAAACTGTTTTTCGGCACAGGTCTCAGCAAAGTACTGGACGACATCGGATCACAGGGCGAGTACCCGTCACACCCGGAACTACTCGATGCTCTGGCGCAGGAATTCATTGACAGTGGCTGGAACATCAAACACATGGTCCGCTTGATCCTCACGTCTGAAACCTATCAACAATCATCACTGCCTCGCCCGGAATTGGCCGAAACCGATCCGTTCAATCGTCTGCTCGCAAGACAATCGAGATATCGTCTTGACGCCGAACTGATCCGCGACAATGCACTTGCTGTCAGCGGCTTGCTGGTCGACGAAATCGGCGGGCGGAGTGTCAAACCCTATCAACCAGCTGGACTTCTGCGACACCTGAATTTTCCGAGACGAACTTACAAACAGGACACTGGTGATGAACAGTATCGTCGTGGTGTCTACACACACTGGCAACGCCAGTTCCTGCATCCAGCGATGAAGTCATTTGATGCACCAGCCCGCGAAGAATGTACTGCAGAGCGGCCTCGATCCAATACACCACTGGCAGCACTCGTTCTTTTGAACGACCCCTCTTATGTTGAAGCCGCCAGAGTGTTCGCCGAGCAATTGCTGGCCCGCGACATGACCACCGATGAAGAACGAATCACTGCGGCAATCCAGCACGCCATGAGCCGGGTTCCCAACGATCAGGAATTGAAGATCCTGACATCCCTGGTCCAACAGCAGCGTGACCACTATCAATCCAATCCGGACGCAGCCAAAGAACTGATTTCGGTGGGTCTGGCCCCCGTCAATGATGCGATTGACCCGATCGAAACCGCTGCACTGTTATCAGCAACCCGTGCCATCATGAACATGCACGAATTCATCACCCGCAACTGATTTCCCTAACACCATTGAGCCACAGCTGGACCTTTTGAAATGCACAACTCGCTTGCCCATCATCTTTGCCGACGTACTTTCCTGAGGCACGGATCCTATGGAATTGGTGCCGCTGCGTTGGCAACCATGCTCGATCCCCAGCAGGGTCTCGGTGCGGACGCTGATATCGAAGTCCCGAAGTGGGATGGAATCTATCCCGTTGCGAAAGACGCAGGGCGTATCAAACGCGTGATCCATCTTTGCATGGCCGGTGGCCCCTCACATCTGGAAACCCTCGACCCAAAGCCAGAGCTGGGCAAGATGGATGGAAAGCCAATGCCCAAGTCGTATACGGAAGGAAAACAGATTGCTCAACTGCAAGGGCAGGCGAACAATCTGAAGTGCCTTGGTCCACAACATGAATTCAAACGATTTGGAAAATCCGGTCTTGAAATCAGCTCGATCCTGCCAGAAATCGGGTCGATTGCCGACGACATTTGTGTGATCCGTTCCATGCAAACCGATCAGATCAATCATGACCCGGCGCACACTTTGATGAACACGGGGACATCGATTCCTGGTCGCCCCTCAATGGGCTCATGGTT
The DNA here is from genome assembly GCA_012270065.1 of Rubripirellula sp. GTDB lineage: Bacteria > Planctomycetota > Planctomycetia > Pirellulales > Pirellulaceae > Rubripirellula. The sequence continues at coordinate 31,624 of JAAXJB010000096.1, read as the reverse complement.
GCTCTATGGTTTGGGCAGTGAATGCGACAACCTGCCCGGATACGTTGTGCTGACTTCGGTAGGAGGAGGACAATCCCAGCCAATCGCGGCGCGTCAATGGCACAGTGGTTTTCTACCCAGTCGTTTTCAGGGTGTTGAATTCCGTTCCCAGGGCGATCCTGTTCTCTACGTCAACAGTCCCAAGGGAGTTGACCTGAAGAGCCAAAGAGAGGTCATTCGGGCAATCCAGTCACTCAACAGTGTGGGCAATGCAACTTATCAGGACCCTGAAATTGCAACGCGAATTGCCCAGTATGAACTCGCGTTCAAAATGCAGACTTCAACACCCGAACTGATGGATCTGTCCAAGGAACCCCAACACATCCTGGATCTCTATGGAACCAAAGGCGGAGACGGCTCCTTCGCATCAAACTGCCTGTTGGCAAGAAGGCTCGCAGAACGCGGCGTACGATTCATCCAGCTTTACCATCGCGGCTGGGACCACCACGGTGGCATCAAAGGTGGATCACAGGTCACAGCCAAATTTGTTGACAAGGGTACCGCAGCTCTCGTCAAGGATTTGAAACAGCGCGGCATGCTCGATGAAACACTCATCATCTGGGGCGGCGAATTTGGTCGCACACCGATGGCTCAGGGGTCTGGACGTGACCACCACATCATGGGCTTTTCCTGCTGGATGGCAGGGGGCGGAATCAAGCCTGGCTTTTCGTGGGGTGCAACCGATGAACTGGGATACAGTGCTGTTGAGAACAAGGTTCATGTTCATGATTTACATGCCACCATGCTGCACCTGTTCGGCATCGACCACAAACGACTGACCTACAGATTTCAGGGTCGCGACTTCCGCCTGACGGATGTGCATGGCAGAGTTGTCAAGGAAATCCTGACCTGATCGCCAACGGCCACATGGGCAAGTTGAGCGGCCAGACTGCGAAAGCAAGCAACACGATTTCAACGAAAAAGCCCCCGCAAACAAAGAAATTGCGGAGGCCTGATTGAACCCGAATGCGGGAGACCTGCAGCACCTGAGCCACAGGTTGGCTGGAGCAAGTTAATTCGCTTCTTTCTGCTTGATGGATTTCTCAGGATTCTTGCCAAATCCTGAACGTTTTTCTTTGCCGTAGAAACCCTTGTCAGCCTTTTCCTTGTCACCGCCACCTTTTTTGCCGGAACCATACTTCTCCATGTAGATGGCCTTGGCTTCCTGAGTGGTCATGCCTTCACGACTGGCCATGATCTCCCTGTATCTGGTGATTGCCAATGTCCGAGCGTCGGATTCGGCTGTGGCTTTTCTCTCCCACTGGACCTTTGGTTCGGATGGTGCCTGTTCTTGAGCCGGAGCCACTGGCGGTGGTGCGTTAGCTGCTGCTGTCGTGCTGCCAGCGTTCTCACTTTCCGTCTTCTCCGGATCCATCATGTCATCGACGGGGGTCACCATCAATTCCCAACTGTGCAACATGCCCCAGCGTTCGCTACGAGATCCTCTGATCACCAATTGCCAGACACCTTTCACACTCTTGCCATTGAAGCTTCCCAAACTTGGCTGTCGTTTCAACGCTCCCTCGGGGATGTACGACCCCTGAAAAGGTGGTCGTCCTTTGGTGATCGGATTCCGTGCCTGGTCATCAAAGATGGTTCCATCAAAATGATCATCGTGAGCACCAACTTCCGTGAACAACTCAATCCTCTGACCGTCTGGTCCGGTTAAAAAGGCATCGAGGTAGGATGTATGCGAGTGAGTCACTGAAATCCGAACGTTCAAGTCACCGATGACAAAATCATCGAGCACTTCAATCTCTGAGATGATAGTTTTTCGTGGCGGCAGGACCTCAGCGTCGTTGTTTGCATAACTACCCCCGACGAGAGCAATCGCAGCGAGAACCTCACTGGCAGTCAGTAAGCCGTCCTGATTTGCGTCGTAGGAGGCAAACTCTGCTATTTTTTCCTCTGACCACTCAGCGGTGAATTCGGCCATGGCAATCTGGTCGTCCCGATTGGCATCGAGTTCATAAAACCAACCTGGCAAACTTTCACCGAGATCACCGATTTCTTCCTGCAGAGCAGTGAGATAAGTCGTCAATTCGTCCCGCGAAAGTACGCCATCCCGATCGATGTCGATTTTCCCGGGCGGGAACCCCAGACTAACGGTTTCGTCTTTCTCAAGGCGACCGTTCCGGTTCTTGTCGAACCGCCCCAGTACTGTTGCAGTCAGGTAATACCGACTTCCACCGCGACGCCACCATTGGCTGCTGTCCTGACGCTCGGTTTCAGCACGCGTCACGGGCTGTATCCCGTTACCAACTCTGCCCGCCTTGCGAACCAGTTCGTCGGAAGCTCCCGACAGCAATCGACGTCTGGCATAACGCTGAGCCAGTTCCATCCGACTCAATCGATCATCTTTATTCAGGTCTTCGTCGAATGGCTGCCGATGGGTCCATTCGGCCCTCGCGGCTTCTGCATGGTCAATGTAGCCGTCCTGATTCCGATCCGAACGCCGGAGTGTCCGGTCAGCCTGATCCAGATCTGCCTGTATGTACGGAAATCTTACGAAGGGGAGACCGAATTCAGGTACCAGCGCGGCATCAGGATCCGGTTCAAATGATTTGACCGAGGCCTCGGTTTCTGGCCGGATCCGTTCACCGGACACACCATTCTGGAGAGCAAAGTAAACCCGTGCAGCCTCCTGCCATCTTTCAATATCGTACGACCTCGTGAGCGTCATGCGTCGCGCTTTTGCCAGACGCTCCAGGTACGGCCGCGCCAGTGGGGTGATTTCATCAGGGTCAATTTCACCATTCTGGTTGCGATCAAGCTTTTCCAGAGATTCACGCAATCCCGACTGCGCCATGCCATGATTCGCCATCATGCAATGGACGAAACCTGTCACGGCCACCAGAACAACTGCAAAGCGTAACCTGCGTTCAATCATTGGACTCAACCCCGATTGCCACTAACGTCCACTGGACTTGGAAGATGATGAAGACGTTCGACTGCTGCTGGATGATGACGATGAGGAACGCCGACTGCTACTGCCTTCCTCATCGAGCAATACCTGGTTCAACAAAGTCTCGAAAATCAATCCGTTGGAAGGGGCAACCACCTCAATTGTCTGCTCGCCACGGACATCAATGACCCTGACCAGTCGCTCCACTTGCTCAAACAACTGCTCAGGAGCAGTCACAACCAGCGAATTGCTCGGCTCATGAACGGCAACTGTCATTTTAGGCTCCAGATCCCGAGCCGTGGTCGACTTGGGAGGAGCAGCCCCCTTCTTCGCCTTGTTATCCGCTTCACGTGGATCAGGTTTCTGTGGTGCACGAGGCTGCTGTCCCGGTTGCTGACCAGGTTGACCAGTGGTTTGCTGCACGACACGGCCAGAGAAAGCCTCACGTATCACAGCTGCCATTTCAGTCGCCTTGATATTCGAAAGCTCGATCACATGAGGCTGTCCGTAAGTTTTTACATCTGCCGGACTGTCGCTGCGATCAATGATTCTCAAATAAGCACCGACCTGTTCAATTTCCGTTGCTGACCCTTGAGCGATCAGGCGGTTCAACCGTGTGTCGGCCACAACGGTCAACGTCTCTGCTCCCGTGAGCGTCATCACGCCATCGCGTGTGGTCAGGAAACTTCCCAGAGACGACCCTGCCGAAGACAGGAAGCCATTCACAAGGGACCCCGCCTCGGCTTCCATTGCTACCTCTCCACCATCAAGCAAATCTGCCAGAAACCGCAGAGCGTCGTCAGCTTTGGTGTACTGAAGATAAAACACCACAGGTGGCGATGGTGTGGAATCGAGTGGACCAGTAATCGCACGAAGATGTTCTTCAAAACGGTCCAATGCCTCCGGGTCATCAGATTGCAACATCAAACCACGAGGGGTCATTTGAAGCCGTATTGCCGCCGAATCACTTTGGGCTGTCGCCAAAACGTAAGACGCTCCCGAATTCAACTTTGCCTCAACTTTGTCAGGTTGCGGTGTTTCAGAATTTGTCTCCGAACCTTGAGGAGCACGGCCATCGTTGCCTGTCCCCTGCCCTGACGTTGCCCGCTGGCTTTTTGAACTTTGGGTTTTTGAACTTTGCTCGCGCGGGTCATTCACAATGATTTCAATATTTTCCGCCTTTGAATTTCCGAGAGAACGATATCGGATGACTTCGTTGTCACCTCGCCAGAACTTGACCGCTGTGTCCAGCAAGTCCTCGGCATCATCTCCTTTCAAAGGAACAACTCGCAAACGGTTGCCAGTTTCGAGGCTTTGAACAGAATCAAGACCTTCGACGATTTTTCTGATCTGCTCCAACTGGGATTTCTTGGCTCGCACGAACAGACGCATGCTGCCCGGGTCAGCATCGATTTTTGGTGCGTCCGGGTCGATCTCATCGGGATCGTCCAGGGCATCAGGCAGGTCGAGCATTTCGTCCAGGAGACTGATCACGAAGTAGGGATCGACCGTCTTCAGGGGAATCACTGCGAATTCCGCCTCGCTGGCCTGCAACTGTGAAACAGTGCCCTGGATCTCTTTATGTATCGCATCCGGCGCGAAGGCCACAATCGTCCCCGCCTCCTCATCCATTGAAAGTCTGATCGTGTTGGTGCGACCAGAGAGCAATGTTTGAAGGACGTTATAAACCGTTTCAACGTTGCCACCGCTTACCGGGTACGACCGAAGAACAGACTCACCATCATCACTGACTTCCTTCTGCTCTGGTTGATCGACCGCTTTGACCAAACCCTCAAGCAGCTTCACTTTGTCTTCCAAACCGGTAACAAAGATATTTTTCCCGAGTACATCGGCCGAAATACTCACATCAATGCCAATCATTTCCCCGGTCGCGAGACCAAGATGTGGTCTGGCAACGATCAGCACGTCTTCTGCCGTAACGTGCTTCAATGCAAAACTCTGGACAACCGTTCCATTTGCCATTTCATCGGGTTCGAATGCAGAAAGAATCGATCGGACACTCCGCAGTTTGGAAGCCGTGTCGATCACGATCAACTGTTTGGTTTTCCCCAGCACCTCCGGTGCTGTCATCAGTTTCATGACCGAAAGCTCTTGCACAGCTTCCTCGGGATCGATATCGCCTAGTGGAAAAATACACTTCACGACCTCGTGGCGATTGCGGCCGTCCAACTCTTCAGGAGTCACCAATTCCGCCATCGCATCCAATTGCTGCATGCTTCGCTGGTCTCCCAGATTGATGACCGACAGAAGTTTGCCACTCTGGACAAGAGTGAAGCCTTCCGGCAGCAGAAACAGATTGACTCGATCGATTGCCTCAGCGTGCGTGAACCGACGCGGATCCGAGTAGGTAAAACTGCCTGTGGGCAACTCTGACATTTGCAGAGCCAAGCCGCCCTCATCTGCCAGCCACCGAATCACTTCTCGCCAGGCAACGCCATCAAACAGAAACTGCACTTCGTCATTGGGCAATTTTCTGCTGCCCGTGACATCAACTTCGCCGACTTCGTCGCCCTGATCTGCCATCGCCGCACCGAGCAGGTCAGCCAGGGCCTTGCCAGGATCCTCGTCTTCGGTCACAGGTGGAACTGTTTGGTCTTCACCGTTCGAGGCTGGAACGGCTTCTTTTGCGTCACTCGCAGCGGGGACTGCGGAATCCGCTGGCGGTTCTGCAATCTGACCGGTTGGTGGCTCAGGCGGCGTGTCTGTCCCGCTCTCTTGAGCAAAGGCAGCTGAATTCAAGAACACACCCGCCACCATCAAAAACAGCATGGAAGATGAACTTACGCGATGAGAATGCCAGAGTGCGATCATTAATGTCGGTCAGTGTATAGGCAGTTGGCAACTTTGGGCCGCATGACAGCGAACCGGTCAGCTGGATCTAAATCCGGGTAAAAAGCATTAGGTTGTGGAAGGAACGACGGAATACACCATCGATCACAACACCCCCAATGACACGAGGTCGGCACCCTGCGTGGGCAGATCGGGCTGGTCCGCTTGGGTGGGAATCAATTCCGGACCCAAGGCCCCGGACGATCAGTTGCGGCACCATTGAAGCCTAGTGGAAAGACCACACTAGTCAAGCATTCTTTCTGTATCGAAATGCTCTAAAACCATGGTTTCAGCATGATTTAAGACTGAACAGCCACTCTTTCCCGCACCAGCTCAACAAAGACCGGATAAATAAATTTTTGCGCATTTCTGCAATCAGCGGGAAAACACGAATAATCGGGGCAAAAGCACTTCAAATCCGCGCCTCGAAGTCGCCTGATGTGGCACACCTCACACACCCACCAACGCGAGCAGCACGCCAATTCTGACCATCGCTGCAGCACGAATGCTTACTGTGATTGCACCCATGACGACCTCCAACCGGGTCGTTGATGCAATTTTGCCTGAACCTGTTGTTTTTCATCTGGTTTTGCTGCCCCTCGATGATCTCTTTCATAGGCAAACGATCGCCTCACGCTGCCGCGATCACGACCATACGAGCTCAATGCATGCGAGCTCAATGCATGCGAGGCGAGGATACCATTGCCACGAACACGATTTTTTTCAATCTCATGTCTTCGCGCGGTCACCTGAGTGTGAACATTGGCCCCGGATCCCTCACCGATCTTTTCATGTTTTCCGTGACTGTTCCTTGCCCCACCCAAAAAACTCATGTCATGAACTGCAAACATCGTTGGTGCAGATCCCCAATGAATGGTCCTCGTTGATCGGCTACTCGATGTTTGTGCGCTCGATGTTAGTGAGCTCGATGTTTGTGAGTTCGATGTTTGTGAGCTCGATGTTCGTGAGTTCGATGTTCGTGAGCTCGATGTTCGTGAGCTCGATGTTTTTCTGCTTGCCGCTCTCCGATCGATACTTTCCTGCACAATCACTTCGTCACAAGACAATATTGCTGTTCACCAACTCGACGTTTCCGAGACCGTTTGGGTACAAAGCACATCTGCTGGTCAAGATCGCACTCAATTGCTCTTGATATGCATACGCCCATTTTGTCTCTGCTCACCAGTCCATCCAGTGACTCTGTTATAAAAGAAAGGCGTATCGTCGCTTCATCACTTTCAGGGCCAGCAATGAAAAACATCATCGCAATCGTAATTCTCGGCTGTTTCGTCATCACTCTTCCCAACGCCTTTGCCCAAAATCCAGCCGACCCAATTCACGTCCTCGTCTGGGATGAACGACAACCTGCACAAGCCAGTGCCTATCAGGACTTTCTTGGTAATGAAATCGCCAAAGGTCTGGTAAAGCAATCCTCTGAATTTAAAGTCCGATCAGTTGCCCTTGATGATACGGAGCAGGGACTCACGGCAGGCAATCTCGAATGGGCTGACGTCATCATCTGGTGGGGACACGTTCGGCAGAGCGAGGTTCCAAACGAAAAAGCCCGTTTGATTGTCGATTACATCCGTTCTGGAAAACTGGACCTGATCGCCTTGCACTCAGCTCACTGGGCCCGACCATTCATCGAGGCCATGAATTGGCGAAGCGTTGAAGATGCAAAACAGCATTTCCAAAGCAAAGGTTGGAAAGGTGAGTTCCTGATCGAATCGATCAAGCCACCACGTGAGCGAACCGTTCCCATCCACGGCAGCGAACTCACACCCAGCTATTTTGGCTATAAGAAAAACCAGAGGCAGTTTCAGGCCATTGTCCATTTGCCGTGGTGCTGTTTCCCTGACTATCGACCTGATGGAGCTCCTGGAACGCTAACCGTCCAATCACCGGATCACCCGATCAGCAAAGGCTTGCCACCAACCATTCAAGTTCCAAGAACAGAAATGTACAACGAGCCGTTTCACGTCCCGCAACCCGATGAAGTCATTTTCAAGGAAACATGGACCAAAGGTGAGAAGTTTCGCAGTGGCATGGTATGGAACATCGGTAAAGGCAAAGTCTTTTATTTCCGGCCCGGACACGAGACCTACCCTGTGTACAAGCAACCCGAAATGATTCAGATACTTCAAAATGCCTGTCTTTGGCTGGGCAGATAAGCCCATTCATTTTATTTTGCCAGCGTAAAAAAACACCCCGAAATCAAACTCAGGAATTGCCCGAACATGGCCCCAATTCACGGATACACAAGAACTCTGCACAGAGTGTTTCCTGTCATGTGTGCGGTAACGCTTGTAGCATGCACTTGGGCACACTCTTTCGCTGCTGAGTCAGAATTTCAGGCTGTTGGTCAACGGGATTCTCCGCTGACCCGGATTCCGGCCTCTCCGCAAAACGACCAGTTTTATCTCGGGCAGCGTACCAGGAACGGGACATTGCTGCTGACAGCGAATGAGTGTTTTTTCCCTAAGCTCGGTCTTGAGTGCATGGCGTCGCAGAGCACTGACTCCATTGCAGACAACAGCATTACAGCGCTTAACAAAGGCGAAGCATTTTCAGCGATCAGAAAATGGGATTCAGGTGATGTCGCAGAATGGGGCCTCGTCCTCGAACAGACGGGCGACATCCAATTCCGTATCCACTGCGATGCAACAGCGGAGTCCACCAATACAGCACAGCCTGCCAGTTTTAAACTGCGTCTGGAAGAATCTTCTGTAGATGTCAAGTTGCCTGACCAGGATGGACGCCAGGTTATCACCGGAGACCTGCATGCCAATCAGAAAGGTTTCAATTCATTGCAACTCATCTGCCAACATGCTTCTAGGGAAATTCAGATTCTGGCCATCGAATTGACGGGAGACTGTCTTGAAAATGCAGCGGTTGTGCGTAAACGCTGGCGCCCTGCCGCCGCACACACAAGGTTCACGTCATCCGAACCCCACGGCCCCATTCGACTCTGGGTGATGGAAATGGATGCGTTGCCAGGACCGCTTCCGTTTTACAGTCCGATCACAACACCCTTTGGGTACTACGGACCAACATGGCTGGCTGATGGCAGAGTGAATACGGGTTTCAACTTCTCACTGTGGTCTTTCGGTCGCGGGAAAAAGGCTCCGCCCATTGATCAATTGTCCCACCTGCTGGCCGCAGGCAATCGCAAGGCAACTTTGGGCGGCTTTTCGCATGAGGGAACGGGTGTAAAAATCCGCAACTGGGAACCACTGAAAGACCGACAGGGTCAGCGTCAAGCACTGGCTCTGCGAGTTGAGCCCGGCGCACCTTACGACAGGTACTACAGCTATTTCTATGCGAACAATGAAAAACGTTGGCGTCTATTTGGAATCGGCAACAGATACAACAACGGCAAACCACTGGAGTCACTTTGGGTGGGAAGCTTCGTCGAAGTCCCTGGCCGGGCATCAGTTCAGCGCACCGGAGCCTACCCACGTACCATGAGGTACCGAGGATGGTGCATGGACACTGCGGGAAAGTGGTACTGCCTTGATCAGATGTCAAACGGAAACATCAACAAAGAAACCGGCTTGACTCATACACACCGGGGAGTGAACGACGAGGGATGGTTCTTTTTACAGACAGGCGGATGGACATTTCGCAAACCTCCCACGACAGCAACGATCTCACTTGATCACCAACCGGCCCCACCCCACTTCCTGACCGCTCAAGACATCCAGACACTCACCAGCACCCCCTCATCGATTGAATTTGCCGAGGATGCACAGCCAGTAGATGTTCTTAGCATTTCATTCATCGTGCACAACATGGGCAAATCACCATTGGTAACGCTTCATTACGGAAACCGCGAAGCCCTAACATTTGCTGACCAATGGCAACACAAAATGCGTTTACCCATGGTCAGAAACGGTCAGAATCAGGTCACCGTTCCTGTTCCCGATACGCAAGCCCCAATTTTTCTGCGACTACGACTCGAGAATGACGAGGGCATTTTCTGGTCGGGAAAAACGGTGCAGGTGACCCCATGATTCAAAACATCACGGAATTGGCGGGAATCCGGCCTGATGATTCCCGTATCCCGAGCACCAACATGGGCAGCCAATGACGTGGACAACTCCCCTGGGAAACCACGAATGTCCACAGTCCGGATTATGTAGCATCAATTTTTCGCCGATGCCGGCATGGGCTGTGGTGAACTTGTGGGTCCATGGATCTGCAGCAGATCTGGACCGGATTTCTGGATGACAAATCTCGCTCGATCAATCGACAATTGCCGAGGCTCCGTTTTTGTCTGCGAATGATGACGGTGGTAGACAATGAACAGCTCGCTGTTGTCAGGGGAACGAGTGAAACAATGGTGAGCAGTCCCACTCGCGTAAGCTGTCGATTGCATGATCGGATTGAGATGGCACTTTTTCCATGGCCCAAGCGGACTTGTGGAGGTCGCATAGCCCACCGCGTACTCAGGACTTTCAAAATGGCTGCCAGAATAGGTCAGGTAATAATGACCATTGTGCTTCAGCATCTCGGGGCCCTCGACGATATTGCCACGGTGCTTTTCCCACGCCTGATCAGGTACGATCATCCGCTGCAGTGAATCCTCGTCAACGGAGACCATGTCCTCGTTCAAACGCCCACCCCAGATTTCATTGCCTCGATCGAAATCGACATAATAAAAGTAAAGCTTTCCATCGGTATCACGAAAAACATGAGCATCGATACGAAGGGTATCGGGTTCCATGGGATGCGGCTGGACCTGCCTGAAGGGGCCTGTGGGTCTGTCAGCTGTCGCAACACACAAACGTGTGTCAGCTGCGTAATAGAGAAAGAACTTGCCATCTTTCTCAATGATGTCCGGCGCCCAGAAACGGGACTTACCCCAACTGTCTTGGCGTTTGAGCACATAACCCTTGTCTTCCCAATGAACGAGATCTTTCGATACATGAAGCCTGATTCCGTGCATCATGTCGGGGTAATCAGGTGAGTGCGTGCAATATGCATAGTACAGTTCACCATGTCGCAAGATGGCAGGATCAGCACATCCTGCTTGCACAGGATTGCAGTAAACACTGCCTCGGCTTTCAGCAACGACCCTGTGGATCACCAGATTCCGGAATTCGGCGGCGGTCCCGAGCACGCGGAAACCGATGCCCCCCTTGCCAAATTCATGATCAACTCCATCGAATGCAGGTAGCGTTGTCTGAACCACTGGTATCTCATCCACGAAACACTTCACGTTGGCACCCGCAACACGAATTCGAAGCCGGTACCACCGCGATGCCTGAATGACCCGATTGCAGCCTGCGATCCCGTTCCAACCAGGCTTGCTGGCCCCCCAGATCACACGATTGGCATCAGCATGCAAACCAACGTAGTAACCTCGATATGCATCGACACCGACACGCGAATCGTCAACACGGAATACCACCCCTGCTTGCGTCCTTGCTTCGGGTTTGATGTCAACTTGCAACTCGAAATCATCGACCTGAACTCCGGATAACATTGCCCGCGGTCCCTGCTGCCCGCTGACCCGGACAACGGTAGGCAGGGATTGCACCTGACCACCAAAGCTCTGCCATCGTGATGCTTGCGAGTTAGCAAGTGAGTCTTTGAAAATCAACTGCCCCAGATCATTTCCGCGAACGCATGGCAAGCCCCACACGTTCAACAATCCGAGCAGCCCAACGACTTTCATCCAGCACGAAAACATTGAAAATCCAGACTGTCGTTGCATCAACAAACCTCGATGAGATCGATCCGCCAAACCTGATTGAAAACCGCTCGAAGGTTGTCACCTGGCAGAATAGTTCCTGAGACGGCGTCTCGCCTCCTCAACCTTACCCTGAGACAACTGAACAGCAATCTGATCAAGCTCAGACGCTGCATTCCCTTCCGGAAGCTGTCTCCGTTGATTCAGCAAATCAACTGGCAATCGCAAATCGCCAGCCTGAATTGTGAACGCACCACCAGTTTCTGCTCTGCGCACCTGCTGAATGATTTCCAGATCCCGGTAACCGAACTCGCGGCTTGGTTCGATTTGCGTTCCCTCGCCCCAGTCGTTCCATGTTGCAATCTGAATCAGTTTCGATTTTGAACCGAACGCGCGATTCAACGTTTGGCGGAACACTGCTCCCTGCTGATCTTCAATCCGTCCCCAACTCTGGTGCACTCCGGCTTCTGCATAAATATCAACGAACCTCGGAAATGCGACAGCGATTGACTCCGGCCATGCGTGTGCGCTCGCCTCAAAACGTGTCACACCTGCCAGGCCCTCACTGGGTATCGGCCAATCAAAGGCTCCTACAGCCGCCACGCGTTTCTGGTGTTCACTGAAATAGGAAAGCGAACGGTCGACTCCCCGCAAACACAACGTCCACTCTGCATCACTCAAACCATCTTGACCGAACGAAAGCAAAACCGGTTTTCCGTCAAGATGCACATAGCCATTTCTGTTGAACCAGTTCTCTGCCAGCCAGCTGATTTCACTGATCGCATGTTTTACACGTCCACTTTCACTCAATCGCCCAGCTCGGGTCAGCGCAGGAATCGTGCTGTCTTCGTAACAGATCGCAAAACGCATCCCCAGCTTCTGGGCCTGTGTGATCAGTTTTTCCGTGCATTGATGCAAAATCGCATAGTCATGAAGATCGGTCAGGCCGTACCAGTCAACAATCACCCCATCAATCCCAGCCAACTTCATTTGCAACAGCTGACATTCCAGGGTTGCTGGGTCAGCCGAATCGTATGGCCCGATCACCGGATAAAAATGGGAAGCGATCTGTCTCTTCGCCGACTCGGATGAATCGCCTTTCTGCTCCCTTTCAGGATCGAATTTGTTCATCGTCCAGTGCCATCCCCATACATTTGAATATGGCTTGGCCTGGTACCATGGCATGTAATGTGCGAGCAACAGTTTTCGCTGTTTCGACGCACGTGCTTCGTCCCGCGATTCCTGCGCGAACAACACAGGCCCGCCCAACAGGCCAACGAAACTGCAAAAAAGCAGAAGTTTGACACTGGAAGACCTGTGCAGACGCAGACCATCACTGTGATTGAATTTCCTGCTGCTGCTCTTTGCTCTGGAGCAAATTTTTGAGTTTGTTTCCATGAAAAATCGGCGTTGCACCCAGTGAGTCAAAAAATCAATCTTCGCGTTTGTGTTTTTTCAAGCGGACAAATGGAGCCAATCTGGTTGACATCCGTGCAACGACTTCCTGATGAACATCACTCGATGCCAGATTATTCACTTCCTCGGGATCGTTTGCATGATCATACAGTTCACGCCCTGCTCTGCCCTCAAGCCATTCCGTATAACGCCACCGCTCATCACGCAGCGAATAGCCCCATGCTTTCTTGCTGTGCCAGACCTGGGTCACTGCCGGTTTTTTCCATTTCTTGTCATCAGGATCAAGCAGCAGCGGTTTCAAAGATTGGCCTTCAAGAGTGGACGGCGGCTTCAGACCACACAAATCAGCCAGTGTTGGATACAGATCCAGCAGCTCCACAGGTTTTTTCGATTTTGTGCCACCAGTGATGCCCGGAGCCGAAATGATCAGCGGCATTCTTGCAGAGCGTTCAAATGCCTTCCGTTTGTACCACAATCCCTTTTCACCAAGAAAATACCCATGGTCTGACCAGAAAATCACAATCGTATTCTCCACCAGATCATTTTCCTCCAAGGCGTCGAGCAGACGCCCAATTTGGGCATCAACGAAGGAGTTACATGCATAGTAGGCCTGCTTGCATTTCCTTGCCTGATCCTGCGTCACTCCGTCGAAATAGTACGGCCAACGCTTCATGTCTCTCTGAACAGCCATCGGTGGCACGTCCTCGAGATCCGCCCTGGCTTCCCTCAAGTCCGGAACGGTAATCTGATCAAGCGGATAGAGATCAAAGTACTTTCTGGGAGCAACATACGGGCAATGTGGATTGAAGAAACCGGCAGCAAGAAAAAAGGGTTCCTTCTTTTTTTCCCTGATCAATTCGATGATCCGGTCAGCCACCATACCATCGGTATGTTCTGCATCTTCGCTGACGGGATCCCACCATGCCATTGAGATCCCAAGCCCTCCCTTTTGTGGTCCGTAACGAACAATGGAATCTTCCTGCGTCTTATCAATCCCGGCAGGGTTGTACCGCTCATCCCACGTGGCAGGATCATCGTTGGCATCTGTACCAATCTGACTCGGATTTCCGTAGTGGTAAATCTTGCCTGCTCGAGCTGAGAAGTATCCATTGTTCCGAAAGAGCTGGCCCAAAGTAACAACATCCGGATTTTTCTGACGCAGTTCGTGTTTCAATGTATGCATGTCGAGGGTGTCAGGACGCAACCCTGTCATCAGGCTCGCGCGACTGGGACCGCAAAGTGGCTGTTGACAATAAGCGTTGTCAAAACGCACACCCATTTTTGCCAACCGATCCAGGTTCGGTGTTTTGACCAACGGATCTCCGTAAACACCCAAATCGCAGTTCATATCATCAGCAGCGATGAAGAGCACGTTGGGCCTGACATGCTCGGCACGGACCACATTCACCACACCGTGAATGCAGATCAGAAGGGCCAATAACACCAGTGAAAGATTGTTTTTTCTCATGTTGTTCTGTCAATGCAAGTCAAGAATAGAAATCGAAGCAACTGGCCGACCTGACTTCAAAACAGGAGCCAAACCATCAAACGACCGCCAAGCCGGTCTATTCACCGCGAATGGCAAACAGTTTTCCTGCCGTACGTATCAACAAGGTGTTCTCTGCAACAGCCATCGTCGATCGACTGCCCTGCCCCATCGGATTGCGTGCGATGACACGATAGGTATCGCTGGCCGCCAGCACGACAACCTCCCCGTTTGTGTCAATCGAGAAGATACGATTGCCAATTGCAATGGGGGACGAAAAAAATGAACCGCCCACGCGTTTCTGCCAGATCACTTCTCCATCATCAAGTTGACAGCACGTGCAGATCCCACCGTCGTTCCATAAGTAGACTCTTCCATTCAAAATCAAGGGTGTGGGTACATGGGGAGCCTGCCGAACCACGCGATAAACTTCCGCCGCCTCAGGTTTGACGTTCTGCCCGATTTTGATCGCAACCACTTGCCGGTCACCTGCAATGGCACCGCTGCCGGCAAGCACCAGATTCCCACTGACGACCGGAGATGCCAACGCGCGCTGTGATTCGCGTCCAAAGGGATCAACCTTCCAATTCAGGCGGCCGGTTTCCAGATCGATTCCAGTGACACCCTCGTAACAATGAACAAAAACTACTTCGGGCACACCGTCGACATTCCGCAGACATGGTGTCGAATAACAGGCCCGTTTCCCCTCACGTGGAATTTTCCAATGCTCTTTCCCGGTTTTCCGGTCCAAGGCCACCAAAAAGCTGTCTGCTTTATGGTCATGCGCAACAACGACATAATCCCCGGCAACGACCGGACTGGTCGCGCCACCCTGCCCATGCAGATATGCCCCCAACTCGGCACGCCACTTCTCGTCTCCCTCATGACTGTATGCAATCAAGGTTGTTGATTGCTTTGAATGCCAAAGCTGGTAGACACGCTCAGAATCAACTGCGGGTGTCGCTGATGCAAAGCTGTTGTTTTTGTGCTTCTTGTAAGACTTGAATTTTTCTGCGGCGCGCCACAACTCTTTTCCGGTGTGCAAGTCAACGCAAACCAACGATCTGGTTCCGCTGGTCTCCTCTGCAGCGGTAACGTAAACACGCTTGCCCCAGACAACCGGCGAAGAGTTCCCAACACCGGGCAACTCCGCAACCCATGCATAATCCCCTTCAGACCATTGCGATGGAATGCTGCTGGCATCTGCCAACCCGGAACCATTCGGACCTCGAAATCGTGACCATTGAACTGCAGAATCCGTTTGAGCTCCCGCGATACCCGATGGCAACACACACCACAGCAGCAAACAGCAAGGTGCAGTACTCAGATAATAAAAAAAGGAGTTTCGAAGAGTTTCGAACCTCTTGCTCGGCCAACTCATGTGATAATTCACCAAATTCAATCACCCAAGAACCTATGAAAGACCAGATCCATTCTGATTCTACACCAGATTCGAGATCATCAGATGGAGGTCAGAGCATGACCTGCTTCCGAAACAATCAGCACGGTCAAAAATCACAGAATCAAATCTGACCATCGCCGAAGTCCGTAGCCATGATGCCGGTTCACGAGTAGGCTGTTGATGGTGGATTACCTTGCATTTTCCCGCTCTTATCCCTCCTGCCTCACACAACTGTGTTTTTGATGAAACAAGATCAAGACGCCCCCAAGGTCATCATTGGTCTGGGTGAGATTCTTTGGGACATTTTTCCCGATGGAGCGAAATTTGGAGGAGCACCAGCCAACTTTGCCTGCTCAACCGCCGGATTGAAAACTATTCCGGCTGAAGTATTCATGCTAAGTGCCGTCGGCAATGATGAACTCGGCCAGAAGGCGACAGAAAAACTGGAGGCTTACGGTGTTGGAATTGATTGGCTTCAGCAGAACGACAAAATGACTGGACAGGTCAATGTCACGATCGATGGCACAGGAAGTGCCAGTTACGAATTTGCAACCGACACCGCATGGGACAACCTGTCGTGGTCGGATGATCTCGTCGAATTGGCAGCCAAAACCGATGCCGTTTGCTGGGGCACACTCGGACAACGCTGCCAACCCTCGCAGCGAACGATCGAGGAGTTCGTCTCACGCACAAGCCCTGACTGCCTCAGGGTCCTGGATGTCAACCTCCGCCCCCCTTTCTGGACCCAGCCCCTTCTCAAAAGCTCAATCCAACTGGCCAATGCCCTGAAGTGCAACGAAGAGGAACTGCCCATTCTGTCGGATACCTTTGATCTGCAAGGAGATGCCTGGAGCATCATGATGCAATTACAACGACGGTTTGCCCTCAAGCTGGTTGCTGTAACCCGTGGATCACAAGATTCCATCCTGCTGCTGGAAGACCAGAAAACGGGTGAACTAGAAAGGAGCCAATTGCCTGCCGCGCCCACCAATGTCGTTGATACGGTTGGCGCGGGTGACTGTTTCACGGCAGCGATCGTGCTTGGCTTGCTTGGCAAGATGAACCTGAGTGATTTACATCAATGGGCATGCCGCGTCTCATCCTACGTCTGCTCACAAGCAGGAGCTACACCCGTCATTCCCAAAGAGCTTCGCCAACCGGAAATCCGCCACATTCAGTAAACATGCGTCCCATTACCTTTTCCGCTGCACTGTTTCGCTGCACTGTTCCGCTGCACTGTTCCGCTGCACTGTTCCGTGCTTCAAACCCACGGCGCACAGGCATCACCGCAGTTGTCCAATGACTGCCGGCAAGGTGGCCCAGCAACAACGTAAACACTGACACCATCCGCCAAATCCTGAACTCGCCATGAACCGCCGCACACCGCATTTTCTCATTCTGCAACCTCGCATTCTGCTTTTGTTTTCATTCACCATGACTCTGGTGCTGCACGCAGAAACCGATGCTGCCGATAACACCAATCAGAGTCAGCAGGAACGTCCCCCCAATGTGCTGATCATCATGTCAGACGACATGGGCTACTCGGACCTGGGATGTTTTGGCGGTGAAATCAAGACTCCTAATCTCGATGAACTGGCTCATTCCGGGCTTCGCTTCACAAATTTTTACAGCGAAAACATGTGCTGGGTTTCCCGTGCTGCAATGCTGACCGGCGTGTACCACAAGTCATCCATGGTCAATGGCGCACTGAATAAGAACTGCCCTACCCTGCCCGAACATCTACGCGCCGCTGGATATCAGACAGCGATGTCTGGTAAGTGGCACCTCGGTGGCAAGTCATACGGTGTCTTTCCAAACGACCGCGGATTCAATGATTTCTATGGCATCCTTGGCGGAGCTGCGAGTTTTTATGCGCCTGCTCACCTGCACCGCAATCGAAAAAATGTCGAACAGGAAGCGATCGAGAACCCGGACTATTACATCACCGATGCGATCAGTTCCGAAGCAACACGCATGATTCATGGCACACCGGATGAACAACCGTTATTCCTGTATGTCGCGTACACCGCTGCTCACTGGCCGCTTCATGCCAGACCCCGGGACATCAATGAATACCGAGGTAAGTATGCGATGGGGTGGGACGCATTGCGGGAGCAACGCCTGAACCGCATGATGACACTTGGGATCCTGGATTCAGACAGCAAGCTCTCCCCCCGTCACCGGAAAGTTCCAGACTGGCAAGAAGTAAAAAATCCAGCATGGCAACAACGCCGGATGGAAGTTTATGCGGCTCAAATCACAGCCATGGACCGTGGAATTGGCCAGCTCATCAAAGCCCTGAAAAGCAGCGGTCGATTTGAAAATACTTTGATCCTGTTCACGATTGACAATGGTGGATGCCACGTGGAATACGGCCCTGACCGGAAAGGTGACTACCTACCTGAAACAACGCGGGACGGTCGGCCCATGCGTCCTGGCAATCTGCCAACCATCATGCCGGGCCCTGAGGATACTTACCAAAGCTATGGCTACGGATGGGCCAACGCCTCCAATACACCCTACCGCATGTTCAAACAATTTGACCACGAGGGTGGAATCCGAACTCCGATGATTGCGCACTGGCCTGATGGAATTGAAACTCCGGGACGGCTGGTTCCAGCCGTATCACATCTGGTTGACATCATGCCCACGGTCCTTGAAGTCACACACGGAGATGTCTCACAGCAACAGCCCAACTCGAAGCCTGCTATTCCATGGGATGGAACATCACTGGCAAAGGCATTCACTGGCGAGCTCGAACATGAACGGACTTTGTTTTTCCAGCACGCTCGCGGATCTGCATTAAGACACGGAAACTGGAAAATCGTGCGTGAACAGAAGAAAGACTGGGAACTCTACGACCTGCGAAATGACCCACTGGAACTCAATGATCTCGCAACGTCAAACCCGGACAAGCTTGCTGAGCTCACCCTTCGATGGACACGAGAATCAAAACGCCTGATGCGCCAGGCCAAAAAGCAGTGAAATGCTGCCGGAAAAGATTTCCAGCCTAAAGCTCACTGATGCAATAAAGATGTTCAGTTCCCCGCAGGAACAATTCCCCCTGTGACACAGCAGGAGAAGCGTAAACCCTCTCTCCGAGTTTGTTGACTCGCAACACAATTGGCTCCCGGGCCGCCTGCATGATCGTGGTATCACCATCATCCGCAGTGAAATAAACAAGCCCCTGTGATGTGATCAACGAAGCGCTGAAATGCGGCCCAAGACGATCACGCCATACATGCTCCCCATTTGAACAATCGAAACAATGGGCGATACCACGATCGTCAGCAACAAAGAGCAGGCCGTTTGCAAGCACGGGAGATGGCACATAGCTTTTCGCATCATTCACGTGCCACGCCACATGCGATTCGGTGACGTCCTGCTTTCCACCATGACGGATCGCCATGACATGATAGGTAGGAAACCCGGCAGTCAGGTAAAAGTGACGATCGTCATGCACCATCGAAGCCACAAATTGTTCCGTCGGCCCCTCTACCCACCACAATCGTTTTCCCGTCATGGGATCAAATCCAGCCACACATTTACTGCCAGCCATAACAGCCTGAACCTGCCCATTCACCTCACGGATCAGCGGAGTCACATAACTGCGTGTCTGGTGCACTCGGGGAGTCTTCCAGACCACCTCACCCGAGTTCCTGTTCAAGGCGGCCAGATATGACTCGCCGTCATGATCGCCATTGACCAGAACGAGATCGCGATACAGAACCGGACTTGTGCAGTAACCATGAATGCTGGAAAACGAACCCACCGTGACCAACCAACGCTGCTGTCCCTGATAGTCATAAGCCCCCACCAGCATTTCACCTGGCTCGCCACGCTCGCCACTGGTCGCATCCGTTCGGAAAAATGTCACATAAACCAGTTCACCATCAGTCGCTGGCGTGCCGGAAGCGCGACCATTGAGTTTATGCACACCCTCAAGCGGTGAATGCAGTACTTCACGCGTCCAAAGCACACTCCCGGACCGACGGTCAAGACAATGCAGCAAACGCGTCTGCTCGCTCTCGTTGCACGATGTCAGAAAAATATGATCACCATGCACAATCGGTGAAGAATAGCCGGTTCCGGGAATCGCGGTTTTCCAACGCACATTCCGACCGCTCTTGCCATCCCAATCGGTCGGCACGTTTTTTTCAAGACTGGTACCGTCACCACGTTCGCCCCGCCAACCGGACCAGTTTTCAGCATCCACCGGGTCACAGGTCATCAGACACAGAATCGCCGCGGAGAACATGCGGTACCAACGGAACATCAGCGACCTTCCAAGTTCATGAATCAAGAGTGATGAGTAAATGGTGGCAGGAAACCGGGTCCAACGCATCCTGAAAAACCAGAGGCCCAACAGGATCTACCGATCCCAAACAACGGTACATTGTCGTGTTCCGACGAGCGAGACACAAGCGGCATCACCAACCGCCACACTCGTTCGATTGCTTGTCCGGCAGGCGAGTCCGTGAGTTTACCGAACTGCACAGACCTGCACTGGCAGGTTAAACTCCGGAGAGAACCAGCAAACAGCCGCCACTGACCAGGCAGCCGGCAAGCAAACATGTCACTTGCAACATGCCACTGCTTGATCATGCCACTGCT
>JAAXJB010000096.1:0-11117 GCA_012270065.1 Rubripirellula sp. | reverse complement strand
CATGCCACTGCTTGATCATGCCACTGCTCCAATGTGGCACTGCTTCAACCGGCCACAGCGGACGAGAATTGAGAATTGCTGGACACCGAGACCAATGACGCCATGAGGCTTGCGCCATGTGCCAAACAAAGAATCTGCCCACAAGAGTCATTCCACTGCTGGCCATCAGTTTCCTGCTTCAAACATCAATCAGTTTGGCAGAAGACTGGCAACAATGGCTCGGACCTCAGAGGGACGGAACCTGGACTGCCAACCGAATTCCGGAAACCTTTCCTGACGAGGGTCCAGAAATGATCTGGAAACAGCAGGTTGGCGGCGGTTACAGCGGTCCCGCTGTCGCCTCGGGCAAGGTCATTGTGATGGACCGGATTTCAACGCCGGGACCAGAGGAAGCAGAATTCCTGCATGAGGGTGAAATCCCGAGAAATCGCAATTTTGTCCGTCAATTGCTTCCCGGCAAGGAGCGAGTTCGATGCTACCGTGAAGCGGACGGCAAACTTCTGTGGCAACACCAGTATGATTGCCCCTACTCAACAGTAACGACTTATGCGATCGGGCCACGCGCGACGCCAACCATTGACGGAGAGCACGTCTACACATTGGGTGCTGAGGGCAATCTGCTCTGCCTGCGAATCACCGATGGCCACGTGATCTGGGGAAAGGATTACAAAGCAGACTACCAAGTCTCAACGCCAAACTGGGGATTCGCGTCCCCGCCTCTGGTGGATGAGCAGCGGCTGATTTGCATTGTGGGTGGCGAGCAATCTGGCTGCATTGCATTTGACAAGCTTACTGGTGACGAACTGTGGCGATCCTTGACGGCTACCGAACCGGGTTACAGCGCTCCGGTCATCCGTAACCTGCATGGCCATCGTCAATTACTGATCTGGGACAGTGACGCCGTGCATGGGCTAAACCCATCAAACGGCGAAGTCTTCTGGTCAGTCAGTTTTCCGTCCACCTACGCCATGTCTGTCGCTACGCCGCAGGTACTCGATGACTCGATTTTTGTGATGTGCTTCAACGGCAAATCCTGCCTGATCCAAGTTGACCCGGATGGCCGGAATGCCGAAATCAAATGGCAAGGAGATCGACGGACGAGCATCGATGGAGTGCACAACACACCACAGCTTCTGGATGGATACGCTTACGGATGTGGAAACGGCGGACGCTACATCTGCGCTCGCCTTTCCGATGGAAAACGCATCTGGGACACATTCCAGCCTGTCGGTGCCAAGCGACCGATTCCCTGGGGTAATGTATTCACCGTTCGGCTCACTGCGTACAGGAACCGTTACTTACTGATCAACGACCATGGCGAAGTCATTTCGGCAAAAATGGATCCCAGCGGTTACACCGAACTCGCACGGGCAAAACTGATTGAGCCGACACACCAGGTCGCTGGGCGTAATCTGGTCTGGTCTCACCCCGCTTTTGCCAACGGCAGGATTTACCTGCGTAACGATCAGGAACTGCGATGTTACGAACTGTCCGACAGCGGACTGCCCAGCAATGGATCATCACGCTAAGTTGCGTACATCTGAGTTCCGTACATCTGAGTTCCGTAGCGAGCCCTCGCGAACCCAACGAACAGGTACCCGACTTCAACTATCAGGCAACTGATTCTCGGCAGCACTCATGATTTCGCGAGTCTCACCGAGATGCGACTTGGCCCGGTGCAAGCAACTGGAAACCTCATCGACGTAGCCATCTGCCGCCGCTGACCATGCCCGATTGAGAAAACGCTCGGCTGAAGCAAACTCGGTCATCACCTCGGCATAAACATTCATGCCAAAACGTTTCACCAGAGCCTGCCTGGCGTTTGCGAAATCAGCCAAAGGCGCAACACACTCGTTGTCGATTGCCGACACCACCGCTCCGGGATTGCCAAGTGGCATCTCGCACAACCTTTCAACGACAATCGAAACGCGAGAAAGATTTGACTGAATGGTTGCATACTCAACCTCTGTTGCTTCCTCGCTCTGCTTGTCGCCGGAATTCGCAAGTCGCAGCAAAACAACTCCTGCAGCGCCCACTGCAACAGACACCACGTACCATGCCCATGGAATGATTGCCCAATCGGATTCACTTGCAGACCCCTCTGGCAATCCAGTCCGCAAAACAGCGCAGAAAGCCCCGCCAAGGAAGCCTGTCCAAAGTAATATCTGACCAATGATTCGCATCACTCTTTACAATCCCATGGAGATAGTCTGGACAACCGCTGCACCCTGTTGCATGGCGGTTTCCGCGGATTCCGGTTCAGCAAACAGGACGTTCCAAAACGCATTCCCAACGCCCACCAACGCCTCGCCGACAATCATGCCGGCAGCAATGGGGATTCCCACCTCATGGCTCCACTTCGCTCCCTTGAACTTATCAGCGGCGATGCGGAGACAGTTTCCGATGGTGTATGTCAAGGCAATCGCAAACGGCATGTAAAAACCCAGCGCGATAAGAACGCCTATTCCCCCAAGACCACTGACAGCCAACAGCAATCCCAATCCGGCACCGGCCGTATATCGGTATGCTGGCACATTATCATCGAGAATGCCCTGAGTGATGTCGGCCAGAGCCTGAGCCTGTGGTGCAGGTAACTTGTCAGAACCAATCCCGTACATATCGTTCAACAGAATCATCAGACTGATCACGATCACAGGCCCCAACCAGACCCCGGCGAACTGTGCCAGTTGCTGACGACGGGGAATTGCCCCGACCAGATAACCAGACTTCAAGTCCAGCATCATGTCACTGGCTTGCGAAATGGCAAGACAGATCGCGGCTCCCATCAGCATCGAACAAACGATCGTCTCCGGATCATTCACGCCGCCTTTGGCGATCAGGATCAGGATGGTGACTGCGATTAGCGTCATGCCTGATAATGGCGACCAGTTGGTACGCCCCACGCACTCGGCAACAATCACCCCGGCAATCCAGACCCAGAGCGTCCCCAACAATGCCATGGCAGCCGCACGCCCCAGCGAAAGGCTCTCGACTGACGAATAGGCGATCCAGATCATCATCAGTGCGCCAACACCAATCGCCGTGTAAAGCAGTCGGATCGGCATCTCGTCATTCGGCCGTGTGCCCCCTGATTGCCTGCGGGCCGAGTGCATCGATTTCATCGCACTGAGTATCAATGGAAAAGCGGCGACAATCCCACCCACGGCTGCACCCACCAACATGCCAATCCCCAATGGCTTGTAAAGCGCACCCCTCATTTTTGACGGAAAGTCAACAAGCCCCGGAACCGACTCGCCTGCAGCATTCATGCCGCCAGCAATGTCCGGGCCGGCAAATCCGCTTAGCAAAGGAGACAGCACGAAGTAACAAACGAACCCCCCTGCACCAAACCAGAAACCACCCTTCCCTGAAAGAAATCCTACCCCGATTGTCATCACCGACAGGTAGAGGCTGATATTTAGCAATGATGGCAAGTGCAACGCTTCGCCAGCATGCCAATCATGATCTTCCCCCATGATTCCGATCACAATCAGGTGCACAATTCCGGAAAACAAGGCCCCGCCAAGAAGCAGCACGGCCTTCCTGACTCCGGCGCCGGGCGACTTCAGAATGGTGGCAACTGCAATGCCGCCCGGATAGGCAAGGCGGTCAAAGTCGATCATCTGCTTCCGCAACGGAATGACAAAAGCCAAACCCAATACCGACCCAGTAATGCAAGCCAGAACCATCAGCGGGATATTGAAATCAGCAACAGATTCCAGTCCTTTGGTTCGACTGAGTATGAACAGAGCGGGAACCGAAAACATGATGCCAGATGAAGCACCATTGACCGCTGATGCAATGGTCTGGTTGATGTTGTTTTCGACAATGCTGGTGCGCCGCATCACGCCACGAAGGATGCCCCAGCCCAAAATGGCTGCCAATTCAGAGCCTTCAATGGCAAACCCGAGAATCAACGCCGCGTAACCGATTGACACAGCTATCAAGGCGCCAATTGCCCAACCAATGAAGACGGCCGTCCAGGTAAATTCCGGGTATGGACCACGCCGAAGCTCTGGCGAAACCCAATCCTCTGCCGAGGAGTCTGCACCAATACCTGATTCTTGCGGATCATTATTCGACATCGCTTCCCCAAACTGAATCGCATGACTACTGTCAAGCAGTAGATTAGGCGATCCCCGTCCCAATCACAACGCCGAAGCGGCGGTTTCACGCTACGTCACACCACACCTTTTTCGATGCCATTCCAGCGAATACACTGGTCGTCGTGCAGGTAGGTTGTCAGGCCGACAATCGGGCGGACGGCATTGCAATGCTGACGCAAGCGAGGCCCGGTTGAACAAGAATCCTGCTGCCCGACGCTTGCAAATTGGCTGAATCACCAGTTCGAATGGTGCCGACAGGCCAACCGGTGCCAAGATGCGGATTCGACAAATCCCGACGCAATTCGGTGCGGCCCCCCCAAAGAGTTGATGCTCTCCGCCGTGAAGCATCGAGACGACGGGCCGTCAGACATCCAGTCGTGGTTGCGTAAGGAAAACATCTCCAGACCATGGGGCAGACCCCGTAAGCTGAAAATTTCACATGTGATGGAAACCGGAAAAACAAGAGGCACGGAAGGTTGCTTCTGAGGCATGCGAGCCGGACGTTCAACAACTCATTGATATTCAAGACAACCTGATCAAATTGACTTCAACACGAAAGATTCCTCTGGCATGAAAGATCTGTTTAACCTCAGCGAAGACGTCGCTGTTGTGATTGGTGGCACTGGTGAACTTGGCGGCATGATGGCAGAAGCACTTGGTGCGGCTGGTGCGAAAGTTGCAGTGGTCGGACGCAATGAAGAGCGAGGGAATGCTCGAGCCAAACGCATCGCAGACAATGGCGGTGATGCTCACTTCTTCGCAGCAGATGGTCTTCAAGCCGACTCACTTGATGAAGCTCGCCAGGCGATCACGAAATGGGCTGGCGGTCCGGCATCAGTTCTTGTCAACGCGGCAGGTGGAAACCGTCCCGACGCCACGATCCCACCCGGCGGTGACTACTGCAAACTGCCTTTGGATGCATGGCGTGATGTGTTCGATTTGAACCTGGTCGGCGGTGCCCTGCTCCCGAGTCAGGTGTTTGGACAGGACATGATTGACGCTGGTGTTGGCAGTGTGATCAACATTGCCTCCATGTCCGGCATGATTCCACTTTCGCGCGTTGTTGCCTATTCCGCTGCGAAAGCCGCCGTCATCAACCTGACGCAATGGCTGGCCCGCGAATGGGCAACCACCGGCGTAAGAGTCAATGCAATCAGCCCGGGATTCTTTCCAGCTGAACAGAACCGGAAGCTGCTTTTCAACGAAGATGGCAGCTACACCGAACGCGGTGGACAGATCATTGGTCACACCCCGATGAATCGCTTTGGTAAACCCGAGGAACTTGCCGGCGTTGTGACTTGGCTGGCATGCCGGCGTGCAGCCTCTTTTGTCACGGGACAGAATATCGCCGTGGATGGGGGATTCGCTTCCGTCACCATCTGACCAGGACATTTACAGGCAACCACTCAGGCACACGCAGAAATGCACAGTGCTGCAACACAACTCGAAGTGCTGATGGTCGCCTGGATATGCCACCGTCAAACCGGCTCACTGGAACGAGCTGGAACGATTCAGGCAGAAGCGGGCCGTTTCTGCCACCTCATGAACTAAAAATCCACAACTGAAACCAATACAGAATCAGGTAGAAACCCATGATTGAACTTCGTAGTGATGCAAAATACGCCTTGGTCATTCCCACCAGCATGGGAACTCGCTTGACGCCCGTCGATCACCAGCCGTTTCACTGCAGCGACACGTTCAAGATGCAGGCAACCAGCGCGGAATCCAACGTTGGCAGTGTCTCCTCCTTTCTCGGGCTTCCGGTAAAAATCCTGACCGCGTTCGTCAAGGACAGTCCGGTCGCACGCTTCATCAAGGACGATCTTGCACGTCGCCACATGGACTACGAAGGTCCTGAGTTTGACCAGGACACACCGTGGGGCGTTCGACACCAGATCAACATGGCCGACAGCGGCTGGGGAACCCGCGGTCCACGAGTACAAAACGACAGAGCCGGCGAAGTTGGACGCCACCTGAACGTCAAGGACTTCGACCTGGACCGCATCTTCGCAGAGGAGGGTGCCAAGATCGTTCACATGTCAGGACTGATCGCGGCACTGTCGGAAGATGCCAGCCAATTCTGCCTCGAAATCGCTCGTGCAGCCAAGAAACATGGTTCCCGCATCTCGTTTGACCTCAATCATCGCGCCTCATTCTGGCGGGGGCGTGAAGACGAATTGTCAGCCGCGTTCAAGGAGATCGCAAGCCTGTCGGACATTCTGATAGGAAACGAAGAAGATTTTCAGCTCTGCCTTGATATCCCCGGTCCCGAGGCCGGCGGCGAGGACATTTCCGCCAAGATCGACGGTTTCAAGGAGATGATCCAACGGGTCAAACAGGAATACTCAGGTGCCAGCCTGTTCGCCACGACACTGCGAGAAGTTGAGAGTGCCAACTCGCACATGTGGGGTGCGATCGTATCAAGTGGCGACGATTGGCATGTCGTCAAACCAAGGGAAATCGGCGTTTTGGACCGAATTGGCGGTGGCGACGGCTTTGTTGGCGGGCTGCTCTACGGGGTTCTCAAACAATGGGAAGCAGAGAAGTGCACCCAATTTGGCTGGGCCACTGGCGCTCTGGCTGCAACCATGTACACCGATTACGGACAGCCTGCTGACGAAGATCAGGTATGGAGCATTTGGCAAGGCAATGCCCGCGTGAAACGATAAAGAGCAGGACCTGCGACTTTGGCACCTTTGCCTCAATACGCAAGCCCCAAGATCTCGTTCCAAACACCCACCACAAGAACGGTTATAACTTTGGCTGTTCGCGCCTGACCCGGTCGCGAGCAGCTGAGTGAGATCGGTAAGCTTCAGGTCCTCGCGTATTCAACGCAGGTACGTTTGGTTGCATCCAGTGCCGAAAATGGTGGGAACTCATGACGTGGGAACTCATGACGTGGGAACTCATGACGTGGGAACTCATGACACAGAACAGTAACGGCCAACGGCAGGATGTTGCCTAAAGATTCATCGGCGCCGTTGACCTGATCATCAAGCCTCTTGTGGTGATCAACATCGGAATGTTCCTCATCGAACTGAAACTGAGCCTGCATCATGACTGGGAAAACAGCGTTGGGGGGTTCATTGATTTCATTCCAATCAAAGAGTGGCAACGCGAACGTGAGCGGATCGTTCAACGCAAACGGGCAAACCGCGTTTATCGGATGAAAGACTAGTCACCATTGCTTGACTTGAGGTTAGCGACTTGTCGTGAATCCGAATGTAACGGGACTGATAGTGAACAGCAAAATGCACTTTGTTCGCCAGTCACTCCACTGAGCCATCGACTTTCTGTTGCGACTCATCAGTGTCGTCTGAAGTTCCCGTCAAATCGTTGCTTGCGGGCGGCAACGTCATCACCGGCTCACCCCAATCTGCAGTGAACGTCTGCTGGCAGGAAGCACATAGCACTTCGGTACCCAGCAACTGGTCATCGAGCACCTGCGCGGCACTGCAACCGGGGCACTGCACACGAATTGACCCCGCCTCGCTGGCCAATTTCTCCAGATGTTCCTGGGCAATTCCGGCAACCTCGATGTCCAGAGGCTCCAACGTCGTCAGGACTGCATGGTCAATTTCACTGAGTTGCGCCAGACGATTGGCCATCCGACGAACACTCCGCTCAAAACTGTTGCGCGCGCATCGTCCATTCCCGAAGTGCTGATCCCGACTGATGTACAGGAAGGTAAAGCCCCGGAGCAATCTCCGCCGGGACTCCGTTGGCAAGCTGTATTTTGCTTTGGCCGCGATCAGTTCAAAAATCCGACACAATGCTTCGGGTGGATAGTCGTCAAAATGCATGGTGGTACCAACGCGTGATGAAAGCCCGGGATTACTCCGGATCATGGCCTGCATCTCGTTCGGATAACCAGCAAGAATGACAACCAGTTGATCTCTTTGATCTTCCATGCGTTTCAGCAGCGTCTGCACTGCCTCGCGGCCGTATTGATCCTGCCCACTCTCGTCAATCAAAGTGTAAGCTTCATCGATGAACAGCACGCCATTGAGCGCCTCATCAATTTTGGCGTTGGTTTTTGGCCCCGTTTGCCCGGCATACTCAGCAACCAGTCCACTGCGATCTGTTTCAACCAGATGCCCGCTTTTCAGCACTCCCAACGCACCATAGATCTCAGCAACAATTCGAGCAACGGTCGTTTTCCCAGTGCCGGGATTGCCAACAAAAGCCATGTGAAGACTCGGCTTGGTGGTAGGCAAACCAGCCTCCTTACGTTGCCGCTCCATCTTCAAAAAGTTGGTCAATGTCTGAATCTGATCCTTGATGGCGTCCAACCCGATGAGTCGGTCCAGACTTTCGCGTGCTTCAGCAAGACGTTGCTCGGGAGTACGCTCATCAACCGTTTTTGAACCCTTGCCAACGCTGACATCTGATTTGGGATCTCCGCTTGTGTCTGTTTTCCCAAGACCACCCGGTCCTGCGATTGGCGTGGGTTTTTCCGCGGCACTGACATCGACTCCCTCCCGCAACCGTTTTGCCTCATCACGCAACCAGTTCAAAGCTTCACGCGCGTTGTCGGTATCTTCCTGACTAGCCAGATGCTCGGGGGCATCACCACGCAATTCGTCAAACTGTCGCTGCATGGACTGCAAGCTCTGGTTGTCCGCAACAGACACATCGCCATCGACCGAGGCAAGTAAATTCGCCATGCGCATCGCGAGCGTTTCGAGTTCGCCCCAACGGTCTCTGATAGCAGGAATCTCAGCAAAGGGCCTGACAAGATCTCGCCACTCAAAGTCATTGGATGCGTTCAAAAGCCAGTCAACCGCCTCCTGCAACTGACTGCCCATCACGGACTTGCCCCAAATGTGTTCCAGCAATACACGTCCCATCTGCCGCTGACCGATATTCCGGCCATCAATCCCCTGCACCACCGAGGCAAAAACCTTCATCAACAATCCCTGATGCAGATCACCCATCTGCTCTGCAATTGACTCGGCACTCGCGTCCCGACCTCCTGTCAGCCAACCATAGGAACCACGGACAAGATTGCCACTTTCGATATAAAGCGTGCGTGTTTCCCGCAGGGTCTCACGGTACAGACGGATCGTTTCGATGATCTGGTCGTCGGTGCGTCTCGTCATGGCGAAGGGCCACCAAAGTAAAGGTTTTCAGAAACAGAAAAGTCATTCTAACAGAAGACACGAAGCCCACTGGCGGAGGCAAAGCCAGAGAAAGAAAACTTGAAGCCAAAAGCACGCCATCGAATGCGCGGTGGTCAACCGTGTTTTCACTCAGGCAACCGTGTTTTCACTCAGGCAACTGCACAGCCACAAGATCACCTGCTGCATTCCTCGCATAAACACAGCCATCCAGCAGAACTGGCACCGTCCAGCAGCGGCCACTCAGGATTTTGTCTGAGCAAATCTCTTCGTAACCTTCGTGTGACGCCTTCGCGATCACAAGGCGGCCGTCATCACTGAGGATGACCAATCTGCCACCAGCAATCATCAGCGAGCCACACCCCAAACCGCTTTCCGTCCACAAGACGTCCCCCGTGCTGTGCTTCATGCATGTCAAATTGACCACACGCCCGAAATTGGAATTCCCATCAAATCCGTACAAATGCCCCTCGAACAGAATGCTGTTATTGAAGTGATTACGCATCTCCCGATTCTCGTAAACGAGTTCCAGTTTTCGCTCCTCAATGCGGAACAACCCACAACCAACCTGATATCCGGTTGAAATGTAAATCGTTCCCTCGTGAATGATGGGTGTCGTCGAGTTGGTTCGGAAGGGAGACTTCCAGGGAAACGCATCCACCTCCACGCCATCGGCCGCCTTGACCAGTCTCAAAGCATCTGAATCGAGCGTCGCAATCAATCGTTCTTTTTCGTATTCAAAACTGATCGCACTGCCATATCCAGCAGTGTGCTTCTCTGTCTGCCAATTCCGTTCACCAGTCCGTTTGTCGAAGGAGACCACCCGGCCAGCTTCAAGAATCAGCTGGTCACCAAGGATAAAAGGAGATCCGTTGAATCCCCACTCAGGCAGACTGACACCTAAATCAGCCTGCAAATCACGCTGCCAAATCACCTTGCCATCCGCGACACGAAGACAGAAGAGTTGCCCCTCTTTGCCGACCGTATAGACCAGTCCACCATCGATGGTGGGAGTTGAACCGGGTCCGCCCTCATACAGGTTGTCGACCAGTTCTGATGGGTAGGTGTGAGACCAGATCACATCCCCGGTGCTCAGGTCCAGACAGTACACCGTCTCGTCTCCATCACGATGCCCCATCGTGAACAGACGTCCGCCAGCGATCGATACCGAACTGAAGCCGATTCCGATCTGCCGCCGCCAGAGAACTTCCAGACCATCTTCGGGCCATTCTGTAGACCAGCCTGCCTCCCCGGAAATGCCGTCATGGTTCGCCCCCATCCAATTTGGCCAACTCGAAGAAGAAGACTCAGAAGAAGACTCAACGGTGTCCGAAACCAACGAGGGTTTCTCAGCACTCTCTGCCGGCAGAAGGTACTGTCCATAAGTAACGATCAAGAAGACGGCAAGCGTCACCGGGGCCGCAGCAAAAATCATGACTCGAGTCATCGTTTCTCTCGTGGTTCTGAACACTGGCAGTGAATTCCCAAACGAGGTCGCACCTATTGAATCACCAGAAGACTGAATCGTAGACAACCCAACTCGATAATCCAACTCGTAACATCAGATGAACTTACCCGATTGTCTGCGATGCCATCCCATGGTCTGCGTTCTGCCTCGCAGATTCCCCTTCCAGAACAGCGCCCGTTCAAAACAGCGCCCGTTCAGAACAGCGCCCGCTCAGAACAGCGCCCGCTCAGAACAGCGACGGTCGTCGGCAACGAAAGCCAGCCGCGGGCAAGACCTGCCAACACGCTCGGTTTCCCGGACAAAAAACGCCGGACAAAAACCGCAGGACACGAGCAGCCCGACGGACCATTTCCGCGGGTTGCCCCCACCCCGATTCGCTCTCCCCAACGACTGCACATGGAATACTGCACTGGAATACTGCAC
>JAAXJB010000012.1 GCA_012270065.1 Rubripirellula sp. | reverse complement strand
TGCCTGGAGCTGCGGCCACAGCTGAACCAAGACCCGTCAACCCTCAAGGGGACGTCCTTGCTCGGGGAAAGCGGGACAATGCAGGGATGGACATCGAACAGCTGGAGCAGCTCGCTGCGGTGATCGTGACGGCAGGGCTGGTTGCCGGAAATTTCCTGTTGTTCACCCCCTGGCGCAATGGAGAAGATCCGAGGCATCGGCAACCTGAGAGCTTGATGCCTCAGAACGAATCGGTTCACCAATCCGAACTCGGCTCTTTCAAAGAATCATTCATCAGGCTGATGGCGAACAGATCCTGATCAATGCAGCCCTAAGGGTTGTTGATTAAGGCGAGAAAAAATGAGATAAATACTTTTATCAATCTGAGTAGTTTGCGACTATCAAGCCAAGCAGAAGCAGGAACGAAAGATCGATAGCCAGTTCCTATTCATCATCACGCTGGAAACAATGCAACTATTGCTTCAATGGAGGAAGCGGAAGCGGTGGCAGGACGACTGGTTGCGTCATCCCAACGAGACATGAATCGAGCTGGCGCAACTGCTCATCATGTTCACTGAGGGCTGATGGATGCGAATGATTAAAAAGTCCATTATCTACATTTCCATCATCCAAACCATTGACACCAAAACGCCATGTGACATCTGAGGCAAAGCGTGTGTCAAGGGATTCGTCGTAGGAAAGACTATCGCCGATCGTTAACACCTTGTTTGCATTCGCAAGCCAACCAAAGCCCCCAGAACCAGCATTGGCAACCTGCAATGCGCATTGGTCAGCGAAAGTTGTACTGACCACATCCTTGAGACTGATGTTCATGACATCACCAAGATCTTCGGCAGTGCCGTACTGAGCCTTTGCGGGCAACGGGACGATGGAGATCGCTGTCGCCAGCAGTCCGATCGAGAGTCGGTGGAGCATCGGACAGGTACGACTCCGCGAATGATGCCGTCAATGCCCTCAGTCGTCACGAGATGGTGCCCCTTGCTGCAGCTGCTCCACCGCATCCCTCAGTTGAGGGAGTCAACCCGATGGAAAGATCACCCATTTGGGGGATGTCGCCAGACTCCAGCAATGGGCACTGCCACCCTGAACCCCAAGGAAACGATGGGTCGTGGTGAAACCAGCATGCTGCCCTCTTGCGCGTCGCCTCTCAGCCGATCAACAGATTCACCTGCGCATGGGCCAGGTGTGATGACCCAGCTTTGTTGTGCCTCTGCCCAAGCAAACACCCCGCCATTGCTGACGGGGTGATTGTTCTGTTGAGAGATGGATCACTCGCAGTTTCACCAATTCACAAAGCCACGTCGACCGCCACCGTTGCCCCATGCACCGCTTCCGTTGCGCCAGCCGCCACCATTGCCCCATCCACCTCCATAGCGGGCATTCGCGAAGCCACCACCGCCTCCACCGCCGTTAGCCCAGCCACGTCCGCGACCATTACCCCAAGCAGCGAACTCCAGCGATTCGTGCAGCTTTGACTTCAACAGGTGCGACCAGCCTTCGTCACTCCGTGCAGCAGCAATGCGTTCTTCGACGCTGTTGTCAGCTTTTTGAATGGAATATGTACCAGCCTCAGTGGCACCAACACTGCTCCACGTGCTGAGGAGGACCAGAGTTCCAAGAAGGGTGGTTGGCTTCATTCGCCGAATTGAGCAGCTGAACTTCTGAAGGTCTAGCCACGATGGAAGCGGCGAGTCATCGGTCAGTCGTGACTGCAGAAATTTTTTCCCGCTCTGCTCAGGCAATAAAAAACCCAGGAGGGAAGAGAAGGTCTCCTGGGTCTGGTTCCGTGTATGCCCTCGAGCCCTGCCAGTTAAACGGTATCCCTCTGATTTGTTCTGAGGCTCTGCTGAGAGTTTCCAAGCACGGCACAAGCACTAAGCCTTGTTCTTCTTGAGCTTCTCGAAGGCAGCCATCACGTTTGCCCTGGCTACCGCTTGAGACTCTCCCGTGTTCTGCATCCGTCGATCGACGAGCTTTTCTACAAGCTTCTGAGTTGACTCCATTCAGCGGTGAACCAGGAACGCCAGGACGTAGCCGATCACCAGACCTTTACCAAAGGTGATCCAGAGCATTTGGTATTTGCTCAAACCAAAGCGTTGCCTGATCCGTTTGATGAACGTTTTGTGCCAAATCAGGGGAGTGAAGGTCTGCTGGACCTTCTTCACCTTCCTGGCCTTTTTGGATTTCTTGCCCATACATCCATCCTGCCCTCAACCAGCCTCAGAAGCCCAGCCCATCCATTGACCACTTCACTCCAACTGGGCATGTTGACCCTGAGTCATCTCAGTTGATGATCAGACACTTTCTAAGAGCTCTGCCTTTTGCAATCCTCGTGGGGGTCTTCTTCGGCGTTGAAACACGCATGGGCCGCAATGACGAAGGCACCTTTTGGATCTACTCCTGCAGCTTCCATGCTGGAGCGTCTGTCGGCTCTGAAGGATTCAAGCGTTGGGCATGGAGTCAAGAGCCAGACCCCCTCATTGGCAGTGAGGCCGCCTTTGGGAACAAGGCAATGGGATGCAAATAACGATCAGCCCAGGTTGATCACCAGAGCTTGAAACCCACTTTGTCGTGGCAGGACTGATCAACTCCGAAGATGAAGTGCTGGCAAGCCAGCGTAAGAACGCGCATTAAAAAACCCAGTCA